>NZ_MSCN01000002.1 GCF_002954685.1 Polaribacter porphyrae | reverse complement strand
TTATTTGTAATAAGTTTTAAGATTTTTTATTTGGTTTGTATGTTTTTTTTCTTGATTATATTGATACTTATAGAGTCATACTGAATTATTTATTGTGTAGATTTAATGCATTTATATTTCTATGTAATTGAAAATAAGCGTTATGGTTATGCTAATAAAAAAAGTTATATTTTTTTGATAATTTATTTGTTTAGGAATAAAAAGTTGGTGTATCTTTGCAGTCCGAATTTTCGGGAATTAAAGTTCTTTAAATAGTGGGTTGTGTAGTGATTAAAAAAAATAAAAAATAATTTTATTTTTAGTTGTTATAATAAAAATAGTTTATATATTTGCACCCGCTAAACGAGATAGTGAGAAAGTTCAAAGAGATTTTGGAATAATTTTATAAAAATTAGATAGTTCGATTCTATCATTTCTACAAAAGTTGAGTCATTATAATCAGGCTGAAAAATGTTTAGATTATGAGTTCAGCAAGTTCATTGAAAATATTGAAATTGACAGCGTAAACAAAGAGTAGAATAACCGCATTAATTTATTAATGTAAATTCTTTTGAAACTTATTCATTAACATATTAAAAATATACAATGAAGAGTTTGATCCTGGCTCAGGATGAACGCTAGCGGCAGGCTTAACACATGCAAGTCGAGGGGTAACAGGAGTGCTTGCACTTGCTGACGACCGGCGCACGGGTGCGTAACGCGTATAGAACCTACCTTTTACAGAGAGATAGCCTTTAGAAATGAAGATTAATACCTCATAGTATTGAAAACTGGCATCGGTTTTTAATTAAAGATTTATCGGTAAAAGATGGCTATGCGTCCTATTAGCTAGATGGTAAGGTAATGGCTTACCATGGCGATGATAGGTAGGGGTCCTGAGAGGGAGATCCCCCACACTGGTACTGAGACACGGACCAGACTCCTACGGGAGGCAGCAGTGAGGAATATTGGGCAATGGAGGCAACTCTGACCCAGCCATGCCGCGTGCAGGAAGACTGCCCTATGGGTTGTAAACTGCTTTTATACAGGAAGAAACATTACTACGTGTAGTAATTTGACGGTACTGTAAGAATAAGCACCGGCTAACTCCGTGCCAGCAGCCGCGGTAATACGGAGGGTGCAAGCGTTATCCGGAATCATTGGGTTTAAAGGGTCCGCAGGCGGTCAATTAAGTCAGAGGTGAAATCCCATAGCTTAACTATGGAACTGCCTTTGATACTGGTTGACTTGAGTTATACGGAAGTGGATAGAATGTGTAGTGTAGCGGTGAAATGCATAGATATTACACAGAATACCGATTGCGAAGGCAGTCCACTACGTATATACTGACGCTCATGGACGAAAGCGTGGGGAGCGAACAGGATTAGATACCCTGGTAGTCCACGCCGTAAACGATGGACACTAGTTGTTGGATTTAGATTCAGTGACTAAGCGAAAGTGATAAGTGTCCCACCTGGGGAGTACGATCGCAAGATTGAAACTCAAAGGAATTGACGGGGGCCCGCACAAGCGGTGGAGCATGTGGTTTAATTCGATGATACGCGAGGAACCTTACCAGGGCTTAAATGTAGTATGACAGGTTTAGAGATAGACTTTTCTTCGGACATGTTACAAGGTGCTGCATGGTTGTCGTCAGCTCGTGCCGTGAGGTGTCAGGTTAAGTCCTATAACGAGCGCAACCCTTGTCGTTAGTTGCCAGCATGTAAAGATGGGGACTCTAACGAGACTGCCGGTGCAAACCGAGAGGAAGGTGGGGATGACGTCAAATCATCACGGCCCTTACGTCCTGGGCCACACACGTGCTACAATGGTATGGACAATGAGCAGCCATCTGGCAACAGAGAGCAAATCTATAAACCATATCACAGTTCGGATCGGAGTCTGCAACTCGACTCCGTGAAGCTGGAATCGCTAGTAATCGGATATCAGCCATGATCCGGTGAATACGTTCCCGGGCCTTGTACACACCGCCCGTCAAGCCATGGAAGCTGGGAGTGCCTGAAGTCGGTCACCGCAAGGAGCCGCCTAGGGTAAAACTGGTAACTAGGGCTAAGTCGTAACAAGGTAGCCGTACCGGAAGGTGCGGCTGGAACACCTCCTTTCTAGAGAAAGATGGTGAGTTACAAAGGAAATTTTACTCTTTGCTGTTAATTTTAAAAAACAAGAATATTAAGCTATTATAGTCTCGTAGCTCAGCTGGTTAGAGCGCTACACTGATAATGTAGAGGTCGGCAGTTCGAGTCTGCCCGAGACTACAAATAGGTTTATTATTTAGAAGGAAATTTTAGAAGTTGAGGAATTTAGTTTTACTTGTTGATAAGTTAAGTTTTTATTAAACGAGACACAACTAATAACTAACAACTAATAACTCATAACTGAAAATGGGGGATTAGCTCAGCTGGCTAGAGCGCTTGCCTTGCACGCAAGAGGTCATCGGTTCGACTCCGATATTCTCCACAAGGTGATTCTTTGAGATAAATAATTGTCTTAAAGGATAAAAAAAATCAAAACTGATAATAATTTGTTAGTAGTGATACGCCGCAGTTCATTGACATATTGGTAAAATGATATCGTAAGAATCAAAAAGATAGAGAATTTAGAATAGAGATATTCTAAAATAAATTTTATAAAAAATATAAAAGAGCTCGTTGTAATAGAGATATTACAGCAAAAAGTACAATAAGTTAAGTAAGAGCGCATGGCGGATGCCTAGGCTCTCAGAGGCGAAGAAGGACGTGATAAGCTGCGAAAAGTTACGGGGAGGGGCACATACCTTATAATCCGTGAATATCCGAATGGGGCAACCCACTATGTTGAAGACATAGTATGCGAAAGCAAGCAAACCCGGTGAACTGAAACATCTAAGTAACCGGAGGAAGAGAAAACAAAAGTGATTCCGTTAGTAGTGGCGAGCGAAAGCGGATTAGCCCAAACCAGTATTGTTACGGCAATACTGGGGTTGTAGGACCACAATATTCAATGCTAAATAAATTAGAACTGTTTGGAAAGACAGACCAAAGAGGGTGATAGTCCCGTAAAAGTAAGTTGAGTTATTGATAGTGGTATCCTGAGTAGTGCGGGACACGTGTAATCCTGTATGAATCCACCGGGACCATCCGGTAAGGCTAAATACTCCTGAGAGACCGATAGTGAACTAGTACCGTGAGGGAAAGGTGAAAAGAACCCTAAATAAGGGAGTGAAAGAGAACCTGAAACCGTGCGCTTACAAGCGGTCGGAGCATCTTCGGATGTGACGGCGTGCCTTTTGCATAATGAGCCTACGAGTTACTGTTTCTAGCAAGGTTAAATGTTTAAGACATGGAGCCGTAGCGAAAGCGAGTCTGAATAGGGCGCTTAAGTTAGTAGTAGTAGACGCGAAACCGAGTGATCTACCCATGGGCAGGTTGAAGCTGTGGTAACACATAGTGGAGGACCGAACCAGTTGACGTTGAAAAGTCTTTGGATGACCTGTGGGTAGGGGTGAAAGGCCAATCAAACTCGGAAATAGCTCGTACTCCCCGAAATGCATTTAGGTGCAGCGTTGAGTAAAAGTTTTATAGAGGTAGAGCTACTGATTGGATGCGGGGGCTTCACCGCCTACCAATTCCTGACAAACTCCGAATGCTATAAAATGTTTCTCAGCAGTGAGGGCATGGGTGCTAAGGTCCATGTCCGAGAGGGAAAGAACCCAGACCATCAGCTAAGGTCCCCAAATATATGTTAAGTTGAAAAAACGAGGTTTGACTGCCCAGACAGCTAGGATGTTGGCTTGGAAGCAGCCATTCATTTAAAGAGTGCGTAACAGCTCACTAGTCGAGCGGTCGAGCATGGATAATAATCGGGCATAAACATATTACCGAAGCTATGGACTTGTAAAAGTGGTAGGGGAGCATTGTAATCTGCGTAGAAGGTGTACTGCGAGGTATGCTGGAGTGATTACAAAAGAAAATGTAGGCATAAGTAACGATAATGCGGGCGAGAAACCCGCACACCGAAAGACTAAGGTTTCCTCAGCGATGCTAATCAGCTGAGGGTTAGTCGGGACCTAAGGCGAATCCGAAGGGAATAGTCGATGGACAACAGGTTAATATTCCTGTACTTCTTATAATTGCGATGGGGTGACGGAGTATTGAAAGCACCGCGTACTGACGGAATAGTACGTTGAAGACTGTATTTATAGGTTTTGTAGGTAAATCCGCAAGGCTTGGAGAAAGTTGATAGTACCACAAATCTTCGGATGAGTGGATAGTGTGCCTAAAGGCTTCCAAGAAAAACCTCTAAGCTTCAGATTATAAGAACCCGTACCGTAAACCGACACAGGTAGTTGGGATGAGAATTCTAAGGTGCTCGAGAGATTCATGGCTAAGGAACTAGGCAAAATCGACGCGTAACTTCGGGAGAAGCGTCGCCCATCTTCGGATGGGCCGCAGTGAAAAGGTCCAGGCGACTGTTTATCAAAAACACAGGGCTTTGCTAAATTGAAAGATGATGTATAAGGCCTGACACCTGCCCGGTGCTGGAAGGTTAAGTGGAGGGTTTAGCTTCGGCGAAGATCTGAAATGAAGCCCCAGTAAACGGCGGCCGTAACTATAACGGTCCTAAGGTAGCGAAATTCCTTGTCGGGTAAGTTCCGACCTGCACGAATGGTGCAACGATCTGGACACTGTCTCAGCCATGAGCTCGGTGAAATTGTAGTATCGGTGAAGATGCCGATTACCCGCAGCGGGACGAAAAGACCCCGTGAACCTTTACTATAGCTTAGTATTGGCTTTGGATAAGTAATGTGTAGGATAGGTGGGAGACATTGAAGTGGCGTCGCTAGGCGTTGTGGAGTCATCCTTGAAATACCACCCTTTGCTTATCTAGAGTCTAACTCAGAGATGAGGACAGTGCTTGGTGGGTAGTTTGACTGGGGTGGTCGCCTCCAAAAGAGTAACGGAGGCTTCTAAAGGTACCCTCAGCACGCTTGGTAACCGTGCGTAGAGTGCAATGGCATAAGGGTGCTTGACTGAAAGACATACAGGTCGATCAGGTTGGAAACAAGAGCATAGTGATCCGGTGGTTCCGCATGGAAGGGCCATCGCTCAAAGGATAAAAGGTACTCCGGGGATAACAGGCTGATCTCCCCCAAGAGCTCATATCGACGGGGGGGTTTGGCACCTCGATGTCGGCTCGTCACATCCTGGGGCTGGAGAAGGTCCCAAGGGTTGGGCTGTTCGCCCATTAAAGTGGCACGCGAGCTGGGTTCAGAACGTCGTGAGACAGTTCGGTCTCTATCTGCTGTGGGCGTTAGAAATTTGCGTGGATCTGACTCTAGTACGAGAGGACCGAGTTGGACTGACCTCTAGTGTATCTGTTGTTCCGCCAGGAGCATAGCAGAGTAGCTACGTCGGGAAGGGATAAGCGCTGAAAGCATATAAGCGCGAAACCCACCACAAGATGAGATTTCTTTAAAGGGTCGTTGGAGATGACAACGTTGATAGGCTATAGGTGTAAAGGCAGTAATGTCATAGCCGAGTAGTACTAATAACCCATAGACTTATGTACGCTTCTTGCCCTCGTAAGAGGGCAAGAGATACTCTTTTTTTATTTTAATTCAAACAATATCATTTTATCATATGTTAACTTATTACTTCAGTATAATACTGAAGAGTTAACAGTAATTAGTAACTAGTAGTTAGTTAAATTCTAACGACTAAAAACTCAATAACTTATAACTAAATTTTTAGGGTGGTTATAGCATTGGGGCTCACCTCTTCCCATCCCGAACAGAGAAGTTAAGCCCAATAGCGCCGATGGTACTGCATTTATGTGGGAGAGTAGGTCGCTGCCTTTCTTTTAAAAATAAAACCTCATTCAATATGAATGAGGTTTTATCGTTTATACGAATAATATATATCGTATTTATTAATATTAGTAATTATTATTGTAATATTCT
>NZ_MSCN01000001.1:3882819-3898165 GCF_002954685.1 Polaribacter porphyrae | reverse complement strand
TCCTTTAAATTAACCTGAACCACTCCTCCTTTTGAAAATTCTTACCTTTTTATCCTATAAACTTTACTCTAATTACCTTCCTTGTTATCAGTATTTGTTTTACTATTTCATAAAATGATTATTAAAAACATAGAATGATAGACTTTTGATTTAAACGTTTTTGTGTTAACAAGAATATTAGAATTACCCAATTCTAAATAAATATGACATTTATTTAGGATTATTTAATATTCATTATTACAGAATAAAAGAAAACCTCATTAAAAATAAATAGAACTAATAAGTACATATATATTGTATGAAATATTGTTTTTAATATCTTTGCAGACTTAAAATATTTCACATTAAATGATTAAAATTACTTTACCAGATGGAAGTGTTAAGGAGTTTGCTGTAAATAGTACTCCTTTTGATGTTGCAAGAAGCATCAGCGAAGGTTTAGCAAGAAATATAATTTCAGCAAGTTTTAATGGTACAACTATTGAAACCAAAACTCCTTTAACCACAGATGGATCATTAGTTTTATACTCTTTTAATGATGATGAAGGTAAAAAAGCATTTTGGCATTCTTCTGCCCATGTTTTAGCTGAAACTATTTTAAGTTTTTATCCGAATGCAAAATTAACTATTGGTCCAGCTATTGATAATGGATTTTACTATGATTTAGATTTGGGTGATGATACTATTTCTGAAAAAGATTTTCCTGCCATTGAGAAGAAGTTTTTAGAAATTGCTCGAGGAAAACACGAATTTAATATGCGTGAAGTTTCTAAAGCTGATGCATTAGCAATGTATCAAAATGAAAATAATCAATATAAAGTTGAGTTGATTGAAAACTTAACTGATGGAGATATCACTTTTTGTGATCACAGTAATTTTACAGATTTATGTAGAGGAGGCCACATTCCGAATACAGGCATAATAAAAGCTGTAAAAATTATGAATGTAGCTGGTGCATATTGGAGAGGTGATGAAAGAAACAACCAGTTAACTCGTATTTATGGAATTTCTTTCCCAAAACAAAAAATGCTAAAAGAGTATTTAGAACTTTTAGAAGAAGCTAAAAAACGTGATCACAGAAAATTAGGGAAAGAGTTAGAATTATTTACTTTTTCACAAAAAGTTGGAGCTGGCTTACCTTTATGGTTACCAAAAGGAGCTGCATTACGCGAACGCTTGCAAAACTTTTTAAAAGCTGCCCAGAAAAAAGCGGGCTATGAAATGGTAATGACACCACATATTGGACAGAAAGAACTATATGTAACTTCAGGACACTATGAAAAATATGGAGAAGATAGTTTTCAGGCGATAAAAACTCCGAAAATGGATGAAGAGTTTTTATTAAAGCCAATGAATTGTCCTCATCATTGCGAAGTATATAACTTTAAACCTTATTCTTATAAAGATTTACCAAAACGTTTTGCAGAATTTGGAACTGTATATAGGTATGAACAAAGTGGAGAACTTCACGGATTGACTCGTGTTAGAGGCTTTACACAAGATGACGCTCATATTTTTTGTACTCCTGAACAGCTAGACCAGGAATTTAAAGAAGTAATAGATTTAGTTCTATATGTTTTTGGTTCTCTAGGTTTCGAAGATTTTACTGCTCAAGTTTCCATACGTGATATGAAAAACTTGGATAAATATATAGGTGATGTTGAAACATGGGAAATTGCAGAAAATGCAATTATTTCTGCTGCAACAGATAAAGGCTTAAATTTTGTTATTGAAGAAGGTGAAGCTGCTTTTTACGGTCCTAAACTAGATTTCATGGTAAAAGATGCTTTGGGTAGAAGTTGGCAATTAGGTACCATTCAAGTAGATTATAATTTACCAAAACGTTTCGATTTAAGTTACACAGGTTCAGATAACCAATCTCATAGACCAGTAATGATTCATAGAGCTCCTTTTGGTTCTATGGAACGTTTTATAGCAGTTTTATTAGAACATACAGGTGGAAATTTCCCTCTTTGGTTAACTCCAGATCAAGTTATAATACTGCCAATCAGTGAGAAATATCAAAAATATACCGAAAAAGTTTTAGAATCGTTAGAAAATTCCGAAATTCGCGCCCTCGTAGATAGTCGAAGTGAAAAAACTGGACGAAAAATTCGAGATGCAGAAGTGAGTAAAATCCCATTTATGGTGATTGTTGGAGAGAAAGAAGAACAAGATGGTACAGTTTCTGTTAGAAAACACGGAGAAGGAGATATAGGTACTTTTACAATAGAAGAATTTAAATCTTTAATAAAAGAAGAAGAAAGTAAAACATTAAAGAAATTTTAATTATATTAGAGTTCAAGAAATAAAGTTAAAAAACCATTAAGTTAAATTTAAAATTCATTAGTCATAGCAATTAGAAGAAGTAGGTCTAGAAGACCATTAAGAGTAATCAAAGAAGATCAGCACAGAATTAACGATAAAATTAAATATGTTGATGAAGTTCGTGTAGTTGGTGATAACGTAGAAGTTGGCGTATACCCTTTAGCAAAAGCTAAACAGATGGCCAAAGAGCAAGAGTTAGATTTGGTCGAGATATCTCCAAAAGCAAAACCTCCTGTTTGTAAAATTATTGATTACAAGAAATTCTTGTATGAGCAAAAGAAACGAGAAAAAGCTTTAAAAGCAAAAGCCACTAAAGTTACTATTAAAGAAATTCGTTTTGGACCTCAAACAGATGAGCATGATTATGAATTTAAAAAGAAACATGCTATTAAATTTTTACAAGATGGTGCTAAATTAAAAGCATTTGTATTCTTTAAGGGGCGTTCTATTATTTTTAAAGAACAAGGACAAATTTTATTATTAAAATTAGCCCAAGAACTAGAGGAATATGGTAAAGTAGAGCAATTACCAAAATTAGAAGGTAAACGTATGATTATGTTTATTGCTCCAAAAAAATCAAAATAAAAGATACTGAACTATGTTCAGGATAACTATAAGCAAGTTAAAACGAAGGAGAGATGCCTAAAATGAAAACAAAATCTAGTGCCAAAAAACGATTTAAAGTTACTGGTACTGGTAAATTAAAAAGAAAACACGCGTTTAAAAGCCACATCTTAACAAAGAAGTCTAAAAAACGTAAGTTAAAGTTAACTCATGCAACTTTAGTACATAAAGCTGATGAAGCTAACATTAAACAACAATTAAACTTAAAATAAGTTTAATTAAGGGAATTTAATTATTAACCATGGAGTTAGGCAAAAAAGAGTTATTAGTTTGAAGTTTGAAGTTTGAAGTTGACTATCAACGAACAACCAAAAACAAACAACTAAATAAACGCCTACTACAAAAAACAATTTGAATTATGCCAAGATCAGTAAATTCAGTAGCTTCAAGAAATAGAAGAAAAAAAATCTTGAAAGCAGCAAAAGGTTACTTTGGACGTAGAAAAAACGTTTATACAGTAGCAAAAAATGCGGTTGAAAAAGGTATGCTATATGCATATAGAGACCGTAAAAATAATAAGAGAAACTTCCGTTCTTTATGGATTACGCGTATTAACGCAGCAGCTCGTTTAAACGGAATGTCTTACTCACAGTTTATGGGTAAAGTAAAAGCTAATAATATCGAATTAAACCGTAAGGTTTTAGCTGATTTAGCTGTTAATAATCCAGAAGCTTTTAAGGCAGTTGTAGACAAAATTAAATAAATATTAATACTTGCTTATAAAAAAACCCAAACACTAGTTTGGGTTTTTTTCTTAAATTTACAATCAAAATAATAGTACTTAAATGAAATTCAAAATAACATTACTTGTTTTTAGTTTTTTATCAATTGTATCTTTTTCACAAGAAATACCTGATGAAGAAGACAAAACTATAAAGGGGCAATTTGATAAAATCTTCAGAACATCTACTACATACAAGCCAGCTGGAACCCCAAAAAAATATAAAGTAATTGATCTTAACAAGTATCAAATTTTAAAATCTAATGTTTTAGACTCAATAAAGAAGTTAGAAAAATTAATTTCTGAAAAAGAAAACCTTTTACTAAAAGAGAGAAATAATGTAAAAAACCTGAATACTAACTTAAGTAAAACAAAAGTAGATTTAGATACTGCATTAGAAAAAGAAAATTCAATATCATTATTTGGTAAACAACTTAATAAAATTACGTATAATCTTATTGTATGGATTTTAGTTTTAATACTTCTAATACTTTTAATTTATTTTATAGTTAAATTTTCTAGAAGTAATTCCTTAACTAAAGAAGCAAAAGATAATTTATTTGATGTTGAGCAAGATTTTGAAACTCATAGAAAAAAATCACTAGAAAGAGAACAAAAACTACGCAGACAGCTTCAAGACGAGATAAATAAACAAAGAAGTTAATAGAGATAATAACTAATATCTTTGATTTATATACATTACTTTCAGTTAAATATATTAAATGCAAATTATTAGTTTAATATTATGAAACTAATAATAATATCTTAAGATTAAAAAAACACTCTTTTATTTTGTAGTTTTGCCCCTATTTTATAACTTATAGGCTGGTTTATAACTTGCTAAAAATTAACTACTAAAATAAATTATGAAAACCCTTTTTTTTACAAGAGAATTTCCTCCTTATGTCTATGGTGGTGCAGGAGTACATGTTGAATATTTGGCGACAGAATTATCAAAATTAATGAATCTTGAGGTCCGCTGTTTTGGAGATCAAGACAATAAAGAAGGTACTTTGAGTGTAAAAGGTTTTCCTTTCGAAAATTCTGCCTTTGATAATTCAGATGATAAACTAAAAGCCGTTTTTAAAACTTTAACTACTGGTATTCAAATGAATGCAGATGTAATTGATGCAGATATTATACACTGCCATACTTGGTATGCACATTTTGCAGGTATTATGGCTAAACTTTGTTATGGTATTCCATTAGTAATTACAACTCATTCATTAGAACCTCTACGTCCCTGGAAAAGAGAACAATTAGGGCGTGGTTATGATGCTTCTTCATGGATAGAAAAAACAGCTATTGAAATGGCTGATGCTTTAATTGCTGTTTCTGAAGAAACCAAAGAAGATGTGCTAAAACATTTTAATGTTGATGAGAAAAAGGTAAAGGTAATTTATAATGGTATTAATTTACAACAATATATAACTACTTCAGAAACATCAACTTTAGATGAATATAATATAGATAAAACCAAACCCTATGTGCTTTTTGTAGGTAGAATTACAAGACAAAAAGGAATTATTCATTTGGTAAATGCTATTAAATATATTAATCCAGATACACAAATTGTGCTTTGTGCTGGTGCACCAGACACCAAAGAAATTGGTATTGAAATGGAGCAAGCTGTTAACGAAGTTCAAAAAACAAGAGATAATATTATTTGGATTGACAAAATGGTCACTAAAGAAGAAATTATTCAATTATATTCTCATGCAGATGTATTTTGTTGCCCATCAATTTATGAACCTTTTGGTATTATAAATATAGAAGCTATGGCATGTGATACTGCTGTTGTTGCTAGTGCTGTAGGAGGAATTAAAGAAGTTGTTGTTCATGATGAAACTGGTATATTAGTACCTGTAGAACAACAAAAAACAGCTCCTTTTGAACCTGTAAATCCAGATAAATTTGCTAAAGATTTAGCTGATGGAATTAACAAGCTAATCGATAACCCAGAGTTAAGAAAATCAATGGCAACTAAAGGTAGAAAAAGAGTAGAAGAATATTTTGATTGGATTTCAATTGCCAAACAAGTAGAAGAATTATATAAATCATTAAAAAAAGAATCGAATGATTAACAACAAAGTTTTAGGAATTATTTTAGGTGGAGGACAAGGTTCAAGATTGTATCCATTAACAAAAGATAGATCAAAACCTGCAGTACCAATTGCTGGTAAATACAGATTAGTAGATATTCCTATATCTAATTGTATCAATTCAGATATCAAAAGAATGTATGTATTAACACAATTCAATTCTGCTTCATTGAATGCACATATTAAAAATACATATCATTTTAGTTTTTTTAGTTCTGCCTTTGTTGATGTATTAGCTGCTGAACAAACTATACAAAGTGATAAATGGTTTCAAGGAACTGCAGATGCTGTAAGACAAAGTATGCATCACTTTTTACAGAATGATTTTGAATACGCATTAATACTTTCTGGAGATCAATTATATCAAATGGATTTTAATGATATGATTAAAAAGCACGAAGAAAGTGGTGCAGAAATATCTATTGCTACTTATCCTGTTGATGCTAAAGATGCTACCTCATTTGGATTATTAAAAACCAATGATGAAAACATAATAACTTCTTTTATTGAAAAACCCGGGTCTGAATTATTACCAAATTGGACTTCTGATGTAGGAGATGAAATGAAAGCTCAAGGAAGAGATTATTTAGCTTCTATGGGTATCTATATTTTTAATAGAGATTTATTAAAAAAACTGATGGATAATCCAAATACTAACGACTTTGGTAAAGAAATTATACCACAGGCTATAGAAAATCATAAAACGTTAAGTTATCAATACGAAGGTTATTGGGAAGATATAGGAAATATAGATTCTTTCTTTGAAGCAAATATTGGTTTAACAGATGATGTTCCTCAATTTGATTTGTATAATGAAAAAGGGATTTATACTAGAGCTCGTATTTTACCAACATCTAAAATTTCTGGTTCAATTTTAAATAGAGCTGTTATTGGTGATGGATGTATAATACAAGCAGAAAAAATTGAACGATCTGTTATTGGTATACGTTCTAGAATTGGTAAGAACTCATTAATTTCAAATACCTATATGATGGGTAACGACTTCTATGAAACACTAGAACAAGTTGCAAAAGAAAAAATTGAAATTATGATGGGTATTGGTGATAGGTGTTATATTCATAATTGTATTATAGATAAAAATTGTAGAATTGGAGATGATGTAAGAATCAATGGAGGTACACATATAGATGATATTGAAACAGATACTTACATGGTTAAAGACGGAATTGTTGTTATTAAAAAAGATGCAACAATTGCAAAAGGAACTATTATAGGATAATCTTTATTTTTATAAAACTTACTATATTAATGCAAAATCAAAGTAGAATTGTAATAGAAAATATTGCTCCTCAAATCAATCAAGGCACAGTATTTATAAAGCGAGTAGTTAATGAAGTTGTTAATGTAACCGCAGATGTTTTAGTTGATGGTCATGATGTTTTACAAGCAAGTTTATTGTATAAACATGAGTCTGAAAAATCTTGGTCAGAAATAAGAATGTCTCCTACTACTAATGATGAATACACTGCAAGTTTTGTTACACCTAAACAAGGTTTTTATTCTTACAAAATTGAAGGCTGGGTAGATTATGCCCTAAACTGGCAGCATGGTATTGATCGTAAAATTGATGACTATCAACATGTAAATTCAGAATTATTAGAAGGTGTAGAATTACTTTATAAAATTATAAAGAATATAAAAGGTAATAAAAAAAAATACCTAGAACATCTAATCAATATATTTAAGAATCCAGAAGCATATAATGAAGCTATAAAAGAAGCTATTTCTGAAAGACTACATCACATATTTGTTAATAATCCAGAAAAATTATTAACTCAAACTTCTAATGAATATCAAGTTTATGTTGATAGAGAAAAAGCACGCTTTTCTACTTGGTATGAGTTTTTTCCACGTTCGGCTTCAGAACAAGAAGGTAAACATGGTACTTTTAATGATTGCCATAGATTGTTACCAAGGGTAGCTCAAATGGGGTTTGATACATTATACTTCCCTCCTATTCATCCAATAGGAGAAGTTAATAGAAAAGGGAAAAATAATACAACAGTTGCACAAAAAGGAGATGTTGGTTCTACTTGGGGTATTGGTTCTAAAGATGGTGGTCATAAAGATATTCATCCAGAATTAGGTTCTTTAGAAGATTTTAAAAACCTTATTGCAGAAGCAAAAAAACAAGGTATAGAAGTTGCTATGGATTATGCTTTGCAAGCAGCACCAGATCATCCTTGGGTTACAGAACATCCAGATTGGTTTAAATGGAGACCAGATGGAACTGTGCAATATGCAGAAAATCCACCTAAAAAATATCAAGATATTTTACCAATTTATTGGGAAAGTGAAGATTATAAAAATCTTTGGCAAGAGTGTTTAGATACCTTATTATATTGGATAGATTGTGGAATTAATGTATTTAGGGTAGATAATCCTCATACAAAACCTTATTATTTTTGGGGTTGGGTTATTGCAGAAGTTAAAAAACAGCATCCAGATGTGTTATTTTTAGCAGAAGCTTTTACAAGGCCAAAAGTTATGCAACAACTTGCAAAACAAGGCTATACACAATCTTATACGTACTTTACATGGCGAGTTTCTAAACATGAAATTATTGAGTACATGAATAATCTTACAAAAACAGAACAAAGAGAATACATGAGACCTAACTTCTGGCCAAATACACCAGATATTAATCCATATCATTTACAAGGTGCTCCAGAAAGTATGTATATTTTAAGATATGCTTTGGCTGCTACATTAAGTTCTAGTATTGGTATTTATGGCCCTGTTTTCGAACAACAAATAGATACACCTATTGCAGGGAAAGAGGAATATTATATGTCAGAAAAGTTTCAACTTTGTCATTACGATTGGTTTAAAGAAAATAAAATTACCACGTTAATTTCAAAAATAAATGCAATTAGAAAAGAACATGAATCTTATCAGCAAACTAACAATATCAAATTTTTAGAAACAGGTAATGATCAATTAATTGCATTCTACAAATGGAATCAAGACAAAACTAATGAAACACTAACTGTCATAAGTTTAGATGCTTACAACTCACAAGCTGGCTCTGTTCAATTGCCTTTGCATGATTTAGGAATTTATCATGGACATAAAATAGAAGTTTTAGATTTGGTGACAAGAAATTCTTACAATTGGTATAATGAATGGAACTATGTTCAATTGCATGCAACTTTGCCATTTCATATCTTTAAAATTAATAAGTAAAATATGAAAGAAAAAATAGTTACAGACTCTAATTCAAAAATGTTTTCTTCAAAAAACAACTGGGAAAGTATTATAGAAGACAAAGATTTTATATCTATTTTTTTATCAAATGTTTTAGAAGAATATATTTTAAAACAAAGATGGTATGGAGGTAAATCTAGTAAGCTAAAGTATATTGAATTAAGTGAATATTTTAAAATTCAACAAGGTGATGAACTTTATTTTGGATTAATTCTAGAAGTAAACTTTGTAGAAGCATTTTATCATCATTATTTTCTACCTATAGCTTTTGTTTCAGATGAAAATTTTGCATTAGAAAATAGAATTCTTCCCATTAAACTTAAAAATCAAGAAGGCTTTATTATAGATGCGATGTATTTAGAGGCATTTAGAAAAGTAGTTTATCAAAGAATAAGTAATGCTTTACCTATTGATAGAACTCCTGTTCAGTATCATAAAACAGAAGGTTTTAATTATCCTCCTTATCAGTCTTCAAGATTTTTAGGAGCAGAGCAAAGTAATACATCTATTGTTTATAATGATGCATTTATATTAAAATTCTTTAGAAGAATCTATGCAGATAAAAACCCTGACTATGAAATGAGTCGTTTTTTATCACATAAAAAAGAATTTAAATACACACCAATGTATTTGGGAAGTATGAATATTATAGATTCAGAAAACACCAATATTACAATTGCATTAATGCAAAAGCTAGTCCCAAATAAAGGTGATGCTTGGGAATATTTTTTAAAAGAAATACACACTATCTACAAAGCAATAGATGAGAAAAATATTAAACTAAAAGATTTACCAAAAGTAAAAATATTCAAAAGAAAAAAAATTACAGAACTTGCTCCTCAAGTTGTTGATTGGATTGGTTTAAACCTGTTAAATAAAGTTAGCCTTTTAGCACAGAGAACAGCTGAAATGCATATAGCTTTAGGTTCAGAATTTGAAGAAACTGCTTTTACACCAACCAGATTTAATGGAGATTATACAGTTTGGTTAAAAAACAGACTTACATATCAATTTCAAAATAGATTAAATTTAACAGAAAATAATATTGATAAATTAGAAGGATATTCTCTAAAATTAGCACAAGAGTTTTTAGAAAAGAAAAATGAAATTAGAAAAAGACTAGTTAATTTTGATTGGACAAAACTAAAAGGAGAAAGAATAAGAATACATGGCGATTATCATTTAGGGCAAGTATTAGTTCAAGATGATGATTTTTGTATTTTAGATTTTGAAGGTGAACCAGAAAGTACAATTAGAGACCGAAAAGTAAAGCAACCACCTTTAAAAGATGTAGCTGGTTTGTTTAGATCTTTTCACTACGCAATTTATTCTACCATTTTTAGTAATCAAAAAAGTTATTCTAAAACACAAGAAGAACTTTTTGAATACGGAGAATTGCTATACAGATATATGGTTGCTATTTTTTTAGAAACGTACAGAGAAAAAACACAAGAAGCCAATTTATCTATTGGTTACACAAACGAAAGAATATATTTATTAAAATACTGCTTACTAGAAAAAGCAATCTATGAGTTAGGCTACGAACTCAATTCAAGACCAAAATGGACAATAATTCCATTAAAAGGTATTGCAAACATTATGAATTCATAAAATTATGGCACAAACAAAAGTACACAGTCTTTTTACAGAATTTGATATTAATCTATTTAAAGCTGGAAAACATTTTCGATTATATGAAAAATTCGGATCTCACATAACTACTGTTGATGATGAAGAAGGAACTTATTTTGCGGTTTGGGCACCAAGTGCAAAAAATGTTTCAGTAATTGGAGATTTTAACTTTTGGTTAGAAGGTGATCACCAATTAAATGTACGTTGGGATGGAAGTGGTATTTGGGAAGGGTTTATTCCTGGAGTAAAAAAAGGGAATATCTACAAATATAAAATACAGAGTAATAACAATCATATAACTACTGAAAAAGCAGATCCGTTTGCTCGAAGATGTGAGCATCCTCCAAAAACAGCTTCTGTTGTTTGGAATGATCAATATGAATGGCAAGATAAAAAATGGATGAAAAACAGAAAAAAGAATAATGCTTTAGACGCACCCTTTTCTGTTTATGAAGTACATTTAGGTTCTTGGAAAAAGCAAATAGAAGAAAATCGTTTTTTAAGTTATAAAGAATTAGCTGACGAGCTAGTTGATTATGTTAAAGAGATGAACTTTACACATGTAGAGTTTATGCCAATTATGGAGTATCCTTATGATCCTAGTTGGGGTTATCAGTTAACAGGTTATTTTGCACCTACATCACGTTTTGGTTATCCAGATGAATTTAAATATTTGGTTGATAAATTTCACGAAGAAAGTATTGGCGTTATTTTAGATTGGGTACCCTCTCACTTTCCTTCAGATGATCATGGTTTAGGTTTCTTTGATGGCTCACATTTATATGAACATCCAGATAGAAGAAAAGGATATCACCAAGATTGGAAAAGTTTAATTTTTAATTATGGTAGAAATGAGATTAAAGCTTTTTTAATTAGTAATGCTATTTTTTGGTTAGATCAATACCATGCAGATGGTTTACGAGTAGATGCTGTAGCTTCAATGTTATTTTTAGATTATTCAAGAGAAGAAGGTGAATGGGAGCCAAACAAATATGGTGGCAGAGAATATTTAGAAGCTATTGATTTTATCAAAGAAATGAATACAGCAGTTTATGAGGCTTTTCCAGATGTACAAACAATAGCAGAAGAATCAACTTCATTTCCACAAGTTTCAAGGCCAATTTATGATGGTGGTTTAGGTTTTGGCATGAAATGGATGATGGGTTGGATGCATGATACATTAGGTTATTTTCAAAAAGAACCTATCTATAGAAAGCATCATCAAAATGAATTAACTTTTGGTTTAAATTATGCTTTTTCTGAAAACTTTATGCTACCTCTTTCTCATGACGAAGTAGTTTATGGTAAAAAAGCGATATTAGATAAAATGCCTGGAGATGAATGGCAACGTTTTGCAAATTTAAGATTACTATATAGTTTTATGTACACACATCCTGGAACAAAGTTATTGTTTCAAGGTGGTGAATTTGGACAAACATCAGAATGGAATTTTGAAACAAGTTTAGATTGGCATTTATTACAATATGATGTTCATAAAGGTGCACAAGATTTAGTAAAAGACTTAAATAAGCTATATAAAAAAGAAAAAGCGTTACATCAGAAACAATTTTCTCCAGAAGGTTTTGAGTGGATAGATCATGGAGATCATCAAAATTCTGTAATGTCATACATTAGAAAAGGAGAAAATGAAAAAGATAATATAATTGTTGTTCTAAATTTAACTCCTATACCTAGAGAAAATTACAGAATTGGCTTACCAAAAGCAGGCACTTTAAAAGAAGTCTTTAATAGTGATGCCAAAAAATATAATGGAACTGGTAATTATAAAAATAAAAGCTTAACCACTAATAAAAAAGAGTGGAATGGTAGATTAAATTCATTAGAATTAAACTTACCTCCTCTAGGCATGCTAGCATACAAATTCAAATAAGTTTTAACTTTTATTGTTTTATCAATAAAATATGTTAAATATTAATTAGTCTATAAAAAAAAGCCTCAATAATGAGGCTTTTTTAATTTTAGCATATAGATTAAAAATTGTTTCTATAATACATATTTATTAAATGTGTAAGTAATACTTTTACAGTTAAATTCGATAATTATATCGTAAAAAAATAACATTAAAAATTTATGTTGTCCTAAAAAATTACGATTTTTACGAAGCTAAAAAAACAAGCAGAATGATTGTTAATACTGAACTAGAACAAAAAGGAAATTTATTTCCATCAGAAATTATAAATTACAAAAAAGATGTAGATACACTATATTTTACCACAAAAAATAGTGTTGTATTACAAGTAACAGTTGTAAGAGATAGCGTTATACGATTTAGATACTCTACTACTGGAAAATTCGATAATGACTTTTCTTATGGAATTACTATTCATGCTTCAAGAGGGTACAATTTTTTAGATGTATCTGAAGAAGACAAATACTATGTAATTAAAACTTCAAAACTAATTTGTAAAATTGAAAAACAGAGTTTACAAGTTAGTTTATATGATGCTAAAGACATGGTTTTGATAAATCAAGATGAAATTGGTTTTCATTGGGAGGAAAGTTATGAATTTGGAGGTGATATTGTAAAAATGAGTAAAATATCTCAAAAAGCCGAAAGTTATTACGGTTTAGGAGATAAACCTGTAGATGTAAACCTAAAAGGAAAACGTTTTGAAAACTGGGTAACAGATTCTTATGCTTTTGGTAAAAATACTGATCCTATTTACAAAGCAATTCCATTTTACACGTCTATACATGATAATAAATCTTATGGTATTTTCTTTGACAATACCTTTAAAACTCATTTTGATTTTGCACAAGAAAGAAGAAATATAACTAGTTTCTGGGCACAAGGTGGTGAAATGAACTACTACTTTATTTATGGTCCACAAATGTCGGATGTTGTTGCCAATTATACAGATTTAACAGGTAAACCACATGCATTACCTCCACTTTGGGCTTTAGGGTATCATCAATGTAAATGGAGTTATTATCCAGAGAGTAATGTAAAACAAATCACTCAAAAATTTAGAGATTTAAAAATACCATGTGATGCTATCTATTTAGATATTGATTATATGGATGGTTTCCGTTGTTTTACTTGGGATAAAAACTATTTTCCAGACCCAAAAAGGATGGTAAAAGAATTAGAAAATGATGGCTTTAAAACTGTAGTTATTATTGATCCAGGAATCAAAATTGATTTAGAATACGACGTTTTTAAAGAAGCATTAGATAAAGATTATTTCTGTAAACGTGCAGATGGTCCATATATGAAAGGTAAAGTTTGGCCTGGAGAGTGTTATTTTCCAGATTTTACAAAACCAGAAGTAAGAGAATGGTGGTCTGGTTTATTCCAAGAATTAATCGAAGATATTGGTGTAAAAGGGGTTTGGAACGATATGAATGAACCTGCTGTAATGGAGGTTCCAAATAAAACTTTTCCAAATGATGTAAGACATGATTATGATGGTAATCAATGTTCTCATAGAAAAGCACATAATGTTTATGGAATGCAAATGGCACGTGCCACATATCATGGTTTAAAAAAATATTCATATCCAAAGCGTCCATTTGTAATCACTAGAGCTGCTTATTCAGGCACTCAAAGATATACTTCTAGTTGGTTTGGAGATAATGTAGCTACTTGGGAACATTTAGCAGTTGCCAACAACCAAGCACAAAGAATGGCAATGTCTGGGTTTTCTTTTGCAGGTTCAGATATTGGTGGTTTTGCAGAGCAACCACAAGGAGAACTTTTTGCAAGATGGATTCAATTAGGAATTTTTCATGTATTTTGTAGAGTTCATTCTTCTGGTGATCATGGAGATCAAGAGCCATGGGTGTTTGGTGAAGAAATAACAGATATTGTTAGAAAATTTGTTGAAATTAGATATCAATTATTACCATATTTATATACAGCGTTTTGGAACCACATTAATAATGGAACTCCTATTTTAAAATCTTTAGTTTTATTCGACCAAGAAGATCAACACACGCATTACAGAAGCGATGAGTTTGTATATGGAGAACAAATATTAGTATGCCCAATTCAAGAACCAAATGCTAAAGGAAGAAGAATGTATGTACCAAGAGGTAAATGGTATAATTTCTGGACAGATGAAGTAATTGAAGGTGGTAAAGAAACTTGGGTAGATGCAGATTTAGACAGTATGCCTATTTTTATTAAAGAAGGTGCTGTAATTCCTAAATATCCTGTTCAACAATATGTTGGTGAAAAGAATTTTGATGAAATTACTTTAGATGTTTATTATAAAATAGGTAAAGAAAAATCTCAATTATATGATGATGCACATGATGGATATGACTATAAAAAAGGTAGATATAGTTTAAGAACTTTTAAATTAACTGGTAAGAAAAAAGAATTTATACTACAACAACATAAAGAAGGTAAATTCGATGCAAATTACTCTAAATTTAAAATTGTTTTTCACAACTTGCCTTTTACTGTAACTTCAGTACAAATAGATAATGTTGAGATTGATTTGAATGATTTAAATTCTGAAAAGCACTCTATTACTATAGATAAAGAGTTTACAGAATTACATTTATTTGGTAAATAAGCAACCAAATTACTTCTTACAAGAAATACAAAAACCCCATTTATGGGGGTATAAAACCCCATAAATGGGGTTTTTAAATTCACCCATAAATGGGTATTGTTTTGTATTATACTTAAATGTATCTTTGTAGTATAAAATATTAATCCCCCATTATTGTGTAGTTTAGG
>NZ_MSCN01000001.1:3699976-3881169 GCF_002954685.1 Polaribacter porphyrae | reverse complement strand
GTTTAGAATTAGTATTCTAAATTTTGTTTGACAAGAAGCGGTTAATGATTTTAAATAATCAAACCGCTTTTTTTTACCCCTAAAAAACCTCAAGATTAAGTTCTTGAGGTTTTTTTGTTACTTTTAAATAGCTTTAATTTTTCTTTATATCTGGTGGAAATCTTGAAATAATTTCTTTTACAAAAAGCTTAATTCTTTCTTCTTTCTTTTCTCTATTTTGAATTTTTAAAGCCCCAGTTCCAACACCTTGCCAAACCAATTCTTTCTTTTCTTTATCTATAAAATCAACAAATAATGTTCCTTCTGTAAATTGAGATACGTTTACGTTATTATTCATTCCGCCCATCATCCAAGGATTCCATCCCCATCCCCAACCCCAGCCAAAACCAGCGTTATTTTGATTTACATTAACACGTTCTCTAGATTTTGTAAAAATACTAACCAAAATATCAGGATTTTCAGATTTTGTTAAACCTTGTGCTAAAAGTTCTGCCTCTATAGCTTTTAAAATACGTTTTTTATCTAAATCAGAAATATCTGCCTTATCTATTCCTGTTTTGTAAAATGCAAATGTTTTGTATTGAGTAAAATTGACTTCAGAATCATAATCTGTAACAACTTTTACAGAATTACAAGAAATTAAAGCGAATACTAATAAAATAAGAAGTGATTTAAATACTTTCATAATTTTAGATTTTAAGATTTTCAATTAAAGCATCATCAACAGTATTTGGGAGTGTAACTTTTAATTTTTTTTCAGATTTCATTGCTCTTTTAATTGCAAAAATTGCTTCATCATTTCTTGCCCAACTTCTTCTTGAAATTCCATTGTTTACATCCCAAAAAAGCATTGATTTTAAACGCTTTGATGCTGCTTTAGTACCATCAAGAAGCATGCCAAATCCTCCATTAATTACTTCTCCCCAACCAACTCCACCTCCATTATGAATAGATACCCAAGTTGCACCTCTAAAACTATCACCAATTACGTTATGTATGGCCATATCTGCTGTAAATTTAGAACCATCGTAAATGTTAGAAGTTTCTCTATAAGGAGAATCTGTTCCAGAAACATCATGATGATCTCTACCTAAAATTACTGGTCCAATTTTTTCTTTTTTAATTGCTTTATTAAACGCTTTTGCTATTTCTATTCTACCTTCTGCATCAGCATATAAAATTCTTGCTTGAGAACCCACAACCAATTTGTTTTCTTGAGCTCCTTTTATCCATTGAATATTATCAGCCATTTGCTGTTGGATTTCTTTAGGAGCATCCTTTTTCAATTTTTCTAAAACTTTACAAGCAATTTTATCAGTTTTAGCTAAATCTTTTGGTTTATTAGAAGCACAAACCCATCTAAATGGACCAAAACCATAATCGAAACACATAGGCCCCATAATATCTTGTACATAAGATGGATATTTAAAATCAATATTATTATCAGCCATAATAGCTGCTCCTGCTCTGCTTGCTTCTAATAAAAAGGCGTTTCCATAATCGAAAAAGTAGGTTCCTTTTGCAGTGTGTTTATTAATAGCAGAAGCATGTCTTTTTAATGTTTCTTGTACTTTTTCTTTAAATTTCTTCGGGTTTTCAGCCATCATTGTATTGGCCTCTTCAAAAGAAATATCAACAGGATAATACCCTCCAGCCCAAGGATTATGCAATGATGTTTGATCACTTCCTAAATCTACATAAATATTTTCTGTATCAAACTTTTCCCAAACATCAACAATGTTTCCTATATAAGCTATGGAAACAGTTTCTTTAGTTGATTTTGCCAATTTTACTCTTTCAACTAAAATATCTAAATCTGTTATTTTTTCATCTATCCAGCCTTGGTTTAAACGAACTTGAGCAATTTTTGGATTTACCTCTGCACAAACTGTAACACAACCTGCAATATTACCTGCTTTTGGTTGCGCTCCAGACATTCCTCCTAAACCAGAAGTCACAAATAAATTCCCTTTCGGTTCTTTTTTAATTTTTCTGAATCCATTTAAAACCGTAATTGTAGTTCCATGAACAATTCCTTGTGGGCCAATATACATATAGCTTCCTGCTGTCATTTGTCCATATTGCGAAACGCCTAAAGCATTCATTTTTTCCCAATCATCAGGTTTAGAATAATTAGGAATTACCATTCCATTGGTAACCACAACTCTTGGTGCATTTTTATTTGATGGAAATAATCCTAAAGGATGTCCAGAATACATGACCAACGTTTGTTTATCTGTCATTTCAGATAAGTATTGCATCGTTACCAAATACTGTGCCCAATTTTGAAAAACAGCACCATTTCCTCCATAAGTTATCAATTCATCAGGATGTTGTGCAACAGCATCATCCAAATTATTTTGAATCATCAACATAATTGATTTTGCCTGTAAAGATTTCCCTGGATATTCTTCTAAAGCTCTTGCATATATTTTATAATTAGGTTTAAATCTGTACATATAAATTCGCCCATATTTTTCAAGTTCATGTGCAAATTCTGGTAATAACTTTGCGTGATGTATATCATTAAAATAACGCAATGCATTTCTTAATGCTAACTTTTTCTCTTCGTTAGATAAAATTTCTTTACGTTTAGGAGCATGATTTCTTGAAACATCATAAGCTTTTGAGACAGGTAAAACATCTGGAATACCTTGAGATATTTGTTCTTTAAAAGTCATTTTTATTTGTCTTTGCTAACAAAAGTAAGTAATTTGGTAAGATATTTGTTTGATGATACAAAATGATTTTTATTTCAAAATTTATGGTTCCTAAAGGTTATACTGGTATTACACTATACCCTTTTATATTTCTAAAAAAGAAACATTATAAGAAAAATAAGATACTCATCAATCATGAAAAAATACATTTAAGACAACAACTAGAGTTACTTATTTTTCCATTTTACGTTATTTATGGATTAGATTATCTAGTAAAACTTATTGTTTACAAAAATCATTTAATTGCATATAAAAATATAAGTTTTGAAAGGGAAGCATATCAAAATGAATCTAATTTAAATTATCTGAAAAACAGAAAACTATGGGCATTTACAAAATACTTAAAACAGCAATTCTTTCTTTATTTTTTATTGTAACTGTTTTTAGTTGTAAACCCAAAAAGGCACAAAATGAAAATCTTTTACTATCTAAAAAAAATCAACTTAAGAAAGCGTTTAGATATCCAAATTATCTGAATAAAAATTATATTCTAGGAAAGTTTGATTACATGAATAGTAATAACTTTGTAATAGTACCTAAAGATTTATCGAACAAAAAAATCTATATCAGAAAAGAAGTTTTAGTAGCTTTTTTAAAAATGCAAACTGCTGCAAAAGAAGATGGAATCAGTTTTAAAATTATATCTGGAACAAGAAGTTTTGCACATCAAAAACGAATTTGGGACTACAAATGGAACAGTAAATATAAAGACTTGCCTCCATTAGAAAGAGTACAAAAAATACTTTTATTCAGTGCTATGCCAACAACTTCAAGGCATCATTGGGGAACTGATATCGATTTAAATAACCTAACTAATTCATATTTCACAAAAGGAAAAGGTTTGAACGAATACAACTGGCTCTTGAAAAATGCTTCAAAATTTGGATTTTATCAACCATATGCTTCAAAAAAGGAGGGTAGAACTGGTTATGAGGAAGAAAAATGGCATTGGTCTTATAAACCACTTTCTCAATTGTATTTAAAATATTATAATGAACATATTAGTATAGAAGATATTACTGGTTTTGATGGAAGTAAGTATTCAAAAAATCTTCAAATTATAAATAAATATGTGCATGGAATTAATTCAGAGTTAAAATAGTTAAGACTTCATTAAAATATATCATTATTTTTTAAGAATTCCGTAAATTGCAAGCCTAAAATCAAACATTTATTACGAATGGAACAAATTCCACCTTACAAACCGAAACACAAAGTACGAATTGTAACTGCTGCTTCACTTTTTGACGGACACGATGCTGCCATAAATATTATGCGTAGAATTATTCAATCTACAGGAGTTGAAGTCATACATTTAGGACATGATAGGTCTGTGGAAGAAGTTGTAAACTGTGCCATTCAAGAAGACGTAAATGCAATTGCAATGACTTCTTATCAAGGAGGACATAATGAGTACTTTAAATATATGTACGATTTATTGCAAGAAAAAGGTGCTGGACATATCAAAATTTTTGGTGGTGGAGGTGGTGTAATTCTTCCAGAAGAAATTAAAGATTTGATGGATTATGGAATTACAAGAATTTATTCTCCTGATGATGGACGTGAGTTAGGTTTACAAGGAATGATAAATGATTTGGTCAAAAAAGCTGAATCCCATCCTAACCTTCCCAAAGGGAAGGAACTCCAATCTGACTCTTTAAAAAAAGCAAAAGTTTGTAATGAAGATGGAGATTGGTTGTTGGATTTGGGAAGTGAAAAGGTTTTAGAGAATCTTAAAAATAAAGACGTAAATACTATTGCAAGATTAATTTCATTAGCAGAAAATAACCACACAGATTTCACACAGATTTTTTCCCCTTTGGGGAAATTAAAAGGGGATTCACCAGTTTTAGGAATTACAGGTACAGGTGGTGCAGGAAAATCTTCTTTGGTTGATGAATTGGTTCGCAGATTTTTAATTGATTTTCCAGAAAAAACCATTGGTTTAATTTCTGTTGATCCATCAAAAAGAAAAACAGGAGGCGCTCTTTTAGGAGATAGAATTCGTATGAATGCCATTAATAACGAACGTGTGTATATGCGTTCTTTGGCAACTCGTCAATCTAATTTGGCATTGTCTAAATATGTTAATGAAGCTGTACAAGTTTTAAAAGCTGCTGAATTCGATTTAATCATTTTAGAAACTTCTGGAATTGGACAATCTGACACCGAAATTATAGAACATTCTGATACTTCTTTATACGTAATGACACCAGAATTTGGTGCAGCAACACAGTTGGAAAAAATTGATATGCTTGATTTTGCTGATTTGGTTGCCATTAATAAATTTGATAAAAGAGGCGCTTTAGATGCAATTAGAGATGTAAAAAAACAATATATGCGCAATAACAATTTGTGGGATGTGCATATGAATGATATGCCTGTTTTTGGCACAATTGCCTCTCAATTTAACGATTCTGGAATGAATACGCTGTACAAACGTATTATGGATAAATTGGTTGAGAAAACTGATGCAGACTTACATTCTAAAATGGAAATTACCAAAGAAATGTCTGAAAAGATATTTGTAATTCCGCCAAAAAGAGTTCGTTATTTATCTGAAATTGCTGAAAGTAACAGAAGTTATGATGAGCAAGTTGATGCACAAGTTGTAGTTGCTCAAAAATTATATGGAATTTTCCAGACTATATTATCGCTTACGAATGTCATTTCGAGCGCAGTCGAGAAATCTCTATTAATAAAAACTGGGCTTGATAATGATGAGATTTTTCGACAAGCTCAAAATGACAGTGATAAAGAATTCATCAAACTACTTTTAGCTCAATTCGAAAAAGTAAAACTAAATCTAAATCCTTACAATTGGGAAATCATTTTAAATTGGGCAGAGAAAGTTCAGAAATATAAAGAACCAATTTATACATTCAAAGTTCGTGATAAAGAAATAAAAATACAAACCCATAGCGAGTCGCTGTCACATCAACAAATACCGAAAGTTGCGTTACCCAAATACCAAGCTTGGGGAGATTTATTACGTTGGAACTTGCAAGAAAATGTACCAGGAGAATTCCCATTTACAGCAGGTTTATACCCTTTTAAAAGAACTGGAGAAGACCCAACAAGAATGTTTGCTGGTGAAGGTGGCCCAGAAAGAACGAACAGAAGATTCCATTATGTGAGTTTAGGAATGGATGCAAAGCGTCTTTCTACAGCTTTTGATTCGGTTACTTTATATGGAAATGACCCTGGACACAGACCAGATATTTATGGTAAAATTGGAAATGCAGGTGTTTCTATCTGTTGTTTAGATGATGCTAAAAAACTCTATTCTGGTTTCGATTTGAGTCACAATATGACTTCAGTTTCTATGACAATTAATGGACCAGCACCAATGTTGTTAGGCTTCTTTATGAATGCAGCCATTGACCAAAATTGTGAGAAATATATCAAAGAAAATGGTTTAGAAGATAAAGTTGAAGCAAAATTCAAAGAAATCTATGATGACAAAGGTTTAGAAAGACCAAAATATCAAGGAAAATTACCAGAAGGAAATAATGGTTTAGGTTTGATGCTTTTGGGTTTAACTGGAGATTTAGTTTTACCATCAGAAGTTTATCAACAGATAAAAACAGACACTTTAGCGCAAGTTAGAGGAACTGTGCAAGCAGATATTTTAAAAGAAGATCAGGCTCAAAATACCTGTATTTTTTCTACTGAATTTGCCTTACGTTTAATGGGTGATGTGCAAGAATATTTTATCGAAAAACAAGTACGTAACTTTTATTCGGTTTCAATTTCTGGATATCATATTGCAGAAGCTGGTGCTAATCCAATTACGCAATTAGCGTTGACATTGTCTAATGGTTTTACATATGTAGAGTATTATTTATCACGTGGAATGGACATTAATAAATTTGGTCCAAACTTATCTTTTTTCTTTTCAAACGGAATTGACCCAGAATATTCAGTAATTGGTAGAGTTGCTCGTAAAATTTGGGCAAAAGCGATGAAAAACAAATACGGAGCCAACTCAAGAGCACAAATGTTAAAATATCATATTCAGACTTCTGGACGTTCTTTACACGCGCAGGAAATCGATTTTAACGATATTAGAACTACGTTACAAGCTTTGTATGCAATTAATGACAATTGTAACTCTTTACACACAAATGCGTATGATGAAGCCATTACAACTCCAACAGAAGAATCTGTTAGAAGAGCAATGGCTATTCAGCTGATTATCAACAAAGAACTTGGTTTATCTAAAAACGAAAATCCAATTCAAGGTGCTTTTATTATTGAAGAATTAACAGATTTAGTGGAAGAAGCTGTGTTAACAGAATTCGATAGAATTACAGAAAGAGGGGGTGTTTTAGGTGCTATGGAAACGATGTATCAACGTTCTAAAATACAAGAAGAAAGTTTGTATTATGAAACGTTGAAACACAATGGAGAATTCCCAATTATTGGTGTAAATACTTTTTTGAGTTCTAAAGGTTCTCCAACAGTTCAACCTGCAGAAGTTATTCGTGCAACTGAAGAAGAGAAGCAATATCAAATAAAAACTAAAGAATTGTTGAATAAAGCAAATCCTAATAAAGTTGTAGAGCAAATCGCAATTTTACAAGAAGCTGCCATTCAGAATGAAAACTTGTTTGATAAATTAATGGAAGCTACCAAAATTTGTTCTTTAGGACAAATTACAGAAGCTTTGTTTAAAGTTGGTGGGCAGTATCGTAGGAATATGTAACTTTAAATAAGATTTAAAATAGTACTTTTGTAAAAAGAAAATAAAAAATGAAAAAATATACCACCATTATAATCTTGTTATTGTTTGTAAGTTTTAAATACAATGCACAAAATATTACTATAAAAACAGTTGATGAAAATAATAAACCTGTAGTTGGTGCAGTTATTCTTTTTGATAATATCAAACAAAAAAGATGGACAAACTCTAAAGGTGTACTTAAAATTAGTTTTAAAGCTCAACCAAATGTTATAAGTGCATTTCATCAAAAAATAGGTATAACAAAAATAAATTACAAAGGTGAAAAAAAAATAACAATTAAAATCAAGAAGGGAAATGATAAAATTATCTCTAAAAACTCTCCTAAACAAAAACATCTAAATTCAAATCAATTCAATACTATTTATGATTACATAAGAGGTAATGTACCTGGTGTTAATATATCTACAAACAATATAATTACTATTAGAGGTGTAAACTCTATTAATGGTAATATTTCTCCTCTTTTTGTGTTAGATGGTAATTATATAACACAGGATGCTTTTGGGGTAATCCCAGTTTTAGAGATTAAATCTATTAGCGTGTTAAAAGGTCCGGAAACTGCAAGATATGGTGTAAGAGGTGCTAATGGAGTTATTATAGTCAAAACATTTTAGCATTTTCAGTGTGGCTTTTATCTATAACATTATTTTTTTGGAAAATATATAAAGTAATGCTTAAAAATAAATATTAATGGTTCTTAAGGCAAAACTTAATATTTAAAAACAAAATCATTCAAAACTGTTTATTAGCTGTAATTATTGATTTTTGACTAAAATATAACCCGCATAAAAATCATACTATTCTTATTAAATCAATTTTGAGATACTAATGTACTTAACCTAATAGCTACTGGTAAAAATGCAATGTAAACGATTGATTAATTCTAATGAAGTGTTCAATTTATTGATTTTAAAGTTCTTTTGTCATTTTTCCTAAATTGATTTTCTCCCCTCTAGTAAACTTAATTTCTCTAACCATACTCGTATCTTGCCATAAATATTTACTTCCTTTAAGCCTTTTCGTTTCCTAATTCTTCTTTGAAAAGTTCTGTATTCTTTTTCTGTTACATCTCTTTTAATGCTTAATTCTCCATATAATTTTATAGCTGGATAATCTGAAAATTTCATTTTAAATAATGATTTTACCTAAAACATTTATTACTATTCACTACTAAAACACAGATTTTTTTATTGATTTTAGAATTAGTATTTAACGTGAGTTCGATATAAAAAGTGAGGATTTTATTATGAAAAAAGCGAAAAATTCAGTAAATAAAGTTCTGATTTTCATTTTTATAACTAAATTTTTCACTATGATTTCCGATACTATAATTACACAAATTTTCTGTGCTATTGATGATTTTTGTAAAGAATTTACTTCTTTTTGGCAGAAAAGCCTCATTTCTAATTGTAAAAAACGAATTCGAAATTCTAAAATGTCCCTATCTGAAGTAATGACTATTCAAGTTTTATTTCATTTCTCTAGTATCACAAATTTTAAAGATTTTTATTTAGGGTAAGTATCTACAAAGTGGTTTTCCAAAAGTAGTTTCTTACAATAGCATGGTTGAACTAAAAAAGGAAAGTTTTTTGCCATTAGCCATTTATCTAAAATCTAAAGGATTATCTGATTGTTTAGGGATTAGCTTTATAGATTCTACTCCACTTCGCGTGTGTGATAAAAGGAGAATAAATCAACATAAAACTTTTAAAGATATTGCTAAAAGAGGTCAATGCTCTTTAGGTTGATTTTTTGGTTTTACGGATTTAAATTATACATCATCACTAATGATACAGGTGGAATCATTGATTTTATGATTACTAAAGGAAATGTTGATGATAGAAAGCGGCTACGTTTTAAAACATTTATTAAAAAATTATATGGAAAACTCTTTGGAGATAAAGGCTATATATCAAAATCACTTTTTACACACTATTCTCTAATGAAATTCATTTGATTACTAAATTTCGTAAGAATATGAAAACAAAATTAGTAACACCTATGATAGATACCTATCATTTGAGAAAAAGAGCAATTATAGAAACTATTTTTGACCAATTAAAAAACATTTGTCAAGTCGAACATTCTAGGCATAGATCTGTGGCCAATTACTTCAATAACATATTTTCTGCATTAATTGTATATAACTTTAGAGATAAAAAACCTTCTTTAAAAAAGAACTTTGTTGACACAAACAACTAATTCTTTTCTAAAGTTATATCGAACTAACGTTAGTTAACTTTGTTACAAATTTTTCAAAATAAAATCCTGTTTGATTATCATTTAAAAACAAAGAACCAATTGAAGTTATAGTTGGTTGATTATCTTTATTAACTGATGCAATTGAAACGTGCATATTTGCTCCAAAAGATTTCCTAAAATGAGTTCTGATTTTTTGCCAGTTTTCTACTAAACTAATGTTCATGATTTTTACTTTTTTATTGAAAATAAATCATTGTGAATAATATACTCATGTATATCCAAAAAATGGTAAACACTATGTGCATTACTGTTTCAAATTTTTTACCTTTCCAAAGTTTAGGAGAATAAATAAATAGTTGAAAAACCAATCTTATTAACCAAAATACTCCAAGACCAAAAGAGATTTTCTTGCCTAAATTAGTTTCTATTAATTCATTTGCTGAAGTTAAGCATAATAAACCAATCAAAAAGACTACCAAAGCAATAAAAAATGTATGCACAGTCATCATTTGTTGATTGATTAAACTCATCGATTTAAGCTCAATTTTCCAGTTAAAATATTTTGGAAAACCTATGTGGATAAAAGCTAGTATTGATAATAGAATTCCTATAATTTTAAGTTGTAGTTCCATTTTTATTTAATTATTAATTGCACTAAAAATTGACATAAAAGGGGTGAATTTTGTTTCTAAAATTGACTTAAATTCTGCTTTTCTAAAAACATTTTTCCAAGTTTTACTAGAAAAAAAATGAGTAAATCCCACAGAGAAAGCAAAGAAGTTTGGAATATCCCTTAAATGCTCTACCATAATTACTTTTCCACTTGGTTTACAAATTCTTTTGCATTCTTTTAAAAATTCTGCTTTTTCAGTGTAATTTCTAATTTCGTGAACTGCAGATAATAGAAAAACTACATCCACAGAATTCTCTTTCATAGGAATTGAATTATGCGTTATTTGTTTTGTTTCTGGATACACCAAACTTACTTTTCTTGCTCTTACAATTGCAGGTTCAGTATGTTTATCAGCATTATAAAAATCAAACACTTTTAAATCAGATTTTGGGAATTTATATTTTAGGATAAAACTTGTTTCATCAAAACCTGCATTAATATTTACAAAAACATTCTCTTTAGCATCTTTAATTTTAAATTGATCTAACCAATTAAAATGATAATATCCAGAAAAATCATATACATAAGCAGATACAATTAATGGCATTAAAAGTCCATACAGAAAAGCACTAACAATTATTGAGATTAATAAATTAGATAGATTAAAATGGAAACAAATTGCAATAATCAAAAATAAAACCAACAATCCAATCACATAAAAATGACTGTTAAAACTTAAAATATTTAAAACTCCCTGAAACTTTTTTCTCTCTATTCCCATACTTCTTTTTTTGCTTTTTTCCATTGATATGGAACATTTTCAATAATAAAACAATTCGCTAAAACACAATTCTCTAATTGTAAATCTTCTAGAAATTGAAAATAAAAACTTTCAACTTTTAACGGTTTTGGTTTCCAATTTGTAAGGACTCCTTGAATAATTAAAACTTCTTTTGTAATCTCATTATAAGTAAATGTAAATGGTAAGGGACCAGCAAATCTTCTGGCTTCTTTCCAATTTTCAAATGGAGATTTTATAGGGATTTCAACCTGATTATCACTTTTATTTACTTTGATATTAAAGTTTGATTTTTTAGAATATATATTCAATTCCTCTCCTACTTCTTTTATTTTTATATCTGTAGTTGTGTAATTGTAATGTGTAAAAATATTTCCTTTAAATGTCATTTTTAGCGAATCTGTTTCAGATTTTAAAATATACAATCCACGTAGTCTTTTTCCTTTATTATTTGTGTATCTAACAAAAACACGATATCCTATTAGAAAAAAGTTATTCCTCATAAATTTTGGAAAACCTTTAGGTCGTAAATCTTTTGTTTGTACCATAGCAACTGCAATAAATGCCCATTTGTCTTTAAAAAGATCTAATTCTAAACATTCTGGAATGAATTTTTCTAACTGTTCTTTAGGAATAGCAAATGTGAAAACGATAGAACTTTTAAAATGAGTTTCTACAGCAAAAGGATGATTTTTGAGTGATTTAAGCATAACATTTTTCTTTTAAAATGAATTCTTGATAGTTGATGATTCCGCAAAATAAAGTTGCAAATATTAAATTTAAGCTACCAAAAAGTAGTATCTCTTTTGCGAGAATAAACTCGATAATATTCATTGTAATTATGATAATAATTTGTGAAATTGCATTAAATTTTGATTTATAATTACTCAAAATCCAAACTACCATAAATACTTCTAAAACTCCGATTGTAAATGTAATTTCTCGTGCATATTCATCACTCAAAACTCTACTAACAATTTCTTGATGTCTTGGAACTTGGTTTAAGATTTTACAGTAGAATCCGTTTATAAACCAAACTACTAATATTAAAATAGTTAATAACCAATACCTTCTATTCTTATCCATCATTTTTTCCCTTATTAATTGATTTCAAAATGCTTATAAAGTACCAAGCAATACATAGAGGGATTAAACCTATACCTACTAAATATATAATCCAATCATTCAAAAATTTCCAATCAAATAAAAACCATAAGATGAAATAAACTATAACCATTTTCCAATATATAAAAATCTTTCTCTGATTTTCCTTTCCTATTCTTTTCCAAACAAATAACAAGCAAAATGAACTTAAAACCTGAATGAATCCTAATAGAATTTCAATTAAAAAACCCAAGTAAATTGTTATCATTAAACTAATAGTAATTACAAATACAACTAAATTAATGGTATATAGTTTTTTTGCTAATCTAATTTCCATAATATCTGTATTTAAAACTTTCAGAAATTTTTGAAAGTTTGTATTCAAATTTTTTTACTTTTTTACCATTTTTGTAAAGTTAGACAATAGCCAATGTTCATCAGCTTTTATAGCCTTATCTAAAATTCCATTTACAGTTGTGGTTACTTTAGATAAATCATTTAAAACTTTTTTAAAAGCTGTAGCTTCATCAGTAGTCTCTTCCACAATTTGTAAGTCAGCTAATATTTTTAACACAGGTTCAATCTCTCTTTTTTTACGTTCTTTAGTAATTTGCTTAAACAATTCCCACATATCTTTATTTGCAACAAAAAACTCTTTACGCTCACCTATTACCAATTCTTTTTGTACAATTCCCCAATCAATTAGTGCTCTAACATTCATATTTACATTTCCTCTAGAAATTTGTAATGTTTCCATAATATCTTCTGCAGATAATGGTTTTGTAGAAATAAGCAACAGAGCATGAACTTGAGCCATAGTTTTGTTAATTCCCCAAGAAGTAGCTAAACTTCCCCAAGTCTGAATGTATTTATTTTTTGCTTCATCTAATTTCATATGACAAATATACAATTATTTTCTAAACTTTCAATAATTATTGAAAATAAAATAATTTGATAGAATAGAGAAGTTATTTATCTTCCCTAAAAATTAAAATACTAAAATGAAATTATTAGGAATAGGCTCGAGAATTGAACATTCAGAATTTGGTAAAGGTGTAGTTACAAATGTTACTTCTAAACATTATTGGGTAACTTTTTTAGAAAATGGATTAGAAACCATTGATATTGGCAGTGATTTCGAAGTGATTGAAGCTGTTGAAGATGAAGTAGATACTGTTAGTTTTTATGAAGTGGAAAAATCATTAAAAGAGATTTTACAAAAATGGTCTGATGTTACTCAAATTACTCCAATAGCAGACAGATGGAAAAAAGGATCTTTAATTTTAAGACCTGCAGATTCTAATTTAGCAGATAAAGAAATTCCCATTGATACGTTTTTCCATAAAATTGTAATGGTTAGAGACAGAATTCGAGTGATGGAGCAAAAAATTAATTCTAGTAAAACTTTAGACGACCAAGATAAAATTGATTTACAGCAATATATCACAAGAATCTATGGTAGTTTAACCACTTTTAATGTGTTGTTTAAATTGAAATCAGATCAATTTGTGGGTTCTCGTTCAAAATAAAATACATATCCTTTGCATCTTTTTTAAATTTTGTTTGTCTATTATATGAACATTAAAACTAATAAAATGAAAAACTATAAAAATGAATGTACTTGTACTTGTGAAGCTTGTAAAATTGATAATTGTAAAAACTGTACTTGCATAAGTTGTACTTGTACAAATTGTAATTGTTAAGGATGACAACAAAACAAGTTTGGACATCATATTCTGACGATTTAAAATATTTTATCATCAGCAAAGTAAAAGATAAAACTATTTCTGATGATATTTTACAGGATACTTTCATTAAAATACACACCAAGCTGCATACTTTAAAAGATATTACCAAACTAAAATCTTGGTGTTTTAGTATTGCTCGAAATTCAATTATTGATTATTGGAATAAAACAAATAAAACATTTGAAATTGCTCATTTTGAAAGCGAAGAATCAATAACAGAAAACATTCATACAGAAAAAGATTGTTTAAGAGGCATCTTAAAAAACTTACCAAAAAAATATAGAGATCCTCTATTTTTATCAGATATAAAAGGATTAAAACAACAAGAAGTTGCTTTTCAGTTAAAACAAAGCTTATCAACTACAAAATCACAAATTCAACGTGCAAGAAAACTTATAGCTAAAGGATTTATGGATTGTTGTGGGTTTCAACTAAATTCTGATGGTAATTTAGTTGGAGAAATCAAAGAAAAAGAAGATTGTAAGGTTTGTAATTAATTTAAGAAAACGAATCATCAATTTTTAATTATATTAGAGGAATTAATAATTTATTATAACCTCAACAATGATTCAACTTAAAAAAGAAGATATAAGTCAAGAAGTATTTGATTTATACGATGACTATGCACACAATAAATTAACAAGAAAACAATTTCTTGAAAAACTCTCTTTATATGCTGTTGGTGCAATAACTTTACCTGCTTTGTTAAGTTTTATTTCTCCAAATTATATAGATTCTATCACTGTTCAAGATGATGATCCTAGAATAGATTCAGAAATGATTACTTACGATTCTCCTAAAGGAGGATTAAAAATTGATGGCTTATTATCTATTCCAAAAGATACTACTGGTAAACTCCCAGGAATTATTGTTGTTCATGAAAATAGAGGTTTGAATCCATATATAAAAGATGTAGGTAAAAGAGCCGCTTTAGAAGGTTTCATTTCTTTAGCACCAGATGCTTTAACTCCTTTAGGTGGTTATCCTGGAAATGATGATGAAGGAAGAACAATGCAAAGAAAAAGAGATCGTTTGGAAATGTTAGAAGACTTTATTGCTGCCTATAATTATGTAAAAAATCATAAAAACTGTACAGGTAAAGTTGGTGTAGTTGGTTTTTGTTTTGGTGGATGGATTTCTAATATGATGGCTGTTCAAGTATCAGGTTTAAGTGCAGCAGTTCCTTATTATGGAAGACAACCTAATGATGAAATGGCTGCACAAATTAAATCGCCTTTATTATTACAATATGGTGAATTAGATAAAAGAGTAAATGCAGGTTGGCCAGCTTTTGAAAAAGTATTAAAAGAGAATAAAATTGAGCATACTGCACATTTTTATCCGAATGCAAATCATGGTTTTCATAATAACACAACTCCAAGGTTTGATAAAGAAGCTGCAGATTTGTCTTGGGAAAGAACCATTGCTTTTTTTGATAAACATTTAAGAGGATAAAATTTAATTTATTATTTCTAAATAAATGAAGAGGTCTCATTAATACATAAAATGAAAAGAAAGCCACTTATCAGTAAAGAATTAGACGATTTTTACAACAAAGCTTCAGAAGAGACTCGTCTTGAGAAAGGAATGGGGATTTTTGAATTTGAACGAATAAAAGAACTCATTCAATTACATATATCTAAACCAAATTTAATTATAATTGATGTTGGTGGTGGTACAGGAAAATATAGTGAATGGCTTGCTAAAAATAATCATACTGTACATTTAATAGAACCTGTTGTAAAACATATAAAACTTGCTGAAAAAAGAGCTAATAAATTGAATAACCCATTTTCTGTAACGAAAGGAATTGCTCAAAAATTACCCTACAAAAATGAATTTGCTGACTTAATTATTCTGCATGGCCCTTTATATCATTTACAAAATAGAGAAGATAGAATTTCTGCTATTTTAGAAGCAAAAAGGGTTTTGAAAAAAGGAGGGATTATTTTAGGATTTGCCATAAATGCAACAGCATCAACAGTAGTAGGTTTAATGAATGGAATGATTCACGCCAATTCCTTTTTTGAAATGTGCAAACAAGAACTAACCACTGGAATTCACAATGCACCAAAAGATTTTCCTTTTTTATTAGCTGATGCTTTTTATCATAAACCACAAGAATTAAAAGAAGAGTTTTTAGAGCAAGATTTAGAGTTCATCAATTTATTTGCAGTAGAAGGTATGATTTGGTTAGACAACGAATATTTTGCAAATATGTTAGACAAGAAAAAGTCGAAAACCTTAAAAGCGTTACAAAATTTAACTCAAAACGATGAGTATTTGTTACCTTTTAGTCCTCATATGATGATTGCTGTTAAGAAATAGTTTAGCAAATTTTTATGCATAAACCTAAAAAACATTCCTATTTTTATTTAAGCTTTTCAACTATTTTTGTGCTATGGTAAAAGAGGTTCAATTTAGAGTAAAATTACAAGAAGAAACAAAAGCAAATATTCTAGAAATTAAAGCTGCACAGTTTTTAAGCATACCAAAATCGGATATTAGTGCTATTAAAGTTTTGCGTAAATCTATTGATGCTCGAAATCCGAAAATATACTTTAATTACAAAGTAGCTGTTTATATTAAAGAACCAGCTCCAGAAAATTCTGAATATCAATTTAATTATAAAGATGTAAGTAACAAACCTGAAATTCATATTGTAGGTTTTGGTCCTGCTGGAATGTATGCAGCTTTGCGATGTATAGAATTGGGCTACAAACCTATTGTTTTAGAACGTGGTAAAGATGTTAGAGCAAGACGTAGAGATTTGCGTGAAATTAATCAGTTTCATAACGTGAATGAAGATTCTAACTACTGCTTTGGTGAAGGTGGTGCAGGCACATATTCTGATGGTAAATTATATACTAGAAGTTTAAAACGTGGAGATGTGCGTAGAATTTTTGAAAACCTTGTTTATCATGGGGCTACAGAGCAAATATTAATTGATGCACACCCACATATAGGAACAAATAAATTACCGAAAATTATTGCAAAAATTAGAGAAAACATCATAAAATATGGTGGTGAAGTTCACTTTGAATCTAAAGTTGTTGATATTACTATCAAACAAAATAAAGTACAAGCTGTTGTATTAAAAGATGGTCGTGAGTTTTCTACAAAAGCTTTAATTCTTGCAACAGGCCATTCTGCAAGAGATATTTTTGAATTGTTACACAAAAAGAACATAGCACTACAAGCAAAATCATTTGCTATGGGAGTGCGTGTGGAACATCCTCAACAAATTATTGATAGCATTCAGTATCATTGTAAAGGAAATCGTCATGAATTATTACCTGCTGCAGCTTATAGTTGGGTTGAGCAAGTAAAAGATAGAGGCGTATACTCTTTCTGTATGTGTCCAGGAGGTTTTATAGTTCCTGCAGCTACTTCTAATGGAGAGGTTGTTGTTAATGGTATGTCACCTTCTAAAAGAAATAATGCATTTGCAAATTCTGGTATTGTAGTAGAAATTAATGCTGATAAAGATTTGTATAAATACGAAAAATTCGGGCCTTTGAAAGGGTTACAATATCAAAAGGATTTAGAGAGATTGGCATTTACAGCTGGTGGAAGATCACAAACTGCACCTGCACAAAGAGTTACCGACTTTATTAACGGAAAATTATCTCCAGAATTAAATCCAACTTCATACCAACCAGGCTTAAAATCGTCTCCTCTACACTCACTATTACCAAAAGCAATTGGAGGAAAACTACGTAAAGGATTTGCTCAAATTGGTGAAAAAATGCACGGATATAATACAAACGAAGCTAATATTATAGGTGTTGAATCTAGAACTTCATCACCAGTAAATATCCCTAGAAAAGAAAATTTAGAGCATCCAGAAATTAAAGGTTTATTTCCTTGTGGAGAAGGTGGTGGTTATGCAGGTGGTATTATTTCTGCAGCTATGGATGGCGAACGATGTGCAGAAGCAGCTATTGAAAATTTAAAAATATAAATGAATAGTTTTGTAGTTTTCATAAAAGTTTAAATAGTTGTTTTTAAAGGTAAGTATTTTTTTAAAACAAGAAATAGTTTGGTTTGTTTCTAAACTTAAAAAAATATAACTTCGCTAACTTCGAATATAAGTCATTAAAACGACACATATTCGTTAACACGTTGTAGCACATTAACCCAAAAACGAAAAACTATGAAAAAATTATTATTATTTGTTGGAATTATCACACTATTATCTTGCTCTTCAAACGAAGAAGAAACTAAAACTAAATTAGAAGTCATTTTGAATCCCCCTGCTTGGATAAACGGAACTTGGTATTCAGAATCTATTGGAAACAATGATTATGGTTGGATTTTTACAGATGGAAATGCAATTAGAATGAATCAAGGTAGTGAACAAGTAAATATAAAGGAAAGCACAACATCAAGTTTGAATGGTCGTGATTACTTGAATCAACAATCTGATTTTGTAAAAGAAATAATTCTTGACAATAGATATTCAATCGAAATAGAATATCATGATCCAGCACGTCCAAGTATTGACCACGAAGTTCTTTATGAATTTATAAAAATTTCAGACACAGAAATTGAATGGACTACAGCACCAACTTCAGTCAAGCCTTTAATAATGAAAAAACAGTAATATAATTATGAAAAAAGATTACTCTGAAAGAAGTGATTTAGAAAAAATTAAATCAAACTGGAATAAAGTAAATGGACTTTATGAAAGAAAAGAATGGTCTACTGTAATTTTACGTGCTTCAACATCAGTTGAATTGAGTGCAAACCTTGTAATTCGGAATGAGCTGCAAAACAATAAGAATAATGATTCAGACTTTGTCTCTCATCTATTAATTTGGGCAAATGGAATTAGAGGTAAATTTGATAAACTTCTAATTCCAATTTTTAAAGGTTCTGATTTTGAGAAAGAATTAAAAAAATTAAATACAAAAGCTCAAAACATAAATCAAGAAAGAAACAGTATTGCACACAGTGGTCAGTTTAAAGAGAAATCAACGGCTGAAAAAATAATCAAAGAAAGTCAATTAATAATTGAAACTTTAATTAAGCAATATCACAAAGATTTTGAACTAAAAAAAATATTAGAAAAATAACGTGCTACAACACCGTATATAATTTATTGCTGGCTTCTTGCCTACTTACGAAAGTCCTCGTGGACTTTCTTGGTCGGTAATTATTTACTAAATTAGGTGCTTGAAATACGCAACAAACCATATACATAAACGTTAGCGAAAAATTAAAATTACCTTCTTTTTTTTGGAGCTCTACTCACTTTTTTCTTTCTTCTATTAAAAGGAACAGCATCATCAAAAGTGTTTTTTGCCGCTTTTGCTTTTTTATTTTTCTGCCAAGATTTATTTTCTGGTAATAAAACTTTTAATAAATCTTGTCTTCCAACTTTGTTCAATGTTCTTTTAATCCAATCTTTGTTTTCTTTTTTATACCAAAAGAAAAATTTATGCTGGTCTTCTTTCTCCTTTTTTGTTTTTGGAGTTCTTGTAGGTTTTAACGTGTAAGGATGATATCCTGAATAATAAATCACAGTTGCAACTGTCATTGGAGTTGGTGTAAAACCTTGAACTTGTTCTAACTGAAAGCCCATATTTTTAGTTTCAGCTGCCAAATTTGCCATATCTTCTACTTCACTTGCAGGATGGCTTGATATAAAATAAGGAATCAACTGTAAGTTCAATTTTTTCTTTATGTTGATTCTGTCAAAACGCTCTTTAAACTTATGGAAATAGGTAAAAGAAGGCTTACGCATCAACTTTAAAACAGGATCAGACGTATGTTCTGGAGCCACTTTTAAACGCCCAGAAACGTGTTTGGTCATTACCTCTTCTGTATAAGCATCCAGTTCTTTTGCATCTGCATTTTTATTAAATTCAGGCACTAGCATATCGTGTCTAATTCCACTTCCAATAAAAGATTTTTTAATTTTTGGATGTTTATCTACTGCTTGATATAACTCTGTTAAAGGCTTGTGAGACGTGTCTAAATTAGAACAGATTACAGGCGAAATACAACTTGGTGCAACACATTTATCGCAAATAGATTGTACTTTACCTTTCATCTTGTACATATTTGCAGAAGGTCCACCAATATCAGACAAATAACCTTTAAAATCTGGCATATTTGCCACTTTATCAATCTCTTTTAAAACCGATTCTTGACTTCTACTTGCTATAAATTTTCCTTGATGTGCAGAAATGGTACAAAAGCTACAACCACCAAAACACCCTCTGTGAATATTTATAGAGAATTTTATCATTTCAAACGCAGGTATTGGCCCACGTTTGTTGTATTTTGGATGAGGAAGTCTTGTGTAAGGTAAATCAAAAGAACCATCAATTTCTGCTTCTGTCATTGTTGGAAAAGGTGGATTTATAACTAAAGTCCTCTCTCCTACTTCCTGAAAAATTCTTCTTGCTTTTAATTTATTTGATTCTTGTTCTATCGTTTTAAAATTCGATGCAAATGTTTTTTTATCAGCTAAACAAGCTTCATGAGAATTGATAGTTACATCATCCCAATTGTTCACAACAGGGATTTTTTCTTCTTTTTGATTGATTAAAACTGCAGTTTGTTTGATGTTTTTTAAACTTGAAAAAGGAACACCTTTTTGCAACAATTCTACAATTTCGCGCAAAGGTTGTTCACCCATTCCATAAACCAACATGTCTGCTTTCGAAGTCTCTAAAATGGTTGGCAAGAGCTTATCAGACCAATAATCATAGTGTGTTACACGTCTTAAAGAGGCTTCAATTCCACCAATTAAAACAGGTACATCTGGGAACTTTTCTTTTAATATTTTACTATAAACAGAAGTTGCATAATCTGGTCTAAAACCTTTGTCTCCATTTGGAGTGTATGCATCTTTATCTCGTCTTCTTTTACTGGCTGTATAATTGGAAACCATAGGATCCATACAGCCTCCAGTTGCTGCAAAAAATAATCTGGGTTTGCCTAATTTTTCAAAATCTTGCAAATTATCATTCACACTTGGTTGTGGTACAATTGCCACTTTTAAACCATAACTTTCTAAAATTCGTCCAATTACAGCAGGTCCGAATGATGGGTGATCCACATATGCATCTCCACTGAATAAAATAACATCTAATTGTTCCCATCCACGAATCTTTACTTCTTTCTTTGTGGTTGGTAACCAATCTGTTAATTGATGTTTTTTCGTTTCTTGCATAGTTTGCAAAAATAATAGTTTTAAAGTTGACTTTCACTTTTTTTTTAAATCAAAAAATAAGCTTGTATTTTCTGCCAAAGTTTTGTTAATTCCTATGGTACACCTTAAAAATCTAATACTTTTGCAAAAATTAAAATCAAAAAAATGAAAAAAATAATTGTTGCCATTATTACTATCGCTTTTTTAGGGAGCTGTGCTTCATCAAAAATAGCTGGCAAAAAAGATAGTATTGAAGTTGCTATCGACTTGAATACAGTTGTTGATGATAAAGTAAAAGTGGAAGTAAATCCAACAAAAATTAATGAACGAACTATTATATATCAGATTCCAGCAATTGTTCCAGGAACTTATGCTATGAGTGATTATGGTCAATTTGTCTCTGATATAAAAGCGTTTGATTATGATGGTAATGAAATGAAAGTAAGCAAATTAAATCCCAATTCTTGGTTAATTACTGATGCTACAAAAATGGATAAAATTACCTATTGGGTTGATGATACTTTTGATTCAGAAAAAAAACATGGAATTTATGTAATGGCTGGAACAAATATTGAAGAAGGAAAAAACTTCTTTTTAAATCTACCTGGTTTTGTAGGTTATTTTAAAGGAAAGAAAGAAATGCCTTATAATTTAACAATTTCTCATCCTGCAGATTTGTATGAAACTTCTTCATTAATCAATAAAAACACAACTAAAGAAGATAATACCAAAGATGTATTTTACGCTTCTAGATATGATGAGATTTCTGACAACCCAATTATGTATGCTCCATTAAATACTGTAAATTTTATAGTAAATGGTGTTGAAGTTTCTTTAGCTGTATATTCTCCAAATAATAAACATTCAGCAAAAGATATGGAGGCTGATTTAAAGAAAATGGTTGAAGCCCAAACTAATTTTCTAAAAGATTTTAAAACTACAAATGAATATAACATTCTAGTGTATTTATTTGATCCAACAGTTTATAAATGGAGAAGTTTTGGTGCTTTAGAGCATTTATCATCAACAACTGTGGTTTATCCAGAAACATATACAAAAGAGCAATTAGCAAATGGAATGATTAATGGAACCATTTCTCACGAGTTTTTTCATATTGTAACGCCTTTATCTGTGCATTCAGAAGAAATTCATTCGTTTAATTTTAGTGAACCAAATATGTCTAAACATTTATGGATGTATGAAGGTATTACAGAATATTTTGCAAATCTTTTTCAAGTAAATCAAGGTTTAATATCTGAACAAGAATTTATTGATAAAATGAAAGGTAAAATTGCAAATTCAATGCGTTTTAATGATACAATGTCTTTTACAAAAATGAGTAAAAACATATTGGAAGATAAGTATGCTAAAAATTATGGAAACGTATACCAGAAAGGAGCTTTAATAGGAATGTCTTTAGATATTTTATTAAGAGAAGAAAGCAAAGGTGCTTATGGTGTACGTAATTTAATGAAAGATTTATCAGATAAATTTGGTAGAAATATACCATTTAAAGATGATGAAATTTTAGCTCAAATTGTGGAGATGACCTATCCTTCTATAGGTACTTTTTTCGACAAACATTTAACAGGGAATGTTGCTATAAATTATGACGCATTGTTACAAAAGGTTGGGGTAGTTAAAAAAATTGAAACAGTTGATACTGGATATTTTTTAGATAGTAACAGACAAATATTTTTATCTGCTAACAGAAAACAAGAAATATTTTTTACGAAAAGAAAAAATACAGCTTTAGCAGCTTTAGGTGTTAAAAGTGGTGATGTTTTAAAATCTGTAAATGGACAAGAAGTAAACTTAAAAAATATTAGAAACTTTATAGGACAATCTATGCAGTGGAAAGCTGGAGATAAAATTTCTTTTGAAGTTTTAAGAAATGGAGAAAAACTAAAATTAGAAGGCGATTTTATGAAAGGTAAAACAGAAGTAGAAAAATTAGTGATTGAAGACTTACCTGATACAAATCCAAAGAAAAAATTAAGAGATGCTTGGTTAAAAGCTTTATAATATTCTTTATTAAATATTTTAAAAGACTCTCACTTTGAGGGTCTTTTTTGTTGAATTCATGTATCATTTCTAATGAAACGAAGTGGAATTGAGAAATCTCAAGTTTGGTTATAAAGATTTCTACACAAGGTCGAAATAACAAATTAACTTACCTGCTCAACAATTTTCACAGCCTCAACAGCTTCTTTTACATCATGTACACGTAAAATGTTTGCACCATTTAAAAGTGCAATTGTATTTGCAGATGTGGTTGCATTTAAAGCTTCTTGTGCAGAAATATCTAAAGTTTTATACAACATCGATTTTCTAGAGACACCAGCTAAAATTGGTGCTTCTAAACTTTTAAATAAAGACAAATCTTTTAATATTTGATAATTATGGGCAATGGTTTTTCCAAATCCAAAACCAACATCAATAATTACGTCGTTCAATTTTAGTTGATGTAATTCAAAGATTTGTTTCGCAAAAAATGAAATAATATCTTTTACAATATCATCATAAACAGGATTTTGTTGCATATTTTGTGGAGTCCCTAACATATGCATCAAAATGTATGGCACTTGCAAATTAGCAACTGTTTTAAACATATTTGCATCCATATTTCCTCCAGAAATATCATTTACAATAGCTGCTCCAGACTTTATCGTAACATCAGCAACTCTACTTCTAAAAGTATCTATAGAAAGTACAATTTCAGGAAAATTTTTAAGCAACAATTCAACTACAGGAACAATTCTTTTTAACTCTTCTTCTTCAGAAATATGTTTGGCTCCAGGTCTTGAAGAATAAGCTCCAACATCAATAAAAGTGGCACCTTCTGTCAACATTTTTTCAACTTGATTTAAAATAGCTTTTTCATTTTTATATTTTCCTCCATCATAAAAAGAATCTGGAGTAATATTTAAAATACCCATCACTTTTGGCGATGATAAATCAATCAATATTCCTTTACAATTTATAGTCATTTAACTTACTACTTTATGAATTACGTGACTTATTTCTGGTGCTTTATAATTATTCATTTTTTCTAATAAATCATCAACTGTATTCGCAACAATTAATAGTTTTTTGTTTGCTGGTTTTACATAACCTTCCTCAACCATTTTATCAATCTGAACTAAAATAGCATCAAAAAAACCATTGATATTTAACAACCCTACTGGTTTTTGCTCAATGTGAAGTTGATTTAAAGTGAGAGCTTCAAAAAGTTCATCTAAAGTTCCAAAACCTCCAGGCAACGTAATGTAACCATCTACTAATTTGCTCATTATTACTTTGCGTTCGCTCATTGTTTTGCAAACAATCATTTCCTCTACTCCAGAATGCACAACTTCTTCTTTCTCTAATAATTTAGGAATTACACCAATCACTTCTCCATTTTTAGCTAAAATTGAATCCGCTAAAACTCCCATCATTCCTATTTTTCCTCCACCATAAACCAATCCAATTTCTTTTTCTACAAATGCATTTCCTAACTCAATTGCAGCCTGTTTATACACAGGATTAAATCCTAAACTTGAACCACAGAAAACAACAATTCTTTTCATCTTATTCGTTGATAAATTCACAGTAAAAATAAATGAATTGCGTTTAAGTTTTACTATTTTTGAAGAAATAGTTTTACCAAAGAAATGCAAGACACCTCAAAACAATACGATGCTGTAATAGAAGATTGCAGAAGTTTATTTATCAAAAAAATGTCTGATTATGGCTCTGCTTGGCGTATTTTACGTTTACCTTCTTTAACAGATCAAATTTTTATTAAAGCACAAAGAATTCGTCAACTGCAAGAAAATGAGGTTCGAAAAGTAGATGAAGGCGAAAAATCTGAATTTATTGGGATTATAAACTACTCAATTATGGCTTTAATTCAATTAGAATTGGGTGTTGTTGAAAACCTTGATTTATCAACAGAAAAAGCCACTAAATTATATGATAAACATAGTCAAATCACCAAAGATTTAATGCTAAATAAAAATCACGATTATGGTGAAGCTTGGAGAGATATGCGTGTATCTAGTTTGACTGATTTGATTCTTCAAAAACTATTAAGAGTAAAGCAAATTGAAGATAATAAAGGAAAAACGTTAGTTTCTGAAGGTATTGATGCCAATTATCAAGATATGATTAATTATGCAGTTTTTGCGATGATACATTTGGAGTAATAAAATGAGCTTACCTCTTATCTAAAAATTTCTAAAAATGAAAAAATCAAAAAACAAACTTACATACAATTTAGTACAAATAGCAAGAATAATAGTAGGTGCCTTATTTATATTTTCGGGCTTTGTTAAATTGGTAGATCCTATTGGTTCTCAATATAAATTTGAAGAATACTTTTCTGAAGGTGTTTTAAATATGGAATTTTTAATTCCTTATGCTTTGCATTTTGCCATCTTTTTAATTATCGCAGAAATTGTTTTAGGTATTGCATTATTGGTAGGTTGGAAGGCGAAATTTACCATAAACAGTTTAAAATTAATAATTTTACTTTTCTTATTTTTAACTTGGTATTCTGCTTATTACAATAAAGTTACAGATTGTGGTTGTTTTGGCGATGCAATTAAACTAACACCTTGGCAAACCTTTACCAAAGATGTGATTCTAACGATTCTCATCTTTTTTATTGGTGCAAAAATTAAATATATTAAACCAATTACAAGCACAAGTTTGCCTAGTTTAATAGTATTTATAAGCTTACTTTTATCAAGTGGAATTACCTATTACGTTTTAAATCATTTACCAATTATAGACTTCAGAGCGTATGCTATTGGTAAAAGTATTCCTGAAGGAATGGAGTATAAAAATGATGGAGAATTGCCTCCTGTACACGATTTCTTTTTAGAAGATGCTCAAAATGATTTAGCTCCACAAATCTTAAAAATGGATAAAGTAATGCTTGTCATTATATCTAGTATTGATAAATCTGATTTTGAAGGGTTAAAAGAAATCGAGAAAATAAGTAAGAAAGCGATTAGCAAAGGCTACAAAGTTTATGGTGTTTCTGCTTCTTTTTCTGATCTTATTGATTTAACAAAAAAGAAATTTAATTTTCCATTTGAAGTTTTATTTTGTGATGAGACTACTTTAAAAACAATGATTAGAGCCAATCCAGGTTTTATGATTTTAAATAAAGGAGTTATAGTTGACAAAAAAAACTGGAAAGACGCTGATGATTTAGAACTAAAATGAAAAATTTAATTCTCGTTTTTATTGGTGGTGGTTTAGGAAGCGTTTTACGTTTTTTAGCTGGCAAATGGCTAAACAACTCTGAAAATGGAATTCCTTATGGAACTTTTGTTGCAAACATTTTAGGTAGTTTGTTAATTGGAATAATATTAGGATATGCTGCAAAAAGCGAAACCTTAAATCAAAGTCAAACATTGTTATTAGCAACAGGGTTTTGTGGTGGTTTTACTACATTTTCTACCTTTGCTTACGAAAATCATGTATTCTTAAAATCTGGAGATTTTACCTCTTTTGCTTTCTATACAATTGCTAGTTTTGTAGTTGGGTTTTTAGCGGTTTTTGCAGGGATCTATTTAGTTAAATTTATATAAATGTCAAGTTCTAGTATAATTAAGAACGAATTAAATTAAAGAAAATGAACGAATTTGTAACCTATAAATCAGAAGAAAATTATTCAATCATCACAATAAATAACGGAAAAGCAAATGCTATTTCCCATGAAGTAATTGATGGGATAAATAATGCTCTAGACCAAGCCAAAAAAGATCAAAATGTAGTTATAATAACAGGTACTCCAGGAATTTTATCTGGTGGTTTTGATTTAAAAGTGATGAAAACTTCACCAAAAGCTGCATTAGAATTGGTTACAAAAGGCTCGAAACTTTCTTTACGAATGTTGTCTTTTTCGATGCCAATAATTATGGCTTGTAATGGGCATGCTATTGCTAAAGGTGCATTTTTACTATTAAGTGCAGATTATAGAATTGGTACTCAAGGTGATTTTAAAATTGGTTTAAATGAAGTATTAATTGGCATGACCATGCATTATGCAGGTATTGCCATTGCAAAATCTCGTTTGTCTGAAGTTTATTTAAACAGAAGTGTAAACAATGGCGAGATTTTTAACCCAAAAGATGCAATAATAGCTGGCTTTTTAGATACTATTGTACCTGAAGATTTACTTTTACCAACTGCTATAAAAGTTGCTCAATTATTTAGCCAAGTTAATAAAAAAGCACATGCAGAAACAAAACTTAAAGTTAGAAAGCCTCATTTAGATAATTTAGAAAAAGCGATTGAATTAGATTTAGCTGGCAGTATTTCTTTAGATGTTTAAAATGATGTAAAATTCATAGTTTCTTTTTGAGTAAAATGAAACGAAATCAAGAAAGGTCTACAAATCCTCAAACCATTTCTGAAAAATAAAAAGAGATTTCTCAATACTACTGCGTTTCATTCGAAATGATACAAGTAAACTTTAATGCTTCTCAAAAACTTGAACCCCAGCTTTAACTTCGATATCTAAATGATTTTTTCTTGGTACTAATGGGCAAGAATATCGATCATTATAAGCACAATATGGGTTATAAGTATTATTAAAGTTTAAAAGTATTGTATTATTATCTTTAATATCTGTTGTCATTACATCCATATAACGTCCTCCACCATAAGATTCATTACCAGAAGTATTATCTGTAAAAGGCAAAAAGAGATAGTTTTTGTATTTTTCATCACGTAAATCATCTTGACTTTGATAAATAGTTAGCTCTAAATCTTTTCCTTTTAGATTAAATTTTAGCACTCCATATTCTTTATATAAAGGTTTTCTATCTGTTGAAGTTGCCATCTGAAAAGTTGGTGCATTTTCAGTTCTAATTAATGTTGCAGTTACCATAAAAGAACTATCAACAGGAAAAAAATCTAATCCTTTAAAGTTTTTTAAATCTTTCTTCTTTAAAGGCGATGTTGATGCGTCTTTATAACTTGCATTCAATTTTTGTTGATATTCAGTTTTACCAACTAATGGTCTTTTATCTTGTGAATTGCAAGATAATACCAATAAAAGGGTTAAGGAAATTATATTATTTTTCATGTAGTAAAAATACCGAATTAGTTTCTTTTTTTTAAAATCAAAAAATGATTATCCATTACATTCCCTGTAAAAATTAAATCGTTAAAAGGAGCTGCAACTGTTGAGCCAGACATTTCAGAACCATCTTCCATATAAACTTGTTGAATAGAATAATCACCTTTATTTTTGTATTGTATTTTAATAATTTCAGATGGCGAATATTGTTTCTTTCCTTTTGCATAACTTGCAAAATGCAGCAAATTAGGGTGAGCGCCAATCCAAAGTTGATTGTTTTCATCAAGTTCTATATTATCAACTCCTGTTCCACAATCTATATCTTCTATAAAATCTAAAGTTCCATCTTCATTTTTTTTATACACTTTTATTAGGAATTTTCGAGGAGAAGCAACAAAAAGTAAATTTCTATTTGTATCAAAATTAATTCCATTTGCATAAGCAATTCCGTCTGCGACTTCAATATAATTTTCACCATCAAAATAAACAACGTTAGACATTGGTAACCCCAAATAATCTTCAAAAAGTCTTCCTAGTCCTTTTTTATATTTATGGTCGTTGGTAAAATAAAAACGATTCTCATCAATTAAAACAATATCATTTGGACTAAAAATCAAATCGTTTTTTAATGTTTTTTGATGTGTTAGTTTTTCATTAATTAGAGTAAAAAACTCAATGAATTCTCCTTCTAATGTATGGCTGATACTTGCAATTGTAGTAACACCATCTTTTTGAAAAATAGAGATTCCATGAGGTGCAAATGGTCTTTTAAAATCTTTGGTAAGGTGAATTGGTTTAAACCCATCTTTTTTTAAATCTATCAGATATAAACCTCCTATTTCTTGTTTTTCATTTGGGAGATGATTTCTTACTGTTGAAGAAATAATAGCAAAACTATCTTTTCTACTGATGGTAATGTCTTCTGCTCCTGGAATCTTTATTTTTTGAAGGATTTCTCCTTCAAATTTATTTTCTATAGTTCTAAAATAACCAGTACTTATAAAAATGTTAGCAACAAATAGTAATAGTAGAATTAGGACTGCATAAAAAAATCGTTTTTTAAATTTCATTTTTTAAAAATACAACTTTCAATTATTTTATGTAGTTTTACAACGTAAATAAAAGAAAAATGAGAACTGTCTTAACATGTATTACCCAAATTTCGTGGAAAAACCACAAAAATCGGTCTGTAATTCTGTTTTGATATCATCAATATAACACTAAATAGTAGAAAAGTCCGACTCAAAAAGTCGGACTTTTTATTTTTTAAAATCATTATACCAATTAAAAATGAAAAAGTTATTCAATAATTACATCAATACCTTTAAAGGACTTTCTATAGAAGTTTGGTGGTTATCATTAATCACTTTTATTAATAGAGCAGGTACAATGGTAATTCCTTTTCTTACAATTTATTTAAATGAAAGTCTTGATTTTACATTTAAAGAAATTGGCTGGATTATGCCTTTTTGGGGATTAGGTTCTGTAGTTGGCACATGGCTTGGAGGAAAATTAACTGATAAAATTGGTTATTATAAAGTAATGTTTACAAGTTTAATATTAACAGGAGTTTTCTTTTTTCTTCTTCAATATGTAAACACTATTATTGGGTTTTGCACTGGTATATTTTTAGTGATGTTAGTTGCTGATACTTTTAGACCAGCTATGTTTGTGGCTTTAAGTGCTTACAGTAAACCAGAAAATAAAACACGTTCTGTAACCCTTATTCGTTTAGCGATTAATTTAGGTTTTTCTGCTGGACCTGCTATTGGTGGTATAATTATTACCAGTATTGGATACTTTGCATTATTTTGGATTGATGGAATTACTTGTGTTTTAGCAGCAATTTTACTACTACAAGTTTTACATCCGAAAAAAGCAAAAGTATTGGATACTGTTAAAGTTGAAAACCCTGTATCTGTTTACAAAGACAAGGCATTTTGGGTGTTTTTTATAGCCATGTTTATTTTTGGGTTTACTTTTATGCAATATTTTTCTACTATGCCTTTGTATTATAAAGACGCTCGTTTTTTAACTGAATTTGAAATTGGTTTATTAATGGGTTTTAATGGGTTTTTTATTTTTCTTTTTGAAATGCCCTTGACTAAATGGCTAGAAAATAATGTTAATTCTAAAATACGATTAGTTACAACCGGCTTATTTTTAATAGCTATTAGTTTTATTGTATTAAATTTCACAAATTGGATAGGTATTTTAGCAATTGGAATATTACTCATGACAATTGGAGAAATGATTGCATTTCCGTTTTCTAATTCTTTTGCGATTGAAAGAGGTAAAAAAGGAAACCAAGGTGAGTATATGGCTATGTATGCTATTTCGTTTTCTTTAGCTAATATTTTCTGTCACTATTTTGGGATGCATATGATAGATAAATACGGTTTTGAATTTACTTGGAATGCAATGACAGCTTTTGCTTTTGTAGGAGTATTTATTTTGCTGATTTTATTGCAAATTCTCAAAAGAGAAAAAGCTCAACAAAATCTATAATGTTAAGTAGATAAAAGAGCAGTATCCTATGAGTAATAAAACACCGTCTTTAAAACTCAAAACATTTTTTTTTGGTAAAAAAACTAAAGGCAAAATAATGAATGATATTGCCAACATCCAATAAATATCATTTGTTAGCAATCGCTCATCTGAAACAGAAACAGGAGTTATAATTGAGGTAATACCTAATACAGCTAGGATATTAAAGATATTGGAGCCGATTAAATTACCTAAAGATATTGCTTTCTCCTTTTTTATAACTGCAATAATTGATGCAGCTAATTCAGGAATACTTGTACCAATAGAAACTAAAGTTACAGCAATAACACGTTCTGTAACACCAAAATCTATGGCTAAAGCAGTAGCTCCTTTTATCAGTAATTCAGAACCACCCCAAAGCCCAAATGCTCCAAGAATTAAATACATAGTTATTTTTAAACCTCTAACTGGTACTTCATCATCCTCTAACTCATCTAAATCTACCTTACTTTGAGTTTTTAAGAGATAAATTAAAAATGCTACTAAAAAGCCAAATAATAATACCCCTTCTATTCTAGAAATAACTTTATTGTTTGATAAAAAAAGAAATAACATCAAAGAAGCTATAATCATTACTGGCCAGTTGATTTTAGAAAAAGAAGCTTCAACATTCATTTTTCCAAAAAGGAGTGTAATTCCTAAAACAAGTCCTAAATTCGCAATGTTAGAGCCAATTACATTACCTAATGCTAAATCTGAAGATTCATTTAATGCAGCATTAATGCTAACTATTAGTTCTGGTGCAGAAGTTGCAAAAGAAACAACAGTCATACCAATAACAACTTTAGAGATATCAAGTTTTAATGATAAAGCAACCGCAGATTTCAGCAACCAGTTTCCACCAAAAACTAATAAAATTAAACCGCCAATAATTAGCAAAAAATTCATTTATTTTCTTTTTTACGAAGATACATTTTTTATCACTTTTTATTGATACTGAAAAATGAAAACTGTGTTTTAATACATTACAAATAATCGATTTCCCTTTACAAAACAAAAATCAACAAAAACCATCCTTTACATACTAACAATATTTACAATAAATATAAAAATTAATATTAATATGAAACTAAATTAAAGTATTTAATATTACACATTAAAACTAAATTTACTTTTTTAATTATATATTATAAATCACTTTAAAAGATAATAACATTATTATTTGGTAGAGGCAGTTCAATCATCATATATTGACAAAATAATTACGTAATTCACTTAATTTACTAACATTTAAAAACTATTTTACTATGATTATTGTTGCTTTAAAATTTATTAAATTTATTTCAGAAATCATTTATATCATTCTATTTTAAAAATATAAATGGGAATTATTGCCATAACTATTCATTCAAAATTGGTTATTAACAATTGAAAAAGAAACTACCAACCACAACAACTCATTTGAAAAAGTGAGTTGTTATTTTTCATTAAATTTGACGACTAATCAAACCGTAATGAAAAAACAATTTTTTAAAACATTAGCAAAAGTTAATAAATTCATCTTACCCTCTTTTACAAAAAGAGAACTCGATATTTCTAAAGCCTCAAAATTTCAATTAGCCATTATTGGTTGGAGAGCTTTTGTAACTATAAATTCACTTGATTAAAAACAACAGCTTATGGAGACATCATATACCAAAGTCTTTACCAATAGTACTATAATTGTGAAAAGACTTCAAAATATTTTAAATGAACGTAATATTCACAGTAGAGTAAAATCAGATAAATTGCCTGGTTATGAAATTACAAATTTTATTGATGAACTGTTTGTTTTAAATGAAGATTTAAACAAAGTACAACCAATTATTGAGCAATATGAAAAAGAAATAAATTTATAAAACCTTTTATTTTATAAATTAAAAAAATGCTACTATATTTGCACCCGCTAAATGGCCATGTGGCGCAACTGAATAGCGCATCTGATTACGGCTCAGAAGGTTGCAGGTTTGAATCCTGCCATGGTCACAAAACTCATCTTGTAAGATGAGTTTTTTTATTGTAATAAAACGTCTAAAATTTTTCCCTTATATAATTTAATTTTGATAAAATCTACACTTAACTATATTATAACATAAAATTATAGTTTATTTATTGATATTTTCTTTATATTTGATATTCATTTATCTCTAAATATATAGATAATTAGTAATTAAGTAAATCCTATTTCCCCCAATGATGGATAAAATAAAAGCTAATATTGTTTTTTCTTGTGTTAAAAATTTCTTTTTTAACATAATCCCCAATTTATACTTCTTAATAGATATAAAGCATTTATTCAATGGTTTAATTATATTCTACCATATACCTTTTTTGTTTAACCCCCAAAATAAAAAAGTATGAAAAAGTTAAGTTTAAAATCCAAACAAATTCTTTTTACAGTTAGTAATTTAGAAAAAAAACATAAGATAATTACTTATGCTTCACTTTTATTTTTAACGGTATCTACTTACTTTTTAAGAACTGAAAATCAAGAAATAAAAATTGATTTTGCAACACTTCAACAAAGGAATGCTAATCTTAAAAACAACATGATTCTTTTCAATAGAAATTATGAAGGTTTTCCTTTACCTGTTTGGCAAAAAGTAAAAAGAGGTGATAAGTTTATTATACAATACATTAATCCTATTTATGTAGATTTTTTTGGACATGATTTTAAATACAGCCAATACGAAATAATTGGTAAAACTAATTTTGATTTGTTTCCACGTTCAATTGCACAAATCTATTATGAAAATGATGTTACTGTATCAATTACCGGTAAAAAACTAGAGAGTACTGAAAAATTTAAAGACAAATCTGGTAAAACTCTTGATTTAAAAGTAATAAAATGGAGAGAGATTAAAGACAATCAAGACACTTTAATATATGGTATGGTAAAAGAAGTTATATTTCCTAACAAAAATACTAACTAAAATGAAAGCGTTAGTCTTAAAATCGAAACAACTCTTACTTACATTTTCTAGTTTAGAAAAAAATCATAAACTATTAACTTATATTTCTTTATTGATTCTTACTACTTCAACTTATTTTTTAAGGAATAACAGCGAAATACTTAAAATTAAATTTGCAGCACTCAAAGAAAGAAACAGAGGAGTGAAGCAAAGTATGTTAATTTTTAATAAAAATTATGAAAGTTTTCCTTTACCTGTTTGGCAAAAAGTAAAAAGGGGTGAGCAATTTATCTTGCAATATGTTAATAATGCTTTTGTAGAACAATTTGGACATTCTTTTGATAATGACAGATATAATTTAATAGGTAAAAATAATTTTGAAGCTTTTCCAAAAAAAATTGCGCAAAAGTATTATGAAAATGATATAGTAGTTTCAATTTCTGGAGGTTCTGTAGAGAGTTTTCCTCAATTTGTTGACAAAAACGGAATTACCCAAAATATAAAAGTCTTAAAATGGAGAGAAATAATAAAGAATAAAGACACGTTAGTATATGGAATGGTAAAAGAGGTTTTACCATTAAAAACAAACCAATAGAAAAGACCTTGAATTTATATTCAAGGCCTTTTCGTCTAACCAAACTTAGTATAAAAACTAACTACTACTATCTTTTTCTTTTTCTAAACGTTTATAACTTTAAAGTTTTCTAAACTGATTTTTAGATTATTCTTTATTTTTTTATTGCTTCCTATTTATTTGACACAATTAAACTTAATAAGTCACATCTTTTTTAAAAAATAAAAAAACTCAAGAAATTTCTTGAGTTTAGTTTAAATATTGTTTGATTGCTAATCTATGTTCTGGAATACTTTTATCGTAATTTTCTATAAGCATCTCTAGAATTTCTGGTGGTTTTACACCAATAGCTTTTTTAGACTCATATTTAGAAACATATAAATTATACGTTTCTTCTTTTTTTTCGAAGATTAAAAAATGGGTAGTATTTAATTCAGCATAAGAAATTTCATTTCCTGAAAAAATATCAGAATTATCTATGAAAAATGATGAAAACTCGTAGTATTTTAATACATTTTCCATGTATTAGACCAATTCTGCTGATAAACCTAGCTCTAATAATTTAGAACATCTTGGTTCTAAATCTTTGTATTCTCCAGATTTTACAGTGCATTTGCCTTTATAATGCACAAGAATAGTGCATTGTTCTGCTTGTTCTAAAGTATGATCGCAAACATTAACTAATGAGTCTATGACAAAATCAAAAGTATTTACTTCATCATTATGTAACACTATTTCATGTTGATGAGTTTCTTGCTCAAGCACATCAACCTCTTCCTGAATTTTTTCTTTCGTACTCATACTACAAAAATAATGATTATTTTTTACTCTTACCATATTTTAAAGCTACCCAATTATTTCTTTCAATAATTAATAGTTGTGATAGATTATTTTTAACAGCTTCACTTTCAATTAACGAAATATCTTCTTGATAAAACCCACTTAAAAGTAAAATACCATTGTTATTCAAACATTTGGCAAATACATTAATATCTGCTATTAAAATGTTTCTGTTAATATTGGCTATAATTACATCATAATTTTTATTTTCCAATAAACCAACATCTCCCTCTAAAACAGTAATATGTTTACAATTATTTTTACCTACATTTTCTATAGAGTTTTGATAACACCAATTATCAATATCAATGGCATCTATAGGTTTTGCTCCTTTCATTTCAGCAAAAATTGCTAAAATTCCTGTACCACATCCCATATCTAGCACTTTTTTATCAGTTAAATCTAAATTTAGAAGATGTTGAATCATCATGTGTGTAGTTTCATGATGTCCTGTACCAAAACTCATTTTTGGTTCTATTACGATATCATATTTTAAGTTTGGATTGTCATGAAAAGGAGCTCTAACACTTACTAAATTATCAACTTGAATTGGAGAAAAATTCTTTTCCCATTCTGCATTCCAATTGGTTTGAGCTACTTCCTTTTTACTATATTTAATATCAAACTCGTCTGAATTTAAAACAAAAACATCCTCTAAAATTGAAGCATTCCAATCTTGTTTTTGAATATAAGCAGTAACTCCATTTTCATTTTCAACAAAGCTTTCAAAACCAACGACACCCAATTCTGCTATCAAAATTTCTGTAGCAGGTTCTTTGGGTAAAATTGTAAAGTTGTATTCTATATAAATATTATCCATAAAAAAAACATCAAGATTAAAACCTTGATGCAAATTTATATTTTTAAAAAAGAATAACCCTTTTAAATAGCTTTAATAATTGCAGTAAAATCTTCCGCTTTTAAAGAAGCCCCACCAACTAAACCACCATCAACGTCTGGTTGAGAAAAAATTTCTTTTGCATTAGCTGGTTTTACACTACCTCCATATAAAATAGATACGTTATCAGCAATTTCTTTACTATATCTTTTTGCAATAGCATTTCTTATAAAAGAATGCATTTCTTGAGCTTGCTCTGGTGTTGCTGTTTCACCTGTACCAATAGCCCAAACTGGTTCGTAAGCAATGATTATGTTTTGCCAGTCAGCATCTTTTATGTGAAATAATCCATTTCTTATTTGGCTACCAACTTCTAATAGATAGTTATCAAGTTTTCTTTCTTCTAGCTTTTCGCCAATACAGAAAATCACTTCCATGTCATTTGCTAAAGCTGTATTTAATTTTGTAGCTAATAATTCATCATCTTCACCAAAATATTCTCTTCTTTCAGAGTGTCCTAAAATTACAGTGTTTACATCAATAGATTTAAGCATATCAGCAGAAATTTCTCCTGTATATGCTCCACTTTTTTCTTGATGCATATTTTGTGCTACAACTTCAATTTTAGAGTTTTCTGCTGCTTCATTTGCTATTGTTAAATTAACATAAGAAGGAGAAACTATAACTCTTGTATTATCTAATGGTAAATCTTTGATTGATGATTTTAAGTCGTTGATAAGAGATTTTGTCTCATTCTTACCATTATTCATCTTCCAATTACCTGCAACTATTTTTTGTCTCATTTTAATTCGCTTTAATTATAATTGCTAAATTAAGAAATGAATTTTAAAAATACTTTCAAAATAAAAATACTTACTACAACGTTTTATTTACTTTTTTCTAAAGCTTTTAAAAGGTCTTTATCAGTCACTTTTGTGGCTTTAAAAAGTTCTATTCCTCCTTTTTCATCAACAACTAAATATCTTGGAATCCACCCTAAACTGATAAAATCTACAAAATCACCTTCGTTTTGACCTTTAGGAAAATTGTATTGATCTCCTATTAAATTGTATTTTTTTACAGCTCTTTTCCATGATGGATTACTTCTATCTACGGATAAAAAAACATATTTAATTTTTGGAAACTTTTTTTGTAATTCTTTGAGTTCTGGGAAACCAACAATGCAATCTTTACACCATGAAGCCCAAACATCAATCAGAATTTTTTCTCCTTTATGTTTATACAAAACCTCTCTAAATGTCATTTTAGCATCATCTATTGTAAGCACCATGTCTTTTAAAGCTTCTTCCGAAAATTGTTTTGGATTATCAGAACAGCTTATTAGTAAGAAAATAGATAATATTAAAAAGATTTTTCTCATAAAGATTTTGTCTGTATATAGATTGATTACTTACAAAGATTGCAAAAATGCTTCTTAAAAATAAGTACTTTTGTATAACTTTAACTTTTAATAATGACAACAACACAGTTAGTTACTCAAATAAAGCAAAAAAAATCTTTTTTATGTATTGGTTTAGATGTTGATTTAAATAAAATTCCATCTCATCTTTTAGAGTTAGATGACCCAATTTTTGAGTTTAACAAAGCCATAATTGATGCCACACATCACTTATGTGTTGCATACAAACCAAACACAGCTTTTTATGAAGCTTATGGTATAAAGGGTTGGCAATCTTTAGAAAAAACAATTACATATTTGAATACCAATTACCCAGAAATCTTTACGATTGCTGACGCTAAAAGAGGAGATATTGGCAATACATCTACAATGTATGCCAAAGCATTTTTTGAGGATTTAGCTTTTGATTCGGTGACAGTTGCACCTTATATGGGTAAAGATTCTGTAGAACCTTTTTTAGCTTTTAAAGATAAACATACTATTATGCTTGCTTTGACCTCTAATGAAGGTGCTTTTGATTTTCAAACAAAAAAAGTTGACAAAAAAGAATTGTACATACAAGTTTTAGAAACCTCTAAAAATTGGAAAAATTCAGAAAGCTTAATGTACGTAGTTGGTGCTACAAAAGCTGAATATTTTGCTGAAATCAGAAAAATTATACCTAATTCTTTTTTATTAGTTCCTGGAGTTGGAGCACAAGGTGGTAATTTGCAAGATGTTTGTAAATATGGGTTATCAGAAAATATTGGCTTGTTAATTAATTCTTCAAGAGGAATTATTTATGCATCAAAAAATAAAGACTATGCATTAGCTGCTACTCAACAAGCAAAAAAATTGCAAGTTGAAATGGAAACAATTCTAAATAAATGAAACTTATAGATCAGATAGGTAATGAACTTTTACTCGATACTATTCCTAAAAGGATTATTTGTCTTGTACCAAGTATTAGTGAGTTACTAGTTGATTTGGGTTTGCAAAATGCTATTGTTGGTGTTACTAAATTCTGTGTTCATCCAAAATCATTAAGAAAAGAAAAGACTGTTGTAGGTGGAACAAAGAACATTTCAGTTGATAAAATAGCAAAACTAAAACCAGATATAATCATCTGCAATAAAGAAGAAAACACCAAAGAAATTGTTGCCAAATGCAAAGAAATAACAACTACTTATGTTTCTGATATTTATACTATTGCAGATACTTTACAGTTAATTCATGATTTTGGAAGACTTTTTTCTTGTGATGTTAAGGCTAAAACATTGATTCTAGAAATTCAACAAAAAAACAATGACTTTCTAGAATTTATTAGAGATAAAAAACCTAAAAGAGTGGCATATTTTATCTGGAAAAATCCATGGATGATAGCCGCGAACAAAACATTTATCAATCATCTTTTAGAAAATAATAATTTTGAAAACGTTTTTAAAGAAAGAATACGTTACCCTGAAATACAATTATCAGAATTAAAAGAAATACAAGATTTAGATTGTATATTTTTATCCTCTGAACCATATCCTTTTAAAGAAAAAGACCTTACAAGTTTACAAGAAGAGTTTAAAAATGTAGAAATAATTTTGGTTGATGGCGAATATTTTTCTTGGTATGGTACTCGATTATTATATGCTTTTAATTATTTTAAACAATTACATACCAGTTTATTAAATAGTAACTTCTCTATCTAAATAACTAACTTTATTTAATTTTTGCATAAGCTTCATTGCTTTAAAAGCTGCTAAATCACTTAAAGGCTCATCTAAAAACTTGTAGCTTTCAGAGATTTCGATTAGTCTAGAATATTGATTTTGTAAACGGTTCTTTAGGGTAGCAAATTGCTTTTTGTAGTACATAATATTAGGGGTTTTATTATGATATAAATATATGGTATTTTATATTACCAGATAAAATTCATTTTCATAAAGTCTTCTTAAAAGAATAAAGTTAATAAAGCGTAACTTCTCTATTTAAATAGCTAACTTGATTCAATTTTTCTAAAAGTTTCATTGCTTTAAAAGCTGCTAAATCACTTTTAGCTTCATCTTCAAACTTATAATCGTTCGATTTTTCAATTAACTTAAGATATCTTTCTTTAAGATGCCTTTTATAATTGTCTAGTTGGTTAATTGTGTACATAATATTTGGGGTAGTTGCTTACAGTAAATATAATAAAAAAAACGAAACAAAAAGAGAGGAGATTAAATTAATCTCCTCTTATTCAAATAAATAAATGTAAACTTATTTTATCTTTTATCTTGTAAAGCAAAAACTTGTTTTAATAAAGCTGTATTTCGTAAACCTACTTTTTCACGAATTCCTTTTTCTTCAACTTCAATCATCGTAAAAACTCCTTTTAAAGCTTCTGTAGTAACATACTTCGTTAAATCAGTATCCACTTTATTTACAAACGGAATTCTATTATACCTGCTTATTAAATTACTCCATATTTTGTCTGCACCTACTTTAGCAAAAGATTGATCAATTACTGGGCTAAAACTTTCATATAGTTTTTGTTCAGTTTTAGTTTGTAAGTAACTTGTAGCTGCATTTTTATCACCTAATAAAATATTTTTAGCGTCATTAAACGTAATTTCTTTAACTGCATCTATAAAAATTGGTGTTGCAGTTTGTACTGCATCTTCTGCAGCTCTATTTAGTACTTTAATACCTTCATCTGCCATATTGCTTAAACCAATTTTACGAAGTCCCTTATCTACAGCCTGTAATTCTTTTGGTAATACTATTTTAACCAATTCGTTTCTGTAAAAGCCATCTTTAGAAGTTAATTTAGAAACTTGATTTTTTATTCCATTATCTAAAGCCTGTCTCAACCCATTACCAATTTGCTCTTGACTCAAACTCCCTCCATTTGGCAGTTGACTCACTACTTTTTGTAATTCTGCACAACCTGCAAACTGAACTGCTATTACTAAAACTAATATTCTTTTTATCATTTTTATCGATTTATTTTCTTCTTTTTTTTGACCCAAAATTTAATGAAAAGTCACGTTTATTTGAAACTATCTGTTTTTTTATCATATCCATAAGGGCAATGTTTGCAACCACTTTTACAGCAATAACCACGCTTTAAATGGTATTTTTCTGTAAAAACTTTATAACCTTGTTCATTCGTATAAAAATCTTCAGGTTTTAATTCTATTCTTGGTTTAAACATATTGCAAAAATACGTGATTTATAGCTTATTTGAACTCCAATCTTTTATCTTTTACAGAATTGATGCGTAAAACCTTGTAATCTAAAATATAATTTTGATACAATCTCCAAGGAAATTTATCACCTTGTTTTGGCAGAATATTCTTTGCTCTATGAATATACCCTGAATCTAAATTAATCAATGGTAATTCACCTAAATCCTCTTCGATTACTCTTGCTTTTATAGCTTGATATTTATTTTTCTCCATAAACTTTAAAACTCGTGAAATATATTCACTCGTTAAATCGCTTTTTAAAGTCCAAGAAGCATTTGTATAACCTGCAAAAACAAAGAAGTTTGGCAAACCACTTAACATTAAACCTTTGTAAATAAACTCTTTTGTAATATCAAAAGGGTTGCCATCTAAAGTAATTTTAGCACCACCAAAAGGCAGTAATTTTAATCCAGTAGCACTCACAATAATGTCAGCTTCTAAAATTTCTCCAGAAGTTAATTGAATTCCGTTTTCAACAAAAGTTTTGATTGTGTTTGTAACTACATCTGCTTTTCCTTTTTTAATTGCTTTAAAAAAATCACCATCTGGCACCAAACAAAAACGCTGATCCCAAGGTCTGTAATTTGGAGAAAAATGAGGCTCTAAAGGAAATTCATTACCCAATTCTTTTTTAATTCCTTTTAAGATGAATTTTTTCATCGTTTTTGGATATTTTCTGCACAAATTATAGAAAATCATATCTGCCAAGATATTTTTTGCTCTAACAATAGTGTGTGCTATTTTGCTAGGTAATACTTTCTTAATAAATTTCGCAACTTTATCTCTATTGGGCAAAGCAGCAATATAGGTTGGTGTTCTTTGTAGCATGGTAACTTTTGCAACCTCATCAGAAATTTTAGGTACAATTGTTACAGCAGTTGCTCCACTACCAATAACTACTACTTTTTTGTTTTTGTAATTGAGATTTCTGTCCCATTTCTGTGGATGAATAAACGTTCCTTTAAAATCTTTAAGTCCTTTGAATTCTGGAGTATAACCATTGTCATAATTGTAATACCCACTTGCATTAAAGATAAATTGAGAAATATAAGATTGCTCTTCTTTCGTTTTAGGATTGATGGTTTTAACTGTCCATAAATTTAGTTTCGTATCAAAATTATAAGAAATTACTTTTTGATTGAACGTAATTTTATCTTTTACTTGATACTCTTCTGAAGCTTCATTTAAATATTTTAAAATTGATGGAGCATCTGCAAAAGATTTATCATCATCCCAAGTTTTAAAAGAATACCCAAAGGTGTACATATCTGAATCTGAACGAATTCCTGGATATTTAAACAAACTCCAAGTACCTCCAATTTCTGCTCTAGCTTCTAATATTTTATACCTTTTATTTGGGTTCTTTCGTTGCAAATGACAAGCAGCACCTATACCAGATAAACCTGCTCCAATAATGATAATATCGTAACTCATCAATTTTTATTGTTTCTTAATTCGCTTCTTCTCATTGGCATTCCATCAATAATTGCAAATAATTTTTCTGCGGATAAAAGAGTAGTCTGTTTCATTTTTATTCCTCCATCAAGACCAATTAAAACGATTTTAAAATCTTCAGACTTCTTTTTATATTTTCTTATTTTTAAGGTTGATGAAAACCAAATTGTATTAAAGTTAGTTGTAAAAAATCCTTGAGAAAAACGATAAATAAGTAGCTTCATTTCTGCTAGTCCTTCTTTTTCTTTTGATAAAATATTAATTTGATTTTGTAACTTTTCATCATCTTTACTATCAGAAAAAATCAATACTACCCTATTTTTCCATCGATGCTTTTGCAAATCTTGACTGTAAGATTTAAAAAAAACCAAGAAGATACAGCACAAAAACAAACTATTTTTCAGCATTAAAAATGAATCTTCTTTAATCAATTGCTTTTTTAAACGCATCTACTCCACCAACAATCGGAATTGTAATTGTAGTACCTTCTAAATCTACTGTTAATTCAGTTCCTGGTTCTGGTAGTAATGTATAATTGTTATCACTAGAAAAAATCATTAAGCCTATTTGTTGTCCCTTTTTTATAATTTGGTCATCTGGTTGAAAATCGAAAGTCATTTCATAAAATTTTCCCACTTTTAAAGGTTTACTTTCTGTTAAAGATTTATAATTCTGTAAATCTGCCCAACCACGCGTAATTATATTATCTGTTATTTTTACTCGTCTTCCTTTGTTCCATGGTAATGAAACTAAATACACAGATAAATTTACAGCTTCTTTAGAACTTGCTGCTTTTATGGTAATTGTAGGAACCCCAGAAATATGCACATCTTCTTTTAAAATAGGAGAAACATACAAAAGACGATGATTGGTATGTTCAGCTTGAGCTAGAGCTTCTGAAGAAAAAGAATGATTGTCTACTAGAGTTTCTTTTCCTTTTGCGTTGTTATTTTCTAAAGATAAGCCTCCAATTTTAGGAGCTCCTGAATTTAAGAACATCGTAACATTTTGTGCTGCTGGATTTGGATAATTATCATAAGCAGTTGGCTCATTTCTTTTATCATTTTCTCTAACAATCCAAGCTTTTGCATCATTTTCTACGCCATTATCAATTCCGTGTAAATATTTTGTAAACCAGCGATTCATCATTTTTATTGGTGGTGGACCTCCATGACCATTTTGATGATAATACACTTGAGTTGGTAATCCCATTTCTGAAGCCTTTTTATAAATACGATAACTATGTTCTGGCATCACATTCCAGTCATTAAAACCATGAGACATTAATAATGCTGCTTTCATCGGTTTCATATCATTGATATAATCTCTACCTGCCCAAAAATCGTTATAATCTCCAGACGCTCTGTCCATTCCATTTGCCAATTCTGTATCTCTAACAACTTTATTATTTCTTGCTCTATTTTCTTCTTTTCCACTATGGATAAAATCATATAAAACATCAATATCTTCACCTAGATAACCTCCTGGAGAACGTACTAAACCATTTGAACGATAGTAATGGTAGTAAGATGTATTTGGTGCTACAGGAATAATTGCTTCTAACCCCTCAACACCTGTTGTTGCTGCAGCCAATGGAATTGTTCCATTGTAAGAAGTTCCTGTCATACCCACTTTTCCTGTAGCCCAAAATGCTTTTACTTCTTCAGTTCCTGTTCTTTCTTTATATCCTTTAGCTCTTCCATTTAACCAATCTATAACTGCTTTTGGTGCAAGAGACTCATTATCTCCACCAACAGTTGGTGCACCATCAGACAATCCTGTTCCTGGAGATGAAGAATGCACTACAATATAACCTCTAGGTACCCAAGTTTTTATTTGTGAATTCGAAATTATTGGGCGTTTTCCTCTTCTTTGTACATTAGATCTGGTAGGTTCTGCTACTTTTTCTCCTAATTCGTGCTTTACATTCCAAAATAATTCTTTACCTCCACTTGCAACTCCTGCATAATAAGGACTAGATTCATAAACAACTGGCAGTTTTAAACCATTTTCTGTTTGTGCTGGTCTAGTTACATCAACATGCATTCTATCCATTTTTCCATCTCCATCTGTATCGAAAGTAGTTTCTACCCATAAATCGTGACGAATCCATTTTGTTTTATCGCTAAACGCTTCTACTATTTGTGCTTCTCCGTCTTTAAAAACTGGTTTTGCATCTTGTGCATTGAATTGAAATGTAAATGCAACTAAAAATATGATAATTATTTTTTTCATTTTTTTTACTTTAATACTGAAAATTGAATTTTAGAATCTGTAAAAACCGTATGCGTTTGGGTTTTAAAATCTTTTTCATCTGCTTTATAGATATTATCTACATACGTTTGCGGATTTAAATCTATTAAAGGAAACCAAGTGCTTTGCACTTGAATTTGAAGCTTATGTCCTTTTTTGAACGTGTGAAAAACATCTTGTAATTTGATATTTACATCTGTTTTTCTGTTTGGTTTAAAAGGTTCTGGCTTTTCAAAACTATTTCTAAAACGCCCACGTAAAACTTCACTTCTAACCATTAAATGATAATTACTCATTTTTAAATGATCTTGCAAACCTTTGTTATCTTCAGCAATATCTGAAGGATGTACATCTATTACTTTTACAATCCAATCTGCTGCAGTTCCTGTTGTTGCCACTTTTAATTTGGCTAAAATATCGCCAGCCAATGTGTAATCTTCAGTTAAAACATCCGTTTCAAAAACCAAAACATCTGGTCTTCTTGCTGCAAAACGTTGATCGTCTGTCATATATTTACGAGGTGTAAAAACAGTTTTAATGTCTTCTGAATAAGGCACAGGTCTTTTAATATCACTTATAAATTGTATTCCTTTTGATGATTTTTTATCTGCAGTCAGTTCTTGATTTTCTGATAAAAACCAATCTTGTTTTACTATATTTTTTGGTGGCCAACTGTCATAAGATTTCCATTCTTTTTTACCTGAATCAAAAACATAAGCTTCTGGCAAGCCAGAGTTTTTATCGCCTTTTCCTTTTAAGAAATGATTAAAAAACTTTGTTTCAATATCAGACTGAAATTTTAGAGAAATTGAATCGCCAAAATAATAATTCCCAACAGTATTTTTCACAGTATTTCTTGCCCATTTTCCATGATCCCAAGGTCCAAAAACCATGGTATTGTAATTTCCTTTTCCATGTTTTTCTATGCCTTTGTAGGTTTCTAAAGGTCCATATAAATCTTCTGCATCAAACCAACCACCAACAATCATAGTTGCTACAGTGCTTGGTACTTTGTCCATGTGTTGTATAATCCCTTTACTTTTCCAAACTGAATCATAATTTGGATGTTCTACAATTTCTTTCCAGAAAAAATCGTCAATCTTCTCTTTTGATGCTGTTCCATTTACGTCTAATTTGTCATATTGAAAATACTCGTTCAAATTTTTTAAAGGTCCTTTATCTAAAAAGAATTGGTATTGATCTTGAGAATTCATCTTTGGAAAAGAGTACCAAGAAGTGTCAGTTGGTGTGTCTTTGTAAGTTCCGAACAAAGAAATCGCTCTAAAGTAACTCAACAAAAACGCTCCATTGTGATGAAAATCATCAAAAAAGAAATCGCCAATACAAGCTTGTGGCGAAGCTGCTTTTAGTGCTGGATGTGCTTCTATTGCAGAAACTGTTGCATAATGCCCTGGATACGAAATTCCCCAAGTACCAACATTCCCATTGTTATTTTCTACATTTTTCACCAACCAATCAATAGTATCATACGTATCTGAAACTTCATCAGATTCGTTTTCTTTTTTGTTTGGATTGTATGCTCGCATATTATCGTAAACTCCTTCACTCATCCATCTTCCTCTAACATCTTGATAAACAATGATATTCCCCTCTTTCATCAAATGCATATTAGGCCCAATTCTGGTTCGCATACCTTCTCCATAAGGTCTTGAACTGTAAGGTGTTCTTTGCATTAAAATAGGATATTCTTTAGAGGTATCTTTTGGAGAATAAATAGTTGTATGTAGTTTAGTTCCATCTCTCATAGTAATATCTACCTCTTTTTTTGTATAATTATCAGCTACATAGGTATCTTTTTTAGCTTCTTTTTCTTTAGGTACTTTACAAGCAGTTAAAAGAAAAAGGTTTGCTAACAAGAATAAAAATAGATTCTTCATAATTCAGTTTTGATAGTTTTTATAAAATTAAAATAATATCTGTTTAAAATAGCAATTTTAGATTATAAAAATACAATTTATTTACTCTGTTTATATTTAAATTAGATTTTTTGAAAAAAAATTATTTTTATTATTTTTGTGATTCCAATAATTTATTAAATAATTTATTATGAAAAATTACATTATTACAATTTTATCCGTATTTTTTTTATCAATTTCAAATTTTTCACAAACATCTAATTCTAATTTTAAAGTTGGTGATAAATTTTTAGTAGGAAAAACTGAAATGAACAATTACGAGCATATTAAATTTCCTAGAAAAAACTTTATTATCAAAAAAGGAGGTATTGCAACTTATAAAAATATAATTGGTAGAGAAGTAACAATCACATCTCTTAAAGAACACAAAAATGGAACTTTACTTGCTATTATAAAATTAACTTCTAACAAGAAGTTTTTTAATAGCCATAAGTTTATTAAGGTAAATATTAGAAAGGCAATTTCAGAAAAAGAGTTATTAAGGATTTAACAGCATAAGTTTTGTAAAATGCAAAAACTGCCTCAATTTTTATGAGGCAGTTTTTAGTTTTAATTATATTAATGAATAAATGACTAGTTAAAACCAAATTTATTTCATCATTTGTAGATTGTTAATCTCTAACTGTGTTAACTCTCTCCATCTACCTCTTGGTAAATTTTTCTTTGTTAACTCTGCAAAAATAACTCTATCTAACTTGATTACTTTATAACCTACGTGTTCAAAAATTTTACGAACGATTCTATTTCTACCAGAATGAATTTCTATACCAATTTCAGTTTTTGGTTGCCCATCTATGAAAGAAACTGCATCAATAAAAACCTTTCTACTTTCTATAATCACTTCTCCTCTTAACTTCTCTAAATCTTTTAAATCTAGCTTTCTATCTAAAGTTGCATGGTATAATTTACGAACATTATGTTTAGGGTGCGTTAATTTTTTTGCTAAATCTCCATCATTAGTAAATAACAATAAACCAGTTGTATTTCTATCTAATCTTCCAACAGGATAAATTCTTTCTTTTGAAGCATTCGCTACTAAATCCATTACAGTTTTACGACCACGATCATCATCCATAGTAGTAATGTAATTTTTGGGCTTATTTAAAAGGATGTATCTTTTTTGTTCTGGAGAAATAGTAGTACCATCAAACTTCACAACATCAGTTGGTTGTACTTTGTAGCCCATTGCTGTTACCAACTTTCCATTTACTTCTACACTACCATGTTCTATGTAAGTATCTGCTTCTCTACGTGAGCAAATTCCTGAATTAGCTATGTATTTATTTAAACGGATTCCTGCAGATTCATCTGCTTTTGGAGTTTGCTTTATTTTCTTAAAGTCTTTTTTGGAGTTTTTTCTGCTTTGAGGTTTGCTGTTTTTACCTTCTTGTCGTCTTCGCGACGAGTTTTTATTTGAATTCATTTTAAAAATTTTTGCAAAGTTAGTAATTTGAATTGCTAATTCAACCTATCAATAACTTTTTCTAGTAATAATGAAGTATCAATAAAAATTAAGCTAAAAACACCTACTAATAAAAGTATTTTAAGAATGTTGTGTAAATATCTATATTCTCTAATTTCTGTTGATTTCCATAGTTTATAACCAATATAAATCAAGATAAAAAGTGCTATATAAAAATAATATCTCATATAACTAATGTCTTTGTAGCTAAACAAAAAAACTGCTGGAAAAAAGGTAGATATTAATAAAACTGATGATAATTGTTTGGTTTTTCGCTCACCATACACCACAGGAAATGTTTTGTAATTATTAGCAATTGAACCTTTTAGACTCTCTAAACCCTTTAACAATTCTCTTACCATAATTACTAGAAATAAGAAAATTGCATGTACAAAAATTATTTTTGAGAAGTTTTTATAATATACAAAAACCGTAAAAAAAGGCAGTACTGTTAATACTGTTGCAGATATTAATCCTGTAAAAGGATATTTCTTTAATTTGTGTGAATAAAACCAAATACCAAATATATATAGAGAGAAAAAAACTGCTGCTCTCCAAGAAACTAAAAATCCAAAAAGTACTCCAAGAAAATTAAGTGAAAAATATATGGTAAGTTTTGTTTCTTGCTTTACATAGTTGTCTATACCAGTTTTTAATGGTCTGTTTATTCTATCAATTTTAACATCATAAAAATTATTAATAATATAACCAGCAGCTACTACACAAACCGAAGCTAAAATAATATAGTGTAAATGATAGTCAAATAGAATTGTCTTTAACGATTTTTCTGGAGAGAAAATAAATATAGATGCTAAATACTGTGCTAAAAGAAGCACTAAAATATTATAGCCTCTTACAACGGATAATAAACTGAATATTTTTTTTAATAAAGTCTTCGATTTTGAAGAACTCATAAGGGGGAATTTTAAAATCTATAAACCAACTCTAGTTTATAGTCTTTTAAACTTTCTTGGGCTTTTTTATAATCTTCAGTAAAACCAAGAATATAACCTCCACCTCCTGAACCACATAGCTTTAAGTAATAGTCATTTGATGCAATCCCTTTTTCCCATACTTTATGAAAAGCATCTGGTATCATTGGTTTAAAGTTCTTTAAAACAACTTTAGATAGTTTTTTAACGTTACCAAATAACGATTTTACATTGCCTTGCAAAAAATCTTCAATACAGGCATCTGTATGTGTTGCAAATTCTTTGCTTAACATATTTCTAAAACCTTCGTTTTTCATCTTATTCATAAAGATGTTAACCATGGGTTCTGTTTCGCCAATTTGTTCTGAATCTAATAAGAACACAGCTCCTTTTCCTTCTTTTTGAGATGGAATACCTGCTGGCTCAATATTTTCTTTTGAGTTAATTAAAATTGGTAAACTTAAGTAAGAGTTTAATGGATCTAAACCAGAGCTTTTACCATGAAAAAAAGATTCCATTAAAGAAAAAACAGCTTTTAGTTTCAATAATTTATCTCTTGTTAAATTCTCTAAAACTGTAATTTTATCATTTGCATATTTATCATAAATAGAAGCCACTAAAGCACCAGAACTACCAACTCCATAACCTTGTGGTATTGAAGAATCGAAATACATACCATTATCTAAATCAGTTTTGAATTCTTTTAAATTAAAAGAAACTAAATCTGAATCTAAATTGGAGATATATTTGTAAAATTGATATAAGTTTTCATTAGATTTTTTAGATGCATTATCCAAATTATCTGAAGTTTTTAATGCTCCTCTATACGCATTAAATGGTATGGCTAAACCTTTGGAATCTTTGATAATTCCATATTCTCCAAAGAGAAGAATTTTAGCATAAAATAATGGTCCTTTCATTTTCTGTACAATTGCTTTGCAAAGATACTGATTTTAATATTAAGCTGCTGTTAATAAACGTTTTTGTAGAATATCTTCCAAATACCAACCTTAACTCCTCTAGAATATTTTCCTCTTTTCTTTATTTTACCACTTTTATAGTATTCTTTCCAATTGCCTTCTCTTAATCCGTTTTTGTATTTACCTACTTCTCTTAATTCGCCAGTTTTGTAGTATTCAGAAAATTTTCCATTTAATTTTCCTTTGTTGTAAAATAATTTTCTGTAAACAGTTCTGTTTTTGTAAAAGATAGCAACATTACCCTCTAACTTTTTTCCTAGTTTGTAATATTTTGCTTGTGATTGAGTTGTCGTATTTAAGTTCTCATCTAGCCAAATAGTTTCTTGGATAGTAAAAGACATTCCTAAAAACCCAACAATTGCTACCAAAAGTAGCGCTGAATTTTTCATAAATTTAAGTAATTTTAAGTGCTGAAGATTTTAGATTTGTTTAGCTCCTAAACCTACAGTATCACAAATATACTGTTTTTTCTGACAGTAGTTAGATAATTCATTATCAATAAATTGAAGTACTTTTTCTTTTTCGTTTTCAGGGAACAGCACATGTACGTTTGCGCCAGCATCTAAAGTAAAACAGATATTACTTTTATTTTCTTTGCGATAACTCCAAATTTTATTAATAATTTCTAACGTGTTCGGTTTCATCAAAATAAAATAGGGGTTACTAGTAAGCATCATTGCATGCAATGTTAATGCTTCGCTTTCTACTAAATCGATAAATTCTTTGATGTTTCCATCTTGTAAAATTTTAGAAATCTTACTCAAATTTTCATTTGCCTGCTGAAAACGATTTTCTGCATAAGGATGATTGTGCATTAACCCATGACCAATTGTACTAGAAACTTGCTTTTCTCCTTTATCAACCAACAAAATTACATCTTGATAATTGTTAAAAATAGGATGCACTTTATTTGAAAATTTTACACCAAACAAATCAGAACTTCCTTCAATTTCTGGGTGATTTCCCCAAACAACTAAAGGGCCTTCTATACTTCTACTTGCACTCCCAGAACCTAATCTTGCTAAAAAAGAAGTTTTTTTATTGATAAATTCTGATGATAAATTTGGATTAATTTTACTTTCTAAACTCATTAAACATCTTGCAATAGCACTCAACCCACTTGCTGAAGAAGCTATACCACTAGAATGTGGAAAAGAGTTTTCTGAATTTATAGTCATTTTATATTCGAAAATGTACGGACAATATTCTTGAATTCTTTTAAAAAATGATGCAATTTTAGGCTTGAATTCCTCTTTTTCTTTTCCTTCGAAAAATAAATCAAAATCTACTTTTTTGGATTCTGAAAAACGTTTGCGTTCAAAATCGATAGTTGTAATTGTATGACAATTATTTAAGGTAAAACTGATTGATGCATTTTTAGGGATTTGAGGATTACTTTTACCCCAATATTTTACCAAAGCAATGTTGCTTGGAGTTTGCCAAGTATAAGAAACTTTATCTATGAATTTTAAATCGGATTTTACTAAAAATTGAGCTGTATTCAAAGTCTGAAAATTTTAAACAAAGATAAAACTATTCCTTTTTTAAATTATCATAAATTTGAATTGGATTTTGTTTTGTAAGTTAACAACAAATAAATACATCTTTTGAAATTTAAAATAGATACAGATACTTGGTTTATTTTTTGCCTTATTTTTTTTGGAATTTTATCCATATTTATTTTTTTATATGTGTATATTCCATACAGTACTAGAAAAAGAAATACCAAAAGAAGAAATAATAGAATTTCGCGTAAACTTGAAAATTTTGAACGAGTAGAAAAAAAATATATTCAGCATAAAATTATCGATTTAGAGAGTAAAAACGAACAATTAAAAGTTACTTTAAAAGAAGATATTACCAAAATTATAAACTCAAAACAGGATGCTGATTTTGAAGCTTTTTTCTCAAATTTTGAAAAATTATATCCCGATTTTAAAACATCAATTTATCAAATTGCTCCAAACTTAACATCAAACGAATTAAAACTTTCTGCATTTTTAAGGTTGAATTTATCTTCTAAAGAAATTAGTAATTTATTAAATATTACACCAGAAAGCGTAAACAAAGCAAGGTATAGATTAAGGAAAAAACTATATTTATCTGCAAATGAAGATTTATCAACCTTCATTTTAAAAATCTAATTCACAATCACTTACACCTCTGTCTATTATTTGTCCATTAGCATTTTTTGGGCTTTAGTCTACAATTAATTTCTTTTACCCTAAACTTTACAAACTGCTTAAACAAATGAGAACATTAGAAATTATTTTATTAGTATTTGCATTATTTTCTGTCATTTTTATTTCAATTCAAAATAACAAAAAATACAAGAAACCTCATCTAATAGTATTATTAGGTATTCTTATTATTCAGTTACTTTTTGAGGGTTATAGATGGCAAATGATACCTAATTACCTTCTTCTATCTGCAATTGCATTTTTTGTTTATAAAGAAAATTTACTTTTAAATGGTAGCTGGTTTTTTAAAATTTTTAAAATAATTGTTCTGGTTATTCTACTTTTTATTGGTTTTGTATTACCAACAGCTTTACCCATTTTTGAACTACCAAAACCAACAGGAAACTATAAAATTGGCTCAAATTATATCCATTTAAAAACAGAAAGAGACGAATTAATTACTCAAAATCCTAATGATAAAAGAGAATTGATGATAAAAGTTTGGTACCCTGCAATCATAAAAAATGAAAAAAAAGAACCGTATTTAAATAATGGAGATAGAATTGGTTTTGCTACAAAATATGGGTTGCCAAAATGGACTTTTAATTATTTAGATTTAGTAGAAACCAATACTTATATAAGTCCAAAAATTGCTGATGAAAAATTCCCTGTTTTAATTTTTTCTCACGGTTCGTATTCCAAAGCTTCTGGCTATTATGCCATTATTGAAGAAATTGTAAGTAAAGGTTATATCGTTTTAAATATTAACCACACTTATGAAAGTGCAGGTACTTTATTTCCTGATGGAAATTTAAAATTATACAATCAAGAATATGATAAAGAATACATAAACACTCCAAAAATGGCACAAATGGCTTGGAAAAGTCAACAAGATTTTAATAATGCTAAAACTGAAGAAGAACAACTTTTGATATCTAAAAATATTTTAAAAAATTACATTGCAGCAGATATTGCAAAAAGATGGTCTCAAGATATTTCGTCAGTGATTAACAAACTTGAAACTTGGAATACTTCCTCTTTTTTAGCAAATCATATAGATACCAATAAAATTGGTGTTTTTGGGCATTCGCAAGGAGCAACTTCAGCAGGGCAAGCACTTTTGGATGATAAAAGAATTACTGCTAGCGTTGGTTTAGATGGTGTTCAATGGGGGAATATGATTGATACCAGTTTAACCAAACCTTTTCTTATCATTTCGTCAGATTGGAAACCTCCACATCCAAATTTTAATAAATATGCTTTCAGAAATGGGAGTTCAACCGTTTTTTATGATGCAAAAATTAAAAATACAGGACATGCCAGTTTTATGGATATACCTTTAATGATAAATATTCCTCAATTAAACGAATCTGGAACCATAAATCCAAAAGAAGGATATCGAATTATAAACACAACTATACTTTCTTTTTTTGATAATCATTTGAAAAATAAACAAAATGATTTACTGAAATTGAAAGAAAAACATAGATTATTAGAAATAAAAATCAAAAACAATAACCACTAAATTTATACTGATGAGAATGCCAATTTTAGAGTTTTTAGCAAATGGAGATTTAAAATTCGTAATTATCTTTTACGCGTTATTAATCACAGCAATTATTTATTTTTTTAAAAAATTAAAAGCAAGAGAATGTCAAGAAACCTACAATTCAAAAATTAAAAAACTATTTTATTGGTGCATTTTATTAAGTATTTTTTCACTTTTATTAGGCTTACTACATAGTTTCTATTTTATTTCTAAAACCAATAATATAGCAAACAATTTACTTTTTAGAGGTTTCGCTAACATGCTAATAACACCCACTCATGGAGTTATAATTGCTATTATTATTATTAAGTTTTTTAATATTAATTTAAATTCGAAAGTAAAAAAATCAAAACTACAATCTTCATAAAAATTATCCTTCTTTATTAAAAATGAATAGCTATTTTTACATTCAATGAAAACAAAAAAAGTTTTTTTATTATTGAATGGAGCATTTCCAAAAAAGTTACCTAATTTAAGTAAATACGATCTAGTTTGTGCTACTGATGGTGCTTATAAATATTTAAAAAAACATAATATAGTTCCAGATTTTATTTCTGGTGATTTTGATTCATTAAAAAATATCCCAAAAGATATTGAAGTCATTAAAACTCCCAATCAAGATTTTACAGATTTTGATAAAGTACTCCAAATTTTATTTGATAAAGAGTTTACAACAATTGATGTTTGTGGAGCAAGTGGAAAAGAGCAAGATCATTTTTTAGGGAATTTACACACTGCCATTCAATGGAAAGAAAAATTAAAACTTACTTTCATCGATGATTATAGTTATTATTTTCTCGCTGATAAAAACACAAAAATTGCTGGTTGTAGAGACCAAATTGTTTCTTTAATTCCTTTTCCAGCAGCTAAAAACATTATTACAAAAGGACTACAATATCAATTAAATAAAGAAGATTTAGTTTTTGGATCAAGAATTGGCACACGAAATAAAGCGATTAAAAATGAAGTAAATATTACTTTTGAAAGTGGAGAATTATTCATATTTGTAAATTATTAAAAATGATTAGAAAAATTAAATTATTATGGGACTTTAGAGGCCCAGATGCTTTAGAAACTGCAAAACATCACACCATTCATTTAAAAGAATTTTCTACTTTAGAAAACTTAACATATCATCAGATTAACATTCACGAAAAAAACCCAATGTTATGCTCTGCATTTATAACTGTTGATGAAAAAGATATGAAAATATTCAGAGACTCGTTAAAACCTCATAGGGGAGAACTTGGGTAATTTAGTTTGTTTCTAAATTTAATTTCATCTAACTTCGTTAACGACGATTATAAGTCATTAAAACGCACATCATAATCGCGTAAAGTTGTGTGTCATTAGAAAAAATCCGTAAATGATTGAAAAACCAGTAATTGAAGAAATATTAAGAATATCCGATTCTGGTTATTTATTTCACAGAGAAGGACAAGAACTTGAGTTTAAAGAACAATTTAATTTTTCTTCTCTTGCTGACTATTTTAGAGACTTTTCAGCATTTTCAAACAATAAAGGTGGCTATTTAGTTTTTGGCGTTCAAGATTCACCAAGAATTCCAAATGGACTTTCTGCGAATGCTTTAGACCAATTTGAAAAAATAGACCCTGAAAAAATCACAGGGTTTTTACTGAATATATTTTCAGGAAATATAAATTGGGAACAAGCAGTATTTAAAATTGACAACAAAAATTTTGGAGTGTTTAGAATTTATAAAGCACAAACGAAACCAATAATTGCTAAAAAAGACGAAGGAAAAGACCAAATAATTAAAAATGGAGAAATCTATTTCAGATATGGAGGAAGAACGCAGAAAATTCAATTTCCTGAATTAGAGGCTATAATCAATAAAAGAGTTGAACAGAATAATAACCAATGGCTTGATTTAATGTCAAAAATAGGAAAAGCTGGACCAGAAAACGCAGCAATTTTGGATACTGAAAAGTCAGTTATAGAAAAAGAAAACTCTAAAATATTAGTCGTTGACGAAAAGTTAGCTTCACAATTAAAGTTCATAAAAGAAGGAGAATTTGTCGAGAAAAAAGGAGCAACTACATTGAAATTAGTTGGAAATGTAACACCAATTGACCACGTAGAAGTAGTTAAAAAAGTAAAAGAAGATTTAATAAAACAGTTTCCTTTTTCTGCTACTCAATTAGCATCAGAAGTTAAAAAAGTAATTCCATCAAGTAGCAAGCAAGATGTTTGGAGAATTATTAGAGAAAATGATTTGAAAAATAACTTTGATTATTCAGCATATAATTTTAGGAACAAACAACAGGAAGATAATTATAAAGAAAGTGGAATAATACCTTCCGGTTGTCCAAGCATATACAATAAAAATGCAATTGAATTTATTGCTAATATTTTAAGAATAGAAATGAAATAACGAAAGCATAATAACGTATAAAATTAATTGCTAGTAAAAGCCTACTTACGAAAATCCTCGCGGACTTTCTAACTGTGATATATTTGCTAAATTTAGTGCTAAAACACGCAACGAAATCATACACAAACACGTTAACGAAAGTCCAAAATTTACTTCCATTTAATACCACAACCAACACTTGGTTTTTGGTTTTCTAAAGCTGGTTTATTATCCAGTAAATTGTCTAAAGCATTTCTAATATCCTCACCTGTAATTGGTTTTCCATTTCCAGGTCTAGAACTATCTAATTGCCCATGATAAACAGATTTTAAATTGGCATCAAAAACATAAAAATCTGGAGTACAAGCAGCATCATACGCTTTGGCTATTGCTTGGGTTTCATCATACAAATAAGGGAAAGGATATTGATTTTCTTCTGCAACTTTTTTCATTAAATGTGGAGCATCTTGTGGATAATTTTCAATATCATTTGCGCTTATGGCAATACAATTTATTTCTTTCAATTTGTAATCATTAGCTAATCTTACCAATTGTTCGTTTACATGAATTACAAACGGACAATGATTACAAATAAATAGTATTATTGTTCCTTTTTCTCCTTTTAAATCAGTCAAAGTATAGTGTTTATTATCAACTGTATTCAGTAGATTAAAATCAGGAGCTTTTGTGCCTATTTTAAATTCGTTTGATTCTGTTCTTGCCATGTTTTATATTTTTTGTTTGCGTCTTTGCGAATGAGAAACGAATGAAGCAATCTGTCTTTTTATAAAGAGATTGCTTCGTAAACTCGCAATGACACTTTAATTATTTTTTATTTTCTGCCAAAGCTTTAGCACAAATATAACCTCCTGTCCACGCATTCTGGAAATTAAATCCTCCAGTAACTGCATCAATGTTTAAAACTTCACCTACAAAAAAGAGGTTTTTATGCTGTTTACTTTCAAAACGCTTAAAGTTTATTTCTTTTAAATCAACACCACCTGCAGTTACAAATTCATCTTTAAAAGTAGTTCTTCCATTTGCATTATACACTCCTTTTGTGAGTTGATTGGCTAAATTTTGCAATTGTCTAGTATTCAAATCTGCCCAATTTTGATTTTTAGAAATATTTGAAAACAGTACAAATCGTTCCCAAAGTCTTTTGGAAATTTCTGTAAAAGGCGATTTTAAAATCACCGTTTTTCGAGGTTCTTTCTTTTTTAAATTCAGTAAAACATTCAACACTTTATCAGTGGGTCTAAACAACCAATTTACCTCAATATTATATTGATAATTTTTATCAGCTAAAATTCGAGCACCAAAAGCAGACAGTTTTAAAACTGCTGGCCCACTCATTCCCCAATGTGTAATTAACAAAGGCCCAGAAGCTTCTAATTTTGTATTTACAATTTTTATAGTTGCATTTGGTACAGAAATTCCGAGTAAATTTGTGATTCGTTTATCATTAATATTAAACGTAAATAACGAAGGCACAGGTTTTATAATAGAATGATTTAGTGTTTTACACAACTCCCATACTTTTTTAGAGCTTCCTGCTGCAACAACCACTTTATCTGCTTCAAAGTCTTGATTCTTTGTGTTGATAACCCATTTATTTTCTTGTTGATAAACAGAATTCACACCACAGTTTGTGAACACTTTTATACCAAGGTTATCAACAGCATTTTGAAAACAATCTATAATAGCTTGACTTGTATTTGCTTCTGGAAAAACACGGTTATCAGATTCAATTTTTAGCGGAACTCCTCTATCATCAAACCATTCAAAAGTATCACCAGTCATAAAGGTGTGGAAAGGACCTAGCAATTCTTTTTCTCCTCTTGGATAAAACTTCACCAATTCTTTAGGCTCAAAACAAGCGTGTGTTACGTTACATCTTCCACCACCAGAAATTTTTACTTTTTGTAAAACGTCTTTACCTTTTTCAAGAATGGTAATATCTAAATCAGGATTTTTTTCTTTTGCATTTATAGCTGTAAAAAAACCTGCAGCTCCTCCCCCTATAATTATTATTTTTTTCATATTTCTTCGTCAAACTGAACTTGTTTCAGTTTCTCATTCTAATTCTTATGTGATTCTGAAACAAGTTCAGAATGACGTTCTATAAAATCATATCTGAATAAGAAAAAATTGTTTCATACCCTTTTTCTTTGAAATAGTTTGGTGTTTGTTCGTTTCCTGTTGCTAAAACAAAATCTCCTCCCCAAGCTCCAAGGCTTTTTATTGCTCCAATATAATCTGAAAACAAGTTTTCTTTGACTGGTTTTAGTTTGATGATTTCACTAATAATCTGTTCGTGTTCTTCTATTAATTCTTCAAATTTTGATAATGATTTTGCTGTTAAAAACTCATCAGAAATTTCTGAAATTCTTTTTATTTCTCTATCAAAATTATTTCTACTTTCTCTAAATTTAGCTATTCCTTCTTTAGAATCTTGTTTTTGATTTAGAAATACAAAAAATAAATTTTCTTTAAAACTAGGATTAAATGCTGCTTTTTCAACTTTCGGCGTCATTTCGAGTACAGTCGAGAAATCTCGTTCAATTTTATAGAAAATAGGCGAATTATTTTGAGCACAAGCAATATCATAACCACTTCCCTTAAAAGAGTTCCAAAGTAATTGAAACGCATCTACATTAGCCCAATTTGCAATTGAATTTATTAAGGTTGATGAACTTCCTAATCCCCAATTTCTGGGAAAAGTCAATTTTGTTTTTACTACAAAACCTCCATTAGTTTTTAAAAATTCTGAATTTAATCTTTTAGTTTCTCTTAAAATATTAAATAACGTTTCTGCAATCATTTCTGCACTGCCTTCTTTATCAGAATTAAAAGTCGCTGACTTTAATCGAAACTTTGGCAATTCAAAAATAGCTTCAAACCAACATTCACCTGTATTTGTAAAACTACCCCAAATCAATTCTTTTTGTTTGATCGGCGTTACTATTAAATCCTGTCCAAATTTTGTTGGTACTGCTAATGCTTTGGCTCCATCTAAAACCAAATATTCTCCTGTTAATAATAATTTTCCATTTGAATAAAAATTCATTACAACAAATTAAATTGTTTAAAATGATGTGTAAAATGCTTCACTTGAAACTTTTTCCAATAGTCAAAATCTAATTCTCCAAAAAATGGATGAACTACAGCTCTATCTGAATCTTTTTGAAATTTTTCAACAAAATATTTTACTTGATATGTCAAATCTTCAATAGCCTCATCTATAGAGTTAAATTTAAAGTCATTTGGCTCTTCAGATAAAAAAGAAGGCCTAAAGCCCTGTGTTAACTCATTTCTAGTATCTAAAAAAGGTTTTCTTCTAGCAGTTTTATCATCAGAAACATATGCATTTACTTTCCAATTACCATTAGCAATTTGTGTAACTGCACTTAAATGCTCTATCATTTGTTGAGCATTCATTTTACCAAAAACTGGAACTGAATTTTCATCCAGTTGAGCTAGTTTTTCACGCACTAAATCTTCATCTAAAAAATCAATCCAGTTGATAGTTGATTTTCTAATCGAGTTTAATTTTTCTACAACAGCAGAATGTGTTACTGTTACATTTTTAAAGTATGTTTCTATTTGTTTTTTTTCAGTTTTAGTAGCATTATACTGATTTAAAATATTTTGCAGGTGCATTTTCATATGCCCATGTTGAATACCTTTGGTAGTTAAAGCTCGTAAAGCTGCAAAGTTTTGCGCTAAACCTGCTGCTGCTATAATCTGCATTAATTCTCTTGCAGTTGGTTTTTGCAATAATTCTAAAGATAATTTTGCAAGAGGATGTAGAGCTGTTAAACCGCCTACAGTTCCTAAAGCAAGTGGAATCTCTATCCAAAATTTAAAAACTCCATTATCTATTGAACAATAAGACAAACTTGAATACTCACCATTTCTGGATGCATAAGCATGTGCACCAGCTTCGACCGCTCTAAAGTCGTTTCCAGTTGCTAAAACTACAGCATCAATTCCGTTCATAATACCTTTATTATGCGTTACAGCTCTATAAGGTTCTACTTTGGCAATTTGTACTGCTTGGTAAAATTTCTCTGCAAATCTTTGAGGATTTTCTCCTCCTAATTCATCAATCTTACAACTTACTTCTGCTCTTACTATACATTCTGGAACATAGTTAGAAAGTATGCTCATTACAATTTCTATCTCATCATTCTTAAATTGATTAGCAATAGCTTCTAAACAAGAATTGATGAAATTTGCACCCATTGAGTCTTTGGTTTCAAAAGTAACGTGCAATTGATAATAATTGGCTAGTTTATCAGTTTTATCAACCAAAACAATATCTAAAATACCTCCACCACGTTTTTCCATATTTTTTGTTATGGATGCAGTTGCAGCTAATAATTCAGTTTTATTTGTATTAAAATAGTTTTCAAGATTAGTTTTTTCTCCAGCAAACATAAAATGAACTTGCCCTATTTTTGTTGTTCCTAAAACTTCGGTTTTAAAACCACCTCTTGTACTCCAAAATTTTGCAACCAAAGAAGCAGCTGCTACCACAGAACTTTCTTCAATAACCATAGGAATAGTGTAATACTTATCGTTGATGATAAAATTGGGTGCTACACCAAAAGGTAAATAAAAGTTAGTGATGGTATTTTCTATAAAATCATCATGAAGTTTTTGCAATGTTTTATCATCATTCCAGTATTGATGAATGATTTTTTTTACTTCTTTAGGGTTTTGAAAAAAATTATTAGTAAGCCAATCTATTTTTTCTTGTTTGGTAAACTTTGAAAACCCCGATATAATTTTGCTCATCTATTTGCTTAAAATCTATAAAACAAAGATACATCAAAGTAATAAAATGTATATAAATAACATTAACTATATAAGAAATTTTCATCAAAAGATAAAGAAAAAAAGATATTAAGTTCTAATCTATTGATAAGAAATCTCAATTTAGAAAAACAAAATATGGCATTGATATTGTTGTTAATATTTTTATAAAATAACCTACAAAACCATTATAATTATGAAAAAACTATTTACACTATCATCGTTAATTTTATTATGTGCAAGCTGTGCTGTAATTAGACCAGGAGAAGTTGGTATTAAACAAACTTTAGGTAAATTCTCTAGTGATGTAAAAACTCAAGGAACAGTTTTCTACAACCCTATAACAAGTAAAGTTGTAAAAGAATCTACTCAAACAAAAAACATTAGGTTAGTTTTAAGCTTACCTAGTAAAGAGGGTTTGAGCGTAAATTCAGAAATATCAATATTACATAGATTAGATGGTTCTAAAATTGCTTCAGTTCTACAAAATTTAGGCCCTAATTATGAAAATGTAATTACTAGTGTGTTTAGATCTGCTGCTTCTGATGTTTGTGCACAATTTTTTGCGAAGGATATGCACTCTGGAATGAGAGCGAAAATTGAAAGCGAGATTTTAGACAAGATGAAAATTAATTTAGAGAAACAAGCAGAAGGTATTGAATTGATTGCTGTTTTAATGAAAAGGATTCAATTACCAAGAGGTTTAGCAAGTTCTGTTGAAAGAAAACTACAAGCAGAGCAAGATGCTATGCGTATGGAATTTGTTTTAAAACAAGAAAAACTAGAAGCACAAAGAAAAATTATTAACGCAAAGGGAGAAAGAGATGCTCAAATAATTATTTCTGAAGGTTTAACTGATGGCATTATTAGAATTAAAGCAATAGAAGCTTTTAAATCTCTGTCTAATTCGCCAAATGCAAAAATTATTATTACAGATGGTAAAACGCCTTTAATGGTAAATGAAGATACTAAAACATCCTCTAAAAAAGAAACAAAAAAAGAAAAGACAAAAAACAAATAAAAAATTCTTTTCTTAAAATATAGTAAGCCTAGCATGAAAATTGCTAGGCTTTTTTGATATAATTTACACCAGTAAAATTTATGGTAAATACTTTTTTTATATTATCAGAATCTTTTTTTAACCTTTTTTTTGACAATAATTTCGTAAACTTGACAAAGTTTTACGAAAATCTGAATATATATGAAAAAAACACTTCTTTTATTAATAATCTTAACAATTAGTTTATGTAAAAAAGCTTATGCACAAACTTCAAATATAGACTCACAAAATAAAGAAATAACTTTACAAAAAATTTGGAATGGTACATTTTCTTCTGATAGAATGAATGCCTTAAATTCCATGAATGGCGATTTTTATTCGCTTTTAAATAGAGATAACCAAGGTAATACAACTGTTGATAAGTATAGTTATGCTACACTAGAAAAAGTAGAAACAATTGTAAATAGTAAAGATTTATCAAAAATACGTTACTTTCAAACCTACAGTTTCAATAATGATGAAACTAAAATAATTCTAGGATTAAATTTCAAAAAAATCTACAGACGTTCTTATAAAGGTACTTTTTATGCATATGATGTTGCATCAAAAAAAATATCTTTAATTGGTGAGGATATTCAGGAACCCATTTTTTCTCCTGATAATAAAAAAGTAGCCTATGCTAAAGACAATAATTTATTTATAAAAGATTTTTCTAAAAATACGGTTACTCAAATTACCAAAGATGGAGAAAAAAACAGCATTATAAACGGAATTACAGATTGGGTTTACGAAGAAGAGTTTGCTTTTGTAAGAGCTTTTGAGTGGAGTAATAACAGTAAATATTTAGCTTTTTTACGTTTTGATGAAAGTGAAGTACCAACATTTTCTATGGACATAGTTGGTAAAGATTTATACCCAAATCAACAAGTTTTTAAATATCCAAAAGCAGGAGAAAAAAATGCTGATGTAACATTACACATGTATTCGGTTTCTTCAAAAAATAGTAAGAAAATTTCTTTGGGTAACTATGAATATATTCCTAGAATTAAATGGTCTAATAACAATAATGTATTGGTTGCTACAACATTAAATCGTCATCAAAATGATTTAAAATTACACAAAGTAAATGCGTTAAATAATTCATCATCCTTACTATTAAAAGAAACTGATAAAGCATATATAGATATTACAGACAACCTTACTTTTTTAGCAGATAATTCTTTTATTTGGACAAGCGAAAAAGATGGATTCAATCATATTTATCACTATGATTTTAATGGAAAACTCATCAACCAAATTACTAATGGAAAATGGGAAGTAACAAATTATTATGGTTTTAATGATAAAAAGAAAACTATTTATTACCAATCTGTAGAAAATGGATCTATTAATAGAGGTGTCTACTCTATTGGTTTAAATGGAGAAAATAAAAAGCTATTAAGCAATAAAAAGGGTCAAAATAGTGCGTCTTTTAGTACGAATTTAAACTACTTTATCAATACATTTTCTTCTTCTGAAATTCCACCAATTTACTCTTTATACAATGCAGAAGGCAAAATGTTGAAAATAATCAAAGACAATGCAGCACTAAAAGAAGAATTAGCAGATTACAAAATGAGTCCTAAAGAGTTCTCCACCATTAATATCAATGGAAACGACTTGAATATGTGGATGATAAAACCAATGGATTTTGATGAAAATAAAAAATATCCAATGTTACTATTTCAATATTCTGGTCCAGGTTCACAACAAGTTGCAAACAGATGGAATGGTGCTAATGACTATTGGCATAATATGCTAGCACAAAAAGGAATGATTGTAGTTTGTGTTGATGGACGTGGAACCGGTTTTAAAGGAGCATATTTTAAAAAATCTACCTATTTAAATTTAGTAAAATATGAAACCGAAGACCAAATTGCTGCTGCAAAAAAATTAGCTGAACGTTCTTATATTGATAAAGATAATATTGGTATTTGGGGATGGAGTTTTGGAGGACATATGAGTACAAATTCATTATTGAAAGGAAGTGATATTTTTACCACAGCAATTGCTGTTGCACCTGTTACTTCTTGGCGTTTTTACGATACAGTTTACACAGAACGTTTTTTAAGAACTCCACAAGAAAATCCTGCTGGTTATGATGATAATTCTCCTGTAAATTATGCAGATAAGTTACAAGGAAATTACTTGTTAGTTCATGGTACAGGAGATGATAATGTACACGTTCAAAACAGTTATAGAATGATAAATTCTTTAATAGAAGCCAATAAGCAATTTGATATGTTTATTGTACCAGACAGAACTCATGGAATTTACAAAGGAAAAAATACCCGATTAAATTTATATACAAAAATGACAAATTTTGTAGAAGAGCATTTAATTAATAACTAAAATTTTAATTTAAAGAAATTCAAATATAATTATGAATACTATATCTAAATTACCACATCAAAAAGAGTTATTTGGACATCCAGTAGGTCTGTTTGTTTTATTTTTTACAGAAATGTGGGAACGCTTCTCCTATTATGGAATGAGAGCACTTTTAGTATTATACCTAACCTCAAAAACTACTGATATAAATCCTGGTGTTGGATGGAGTCAAGGAGAAGCATTAGCACTTTATGGTTGGTACACTGCTTTAGTATATATTGCTTCTATTCCTGGTGGAATTCTAGCTGATAGAGTTTTAGGACAAAAGAAAGCTGTAATTCTTGGTGCAATTTTATTAGTTATAGGTCATAGTGTTTTAGCTATTGAAGCAATGTGGGCTTTTTATACTGGATTAGGTTTCATTATTGCTGGAGTTGGTTGTTTAAAACCAAATATTTCTACAATGGTTGGTGGTTTGTATAAAAAAGGAGATGTTAGAAGAGATAAAGGTTTCACAATTTTCTATATTGGAATTAATGTTGGTGCTTTTTTATCTGGATTAGTTGTGGGTTATGTTGGAGAAGTTCACGGTTGGCATTATGGTTTTGGGCTTGCAGGCATTTTAATGGTTTTAGGTTTAATTCAGTTTTTAGCAGGACAAAAATATCTAGTTCATGTTGGAAATTATTTAGGAAAATCTGAAAACAAGGAAGATCAAGAAGAATATAAAAGACCTTTAAATAAAATTGAAAAAGATAGAGTTGTTGTTTTACTGATTTCTTTTTTATTGATTATTGCATTTTTTGCAGCTTTTGAACAAGCAGGAGGATTGATGAATATTTACGCAAGTGAAAAAACAGATAGAATGCTGATGGGTTGGGAAGTTCCTGCAACTTGGTTTCAATCTTTAAACTCATTTTTCATAATTACGTTAGGAGTAGCTGTTGCTGCTTATTGGGCAAAAAGAAAGATAAAAGGAAAAGAAGCTTCATCTTTATTTAAGATGATAATAGGTTTAGGAATTACTGGACTTGGTTTTTTCTTTATGTCTGCTGCTGCTAATGAATATGATTCTACTGGAAGCTCAATGATGCTTTGGTTAGTTTTAGCGTACTTATTTCACACAGTTGGTGAACTATGTTTATCTCCTGTTTCATTATCATTTGTTACAAAATTAGCACCTGCAAAGTATGCATCAATAATGATGGGAATTTACTTTGCAACTACAGGTTTAGGTAATAAATTTGCGGGTTTATTAGGTGAATCTTCTTCTGTTTACGGAGAATTTACCGTATTTACGGGTATTGCTATCTTCTGTGTAGCTTTCTCACTTTTAGTATATTTATTTTTTAATAAACTAAAAAAACTAACTCATGGAGCTGAAGACAATGAAACTGATTTAAGAACTAAAGAAACAGAAGGTTTTGAATTGGCAAATGAAGATTTAGTAAATTAAAAGTATTATAATATCAACCTCATAAATCAAAATTTATGAGGTTTTTTATTTTATAAAAAATACCAATTATGAGTACAGCAACATCTAAAGAATTTAGTTTACTAAATCATAAACCAGCCCTATTTGTTTTATTTTTTACAGAAATGTGGGAACGTTTTTCGTATTATGGAATGCGAGCTATTTTTGTACTTTTCTTAACAGATTCATTTGCTGATGGTGGTTGGGAATGGTCTAGAGAAAGAGCTTTAGGCTTATTGGCAATCTATACAAGTTCCGTTTACATAACACCTCTAATTGGTGGAATTTTAGCTGATAAATTATTAGGCTATCAAAAGGCAGTGGCTTTAGGTGCTTTAGTGATGACATTAGGTCACGCCTCAATGGCTTTGGAAACTGAAACTACGTTGTATTTAGGAATTGTTTTTTTAATTATTGGTAATGGATTATTTAAACCCAATGTAACTTCTATGGTTAGTGGTTTGTATGATAAATATCCTGAACGTAAAGACGGTGCTTTTACTATTTTTTATATGGGTGTGAATTCTGGCGGATTTTTAGGGGTTTTGTTATGTGGCTTTTTAGCTAATAATTTAAGTTATTCTTGGGGATTTGGTTTGGCAGGAATTTTTATGTTTTTAGGAACAATGCAATTTTGGTTTGGAAGAACTATTTTTGAGAATGTTGGAGTTGCTCCGTCCAAAAAAGTAGATTTGACTGATGCTGTTGCTAGAGTCGAAATTAATGCTGATAAAACCCCTGATAAAATTCAGAAAGACAGATATATTGTTGTTGCATTGTTAGCTTTTTTTACAGTTTTCTTTTGGTGGGCTTTTGAGCAAGCCAGTGGTTCTATGAACATTTTTGCTAGAGATTACACCCAAAGAGCTTTAACAGGTAACTCTGCATTAACTTTTAAAATTGTTGATGTTTTAGTATCCACAGTTCCATTATTGATTATTTCTTGGGTTTTAATAAAATTATTTAAGCAAACAATTTCTAAAATTACATTATCTAATATTGTTTTAGGAATTAGTTTTTTAAGTATTTGGGGATTTGTAATTTGGAAACTATCTATTATTTTTTCTTCAGAATCTGCAGAAATAGAAGCTTCTTGGTTTTTAATTTTAAACTCATTGTTTATCATCTTTTTAGCACCTTTATTTTCTAAATGGTGGGAAAGTAAATTCAATCCTTCAGCTGCTGTAAAATTTGGAATTGGAATGATTCTTTTAGGAATTGGTTTTGGAGCTTTAGCATATGGCTCAAGTAATATTCCACAAGGTGCAAAAACAGCTTCTGTTAGTTTAATATGGTTGGTTTTAGCTTATCTATTTCATACAATGGGAGAGCTTTGTGTATCTCCAGTAGGCTTATCTTATGTTTCAAAATTAGTGCCTGCAAAAAAGATAGGAATGATGTTTGGTATTTGGTATTTGGTAAATGCAGTTGGTAACTATATGGCTGGTAAAACAGGAGGCTACATTGATCTAATTGTTGAAAAATACTCAATGTCTTTCTTCTTTTTAATTTTTACAATTATACCTGTAGCAGTTGGTTTGATATTTTTTATACTAAACCCATTAATTAAAAAATTGATGCACGGTATTAGATAATTCGTAAATTTGGCACATCATTTGTAAGAAAATAAATATGAAAAAAACATTATTATCACTTATACTTATTGCATTTTTTGGTATATCACTAAATGCACAAAAAATCAATTGGCTTACTTTAAATAAGGCTTTAGAGCTTCAGAAAACTAATCCAAAAAAGATAATGGTTGATGTCTATACAAATTGGTGTGGCCCTTGTAAAATGTTAGATAAACAAACTTTTCAAAACAAAGATGTTGCTAAATATGTAAATGAAAACTTTTATGCTGTAAAGTTTAATGGCGAAGGCAATGAAACTATTACTTATAAAGAAAATAAATTTAGCAATCCTAACTATGATCCTTCTAAAGCGAAAAGAAGAAATAGCCCTCATCAGTTTGCAGATTATTTAGGTTTAAGAGGTTATCCGACTATTGCTTTTTTTGATGAAGATGCTAATTTTTTATATCCTCTAACAGGTTTCTACAAACCAAATCAGCTTGAATTTTATTTAAAATTATTTGTAGCTGACAAGCACAAAGAACTAAAAACGAAAGAGCAGTTTCAGGAATATTATAATAGTTTTAAGCCAGAGTTTAAAGTGAAGTAATTTAATCCAATCAATATTTAAAAGCTCCATCTTCTCCTGTATAATGAAATGGAGTTTTTTGTTTTTTGGCTATTTCTTGCCATCTTTTCACATAACTTTTATAGTTAGAACCATCTGCAACAATTTTTTTAGGTTGAATGGTTTTTATCATTCTCTCTAAATTGATTTTAGGTGAATATTGTAAAATAACTATTGATGATTTAACATTGTTAAGTTGATATACACCTAGACTATCAATAACTAAAATGTTTTCATTTTTAAATCTATAAATATTTTGATGTTGTCTTTTGTAAGATTGATGGACATTTTCGTCAATTCTATAAGATTGAATAGCATTTAGTTTTACTATTTTTGGTGTATCAATATCGTGTAAAATCAATTGATTTTTACCAAATCTTTGACCCAATATTGAACTACGGCTTTTATGAAAAACAATAAATTCTTCTACAGAATTCCTTTGATGATTTTCATATAAAACTACACTTTGTACTATCACAAATGCTACAAGAAAATACAGTAATCTTTTAGCTGTTTTTTTGATGAAGAAAGAAATACTAAAAATGATGAGCACATACAATGAAATCAGCATTAAAAAAGAAAGTGAAATCTCTGAAAATAAAAACTGTTCTTGTTTAGAAATCCAAGCTATAAAATTATTCATGGTAGCAATTACAAATCCATAAGCACTAGCTAAAAATTGTGGTAAAAACCCAATTAAGGATAAAGAAATAATTACAATTCCACCAATTAAAATAGCCGATAAAAAAGGAATAATAAATAAATTAGCAAGAAAAAATAAACCTGGAAATTGATGAAAATAATACAAACTTAATGGCAAAACACCAATTTGAGCGGCACAAGAAACACATATAATTTCCCAAGCTTTTTTATCTATAAAAAAACGAGATTTGTAGAGTTGATGTATGCTTGGATACACCCAAATAATACCAAACACAGCTAAATAACTTAATTGAAAACCAATATCAAACAAAAACATAGGTTTACAAATCAAAAGTAAAAACATTGATGAAATTAATGAAAACTCATTTACTTTTTTCTTTTTAAAACTAGCCCCTAAAGCAATAAAAGTAAACATGGTAACAGCCCTAACTACAGAAGCAGAAAGCCCAGCAATAAAAGCGAAACTCCATAATAAGATTATAATAAGAATTGCCTTAAAAACCTTGCCATATTTTATTCTTTCTAAAGGTTTAAGAAGTTGAGTTAAAATCAACAAAATAATACCAACATGTAAACCTGAAACTGCCAAAATATGAATCGCTCCTGCCTTTGAGTAATTAGAGATTAATTCTTTAGAAGCTTCTTGTCTTTGCCCTAATAATAAAGCATTTATTATGGCAAATTCATCTTTTGAAAACCGATGTTCTTGTAAAGATAATTGTATCTTGCTTCTAAATTTTGCTGATAATCCAGACAAAGAAAAACCGTTATTGTTTATCCTTTTAAATTCATTTGATTGAATATATATTTGTTGATATATCCCTCTCTTTTTCAAATACAATTTATAATCAAATTGATGAGGATTTAACGATTTAGGCACTTCACTAAAATTTGTTTTTAAGAATATAAACTCATCAACTTGCAAAGGTTTTTTTATGCTATCTTTTGCTACGTTTAATAAAACTTTACCTCTCGTTTTTTGTTGATTTATTTGTCTGACTTCTACTTCATATTTATAATGATAATTCCCTGTTTTTAATACTTTATTAACCTGTAGAACAAGAACATTATTATCGCTTGAAAAATTTTGGTAGTAATCTTTATAATTTGAATCATTATTGATGTAAACACTAGATATACCAATGAAAAAGAAAATAATAAAAGCTAGAATTGTTCTTATAATTTTTTTACTAGTCAGTAATAAAACTGATATAAGTAATACAACTAATACTAGTAGTTCTAAAAATCCAAAATGCCAAAATTGAAAAGAAAATTGGGTGTAAATTCCTAAAATAAGATATACCACAAAGTGGAGAGGTAAGTAGTTTTGTAACCTTTTCATAGCGAAATAAAGTTACAAAAAAATACAATACTAAAGTACTTTAGTTGCTTTTACATAAGATTTATACCAATATTTTTCTGATAAAGAAGATATTATAACACCTCTAGAAGTTGTAGAGTGTATAAATCTAATCTGCCCTTTTTTAGTAGAAACAATCAAACCAACATGATTAATTCTTCTACTATTTTTATCTGTTTTAAAAAATAACAAGTCACCTTTTTGAGCTTTTTTTAAAGAAATTTTAGTTCCTTTTTTTGCCATATCTCTAGAAACTCTTGGCAATGAAAAGTTCTCTTGACCAAATGCCACATATATAACTCCAGAACAATCCATACCTCTTCTAGTAGTGCCTCCAAACTTGTATTTAACACCTTTGTATCTTAAAGCATTTGCCACAATTTTATCTGCCTTTGTAATAGATTTATTAGAAGAGACTACTTTTTTAGATGAAGAACAAGACAATATTAATACTGAAAAAAAGATACAAAACAGTGTTCTTTTCATCAATTTAAGTGTTTAAATTTTCGATAATTAATTTAGCCGTTTTTTCTGAAGCTCCTTTACCTCCTAATTTTTTTTCTAAATCGAAATAGGCTAAAAACAATTCTTGACGATGTTTATCGTCTAAAATTTTAGTCAATTCTTTTTTTAGATTTGATCTGGTAAAATCATTCTGAATTAACTCTGTTACCACTTGTTTATCCATAATTAAATTAACAAGTGAAATGTATTTTAAAGTAATAATTCTCTTCGCTATTTGGTATGATATAAAACCTCCTTTATAACAAACAACTTGAGGTATTTTAAACAGTGATGTTTCTAAAGTTGCAGTACCTGAAGCGACTAAAGCTGCTGTTGATATGGATAGTAAATCATATGTCTCATTATTAATAAAACGAACAGATGCATTGCCAATAATTTGTTTGTAAAAAGAAAAATCTTGGCTTGGTGCACCTGCAATGACAAAAGTATAATCAGAAAAATCTTGTGCTAAAGATACCATCACAGATAGCATTTTGGTAATTTCTTGCTTTCTACTTCCTGGTAATAAAGCAATAATAGGCTTAATACCTAAATTATGTTCTTTTCTAAATTTTTCATCATCAACAAGTGTTCTATCTGCAATTGCATCAATTAAAGGATGTCCTACAAAATCAACATTATAATTGTATTTTTTATAGAATTCTTTTTCAAAAGGCAGTATTACAAACATTTTATCAATATCTCTTTTAATACCTTTAACTCTACTTGCTCTACTCGCCCAAACTTGTGGAGAAATATAATAATTAGTTCTAAAGCCTTGTTGTTTTGCCCATTTTGCAACTCGTAAATTAAAACCAGAATTATCAATAAAAACGATGACATCTGGTTGAAATTGTTCTATATCTTTTTTACAAAATTTAATAAATACTAAAACCTTATTCAGGTTTTTAATCACTTCAAAAAAGCCCATAAAAGCTCTTTCTTTATAATGACTTACTAAAGTACCACCAACAGCTTTCATTAAATCTCCACCCCAAAAACGAATAGTTGCATCAGCATCATTTTTAAATAAGGCTTTCATTAAATTTGAACCATGTAAATCTCCAGAAGCTTCACCAGCAATAATGTAGTACTTCATTAGAAAAATTTTAAAATTAACGTGGTTAAAGCTATAACAATTGTTGTTAATAAGACTCCTCTAGCTCTATAATCTTGTTTCTTTTTAATAAAAACAAAAAACACAAATAAGTTTGGTATGGCTGCAATAGATAGTACTTTACCATATAAATCTCCTTCTTTTATAAGTTGTAAAGTTTCTGTAAAACCTACTTTAGAAAAATATTCTATATAGATAAATCCACCAGCAAGAGTTGCAATAATTGAAATTAAAATTCCAAAAAATATTTCTTTATTTATAGCTCCCAAGAATTCAGTTTTTGAATCATATGATGTGCAGTTAAATCAAACTGAACTGGTACAATTGAAACATATCCATTTTCTAATGCGTAAACATCAGTATCTTGACCTTTATCTTTATTTACAAACTCGCCAGAAAGCCAATAATATTCTTTTCCAAAAGGACTTTTTCGTTTATCGAAATCTTCTTTCCAAACCCCCATTGCTTGTCTACAAATTTTAGTTCCTTTAATTTCTTCTTTCTTTAAATTTGGGATATTTACGTTCAATACAACTCCTTCAGGCAATCCATTTAATAATGTATTTAATGTAATATTTTTTACAAAATCTTCACAAGGCTTAAAATCTGCATGCCATTTAAAATCTAACAATGAAAAACCAATTGCAGGTATGCCTTCTATACCAGCTTCTATAGCTGCACTCATTGTACCAGAATAAATGACATTTATTGATGAATTAGGTCCATGATTAATACCAGAAACACACAAATCTGGTTTTTTATTTAAAATCTCACTCACAGCCATTTTAACACAATCTGCAGGTGTACCAGAACAAGTATATTCTAATTGAGGCCCATCATCAATAGTTATAGGATTACAAGTCAAAACATTATCAACGGTAATAGCATGCCCCATTCCACTTTGAGGGCTATCTGGTGCAACAACAACAACTTCGCCAATCTTATTCATTATTCGTATTAAAGCCCTGATACCTGGTGCAGTAATTCCATCATCATTTGTAACTAAAATTAAAGGTTTTTCTTGCATAATTAGATGTAAAGTTTGCGATTTAAAATTCAGAATTAAAAGTTAATTTCATCATATTTTTAACTTTTAAGTTCAAATTTTTAAATCTTGAATTTCTATAACAAATGTAATCGATTTTAATCATTTTCTTTTTAACATTTTGTAAAGAATAATCCAGTTGATTTTTGAGTATTATTGTATAACTTAAAATACTGTTGTACAATGCGTTTTATTTTCTATTTGATAGCATATTTAATGCTATTTTTTTCATCGATTCTAAAAGCTCAAACTACGCAAAAACAACCTTGTTCTGGTGAAAAATATAGTCAATTCGATTTTTGGCAAGGATCTTGGAAAGTGTATGATACCAAAGGAAAGTTAATAGGTACTAACAAATTGATAAAGATGCAAAGCAACTGTGTAATGCAAGAAAACTGGGAATCTAAAACCAGTTCAAATAAAGGTACTAGTTATAATTATTACAACAAAACAGATGATTCATGGAATCAAGTTTGGGTAGATAATACCGGGTTTTCTTTAGTATTAATAGGTAATTTAATTGATGGTAAAATGGTTTTAAAGAGTGAGTTAATCAAAACTAAAAAAGGAAACTATTATAATAGAGTAATTTGGTCTAAAAACACAGATGGTTCTGTAACTCAAGTTTGGGATTATTTAAATGAAAAAGGTAAAGTAATTTCCGAAGCATTTAGAGGCATTTACAAAAAAAGTTAATAAAATTTTTGGCACTATTTTAGCAGTTTAGTAAACAGAAGTAATTAGTAAAATAAAATAACGACACTAGATATATGAAGACGAATTTAAGAATTAGTACATTTTTTTTAGCATTTATAGTATTTATAAATACCATTTCTGTAAATGCAAATGAAAAAAATAATTATATAGATCCAGATCCAGAAAAGGATAAAGTATTAATCTATGTTTTAAAAAATATTTTAACACGTGGGCATTTTGTGGTTAAAGATATGAATGATGATTTTTCTGAATTGGTGTTTAATGGCTTTGTTGATGGTTTAGACCCTAGCAAACGCTATTTTACCCAAGAAGATATTAAAGAATTTTCTCAATATAAATATCAAATTGATAATCAACTTTTACAAGATGATTTAACATTTTATAATCTAGTTTATGGACGGTTTTTAGACAAAATTAAAAATGCAAAATCATTTTATGGTGATTTGCTAGCACAACCTTTCAATTTTAAAAAGAACGAAAGCATTGATTTAGACTACGATAAAATGCCATTTGCAAAAAATGATAATCAATTAATAGATTATTGGAGAAAGCAACTAAAATTACAAACCTTAAGCAGAATTCAAGAACAAACAGATATACAAGAAGACAAACTAAAAAAAGATAAGAACTTTAAAACGAAGTCATTTAAAACTCTAGAAAAAGAAGCAAGAGCAGAAGTGTTAAAAAACATGGAAGAATTGTACATAAGAATTGAAGAGCTTGAGCATGATGATTGGTTTTCTACGTTTTTAAACTCTGTAGTTGGTGCTTTTGATCCACATACAACCTATATGGATCCTAGTATTAAAGAACGTTTTGATCAAACCATGTCTGGTAAATTAGAGGGTATAGGTGCTCGTTTGCAAAAAAAAGGAATTTACACCCATGTTTTTGAACTTGTGGCTGGTGGACCAGCGTCAAAACAAGGAGAATTAGAACCAGGAGATATTATTTTAAAAGTAGCACAAGCAGATGAAGAACCTCTAGATATAGTTGGGATGCGTTTAGATGATGCTATAAAATTTATAAAAGGAAAAAAAGGAACAGAAGTAAGACTTACTGTTAAGAAAAAATTAGATGGTTCTATAAAAGTAATTTCAATTATTAGAGATGTAGTTCAATTAGATGAAACTTTTGTAAAATCTAGTATCGTAGAAAAAGAAGGTAAAAAATATGCCATTATAGATTTACCAAGTTTTTACATTGATTTTTCTGATAATAATTACAGAGATTCTGCAAAAGACATGGAAAAGGAAATTGAAAGACTAAAGGCTGAAGGTGTTTCTGGTTTAATTGTAGATTTAAGAAATAATGGTGGTGGTTCTTTAAAAACTGCTATTGAAATATCTGGTTTGTTTATTGACAAAGGACCAATAGTACAAGTTAAGTATAGAGGAGAAAGCCCAATTGTAAAAAGCGATATTGACCCAAAAGTACAATGGGATAAATCTGTAGTAGTTTTAGTAAATGAGTTTTCTGCATCTGCATCAGAGATATTCGCGGCTGCCATGCAAGATTATAAAAGAGCTGTTATTTTAGGTGGAAACCAAACCTATGGAAAAGGAACTGTACAGAATATACTACCTATAAACCAATTTTATCCAAAGTATAAAAAAGATTTAGGTTTCTTAAAAATGACCATTCAAAAATTCTACAGGGTAAATGGTGGTTCAACCCAAAAAGAAGGTGTGTATTCTGATGTTGCTATGCCAAGTAGGTATAGTTATATGAAATTTGGTGAGCGTGATTTAGATGGTGCTTTAGCATGGGATAAAGTTGCTCAAGCAAATTACTCACAAACTAATACGTATTCAAATTTTGCTGATGTAGTTTACAATAGCAAAGAAAGAATTGCCAATGATAAAAACTTTAAATTGGTAAACGAATATGCAAAATGGTTAAAGAAAAATCAAGATGACTCCACATACTCTTTAAACTATAAAAAGTTTTTTAAAGAAAATAATGAGAAAGACAAAGAAGCAGAAAAATTTAAATCTGTTTTTGATTATAAATCTAGTTTAACGTTTAAATCACCTAAATATGAAGTTTCACTTTTTAACAATAATCAAGACTTAAAAGATAAAAGAGTGGCTTGGCATAAAAACTTATCTAAAGACATGTATATTTCTGAAGCTTTAAATGTTTTAAATGAATTAAAACTGAAAGAAAAAACAGAAATTGTAAAGAATTAACTTTTTTCTTTTATAAAAAAATCATAACTTCATCAATAAATTAATGAATATCAAAAACAGCATCTTAAATTTTATAGGATTATTTACTATTGTTTTCGTAATTACAAGTATAATTAGGAAAATTAACAGGAAAACCGAAACTAAAATTATCTCTGAAAATGCTTTAAAAGTAATTAGTGACAAACATAAAGCAGAAAAAATAAGAGAATCTATTGAGCAATATCATAAAAATAATAAGTGGGACGAAACGAAAATAAATACTTATTTATAAATGGAAGTTACAATAGGCTTCATAAGTATTTTCATAAGTATTATAATACCAGGTCTTCTTTTTAGAAGATTTTTTTATTTTGGGGAATTCTCAAAGCAATTCAGTACTAAAGAAACAGTATACCAATCAATATTTTATAGTATAATTCCTGGAATTGTAATACAAATTACGGGAGGTGTTTTGTATTTTATACTTCGAAATACAAATCTTCAAGTAAGTTCAATATATATTATCTATACTGATATTTTAAACGGAAATATTATTTTAAACGCAAACACTACAAAGTTCATGAATTCAAACTTTGTGTACTTTTTAATACACATATTTAACACTTATGTTCTTTCTATATTATTGGGAGTTATAACTTCAAAACTCATAAGATATTTCAAGTTAGATATTAAAAATAAAATTTTTAGATTTAAAAATCAATGGTATTATATATTTAGTGGCGAGATTCTCCAAATGAAAAAATTTAAATCCACCATAAACTTTACTGGTAATCTATATGGAGAAAAGAACTCGATAACCTCTACTACTTATGCTGATATTCTAATCGAAACTTCTTCAGGTATAAGAGAACTTTATACCGGTTTCGTAATAGATTATGATTTAAATAATCAAGATATAAGTATTCTTGAAAGAATTTATTTAAAGAATACTATTCGATACAAAAAAACAATTAATAATAAAAAAGGAAAAAATAAAACAAAAACTAAAAAAGTAGAGATCCCAGGAGAAATATTTATTTTAAGTGGTAAAGATATAATAAATATAAACTTAACTTATTTACCCAAAACTAAAGACTTGGTTCCCAGTTGGTATGACAAAAAACAAAAAATATACAAGAAGGTCTTAAATATATTTTCAATTTCAATCTTTTTAATTTTACCTCTAGTTTTCATTATTAAGAAAGATTACATAATAAATTTTTCAGATTTGTTATTTTCTTCTAACCTCAAACCTGAAAATTTCAATTTTTTGACAAGACTTTTAACTTATATTATCTTTACACAATTTCTATCTCTTTTTCTACCTAACAAAACTGAAACTAAACTTACCTACAAATTAAGATTTTTTCTTTTTAAACTATTGATTTTTATAATTTTAATACTTATTTATTATTTCATTTTTTATTTTTAAATATGTCATTTATAATTTGCTTTAACACAAAATGGTCTGATTTTGATCCAAACAGACACATGCGCCATACAGCATACAATGAATATGCTGCAGAAGTAAGAATACGTTATTTTGCTGCACAAAACTTTTCAATTGATGAATTTACCAAACATAATATTGGTCCTATTCTATTTGAAGAATACACATCTTTTAGAAAAGAAATTCATTTAGGTGAAAACATAAGTGTGAATTTGAAGTTATCAGGACTTTCAAAAAATAATAAACGCTGGAAAATTACTCATGAAGTTTTTAACCAAACTGGGCAATTATCAGCAATCATAAAAGTATATGGTGCTTGGATAGATTTAACCAAGCGTAAATTAACCACCCCTCCAAAAGAAGCCAACCACTTATTTTTAAATGCTGATAAAACAGATGATTTTAAAGATATTACTTAAATAAAAAAGCTTCTCAATTTCTTGAAAAGCTTTTAAAAGTACAGGCGGAGAGACTCGAACTCTCACACCTCGCGGCACTAGATCCTAAGTCTAGCGTGTCTACCAATTCCACCACGCCTGCATTTTGGTTTGCAAATATAAACAATCAATAGAAAATACAAAGTGCTTCAGTATTATTTTTCTATTTTTGATTTAAGATTAAAACGCTAAAAAATGAATAATATAAAATCATATTTAAAAGAGAACAAAAAACAATTCTTACATGAATTAATAGAACTTTTAAAAATCCCTTCTATAAGTGCAGATTCTGCTTATAAAAAAGAGGTTTTAAACACTGCTGATTTTATTTTAAAAAGTTTAAAAAAAGCTGGATGTAGTCACGTTGAATTGTGTGAGACTCCAGGTTACCCAATAGTTTATGGAGAAAAAATAATTGATAAAAATTTACCAACTATTTTGGTTTATGGTCATTATGATGTTCAACCAGCTGATCCAATAGATTTATGGCACTCCCCTCCTTTTGAACCTATAATTAAAGAAACAGAAATTCATCCAGATGGAGCAATTTTTGCAAGAGGAGCTTGTGATGATAAAGGGCAAATGTATATGCACGTTAAAGCATTAGAATATATGACATCTACTGGTAATTTACCTTGTAATGTTAAGTTTATGATTGAAGGTGAAGAAGAAATTGGATCTGAAAGCTTATCTTGGTTTGTACCTCGAAATAAAGAAAAGTTAGCCAATGATGTGATTCTAATTTCTGATACAGGAATGATTGCAAATGACATTCCATCAATAACAACAGGTTTACGTGGTTTAAGCTATGTAGAAGTAGAAGTTACTGGACCTAATAGAGATTTGCACTCTGGTTTATATGGAGGTGCTGTAGCGAATCCTATCAATATTTTAACCAAAATGATAGCTTCTTTGCATGATGAAAATAATCATATTACTATTCCTAGTTTTTATGATAAAGTTGAAGATTTATCCATAGAAGAAAGAGTTGAAATGGCAAAAGCACCATTTTCTTTAGAAGAATACCAATCTGCTTTAGATATTAATGATGTTTATGGTGAAAAAGGATACTCTACAAACGAAAGAAATTCAATTCGTCCAACATTAGATGTCAATGGAATTTGGGGAGGTTACACAGGTGAAGGAGCAAAAACGGTTATAGCAAGCAAAGCTTATGCAAAAATTTCTATGCGTTTGGTACCTAATCAAGATTGGAAAGAAATAACAGAATTATTTAAGAATCACTTTGAAAGCATTGCACCAAAATCTGTAAAAGTAAAAGTTACCCCACATCATGGAGGCCAAGGCTATGTAACACCAATAGATACTATCGCATATAAAGCTGCTAGTAAAGCTTATGAAACTACTTTTGGTAAAACTCCTATTCCTCAAAGAAGTGGAGGTAGTATTCCAATAGTTTCTTTATTTGAAAAAGAGCTAAAAAGTAAGACTATATTAATGGGGTTTGGTTTAAATTCTGATGCGATTCATTCTCCGAATGAACATTTTGGAGTTTGGAACTACCTAAAAGGAATAGAAACTATACCTTATTTCTATAAATATTTTACTGAATTATATATCTTAGAACTTAATACCAAAAGATTTAACTATTAAAATGAACAATTGAACGAAGATTAATAACACTTTACAAATTATTCAAGGATAAGTTAAAATAATTCTTAAATTTGCATATCATTAATAAAAAAAATCATTGGGGGATGAAAATTTTAAAAAATACTTTATTATCAACTGCATTGTTATTTATGACATTTTGTATCAATGCGCAAGAATACAACAAATGGTCATTAGATTTCGGACTAGGAGTGCATGATGTAATATATCCATTAAGCCCTGGCTTAAGGACTAGTTCACCAGGTTTTGGACAAGTAAATCTAGGAATTAGACATATGTTTAATGATAAATTTGGATTAAGGCTTGGTTTGGGTTACCAAGAATTTAGCGAAGCAGATGGCACACAAGCATTTAAATCTAATTACTACAGAACTTCTATTGAAGCTGTTGTAAACGCAGGTAATATTTTAAAGTTTGGTAATTGGACAGAAAGATTCAACTTATTAATGTATGGAGGTACTGGTTTTTCAATGCTAAAGGTTATCTCACCAACAGCTGTTGATGATCCTATGTTAAACTTTATTTTTGGTTTCACACCACAGTATAAACTATCTAACAGAATTTCTTTATTTGCAGATGTTTCAACAATTTTTCATCATTTTCAACATAATACTTATGATGGAGCAATAAGCCCAGGTTTAAAACAAACTAATGTAAGTTTATATAATATTTCTTTAGGTGTTAATGTTTCTCTAGGTAACAAAAGAGCTAATGCAGATTTCTGGAGAGAAGAGTTAGAAGATGATGCCCTAATTGACACTGAATTAGAATCTTTGAAAAATCGTTTAGCGACAGCTGAAAAAGAAATTGCAGCACTTAAAGATAATACTTCGTCTCCTAATAAGGAATTAATAATGACAGAGCTAGATAACAGATATGTTAAAAAAGAAGATTTAAAATCTAATAAATACGCAAGTACAGTTACTGCTTCTAATGTTGATTTTATAAAAGAATTATTAAATAGAGGCTATGTAAATGTTTATTTTGATTTAAATAAAACTAGAATTCAAAAAGAATCTTTACATGCTGTAAACTATATTAAACAATTTATGATGGATAATCCTTATGTAAGAGCTTCTTTAATTGGTTTCACTGATGAAACAGGAAAAGAGGGTTATAACAAAGATTTATCTATAAAAAGAGCCAAAATGGTATATGATGTTCTTGTTTCTGCTGGAATTAGCCCAGGAAGATTATCTTATGGAGGTGTTGGAGAAGACAAATCTATGGGTAAAGAAGCTAGACAATTGGCTAGAAAAGTTGCTTTTAGAATAGAGTAATATTATTAAACAAAATATTTTAAACCGCTAACTTTTTTAAGTTAGCGGTTTTTTTATAAAGAAATATACCAAGTTACTCTGAACCAAATATCATTTTCAATTGGGTTATTTATTGTATTTCCAATTCTGTAATCTAGCCCAAATTCAATTCTATCTTTTTTTGATGCTCTATAACCTAAATAAGGTGTCAATCTGATTTCTAAATCTTCGAAATCATATAAATATTCATTTCCTAATTTTATATAAAATTCTTTCACGTCCGTTTTTTCTCCATTTAATGGTTTTTCAAAACTTACTCTGTATCTTGTTCTGAAGGTGGTTTGCTTATTCGATTGATAAAACTGTTCAAACGCAAAACGTTGTCCCATTTTTAAACTGGAAAACTGATTTACAAAATTATAGTGCTGAAAAGTTCTGTGTATCGTTTCTTCATTTCTAAATCGTAAAATATAGCCAAAATTAAAAGATTGATTTAAGTCTGTTTTGAAAGATAATATTGATGAAATATCCACCAAGCTATGTGTAAACTGATATTCTTCATCATAAAAAATAGTTCTAGATTCAAGACTATTTACCCATTTTATTTGGTTTGATAGTTTTTTTGATAGTACAACTTTTGGTAAAAAACCTGCATCAAAATTCTTTTGACTAAAGACAATTAATGATGTAAAAAAGAAAAATATTAATAGATATGTTTTCATTAAAATTCAAGATTTAAAGAATTACTAGATTTGAATTTTAATTCCTTTAAAAAATTTCCTTTCTCATCAAAAGTCATTTCATATAATGCATGCTGCTTATCTTTTTTACCTTTTACAATAATTTCGTAAAAAACTCTTACTTTAATTTGATCTCTAGATATATTCTGAAAAACCTTATTAACTTCACTTTTTAATCCTTTATATTGAATTTGAATTTTCTTAAACTTAAATTTTTTAAATCTTTTCGAAATCTCTTTTTTAAGTTTTTGTTGAACTTCTTTGCTTAATTCTTGTAAACGAACTTTCTTTTCAACATCAATTAAATTCCCTTGTTCATTAAACTCAATACTATAGAAATATTTTAAATGACATGTTTTTGCTTCGAAAGATTTACCATCATTACTTTCTTCTACATACCATTTTATTTTGTTTTTAAAATTGATATTATTTATAAAATCTATAGAATTTTGAGGTGCTTCATTTTGTTTTATTCTGTATTCCTTTTCAAATTTTTGTTGAGAAGTTGCTAATCCAGAAAAAATCAACAATAAAATTAAAAGTATTTTTTTCATATAAAATCTATCTAAATGTTACTATTCTGTATTATTTCTACAATCTTTTTTGCAGGTTCTCTAATTTCTAAAGCTTTGCTATTTAAATAACCTTCTGTATCTTTCTCTAAAATTGCTTTGATAGCTACATAATAAGGAGCTAGAATAATATCAAAATCATTTTCTTTAAGAATTTCTAACAACCATTTTCCAAAGCCTTGTTTTAAGGTTACACCTGCAAAACGAAACCAATCATCTTGAGTGTTTGTTGGTAATTTATTATTTATAATATTTAATGCTTTTAATAAAAATTCTGATGCTGTTCCTTGGTTCTTTTTATAGAGTTCAAATAGAGATTTATTTAGCCAATAAGAATCCTTTAAATCTTTATTTATAATTAAAGTACTAAATAGTTCTTCTGCCTCTTTTTGTTTATTCATTTTATCTCTATACAGAAAAACTAAATTATATTTTACACTATAAATTTCTGTATCATTAATTTGTAATGCTATCTTATATGCTTTTTCAGACTTACTATATTCTCTTAAATAATCTTGGTACAAATTACCCAAAACATTGAAAAGACTACTTGTTCGAGTACCTAAATCAATAGCTTTTAAAAATGCTTTTTCTGCTTTAGCATATTCATATAAATTATACAGGTAATTTATACCGATATTAATATAAGTCATTCCATTATTTCGATTAATATTGATAGCTTTTTCCAAACATTCCTTTGCTTTTTCTCCATTTCCTTCATTAGTGTAAATAATACCTAGGTTATTCCAAGTTGCATCAATATTATTATCTAATTCACTACTTTTGATAAAAGCAATTTTTGCCTTTTCTATTTCTCCTTTTTCGTGATAAAAGTACCCTAATCTAAACCAGTTAAAATAATTTTCTGCATCATTTTTTATTTTTTCCAAATACTCTTCTTCTATCCTAGAAATCTTATTTCCTTTGTTTTTATTTGATATTTGGGTTATATATTTTCCAAAATCTTCAAAAACTATTGGATTCGTTTTAGCCTGCTCTCTTATATCTATATCACAAGAATCATAAAGTTTTCTCTTCAACTCCTCATCAGTAGTTACTTCAGCTAAAGCTAACTTGTATGTAATTTGATTTACATTTTTACTCTTTAAACTAATACTTTTTTTAGCCACATCATTAATATCATCTCCATAAAAAGTCTCTAAAAATTTAGACAAGCAATAGAGTTCTTTTTTCTGTCTTCTGCTACTTCTTCGCATTAAAAACCAAATGTTAAAAAAACGTTCACTTATTTGATATGCATTTCCTTTGGCTTTATAGGCATCTAATTTTTCTAACCAACCTAATTCTACTAATCTTTTTAATTGTGGAGAAAGTTGCCCATTGCTTAATTTAGTTTCGTTTCTTAATTGTTCTAAATTTATAGGATCCCAATTTAAAGCAACAGCATCTACAATTATTTGCAGTTGTGTAGATAATTCCTCAAAACGTGCTTTATATAAAGGAGTAATTTCATCAAGCAAAGCTTCTAAATCGTCATTTATTTCTTTAGAAAAACCTTTTACAATTATTTTAAACAACATTACTGCTGTTCTTGGATTTCCTCCCGTTAATTGATGTATGGTTTTTAGTCTTGCAATTTCGTCATGAATGTTATCTAAAACCTCTTTTGCATTGGTTAATCTGGCTAAATTATTTAACACTTCAATTAACTCTTGGAATGTTAACTTTTTTAAATGACTTACCTGAAAAGCATCATAAAAAGGTGCTTCATAATTAAAAGTTTCTTCAATCTCTACTGCACTTGCACCAACAACTATTGGAGCTTTGTTTTCCATTAACCAAGAACGTAAAGTATGTTGTTCGCTTTTATCCAATCTATCAAAAACAAAGTTCATATTATCAATCAACAATACAGGTCGTAACTTTAATTGTTGAGACATTTTAATCAAAAACTGATAAGCACTTCTTGCTAAATCATCTTCATCAGAAATGGTTTGTAGTTCTTTTATTTTTGAGTCAATTAACTTTACTTCTTCAGTTTTTTGTTCAACCTCTAGAGCATCAGCCATAGCATCTAAACTATTTAACCAAAATTCTGATAATTTGTTTAAGTTATATTGTTCTTCTGGAAAAAGTAGAGGAATAAATTTAGAGGCTTCTTTTCTGAATTCCACCTCAATTCTTTTCAGCAAAGTGCTTTTACCCATTCCTCTTTGCCCAATAACTAAATAATGTTGAGGAATACTATTTGGAGTTTCTTTATTAATTTTTTTAATTAAAAATTCAAAAAACTTTTGCCTTACCACAAACAAACGTTCAACAGTATCATCATCTAATCTTTGTGGATTGTAAACGCCTAACTGACTTAAAGTGATGTATTTTTCTTTATCCATTATTTCACAAATCTATTAAACCAAAAATCTCTTAAAAGCGGAGATCTAAATGCATATTTACTTTTAATCTCTATAAGATAGCCATCATTTTTTAGCATATATAAAAGTTTGCTTACTATTTCTTCTGTTTTATCAGTATCATTTATATTCGTATTTAAGTAAGAAAAAATTGTTTTTCTAGAAGCTCCTTTTTTATTTTCTGATAATTTTTTAAGCAACTTACGTGCATAATTCTCATAAAGATTATACTCTTTTAACCTTTCTTCCCAAGTATTCAAATACCTCTGACTAATTAATTTACCATAAGCTTCATCTATTGTTTTTGTTGATGTTGGTTTTTCATCAACTTGAATAAGTTGTAAAAATTCTGAATATAACACCTGAATAAAATAAGGCAACAACCAACCAATTTTATTTAACATATAGTTGATAGTATCATCAGGCAAAGAAATATTATCAGATTTTGAAAGTTCTATAATTAAGTTTTTTGCAGTCTCATTTTTAAATTCGTCTATTTGATATGGCTTTACATCATTAAAAGTGTAACTTAAATTATATTGACTCAAAAAATTATCTATACCTATAGAACTACAAAATATCCATCGTATTTTTGTGCCACTTGTTTGTCTAAAACTACGTAACCAGTTTAAAAAGAATTCTACATCTTTTCTTCCTTTTTCAGTATCGTTTTCAATAAAGCTATTCAGTAAAACTGTTAATTCATCAACCATAATTAAAGTTTCTTTATTATGGTTTAGTAATTTTTTTAATTGATCATATACATCTGCTTTATTCGATTTCCATTCAAAAGAAGTTTTAACACCTTCAAACTCTACAGTTGGCTTTAAACTTTCTAAAATTTGAGATACTTTTTTATTTGAGTCATCTTTTAGTTTGCTCCACCAACTTTGACTGGTAATTTTCTCAACAAAAATTTTAACAAAACCCTCTTCTGTTTTTATTTCTTCAAGATTGATTTCTAAAACATTCCAATCTTTTCTTTTAGCCTTGTTTAAAATCTTTTTCGCAAGTGAAGATTTACCAACTCTTCTTGGTGCAGATAAAATTAATGAGTTTCCTTTTTGAATATGATTCCAAGCGAAAATTAATTCTTTTTCTCTACCGAAAAAATCCTTCCCTTCTACTGGTGGTCCTGTTATATTTCTTATCATAGTTAATTATTTTAACAAAACAAATATATATACAAAGTTACATATATGCAAATTTGTATATATAATTAAAAATTAAGTTAATTAATTGTGACTAATAAAATATTTAGTAAGAAATTATTTTAGAATATATGCTTTAATAATATAATCAACCTTTGGGTAATTCTCTTTTAAATATGCATTTCCCCCTTTAGCAATTTCTCCTTGTTTTCTGCCCAATTTATCTCCATAACCATCATAAAATTTCATTACATTTTCTTCTCCTTTTATAACTTTAGCTATCACAGGGAATCCTGTTACTCCAGAATAAGCTAATTTATCTAATCTATAATTATCTTTAAGGTTGATAAATATTTGATTAGATCTCGTGTTTACTCCTCCTCTTGCAAAAGAAATGGTCATTTTTGCGTTTTTTTCAGTTACAGGTTCATCTTTAATTCCTCTTTTTTGCCAAGCATTGTTGATTAAAGTATCATTATGAATCCCAAATTGTGCCACAAAATTAGGTACTACTCTAAATATGGCAACGTCTTGATAATATTCATTTTTTATCAACTGATACAATCTATCTACACCATTTGGAGACCATTCTCTAACTGCTTCAATATCAAAATTACCTTGTGTAGTTTCAAAGCGTGCTTTAAAAGTTTCTGGTGCTTGTTTCTCTAACCATTTTTCTTTAAACTTTTTTGTAGCACAAGATGACAGCAAAACCACCAAACTCAATAAAATTATTTTCTTCATTTATTTTAATTTATAAATACAAAAATAGTTAAATCTGAAATAAACTTTCACTCTACATTTGTAGAATTAAAATTTTTATTCTATGTTTGTAGAGTAAAATATAATTCTATGCAGTTATCAAAAACAGAAGAACAATTAATGCAATATTTATGGAAACGTAAAAAAGCTTTTTTAAAAGATTTATTAGAAGATTTTCCTGAACCTAAACCAGCAACAACAACAGTTGCAACACTATTAAAAAGAATAAAGGATAAAGGTTTTATTGACTATAAATTATTTGGAAAATCAAGAGAATACTACCCAATTATTAAAAAATCTGATTATTTCTCTAATCATGTAAATGGATTGATTAAAAACTTCTTTAATGATTCTGCTAGCCAATTTGCATCTTTTTTTACTAAAGAAACCAACTTAACTACAAAAGAATTGGAAGAATTAAAAAAAGTAATTGATAATCAAATAAAAAAGCAACAAAGATGATTATTTACTTATTAAAATCTACAGCCTGTTTAGCTTTTTTACTTGCATTTTATCATTTTATATTAGAAAAAGAGAAGATGCATATTTTTAATCGCTTTTACCTATTAGGCAGTCTTTTATTCTCATTTATTGCTCCCTTAATCATTTTTAAAACGATTGTTCCTGTTGAAAAACTTGAATCTGTTATGTATTTTACAGAACCTACCAATATTAATCATACTCAATATACACTTGTTGAAAATTCATTTGACTATACTCAATTAGCTATTATAGCATACTCTTTTATCGCTTTAATATTCTTGTTTAGGTTTACAAGAAACATTTACATTATAGTTGATAAAATCAAAAGAAATAAAAAAATTTCTTACAAAAGTGCAGTTTTGGTTTTAGTAGAAGATAAAATTCTACCTCATACTTTTTGGAATTATATTTTTATAAATAAAAGGGATTATGAGACAGAAAATATAGAACAAGAACTATTTACACACGAACTGTCTCATGCTTCACAAAAACACACATTTGATGTGCTATTTATAGAATTTTTACAAGCAGTTTTTTGGATAAATCCTCTTTTTATTTTTCTTAAAAAAGCGATACAGCTAAATCATGAGTATCTAGCAGACGAAACCGTAATTAATCAACATAAAAACGTATTCCAATATCAGCATTTATTAGTAAATAAAGCCGCTTGGAAAAACGAATATTACTTGGCCAGTAATTTAAATTATTTAGTAACTAAAAAAAGATTAAAAATGATGACAACAAAAAGTTCACCGACAAAAATCTTACTAAAAAAACTGGCGGTAATTCCGTTATTAGCAGGATTTATTTTCCTCTTTGCAGAAAGAGTTGAAGCACAAGAAGTTATAATTGAAGAAAAGGAAGAACCTATATATGAAAAGGGTTCAAATAATCAATTAGATTATTCAAAAGATGAGTTATATAAAGAATATGTTTATAATAAAGGGCATTTTACTTTTAAAGATAAAAACGGTAAAAAAGTTTTAAAAAAATACAATGAGTTGACAGATGAAGAAAAGAAAAAATTAATTCCTCCTCCGCCTTTAAAATCAAGAAAGAAAGTCCCAAATAAAAAATTAATTGAAGATTTAAAAAATAGTAAAAAATATGCTCTTTGGATTGATGGAAAAGTAGTAAAAAATAGGACTTTGGTTAATTATTCTAATTCTGATTTTTCTGATTATTATGTAAGTTTTACACATAAAAATGCCAGAAGCAAAAAGTTTCCTCAAGAATATCAAGCAAATTTATCTACTCATAAATATTTTAAAAAACAAAATAAAAAGAGAGTAGATAATTTTCTAAAATACTTAAAAGAAAAACACAACATTGAAGAAATTAAAGAGCAAGTAAAACCAAAAATAATCGAGATTAAAGAAAAGAAAAAGTATAATACTCCTAGTAGTAATGGTTCTAAACAGCATATTACAAAAAAACTATCAAAAGTTAATTTTAAAAATTTAAATACTAAAGTTAATACAGGTTTTAAGAGAATTAACGGAACTGTATTTTACTTTGTAACTATAAATGATAAAACCCAATACTATAATAAAGAAGGAAAATTATCAAACAAAAACGGAATCCAAATTTCAACTAAAAAAGCAAATGCAAGTGAAATAGTCCCAGAAATCTACGTCAAAAAAGTATATCATAAAGGAAGTATTTTTTGCGAGTTTATTGATGATAAACCAAAATCTCATATTAAAAATGATGATAATGTAAGGGAAATGATGAAAGAATTAGGAGAACAACATGGTTTAAAATCATATATAGATTTAAATAAAGAATATGAAAATAAAAGAAACAAAAAACCTCATTTTGTAAAAAGTTCTAAAAAAAGGCAACAAGAATTAAACGAAATATTCTCAAAGCTTGGCAGTATGTATTTTAATCTTTCAAAAGAAAGTAAAAGAAAAGCTAAAAGACCAATTCATCCGTTTAAACCTTATGTACGTCTTAAAAAAAATGGAGAGATTTTTTATAAACTAAAAGAAGATTTAACTGAAGATGATAAAATGTTATTGCCTCCAAGACCTCTTATGTCAAATGCAAGTGATAAAGAAAAAAAGAAATTTCTTAAAGAACTTGAAAAATGGGAAGTAAGAACAGGCAAAATACCTCATGGTAATAATCAAACTTTAAAGTTAATTGAAAAACTAGCTAAAAAAGATGCAAAATTCTATTTTGAAAACAAGCATATATCTGCTTTTAAAGCTTTGAAACTAGCAGAGAACTATAAAATAAGAGTTGAGTCAGAAAGCACAAACAATGGTAATTATATTGCAACCCTTTATAAAAATAATGATAAGAAATTAAAACAAAAAAAGACTGCAGAAAATGAACAAGAACAACAAAAAAGAAACCAACTAGATTTAATTATTGATATGGCTAAAAACGATGCCCTATTTTATTATGAAAAACAGGTTATCAGTTCTGATAAAGCCATTGAACTTCTAAAAAAGAATAAGAATTTAAATGTCCATTCAGAAGTTACAGATTTTAATAGCTATAAAGTTTGGATATCAAAAAAAAGAAAATCTGAATCAAAATTAAAAAATAAATATTAACAAAACGTTTAAAATTTTAAATTATGAAAACAACAAAAAATCTATTATCAATTATTGCGTGTTTATTTTTAATGAACTGCTCTACTAAAGAAGAAAATGAGGTAATAATGAATTCTAAAAATGAGAATTTAGAAGAAATCTTTGAAGAAAAAAAGTCAAATGCTAACGAAATTATAGAGCAAGACGTAAAATTAGTCTTTGAAAATAGCAAAAACCAATTAAGGTCAAACATCGATAAAAAAACTTTAGAGGAACTTGAAGAGATTGTGGAAGAAGGAACTAAAATCTCTGGAGGAATAATAGAACAAAAAGAAGCCTTAATTGAAATAAAAGAAATCGTTAGTAAAAAGAACTAATATTTAGAAAAAATAATCTTATAAAACCTTGAATTTAAATACTAATTCAAGGTTTTATAATGTAACAAAATCAATTTTAAAGCGTTGTATTTAAAGAAATAAATACAAAACTGTGCTCAAAAAATTTTTCCTTACCTGTTCTGGAGTAGATAAAAACTTAATTAATGAATGTTCTAACGGTGAACAAAACAAATATGTAGGTATTGGTGCCACTGTATTTTTTACAGCAGTTATGGCAACCATTGCAGGTTCTTATGCTTTATATACTGTTTTCGATAATAAATATGCAGCTATTTTCTTTGGATTAATTTGGGGCTTGCTAATCTTTAATTTAGATAGATTTATAGTTTCTACTATAAAAAAATCTGATTCAAAACTAAAAGAAGTATTACAAGCCACTCCTAGAATTATTCTAGCGATTATCATTGCTGTGGTTATTTCTAAACCTTTAGAACTAAAATTATTTGAGAAGGAAATCAATCAAGTTTTATTGACCAAGAAAAACCAGATGACTTTGGATAATAAAACACAAATTGCACAACAATTTACACCAGAAGTTGCAAAAATTAATTCAGAAATTGAAGTATTAAAACAAGAGATTGTAACTAAAGAAACAGAAACTAATGCTTTATATCAAACTTATATCTCTGAAGCAGAAGGCACAGCAGGAACAAAAAAACTAGGAAAAGGACCTGTTTATGAAGAAAAAAGAGCAAAACATGATGCTTCTTTATTAGCCTTAAACAAACTGGAAATAGATAATTCAGAAAAAATAAAAAACAAAGAAACTGCAATTGCTACTTTAGTTGAAAAACAAAAGTCAGCAGAAACAAAATCGCAACCCATTATTTCGAATTTTGATGGTTTAATGGCAAGAATAAATGCTTTGGGAGAATTGCCATTCTTTACTTCATTCTTTATTTTCTTGTTGTTTTTAGCAATTGAAACTTCACCAATTATTGCAAAATTATTAGCTCCAAAAGGCGAATATGATTTTAAATTAGAAGAAAAAGAATCTGCCATAAAAACTTGGGCAACTCAACAAATGCAGCAAAGAGAACAAATGTTGCAAGCCGATATTTCCATAGACAATAAAGTATATAAAGATATTACTGCTGATGAAGAACTTTTCAATTATAAACAAAAAATGGCAAGAGAATTGATGAAGTTACAAGCTGATTCGTTTTATAAGAAACAACAGAAAATGCTTTAAAAATAATAGGTTTACAATAAGTAATTGTTTTTCAAACAAGTTTAGCCCAGATTGAATGGCATGTTTGAGCTCTTTTTGAGGTACGAAAAAAAGCGAGTAATGAAAGCTGGAAATGGCTTCTAAAAAATACAGAAACAAATTGCTTAAAACAAAAAAAGCGTCCCAAAACTGGGAAGCTTTCCATTGGTTAACAAAACCATAACACTTTTACGAAAGTGTCAAAACAACACAACTATTATCACTCTAACAAAAAGTGATGTGCAAATATACATTCTTTTTGAAAATCTTGAAATAATTATCGCTTTTTTTACATTTATCTGAATTGTCTATTAGAGCATTACTTGTATCTTTACGAACTTTAATAAACACAAGAAATTAGACAGAAAATGCAATTATCAGAACAAGAAGTTGTACGTAGAGAAAAGTTAGCAAAATTAAGAGATTTGGGTATCAATCCTTATCCTGCAGATTTATTTCCTTTAAATTCTAATTCAAAGGAAATTAAAGAAAATTTTGCTGAAGATAAACAGGTTACAATTGCTGGTCGTTTAATGTCTAGAAGAATTCAAGGAAAAGCTTCTTTTGCTGAATTGCAAGATGGAGAAGGTAGAATTCAAGTATATTTTAATAGAGACGAAATTTGTACTGGAGAAGACAAAACCTTGTACAATGATGTATACAAAAAATTACTCGATATTGGTGATTTTATTGGGATTGAAGGTACTTTATTTACTACAAAAGTAGGCGAAAAAACAGTAATGGTAAAAGATTTTAAATTGCTTTCTAAAGCCTTAAAACCTTTACCATTACCAAAAGTTGATGCAGAAGGAAATACATATGACGCTTTTAACGATCCAGAAATGCGTTACAGACAACGTTATGCAGATTTGGTGGTAAATCCGCATGTAAAAGAAGTGTTTATAAAACGTACAAAATTGTTTAATGCCATGCGTTCTTTTTTTAATAATGCTGGGTATTTTGAAGTAGAAACTCCAGTATTACAACCAATTCCTGGAGGTGCAGCTGCAAGACCTTTTATTACACATCACAATTCTTTGGATATTCCTTTGTATATGAGAATTGCCAATGAATTGTATCTAAAAAGATTAATTGTTGGTGGTTTTGATGGTGTGTATGAATTCTCTAAAAACTTCAGAAATGAAGGAATGGATAGAACTCATAATCCTGAATTTACAGCCATGGAAATCTATGTTTCTTACAAAGATTACAACTGGATGATGGATTTTTGCGAGCAATTGTTAGAGCATTGTGCAATTGCTGTAAATGGAACTTCTGAAGCTACTTTTGGCGAGCATCACATCAATTTTAAAGCACCTTATAAGAGAATTACAATGCGTGATTCTATTTTAGAGTTCACAGGTTTTGATATTTATGATAAAACTGAAGATGAAATAAGAGCTGCTGCAAAAGAAATGCATATTGAGGTAGATGAAACTATGGGTAAAGGAAAATTAATTGATGAAATTTTCGGAGAAAAATGTGAAGGCAATTACATTCAGCCAACTTTTATTACAGATTATCCAAAGGAAATGTCTCCACTTTGTAAAGAACACAGAACAAACCCAGAACTTACAGAACGTTTTGAGTTGATGGTTTGTGGTAAAGAAATTGCAAATGCATATTCTGAATTGAATGACCCCATTGACCAACGTGAACGTTTTGAGCATCAATTAAAATTAGCTGCAAAAGGAGATGATGAAGCCACAGAATTTATAGATCAAGATTTCTTGAGAGCTTTAGAATATGGAATGCCTCCAACTTCTGGAATGGGAATTGGTATGGACAGGTTAATTATGTTTTTAACCAATAACCAATCTATTCAAGAAGTATTGTTTTTTCCGCAAATGAGACCAGAGAAAAAAGCTCCAACTGTAGAATTGAATGACGATGAAAAAGCAGTTTTAGAACTATTAACAAAAGTAGAGAAAATTGAATTGACAACTCTAAAAACGCAATCTGGTTTATCTAACAAAAAATGGGATAAAACCATTAAGGGTTTAACCAAAAAAGAAGTTGCCAAAGTTTCTAAAACTGATGATGGTTTGTTTGTAGAAGCTCTATAAATATTTAAAACATAAAAAAATCTTACTTACCTTTGGGAAGTAAAGCAATCTTTTTTAAAGGTTGATTATTAATTTAAATATAACTAAATGAAAAATTTAAAATCAATTACCATCAAACTACTATTTACATTTTTTATCATAACAGGAGGTCTTTTTTTAATTTCTTCTCATTCGTCAGAAAAAGTTGAAAAAGAAACACTTTCTCAATTAAATTCTGAAATTGCTAAATTGAAAAAAGAAATACAAAATGTAAAATCAATTAAAAAAAATGAAATATTTTCAAATGATCCATTTTTAGGAGAAGTAATACTTTTTGCAGGAAATTACGCTCCAAGAGGTTGGGCTTTTTGTAAGGGTCAATTACTACCAATTTCTAAAAATAATGCTCTATTTGCCATATTAGGTAATACTTATGGAGGTGATGGAAGAACTACATTTGCACTTCCAAACTTAAGTAAAAACAAACCTAATGGAGTTAATTATATTATAGCCTTACAAGGTACATACCCTTCAAGAAGCTAAAACAAATGCTTATAAATTGAAAAAATGAGCATTACTTTCTCAATAATTATAAAAAGGAATTACAGAATGTGATTCCTTTTTTATTTCATTATTTTCCAATAATTTTAATAAAACTAAAATATATCGATGAAAAGCTATCATGAAATAATAGAAACTACTTATAAAGAGGTAAAAAAAACAAAAGATAAAGGTAAAATTGCTACATACATTCCTGAACTTGGCAACGTTTCTTCTGATAATTTTGGAGCTAGTATTTCTACAATAGATGACAAAACTTTTGGTGTTGGTAATTGTGATGAAAAATTTTCTATTCAGAGTATTTCTAAAATTTTGACGCTAACACTAGCCTACAAACTTGAAGGTGAAAAACTTTGGGAAAGAGTAGATGTTGAACCTTCTGGAAATCCATTCAATTCTTTACAACAGTTAGATGCTGATAAGGGGAAACCAAGAAATCCCTTTATAAATGCTGGTGCAATCGTTATTTGTGATGTATTAGTAAGCCGTTTAGAAAATCCAAAAGAAGATTTTTTAAAATTTTGCAGAGAAGTTGCAGACAATGATACTATAAATTATTGTGAGAAAGTAGCTCAATCAGAAAAAGAAACTGGTTTTAGAAATTTTGCATTGTGTAATTTTATCAAGTCTTTTGATAATATAAAAAATGATGTTGATAAAGTGTTAGATTTTTATTTTTACACATGTTCACTAGAAATGAGTTGTAAAGAACTTTCAGAAACCTTTTTATACCTAACAGAAGATAATTTTTCAACTTGTAAAGGCAACAGAGTTTTATCAAAATCGGAAGCAAAAAGAGTAAATGCAATTATGCTAACCTGTGGTTTTTATGACGAGTCTGGAGAGTTTGCTTTTAGAGTTGGTTTACCTGGAAAAAGCGGTGTTGGTGGTGGAATTATTGCAATTCATCCAAATGAATATTGCATTGCAGTTTGGAGTCCAAAATTAAACCCGAAAGGAAACTCTTACAAAGGAATGTTATTTTTAGAAAAATTTACTTCTGCAACAACTTCTTCTATTTTTTAAAACTTATTTGGTAGGTTATTAAAAATTGATGAACTTTCTGCTTTCAATCAAAACCAAATGACATGAAAGTTCATAAAGTTTTACCTTTTTTATTTTTACTGATGCTGATGATTTCTTGCTCTAAAAGACAAACTGTTTTTTCATCTTTTGATGATTATCCAACTACTGATAAAAATTTATGGTTAACATATTCTAAAGATGCTACAACTTTTAAAATTTGGTCTCCTAAAGCCACAGCTGTAAAACTAAATTTATACAAAACAGGCAATAATTCTACTGTTTTTGAAACACATGTTTTACAAGATGATACTAATGGTGTTTGGTCGAAAACTATCAACAAAGATTTAAACGGAATTTACTACACATATCAAACTTACATTAATGAGAATTGGAATGCAGAAACTCCAGGAATTTATGCAAAAGCAGTTGGCGTAAATGGAAACAGAGCTATGGTTTTAGATTTTGAAACTACCAACCCTACTGGATGGAAAGAAGATAAACATGTGAAACTAAAATCACCAAATGATGCTATTATTTATGAATTGCATATTAGAGATATTACCATTCAACAACAAGCAAATTCTAGTTTTGCTGGCAAATATTTAGGTTTAGTTGAAAAAGGAACAAAAAGTAGCTTAAATGTAGCAACTGCAATAGATCACATTAAAGAACTAGGAATCACTCACGTTCATTTATTACCCACTTTTGACCATTATTCCATTGATGAAACCAATTTAGACAAACCACAATTCAATTGGGGTTATGACCCAAAAAACTATAATGTTCCAGAAGGTTCATTTTCCACAAATCCTTTTGATGCAGAAGTACGAATTAAAGAATTTAAAACGATGGTAAAAGCGTTTCACGATGCTAATATTGGTGTAATTTTAGATGTAGTTTACAATCATACAGGAAGAACTGAAACCTCGAACTTCAATTTAGAGAATCCTGAATATTATTATAGATTTAAAGAAAATGGTACTTATTCTGATGCTGCTGCTTGTGGTAATGAAACAGCTTCAGAGCGTAAAATGATGCGAAAATTTATGATTGAATCTGTTAAATATTGGTTAGAAGAATATCATTTAGATGGTTTTCGATTTGATTTGATGGGCATTCATGATGTTGAAACTATGAATTTATTGGCTTATGAAGTCAAACAAATCAACCCAAATGCACTTATTTACGGAGAAGGTTGGACTGCAGGAGATTCGCCACTTCCTGAACCAAAAAGAGCTTTAAAAAAACACACCAAACAGATGCTAAAAATTGCAGCTTTTTCTGATGATATTAGAGATGCAATCAAAGGTTCTGTTTTTGAGGATAAAAGTACAGGTTTTGTAAGTGGTGCAAAAGATACGTCAGCATCTATCAAATTCGGAATAGTAGGTTCAATACAACATCCACAAATAAATTACAAAAACGTAAATTATTCTAATGAACCATGGGCGAACGAACCTTGGCAAGCCATAAATTATGTTTCTTGTCACGATAATCACACATTGTTTGACAAACTTAAAATTTCGCAACCAAAAGCATCAGCAAAGAAACTAAAAGCGATGCATAAGTTGGCAACAGCTATTGTTTTAACATCACAAGGAACACCTTTTTTGCATGCAGGTTCAGAAATGATGCGTACCAAATTTGGCGAACATAATTCATATAAATCTCCTGATTCTATTAATCAAATTGATTGGAGTTTAAAAGTAAAAAATGCTGATGTAGTTACATATTACCAAAATCTCATTAAGTTAAGAAAACAACATCCTGCATTTAGAATGCCCACTGCAAAAATGGTTCAAGAAAATTTGGAGTTCTTAAAATCAGAAAATAGATTAGTAGCTTATCAGCTTAAAAATAATACCAATAATGATTCGTGGAAAAATATTTTTGTTATTTACAATTCGAATACAAAACCTATAAATTACAAATTAAATACAACTTGGAATATCGCAGTTTTACATGATGATTTTTCTTTTGATGAAGAAAAATCAATCTCAAATCAAATAAAGATTCCTGCTGTTTCTATGGCTATTTTATATCAAAAATAAATTGTAATATTAAACAGTTAAATCAACAAGATCTATGTACACCCGAAAAGTCTTTAAGGTAAAGGATATGATAAAATGGACACGTTTTGAGACCATTTTGTTTTTTATCATTATAACCATAACAGTTGCTATTTATTTTCTCTTTGATTTGCATTGGTTTAAAATTCCATGGACACCTATTGCTTTAATTGGTACAGCAGTTGCATTTGTTATTGGTTTTCAGAATAATTCTGCTTATGGGCGAATTTGGGAGGCTAGAAAAATTTGGGGTGGTATCGTAAATACATCTAGAACTTTTGGAATGTTTGTACAAGATATGGTTACCAATGAACATGCTTTCGAAAAACAAACTGAAAAGAAGTTGAATAAAGAGATACAAATCCTAACTTACAGACATATTGCTTGGATGACAGCTTTACGTCATTCTATGAGAACCAATAAACCTTGGGAAACCATAATGAATGAAAAAGCGAACCAAGATTGGAGTAAAATGATTAAACCTCCAGAATGGAAAACTACTTTAGAAAAAGATTTAGAACCGTATTTATCAAAATCTGATATGGAATATGTATTGAGTAAAAACAACAAGCAAACTGCATTGCTATACTTACAATCTCATCACTTAAGAAACTTGAAAGAAAAAGGATTAATATGGGAATTTTCATTTTTAAATTTAGAAACTGTTGTTCAAGAATTATTTACACTTCAAGGAAAATCAGAACGAATTAAAAACTTTCCTTATCCTAGACACTTTGCAACCTTAAATCACTATTTTATGTGGGTTTTTGTGTTGGTTTTACCATTAGCAATAGTTCCTCAATTTGCAGAAATTGGTCAAGAAATCAATAAATTTAATAGCTTTATTGGTAGTTTTTTTGTTTGGCTAGCTGTTCCTTTTTACGTAACAGTGGCTTGGATTTTTCATACTATGGAAAAAATTGGTAGAACAGGAGAAAATCCGTTTGAAGGTTCTGCAAATGATGTTCCTATATCTACTATTGCAAGAGGTATTGAAATTGATTTACGCCAAAATTTAGGAGAAACTGCAGATGAAATTCCAGCTCAATTCCCTGTAGTTTATGATACACAGATGTAAATTCTACATATAACTTACTATTTGGTTTCTTATCTTTGGCATCATGAATTGTAAAAACTGCAACCAACCTTTAAGTAAAGAAGCCCATTTTTGTAATAATTGTGGTGCAAAAGTAGTTTTGAATAGAATCGATTTTAAAAATTTACTTTTAGATTTCTTTATTGTAAATTTTGGAGTAGACAGTCGTTTTTTCTTAACTATAAGAAAAATGGCAACACACCCAGAAGATGTTCTTAATGAATATTTAGAAGGAGTTAGAAGACGTTATGTAAATCCGTTTGCTTTTTTGGCTGTTGGTGCTGCCTTGTCTCTTATTATCTTTAATTATTTTGCTGATGATTTTATTGCGATTCAAAGTAATGTAAATTCAGAAAATATTGAACATTTAAAAAAAGCTGCTGAAAAAGATGTTGAGAAAACTGAAGGTTTATCTGAAAAAGAAGTAAAAAAATTGAAAATTGAAAAAAAGACTGCTCAATTTCAATTAGATTTAATGGAAAGCATGTGGGATTTTATGCTACGTTATTTTAACTTATTAACCTTTGTATTTTTATTAATCTACGCAGTTTTAAGTAAATGGACTTTTTGGAAACCTCATAATTTTGGAGAACATATTGTAATGAATGGTTATATCTATGGTTTTACAACCTACATAACATTAATAGCTTTTTTCTTTGCGATAGTTATTCACCCAACAATATATATTGCAACTTTTTTTATATCAATAGTTTACTACATGTATGCTTTTGGTAGATTTTACAAACTCTCTATTGGTAGAAATATTATAAAGTTGTTTAGATTTTTTATTGGTCTAATTATTTTATTTATTTTGTTTGTAATTATTACTGTTGTATTAGGTATTATTGCTGGTGCTACAGGTTTAATTAAGTTTTAAAAAATTTATCCCTTAAATTTCATAGGCAAATGCACCACTTTTTTAGTTTCAAAAAAAGGCTCGTCAAAATAGTTAGGTAAATCATAAATTGTTGCTGAAGTATATTTTTTAAGTTCTTCTGATAAATCTCCACCTTTTAAATACAAAATTCCATTTTTTAAATCGTGATTTTGCTTTTTAGCGATTTTACCTTTGTTCCACCTAACAAAAGTCTCCATTTGTGCTACTGCCCTACTCACAATAAAATCGTAAGTATCTTTAACGTCTTCTACTCTACAATGTGAAGTTTTTACATTCTCTAACCCTAAACCCTTAATAACTTCATTTACTACTTTTATCTTTTTGCCAATAGAATCTACCAAATGAAACTGGGTTTCTGGAAATAAAATTGCTAATGGAATTCCAGGGAAACCACCACCTGTACCAACATCCATCACTTTTGCATTCGGTTTAAATTGAATCACTTTTGCAATCCCTAAAGAATGTAAAACATGTCGTAAATACAACTCATCTATATCTTTTCTTGAAACTACGTTTATTTTTAAATTCCAATCTTGATACAAATCCTGTAATTTATTTAGCTGTTCAGTTTGTTCTTTTGATAAATTTTTAAAATATTTGTGAATAATGTCCATCAATAGTAAAAGTTAGAATTGCAAAAATAGTTATTTGAGGTTTACAATTCTTCACAAAGTTTAGCGTTTATTATTTACATCAATTTTAAATAGCTTATTTTTGTAATCTTTACATCATTATATGAAAACAATAAACTTCTCTAGAGTAGATAAAGCAAAGTTCTTTAGAACTTTAAATAAAAGAGTAAATACTTACTTTAAAGAGAATAATATTAAACGAACTGGTAACTGGAAATTATATAGCAAAGCTATATTAATGTTTTCCCTGTTTTTAATTCCGTTTATTTTGGTACTTACTATTTCTATGCCTCAATGGACCATGGTTTTATTGATGATACTTACTGGTATAGGAATGGCTGGTGTTGGAATGAATGTAATGCATGATGCCAACCACGAATCTTTTTCTAAAAGAAAATGGGTAAATAAATTGATGGGGAGTAGCATTTACATTTTAGCAGGGAATGTATATAACTGGAAAGTACAACACAATGTGCTTCATCATACATTTACCAATGTAAAAGATCATGATGAAGATATTGATGCTGGTAGAATCATCCGTTTTTCTTTGCATTCAAAATGGTTGAAAATTCATAAAATACAGAAATATTATTCTATTTTTTTATATGGTTTGCTAACTATAAATTGGGCAATAACTACAGATATTAAACAAATGCGTAGGTATTTAAAAAGAAAGCTTTCTTATGGAACGTTTCCTAATCCAACAACAGAATGGACAAAATTAGTCATTTCAAAAATTGCCTATTATGCACTTTGGATTGTACTACCCATTGCAGTTTTAGATGTTGCTTGGTGGAAAGTTTTAATTGGTTTTTTTGTGATGCATTATACTGCTGGTATGATTTTAAGTTTAGTTTTTCAGCTGGCACATATTGTACCCAATACAGAAATGCCTATTCCAGATAAAGAAGGAAATTTAGAACATACTTGGGCAGTCCATCAATTATATACCACAAGTAACTTTGCACCAAGCAATTGGCTCGTAAATTTTTATACAGGAGGGTTAAATCATCAAGTTGAACATCATATTTTTCCACATATTTCTCATGTGCATTATGGTAAATTAGCTAAAATTGTAAAAGAAACAGCTAAAGAGTTTAATTTACCTTATAATGAATACAAAACTACTAGAAAAGCAATTATAGAGCATTTTAAACATTTGGGTGTTTTGGGTAAAAAACCTGAATTAGTATAACAAAAACTAAACAACTTACAGTAAAATGTCACATCCATTATCGGACAGAATTAACAGCCTACCAACCTCACAGACTTTGGCAATGGCAGCAAAAGCAAGAGAATTAAGAGCAGAAGGTAAAGATATTATTGGTTTAAGTTTAGGAGAACCAGATTTTAATACGCCAGATTTTATTAAAGATGCTGCAATTGAAGCCATTAATCAAAACTACAATTCTTATACTCCTGTTGATGGGTATTTAGAATTAAAAGAAGCAATTTGCACCAAATTTAAACGTGATAATGATTTAGAATACAAACCCAATCAAATTGTGGTTTCCACTGGAGCAAAGCAATCTATTGCTAATGTAGCTCAAGTTTTATTAAATAAAGGAGATGAAGTTTTATTACCTGCTCCTTATTGGGTAAGTTATTCTGCAATAGCTACATTGAGTGAAGCTACTTATGTAGAAATTCCTTCTTCTATTGAAAGTGATTTTAAAATTACACCAGCACAACTAGAAGCAGCAATTACGCCAAAAACTAAAATGATTTTCTTTAACTCGCCAAACAATCCTAGTGGAACTATTTATAGTGAAGCAGAATATAGAGCATTGGCTGCTGTTTTAGAAAAATATCCGCAGATTTATATTTTATCTGATGAAATCTACGAACATATTAATTATGACTCAAAACCATTTAGTTTTGCTGCCATAAAAAGTATGTATGATAGAACAATTACTGTAAATGGTTTAGCAAAAGCATTTGCGATGACAGGTTGGAGAATTGGTTACATAGGTGCTCCACAATGGATTGCAAAGGCTTGTAACAAAATGCAAGGTCAGGTTACTTCTGGTGCAAATTGTATTGCTCAAAGAGCAGCAATAACAGCAGTTTTAGCACCTGTTTCTAAAATACAATATATGGTAGATGAGTTTAAAACTCGTAGAGATATTGTTATTAATTTATTGAGAGAAATTAATGGATTTAAGGTAAATGTACCTGATGGTGCTTTTTATGTTTTTCCAGACGTTTCTGACTTTTTTGGTAAAACCATAAATGGAGTTACAATAAATAACGCAAGCGATTTTTCTTTATTCTTATTAGAAAAAGCAAATGTTGCTACTGTTACAGGTGATGCTTTTGGAACACCAAATTGTATTAGATTATCTTATGCTGCATCAGAATTACAAATTCGTGAAGCTATTAAAAGAATTAAAGAAGCTTTAAAATAGTACTTAAATATTTTTATTATATTTAAGGGGCTGTCTGAAAAGAGTTAAATTTTGTCATTTAGAGCGAAATGTAATGAAATCGAAAAATCTATTCAATTAAAATTCAGTAGTTTAGATTTCTCCACAAGGTCTAAATGACAGGTTTAAAGACTCTTTAGACAGCTCTTTTTTTGTATCATTTATTTTTCTGATAGCCCTAAATTTTTAAGGTGCATCTTATATGTATAAGTCTATAACATTTTTAGTGCATAATTTTAATACTGCTACTTATATACAACTCCCAGAAAGTGTTGTTACACTAAAAAACAATACAGATTTACCAAGTTTAATTTTAGGTGTCTTCTTTGGTTTAATGATAGTTATGGCTATTTACAATCTGTTAATTTATTTTTCATTAAGAGATAAAGCATATTTATTATATGTAGCCACCACACTTTTTTCTATTCTTACAGCAGTGTCAACTAACAAATTAGGAGATCAATTTTTATGGCCAAATTATAAAGGTTTAGATTCTTGGATTTATATCACTTTTGCAGGAATAAGTATGTTTTTTTCGAGCAGATTTGCGTCAGTTTTTTTAAAACTTAATGAAAATTACAAACGTTTGGATAAATTTATGTGGGTAATTGCTGGCTTAAGCATTTTACTCTCATTTTTAAGTATTTTTTTAACATTAGAGCAAGTAACCCCTTTTGGTAGGTGGCTTGTTCTGCTATCATTTCCATCTTATATTGGGGTAGCAATATATGTTTATTCTAAAGGATTTAAATTTGCTAAATATTATATTATTGCTTGGATACCTTATGTTTTAGGGCTTGTATTAATGACTATGTTAGGGGCAGGTTGGCTACCAATTAATCCTTTTATATACTATTCTATGGAAATTGGTGGAGCATTAGAAATAATGCTATTGTCTTTTGCACTTGCCTACAGAATTAAAGGAATGCGTATAGAAATCGCAGAAAAAGAACTCGAAAAACAACAGTTTAAAACCAAACTTTTAGAAGAACAAAAAATTATACTTGAGCAAAAAGTAGAGGAAAGAACTGCAGAATTGTCTGAAGCAAATGCCACAAAAGATAAGTTTTTCTCCATTATTGCACACGATTTAAGAAGCCCAATGATTGGTTTGCAAGGTGTAGGTAAAAAATTAGATTATTTTATCAAAAAAGACAAGCGAGAAAAATTGCTAGAAATGGGAAGTCAGATTGATAAATCTATAGATCAACTAAATCATCTTTTAAATAATTTATTAAACTGGGCTTCATCACAAACGAATAGAATACCATATAATCCAAAAAATATTGACGTAACTCAACTAGTTATAGAAAATATAGCTTTGTACAAATCTCTAGCAGATGCAAAAAATGTTGAGATTAAAAATAAAATTACTTCTGGAAAGTTGTTTGCAGATAGCAATGCTGTTTCCACAATCTTAAGAAATTTGTTAAGTAATGCTATTAAATTTACCAAAGAAAACAGTTGTATTAAAGTAACTTCTGAAGAAACAACTACTAGTTTTTCTATTTCTGTAAGTGATCAAGGAGATGGAATTCCGTTAAATAAAATAGAGCGTTTCTTTGAAAAAACAAATTTTAAAAGTACTTCTGGCACAAGTGGTGAAAAAGGTTTTGGACTAGGTTTACAATTGTGTAAAGAATTTACAGAAATGAATTTAGGTACCATAACTGTACAAAGTGAACTCGAAAAAGGCACAGTATTTACAATTAATTTTCCGAAGAACAATAAATAGTATTTTGTGGACAAAATTCAGTCGTTTGCGATTTTTATGATTTAAAAAACATTATTTTATCGAACTTTATGCATAATAACAAACAAAAAGAAAGGCAATTGAAAATTTTAATCGTTGAAGATGAGCAAAATTATGCAGACACTCTAGAAATGTTTGTAGATGAATTGGGGTATGAAACAGCAGGCTTAGCTGACAATGGTAAAAAAGCATTAACCCTTTTTGATGAAAAAAACCCTGATTTAGTGTTGATGGATATTCATTTAAAAGGAGATTTGACAGGTATAGATTTGGCAAGAATATTTCAAGGAAAACGCGAAACACCTATTATTTTTATCACTTCTTTTGATGACAAAGTAACCTTTGCTAAAGCAAAACAAACGGGCCCTTTTGCTTATTTAATAAAACCTTTTGATCCAAAAACTTTACAGCGAAGCATAGAATTGGCTTTTCAGCATACTTTTGCTGATGGGGAACAAGTATTTGAAAGTCAAGAAGAAGTAGTTTTAGCTAGCGATTCTTTTTTTGTAAAAGAACGTAGTAAACTTATAAAAATTACTATTGAAGATATTTTATGGATTGAAGTAGAAGATAAATACTGTATGTTACACACCTCTGCTAAAAAATTTGCTCTAAGAACCTCTTTAAAAGAAATGGCTAATAAACTAGATACAAGTATGTTTGTGCAAACACATAGATCATTCATTGTAAATGCTACTGCTATTGAAAACATAGATTTAGGGCTTTTTGTAGTAAGGGTTAATGGAAAGGAAGTTCCTTTGGGAAGAGCTCATAAAGATGAATTTTTAAAAAGATTACAAATGCTTTAAAATATTAGTATGAAAAAACTACAAGAATCAGATTTACAAATTGGTGATATCCTAATCTTTGAAGATTTTGATTTTAATCCCGAAAAAAAAGAGAAATTAGAACAAGATATTCAAGATATTTTAGATGATTCGAACTTGAGTTATTTGGAAAAACTTAACAAAATTTACTCCACTACATTTAATTCACTTTTACACTACTTAATTGCATGGTTTGATCCTGGTAAAGAAGGTAATAACTATAGAAATATTTATCATGCAGGAATTTGGGGAAATGTCAATATAAATAGAGATAAAAAATTGCCCCCAAAATTCGAAAATTGTATTGTACAAGCAGGTGGAAATGGTATTAGTTGTTCTAGTTTAAGAAATAATTTAGAACATCAACAAGTAATGAAAATTTATGTTTGTAGATTAAAAGAAAAGGGTGACGATTTTGAAAATAAAATAACAGCTTCTATAAGAGATTTTTATAAAAATAAAGGGCATTATTCCAATACTACAGCATGGTTGTTAGCGTTAATTTGTTCTTTACGTTACTCAAAAGGAACTTTACACACACTTCTTGAACAAAAATTTGGGTTACTGAAAGCTGATCTTTTAGTCTATGGAATTTTAAACCTAATCAATAGTTACAATAATAATCATCAAAGAAACATGATTGCCTGTAGTACACTTGTAGCCATGATGTATAAAAATGCAGGTTACGAACTACCTGTTGATGTATTTCAAGGACATTTACTACAAAATGAACTACCAAAACCAAATTTTGATTTAAAAAATATTACTTTTGATGAAAATATGGTAACTTCAGATAGTTCTGATAAATGGCCTCAACTAAAAGAGATTATTGTTACTCCAAGACAATTAATGGAATCTGAAGATGTTAAGGTTGTAGGTTATTTTGAACATATCGATTCATAGATATCAGAATGTAAAATCATCATTAAATTGTATTTATTCACTACTAAAACATAAATTTTTTAACGTTCTTTTTTGAGAAACAAGATTCCATATTTATTTTTTTCTTTGATTAGTGTATTACTTTTTATAAGCTGTAATAATACATCACAAAATTTTATAAAAGACATCTCATTCTATCAAGATGAATTTAAGAACCTTACTATTGAAGATGTTTCTCAAAAAAACTTTAAAGATTTAAAAAAGAATTCACTTGGTTCTAATAATGGCAATTACTGGTTTAAATTAAAACTTGAACAAAAAGCATTAAACGAAAAAATTATCATTCAGCTAAAAGAAGCGTATTTAAAAGAATTAATAATTTATAATAGTCAACTAGAAAAAATACAACGTTTTAATGACTATGAAAATGCTACGTTTTACATTAATTTAGAAGCACATAAACCTATTTTTTATTTTAAAGTTAAATTTGATAGAAATCCTTATTTAATTATTAATTCCTTTAGCGAAAAAAATCTCGCAAACGTAAAAAAAAGTGAAGCATTTAAAAGTACTGGCTATTATATTTTTGTAATTTTAGTACTAATTATCAATTTAATTTTAGCCTATTTTTTTAAAAACACTATTTTTTTATGGTATGTATTTTTTGCGGCCTCAATAAACGTTCTTATCGCTTTATACGATAATACGCTTACAGGTTTTATAACAAATACTAAAGCTTTAAATACTTTTATTGGTATTGTTTACTTAATTGTGCCTTTAAGCACAACAATATTTTGCGTAAAACTTTTAAAAGTAAACCTATTTTACCCAAAATTGACTCATTTCTTAAAATTGTTATTTGTTCCTGTTATCATTTTAAATATCTCATTTCATATCACTCATAATTTTGAAATACTTGCTTATCAAGATTTATTTAGCTCCATTTTTTATATAATTACCTTAACACTTGGTTTTCTACTAATTAGAAAAAGTATGTATGCAAAGTATTATGTAATTGGGTATTCCATTTTATTTACAGTAGGCATTTTATATTCTATAATCATAAATTTTGGGCTTACCTACATTCCTGTAAGCATGAATATTTTAAAATTAGGAGTTATCGCAGAAATTACGTTGCTAACATTTGCTGCTATACTTAAAGCAAAAGAAGTATTTAGAGAAAATGAAAAAATAAAACAGGAATTAGTTTTACAATCAAAAAATATCGACTTTTTAAAGCAAAAGAATCAAAATAAAAAGATTTCTGATGAAAAATTAGATTTTATCTCAAAAAAATATCAATTTACTAAAAGAGAAAAAGAAGTTTTTCCAATGATTTTAAAAGGGAATAATAATCAGCAAATTGCAGACGAACTCTTTATTTCTATCAATACTGTAAAATATCATTCGAAAAATATTTACGAAAAATTACATGTAAAATCTAGATTAGAATTAACGGCGCTATTTGTAAAAAAAGACCTGTAAATTCCTATAGTTACTTAAATACTACCCACAAGGATAGGATAAACATCAAGACACTTCTATAATTTTGTTATCCGATTACTGGAAATTTAACTTTTGAGGAAATTACTTTTTTTACTGCTTATTATTTGCTTTGGTTGTTCTTCAATACATAAAAATATTGATTCAGTTTTTTACTTAAAAAACGACAGTAAAAACGTCAATAGCATTAAAAATAAAAAATTTACACTTTTAAAAGATGATAGAATATCTTACAAAAATGGCGTATACTGGTTTAAAGTATTATTAACAGATAAAACAAAAGGTGAAGAAGAATTAATTTTTCAAGTAGAAGAACCTTCAATAGCAACTGTAGCTGTTTACAATAAAAATGAATTATTAACATCAGAAAAAAGTACTCAAGGAAATACAGTAATTATCTTAAAATTAAAAAACCCAAAAGAATCCCTTTATTATGTAAGAGTTCATTTTAAACGCCAAGTTCATTTTCCGTTAAACGTTTACACAACAAGTCAATTTTATAAAACAGAAGAAAAAAAGAATTTAGGTTTTGGCTTATACTATGGTATTGCTATCATGGTCTTTATCTTAAATATTATTTTTTATATTTCTCTAAAGGACAATACTTTTTTATACTACTCCATTTTTATGGGCTGTATCAACATCTCTTTTACTGCTTTTGATGGTGTAGCTTATTTGTACTTTTCACAAGTTTTCTTTGATGATTACATTGCTGTTTTTCATATTTTAATTCAAATTTTTGGAGCTTTGTTTGCTTCCAACTTTTTAGGACTTAAATTTTTCTATCCTAAATTAGATCTTTTTGGCAAGCTATTTATTGTTGTACCTACTACTTTTTATGCCATTTATTATTTTACAAATAACTTCTTATATTTTGCAATTGCAGACTTTTTAGGGCTTTTGGTTTTAGCTTATTATTGGTTTATGGGAATACTAATGTATAAGAAAGAAGAATTTGCTAAATTTTTTGTGATTGGCTATTGCATGGCACTTTTTGCGGCTATCTTTTATTTGACTCCATTAAATTTTGGTCTTACATCTATTACAGCCACTTTTAATCAATTAAAATTTGGTAATATTATAGAAATGTTGGTCTTAACTTATGCTATTACCTATAGAGTTAAAAAATTACAAGAAGAAAACAATAGTTATAGAAATGAATTGCAATTGTATTTAAATGAACTTTATGGTTTAAAGGAGCAATTAAAAAATGCGACTACAACAGAGAAAGAAAATTCGTTAAACGCAAAAATAGAAGAAATAAAAATCTCCTATAACTTAACAGAGCGTGAAGTAGATATTCTTATAAAAATTACAGAAGGTTTTACAAATAAACAAATTGCAGAAAACTTATTTATTTCTGTAAATACTGTAAAATATCATACTAGAAATCTGTACGAAAAATTAGATATAAAAAAACGCACAGAAATCTCATCTAAAATTATTTTCGACAAATAATTTTTTGAATATCTGTAATAAGTAAAAGTCTTAACGTCAACCTGAACTTGTTTCAGGTTCTCATCCAAATTATTGCTTATCAGCATAATGAGATTCTGAAATAAATTCAGAATGACGCAAGTAGATATCATTATTACATAAAAACGGACAAACAGTAATAATTTTCTAAAAAACTTAAAAAAATCGATATAAAATGACACATACTATACCTTTAGGTGGGCAAAACTACCCAAAAGGGTGGGGTAATTTTTTACAATATCTACTACTATTGCAAAGAAATTAATAGCAAATGATTAAAAACATTCATAAAGCTTCTTTGCAAACTTCGTTAGAAGAACATCAGCTAAAAATAAATAACAGCATTCAAAAAATAATACTACTATCTTTTATTTTAAGTGTGGTTTTACTTGTGGTTTGTGCTGTAGCAACACAAAAAATATTTCTCATTATTGCGCTCCCATTAAGTATGTATTGTTGTTATACCTGCTATCAGTTTATTTATTTAAATAAAATTAAAAAACAGATTAAAAATAAAATCAACACGAATTAGTATAGCTATGTTAGAAAATTAACAAATTTCAGCAGTTTACGACACCATTTAGTTGTTTACGCACATTTTAATTTTACTACAAGGAAAAGCACCTAATTTTAAAATGATAAAATAAAAATTAAACAAGAAGAATTCGGCTACCTAATAGAAAACAAAAAAGCAACCCAAAAATTACTAAATGAATACTGGAATAAACTTTGGGAATATTCCAAAAGAACCGTATACAAACCATAATATCACTTTTTAAAACAAATATTTATGAAAAAAATTATAATTTTTTGCTTCTTACTTATGAGCATAACTACCTTTTCTCAAGCACCAGATGTTGTATTCGTTTCAGGAGCTGGAAGCACTAATGTAAACGGACTTTATACAAAACAAGGATTAAATGGTGGAGTAAATTACTACTCAAAAGGTTCATATTTTATATATAGAAGATCTGATTTTGCTACAGCATGGTATATAGGAACTGTATTAAATAGTATTGATGCAGGTGATATTTATTATAATGATCATTCAACTTCTAATACTCCAGTAGGAGTTAATTTTGGTAAAAGTAGTAATAATTTTCAAGGAAGTTCACCATTTCCAACAGTTTCTTTAGCAACAGCTTCTATCGCTACAAATACTGCAACAAACATTACCACCAATTCTGTTGAGTTAGCAGGAAATGTTATTTCAGATAGTGGTCTTACAGTTACAGAAAGAGGTATTGTGTATTCAACCACAAACCAAACTCCAGAAATTGGAAAAACAGGCGTTATAAAAGACACTAATGGCACAGGTTTAGGTGTTTTCTCTGAAACTATTAGTAGTTTAAACCCTGAAACAACTTACTATTATAGAGCGTATGCCATAAATAGTGCAGGTACAGGTTATGGTGTAGTTAGAAGTTTTACCACTTTAGGTGTTTCCATAAGTAGCATTACAAGACAAAACCCATCAATAGAAGATTTATTTGATACTTCTGCTACTTATCAAGTAACCTTTACCAAACCTGTAAAAGATGTAGATATTACCGATTTTACCAGTAATAGTACAGGAGCTACTGTAAATAGTGTAACATCAGTTTCTAATACGGTTTATAACGTAGCACTAAATAACATAAACACAAATGGAGATGTTTTTCTACAAACCAAAGGTGTAGCTGGTGTTGCTGGCTCAAATGATATTACTACGTTAGCAGTACCTACAGAAACCACAACTGTTGACCAACAAAATACTAATGACTGGTTAGGCCAAGCAGAAATAGGGCAAACATTTACTGCGAGTACTTCTGGAATTATAAAATCGGTAACGTTTTATCCAAATGATGGAAATCACACTTTCTCTGGAACTGCAGATTTAAAATTATATTCAGGAGTTTCAAATGATGGAGGTACTGAAATTGATAGTGAAAGTGTAACCGTAACAAATTCATCAACAAGTGCAGGACAAACATTTACATTTGCATCACCTGTAACCCTATCATCTGGTCAAACCTATACCATTACCTTATCTAACTTTTCAGGATCTGGTTCTCATGCTTTAAACGCTAACACTTCAAATGTTTATAATGGTGGTCATGTCATATTTGCAGGAATGAACAGCTCCTCTCATTTAAATTTCGATTTAAAAATAAAAATTGTAGAAGAAGCAACTCTTGTTGGCGATGTTGCCTTATCTACAACAGCACCTGCAACCAATGAAAAGTTTATTAAAAAATCACCACCTGCATTTCCTGTATTAACAACTGCTGATGCTTCTACTGTTTCAGAAACTAACGCCACTTTAGGAGGAACCATTGTTTTATCTGGAGCAAGTGCTATTACAGAAAGAGGTATTGTGTATAGTACTACAGATAGCTACCCAAAAATTGGGGAAACTGGTGTTACAAAAGTAGTAAGTGCTGTTAACACAAATACATTTAGTGATGTTGTAAGTAGTTTAAATACCAAAAATATTTACTTCTATAGAGCGTATGCAATTAATAGTAATAGCACTGGTTATGGAGCAGTAAAGCGTTTTTCGTTAAACAATGCTTTTCATTTTGATGGGGTACATTCTGCATCAGTACCTAACCATAACTACACCAACGGTTTTTCTATGGATGTTTTGCTAAAGCCAGATCAATTTAGTGGAAGTCAATGTTTTTTAGCGCGTTTTGTGGGTGGTAAAGTATTTGCTTTTATAATAAAATCTGATGGTACTGTAGAATCTACAATAAGTACTGATGGTGCTGCTGAAACTTATTTTACAACAGTGAATTCTTTAACAGAAGATGTTTGGCAACATGTCGCATTTACTTATAATAATGCAGATGGTGCCATGAAACTTTATATTAATGGTGTAGATGCTGGTGGTAGTGGTTCTGTTACAAACCCTACGTCAGGAGCTTTATTTCATGAGAGTTCAAATCAAATAAGTATTGGATCCAGAAATGGCAGTCCTAGATACGAAGGAGCAGTAGATGAATTACGTATTTGGAATAAAACATTATCATCTACAACTATTAACCAAATAAAAAATAAAACAGTACCCTCTAATGCTGATGGTTTATTGGCTTATTATCAATTTAATCAAGGTGTGGCAGGAAATGATAACACAAGTATTTCACAACTATTTAATTCCAAATCAAATAGCTTTGAAAGTTTATTAAACAATTTTACCAGAAATGGTTCAACCTCTAATTTTATAGCGGGTGCTTCAGGAGATTTTGATAACAATACTATTGCCAAAAATGCTTTTATGGCTTCTGGTAATTGGTCAGACCCTACAAAATGGAGTTTAGGAAAAGTACCAACACAAATAGAAAATGCTATCATAGCAGAAAATCAAACGGTTACTATAGATGTAGATGATTTAGAAATCGATGATTTTGAGTTAGAAACTGGTGCAACCTTAAATATTCCAAATGATAAGGAAATAACTATCAATAATACCTTTACTTCTAGTGGTAACTTATCACTAGCTTCTGATAAAAATGATAGTGGTGTTTTACTTGTTAATGGTTCAATTTCTGGAAATGTTACTTATGTTAGAGGTGGCTTATTAGCCAACAAATGGAGTATAGTAACACCACCAGTTTCTGGGCAAACCATAAAGTCTTTTGCAGAAAACAATGCAAATGATATTCGTCAAAATACAGGAATATCTCCAGTTCGTTATGCAATAGCTTATTATGATGATACCAAAGCTGTAGGTAGTAAATGGGTCTATTATGACACTACTGTAAATGCTACTGATACTTTTACAGCTGGCACAAGTTATTCTATGAGCAGAGCAACTGATGGTAGTGTAACTTTTGTGGGTACTTTAGCCGTTGATGATATCAACAAAACACTAAATGCTGATGAATGGCAAGCTATTGGAAATCCGTTTACGACTTATTATCCAGCAAATAAAAACAGCAACAACAGTTTCTTAAATGAAAACTTTGATGCGTTAGATGATAGTTTTAAAAGTTTATATGTTTGGGATGCTATACAGGAAAAGTACGTAGCTGTTAGTGAAGTGGATGCTAATGATCGTTCTTTACCTCCAGGACAAGGATTTTTTATTAAAATGAAAACAGGGCAAACCAATGTAAGTTTTAACAAAGCAAAAAGAACGACAAAACCTGCAAGTGGAATAACCACTTTTGAGAAAGGAAATGTTACTCCAAATATTGTGGTAAATGTTTCAAAAGGAAAAACTACAGTAAAAACACGTATTAAGTTTTTTGATAATACAACCAATGGTTTTGATACTGGTTTTGATATTGGAAATTTTGATAGCCATTCATTAGACATCTATTCAAGAATTGTTGACAATAGTGTTGCCACAAACTTGACGATACAGTCTTTACCAAAAGACAATTATGAAAATATAATAATTCCTTTAGGTATTGTTGCTAAAAAAGGTGATAATATTACCATTGATGGGATTTTAGAAAATCTTCCACAAAGTGTATATGTCTATTTAGAAGATAGATTACAAAACAGCTTTACCGATTTAAAAACAAGTAAAAAACAATGGACTGTTGAAAATGATATTTCTGGTGTTGGTCGTTTTTATTTGCGCCTTTCAGGAAAAGCTTTAAGCACAGCAACCAATGAATTAACAGGTGTTAGTCTATTTGAAAGCAACCATCAACTCCATATTTATGGTTTACAGAATGATGCTTCATTGCGTTTGTATTCAATCTCTGGAAAAGCCATTTTATCATCAAAAGTAGAAGGAATTATCAAAACAACTATTGATTTACCTGAATTGGCTACTGGTGTTTACATTGCTAATCTGCAAACTGAACAAGGCACTATTTCTAAAAAAATCATTATCAAATAAATGAATTGCAATGAAAAATAAAACTCAAAATAATCTTACAAGAAAAGAAGCCATTAAAAAACTAGGAAATTATGGTAAATATGCTGCATTAACTGCTTTGGGTACGTACTTAATTTTGAATCCAAAAACGGCTCAAGCACAAAGTCCCGAATCTCCAGGAACTGGTTTTTAAAAGTGTCTCAAAACTCGAAGTTAATAGCTTCGAGTTTTTTTAAGATTCTTTGAGGCAAAGAAGGGAAAATTTTAATATAATTTTTGATAAATACCAGAAAAAAACCACAATTTAAAGCAAAACTACCCAAAAGGGTGGGCTACTTTTTTACAATATCTACTACTATTGTAAAGAAATTAATAGCAAATGATTAAAAACATTCATAAAGCTTCTTTGCAAACATCGCTAAAAGAACACCAACAGAAAATAAATAACAGTATTCAAAAAATAATACTGCTATCTTTTATTTTAAGTGTGTTTTTACTTGTGGTTTGTGCTATAACAACACAAAAAATATTTCTCATTATTGCGCTCCCATTAAGTATATATTGCTGTTATACCTGCTATCAGTTTATACACTTAAATAAAATTAAAAAACAAATTAAAAATAAAATCAACACGAATTAGTATAGCTATGTTAGAACATTACCAAAAATCAATGGTTTACACCTATCAAATTGTTGTTCACGCACATTTATAAAAACCACATCAATTATTAAAAGAATTTTACACAAAATAATTCTACAATTATGAAAAAAACAAAACTATTATTCGCATTACTACTCATTTGTTCCTTACCTATATTTTCTCAAGTTAGCTTTATAGAAGTTACCACACCTTTTGATGATGTTGATGATTCTTCAGTTGCGTTTGCAGATATTGACGGAGATGGTGATAAAGATGTATTAATTACTGGAAAAAATAATTCTTTTTCTGAAATTACTAGACTTTACACAAATGATGGTAATGGAAACTTTGCTTTGGTTAACGGTACTCCTTTTGATAATGTTACCAGCTCTTCAGTCGCATTTGCAGATATTGACGGAGATAACGACCAAGATGTGTTAATTAGTGGTAATAATGGTTCTACACAAATAAGTAAATTGTATAAAAACGATGGTACTGGAAACTTTACGTTAGTTACTGGTACTCCTTTTGATGGTGTTTTACTTGGCTCTATCGCTTTTGCAGATGTTGATGGAGATAACGATCAAGATGTTCTAATTACTGGTCATGATAGTTCTTCTTCAAAAATAAGCAAACTCTATACAAATAATGGTAGTGGAACCTTTACTCTAGTTTCAGGTACTCCATTTGATGGTGCATCAGACTCTTCAGTAGCGTTTGCAGATATTGATGGAGACAATGACCAAGATGTATTAATTACTGGTAATAACGGTTCCTCATTTGAAAGTAAACTTTATACAAATAATGGTAGTGGAACATTTACTCTAGTTTCAGGCACTCCTTTTGTTAATATTCGTAAAGGCTCAGTAGCGTTTACAGATATAGATGGAGACAACGATCAAGACTTGTTAATTACTGGTCAAAGTAATGGTTTTGGAAGAAATACTGAACTCTATAAAAATAACGGAAGTGGAAGCTTTACCTTGGTTACTGGCGTTCCTTTTGATCGTGTTGATAATTCTTCAGTCGCTTTTGCAGATGTTGATGGTGATAATGACCAGGATGTATTAATTACTGGTTTAGTTGGTTCTTCTGCTATAAGTAAACTTTATATAAACGATGGTAATGGAGACTTTACTTTGGTTACAGGTACTCCTTTTGATGGTGTCAATAGAGGTTCAATCGCTTTTGAAGATATTAATGGTGATAACAAACAAGATGTACTAATTACAGGAAATAATAATTCGTTTTCAAAAACAAGTAAACTTTATAAGAATACTACTTCTTATGCCCCTACAACTATAACAACTGCAGCAACATCTATAACACAAAACACTGTACTTATAGGTGGTGATATTACTAAAAACAATGGTTTAACTGTAACTGAACGTGGTATTGTGTATTCTACTACAGACCAAACCCCAGAAATTGGAGAAACTGGGGTAATTAAAGATACTAATGGTGCAGGTTTGGGTATGTATTCTAAAACCATTAGTGGTTTAAATTCTGAAACCATCTATTATTACAGAGCTTATTCCATAAATAGTGATGGTATTGGTTATGGTAATGTTATGGCATTTGCTACTTTAGGGCTTTCTATAAGCAGTATCAGTAGGCTAAATCCAACAGCTCAAGATTTATACGACACTTCTGCTACATACCAAATTATCTTTTCTAAACCTGTAAAAGATGTAGATGTTAGCGATTTTATAACCAATAGTCTAGGAGTAACTATAAATAGTGTGACTGCTATTTCCAATACCACCTATAATGTAGCCCTAACTAACATTACCACAAGTGGTGATGTTTTGTTACAAACCAAAGGTGTTGCTGGTGTTACTGGCTCTAATGACATTACTACATTAGCAGGACCTGCACAAACAACCACAGTTGACCAGCAATCTAAAGATGATTATTTAAACCAATCAACTTTAGGGCAAACCTTTACTGCAAGCACTTTTGGCAGTATTAAGTCTGTAACATTTTATTTAGAACCTGGGCAACATACTTTTTCTGGAACAGCAGATTTAAAATTATATTCAGGAGTTTCAAATAATGGCGGTACAGAAATAGATAGTGAAAGTGTTACTATAACTTCTTCAACAGATAGTGCTGGGCAAACGTTTACTTTTTCAACGCCAATGACTTTATCCGCAGGTATAACTCATACCATTACTTTAGAAAACTTTAGTGGTTCAGGTAGTCACGCACTTTCTTCTAATAGAAACGGTGGTTATAATGGAGGTCATATTATTTTTTCTGGAATGAATAATTCTTCACATTTAGATTTCGATTTAAAAATAAAAATAATTGAAGAGGAAACAACTATTGGTGATATTGCTTTAAGTACTGTAGCTCCAATAACGAATGAAAAATATATAAAACGCTCTAAAACTCCTGAAACCGCTACTGTAGATGCCACTATTGTAAATAATACAAACATAACTTTAAATGGAGATATATCTTTTCAAGGGTTGAGTACTGTTACAGAAAGAGGCTTTTTATATTCGACTACAGATACCAATCCAAAAATAGGAGACACAGATGTAACTAGAGATATTAATGGTGCTGGTACTGGTGTATTTTCTAAAACGTTTTCAGGCTTAACACCAAATACCACCTATTTTTACAGAGCTTATGCTATAAATACACAAGGTGTGGGTTATGGAGAGGTAAAAAAGGTGTTTTTTAATCACGCTTTGCATTTTGACAAATCTAATGACTATATAACTATTCCAGACAATGCTGCTTTCGATTTTTCCAATGGTTTTAGTATAGAAGCTTGGGTTAGAGTAACCTCATTTTCTGGTAATCCAGTAATTTTTAGTCAATATGCTAGCAATCAAAAAGCGTTTGCTACAATCGTAAAAACAGATGGTTCTATAGAAAACACCATTTCAACTGATGGAAGTTCAGATACATATTACACAACAGCTAACAAAATAACACCTCATATTTGGCAGCACGTTGCTTTTACATACGATGGCACTACTATGAAGTTCTATATTAACGGAACTGAAGCAGGTATAGATGGATCAGTCACAGGAAGCACAGGAACAGTATTCAACAGTACTGCACCTATAGAATTAGGTGCTAGAAATGGTAGTTTATTTTATGGTGGTGATATGGATGAAGTACGTATTTGGACTAAAACATTAACAAATACAGAAATTAATAATCAAAAAGATAGTCGAATTGACCCAAGTACAGCAAATTTAGTAGCGTATTATAATTTTAATAATGGCGTATTATTTGGTGATAATACCTCAATAACTGAAATTAAAGATGTAACAAGTAATAATTTAGTCGGAACACTAAATGGTTTCAATAGAATTGGTGCTACTTCAAACTTTGTGGAAGGAGTTACTAGCGGAAGTTTTGGAACTAATGGCATAAAAACGAATTTTTTTAATACCACAGGTAATTGGAGTGCAGCAAGTAATTGGAGTTTAGGTACAGTACCTACTCAAATAGAAAAAGCTATAATTTCTTCAGGTAATACAGTAACCATTGATGTAGATGATTTAGTTATTGATGATTTTACTTTAGAAAATAATGCTACACTTTCTATTCCTGCAGACAAAGAAATTACTATTCAAAATGAATTTTCTACTTCTGGGAATTTAGAATTACTATCAGATAAAAATAATTCAGGTGTTTTGTTTTTAGATGGTACAACTTCAGGAAATGTAACCTATACTAGAGGAGGTTTATTAGCCAATGAATGGTATATTATTACCCCACCAGTTTCTGGGCAAACTATAAAATCTTTTGCAGAAAATGTATCTAATGATATTAGAACTAACACTTCTGTATCACCCACCAGATATGCCATAGCTACTTATGACGATTCTAAAGCTACAGGAACAAGATGGGTATATTTTGATGCCAATGTAAATGCAACAGATACCTTTACTGCTGGGCAAAGCTACTCCATGTCTAGAGCTACAAATGGTGGTGTTTCTTTTACAGGTACTTTAACTGTAAATGATTTAAACAAAACCTTAACTGCTGGTGCTTGGAACGCGATTGGAAATCCTTTTACCACCTATTACCCAGCCAACAAAAATAGCAGTACTAGTTTCTTAAATGATAATTTAAGCAAGTTAGATATAAATTTCCCAAGTTTATACATTTGGGATGATACACAAAATAAATATGTTGCAGTAACCGAATTAGATGCAACTGCAAGATCTTTACCTCCTGGACAAGGCTTCTTTATTAAAATGAAAGCTGGTGAAACAGAAATTCTTTTCAACGAAGAAAAAAGAACTCTAAAGCCTGCAACTGGCACAACAGATTTCTCTAAAACTGAAACAACACCAAATATAACGTTAACAGTAACCCAAGGAAAAACTGCTGTACATACCAGTATTAAGTTTTTTGATAACACCACTGCTGGTTTTGATGCTGGTTATGACATTGGAAATTTTGATAGCGGTTCTTTAGACATTTACTCGCATTTAGTTGATAATAGTAATACAAATAATTACACCATTCAATCCTTGTCAAATAGTAATTTTGACGGTGTTGTAATTCCTATTTCTATTAATGCTAAAAAAGGAGATCAAATTACGCTTTCTGGAGTTTTTACAAATATCCCAAGTGAAATTAACGTGTATTTAGAAGATAGAAATACCAACTCATTTACAGAATTAACAGCAACTTCTCAAAAAGAAATTGTCATTGAAAATGAGGGTGCAACAAAAGACCGTTTTTACATCCATCTTTCTCAAAAAGCATTGAACACCAATACTACTTTATTAACAGATGTTGCTTTATACAGCAACCATAAAACAGTGTTTATTCACAATATAAAAGAAGCTGGAACCTTCACATTACACTCCATGTTAGGTTCACAAGTGTATCAACAAAAAGTATCTGTAAGTGCTAAAACTGAAATTCCTCTAAAAGATTTATCAATAGGAATTTATTTAGCCACTCTAAAAACTAATAGTGGAACCATTACAAAAAAAATCATATTAGAATAATTTAATGCAATTACAAATGAAGCTTGAATAGGAATCTCATCAGTTTGAGATTTCTTTTCACTCATTTCTCAAACTTTCTAAATCGATAAAATTAACTCAAAATATTATGCAAAAAAATAAAAATAATACTCAAGAAATCAACAGAAAAGAAGCTCTAAAAAAAATTGGTAATTATGGCAAATATGCTGCTTTAACTGCTTTAGGTACGTACTTAATTTTGAATCCTCAAAAAGCCCAAGCACAATCACCTGATATAGATGGTGGTGGAGAAGGTTTTTAAATATAAACGGCTCTTTTAATAGTCTTTTATTAACATCCAAATTATTAGATTTCTCCATTTCAGTCGAAATGACAGCAAAATTTACTTTTTAGGCAGTTTTAGTTTTTATAAAACTATTAATACGATTGCTATAGCAAACAAGGAAACCTGTATAATAGTACCTGTTTGGCTCTGTACTTTTGCGTGATGGTTTTCTATTCTAGATTTAATGTTTGATAATGTTGCTCTTTTAGAAGTTGCAATATTTTGCCTAATTTCTCTTTTGTAAGATGATGTTAAAATTCCTCTTTCTAATGTGTTTGTGTATGTAGTTTTCATAATGTTTAATTTGATTTGATTACACTAGATAGACGAGAAATAAAATATTTTGTTACATCCTAAACAGCTTCATATCAGCACTAAATATTCATTTTTCTAGCATTGATGGTTTACGACAATCGGTAAAAAAAATTAAAAAAAGTTTAAAAAAATAAAAAATCGCATCATTTCTGATGCGATTTTTAATACTAATCTGAGGAAAACTTAATCTACATTATCATGAAAAAAAGAATTATTTGATCTTAAATTTAAATCATCATTCTCTTTTTTAATTACAACCTCTTTTTTACTAATAACTCCACCTTTCTTTAAATCTACACCTTGTCTTTTATAAGCGGGTTGTTTTTCTATTTCATCTATATTTTTATTTAAGTTTTCGTTAAAACTATAGTTGAACTTTTTCATGTTCTTACGTCTTTCTTCTGCTCTTTTTTGCAACTCATTAATCGTTAAATCTAGAGGAGATATTTCTTCGCTAGTAGTTGGTATCTCATTAATTTCTGATTGAGGTGTAGTCGTTTTTAACTCGAACTCTATCTCTTCTTCAATTACATTTTTTTCAATAATTTTAGAACTTTTGTTTATTGTAGGTTCAACATCAAAATCTTCTAAAACATATCTAGTTTCTTTTTTAGATACAATTTCTTTAGCTTCAAAAACTTCTATTTCATTTACTTTTTTGTCGTTTTTGTTCTCAAAAGTTACTTCTTCATCTTTTTTAACTTCAGAATAAGAGTTTAGAGGTAAATCAAATAATAAATCTGCTTGCATTTGATTTTCTGAATTATCAACTTGCTCTTCAACTTTTTTTATTTCTGTGATAATAAAATCTTCTTCTACAGTATTTTGCAAAGTAACTTCTTCATATTGAACAGGAATATTTGCAATAATTTCATTAGTTGATACTAAATCCATTTTTGGCAAACTATCTTCAGTATCATCTTCTAGCACATGAATAACTTTTTGTGCTGCTTTTGGTTCATTTTTAGTATTGTTATCTATAATTGATGTTTTCTGTATTCCTCCTTGATTTCCAAAATTGTAGGTAGCTTTTTGTTCATCCTCAAGAGTATGGATAATTTTTTTTACCTCTGTATTTGTGATTGTACTTTGTTGATCTGCTGCAAAGCCTGTAGCAACAATTGTAACAGCAATAGCATCACCTAAGTCTTCATCTTCACCTATACCCATAATAATGTTTGCATCATAACCAGCCTCATCTTGAATATAATCGTTTATTTCTCCTATTTCATCTAAAGTTACTTCACTTGTACCAGATACAATTAATAACAATACATTTTTAGCTCCTGTAATTTTATTATCATTTAACAATGGAGAATCTAATGCTTTTACAATTGCATTTTTAGCTCTACTTGTACCTTCTTCTTTAGCAGAACCCATAATTGCTGTTCCACTATTAGATAATACAGTTTTAGCATCATGTAAATCTATATTTTGTTTATAGTGATGTGTAATTACTTCTGCTATACCACGTGCAGCTGTAGATAAAACTTCATCTGCTTTAGAGAAACCAGCTTTAAAACCAAGATTTCCATAAACTTCACGCAGTTTGTTATTATTAATTACAATTAAAGAATCTACATTTTGACGTAATTGATCTATACCTAATTGAGCTTGTTTGGTACGTCTTTTTCCTTCAAAAGCAAAAGGCATAGTAACAATACCAACAGTTAACACATCCATATCTTTTGCAATCTTTGCAATTATTGGGGCTGCTCCTGTACCTGTTCCACCTCCCATACCTGCAGTAATAAATACCATTTTTGTTTGGGTATTTAGCATCTGCTGAATTTCTTGCATACTTTCTTTGGCTGCTTGGGCTCCAACTTCAGGATTTGCTCCTGCACCTAAACCTGATGTTAAATTTGCTCCTAATTGAATTTTATTGGGTATAGGACTGTTTTCTAGTGCCTGTGCATCTGTATTGCAAATAACAAAATCTACTCCCTTAATTTGTTCAGTAAACATGTGATTTACAGCATTGCTTCCTCCACCACCAACACCAATTACTTTTATGGTATTAGATTGTGTTTTTGGCATGTCAAATAAAATGTTATCAAATTCTGCGCTCATAATAACGTTTATATTTTTAGTGATTGTTTATTTTTATTCTAATTTTTAACTTCTATTTTTTCTTCACACTTCCTCCAGCTTCATACTTCATACTTCTTACCTCCAACTCTAAATTTCTTATTCAGCATTGTCTAAAAACTCTTTTAAGCTTTCAGTAAATTTTTCAAAGAAAGATTTCTTTTTCGGTTTTGGTTTTTCTTCAATAATTGGTTGTGGTTCTTCTTGTAAACCTTCATCGACAACTTCATTAACTTGCTCAACAATTTCCTCAACTTTTATTTCTCTTTCTAAACCTTCCATTAACAATCCAACTGCAGTTGCATAAGATGGGCTTGATAAAACTTCATCAGAATCGCCAGCTAAATGTTCATTTGGATAACCAATTCTAGCATCCATACCTGTAATATATTCTACCAATTGGCGTAAATGTTTTAATTGAGAACCACCACCTGTAAGCACAATTCCTGCAATTAGTTTCCCTTTTGCAGTTTCATGTCCGTAATTTTTAATTTCTAAATACACATGCTCAATAATTTCTTGTACTCTAGCATGTATTATTTTCGATAGATTTTTTAGTGTAATTTCTTTTGGTTCTCTTCCTCTTAACCCAGGAATTGATACAATTTCTGTTTCTTTATTTTCTCCAGGCCAAGCAGAACCAAATTTTATTTTCAGCAATTCCGCTTGTTTTTCTATAATAGAACATCCTTCTTTAATATCATCTGTAATAACATTTCCTCCAAAAGGAATCACAGCTGTATGCCTTATAATGCCGTCTTTAAAAATGGCTAAATCTGTTGTACCACCTCCAATATCAATTAAAGCTACACCTGCTTCTTTTTCTTCTTGGCTCAATACTGCTGATGCTGATGCTAAAGGTTCTAACGTAATTTCATTTAAGTCTAGACCTGCACTTTTTACACAACGTCCAATATTTCTAATCGATGAAACTTGCCCAACTACCACATGAAAATTCGCTTCTAAACGACCACCATACATCCCAATGGGTTCTTTAATATCTGCTTGAGAATCAACTTTAAATTCTTGTGGTAAAACATGAATTATTTCTTCTCCTGGCAACATTACCAATTTGTGTACTTGGTTTACTAAATTTTCGATATCATTTTCATCGATAACTTCATCTGCATTATTTCTGGTGATATAATCACTATGATGTAAACTTCTAATATGCTGCCCAGCTATACCTACAACTACTTCTTCTATCTTAACCCCAGAAACACTTTCTGCTTCATCAACAGCTTGTTGAATAGACTGTATAGTTTGCGTAATATTACTTACTACCCCTCTTTTTACACCCAAGCTTTTTGCCTTACCAATACCTATAACCTCAATTTTGTCGTACTCGTTTTTACGACCAATCATGGCTACAATTTTTGTTGTACCAATATCTAAACCAACAGCTATTTTATTGTCTTCCATTTTAGTTTATTTAGCGCACACAACTTGGTTGTGATATTTTATATTAATTGTTTTATAATTTTGAATGGTTTGGTCTTCAAATGTCTTATTATAAAACGCTTTTAATTTTTTAAATTTTATATCCATTCTAGTTTTTTTACCAAAATCGATTTTGTAATCTCCACTTCTTACCGCAAATTGATACTCATCTGTGTTAGATTTTTCGATTCCGATAATCTCTTTTTTTAGAAAACCATCACTTAAAATTTTTTTTACAAGAGGTAAAATTTCTTTTATTTCTTCTTTTTTGATACCTGAAATCAATAATACTCTTGCAGAATAATTTGTTGACAATGGCACAACAACTCCCTCTTTATCAAAATAATAAGAATCTTTACCACTTATAACTCTAGCAATAGGTGTGCGTTGTTTTATAATTGTTTTTAGCCTACCACCTACTGTTAAAAAAACAGATGCTTTTTCTACATAAGGATTTTTTAAAACCTTATTTTCTAAACTGTATAAATCTATTACAGATTTTGTTAGGTTTTGTACGCTATCAGTATTTTGTATTAACAATTTATCAACCATTGCATGCGTTAAAAAACCATTATCTCCTTCTTCAAAATTTATAACTGGTGCACCAACTATTTTAGTACTATTTCTTTTTAAAGTAAAGCTATACAAAAACGCTAAACTCCCTATTAATAAAAGGAATGTTATATATTTTAGTACCTTTTTAAACTTCATAAGCTGTAGTTTTTAAAAGTTCTTTAGTTACCTTATTTATCAATACTCCAATGTCTCCTGCACCTAACATTACCACTATTTTAGATGACGAATTCTTAATATCTTTTATAATATTATTTTTTTGTGTCATTTTTTTCTCTGGATGTGATATTTTATCCAACAACCATTCAGAAGTAACTCCTTTTATTGGTAATTCTCTAGCAGGATAAATATCTAACAACAATACTTCATCAAATTTTGATAAAGCTCTAGCAAAATCTTCTACAAAATCTTGTGTTCTAGAAAACAAATGAGGTTGAAAAACCACAAGTACTTTTTCATTAGGATACATTTCTCTAACAGAATTTTCTACTGCATTTATTTCAGTTGGATGATGTGCATAATCATCAATCAAAACAAAATCATCTGTTTTAATTTTGTATGAAAATCTGCGTTTTACACCTTTGAAAGTTGATAATCGATTTTTTATAACTTGTAATGAAATACCATAAACATCTGCCATAGCAAATGCAGCTAAAGCGTTCATTACATTATGTTTTCCTGGTAAATGAAACTCAATATTTTTAATTTCTGATGAGGGTGTTTGCACATCAAAAATGTATATTCCTTTATCAATTTTAAGATTAAAAGCCTTGTAATCAGCTTCATCATTAATAGCATAAGTTAAGCCTTTTAATGGCAAACCTTTAGCCACAATTAAAGTATTAGATACTTTATTTGCAAATGCAAAAAAGGATTCTTCTAGTGCTTCTGCTTTTCCATATATATCTAAATGATCTGCATCCATAGAAGTTACACAAGCAATATTTGGACTTAACTGTAAAAAAGATCTATCAAACTCATCTGCCTCAACTACAGCAATTTTATCTTCTCCTAGAATTAAATTTGAATTGTAATTTTCAGCAATTCCTCCTAAAAAGGATGTTGCTTTTTCTTTAGCCATAATATGACCTAAAATAGATGATGTTGTGGTTTTGCCATGTGTACCTGCAACTGCTAAACAAAAAGTTGTCTCTGTGATTTTACCTAAAATTTCAGCTCTTTTTAAAATGATAAAATTATTGTCTAGAAAATAATTGAATTGCGTATGATTTTTAGGAATTGCAGGTGTATAAACTACTAATGTTTTTTCTTTATTTAAAAAAGAAATAGGAATTTTCTTTAAGGCGTCTTCAAAATGAATCTCAATATCTAATCCTTGTAAATCTTCAGTAATTTTAGAAGGTGTTTTATCATAACCAGCAACAATTTTACCATTGGCAGCAAAATAACGTGCTATTGCACTCATTCCTATGCCTCCAATACCAATAAAATAGACGTTATGTATATTTTTTAAATTCACTGATTTAATAGTTTTTCTACTTCATTTACAATATTTATTGTTGCACTTGGTAAAGCCAATTCTTTAATATTTTCAGATAAATGCTCTTGTTTGCCTCTGTCTTTTATTAATGTTTCAAATACAATTGGAAAAGTATCTAAATCTGATTCTGGCAATAAAATTGCTCCATGTTGATCTGCTATAGATTTTGCATTTTTAGTTTGATGATCTTCTGCAACATTAGGTGATGGTATAAAAATAACAGGTTTGCCAACGATACATAATTCTGATACTGAACTTGCACCTGCTCTTGAAATTGTAATATTTGTGGCTGCATACGCTAAATCCATTTTATTGATAAATTCATGTACTTGTACATGAGTTAACTCATCGTATTTTTTATATTCATCAAAATATAATTTTCCACATTGCCAAATTACTTGCACATTTTGATTCTTGAAAAAATCTAAATTGCTTTCTACTAATTGGTTTATTTTTCTCGCTCCAAGACTCCCTCCTAAAATTAAAATCGTTTGTTTTTTTATATCTAAATTAAAATGTTCAATAGCTTCATCAACTTTATTATGGATTAATAATAAATCTTCACGAACAGGGTTGCCTGTTTTTACAATTTTCTCTTTAGGAAAAAATCGCTCTAGATTATCATAAGCTACACATATCTTTTGCACTCTTTTTCCTAATAATTTATTAGTGATTCCTGGGAAAGAATTTTGCTCTTGAATTAATGTTGGAACACCTCTTTTATTTGCCATAATTAATGTTGGCCCACTTGCAAAACCTCCTGTACCAATTGCGATATCTGGCTTAAATTGTTTTATAATTCTTCTAGCTTTTAACAAGCTATCAATCATTTTAAAAGGAAAATTAAAATTTTTCGCCAACTGTTTTCTTTGGATTCCAGATATCCATAACCCTTCAATTTCATACCCAGCTTTAGGTACTTTTTCCATTTCCATTTTATCTTTTGCACCAACAAACAGAAATTTAGCATTTGGATAACGCAACTTAATTTCATTAGCGATAGCTATTGCAGGATAGATATGACCTCCTGTACCTCCTCCAGAAATAAGAATATTATATTGTTTCATGCAAAATATCTAAAGGGTTATCATCTAAAATATCTTCTTCTGTTTCTTCTTTTGATGCACTTACACTCAAAATCATACCCAAAGCAAAACAAGTCATCCAAATAGATGTTCCTCCACTACTAATTAGTGGTAAGGTTTGCCCAGTTACTGGAAACAAATTTGTTGCTACTGCCATGTTTATTGTAGCTTGAAAAACAATTGGCACACCAACTCCTAAAACTAATAAAGTTCCAAATATGGTGGTGGTTTTTCTTACAACTACAAAAATTCTAAATAGTAATAAAAAATAGATTAATACAATTAAAACTGCTCCAAATAAACCATATTCTTCGATGATAATTGCAAAAATAAAGTCTGATGTAGATTGAGGTAAAAAGTTCTTTTGTACACTTTTCCCTGGACCAACACCTGCAATCCCTCCAGTTGCAATCGCAATTTTTGCCTTCTCTACTTGATAAGCTTCTTTTTGGTTTTTATCAGAAAAATTCTCTATTCTATTTTGCCAAGTTTGTACTCTGTTTGGCATTATATCTGGGAAAGCTTTTGCTACCAAAACAAAAAATGCGAGTGCTAAAATACCAGCTCCTAAAATTAATCCAATGTATTTTAATGGATAACCTCCTAAAAATGTCATCATTAAAACCATTACAAAAATGATGGCTGTAGTAGAGAAATTGGCTGGTAATATCAATATTAAAACTGTAGCTACTGGTAACCACAATTGCCATAAACTTTCTTTAAAATTGATTTGTTTTTCCTTATTTTTTGCCAGATATCTAGCAACGTATGTCATTAACACTAAACCTGCTAAAGTAGAAGTTTGAAAACCTATGCCTCCAATTCTAATCCATCTACTTGCATTAGCTCCTCCTATTGTTGTACCTTGTGATAAGGTAACTATCAATAAAACGATAACTATTGGAAGCATTAAAACTGAACCTCCAGAAAAATATCGGTAAGGTATTTTATGAACTCCATAAATAATTCCAAAACCCATTAACAATAGCATAATATGCTTGGCTAAATGCCCTAAAGTTGAACCAGAACCCACAACATATACCAAATTTGTGCTTGCACTATACACAGGCATAAATGAGAGTATTGCCAAAATAGCAACAATTGCCCAAATGGTTTTATCTCCTTTTATATGTTGAAAAATGGTTTTCATAAGCCTCCGTTAATCCTTCTAAACAAGGGAAACATTCTTGTGTTTATCTTTACTTTTTCACATTACTCTTTTTACTATACTATATTGTAATTCAACCTCAAACCTGCTAACTTCTTCACATTGGAAAGGTTGGGATGGGTTTTTCTTAAAGATTCCTAACCGCATTTTTAAACTGACGACCTCTATCTTCATAATTATCAAATAAATCAAAACTTGCGCATGCAGGAGACAATAAAACAACTTCTCCTCTTTCTGCTAATTTATAAGATACTTTTACTGCTTCTTCTGCACCTGCAGTTTCAACAATAATATCAACCACATTTCCAAATGTGCTTTTTATTTTTTCATTATCCACTCCTAAACAAACAATTGCTTTTACTTTTTCTCTTACCAAAGGCAACAAATCTGTATAATCATTACCTTTATCTACACCACCAACTATCCAAACAGTTTGTTTATCCATACATTCTAGAGCATAGAAAGTAGCATTTACATTTGTAGCTTTTGAGTCATTTATATAATGTACATCTTTAATTTTAGCAACATTTTCTAATCGATGTTCTGCACCTTCAAAGCTTGACAAACTCTCTTTAATAGATTGCTTTCTAACTTTTAATAATTGCGCTGCCATTGTTGCAGCCATTGCGTTTTTTGTATTGTGTTTTCCTTTGATGGATAGTGCTGATAATGGCATTTGTATAGTATCTTTATTTAGGTTGATTATTATATTTTTATCTTTTATATACGCTCCATATTTCAACTCTTTTTCTAGTGAAAAAGGAACTAATTTTGCTTTTGTTTTATTCTTTTTTAACCAATTATTAATTACTTCATCGTCTGCATCATAGATTAGATAATCGGTTTCAGTTTGGTTCTTTGTAATTCTAAATTTTGAGGCGATATAATTTTCAAATTTGTAATCATATCTATCTAAATGATCTGGAGTAATATTGGTTAAAATGGCTATATGACTATTAAAACTTTCTATTCCATCTAATTGAAAACTACTGATTTCTAATACGTAATTTTCATAGTCGTTTTCTGCAACTTGCAGTGCAAAACTATCCCCAATATTACCTGCAATGCCAGCATTTAAATCTGCATTTTTTAAAATGTGATGTGTTAATAATGTTGTTGTTGTTTTTCCATTTGAACCTGTAATACCAACAATGGTTGCATCTGTGTATTGAGCTGCAAATTCAATTTCTGAAATAACAGGTATATTTTGCTTTTTCAACTTTAGAATTAAATCAACTTTATCAGGAATACCAGGACTTTTCATTACTACATCAGCATTTAAAATTTTGCTTTCTGTATGTTGATTTTCCTCAAAATCTATATTATTACTTATAAGAACTTTTTTATACTTTTCCTTTATATTTCCTTTATCAGACACAAATACATTATAGCCTTTTTGCAAACCTAAAACTGCTGTTCCTACACCACTTTCTCCTCCACCAAGAATTACGAGTTTTTGTTCCATTATCTTAACTTTAGAGTAACAATTGTAAATACAGCTAGTAAAATTCCTACAATCCAAAAACGCACTACAATTTTACTTTCATGGTATTTTAATTTTTGATAATGATGATGCAAAGGAGACATCTTAAAAATTCGTCTTCCTGTACCATATTTTTTCCTTGTGTATTTAAACCAAGACACTTGTAAAATCACAGATAAATTTTCTACCACAAAAATCCCTGCTAAAATTGGTAGTAATAATTCTTTTCTAATAGATATTGCAATTACTGCTATAATTCCACCAATAGTTAAACTCCCTGTATCACCCATAAACACTTGAGCAGGAAACGTATTGTACCATAAAAAGCCTATCAACGCTCCAGCAAATGCGAGTATAAAAACTGTCATTTCTCCAGAGTTTGGGATATACATCACATCTAAATAATCTGCAAAAATGATATTACCAGAAACCCAAGCAAAAACTGCTAGTGTGATGACCATTATTGCTGATGAACCTGCTGCTAAACCATCGATTCCGTCTGTTAAATTAGCTCCATTAGAAATTCCAGTTACAATAAATACTGTAATAAAAATAAAAGTTATCCAACCATATTTTTTGTAATCATCACCCAAAAAACGTAAGGCTTTTGAATAATCTAACTCATTGTTTTTAAAGAACGGAACCGTTGTTTTTGTTGATTTGTGTGCTTCTCCAAAAACTTTTTTTCTACCATTTTTTTGAACCACTTGTTCTGCTATTGGGAGTTGCTCTTTAATTGTTACATTATCATTAAAGTATAACATAGCTCCTACAAAAACTCCTAAACCAATTTGGCCTAATACTTTAAACTTACCTTTTAAGCCTCCTTTGTCTTTTTTAAATACTTTTATATAATCGTCTAAAAAACCAATTAAACCCATCCAAACTGTAGTCACTAATAGAATAATGATGTAAATATTATCTAGTTTTGCTAGAAGTATTACAGGAATTAAAGTAGCCATTATTATAATTAATCCTCCCATTGTTGGAGTTCCTGATTTTTGTTTTTGACCTTCTAAACCTAAATCTCTAACAGTTTCTCCAACTTGCTGTTTTCTTAAAAAATTGATAATTCTCTTACCATAAATAGCAGATATTAATAAGGATAATATAAAAGCTGATGCTGCTCTAAATGTGATAAACTGAAACACACTTGCCCCAGGAAAACTAAACTGACTTTCTAAATATTCGAATAAATAATACAGCATTCTAGTTCTTTTTTAGTTGATTAAAACAATTGGTAACTTCCTCTAAATCATCAAAATGAGAACGAACTCCATTTATTTCTTGATAATTTTCATGCCCTTTTCCTGCAATCAAAATAATATCTCCAGTTTCTGACAGCTTACATGCTGTTTTTATAGCTTGTCTTCTATTTAAAACAGTTAATGTTTTTCGATAATTTTCTGGTGAAACCCCAATTTCCATTTCATCTAAAATGGTTTGTGGATTTTCTGTTCTTGGGTTATCTGAAGTAAAAATAGCTTGGTTGCTTAACTGTGAAGCTATATGTGCCATTTTTGGTCTTTTGGTTTTATCTCTATCACCTCCACAACCTACAACTGTGATTACTTTTTCGTTACCAGTTCTAATATCATTAACAGTTTCTAACACATTTTTTAAAGCATCTGGAGTGTGTGCATAATCAATAATAGCAGTAATTCCATCATCTGAAATAGTGTATTGAAAACGACCACTCACGCTTTCTAATTGACTTACAATAGTTAAAACTTCTAACTTTTCTAACCCTAATAATTCTGCTGTGGCTACTATTGCTGTTAAATTATAAATATTAAATACTCCTATTAACTTCGTCCAAACTTCAGTTCTGCCAATAGAAATTAACGTCCCTGAAATTTGTTTCTCTAAAATTCTAGATTTGAAGTCAGCTAGTGTTTTTAGGGCATAAGAATATTTTTTTGCTTTGGTATTCTGCAACATGTAGTTGCCATTTTTGTCATCTATATTTGTTAACGCGAAAGCTGATTTTGGTAAACCATCAAAAAACTCCTTTTTAACATTTCTATATTCTGCAAATGTTTTGTGATAATCTAAATGATCGTGAGAAAGGTTTGTAAAAATTCCACCAGCAAAGGTTAACCCTTGTGTTCTTTTTTGATGAATTCCATGAGAACTCACCTCCATAAAACAATACTCAACACCAGCTTCTAACATCATATCTAAATACTTATTGATAGCGATAGAATCTGGAGTAGTATGTGTAGCTTTATATTCAGTTTCATCAACCAGAATTTTAACTGTTGACAATAAGCCAACCTTGTATCCTGCTTTTGTAAATAATTGATATAATAGTGATGCAATTGTAGTTTTTCCATTTGTACCAGTTACACCAACTACAGGAAATTTAGCTGAAGGATTATTATAAAAATTAGAAGCCATTATTGCCAAAGCTGTATTTGCATTATCAACTTTTATGTAAGTAACTTCTTCTTTCTTATCGAAAGAAAAATCTTCACAAATTATAGCTTTAGCTCCCAAAGAGATAGCTTTATCAACATATGAATGACCGTTAACATTAACTCCTTTTTGAGCTATAAAAACATCATTCTTTGAAACTTTTCTAGAATCAAAAACAAGTTGATTTATAGCAATATTTGTATGACCAAATACTTCTTTTATGGCAACTTTATATAATATGTCTTGTAAATTCTTCAGTTTAAGATAATTTTAAAATAATAGTAGATCCTTTTATTAGTTTTTCTCCTTTTTCTATAGATTGATGCTCTACTTTACCAACACCAGAAAACTTTACTTTTAAACCTATATTTTCTAATAAAGACACAGCATCCATTCCATTCATTCCTTTTACATTAGGTATTTTACTATATTCTTTGTTTATAATATTTTGATACTTTTTGTACTGATTATCAATCTTTGTAAATTCAGTTTTATCATCTACAGATTGGTTATCAACAGGAGTGGTTGTGTAAATTTTTTGAGCAATTTCTTTAAATACAGGTGCAGCAACAGTTGCTCCATAATATCCTTTCTTTTTATCTGGATTATGAATAACCACAATACACGAATATTTTGGTTTATCAGCAGGAAAAAAACCTGCAAAAGAAGCTACATACTTTTTATTAGAGTAGTAACCACCTTCCCATTCTCCTTTTTTATTCTTTGTTCTAGGAATATATTTTTTTGCTGTACCAGTTTTACCAGCCATAGAGAAATTAGAAGAGTAAATATTATCTGCAGTTCCTTTAATTACTACATTTTCCATTACTTCTCTTATTTTACTTAGTGTTTCTTCTGATGCAATTCTTGGGTTTATAACTTCAGTTTCAAACACTTTTTCAGTATTATTTTGTCTTCTCAATTCTTTTACAAAACGAGGTTTTATCATCACCCCATTATTGGCTACAGCATTATAAAACATAAGCGTTTGCATTGGCGTAACAGAAATTCCATAACCCCAAGACATCCATTCTAAAGAAATTTTATTCCAGCTTTTATCAGATGGTTTTGGTACAATTGGTTTCCCTTCTCCTTTTATTTTAAACCCAACTGGTTTTGTAAAACCGTATTTTGCTATTTTATTGATGAATTTTTCTGGTTGATGATCGTAATGTTTTTTAATCAACTTAACAATACCCACGTTTGATGAAACTTCAAAAACTCTTGCTGCAGAAATTTTACCATAACCTCCTCGTCTAGAATCTTCAACTTTTCTATTATGAATAAATATTTTTCCTTTTTCAGTATCTACAACAGTAGATGTATCTATTACTTTATCGTCTAAAGCTGCCATTAAACTTGCTAGTTTAAATGTAGAACCTGGCTCATGACTCTCCCAAACTGCGTAGTTTCTTTTTTCGTAATATTTTCCTTTTGTTGTTCTTCCTAAATTAGAAATTGCTTTTATCTCTCCAGTTGATGTCTCCATTACTACTGCACATCCATGATCTGCTTCAAAAGTTTCTAACTGACGTAGTAAAGCATGGTGTGTAATATCTTGAATATTTACATCTATGGTAGTTATTACATCATGACCATCAATTGGCTCTTTTTCATTAACATCAGAAATTGGTTTCCATTGATTTTTTGCAATTTTCTGTTTCCATCGCAAACCATTTTCACCTTGCATAAAATCTGCAAAAGCACCTTCAATACCTGCTTCACCTCTAAAATCATCATAACCTATTGTGCGTTCTGCAATTTTGCCTATCGGATGTTCGCGTACAGTTTTATGTTCTGCTATAAAACCACCTCTATAAACCCCTAAATTGAATATTGGGAATTTTTTCATTTTTAGATAATCATTATAACCTACATTTCTAGCTATTAACAGATATCTATTCTTACGTTTTTTGGCGTTTCTTAATTTATTTTGATAATAGTTTTTAGATTTACCTAGCATTTGAGACAATGCTTTTGACAAGCCTGCTATGTTTTTTTCAAACACTTTACTATCAACAGCTACAACATCCATTCTAATAGTATATTTAGACATTGATGTTGCCAGTAAGTTACCATCAGCTGCATAAACATTTCCTTTATTAGCAAAAATGGTATCTTGCTTTATAGTTAATTCTGTTGCTAGTTTTTTGTATTTTTCTCCTTGTACGTATTGAATGTTGACAACTCTAAAAATTATAGCCAACAAAAAAAGTGCAAGTAAAGCAGCTACTAGGTAAAATTTGTTAAGTATGCTCTTTTTATGAGTTGCCAATTGATTAATCTTTATACGTTATTTTTATTTTTTTTGGGGGATTTTCTGAAGGTTTCAACCCTCTATTTATTGCTTTTTCTCTAATATTAGATTCCATTTTCATTCGCATTAAAATGGTACCTGTATCAACATATTCTGCCCTTAACTCTCTTTTCTTTTTATTAAGTTCTGCAATAGTTATTACTTTTTTATCTGCACTGTGTGCACTTGTTATCATTATTAATAGCAATAAAACCACAAATAGAATTATTCGCCAGTTTTTGTAGGAAGATTCATTTGTTAGAAAACTCCCTTTTAAAATATCATAAACCCCTTGTTTAACTTTTGCCATTATCCAATTACTTTAAAGTTGCAATTCTTAATTTTGCACTTCTAGCTCTGTTATTTATTTTGATTTCTTCTTGCGATGGAATTATCAACTTACCTACTTTTTTTAAAGGTTCATTAGAATTACCAAACACATCTTTTTCTGGTTCGCCTTCAAACAAACCGGTTCTTATAAATCTTTTTACTAACCTATCTTCTAAAGAGTGATAAGAAATGACACTTAATCTTCCTTCATCATTTAACAAATTTGGAATTTGTTGTAAAAACTCTTTTAACACATCTAACTCTTCATTTACCTCAATTCTAATAGCTTGAAAAATTTGAGCTAATATTTTATGTTCTCTATTTTTAGGTAAATAAGCTCTCAAAACTTCTTTTAATTGAAAACTAGTCGCTATTAGATTACTAGATCGTTCATGAACAATAGTTCTTGCTAATTTTCTTGAGTTTCTCAACTCTCCATATAAAAAAAAGATTTCAGCAAGCTTCTCTTCAGAATATTCGTTAATGATTTTTTTAGCAGATTTTTTCGACTTCTGATTCATTCTCATATCTAAATCTGCATCAAAACGAATTGAAAACCCTCTTTCTGCTTCATCAAATTGATGTGAAGACACACCTAAATCAGCTAAAACTCCATCTACTTTTCTAACTCCGTTAAATCTTAAAAACCTAGTGATGTACCTAAAATTTTCAGGAATTAATGTAAACCTATCATCCTTAATGATATTATCTAAAGCATCAGGATCTTGATCAAACCCAAATAGCTTTCCATTCTTACCCAGCCTTTTTAAAATTTCTTTTGAATGACCTCCTCCTCCAAAAGTTACATCAACATAAACGCCATCTTCTTTTACAGCCAATGCATCAATACTCTCTTTAAGTAAAACAGAATCGTGATAACTACTCATCATCGTCATCTTTACCCATTACATCTTCAGCTAACGCTGCAAAATTTTCAGATACAGCTTGCACAGCTTTATGATACTTGTCTTTATCCCAAATTTCAATAATATTTACAGAGGCAACCATTATCACTTCTTTGCTAATCCCTGAATGAGTGCAAAGTGATTTTGGCAATAAAACTCTACCTGTACCATCTAATTCTACTAACTTTGCTCCAGCAGTAAAACCTCTTATAAAATCGTTATTCTTTTTTATGAACTTATTCTTTTTATTAACCTTTGCCATTGCTACATTCCATTCTTGCATAGGATACAACTCTAGACAGGGTTCGAAAATTGATTTTTTTAAGACAAAACCTTCTTGTAAGATTGAGGCAAGCTGCTTTTTAAGAGCTGATGGAAACATCACTCTGCCTTTAGCATCTGCTTTACAATCATATTCGCCAATTAAACTTATCACTTAAAAATATTTATTGAAATCAAAAATATGTAAATTTTACCACTTTTTACCACTTTTTACCACATTGTTAATAAAAACAAAGATTTCTCTTTGTTTCAAAGGAATTTAACCTGTTAACAACCCTTATTTACTGTTTTTTAAAAGTATTTATATGTAATAAAAAAGAATTACATTTGCCCTTTGAGTACAATCAAACTAAAAATCAATGACTGACAAGTTAAAAACTGAAGGTAAGTTTACGTATGCAGAAGCTGGAGAAGGACCTGCAATCATTGTTTTGCATGGTTTAATGGGAGCTTTAAGTAATTTTGGTGATACTTTTGAGCATTTTTCAAAAAATGGTTATACTGTGTTAATTCCTGAACTACCTCTATATACCTTGCCACTTATTAAAACTAATGTCAAGAATTTAGCAGCCTACTTAAAGGATTTTTTAAATTATAAAAAAATTGATAGTGCTATTCTTTTGGGAAACTCTTTAGGGGGTCATATTTCTTTATATTTTACCAAACACTATCCAGAAAAAGTAAGTGCTTTAGTACTTACAGGAAGTTCTGGTCTGTATGAAAATGCGATGGGTGGTAGTTTTCCTAAAAGAGGAAATTATGAGTATATTGAACAAAAAGCGAAAGACGTCTTCTACGACCCAAAAATTGCCACAAAAGAATTGGTTGACGATGTATATGCTACTGTAAATGATAGAATGAAAGCTTTAAAAACCTTATCTATTGCCAAAAGTGCAATAAGGCACAATATGGCTAATGATTTACCAAACATGAAACAACCTAGTTGTCTTATTTGGGGAAAACAAGATGGAGTTACACCTCCTGAAGTTGCTGAAGACTTTCATAAATTATTACCAAATTCTAAATTGTTTTGGATTGATAAATGTGGGCATGCTGCAATGATGGAAAGACCTAAAGAATTTAATACAATTCTGCATGATTGGTTAATTTCTAATAAAATTTAAAAACTCTTTTTCGTGAAAATTACCTCTGCTGAATTTGTAATGAGTAACAGCAATGTTATTAATGCTCCAAAAGATAGAATACCTGAATATGCCTTTATTGGGCGTTCTAATGTTGGAAAATCTTCATTGATAAATATGTTAATGGAGCGTAAAGATTTAGCAAAAATTTCTGGAAAACCTGGTAAAACACAGTTAATCAATCACTTTAAAATAAATGATTCTTGGTTTTTAGTAGATTTACCTGGTTATGGTTATGCAAAGGTTTCTAAAAAGAAACGTCAAATTTTTCAATATTTTATTGAGAACTACTTTAAAGAGAGAGAACAGCTGGTTTGCACATTTGTTTTGATTGATTCTAGACACGATCCTCAAAAAATAGATTTAGAGTTCATGCGTTTTTTAGGAGAGAATCAACTTCCTTTTTGCATTGTTTTTACCAAAGCAGATAAACTGGGTAGCTCAAAACTCAACAAACAAATTACTTCTTACAAAAAGAAACTTTTAAATCATTGGGAATCTTTACCTACTTCTTTTATTACCTCTTCTTCAACAGGAATGGGTAGAGATGAGTTTTTGAATTTTATTGATGATGTAAACGAAGATGTAGCTAAAGATTTTAAATAGTCTTAAGATGCACTCAAACAAACAGAACTTACAAGTTTTACATGAAGATAATCACATTATCATTGTTGACAAACGCTCTGGAGATATTACACAAGGTGATAAAACTGGTGATACACCTTTAAGTGATGTTGTAAAAGAATACATTAAAGAAAAGTATAAGAAAACTGGCAATGTTTATTTAGGTGTTGTACATAGATTAGACAGACCAACTTCTGGTGTGATTATTTTTGCACGAACCTCAAAGGCTTTAGAGCGTTTAAATAAAATGTTACGTGATAAAAAAATCAACAAAACCTATTGGGCTATTGTAAAAGGAACTCCAAAAAAAGAAAAAGATACTTTAATTAATTTCTTAAAAAAGAATCCAAAAAATAATAAATCTTCAGTTTATCAACATGAAATTTCGGGTTCTAAAAGAGCAGTTTTACATTATCAAATAATACAAAAATTAGATAATTATTCTTTGCTAGAAATAGATTTAAAAACAGGCAGACATCATCAAATAAGAACACAATTATCTGCTATTGGATATCCGATAAAAGGAGATTTAAAATATGGATTCAATAGAAGTAATAAAGATGGAAGTATTCATTTACATGCTAGAAAAATTGAATTTATTCATCCTGTTTCAAAAGAAAATATTTCTATTGTTGCTCCAACTCCAAATGATGTAATTTGGAACGCTTGTAACTAATTCCTATCTTTAGAACTCAATTTTAGTTAGGTTTATGAAAGCTTTTAAATATTTTTCAATTCTAATTCTGCCAATTGTGGTATATATCTCCTTTACAAGCAAGGGCTGGCTAACTCATTTACCTGCTATTGTATTTTTTGGGCTGGTTCCTTTTCTAGAGTTTTTTATAAAACCAAACAAAGAAAATTTTACAAAAGATCAAGAAAAAATTGAGAAAGAAAACAAATTATATACATACCTTTTGTATTTAACCTTACCTATTCAAATTATTTTTTTGATTTTCTTTTTTTATATAATTCAAGAGCCTAACTTAACAGGTGGAGAGCTTGCAGGAAGAATTTTTGGAATGGGAATTATGTGTGGAGTTATTGGTATAAATGTTGGTCATGAATTAGGACATAGAAATAATAGATTTGATGAACTCATTGGAGAAATATTATTGCTAACTTCATTAAATACACATTTTTTACCTTATCATAATGGAGGCCATCATTATAATGTAGCCACACCAAAAGATGCTGCAACTGCTAGAAAAAATGAATGGATTTTCTTTTTCTGGATTCGCTCTCATTTTACTAGTTACATTCAAGCTTGGAAGTTAGAAAATAAGAGAATGAAAGAAGCCAATCGTTATTGGTTTCATCACCAAAACAGAATGGTTATTTATACAATTTGTAATATCATTTTACTAACGAGTATTTATTTTATTTTTGGTCAGTTTGTGCTTTTAGCATTTTTGGGCGCAGCAATTTCTGGTATCATTTTGCTAGAAACCGTAAACTACATAGAACATTATGGTTTATTAAGAAAACAAAATGATCATGGGCGTTATGAACGTGTTAAAAGAAATCACTCTTGGAATTCAGACCATCAAGTAGGGCAAGTACTATTGTTCAATTTATCTCGCCATTCAGATCATCATTACAATGGAAGTAAACACTATCAACTTTTAAAAACATTGCCTGAAAGTCCACAAATGCCTACAGGTTATCCAGGTATGATGCTACTTTCACTTTTCCCTCCTATTTGGTTTTGGGTGATGAATAAAAAACTAAAAAACTTATCATAGATATTTATGTTAAAAGAAAAAACAGTATCTGAAGCTATTAATTATAGGCGTTCAGTAAGAGTTTATGATGCAGAAAAACCAATTGAAACTAAAATTGTAAAAAGATGTATTGAACAAGCTTCTTTAGCACCAAATAGTAGCAATATGCAATTGTGGGAGTTTTATCATATTACTTCAAAAGAGACTATTGCTAAACTAGCACCTTTTTGTTTTAACCAAAATGCTGCAAGAACTGCACAACAGCTAGTAGTTTTTGTAACCAGAAAAGATTTATGGAAACAGAGAGCTAAAGCCAATTTAAAATTTATTGATGGTAATTTTGGTGCAAACAATCCAAAATCTAAACAAAGCAACAGGGAAAAAGTAGCTCGTAATTATTATGGAAAAATTATTCCTTTTGCATATGCTGATTTTCTAGGTATTTTAGGTTTTTTAAAATACATTATGGTTTCTATTATCGGACTTTTTAAACCTATTTATAGACAAGTTAGGCAATCTGATATGAGAATTGTAGCTCATAAAACTTGTGGTTTAGCAGCACAAAATTTTATGTTATCGATGGCTGCAGAAGGTTATGATACTTGCCCTATGGAAGGTTCTGATACGTTTAGAGTAAAACGATTATTAGATTTATCTTCTGGAGCAGAAATAAATATGATAGTTTCTTGTGGCATCAAAAAACCAGAAGGTGTTTATGGTAAACGTTTTCGAATTCCTTTTGAGGATGTTTATAAAGAAGTTTAGCTGTGGGTGATTTTTTTGGTTATGAATTGTTTTATTTAATTTGTAATATTATTGGTGGTACATTAAGGTGGATTTATGGCTCAATTTGGAGAACTATTTTTAAAAAACCTAAATTCAAATATAAAGAGTAAGTTTTTGGTATAGAAAAATCAAAAGACTATTTTGACATACATGGACATCATTTTAATAATATGCTTATTACAATAATATTTATAATTTTAATTGTCAATATTTTATCTTAATACTATCTTCTTGGTTTCAAAACCAAAACATTTTCACTTTGTTTTATATCTGCCTCATTGAGGCTCATCTTTACAAACTCACCATCTACAAATTTTTGAGCTTGGTCTTTGTAATATGGACTAAATACTCTACCAGATTGTCCTGTAGGTAAAATAGATAGAGAATTTTCTATATCAGAAAAATCAATAATTCTTCTTGTAGAAGGACCAGCTGTAATTTTATAAATACCTGTGCTATTTAATTTAAAAATCTGATTATTTATGACTTCATTACCTCCAATAGTTTCGAAAGGACCTACATTAAATAATTTTCTTAAAACACCACCAGCTTTTCCAATAGCATGCTCATGCTCTAGAGAGATTACTCTTTTCCATAGCCAATTATCAACATTTGCACCTAACTGGTTTTCTAAAAAAACATAAGCACTTTTAAATGATTTGGTCATAATTTCCTCTCTACTTTCAGTTTTTTCTTCTGTTGAAATATCATCCCACCAAACAGAATTTTCTCTTTCAATTTGACTTGGTAAAGCTTGATCTTGTAATTGTGAGTTGATAAATAAATCAAAACCCTCACCTAATTCGTCTTTGTAAGTATTCACTAAAAATTCATATAAAAATCGATTGTAAATTGTAGCACCAACTGCATCTTTAGCATATTTTCCATCCCAATTATTTAACATTTCAAATGCTTTCTTTTCTGAAGGATTAAAATCAGTTTTGTTTATATACTTCAACATATTATTTGCTATTTCTGGTACTTTTGATGAAGTAACATCATAAATCATTTTTGCTACATCTTCTTTTGTAAAATCATTTTTAGCTTCTAATAAATCTACAATTCTTTGAGATCTATCTTGTGGCTGATAATAGCCAGGATATAATTTTCCTCTTACAGAATCTGGTTGATGATTTGCAGAATACACATAATTTTGCTTTGGATTAATGGCTTGTGGATTCTCATCAAAAGGTAAAATCTCTAAAATATCATCTTTTCCAGAAGCACCATCTAAATACGTTTTAGAAGACACACTATCTCTTAATTGATATAATTTGGCTGCAGCAAACCAAGCAATATTATCTTTAGCATCACCATACATTACATTTAAACCTGGAGCATGAATTTTAGATACAGATTGTTTAAAATCAGCTAAAGATTTTGCATGCGAAATTCCATGAGAAACTTGTAACATTTGGTTTTCTAATTGCGTATAAATCCAATTCATTGCTATTGGTCTGTCATTTGCTATATTTTTATTAATCCCATTCATAATAGGACCATGGTTACTTACTTTCACTTGAAAAGTGGTGTCTTGTGCATCTTTTATTTTTATAGTTTTGGTTTTTATTTCGTAGTTTTTAAATCCTTCAGGGGTTGTATATTGGTTTTCGTTTTCAGGATTATTTTCTTCGATATAAAAGTTTAAATCATCGTTAGCTAACATTGTTAATCCGTAAGCGTATTCTTTATTATGACCTAAAAGTGGAAAAGGCATCAAAGCAATATTGTAACCGTAAATTTCATAATCTGGTGTTTTAATATGGTTTTGATACCAAACAGATGGTTGTGCAAAACCAATATGTGGGTCATTTGCAAAAATAACTTTACCATTTTTTGTCTTTTCTGGAGCTATCACCCAAGAGTTGCTACCTATTAAAGTTGGTACAGGTAATTTATCCATCAAACTAGAAACTGCTTTTGAGTATTCAGCTTTTATGGGTTGAATATCTGTTTTATTTATTGTTAGATTTTTAGTAAAAGCATTCATTAATTCATTAAGATAAGAAGCTCCTAAATTTTCTTTAATTTCTGTTAATAACGGGTCTGTTTTATGAGCAACAGCAAAGCTAAAAGACATATAACCAAACACATTGTAAATATCCTTTAAAGTGTAGTTTTCTTTTTCAATACCTATTAATGTAAACTCTAAAGGTGTTGCACCTTCATTAATATATTCATTGACACCTTTTAGATAAGCGATGCTCATTCTATATGCATCGCTAGTTACATCTAACTTCTCAATTGTTTTTTTTGCAGCATCTTCGATACCTAAACCAGCAAAAAAGACATCAGTTTTAATTAAATCTTTTCCAAAAATCTCTGACAATCTTCCAGGAGCAATTCTGCGAATCAATTCCATTTGCCACAATCTATCTTGAGCATGTACATAGCCCAAAGCTTTGTATGCATCTTCCTGATTATTTGCATTGATGTGTGGTACTCCATTATCATCAAAATAAACAGTAACTTCTTCAGATATAATAGCTAAATCAATTTCTCCAGAATAATTAGGCTTTAAAGTATAAGAATATAACCAAGCTCCAATTAATACTAAAACCATCAGCAATAAAACAAATTTTAAAAGTTTTTTTAGAAATTTCATTTGAAAATATTTAGACTTACCAAAGATAACAGATTTATATTGTATTTTTGAAGTCTTAATATTTATGCTTTTATGAAAAAAATACAAATGGTTGATTTAAAAAATCAATACGAAAAAATCCAAGAAGAAGTTGATTCGGCTGTTTTAAATGTTATTAGATCTACACAATACATTAACGGTCCAGAAGTACAAGAATTTAAAAAAGAACTTGAAGCATATTTAGATGTAAAGCATGTAATACCCTGTGCAAATGGAACAGATGCTCTGCAAATAGCTATGATGGCTTTAGATTTACAACCAGATGATGAAGTAATTACTGCAAACTTTACCTATGTTGCAACTGCTGAAGTTATTGCTTTATTAAAGTTAAAACCAGTTTTAGTAGATGTATACCCTGATACTTTTGATATTGATGTAGAAGCTATTGAAAGAGCTATTACACCTAAAACAAAAGCTATTGTACCTGTACATTTATTTGGGCAAGCTGCTAACATGGAAGCTATTATGGAAGTTGCCAAAAAACATAATCTTTATGTGGTAGAAGATACTGCACAAGCTATAGGTTGTGACTATACTTTTAAAGATGGAAGCAGTCAAAAAGTTGGTACTATTGGCACTATCGGATGTACTTCTTTCTTCCCTTCAAAAAATCTAGGATGTTATGGTGATGGTGGTGCAATTTTCACAAATGATGATGAATTGGCTATCAAACTAAAACAAACTGCAAATCATGGTCAATCTAGACAATATATACATGATAGAGTTGGTGTTAATAGTCGTTTAGATTCTATACAAGCAGCAATTTTAAGAATAAAACTACGTCATTTAGACGATTATTCCGTTGCAAGAAATAGAGCTGCAGATTTTTATGATAATGCTTTTGCTAACCATCCAAAAGTAAAAACACCAAAAAGAGTTGCTTTTTCTAATCATGTCTTTCATCAATATACGCTTCAATTAATTGGTGTTAATAGAGATGAAATGAGAGCATATTTATCAGATAAAGGGGTACCTGCAATGATATATTACCCAATTCCCTTACATTTACAAGAAGCTTATACAGATCCTCGTTATTCTAAAGGAGATTTCCCAATAACTGAAAAATTATGTTCTAGTGTTATGTCTTTACCCATGCAGACAGAGCTAGATGATGAACAACTTAATTTTATTACACGAAATGTTTTAGATTACTTAAATAATTAACCCTTAAACAAACAACAATTAAATAATGAAAAAAATTTTAGTAACAGGAGGTCTTGGTTTTATAGGATCACATACAGTTGTAGAGCTACAAAATGAAGGTTTTGAAGTAGTAATTATTGATGATTTATCAAACACTACTATTTCTGTTTTGGATAATATTACCGAAATTACAGGAATAAAACCTACTTTTCATAAAGTAGATGTTCGTGTAAAAAGTGAAGTGAAAAGTGTTTTTGACGCTCATCATATTGATGGAATTATACATTTTGCAGCCTTTAAAGCTGTAGGAGAAAGTATGAGTAAGCCTTTAGATTATTATGAAAATAATTTAGGAAGCCTAGTATATTTATTACAAGAAATAAGAAACAGAAAATTAGATAATTTTATATTCTCATCTTCATGTACAGTTTATGGACAAGCTGATGAGTTACCAATAACAGAAAAAGCACCTGTAAAAACAGCAGAATCTGTATATGGTAATACAAAACAAATTGGAGAAGAGATTATTAGAGATGCAAGTAATGCTCATAATATTAATACAATTGCCTTACGTTATTTTAACCCAATAGGCGCTCATCCATCTGTAAAAATTGGAGAATTACCTTTAGGAGTTCCTGCTAATTTAATTCCTTTTGTTACACAAACTGCTGCTGGAATTCGTAAGGAATTATCTGTTTTTGGAGATGACTACCCAACAGAAGATGGAACAGCTGTCCGAGATTACATTCATGTAGTTGATTTGGCAAAAGCTCATATTGCAGCTTTAAAAAGACTAATAAATAAAGATAATAAAAAAGCTTTTGAATTTTTTAATGTTGGTACAGGTAGAGGCAGCTCTGTTTTAGAAGTTATTAATACTTTTGAAAAAGTAAACGGTATAAAACTAAACTATAAAATTGTAGGTAGACGTGAAGGTGATATTACTGCTGCTTTTGCTGATACTACAATTGCAAATAAAGAACTAAAGTGGAAAACTGAAAAAACTCTAGAAGAAGCTTTAGAAGCTGCTTGGAAATGGCAATTAAAACAGAAGTAAAAGATTAATTTTAAAATAAAAAAAACTTCAAAAAATATTTTTTGAGGCTTTTTTTATTATATTTTTCTATATTATTTTTTAGCAACAGGGACACTAATTATAGTATTTGCCCACCCCAAATGCATTGTAGCTTCATCTTCTTCTCCAGTAAAAACTATTGAAAAAGATTCAAGAGATTTTTTAGATTTTGACACTTTACCAGTAACCCTAACTACATCTTCATCTTTTTTGTAAAAATAAGATCCCCAAACATTTTTTTGGTTACTTAAAATTATTGTCCATTCACCATCAGCTGGGATAGTAAATAGTGTATAAGTACCTTTTTTTACTTTGCTACCTCCAAAAATAACATCATTATAAAAAGTAATTTCTGCAGCTTCGTTTGCACCTGTTCTCCAGACTTTTCCTTTTGGTGCTAATTTGTCTAAATCTCTTCCTTTTAGTTGTGGTCTGCTATAGATTACTTTTACTAGCTTGTCTGCATTTCTCCAATTTACTGGGTAAGAAGCTGCATCCATAGGGCTTACATCCATTTTAGGAAAATCTTGAGCTGTTACTTCTGTAGATGTCGTTAAAGTGATTGCAAAAATTGCAATTGATAAGATAGCTTTTTTCATATTTCTAAAAATTATTGTAATAATTTGTGTGTCATCAAAATTAAAAAACCTTACTTTCAGAAATCTTAATGTTGTGTTAAGGTTTTAGTGACAGTTGCAATCTGAATTACAATTTTTATCACTTTTTGATGGAAAAATATATTTTTTAATAAAAAAAATTATTGCTAGCAAAACTAAAACATATACGATTATTTCTTGCATTAGCTTAATATTTGATATGTAATTAATGATGATATATAGGCTAGCAAACCCATTCCAAACAATTGAATAATAGGCCATTTCCATGATTTGGTTTCTCGTTTTACAATGGCTAAAGTTGCCATACATTGCATTGCAAAAGCATAGAAAATTAATAGTGACATTCCAACTGGAAAATTAAAACGTTTAGCTCCAGTATCTGGATTCATTTCAGATGCCATTTTTTGTTTTATGGTTGTTGTGTCTTCATCATCAGCTTCAACACTGTAAATAGTTGCTAAAGTACCAACAAAAACTTCACGAGCTGCGAAAGAAGTAATTAAAGCAATACCAATTTTCCAATCATAACCTAATGGTTTTATTACAGGTTCTATAGTCTTGCCAAGCATACCAATGTAAGATTTCTCCAATTTTTTAGATGCTACTTTTTGTTGTAATTCATCATCATTCAAATTTTGATTAGCAACATTTTCAACAACTATTTTTTCAGCATTTTTAAAATCACTGCCTCCATTAGAAGCTAAAAACCAAAGTACTATTGAGAGTGCTAAAATTATTTTACCTGCACCAAATACAAAGGCTTTTGTTTTTTCTACGACTTCAAAAAATACATTTTTAAAAGAAGGTACTTTGTAGTTAGGCATCTCTACCACAAAAAATGATTTTGAGTTTATTTTGAGCGTTTTGTGTAAAATATAAGCTGCTAAAATAGCTGTTAAAAAGCCTAAAGCATACAATAACAATAAAACCAATCCTTGTAAATTTAAAAAACCTAATACCTTTTTATTAGGAATCACTAACGCAATAAGAATAGCGTAAACTGGTAAACGTGCTGAACAAGTGGCGAATGGGGTTACTAAAATTGTAATTAAACGTTCTTTCCAACTGGCAATGGTTCTTGTTGCCATAATTGCTGGAATTGCACAAGCAGTTCCCGAAATTAAAGGAATTACACTTTTACCATTCATCCCAAAACGTCTCATAATTTTATCCATCAAAAAAACTACTCTACTCATATAGCCAGTTTCTTCTAAAACAGCAATAAATAAAAATAAGATTGCTATTTGTGGAATAAATATAATTACTCCTCCTATTCCAGGAATTATACCTTCTGTTAATAAGTCAGTCAGTACTCCATTTGGTAAATTTGATTTTGCAAAGTTTGATAGTGATGCAAAAGTATTGTCAATAAAATCCATTGGGTAAGAAGCCCAGTCAAAAATAGATTGAAAAATGACTAATAAAATCAAGAAAAACAACACATAACCGAATATTTTATGTGTAAATATTTTATCTAATTTACTTCGTAAATCTGTAGCTTTAGATTTATCAATACTATAGGTTTTATTGAGTATTTTATTTATTTCTTGATAGCGATAAATAGTCTCTTTGTGCTGATACTTTTTGAGTTTAGAAATATCTTGTTGAAAAGCTAATAGTTTATCCTTTTCCTTTTTTGTTATTTCATCAGGAAAATTATTTTGAGTTACCATCAACCACAATTTGTATAAAGAGTAGTTTGGGCTTATCTTTTTTAGCTCATCAAAATACTCTGGGTCTACTTTATAATTTATTCCACATAAAGGAGAAGATTTAGCAGCTAGATGACAGCATATTAAAGCTTCTTTTAATTCATTAATACCTTCATTTTTACGAGCACTTATTAAAACAACTTTAGTATTTAATTCTTTTTCTAACAAGGAGATATTTATTGAAATCCCTTTTTTAGCCATTTGATCTGCCATGTTTATTGCTAAAACTGTAGGTATTTCTAAATCTTTTATCTGTGAAAAAAGCAGTAAATTTCTTTTTAAATTCTCTACATCAGCTACAACTAAAATTACATCTGGAGATTCTTTTATATCTTTTTTTAAAAGCGTTTTTAAAACAATACTTTCGTCTAAAGATGTTGGGTTAATAGAGTAAGTGCCTGGTAAATCAGTAATAATTGCGTTTTGAGTTGCTGATAATTTGCTAATCCCTTGTTTTTTATCGACAGTAACTCCTGGATAATTTCCTACCTTTTGGTTTAAACCTGTAAGTTGATTAAATAATGATGTTTTACCAGTATTTGGATTTCCTATTAAAGCAACCTTTATCGTATTTTTCGACATTTATAAATTGCTTTTTAGGATTTGAATTTGAGAAGCAGTTTCTTTTCTAATTGCCAAATGACTACCATTAACACAGATGTAAAGTGGGTCTTTTAATGGTGCAATCTGTATTAATTCAATTTCTGCACCTGGCAAACAACCCATTTCTAATAATTTTAAAGGAATAAAATCTAAAGATTCTTCAGAGATATATCCTGTTTCACCAACTTGTAAAGAAGCAATTGTACTCAATTAATTTATATAAAAATATTCCTGCTTTAGTGAGTTAAGTTCAACATAAATTACAGGAATAAAAGTTTTAACAAATATAAGAATTTAGAATGATTCTAAACAAATTATTCACTTGTATATTCGTCTTTTAACAAAGCAACATCTTTCTTTAACTTTTCCATATCTTCTTTATCAGTGCCATCGTAAAAGCCACGAATTCTTCTTTCTTTATCAACTAAAATAAACTGTTCTGTGTGGATAAAATCATCTTCACCCCCATCACCTTCTTCAATTACAGCCATATAGCTTTTTCTAGCTAACTCGTATATATGTTTTTTAGAGCCAGTAGTTACATTCCATTTACCATCAATTACTCCCTTATTAATTGCATATTCTTTTAATACAGAAACACTATCCATTTTAGGGGTTACTGAATGAGATAAAAATAGAATATCATCATCACTTTTATAAAACTCTTGTAACTCACTCATGTTGTATGCCATGGCTATACAAATATTGGTACATCTTGTAAAGAAGAAATCAGCTATATAAATCTTATTTTTATAATCTTTGTTAGTTATAAATTCTCCATTTTGGTTGATGAGTTTAAAATCTGCAATTTTATGGTCTTTAGTGATATGTTTTATAGATTGATGCACTAAACTAGGGTTAACATCTGCTGGGTTATAAATTTTCAATTTTTTATCAACCTTTAATAAATGATAAAAAACAGGTATTGAAATTGCAGAAAAAACAATTAAAAACAGTATTGTTGATTTACTTTTTTTGAAGAATTTAAAATCCATTAAACAATTAATTTTTGCAAATTTAAAGCTTATAAAAATTGTAAAGAAGTTTATCATAGCTAAAATGCTCTAAAATCTTTGTTAAAATAAAAAACGAACTTATTTAGTTCTTTTTAAACTCTTTGTAAAAACGTACATTTGTGCGTTTAAAAATTATTTGATTTAACGCTGAATGGAAATACTAATAAGAGCATCACAATTTATTTTAAGTTTATCTTTATTAATTGTATTACATGAGTTGGGGCATTTTATCCCTGCAAAACTATTTAAAACAAGAGTAGAAAAATTCTACTTATTCTTCGATTATAAATTCTCTATTCTAAAGAAAAAAGTTGGTGAAACTGTTTACGGAATTGGTTGGATTCCTTTAGGAGGCTATGTAAAAATAGCAGGTATGATAGATGAAAGTATGGATAAAGAACAACTAAAACAACCTATACAACCTTGGGAGTTTAGGGCAAAACCAGCTTGGCAACGTTTAATAATAATGTTAGGTGGTGTTTTTGTAAACTTTGTACTCGGTATTTTTATTTACATCATGTTAATGTGGGCTTATGGTGAGCAATTTTTACCAAACGAAAATGTGAAAGATGGAGTTTGGGTACAAGATTCTTTGGCTGTAAATTTAGGGTTGCAAACTGGTGATAAAATTTTATCAGTAGATGGAGAAAGTGTAAAACAATTTTCTAGTTTATCTCTTGAATTTGTGAATGGCGATAAGTATCAAATAGAAAGAAATGGGCAAATAATTGATAAAAAAATACCAACTAACTTCATATCTCAATTAATGGATAGAGGTAAAGATGCTGGTCCTTTTTTATACCCAAGATATCCTTTTACAATCGGTAAAATTTCTGATGATTCTCCTAATGTTGATTCAAAATTAAAGGTAAAAGACATACTAACTAGTGTTAATGGAGAATCTATAAAATATTATGATGAAGCCAAAACTATTCTAGGAAAATATAAAGGACAAAAAGTTAGTGCTACAGTTTTAAGAGGCAAAGAAACAAAAAATATTGATTTACAAATAACTGAAAAAGGTACACTTGGTGTTGTATTTACAACTGTAACTTTCAAAAATTTAGAAAAGTTAGGGTATTATCAATTGGCTAATAATAAATATTCTTTTGGAGAGGCAATACCAGCAGGATTAAATAAAGCATGGGAAACACTTACCAACTATGTAAAGCAATTAAAGAAAATCTTTAATCCAAGTACAGGTGCTTACAAAGGTTTAGGTGGATTTAAAGCTATTATGGATATTTTTCCAAATACTTGGAGTTGGCAAGCTTTTTGGGAAATAACAGCTTTATTATCTATAATGTTAGGTTTTATGAATTTATTACCAATACCTGCTTTAGATGGTGGGCATGTAGTTTTTACCCTTTGGGAAATGATTACTGGTAAAAAGCCTGGAGATAAATTTTTAGAATATGCCCAAGTAACTGGTTTTATCATTCTAGTTGCATTACTTCTCTTTGCTAATGGTAATGATTTATATAGATGGATAAAGACGTTATAAAAACGTTAGTACTTAATAATAATCAAAAATCCTCGCAAAATGCGAGGATTTTTTTAAACTCTTAAAGAACGATTGATAAAAGAAAACCAAGTGTATTGTGTGTTACACTTATCACAAGCATAAGATTTTGTACCTGGTATTAATTTAACAACTGCCTTTCTTTTCATTCTGTGCCTAGACACAGATTTACATCTTGGACAGGCTTTCATAGTTAGAATAGTTTGTTTGACGATGCAATATACTCAAAATCAACTATCTATTATAAAAAATGTTAAATTTATTTAATTGCCTGCTCATTTTTCCAGTCAATCCATTTTTGACCTCTTATTCTTCTCATAATATTATCTATAGTCCTCATTACAAAAACATTATACACAGCTTTGCCAAGATTTTTAGGATTTCTAGCTATGGCTCTTAAACTCATAGAAAAACCAGGTGTTAAGTATTTCATATAATGCCAATAACCTTCAGGCATATATAAGGTGTTTCCATGTTCTAAATTTGCAATATACCCTTTTGCGTTTTTTAATGTTGGCCATTTCTCAAAATCTGGGTTTGAAAAATCGATATCTTCTCTTGTAATTAATGAAAAAGGAATTTTATAAAGATGTTTATTCTGTTTTTGATCAAATAAAATTACCTCTTTTTTTCCTTCAAAATGGAAGTGGAAAATATTTGCTAAATCAATATCATAATGCATAAACGTGTAGGAATCTGTACCCCCAAAAAACAACATAGGTAAACCTTTCATCAAACGTAAACCAAAATCTGGATACTTAAAATCTTTTTGTAAAATAGGCACTTCTTTTAAGATATTCCAAAGAAAAATTCTAAATTTTGTTGGCTCTTTTTTTAATAAATCTACATAATCAGCCATTTTCATTGTGGCATGAGGCTCATTAAAACCATCTTTGTAATCTACAGGTCTATCATCATATAAAGGCACAACTTTTTCACCTGCTACTTCCTTCATATAAGCTAAACTCCATTTTTTATATGCTGGCCAATCTTCAATAAAATTCTCAATAACTACAGGTTTTTGAGGTTTGAAGTAGTTGTTAATAAAATCTTCTTTCGTTATTGTTTTTACACGATCTATTTGAGATAAATCTAAACTCATTGATTGAAAAATTAAAATACAAAGTTAACAAATTGTAAGAAAAAAGTTACAAAAAAAAGAAAACCATCCTCTAAAAATTAGACGATGGTTATCATATAAAAGTTGTATCTTTTTAGATCTTTACTGCTTTCCCTTTTTGTTTAGCAGCTTCGTTTCTTTCAATTTTATAGTCTGGTCTTGTCCATTTGGGTTTTTCTCCTAACGCTTCAAGTTGAGAATCTTTAGCTTCTACAGTTTGTGGTTGTACCTTTTTAGTAAAGGGTTTCTGCGGATTTAAGCCAAGTAACTCAAACATTTTCATATCCTCATTTACATCAGGATTTGGAGTTGTCAATAATTTATCTCCTGCAAAAATAGAATTTGCTCCTGCAAAGAAACACATCGCTTGTCCTTCTCTACTCATTTGCGTTCTTCCTGCTGATAAACGAACTTGTGTTTCTGGCAATACAATTCTAGTTGTAGCTACCATTCTAATCATATCCCAAATTTCTACAGGTTTTTCATCTTCTAAAGGTGTTCCTTCAACTGCAACTAAAGCATTAATTGGTGTAGATTCTGGTTGCGGATTTAAAGTCGATAAAGCCACCAACATTCCTGCTCTATCTTCAGCAGATTCTCCCATTCCAATAATTCCACCTGAACAAACAGTTACGTTTGTTTTACGCACATTATCAATAGTATCTAAACGATCTTGATAACCTCTTGTAGAAATGACTTCTTTATAATATTCTTCTGATGAATCTAAATTATGATTGTATGCATACAAACCTGCTTCTGCCAATCTTTGAGCCTGATTTTCAGTAACCATACCAAGTGTACAACAAACTTCCATTTCTAGTTTATTGATACTTCTTACCATTTCTAAAACTTGATCAAACTCTGGCCCATCTTTCACATTTCTCCAAGCTGCACCCATACAAACTCTAGAACTTCCAGATTCTTTGGCACGTAAAGCTTGAGCTTTTACCTGATTAACAGTCATTAAATCATTACCTTCAACATTGGTATGATATCTTGCTGCTTGTGGACAATACCCACAATCTTCAGAACAACCTCCTGTTTTTATTGATAATAAAGTAGATACTTGAACAACATTTGGGTCGTGTTGTTTTCTATGAATTGTTGCTGCATCATACAGCAATTCCATTAAAGGTTTATTGTAAATTTCTAATATTTCTTCTTTCGTCCAGTTGTGTCTTACTTCGCTCATAAATATTGTCTAATTGATAAATCAAAAATACATTATTTCGTTTATTTCTCTAATCCTTTTCGTAAAACTTCTTGAATTCCCTCCAAATTTTCGCTAAACTGCATCATCTGTGCTAAAACTTGAGCCATTTCATTGGCATTACCAAAACCTTTTAATTTGTTGTTTTTTACAAAAGTAGCTTTAATGTTTTCCCAACGTTGTTTTTCATCTGAAGTTAATAAACCACCCAATTCTTTGTATTTCAATAAATTGGATTCAGCTGCACTAGTTAAGGTTTGCGATTCGTTTTCATAATGAGATAACAATAAAATTTCCAGCTCTTTGTTGTTCATAATCGGAACAATTTTTGCCACCAATTTATTCATATCTCTATAAGATCCTTGTAATTTAAAGGCTGGTTCTGTTCTGTTTTGCTCATCCATTGCAGCCGATTTTATATACGCTGCATTCACTTCCATTACTCTATCTCTTACAATCATTACTTTTTCTAAAACAGACAAGTAATCATTCAATTCTTGTTTGGTATAATTGCCTTTTAACTCAATTCCTTCTCGATTTCCTGTTTCTACAATTTTCATCAATTGATAAATATCCTCAAAATGCGTATTGGATATCTGATTTAAAATAGGATTTGAAGTCAACGAGTTTTCAATCAAACTCATTTTAAATAAAGATTCAGTATCACCAATAATATCTCCCAAATTGTAAATATCTGCTCTGTTGGCTAACATATCTGGAATTTGAAACTTATCTCCACTTTCTGTGTATGGATTTCCAGCCATAATTACACAGAACTTTTTATCTCTAAAATCGTATGTTTTAGGTTGCCCATTATAAACACCTTCAATTTTACGTGTTCCGTCTGCTAAAGAAATAAATTTTTGTAAAAACTCTGGATTACAATGCTGAATATCATCTAAATACAACATCACATTATTCCCCATTTCAAAAGCAAGATTCAGTTTTTTTAACTCTTCACGAGCAGCAATATTGTTGGCAGACATTGGATCTACAGAAGTAACTTCGTGACCAATTGCTGGCCCATTTATCTTCATAAAAATAAAACCTAATCTGTTTGCCAAATATTCCATCAACGTAGTTTTACCATAACCTGGAGGCGAAATCAACAACAACATACCCATTCTGTCTGTACGTTTATTGCTACCTACACTTCCCAATTGTTTGGATAAATTATCGCCAAAAAGTGGCAAATACACTTGATCTATCAATTGATTTCTCACAAAAGAAGTCAAAACTCTTGGCTTGAATTCTTCAAGCTTTAAAGCTTCTTTTAAATCTTCTGTAACTTGGTGTTTTTCTTTTTTATATTGATTGAATCCTGCAATTTCCACAATAGCAAAATGCTCTAATTGTTGTACAAATTGATGATAATCAAACAATAATTCTTGATTTTTTATAGAAGGATGACTTCCTGATAAATTTGTAATGATTTCTTCTGCTTCAACATTTACAATATTTCTGGCAGATTTATCTTCATATAAAAACAAACAAACCACTTCATACAAATAGTTGATGTCTTCTGGATGTTCAGCTTTTATAAATGATGAAACCCATTCTGTTGCTAAATCAATTTTATATGATTCATTTTCAATCAATTGAATTTCGGTTCTTAAATTTTGAACATTCTTCTTGTCATTAATTACTTTGGTAAATTCATCAAATAAAGAGATGGACTTCTGACTTACAGAAAATGAAACTTCATCACTCAATTCTTTAAATAAATAGGTAGCAATTTCAGTTTGATTTGAAGCCTCGTATTCAGAAATATTTTTCAAATGTTCTTTAAAAACTTTATGAATGGATTTCCCTAAATCTTCTACTAATTGTAAATGACTTTTACTTTTCATAAACACACGCAACACTTCCGCAGAAGCTTTGATTTTGTCTCCATAAAATGTGCTTTTTTCTTCTGATAAACAATGCCAAAATAATTGTGCAAAAGCTCTTGTTTTCGGAGAGAATTTCAACAAACCTAAAGAGGTTTCTTTAACAATAAACGTCTTTAAAACCTTATAAGCATCTAAATCGTGAACTCCTTTTGTGTAACCTTCTGTATAACTTTTAGAAGCTACACTTTTCACCAATTCCAGTAAGGCTTCATCAGAAGTGTTATACAGTTTTTCGATGGAATTTTCTTGGGTAATTCTGTAAGCTAAATACGAAGCTCTGTATATATTTTCATTTTCTGAAACAAAAGATTGATTCCAGTATTTTTCTGATTTTAGTAAGATTTCATTGTCAATTTCTTGGTAAAAATCAGTTCCTGTTAAATGATAAAAAAGTGATTTATCTTTATAAACAATCGTTAAATCTAAAACCTGTTTGTTGACTCCAAATTTATGTTTTCCAAACTTAATTACATTCTCTCCATCTTCATATAAATCTTGCTTGTCTTTAAGCTTTCTTGTAGCATCTTCTTTGGCGGTTTTTAAACCAGTTTCAATCATTTCTGCTTTTCCACCATCATCTAAATCATACAATTGTTTGATGATGTCTCGCAGTTTATTAATCATTAAATCTGATGCGAAATACCCATTGATTTCATTCTGAAATTTAAAGCTTTCTGCCTTTTTTACAACTCCGTTTAAAATTCGTTTTGCAGCCGTTTCTAAAGCAATCGCTTTTTTATTTCTAGCTTCAATAATGCTACTTTTCTTTGCCTGAAATGCATTGTAAACTTCTTCTCTTTTTTCAAGAATATCTGCAATAAATTGGTCATAATCTGCAAACCTACCTTCCAAATCTTCTAATTGGATTGCCACTTTATTCAGTAGTTCATCTGTTTTTTCTGGAGTAGTTGCAATATCTAAATAGTTGACGATACTTTGGTCTATCAACTTAATTTTGGCAGCAAAATCGGCATTGGCTTCTTCTGCACTTAGCGACTTTATTTTATTTTTAATGCCCGATTTTAACTGATTTATAGTTGAAAAAATCAACGAAATGGCATCAATAATTTTGGTAGAATGTGATGTATCCTCAATTTCTAAATTAGAAACAATATCAATCAGCAATTCTAAATCTGCCACAATCTGATTTACCTCATCTTCTAAAGCTTTACCTGCAATTACTTTTTGAATATTTTCTAATGCAGTTTCCTTTTCTGCTACTCTTTTATGATAAGGCAACAAGGCTTTTTCATCTAACAGAAAAGCAACACATCTTTGCGAAATAGTGTCTGATTGTGCTGTAAGTTCTTCTTCTAGTTTTTCTAAATAATCAACATCTACATAACGTACTTCTTTAAAACCAATGATTTCTCCTCTCAAGGTTCTTAACTCTGATAAGGCTTGTACAAAATCATCAATTATTTTAAAAGAGGTACTTTTTATTTTACTGAAAAAACGATTGGTTTTACTCGAAATTTCTTCGGTAATTTTTGCTGCATTTTTTCGCAGTTGTACTACTTTATCAAACTCATCAATTGCAGCATTTGCAGCTTCATTTATGCCTGATAAAGGGATTGATAATTCGTAGGTTTTTGGTTCTTTAATCCAATAATAACTATCAATAATATCTAAAGAAGTCTTGGCAATATCTTCATACAAACCATCATAATTATCTTCTTTATTTAACAATGTAATCAGCACTTGACATTCTGCCATTGCTTTTACAATATCCTTATTTCCAACTTTATAAAGGAATGAATCTTTATGTTCTGATGGAACTTCTGCCCCTTGAATAAAGGGAGTTTGCCAAATTTGAATTACGTGATGTCTGGTTTGATCTTCGCCATCTTTAAAATAACACAATTCGCCATTTTTTAAGAACGTGAATCCGTTACAAATGATTGGCGTTTTTACTTCTTGCTCAATCACATTGTAAGACATCAGTACATATAATCCGGTTTTTTCTTGATAAAAAACATAGAAAAAATCTTCGCCATTTTGCGAAGTAATTTTGTCTTGAAATTTTAAATCTGACAACTGATTGTCGAAGATTTTAAACGCTCCAGATTGCAAATAATATCCGTTAGAAAAAATAATTCCTTGATCATTTGGCAACAAAACAGCTGCATCTTTAACAGTATCAATCTTTTTAACCTCTTGAATTTTATGATTGTACACAAAATAACGAGCATCTTCTTGAAAAGGTTTGATTTCTAAAACAATCAGATTTCCTAAATCTGCAAATCTATATTGTCCATCATCTAAAGTTTGATCTGGGTGCGTAACTGGCTCATCATAAATTCCTTTACCTTCTTCTGTATTATTCTCAATTTTAATGGTTAAATCGCCTCCAACAGTTTCTACAAAAACCTTGTCTAAAATACCAATATGAGGATGTTTTCCGTAAAAATGCATCTCTCTTGTAACTTCTTGCCATTTGAATTCGTGCTGATTTGGAAACACGTATTCGTGTTCGCTTCTATTATCAACATAGGTTAAATTACTGTCAGCAATTAACCATTTAAAGGTTTTAATATCACTTGGACTTTCACTCAACTGAAAAACCATATGCAAATAATTGCCAACAATGGCGAACTTGCTAAAAATAGTATTTCTGTAATATTTGTAAAGATTAGTAAAATCTGTAATGAAGGTTTCGTTTTGTAAAAGGTCTAATTTTTTATTGACAAATTGAGAACCATCATAAGAATATATACTGAAAACATCATCTAATTTCACTTCGGTTCTTAACCCAAAATGTACATTGTACCCAAAAACACTAACCTCTCCAATCGTAATAATGTCTCTAGCAATGCAGTTATTTTCTGTATTGATTCTGTTGTTTGCAATCAGCTTGGTTTCTACACTACCAAATACTTTTGCACGTTCTTGGTTTAGCTGCCCAAGTCTATTTTGAAGTGCTTCTTTTTGTTTTTGAAGACGCCCTTGAATGATTTCGTAGGTGCCTTCTTCGAGAATAGTATTGTTATTTTTTTCTTCTTTTTGCATTTGAATATTATTACTAGGTTTAGCTTTTTCCTGCAAGGTTTCTAAAACCTTGTAGGTATACATCTGAATTCTTATAAATACCTACAAGGTCAAGAAAAGACCTTGCAGGATATTTTGTGAGATTAGAATTAACCTAGTTTCTTATTATCCAAACCTAAACCTTTTGCCAAGTTTAATAAGTTAGAAAACAAATTGCTTTCATCTTTACTAGCGGTTTTCGATTTTAAATCCATTAAAATACTTGCTACAGAAAGATTCTTTAAGTCTTCTGATGAAACATTATATTTATCAGCAAAATCTCTTACTTTTTCAAGTAGATTCCCTTTTACATCATTGCTTCCTAAAATGGCATCTTTTACTTCTTGGATATTATCAGAATGATTTACCAATCTATCAAAGCCTTTTGCCTTGGTAATTTGCCCAATAATTTGATCAAAGAACATCGTTTCTCCACCAACAATATCAATATTAGCAGCTTTTAAAGCTTCTGCAATTACACTTGCTTGCGCATCTGCAATTTCTTTCTGAATATTAATTTCTGCTAAATCAACTTTTAATTCTTTGTCTAAACGCAACTTGAATTCTTCGTGCTCTTTACCAACACCATCTAATTTCTTCATTGCATTTGCTTTTTCTTCAATTCCTACAGCATCAGCCATTGCTTTTTCTTTGATAACAGCTGCTTCAGCCATTCCTTCTTTTTCAATTGCTGCTGCTTTGGCTTCAATTCCTAATGCTTCTGCTTTCGCTTTTTTCTCAATGATTAATGCTTCAACCAAGCCTTCACGTTCGTGAGCATCTGCTTTTGCGTGCATTACTTGTGCTTCAGACATACCAATAGTCGCTTCTTCTTTTGCTGTTGCTTCTGCTAATATTTTACGAGCTTCAGCCTCTTTTTCACTGGCTTGCTTTTTCGCTAAAGCTTCAATATTAATTTCTTCAGCTTGCTGAATTGCAGCTTGTTTCTGTGCTTCTGCTGCTTTGGTAGTTTTAATTAATGCTTCTTCTGCTTCTGCTTCTGCAATAGTTATTTTTACTTGTTTTTCTCTATCTGCAGTTTTAAAAGCCTCAATATCTTTCATATTTTCTTGCTCTTGCACTACTCCTTTTTCTAAAACAACACGATCACGAATTACATCTTGAATGTTCTTTTTCTCTACCTCAACAACTTTCTCTTTTTCTATTTGTGCCAATGTTACAATTCGCTCTCTTTCAGTAGCTTCTAACATTCTGTCTTTCTCAACTCTTTCTGTTTCAACAGCATCTGTTCTTTGCTTATTTTTAGCAGCCACTATTACTTGACGTTGCATATTTTCTTCGGCTACTTGCAATTTTTCTTCTGTTGAAATTCTTGCTGTTTCAGATTTCAATCTTTCTTCTTCTGAAACTTTTAAAATATTGGCTTCTTCTCTAGATTTGATATTCGCAACTTCTCTTTTCTGTTGCTCTTCTTTTTCAGCTAATTGCTTGTCCAATTCTAAAATAGCCTCACGTGCTTCTACATCTTGTTTGCGGATCGTTTTTTCTTCATCACGCATTATTAAGTTCGACTTTACGTTTTGAGCCGCAGTTAATTCTGTAATTTTCTTGATTCCTTCTGAATCTAAAATATTATCAGGTTTTAAGAAAGAAACTGGAGTTTGTTCTAAATAATCAATAGCACAATCCTCTAAAGTATAGCCATTTAAATCTGTACCAATAATATCTACAATTTCGTCTCTAAATTCTCTTCTAGCTTCATAAAGTTCCGTGAATTCAAACTTTTTACCAACAGTTTTTAAGGCTTCAGAAAATTTTGCTTCAAATAAATCTTCTAACGTTTTAATGTCTGACGCTCTTGCACAACCAATAGTTTGTGCCACTTTTTTGATGTATTCAATTTCGTTATTTACCCGTACAAAAAAGGCAACCTTAATATCTGCACGCATATTGTCTTTACAAATCAATCCTTCATTACCTAATCTTTCAATTTGGATTTTCTTCACAGAAATATCCATAATTTCTACTCTGTGAAAAACTGGTACCACATACAATCCTTTGTCTGTTGCCACTTTAGTTCCTCCAAATCCTGTTCTTACAAGAGCTTCTCCTTGAGGAATTTTCTTGTAAAACATCGCAATAATTGCGAAATAAACAATAACAAGGAATAGAATTAATCCTAAACTGATTCCTATAATTGGTAATAATCCTTCTGCCATAATTTTTTTTATTTTTAGTTAGTTTTGTATGATTGTACGTAGTAATAATTCTTGTCTTTACTCTGTTTGATGATGAGAATTGGCTCTCTAAATTCAATTAAATTTCCATGCATTGATTTTACATAAATGGATAATGGTGTGCTATCCACAACTACTTCTGCAGAACCCATCTTATCATCTTTAATTTTTGATAAACAAATACCTCTTCTTCCAATAATTTCTATTGGAGCATCTCCATCTTTATTTAAATTCTTAAAAAATCCTTTAAATGGAGTTGTAAAAATTTTGGTTAAAATTAGTGCTGGAAAAAATCCAACTAACATAATAATGTACCCAAAAGTGTTTTCATAACTTACTGTTAATGTAGTTGTAATGGTAGTTATCATCCACCAGAGAAAAATCCAACAGGTAAATGTGAACATAAATGGTAAGCCTACAAAATTGAAATAAATCAACACCACTTGCCACCATTTTAAAGGCTTTTTTCTACTTTTTACAACGTCGTCTTTAGTAAGTTCTGTACTAGACATATCCTCAAAATCAAGGTTTCCACCTTCTATATTGGTATCAAAATCAGCATCAATGTCAGCATCAATATCAATATCCACATCTACATCAATGTCAACGTCAAAATCTACTCCAGAAACCATTGTTACTAGCCAATACAACACCAATATCAACATTAAAATAGTTAATGTGATGTTTACTGGAGAGAATAATATGTCTATTAAATTGCTCAATATTATGATTTTAATTCGTTAGGGAATCCTAACTGTTGTTTTAATTTTATTAATTCGTTTTCTGCTGTATCTTTTGTAAAATCGATGGCTTTATCAATTTCAAAATCGATAGTGGTTTTATTGTTCGCGATATTTCCATACGCTTCTGCCAAGGCTTCTTCTTGACTCACTTTTTGCTTCATTCTTTCTAGCATGTCTACTGTGCTAGAAGCATCTACACCAGCCATTTGTCTGTTCATTTTTTTTGTTGCATTCGAAACTTTTACACGAGCTTTAAGCGTTTTTAGTTCGTTTTCCCACCTGCTAATGTTTCTTTTGATTTCGGTAACATTTGCTTCCATTTCTATAACTGAACTCTCATATTTAACAGCTTCTTCTTTGGCTTTTTCAGCAGCTTTTACATTTTCTTCTTTTTTAATTAAAGCCGCTTTTGCCAAACGTTCTGCTTCGTCTAAATCTAAATTACCATTTTTAGCCTTATTTAGTAATAACAATGCCTTTTCTTGATAATTTTCTATGTTTGTTAAAAACTCTTTATGTTCGGTTTTAGAACGAATTTCTAATGCTTTTACTTGAGCCAAAGACGCTACACTTTCTTTGAGTTCTTCTTTTAAATCTCTAATGCCTTGTTCTGTAATTTTAATTGGATCTTCCATACTATCTAAAGTAGCATTGGCTTCAGCCTGACCCATTTTGTACAATCGTTTGAAAAAATTCATACTCTAATATTTTGAAAAGTTTATAATCTGTTCTGAATATTCGCTTAATAACAAGCTCAACGAATTTAAAGAAGCCTCTAACTCATTTAAATCTAGATTTTCTATCTGCAAAGTATCTCTGAAAATTACTTTTTGACCAGTTTCATCTAACACAAAAGCACCATGAATAATATCTCTATTTTTTTGCAATAATTTCTTAAAAACTTCTTCGTTTCTATTTTTTATATTGAAGATATGTTGTTCCATTATTAAAATAGGAGGTGCAATACCTAAAATCAAATTTTTAATACCTTCTGTTTCTTTACTTATCATTAAAACACCGTCTTTTACACTTTCGTAAACGATATTAAAATCAAGCTCCATTAAGTAATTTTTGATTTTTTTATTGTGATTTTTCATAGTTAAATTGATTGCCTTTTTGAGTATTTATTTTAAAAACACAAACATTCAATATTACAAAAAGTTACACAGAATTACTACAAGTTTTAATGTAAAAATAACAGCTCTAGATATAAATAAAATCATATTTTTAGGTTTAAGTTGGTTGATACTTTGCTAACAATATTAGTTTTAAAATAAATTTATGTAAAAACACTAAAGAAAAAACTAAATAAATTAGCATAAACAAAAACTATTTGCTAATATTGTTAGCGTAAATATACAAATAAAATTCAATATTGCAAATATAATTAGCAAAATATGTCGTTTTTTGGTAAAAACATAAAAAAGATAAGAACCGTAAAAGGATTAAGTCAATCAGCTTTTGCTGAACTTTTTGGCTTAAAACGTGCCACTTTAGGTGCTTATGAAGAACACAGAAGTGAACCAAAGATTGAAACTATTATTAAAATTGCTAATTATTTTAGCATAAAAATTGACACTTTGCTAACGAGCGAAATTACAGTAAATGAATTACTTCAATTTAAAGAGAGTTTAACCACGCTTTCTGATGAAATTCAAAAAGAGCAATTTGCAAAAGTGCCTTGTATTACAGAAAATAATACTATTGATTATGTAGCACATTTTAAGAATGATATTTTTGTAGATGAAATGCCTTATTTACAACTCCCAATAAACCCAACAAAAAATTTTAGAGCGTTTACTGTTTCTAATTTAGAAATGACCAATCAAGACAAAGGTTTTTACCCAAAAGACATTGTTATTGGAGAACAAACTCCTATAAATGTTATTCCTAAATTAACAAATGGCACTTTGGTTTTTGCGATTATTAATGATGCTATTATTTTTAGAAGATTATACATCACTCAAAAAATTGTGATATTTAGAGCTGATCATAAAAACATAGAAGACGCCATTTTTAAAATTACTGATGTAAAAGAATTATGGAAAGTGCGTTATGTTTTTTGTAGAAGAATCCCTGATTTTTCTACTTCTTTTGAAGATAAACTTCTTACAATGGAACAAGAAATTTTAAAAATGAAGGCTAAATTTGAGTAAAAAAACTCACAAATAAGCGAAAGCGAAAAGAAATTTTAAAACTCTGTAACTTTGCGTGATTTATTATTTACTCAATAGAATAGAAACTGCATTTCCACCAAAACCAACCGCATTTACTAATACTTTTTTAATTTTAGCAGGGTGTTTTTGCTTTTTAGCAAAAGGCACTTCAATTACTTGCTGATGTTGCAACATTAAAATTGCCAATTCTAAATTTAGCATTCCAGATGCTCCAAAAGTATGTCCTAATTTCCACTTGTTTGTAGTTAAAAAAGGTTGATGATTCTCAAAAACTTTTTCGATAGCATTTACTTCTGATAAATCGCCTTTTATTGTGCCTGGAGCGTGCATTACAATTGCATCAATTCCATTAGGATTGATTTCTCCTAGTGCCATTTTCATTGATTTTTGAAAACAGATTGCATTTGTAGAAATAGAAGTATTGTGTTTTAGCACTTCAGTTGCGTAACCTATTCCTGAAATAAATGCCAACGCATTTTTTATTAAACCTTTCTCCAAACAAATTGCTGATGCCCCCTCACCCAAGACCATAGTATTTTGTTTTTTGTTTACGTCGAAAGATTTGCAGGGATATTTTTCAATAGTATGAGATTCTGAAACAAGTTCAGAATGATGCTTCGCGTACACTTTTAAAGCCTGCATTTGTGCAATGGTAAAATTGGTTAAAACAGCTTCGCTCCCACCAACTAAAAATTTATCAGCCATTCCTGAACTTATCCAAGCAACTCCATTTAACAGAGAATGTAAAGCTGTAGAACATGTTATGGAATGTGATATTTCTGGCCCACTTGTTTGTAAATCGTGAGCCACCCAAGAGGAAATATTTCCTAAAGTTGTGGTGGGCGAACTTAAGGTTGATGACTTTTGAGTTTCTAAAAATTCTTGATGGTATTTTTCAAATAAAGCAGTAGCACCTCTTGACGAACCAAAATTAATTCCGAAGTTTTTTTCTGAATTCCAATTTGCATTTTTTATAGCTTTTCTTGAAACATAGATTGCAAATAGAACAGTATCATCAAGATTTTTGTACTTGGAATCTGACTTTCTTAATTCGTTAATTTTTTGTTTATTTTCTTTTGATAGTTGTCCTACAAAAACACTTTTTTTGTCATTTCGACCTTGTGAAGAAATCTCTTTTTCAGACAAAAAATGCTTGTCTAACAAATAGTTTTCCCAAATTTCTTTGGGTTTACTCCCCAATGCTGAAATAGAGGCTAAAGCTGTTATTGATATAGGTTGATTCAAAAAAAATATTTTTAGCAAAAGTAAAACTCTTCATTTTAATTAATGACTTATCTTGCTAAAAAAACAAGAATGGAAGAAATTAAAGAAAAAAGCTGGTTTCAAAGAAATTGGAAATGGGCAGTACCTGTGGGAGGTTGTGGATGTGGGTGTATTGTTCTAATACTAATTTTTGTTTTTGGAATTGGCACTGCTTTTTTTGGAGTTTCAAAAATGTTTAATGAATCTACACCAATAAAGTATGCTACAGAACAAGCGTTTAACCACCCTAGAGTACTCGAACAACTGGGAAATGATTTAGAGAAAACAGGAATTCCTTCAGGTAATATCTCATTAAGTAATAATGATGGTGAGATAGACATGTCTTTTTCTATTAAAGGTTTAAAAGGAAGAGGAACTGTTATTGTAAAAGGGATAAAAACCAATGGAATTTGGGCTTATGAAGATTTATATGTATTAATTAAAGATACACAAGAACAAATTAACTTATTAGAAAAAACTACTGAAGGTTTTTAGTTTTTAAAAAATTCTAATTCTCATTAATTTTTAAACAATTTCTAAAGATTCCTCAATTGTACTGTACACTTTTTGCAACTGTTCTTGAGTAATTACAAAGGGAGGTTGAATATAAATTGTGTTGCCTAAAGGACGTAAAAAAACACCTCTCTTCATAAAAAAATTAAGTAATTTGTCTCGCAAACTTCCATAACGTTGCATTTTTGTATCTAAATCTAGAGCAAAAATTACGCCTTGAAAACGTGCTGTTTTTACTTTTGGATGTTTGCTAATCTTATCTTTAAACTGTTGATGCGAAGCTGAAATTAATTTGATATTTTGTTGAATTTCATCGGTTTGTAATAATTGGATTGTAGCATTTGCTGCTGTACAAGCAATTGGATTTCCTGAATAGGTATGACAATGAAAAAAACCTTTCGCCATTTCGTTGCTCAAAAAAGCTTCATAAATTTTTTCTGTACAACTTGTAATTGCCAAAGGCACTAAACCGCCTGTTAATGCTTTGCTCAAACAAATAATATCTGGTTTTGTCTCGATAAAATCGGATGCAAAATTGCGACCTGTTTTGCCAAAACCTGTCATTACTTCGTCTGCAATTGTTAAAATATTATGATTCTTACAGAATTTTAAAATCTCATTCAGGCCTTCTGTGTCGTGAATTTTCATTCCTGCAGCTCCTTGCACTAAAGGTTCATAAATAAAACCGGCAACGTTATTTTCTGAAACAATCTTTTTTAATTGCTCTAAAATTTCTTGATGATTCTCTCCATTTGGAACTGAAATTCTTTCTACTTGCATTAAAAAATCTTCGAAAGGACCATTGTAAACAGATAATCCAGAAACAGACATTGCTCCAAATGTATCTCCATGAAATCCATTTTCGAAAGCAATAAATGTGCTGCGTTTTTCACCCAAATTAAAGTAGTATTGTAATGCCATTTTAATGCCTGCTTCTACTGCTGTGGATCCATTATCATTAAAAAATATTCGATTTTGATTATTGGGCAATATTTTAATCAGATTTTCTGATAATTCTATAGCAGGTTTGTGCGTAAAATCGCTAAACATTACTTGATCTAACGTTTGCATTTGCTCGTAAACTTTACTTGTAATAAAATCATTACAATGCCCAAACATACAGGTGTACCAAGAAGAAATCGTATCTATATATTCGTTGCCATTTTCATCGGTTAAAATGCATCCTTTTGCTTTTACAATCGCTAAACTTTCTGGATGCGTTTTATGTTGTTTTAATGGATGCCAAAGGTGTTTTTTATCTCTTTCTTGGAGTGTCATTTCTGTTCTTTTCGTCATTTATTTTACAACCAAAACTTCATTAATATTTGTGGTAAATTTAGGTGACAATCTTTCTTGCTTCATTTTCCAAGTGCGTTTTAAATCTTGATTTCCTAACTTTATTTTATCTGCTTTGTACTTTCTGTTCAAATGATCTATTGCAGACATTAAAGGTTTGTGTTTTGGGTTTTCGTGCTCGAATAAATTGAGTTGAAAGTTATCATTAGGTACTAAACCAGAAATAATGACTCCTGCTTTTTTATATTCTACACCTTTTTGAAAAATAGTTTCTACTGCAGTAACAGCAGCTTTAGCGATTGTTAATGTAGAATCTGTTGGATAGGATAGAATAACTGTTCTATTTTCTTTTTGATATTGTTGACTTTTATCAAAACGATTGCTTCGTAGAAAAACATAAATAACGTGACAATTAGAGTTTTGTTCACGTAATTTTTGAGCACAGCTTGATGCAAAAGTTGAAATCCGTTCTTTAATATTATCTAAATCAGAATAAGTGTTTTCAAAACTTCTTGTTGTAGCAATCATCTTTTTTGATGAAAGTTCTTCTAACGGAATTTTAGAAATCCCCTGCAAATCTTTTTGCAATCGCCAACCCACTATAGATAGTTCTTTTAGAACCCAATCACTTGAAATTTGTGTAAAATCATAAGCAGTTGTACAGCATTTAGTTTTTAATCTTTTTTGTAAACCACTACCTATTCCCCAGACTTTTTCAATAGCTGTTTTTTTTAGTAACTCAATTCTTTTTTCATCAGAATCGATTATACAAACTCCTTTTGTCTCTTTGAGGTTTTTTCTTGCAATTTTATTGGCAACTTTACTCAACCCTTTTGTTGGGGCAATTCCCACACAAGTTGGTATACCTGTCCATTTTAGAATTCGATTTCTAATTTTAGTTGCATATTCTTCAAAATTATAATTATCAAAACCTTTAAATTCCAAAAATGATTCATCGATAGAATATATTTCTATATCTGGAGAAAAATCTGCTAAAATACTCATCACTCTTGCACTCATGTCTCCATATAATGGATAATTAGAGGATAAAATAGTGATATTTTTTTCTTTACAAAACTGTTCCCATTTAAAGATTGGAGCACCAAAAGGCAAACCAATTTTCTTGGCTTCATCACTCATAGAAATAACGCAACCATCATTATTGCTTAAAATAGCAACAGGTTTATTTTGTAAATTCGGGTTAAAAACCCGTTCACAAGACGCATAAAAATTATTACAATCTACTAATGCAAACATCAATGTAAAGGTATATAATTTTGTTATTTTTGTAATGATGAATTTGCCAAAGAAGTTAACAAATCAATTAAAATCTCGTAAAGAGCAGAATGCTTTGCGTGGCTTAAAGTCATCATCAAATTTGATTGATTTTTCTTCTAATGATTATTTAGGGTTTGCCAAATCTGAAATTATTTTTGATAAAACACATCAATTTTTAGTTGATAAAGGCATCAAACAGAATGGAGCAACAGGCAGTAGATTATTGTCAGGAAATCATCAATTATATTCTGAAATTGAGTCCTTTTTAAGTACCTTTCATCAAACTGAATCTACAACTATTTTCAATTCAGGTTATGATGCCAATATTGGTTTTTTCTCATCAGTTCCACAACGTGGAGATATTATTTTGTATGATGAGTTTATTCATGCATCTATAAGAGATGGAATTAAATTAAGTAATGCCAAAGCGTTTAAGTTTTTGCATAATGATTTGGAGGATTTGGAAAAGAGATTGCTAAATTTTATTGATAAGAATGAGATTTTTCGACAAGCTCAAAGTGACAAAGAGCGTGATTCTGAACTTGATTCAGAATCACATCAAACAATATACGTTGTCACAGAATCTGTTTTTTCTATGGATGGAGATTCTCCAGATTTAGTTGCAGTTACTAAAATCTGTAAGAAACACAACGCTTTTTTAATTGTTGATGAAGCACATGCAGTTGGTGTTTTTGCAGCTGGTTTGATTCAGAAACTCAACTTACAACATGAAGTTTTTGCAAGAATCATCACTTTTGGGAAAGCTTTAGGTTGCCATGGAGCAGCTATTTTAGGAAGTACAGCTTTGCAAACCTATTTAGTGAATTTTGCACGGAGTTTTATTTACACAACAGGACTTTCTCCTCATTCTTTGGCTACAATTAAAGTTTCTTATGATGAATTACAAACACCTTTCGACTGTAATCAAGATGACAGTCAGAATACGACTAAACTTCAACAAAATATTCATCATTTTATAAAAGAAGTAAAAAGATTAAACTTTCCGACTTTTCTTTTTGGGGAAATGTCTGAAAGACAATGGGGATTTATTCCAAGTTGTTCTGCCATTCATTGTTGTATAATTCCTAGGAATGAAAAAGTGAAAGCAATTGCTGAAAAACTACAACAAAACCATTATGATGTAAAAGCCATTTTATCACCTACAGTTCCTCAAAATAAAGAACGTTTGCGTTTTTGTTTGCATGGTTATAATTCTAAAAAAGAAATTAGCGAAGTTTTAGAGTTCTTAAGTATTTTTGTAAACCAACATTTGTTTATGAATGATAATTATAAAATTTTAGCTGTTTTTGAATATTCAGCAGAAGCCCACGTTACAAAATCTAGATTGGATGCTGATGGTTTTGATACAATGTTAATGGATGAAACTACTATAGATTCTGATCCTTTAATTAGCGGTGCTATTGGTGGTGTAAAATTGTTAGTTCATAAAAATGATTTTGAAAAAGCAGTTGAAGTTTATAATGAAATAAGAACCTATCAAAAAGATAAAAACGGAAATGATATTTATTGCCCTAAATGCAATTCTAATAAAATTTTAGTAGCACCTCTTCACAGAAAAAATTTCTTTTATATGTTATTTCCTTTTTTTGAAGGTAGAAAACTAATCTGTAATCATTGTAAAACGCTTTTTAAAAATTAAAATGATAAAAATAATGAGATGCTGAAATACTGAAACAAGTTTAGCATATCAAAACAGAATTTTAAAATGAAAACATATTTTATAACAGGCATATCTACAGAAGTTGGCAAAACAGTAGCTGCAGCAATTGTAACAGAAGCTTTAGAGGCAGATTATTGGAAACCTGTGCAAGCAGGAGATTTAGAAAATTCTGATACCCATAAAGTACAACGCTTTATTTCGAATAAAAAATCAATATTTTACCCAAATTCATATGCCTTACAAACACCTATGAGTCCTCATGCAGCTGCAGCAATTGATGGAATTAAGATTGACATAAATAAGATAAAAATTCCAAAAACTAATAATAATTTAGTAATTGAAGGTGCAGGAGGTTTGTTAGTTCCTTTAAATGATACAGATACAATTTTAGATTTAATACAACCCGATTATAAAGTTATTGTAGTTTCTCGTCATTATTTAGGAAGTATCAATCATACCCTATTAACTGTAAAATTATTACAAGAAAAAGGATTTGATGTATCAATTATTTTTTCTGGTGATGAGCATCCTACTACAGAAAGCATTATCAAAAAAATGACAAATGTAAACGTGATTGGTAGAATTGATGAAGAGCCTTACTTTGATAAAAATGTAATTAAAGAATATGCAGAAAAGTTCAGAGAAAAATTGTAATTTGCAGTATGATAGCTTCTAAAACTCTTACTTTTTTTACACCAAAAACATCTTCTGGAATTGGAGCAATTTTAGTTGATGTTGGAATTTCAGCTGGTTTCCCATCACCTGCAGATGATTTTAGAGAAACCCGAATTTCTTTAGATGATGAACTCATCAGAAATAAAGATGCCACTTTTTTTGCCAAAGTAAAAGGACAATCTATGATTAATGCTGGTTTAGATGATAACGATTTATTAGTAATTGACAGAAGTTTAGAGCCTGCCAATAATAAAATAGCAGTCTGCTTTTTAGATGGTGAATTTACTGTAAAACGTTTACGAGTAGAAAAAAATGAAGTTTGGTTACAACCAGAAAATCCTAATTATCCAATTATCAATATTACAGAAGATAATGATTTTGTAATTTGGGGAATTGTAACTAATGTAATTAAAAAAGTATAACTATACTTAACAAATATTTTATTAAATAGATACTGAAACAAGTTCAGTATAAAATTAAAACCTATGGAAAACACTTTTGAAAACAAAACCTTATTAATTGAATCTACAGATCAAGTTCGTGTAGAATTTTATAAAAAAACCTACAAACATGTTGCAGGTGGCGTTTTATTATTTGTTCTTTTTGAATACCTCCTTTTACAAAGTGATACAATTGTAAACTTTATGATGTCTATGACACAAGGTTGGCGTTGGCTAATAATGCTGGGAGGTTTTATGTTGATTACCAACTATGCAGAAAGTACAGTTTTAAAAACAGCTGATAAGAACATACAATATATGGCGTATGCACTATACGTTTTTGCACAAGCTATTATTTTTATACCTCTTTTAGCAATTGCAATGATTTATACTGAAAGTGGAGAATTAGTTCAGCAAGCTGCTATAGTTACTTTGGCATTATTTACAGGAATTTCGGCAATTGTATTTATCACAAAAAAAGATTTTTCATTTTTAAAAGCTGGTTTAACTATTGGTTTTTTTATTGCAATTGGTTTAATTATAGCAGGAGCTTTATTTGGTTTTAATTTAGGTTTATGGTTTTCTGTAGCAATGTGCTTGTTAGCAGGAGGCTCTATTTTATACCAAACCTCAAACTTGATTAATAAATACGGAACAGAAGATTATATTCCTGCTTCTTTAGGTTTATTTGCTTCTTTAATGTTATTATTTTGGTATGTTTTACAGATATTTATGTCTAGAGATTAGATTAGGTAAAAAACATCATATTTTACAAAAAATCAGAAGTAAGTTACTTCTGATTTTTTTTTGCTCAAAACTTAAAATATTACTAATTTTTGATAATTTATTATTGATAAACAATAATTTTAATATATTTGTAGTGTCAAAATATATTAAAATATGCGAAAAATTCACATCTTAAAAGCCATCATAGATTTAGTATGGATTATTTCTATGCCTGCTATACTTTTAGTGATAGGTTTAGTTTTAGCTGTATTATTTAGAGATTTAAGTGGTCTTGATATAAAGATAAATTCAGTTAATTTTAATGCAAATGATTGGCTTTCTAAAACACTTTTAATCATTTCTGCTTTGAATTATTTACTAATTCTTGCAGCCTTATATTTTTTTAGAAAAACATTACGCTACTTTATAAATACTAAAATATTTGATATTATAGTAATATCTTCTTTTAAAAAAATTGGAAATTTATTAAGTATCTCTGGTATTGTTTCTATAAGTATCTCCTTTATTATTAGGATATACTATCAACAGAAAATAAGCTTTGAACTTGGTTTAAATGAACATATTGTACTTATATGTTTGGGCTTATTCTTTTTGATTTTAAGCGAAGTTTTTAAAATAGCGAAAGCTCATAAACAAGAAAACGATTTAACTATATAATTATGAAAAAAATAATAGTATCAAGTCTATTTTTAATCTTTTTATGTATTACTGGTATTGTTGGTATGAGTCTTTTCAATAAAATGATGACCAATAAATTTGATAATGCTGAACCAAAAGAATATGCAATTGAAAAAGCAAAAAATAATGATGAATTAAAAGAAATTATAGGTAACAATATTGTAATTGAAAAAAATTCTGATAAACAGAAAAAGAAAGGCAGTTTTACATTTAGTTTAGGAGGAAATGGTCTTAACATCAATCAAAATTCTGTTGATTTAAAAATTGGCTTGATAGGAGAAAAAGGTTCTGCTATATTAAATGTAGTAGCATTTAAAGAAAATTCAAAGTGGATTTATAAAAATATATATGTTACTATACCAAATTCAAATAAAAAAATTAAACTCCTAAATAACAAAAAGATATGAAAAAAATAGCTTATCTATCATCAAAGATTTTCTTCTGGGGCTTTGCCTTGTTTGCAAGTTTTGTGTTGTTATTCTCTATTTTATCTTTTTTTGAATATTTTTTCGAATGGAATATTCCAATGGTTGAAATTTCTAAAAAAGGAGAAGATAGTTATGCGTCATTAAAAGTACCTTTCATTCAACTTTTTGTAAAGTTTTTACTTTCTTATACAGTAATTCTACTATGGTTTACTATGATTTTTTATGCCATATACTTTTATGTTTTACAAACTTTTTTTCAAATTTTTATTGCAGAAAAAACATTTACTCAAAATTCAATAAAAAAACTAACTCTGTTTTACAAGCTAAATTTTATACCAGTAATCATAGGCTTTTTAGGTGTCATTTTGAGATATATTATTTATGGAAATTTATATTTTGATGAACCTCATTTCTTTGTTTTAATTCATTTAATAGTCGCATTCTTTTTATACCTGTATTTAGATTTGATTAAAAAAGGTAACAGTATTCAACAAGAAAACGATTTAACAATATAATATGGCAATCATTGTAAACCTTGATGTAATGCTTGCCAAACGCAAAATGCGGAGTAAAGAATTGGCAGAAATTATTGGCATTACCACAGCAAACTTATCCATCTTAAAATCGGGTAAAGCAAAAGCCATTCGCTTTTCCACTTTAGAAGCAATTTGTAAAGCTTTAGATTGCCAACCTGCAGATATTTTAGAATACCAAGAAGATTAATTATCAATTTAAAAATCAATATTATGAAAACAATTTTATCTACCTTTTTACTCTTGTGCACAATCTCTATTTTTTCTCAAGAGATTTCTTCAAATATAAAATATGCTTTGAAAGATGATGATGCTACATCCTTAAAAAAATTAATTACGAATGATAATAAAAATACTTGTTTTGAAGCAGGAAACTCAAACTACACTTTACTAAATCTAACTATAAAATTTAACGCTTTATCTTGTTTTAAAATGCTTATATCAAAGAACATAGATGTAAATAAAGCATGTACAGGCAAAACACCTTTATTATATACAGCTAAATATGGACGTTTAGAAATGGCAAAATTATTAATTAAAAATAAAGCCGATATTAATAAAACTTATAAAGGACGCTCTGCTTTAGATTATGCAAAAAAATATAAAAAAGAAGATGTCTATAAGTATTTAAAATCCTTATAGTTAAACTATTACTTTTTATTAACCTATAATCATACCTGCTATTGTTGCAGACATTAAAGATGCAATTGTACCACCTATTAAAGCTTTAATTCCAAATTCTGATAACGTTTTACGTTGACCAGGAGCTAAAGAACCTATACCTCCTATTTGTATTCCTATAGATGCAAAATTTGCAAAACCACATAACATATAAGTAGCCATAATTATAGATTTATTATACGTTAAATGTGTTGCACTTGCTATATTTTTTAATTCAGCCAATTGTATATAGCCTACAAATTCACTTGCAGCTAATTTAATACCTAATAGTTGCCCCATTAACGCCATATCTGTTGTTGGCACACCTATTAACCACATTAAAGGTGCAAAAATATATCCTAAAATAAATTCTAAAGATAATTTTTCATAACCAGTATTTGATGAGATAATCTCGTTTAATGAAGTAACACTACCTATTAAATCTAAACCGCCATTAATCATTGCAATTACTGCAACAAAAACCAACAACATTGCTCCTACATTAACCGCTAAACGTAAACCTTCTGTGGTACCATTAGCAATTGCGTCTAAAACATTAGAACCAATTTTTTCTTGAGATACAGTTACATCTGTATTTACTTTTTCAGTTTGTGGATATAGTATTTTTGAAATTACAATAGCACCTGGAGCTGCCATTACTGAAGCTGCTAATAAATGTTTTGCAAAAACCAATTCTAATTCTTTATCTCCACCACCTAAAAAGCCTATGTAAGCCGCTAAAACAGCACCTGCAACAGTAGCCATTCCACCAATCATTACTAATAGCATTTCAGATTTATTCATTTTTTCTAAATATGCCTTTATTAATAATGGAGCTTCGGTTTGACCTAAAAAGATATTACCTGCTACTGATAAACTTTCCATACCTGAAATTCCTAAAAACTTTGATAAACCTATGGCTAAAATTTTAACAATCCATTGAATAATGCCTAAATAAAATAGTAGTGATGTTAAGGCTGAAAAGAAAATAATTGTTGGCAATACTTGAAAGGCAAATATGTACCCAAATTTATCCATATCACCCACAAAACCAGCAAATAAAAATTCACTCCCAGCTTTAGTAAACTCAAGAATTTGAATAAAAAGTTTACCTACTAATTCAAATCCTTTTTGAATAAAACCAACTTTTAAAACACCAATTGCAATAACTAATTGCAAAGACAAACCAATACCTACTTTTTTCCAATCTATAGCCATTCTATTTGCACTAAACAAAAATGCAATGATAATCAGTGAAATCATTCCTAAAACACCTCTCCACAAAGTAGTTATAGAAAAACCCTTACTTTCAATTATTTTATCATTTTTTTTAATAATGTCGTCTTTAACAACATCTACATTTGTTGTTTCTGGTGTTCTATCATTTTTAAAAGCATATAGAACATCGTTTTCAGAAAAAACTAAATTATTTTCTGTTAAAGAAACTATATTATAATATCTAATAGTATCTTTTGGCGTTTTGTAATTAAATATTAATAAATTGTTTTGTCTTATGTAGTTTCCTGATGCTTTTAAATCATTTTTATTTTTAAGAGAATATGAAAATTTTCCTTCTTTTAGAGAAAAACTATCAGTAGAATCAATTTCAAATAATACTGTTCCATCTGCTTTTTTTATTGATGAAAATTTCCAATCTTGCTTTAATTCTTGCGAAAAAAAAGTTGTTGAAAAAAGTAAAAACAGAAATATAAATAGTTTTTTCATGAAAATATTTTAGGAACGTTTGCTTATTTCGTCTCGTATTTTTGCTGCTAACTCATAATTTTCATTGGTAACAGCATTGTTAAGTTTATTGTGTAATTCTTGTAACGTTAAGCTAGAAAAATTAGTGCTAGTTTTCTTCTTTTCATCAGAAATCTCAATGGGTACAATATCTGTATCCATATTACTTTCTAGAGCCATTTCTTCTTCCGCTTTCAGATAAATTCCTGCTTTATCTAAAATATTTTCATACGTAAAGATTGGAGCATTAAAACGTACAGCAATAGCAATGGCGTCAGATGTTCTAGTATCGATAACCTCTTCATTACCATCTTTTTCACAAATTAAACTAGAAAAGAAAACACCATCTACTAATTTATGGATAATTACTTCTTTTACACTAATGTTAAAAGTATCTGAAAAAGTTTTGAATAAATCGTGCGTTAAAGGTCTTGGAGGTCTTATTTCTGTTTCTAGAGCAATTGCAATAGATTGTGCTTCGAAAGCTCCAATAATAATAGGTAATGTTCTTGTGCCTTCGATCTCACTCAAAACTAAAGCATACGCTCCACTTTGAGTTTGACTGTAAGAAATACCTTTAATGGTTAGTTGTATTAAACTCATATATCTTTCTACAAAAAAGAAAAAACATCACAAAAATTTGTAAAATAGAGATGTTTTTAAAAACGCACAATTTACTAAAAAAATAGTTTATAGCTTTTTATTTATTAGTTTTTGATAAAAGAAAAACCTATTAGTGTTTAAACTAATAGGTTTTCATTTTAAAAATAATATTTGAATTAGGCTTGTTTAAACGCTTTCAGTTTTTCAATTAATGTTGGTACAACTTCAAAAGCATCACCAACAACCCCATAATCTGCAGCTTTAAAGAAAGGTGCTTCAGCATCTGTATTGATTACTACTTTAACTTTAGATGCATTAATACCTGCTAAATGTTGAATTGCTCCAGAAATTCCGATAGCAATGTATAGGTTTGATGCAACTGGCTTACCTGTTTGACCAACATGCTCTCCATGAGGTCTCCAACCTAAATCTGAAACTGGTTTAGAACACGCAGTTGCAGCTCCTAAAACATCTGCCAATTCTTCAATCATTCCCCAATTTTCTGGTCCTTTTAGTCCTCTACCAGCAGAAACTACAGTATCTGCATCTGCAATAGTTACCTTACCTGTAACTCTTTCTACTTTTTCTGATGATACTCCAGAATCAGCAATTGTGGCATTAAAGACTTCTGTTACTCCAGACACTTCATTTTCGTGAATACCGAAAGAATTCTTTGCTAAACCAATTACTTTTTTATCTGTAGAAATTACTGTATTTGAAAATGCTTTGTTCGAAAATGCTTTTCTTTTTACTGTAAATGGATTTGTACTTGTTGGCAAAGCAACTACATTAGAAGCATAACCTGCATCTAAACCAACTGCTACAATTGGTGCTAAATATAAACCGTCTATACTAGAATCTATAATTATAATATCTGAACTTTCTGCATCTACAACCTGGTTTACAATTGATGCATATTTTTTTGCATTAAATGTATCTAAAGAATCATTAGTTACTGTTACAACTTTTTCAGCTCCATAAGTATATAATTCTGAAAGCTCATTGGCATTTATTGTCAGTACTACTAAATTAGTACTCAATTGTTCTGCTACTTTTTTTCCGTAAGAAACAACTTCAAAAGCAGTTTTTTTAAACTTTCCTTCTGTTGAATCTGCAAAAACTAAAACTGACATATTTTTGTTTTGTTTAATTATTTATTTGATTATTCGTGTAATTGTAGAATTGTAAGTTTAACAATTCAACCTTTAGACAGTTACACCTTATTTAAATCACTTTTGCTTCTGTATGCAATAAATTTATTAATTCATCTATGTTGTCTGCATCAACTAATTTCACAGCTCCTTTAGGTGCTGGTTTTTCGAATGATTCTGTAGACGTTGCAACTACAGTTGATTGTGCCTCAACAACATTTAATGGTTTTTTACGAGCCATCATTATTCCTCGCATATTTGGTATTCGTAAATCTTTCTCTTCAACAATTCCTTTTTGCCCACCAACAACTATTGGCAAGTTAGAAGAAAGTGTTTCATTTCCTCCATCAATTTCTCTAACAGCAGTTACGTTAGTTCCATCAATTTCTAAACCAACACAACCATTTACAAAATTAAAATCAGTTAAAGTTGCTAACATTCCTGGCACCATTTGACCATTATAATCAGCGGATTCTTTTCCAGCTAATACCAAATCATAACCACCTTCTTTCACTATACTAGCTAACTCTTTTGCTACTTGCATACCATCTTTGGCATCAGTATTAACTCTAATTGCATTATCTGCACCTATAGCTAATGCTTTTCTCAATGTAGGTTCTGTAGAAGATTCACCAACATTTACAACAGTTACAGATGCACCTTGCTTTTCTTTAAACCACATGGCTCTAGTTAAGCAAAATTCATCATAAGGATTAATTACAAACTGAACTCCATTTATATCAAATTTTGTATCGCTATCTGTGAAGTTAATTTTTGATGTAGTATCTGGAACGTGACTAATACATACCAATATTTTCATAAAATCTTAATTTTTATACTTATTTGTTACCACAAAATTACGTCTTTTTTTTAAAAAATACTATGCACGCATAATAAATTTTCAAGAATTTAACATTTTCTCGAAAACGATTGCGTTTAAAGTTCTACAAAAAGTTATTGTTTCTGAAAGTAGTATTTAATTAATGACAATTAATTCCTTATTTTTGCTCTGCAAAATTAACAACTAGATTAAAATACATGAAAACAGTTCAATTCAGAGAAGCTATATGTGAAGCCATGAGCGAGGAAATGCGCAGAGATGAAAGCATTTATTTAATGGGTGAAGAAGTTGCAGAATATAATGGTGCTTACAAGGCCAGTAAAGGAATGCTTGACGAATTTGGTGAAAAGAGAGTAATAGACACACCTATTGCTGAACTTGGTTTTGCTGGTGTAGCTATTGGATCTGCTATGAATGGTAATAGACCAATTGTTGAGTATATGACATTTAACTTCTCTTTGGTAGGTATAGATCAAATTATAAACAATGCTGCTAAAATTAGACAAATGTCTGGTGGACAATTTAATTGTCCAATCGTTTTTAGAGGACCAACTGCTTCTGCAGGACAATTAGGTGCAACACACTCTCAAGCATTTGAGAATTGGTTTGCAAACACGCCTGGTTTAAAAGTAATTGTTCCTTCAAATCCTTATGACGCAAAAGGTTTATTAAAAGCGGCTATTAGAGATGATGACCCAGTAATTTTTATGGAGTCTGAACAAATGTATGGTGATAAAATGGAAATTCCAGAAGGAGAATACATTATACCAATTGGAGTTGCTGATATTAAAAGAGAAGGTACAGATGTAACTATAGTTTCATTTGGTAAGATTATTAAAGAAGCTTATAAAGCTGCTGATGAATTAGCAAAAGAAAATATTTCTGTTGAAATTATCGATTTAAGAACTGTAAGACCTATGGATCATGCTGCAATTTTAACATCAGTAAAGAAAACAAACAGATTGGTAGTTTTAGAAGAAGCTTGGCCATTTGCTAGTGTTGCATCAGAAATTACGTATAGAATACAAGATGAAGCTTTTGATTATTTAGATGCTCCAATAAAAAGAATTACAACTGCAGATACTCCTGCTCCCTATTCTCCTGTTTTATTAGAAAAATGGATTCCAAATTCTAATGATGTTATTAAGGCTGTGAAAGAAGTAATGTATATATAAATACGAATCAAATACTTAAAGAATCCTTCTTGATAAACTTCATGAAGGATTTTTTATTTTATGATAGTTTAAAAATCGAAAACCATTGCGTAAATTATTTATTGAATCTTTCACTAGAGCTAATCTATTCATTATTTTTGTACAATAACTAAAAGAAATTTTATATGGTTGGAAAAGATGAATTAACCTTCGATGTTTTAATAGAAATACCAAAAGGGAGTAGAAATAAATATGAATACGATTTTGATTTAAACAAAATTCGTTTCGACCGAATGTTGTTTTCTTCTATGATGTATCCAGCAGATTATGGTTTTGTACCAGAAACTTTGGCATTAGATGATGATCCTCTAGATGTTTTAGTTTTAGGACACGAACCAACTTTCCCTATGTGTGTTAGCGAGGTAAAACCAATTGGGGTTTTTCATATGACTGATGAAAAAGGACCTGATGAAAAAATAATTTGTGTACCAGTTTCCGATCCTATTTGGAATGATAAAAAGGATATTTTCGATTTAAACCCTCACAGACTTAAAGAAATAGAGCATTTTTTTCAGGTATATAAAGATTTAGAAAAGAAAAAAGTTGATGTAGGTGGTTGGGGAGATGCTTCAGAAGCAATTAAGATTTATAAAGACTGTGTAAAAAGATATCATAAAAGTGACTATAAAAAGACTGGTAAATTTAAGATTTAATAAAATATAGATTATCAAATTATCAACCTCTTAAAATTAAACGTTTTAAGAGGTTTTTTATTTCTATTGATTTTCTTACTTTTGCATCCGTTTTAAACTAATCTAAATAAGAGAATTATATGGAATCATTAATGATTTACATGCCAATTGCTTTGGCAGTTTTAGGTTTAATCTACATGTGGATTAAACAATCTTGGGTAATGAAACAAGATGCTGGAGATGGTAAAATGAAAGAAATTTCAGATTATATATACGAAGGTGCTTTGGCTTTTTTAAGTGCTGAATATAAACTATTAGCAATATTTGTTGTTATAGTAAGTGTTGCTTTAGCTGCAGTTTCGTTTATTGTACCTACAACACATATTTTAATTGTAGTTGCATTTATTTTTGGAGCTGTTTTTTCTGCTTTTGCAGGAAATATAGGAATGAAAATCGCAACCAAAACAAATGTAAGAACTACACAAGCAGCAAGAACTAGCTTACCAAATGCTTTAAAAATCTCTTTTGGAGGTGGAACAGTAATGGGATTAGGAGTTGCTGGTTTAGCTGTGTTAGGATTAACTGCTTTCTTTATTTTCTTCTTCCACTTTTTTATGGGAGGAGAATGGACAAACACAATGGACATGACAATTGTTTTAGAAACATTAGCAGGTTTTTCTTTAGGTGCTGAATCTATTGCTTTATTTGCAAGAGTTGGTGGTGGTATTTATACAAAAGCTGCTGATGTTGGTGCAGATTTAGTAGGTAAAGTTGAGGCTGGTATTCCTGAAGACGATCCAAGAAACCCTGCTACTATTGCAGATAATGTAGGTGATAATGTAGGTGATGTTGCAGGAATGGGTGCTGATTTATTTGGTTCTTATGTAGCAACTGTATTAGCAGCAATGGTTTTAGGAAACTATGTAATTAATGATATGGGAGGAAGCATTTCTGATGCTTTTGGTGGAATAGGTCCAATATTATTGCCAATGGCAATTGCTGGTGCAGGAATTATTATTTCTATCATAGGTACAATGTTGGTAAAAATTAGCTCTAATGATGCTAAAGAAGACCAAGTAATGGGCGCTTTAAATAAAGGAAACTGGACATCTATTGTTTTAGTTGGTTTATCTTGTTTTGGTTTGGTTACTTGGATGTTACCAGAAACTATGAAAATGGAATTCTTTGGAGAAGGCTTACAAGAAATCTCTTCAATGAGAGTGTTCTATGCAACTTTAGTTGGTTTAGTTGTTGGTGCAGTAATTTCATCAGTAACTGAATATTATACAGGATTAGGTAAATCTCCAATCTTAAAAATAGTTCAACAATCTTCCACAGGAGCAGGTACAAATATAATTGCAGGTTTGGCAACAGGTATGATTTCTACTTTTCCATCAGTATTATTATTTGCTGGTGCAATTTGGGCTTCTTATGCTTTTGCTGGTTTTTATGGTGTAGCTTTAGCAGCTTCAGCAATGATGGCTACAACTGCTATGCAATTAGCTATTGATGCTTTTGGTCCAATTTCTGATAATGCAGGTGGAATTGCTGAAATGAGCGAACAAGAACCAATTGTAAGAGAACGTACAGATATTTTAGATTCAGTAGGAAACACGACTGCTGCAACTGGAAAAGGTTTTGCAATTGCTTCTGCAGCCTTAACATCTTTAGCTTTATTTGCTGCTTATGTAACATTTACTGGTATAGATGGAATTAACATTTTTAAAGCACCTGTTTTAGCAATGCTATTTGTTGGTGGAATGGTTCCTGTAGTATTTTCTGCTTTAGCAATGAATGCTGTTGGAAAAGCGGCTATGGAAATGGTACAAGAAGTTAGAAGACAATTTAGAGATATTCCAGGAATTATGGAAGGAACAGGGAAACCTGAATATGATAAATGTGTTGCAATTTCTACACAAGCTTCTTTAAGAGAAATGATGTTACCTGGTTTGTTAACCATTGGATTTCCTTTAGTTATTGCATTCTTACCATTAGCTTTTGGTATGGATAGATTAGCAATCGCAGAAATGTTAGGTGGTTATATGGCTGGGGTTACAGTTTCTGGAGTTTTATGGGCTATCTTCCAAAATAATGCTGGTGGAGCTTGGGATAATGCTAAAAAATCTTTTGAAGCTGGAGTGGAAATTAATGGAGAAATGACTTACAAAGGTTCAGACGCACATAAAGCTGCTGTAACAGGAGATACTGTTGGAGACCCTTTTAAAGATACTTCTGGACCATCTATGAACATTTTAATTAAACTAACCTGTTTAATTGGTTTGGTAATTGCGCCAATTTTGGGTGGACATTCAGATGAAGGAACTGCAAAAGCAAAAGAAACTAAAAAAGAGATTAAAGTTGCTACTAAAAAAGTGGACAATAAATTAGCTACAAAAACAAAAGTAGTTCCTTTAAAATAGTAGCACTTTTTTAAAAAAATTAAAACCTATTAAGCTAGTAACTTAATAGGTTTTTTGCTTTTTAGAGTTTTTTTTAGAATAAAAAATTGATTTTACAATTGTTGTAAAAAAGTTACCTTTACAAGATAACAGTAAAACAAAAAAAGCATATCAAGTTAAATTTAAGGGATATGCGTAATAAAAGTTGTTATATAAGGAGTTGTAGGCAATTAAAACGAACCACATCCAAGAAATGAAAATTTGCATTGCACAAACAAAATCTGAAAAAGGAAAAGTTCAAGAGAACATTCAGAATCACTTGCGAATAATTGAACTTGGAGTCAAATCAAATGCTGACTTAATCATCTTTCCAGAATTATCAATAACTAATTATGAACCTGATTTAGCTAAAGAACTTGCAACAGAAATTGAAAATAGTATTTTTAATCCATTTCAAGAACTTTCCAACAAGAAAGGAGTGACAATTGGAATTGGAATGCCGACAAAAGCGAGTGACGGAATAAATATCAGTATGCTGATTTTTCAACCGAATAAAAAGAGAGTTGTATATTCCAAACAAATGCTACATTCTGACGAGCAACCTTATTTTGCTTGTGGAAATAACCAAGTAATTCTGAACATTAAAGGAAAGAGAATTGCAATTGGTATTTGTTATGAAACTCTACAACGTAAACACTTTTTGAATAGTATTCACAAAGGTACAGACATTTACATTGCAAGTGTTGCGAAACCAAAAGACGGAATTGAGAAAGCATACAAACACTTTCCAAAAATCGCAAAAGAATTTAATACACCAATTTTAATGTCAAATTGTGTCGGTAATTGCGACAATTTTGTAAGTGTTGGTCAAAGTGCAGTTTGGAACGAAAATGGAGAGCTAATTGAACAACTTGACAGCGAAAATCAAGGAATTATAATTTATGATACAGAAAATGAATTAGTAGATATTAATCAATTGAAAATAGAAAAAGGGCAACTTTTTGATTTAGAAAAATTATTTCAAATTTATCTAAATGGTAAAATCGATTTAGAAAATAATGGAATTTATCAATGGACAGATAATTATCCAACTATATCAATCATTGAGGATGATTTAAAAAAAGATATTCTTTACACATTAAAAAACAATGAAAAAATTATCGGAGCAATTAACATAAGTGAAGAACAAGAAACAGAATATAGCTCGATAAAATGGGAATTTGACAACTCAAAAATTTTAGTCATTCATAGACTTGTAATCGACCCAAAATATCAGAAAAAAGGATACGCACAAAAACTAATGGATTTTGCCGAAAAATTTGCGAAAGAGAATAATTACACTTGTATAAGATTAGATGCTTATAGCCAAAATTTGAGAGTAATTGAATTCTATAAGAAACGAAATTATGTAATACGTGGAACTGTCAATTTTCCAGAAAGAGAACACGAATTTTATTGTATGGAAAAGGAGATAATAACTGCCTACAACACCGGTAATCGTTGCACAACCCTCTAAAAAATCAAAAAAATATTTTTATTGAGCT
>NZ_MSCN01000001.1:3594102-3699951 GCF_002954685.1 Polaribacter porphyrae | reverse complement strand
GATAACACTTTGTCTCTGAATACAGAAAATCTAAATGAAGGATCTTTTTTAAACGTCTGTAAAAATTATCCTTGGGAACTCGCTCACTCAACTGGAAATTATTAAACAGCTTTTCTTGATATTGCTTCTTGCCTTGCATTATTAAATATACGAAATTTCTGTATCTTTATCAAGTTGTGCAACAGACACACCGTGTATAGTTTATGTAACCCATTTGCAGTCGTTTTAAAAGAAGTGGTTTTGGGTAGGATATAGTTAAGGTTTATAGCTATTTCCTGTTCTCCGACTATTATTTTTTCTGTAATGATTTCTATAATTTTTCGTTTTTGTAGTTTGGTAAGTTTACTCCAGTTTTCATATAATGATCTTGCTTCTTCTATAATATATCCACTAGATTTAAATTGATCGTTTAAAGCAAATATCTCTCCTTCTAATTCTGGAATTTTCATTTTAAGTCGTTTTATTTCTCTATTTGGTTTGTCATAAAACTCATTAAAACGATTTGTTTCAATCTGTCCTTTTTCGTGTAGCTCAAATATTTTTTCAATTTTAACTTCTAGCTTTTCAATCTTTGATTCAATAATTTTTATTTCTTCTTTTTTCTCATTTATGACAGTATGGGTTCCATCAAAATATCTATTTACTTCTTCTTTAGATAAGATAAATTCTGTGAGTTGTTCTTTAAAGATTTCTTCAATGTCTTCGATTCCAATCTTGCGTTTACATTTTTTACAGGTGTATTTTGGGTTCCCTGATGGGATATACATTTTTCCACCACACTCACAAAACAAATAACCAGTAAACAAATGTACTTTTCTATTAAGTGGTTGAGTTCTTCCTATTTCTTGTTTGGCAATTAATAAATTTACTTCGCCCCATAATTTATCAGAAACAATTCTTGGTGCTTCATGAATGTACCATTCTTCTTTATCTCGTATTTCTGTTTTCCCTTTTTTATTAACTTTGGTATGATGAGACCTCCTTATTCCTTTGCTTGTTGGATCTTTAAGTAACCGCTTGATTGTTATTCCTGAAAAGAGACTGTTTCGTTTTGTTCTGTATCCTTTATCATTTAAAATTTTGGCAACCGTTCCAAAACGTTGATGTTCTAAATACAGCGTATACATCATTTTTCTAATTGGAGCTTCTTTTTCATCAAGTTCCATTTCTTCTTTTCCTACTCGTTTATAGCCAAAAGGAATAGCACCCATTACTTTTCCCATTTTAGCTCTTACTTCTACAGAGGAATTGATACGCTCTACAATATTTTCTCTTTCCCATTGGCTCATTGCAGAAATGATTGTATAGAAGAACCTACCAGATGGAGAACTTGTTATCAATAGATTCATGTAAGGAAATTAAATCTGCATTGTATTCTTGGAAATGATCAGAAAATTCCAATAGTTCTTTTACATTTCTTGCAAGACGGGCAATTTTAGAGAAGATAAGACCTTCTATTTGTCCGTTTTGGATATCTCTTAACATTCGTTGAGCTTCATGATGTGCCATTACACTTTTTCCACTTACTGCTTCTAGATGATATTCTTCTACAATTTCCCATTCTTTCAAGTCTGCATACATTTTTGCTTTTTGTAAATGATGCTCAGGACTGTCTGAATTTTGCTGTAACTTGGTGGACACGCGAATCCACACCCCAACTTTTTTTTTCATTGTTTACTTATTGACATTCAATGTCTAAAGTAACACAAATGTTTCAAACATTTAAAATATAAGTAAGCAAAAAGTGTGCTTTTATAATATTAAAATCAATAATAGGCTGCATAATTTTATTACTTTTCTGAATCATCAACTTTAGGTAAATCAATAAAAGAATTGGTTTTTACATTAAGCACATCTGCTAATTTAAAGAGAAATAGTATTTGAATATTTGTTTTCCCCTTTTCGATTCTTCTTAAAACACGAACGTCAATGTCTAAAAGATCAGACAATTCATATTGTTTCAAACCCTTTTTTTCACGTAATCTAACAATATAAATTCCTAACTTTTTTAAATACTCCTCTTGGTTCTTTTTTGACAGATTCAAGTTACTTTTCTATTTATTTGAAATGTATAGGAATATTTAAAAAAATAAGCGGACTATATTGTCCGTATTTAAAATTATTTGTTATGTTTGCTTTTTAACTTAATAAAAACAAAACATTATGAAAAAAATCTCATTTATTTTAACTCTTTTAGTTCTTACAAGTTGTGGTTCGGCACCTAAAGTAGCCCAGAAAGAAGTGCCAAGGTATAACCCAAATTTTGATTACACACCACAAGACAGATCTAATCCTAGAAGTGCCGATATTACCATTGCACTTTTGAACCCTGTTTTTGCAGACAAAAATCCAAATTTAAGAGTTCAACCTTATTCTACATTTATCGAAAATATGGCGGATGACTTTGAAGAAATGCTCATAGCTAAAGGTTTTTCATTACGTGGGCCATTCAAAAATCGTGACGAGATGGTCTATGGAGATAAAAAGAACTCTGATATTGCACTAGAGATTAGAATTAGTTTAAAAGACGAGGGAAATTTAACGTTAAAACAACAAACAAACTGGTCGCAAATGATTAGTAAAAATGCTCCTAACCATTACAAGGTTTCAGGAACATTCTATCACTTTGGCAATATTATCATTGAGGCTACTGATCCTTTTACTGGAGAGAAGTTTTGGAAGAAAACTATAGCACTTCCACGTAAAGAAATTACGGCTAAAGGAAACAAGACGTGGACAGGCAAACCAACACCGAGACAATTAATGTCAGAAGATACAGGAGTGTATAATCCAACAGCTAAAGCACTTGAGGAATACTACCAAGAAGCTATAAAAACCGCATATAGACATATTGATGTTAACGAAATGAAAATGATTAAAAAAGAAATCCAAAAATCTAAACAAAATTAATATGAAAAACCAAGAACAAACTCAAAAAAGAGAAGAAGCCATTAAGGATATGAAAATGTATCTTGCAAATGATTGGAATTTAAAAGAAGAAACACCAGAGTATTTTTTATTAACAAGAAATACCGCATCAACTACGGTACATATTTTATTAGCCTTTTTCTTTTTTTGGATGGCTTTTATACCAAATATTGTGTATCATTTTTCTAAAAAAGAGAAAAAGAAAATATTGAAATAAGACTATTTTATAAATAAACTACTACCGGCTCCAAGCCGGTAGTTTTTTGTAAGGCTTGAAAGCCTGTATTATGCAGACAAAACCGTAAAGTCATCTCCACGCTTATCAACATCTTCATCTTGGTTGGTAATGTATTCAAGGATCATTTCATCAGTGATTTGCCTTGAGGTGGTAGCAAAGTATCCACGAGCCCATAGGTGATTACCCCAGTATTGTTTTGACAGTGCCTTGTCTTCTTGGAGGAGTTTACGTGAGGTTTTACCTTTAATGAGTTGTGCGATCTTTGATACTGAAATCTGTGGTGGCATAGAGATGAAGATATGGATGTGATCTTTAGATACATGACCTTTTAAGATTTGTACGTTATGCGTAAGACAGATTTCACGTATCAAATCTCGTACATGCTTCCCTCTACGTTCAGTGAGGATAGGTTTGCTATACTTGGTGGCCCATACAATATGGTACTTGAGATCATAGAGGGTATGAGATCCTTTGCGGTAGAGTTGCATGTAGGTAGTGTATCATGTTGACCTAAAGGGATCGCCTGAAGGCGAGGGTTTTGCTCCCAAAGATTGGAAAATAAAAACTTCAACTTTTTTGTTGGAGTTTTTTTTAGTTATTTAATTGTCTCGTCCTAAAATAGTGTAATAAAATTAATAAATTAAAGATAGTGGTTTTTATCATTGTCTATTTGGAAAGCATAATAAACAGCAGTAATTTAAAAGGCATAAACTCTAAAATTCAACTTGCTAAAAAAGAGCTAGAGGGTACAGAAATATCAATAATTTCATCAATATGATTTACTTTATTTATGGTAAACTCAAATTTGATTACCCTCTAATTTAACATATGGCCTATTTTTAAATATCAATTGATCTTGATCAATTGATGCAATTGCATGGTAAAGCATCATAATTGATTTGCCTTACCATCTAATGGTGTTATCTAAACGTAAATTAATCATCCATAAAGATATTTAAGAAGAATTTTAGACTTTTTTAGAGAAAATATAAGTTTATAGTTGCCTATTTTTAATTCTCTTTTTTTATATATTTTTTGTAACTATAAATTTACTCTTCTTTATTTTTAGCATTGTTTTAAAGTAAAAATAATATTTCCCTCCGATATGTATTTCTGATAGCAGAGTGGATTTATTTTATATGGCAGAACATAGGTAAGCTCATGAAGATCTTGCAAAGAAAATACGTGTTAAAACGATAAAATTATTTAATTCTCAATATAATAATGGGTTAACATTAACGCAAAAGCATCAAAAACTCCCATTTGATAATGCTCTGCTTTCGTATTTTTACGAATATCAGGCATCCGTGATTGCAACTCTGGATACCAAGAACTAATTGTTTTTGAAATAGCATATTTAGAGTTTCCACCAAACTGTTTAAAAACTTGCTTGATATCCTCTCGTGAATATTTGAAAATGAGTAAATTTTGTTTTTCCGCTTCAAGCTCAAAGGTTTGTATAATATTGATGACTCGTTTACTGATTCGATTGTCAGTATCTCGATATCCTCGAAGTATAATGATTGTTGGACGGTATTGCTTAATGTAATAAAGTAGTCTTTTTACATAATGACTTTTAGAAAGTGGTCTCACTCGTGCTACACCATAATTAATCAATTCTTTGGGTGTTTCACTTATAACATAGCCCATACCAAATGCGTTTGGATACAATGTAATGACCATAGGACTAACGTCCATGGTTTTTATCCAATTCAAGTAATCTATCAATAATGGTATCCACAAGAATAAGGCGTTTATCAATATGCGGTGCTTTCATCTCGTCCAATAATTTATCTTTCAAAACAAGCCCATTCCTCAAGCAGTTTTTTATAATTTCAGGATAGTGATTTTTAAACAGTTTTTCAATAGGAATTTTAAGAATGAGATGGTATGAAAAGAGGATTAAAATACTGGCATCGAGTTTGCCGTGTTCTACTTTAGAAAGGTTACCAGTATCTACGCCAATAAAGGTTGCCATGTCTTGAAGTGATACGCCTGTTCGTTCTCGATAACTTTTAAGGAGATGTAATGCGTTTGTCATAAAAAATTAAAAAGCATTGGGGTTAATGAATTGTCCAACGCTGTTACTATTTTAATATCTTCCATCACCACAATATAGATACCCCATTTTGTAAATACTACAAAAAAAATCGCTGTCTCTCAATATTTAGTGGAAGAAATGCGTACAAGTTGGTTTGTTAAGGTTTTGTATGTTTTTTAAATTGTATGCGTTTTAAACTCAGTGAACTTGCTTCACTGTACTTATCTGTATGTTTAATTATTGTAGTGTGAACTTGCTTCACTGGTTTATTACCTCTAACTTCACAGCTTTTTTGAAAGGTAGTGGAGAAATAGAGTTTTGAAGCATATTGACGCTCTTTGTTTCCAAAAACCAGTCTTCCCTGTTCGTTCTTAACTTTTATTATATTCTTTGTGATGAGCTTGGAAATAGCTGTCGAAACAGCCCTTGCCGAGAGCCCTGTTTTTCTAACGAAAAACTGTTGCGATATCCAATCCCAATGTTTATGTGTTCCAGTATGTGTATCTTTCCATCCATAGGTTTGACGAATGATAACCATGAGTACTTTTAATTCTGCATAACCTAAATCTTTTAAATGGATATCAAATATGATGTTGGGTACATTAGTAAAATAAATATAACTCATCCCTAAAGCATACTAATACTTTAGATGGAATTATAGATAATCATAATTGTATTAATAATTATTTTTTATGTTGTAATGTTCTTACCATTTCAATTATTTTTTCATCAATATCTGGCTCATCCCAGTTCTCTGGATAAAACAAATTGGCATACTTTATAAATTCCTCTTTGATTTGTGTATCAAAGTGAGGGTTTAATAAATATTGCAGATAGGTATAGAGTAAATTTGAAACTTCTTTATTAAATGCCATCATTTCTGGGTCGCTAATTCGAGAGAGTGCATCCTATGGAATTTCACCAAAAGGAGTAACAACCTTAACGTCTGAATAATCTCCTGTTTTTGATTGAAGAAATACTCCTGTGTGATAGTTTTCAATTACAGTATTTATTACACAAGCAACTGCCATTTTGAGAGCGTCTTTTTTTAATGAGTCAGTAAATTGTTCATTGCTTGGTGTGGTTTTCATATTTTGATTATAACATCAATGCATTTCTTTTTTATAGGCGTTTTTACAAAAAGGGATATCTATATTCTTGTTTTTTTTAGTTATAACATTGTAACGAGCAATTACATCGTTGTTTATTATGATTTATGGGTACCAATAAAAAGTTGAAAAATGAAACAAATGTTAAGGAAGAACCAATTAATAACTTAATAGGGTTTTTCAATATTCTATTAATAATAGATAAAAAAACATTAACTCAAAATAAAAACAATGCTATAATCAAAAAGCCAAACTAGAAATTATAAGTTATTTAAGAACAAAAGGGAGTAACGGAAATTTTTAGTTTGGCGACTTAAATTGCTAATCCGTTACTCCCTTTTGTTTTTTTATGAAAAACAATGAAAATATATGATAAAGACTTAAAAGCCGAAGATGCTTATTTACTTGCTCGTGTCTCTTCAAAAGAACAAAAAGCACAAGGAAACTCTATTCCTGCTCAAATAGAACGATTACGAGATTATATTAATAAAAATGAACAACTGTCACTCATAGAAGAATATGCCTTTGATGAAAGTGCTAGTATATTAGAACGAAAAGAATTTGAACGTTTTTTAAACCGCATTGTAAAATCAAGAAAAACGATAGCTATTTGTTCAGATAAAGTAGATCGTCTTCTTCGAGATTTTCCTACATGGCTACCCAAATTAGATAAGTTGAGAAAAAAAGGGTTGATTGAATTACACTTCGTTTCTGATCACCTTATTGTTCATCAACAATCTACTGCAATCGATTTGTTTCAGTTTAATATGGCTGTGGCTTTAGCACAGTATTTTGCTGATAGTATTAGTGATAATACCAAGCGAGGTTTAGAAGGAAAAATCCTTAAAGGAGAGTGGGCTACTGGAACTATTCCAAGAGGATACCATGCAATAAAAGAAGTGGTAAGAGGAAAATTAAGAACTACCGATATTATTCCGTTAAAGGAAGAATTTAAAATCATCCAAAAATTATTCAAAATGTATGGAACAGGCTTGTATTCCTTAAACCAATTAATAGATTGGTCTTTTAAACATAATTTTAAAAGTAGAAATGATAAAAAAGCTTCACGAAGACTGATTGCTGATATTTTGCATAACCCTTTTTACTATGGATTAATGAAATTTAAAGGAAAGCTATTTCCTCATAAATATCAACCTATAATAACCAAAGAACTTTTTGATACTGTTCAACAACAATTTGAATTAAAAAACAGAAATAATACCAAGAATAAACAAAAGGTACTCAAACTTTTTCAATCACTTATTACTTGTAAAAATTGCGGTTGCACCATTACTGCTGAAAGTAAAAAGGAGGGGCGATTTATTCTTTATAGCTGTACAAATTATTATAAAAACTGTAAAAAAATCTATGTAAATGAGACACATTTAATTGAGCAAATTGAAAGTTTTTTTCACTCAATAAAACTCACGGATAAACAAATCAAACTAGTTGTAAATCAATTAAGGATTCTGCACGAGTCTCATAAAAAATTTCAGAATCAAACCATGAAGAGTTTACAAAAAGAACATTGCTTAATTCAACAGCACATAGATTCTTTATTTGATAAATATACCAAGCCCAATAGCCCTATAAGCGATGAAATGTATAATTCTAAATTAATCACTCTAAAAGAACGCCAACAAGCCGTCAGTACCCATTTAGAGTCTCAAACGGATAAGGACGAACAATATCATATTAATGTTCGGAAAATATTATCCCTATCTCAAAAAGCACACGAATTATTTATGAGTTCGGAAACTGAATTAAAACGTGGGCTTATCAATTTTTCACTATCGAACTTAATGTTAGATGGTAAAAAGCTATATTTTACAATACGTTCTCCCTTTAAAGAGTTAGTAAATGCAAAGACTTGTAACGAATTGGGTCAATTATGTAACACGTTCCGAACTATAAATTTACAATCAATCTCAAAAGATTTAGATTTTTTGAAACAGAACGAATAATTATACCTCCATCAATACCATCAATTTTACAATACTAATAATTTATTTACAATAAAGCTAATCTATATTCCCTTTTTCAGACACGTTAATCTATGTCTATGAAAACCTTTCTTAACCCATACATTAGTTACTTTGCACAAGTTGACTTTAGAGACCAAAACGACCATTTTGGTATCTACCAACACGATAGATTATTCGGAATGTATCTTCTTGGAAAAACTGGAAGTGGTAAAACAAATGTTATGAAAACATTAATTTATCAAGACATCATTCATCATAGAGGCTTTTGCTTATTTGATATTAATGGAGATTTACTCAAGGAAGTATTGAATCTCATCCCTGCACATCAAGAAAAAGATATTATCCTGCTTGATGCTAACAATTCAACTACTGAAATTGGGTATAATCCGCTTAAAAGAGTCAGCTATCAAAAACGAGCCCTCATTGCTTCAAGTATTTTGGAAACTTTTCAGAAGCTATGGGGTAAGCAATCGTGGGGATTGAAATTAGAATACATATTACGGAATGTGATTCTAACACTCCTTGACCAGCCTAAAGCTAATTTTAGTGATATTTCCAAATTGCTTTTAGAGCAAGACTTTCAACAACAATGCATCAAAAATATTGTCAGTAAAAATGTTGTTCGTTTTTGGCAATTAGAGTTTCCAAAATATTCAAAAAATGACCTTTTGCCTGTTCTGAATAAAGTAGGGAGTTTTTTATCTATTCCAATGATTCACAAAATACTCGTGGAGAACAAAAAACAAATTTCACTGCGAACTATTATTGATTCTAACACCATATTTTTAGTAAATCTTTCTAAAGGAAGTTTAGGAACAGATGGTTCTCATTTATTAGGTTCACTTTTGCTCACTTCCCTTTCATCAGCTGGTTTTAGTCGTATTAATATCGAAGAAGATAAACGCATTCCTTTTTATATTTATCTTGATGAATTCCAAAATTATACAACTGCATCACTTACCAATATGTTTTCTGAATTACGGAAATTTAAAATTGGATTTATTCTTGCTCATCAATATTTGAATCAATTACAAACTGATATTAAAAATGCTGTTTTAGGAAATATTGGAACGATTATCTGTTTTAAGTTAGGACAAGCTGATGCTAAATACATGGCTCAAGAGTTTCATCCCATTTTTCAAACATCAGATTTCACCAATTTAGAGCATTTTCATATTTATTTAAAATTACTTATTGATGGTAAATCGCCAGCTCCTTTTTCTGCAAAAACTATCACATTTAACGATTTAGATTACAAAAAAGGCTATCTATATCGATAAATAAAATTCCTTCATACTGGTTACAAATAAACCTTTAAATAAATAAAAAATGAAATCAACAAACCTATCAACCAAGCTTATGGGTTGTAATGAAATCGAACTTCATTACAACCGCACTGTATTTTCAGAAATGAAATACATCAAAAGTGCAGAAGATGTAAACAAACTCATCAGAACTTTTATAGATACCAAACGGATTGATTATAAAGAGTTCTTTTGGGTACTATTGCTCAATTATGCGAATAGAGTTTTAGGAATTTCTGAAATTTCTGTTGGTGTAAGTACTCATGTAACTGCAGATGTAAAAGAAGTTACACAACTCGCACTTTTAACAGCCTCTACGCAAATTATTGTTATTCACAATCATCCATCTGGAAAACTAAACCCTTCTAAAGCTGATGAAAATATTACTGCAAAAATTAAAAAAGCATTGAACCTTTTTTATATTGTATTACTCGATCATTTAATTATTACTTCAGAAGATTATTTCTCATTTGCAGACAAACACCTTCTTTAAATACGAATGCAATTCATAATTTTTCCCTTTCAACTTTATTACTTCCTAACTCCCCAACTATTCTTATGAAAACACCCATTGCCTACTATGGAGGAAAACAAAATATGGTATCTACCATTCTTCCTTTAATTCCAAAACACTCTATATACACAGAAGCCTTTTTTGGGGGTGGCGCAATTTTCTTTGCAAAAGAATCTGTTGAGTCTGAAATCATAAATGACACAAATAATATGGTAGTGAATTTCTATGAAGTAGTAAAAACCGATTTTGAATGGTTGAAAACGAGAATTCAAGCTACTGCCTTTTCAAGAGCAACTTATAATGTGGCTTTGACCATCTACAGAATGCCCCATTTATTCAATAAAAAACAACAAGCATGGGCATTTTATGTAGGAACAAATTTTGGTTTTGGCTGTGCCATTGGTTCTTGGGGTTATGATAAATATGGAAAACAAGCGAAGAAATTATTAAATAAGAAAATGAACTTTAATATCGATATTTTCAAACGATTGGAAAGCACACAAATTGAATGCAACGATGCTTGTAAAGTAATTAAAGCAAGAGATTCTGTGGATACGTTTCACTATATCGATCCCCCTTATTTTAATTCCTGCCAATCTTTTTATAATGGTTATTCTGAAGCACATTTTGAAGAACTTCTTGTAACACTTGGAAGTATCAAAGGTAAATTCTTATTGAGTTCTTACCCTTCTGAAATTTTAACCAAACACATCAAAAAAAATGGATGGCACACTAAAGAATATAACAAGCCTTTAACTGCTAAAAAAAGTATTGCAGGCAAAAAACGAAAACGCAAAATTGAAGTCTTAACTGCCAACTATCCTATATGAAAGTCCCTCTAACTCCTAAAAGGGGAGAAACAAAATCACTTTCCAACAACCAAAAATCAGTAACCAAAAACAAATTAAAAGTTGTCGAACTCTTTGCAGGTGTTGGTGGTTTTCGGATTGCTTTGGAAGGATATCCAAAGAAAAAGGAAGCTGACTTTGAAGTGATTTGGAGTAATCAATATGAACCACGAACCAAAAAGCAACACGCCAATATGGTCTATAAGAATCGTTTTGGGAGTGAAAATCACTCTGAAAAAGATATTGAACATATTGTACAACATCAGATGCATAGTATTCCAAAGCACGATTTGTTAGTTGGTGGTTTTCCTTGTCAAGATTTCTCTATCGCCAATAGAACACATAACAAAGGGATTGAAGGTGAAAAAGGAAAACTTTGGTGGGCTATTCATACTATACTCAAAGAAAAACGACCCAAGTACATCTTACTTGAAAATGTAAATCGACTTTTGTCTTCCCCTGCCAAACAAAATGGACGAGATTTCTCTATCATTCTCCATTGCTTAAACCAATTAGGTTATGCAGTAGAATGGAGAGTCATCAATGCTGCAGATTATGGTTTCCCACAAAGAAGACGTCGTGTATTTATTTTTGGATATCATAAAAAAACACCACAATTCAAAAAAATGTCCAAGACAAATCCTAAAGTCTGGATTGTGAAAGATGGAATTGCTGCAAAAACGTTTCCTGTTCTAGCAGTTGGGAAACTCCAAAATGGAAAACTTCTTAAAAATATGGAAGAAATTCAAAAATTCTTTCTTAAAGACAAAGTAAAATTTGAGAAAGCAGGAATTATGATGAATGGGAACTATTATTCGAATCATGTAAAAGCCCAATATGACTAAAAAATATCATGTGTTAAAAGATGTTTTACTTCCTATTGAACATATTCCAGACCCCTTTTTTATACCTCAAGAACTGTTTTCTAAATGGGAATTTGTTAAAGGAGCAAAAGCTATTCATAAAGTTAACAAGAAAACTGGACAGGCCTACATTTTTAAAGAGGGTAAGGTTCCTTTCCCTGATGATATTAATAAACCAGCAAGAACTATTGTAACTACGGAAGGTGGACAATATGTAGCAAGAGAAAAACACGTCATCATCCAAAAGGGACGTTATCGAAGATTACACCCTATTGAATTGGAACGATTAAATGGATTCCCTGATGACTTTACAAAATGTGAAGGGATTTTAGAAAGCCAGAGAGCCTTCTTTATGGGAAATGCATTAGTAATAGGAGTTGTAAAGAGATTGGGACAGGAATTATCCAATGCAGTGAGTCAACACAAAAAATAATATTAATCTGCGGCAGTTTGTCGCCACTAAAACTAAATATAAATGAAAAAAGTAGTAACCAAAACCGTCAACCTTGACTTGGTTGGCGTAAACGGAAATGCATTTATGATTATGGGTGTATTCCAACGACATGCCAAAAAAGAAGGCTGGTCTCAACAAGAAATTGACTTGGTATTAGCAGAAGCTAAAAGTAGTGATTACAACCACCTTCTTACAACGATTGAGAACCATTGTGAACCTAAAAATGAAAACGATGACGATTAAAGAACGAAAATTGATACTTCACTTTTTAGAAATGTTGAAGCACCAACTTGATAGTAGAAAAATTACAGAGATTAATCCTGTTTTTCTTCAGCTATTTTCAAGAAAAGAATTGATTAAAATAGTTTTATGGCTCTTTACCAATTATGACAGAAGTATGCTAACTGAAAAAACAGATGCAGAACTTCTTGAACTCATTGGTAATGATGCAAATGTACTATCCTTTGTTGTTGAAAAATGGAAAAGTAATATTATTTCAGTACCTACATTAACCCAAGAAAAAGTAAACAAATTCTTTGATGAGTTGCAACTTCATATTCACTATTTAAGACATAAACCAGTTTTAGAATGGGATGATTATGATGTGAGTAATTATTATTCAATATTATTCAAACGAGGAAAGACCAAACGTGTCTTTGCCATCTTTACATCAGATGTAAAAGATGAAGACAAGTATGCAGTATCTACTCAACCTTCATTCTTTTTTGATACTAAAAAGGAAGCAGAGGATGAATTAGCAAAAATCTGTAATGAAACTAAACAAAGTGCATCTGATTTTGTGATTCATGCACTTTGGAGAATAAACTAAAAATTAAATATAAATCCGTGCAATTTGCACTTAATGTGGCGATTTGTCACCTAAAACTACATAATTATGAATACAAGTATTGTAGATGTATTAATTGAAAACATCCAAACAGACCTACAGTTACTGCAAGAAGTAGAAACAAAAATGGAAGCTTTAAAAAGTGAGAAATCTATTATTTTTGAACGGTTAAAAAGTTCTCGAAAAGATATGGGCGTAATGTTAAAATATGCAGATGAAACACAGCAAAAAAAGATTGAAACATTAGGTTTTGATATTTCAGAACCTCAAAAAAGTGTAAATACTATTGCTACTGTTGCTTTTGATATCATTATGAAAGTAAAAGACAATCAAATAACCAATGGCGATTTGTATGATGCTTATGTAAAGTATTGTAAAGACAAAAAAGAAGAAGCTGAAAAGTATTCTGCATTTAACATTAAATGTCGTTCGTTGTTTAATACGCAGAAATTGCTGCGTAAAAAAGGAACTGATCCAAAATCCACTAGAGAAGATATCATTTCTTTAAATGGGCGTATACTTTTTAAAGAGGAAGCAATCGCTAAAGAGAAAACAGAAACTCCGGAAAAGGAAAATACGCCAATTTTAACCTCTAAAAAAACTTCAGAAAAACCAAAAGAAATTCCTTTGCCTCTTGATTCTAAAAAGAAAACTGCAACTGATAAAAAGCAAAACAATGGAAAAAGATAATTATTTGGATATTTTTGACTCACAAGAAAAAGCGATTCATCATTGTCTTTGACTCAATTTTAAATATCGAATTGCAAAAATAACTTTTGGAATTATACATGGTCCAAATAACAATTGGTCTGTAGCAGAAGAAGCTACAGCTAAAGAAATGGAAATGGATTTTCTAGATATTTTACCAAAAGATTATTCGAATATGAATTATGATAATATTCGCCATATACGAATGGATAAAGAGCCTTTGCCTCATTGGGAAGAAATTAACGGAATATTATCTACTATGGATGGAGAAATTTTACGGTTTTTAATCCACAGTAAAATTCCTATTGAAAATTTGATTCGTTTTGAATTAGCAGGACGTGGTTTTGATAAAAATCACAGATGGATTGGTTTTAGTAAGTCTTTTGAGATTTGGTTAAAAAACAATTGAATACCAAAACACTCATTTATTTGAGTGTTTTTTTACTTCTATGATAGACTAAAAATTGCTTATTTTAACTCTTACTTTTTCTCTCAACCTTTATGTAACTCTTGGAATTTAGAATGATATAGTTATTATTCCAAAATCTTTTTAACGAACAAAACGAATTTTCGTAAAATTTTAAAAAATAAAAAAGGATATCCATTTTTTGAATATCCTTGTTTAAAACTATTATTAATTTATGAATCGAAATTTATCCTCTTTTTTCATAAAACCTTATGATTACAAGAATTTCCAATATTGTAACCCTTTTGTCTAGATTTAAATAGCTGGTGCTCGGGTCTCGTGGATATGATGAGAATTATCGCTGGTGTGGATTTTGCAATTCTTATGAAATTTGGTCAAAATAACAATTGAATACCTTAATCATTGAAAATATATTTTGAATGCTTTTTTTACAAAACCTATAAGAAAACACAAATAATAAAATCATAATTTACTTCTTGCTTTTAGTATTTAAGTATTTTTAGTGTTAAAAAGACAGGGAAAATATTATTATTTATTTAAATAGTAGAATTATTTAATAATATATTAGTTGTAGATTAAGTAAACAGCTAATTGAAAGGAATTAGTTTATTACAATTAGTATTTCCTTCCTATTTTTACATTAATTATTAAAATTAATAAAGTGAAAAAAATCAACAAGTATAATTATATTTCATTAAAATTGTTATAACAAAAAGCATCTTAAAATTAAAAAAACAAAACAAATGGTTTTTAATAAAATACAAATGGTTTTTAATTAGGTTACACTATGCACATTAATTAATATTGATTCTATTATAACTTTTCATTTATGTGCAGGCACTTCTTTCTTTTTTTGAAATCAATATCTTTTTTACTAATTATTGGATTTAATCAAGTTTGTATAAGTCAAAATTCAGTAGTTTTTGATAGAATTTCAACCAACCAAGGTCTATCACAAGGAGATGTAAACACCATATATCAAGATGATAAAGGATTTATGTGGTTTGGCACACACGATGGGTTAAACAAATATAATGGCTATGAATTTACAGTTTACAAACCAAATCCTAATAATTCTAATAGTATAAGTAGTAATTTAATATATGCCATAACAGGTGATAATGGAGGGAATTTATGGATAGGAACAACTGGAAATGGTTTAAATTATTACAATAAATCTACAGGTAATTTTATACAATATCTTCATAAGAAAAAAGACAAAAATAGCTTATCTAACAATCATATAAACGTACTCTTTAAAGATAAAAAAGAGAAACTTTGGATAGGTACAGCTGATGGTCTTGATTTAATTGATTTAAAAAAGACCAAAGATTCAATTAAATTTAAACATTATAATTTAACGAGCAATACATTATCTAGCAGTATTTCTAAAAATGATATTTATTCAATATTTGAAGATAGTCAAAATCAACTCTGGATTGGAAGCGCAAAAGGCTTATTTAAATTGTCTAGAGACGAAAACGGAACCATATATTTTAGATTGATAAACGACCTTATTGATTTACCTCAAAACATAACTGTACAATCTATTGCAGAAGATAATAAAGGGAAACTAATAATCGGTACAGGAAAAGGATTGTATGTTTTTAAGCCAACATTAAATTCTAATAAGGTAACTAAAATTCAAGATGGTTTTTATAACGATATTCAGATAGACCATAAAAATAATATTTGGGCGGGTTCTAATATGGGATTATTATACTTTGAAAATCAACATCCAATTAACCCACCAACATTAGAAAACAAATTTATTTACGAACCTAAAGACGTAAATAGTATTAGTAAAAATATTATTAAATCACTTTATATAGATAAAACAGGTATTCTTTGGATTGGAACAAATGGTGGAGGTATTAATAAAATGGATCCAGAACGTAAACAATTTAAGATTATTAAAAAAACACAAAACCCTAACAGTTTAAGTTACGATAAAATTAGATCTATTTTCGAAGACAGTAATAATAATTTATGGATAGGTACTGAAGGTGGAGGTCTTAATATACATACACAAAAGAATGATGATAATTACACAAATTTCATAAATTTAAAAACGGTACTAAAACCATTTGCAATTGAAGAATTAGCAAATAAAAAAACCATATTAATTGGTGCAGAAAATACTCCAGGTTTGTATGAAATTAATGTATCAAATATTAATAACATTAAAGAAAGTAATTTAAAACCTATTGATGAAGTTACATATAGTGTGTTTTCAATATTAGAAGATAATAATGAAAATGTTTGGATTGGGACTTATAGTGGAGGAATAAATAGATGGCTAAAAAACAAAAACGGTAAAGGTTACACTAAAGATATTATTATACACACACCTTCTAATAACAAAAGTATTCCTAGTAATATTATCAGAAATATTTATGAAGATAAAAATCATAATATTTGGTTTGGAACTGGAAATGGCTTGAGCAAATTAACTCCTTCAGAAGCACTAAATAAGAATCCAAAGTTTATAAACTACAAACATAAAGTTAATAACAAAAACAGTATTAATCACAATTACATTTTAGCAATACACCAAAGCAAAAAAGGTGACTTTTGGATAGGAACATTTGGAGGTGGTTTAAATAAAATTGAGTTCCCTGAAGACGAATCAAAAATTACTTTTAAAGCGTATACAGAAAAGGATGGATTATCTAATAACGTGGTTAAAGGTATTTTAGAAGATGATAATAATAACTTATGGATTTCTACAAATAAAGGTTTATCTAAATTTAATCCTATTAAAGAAACTTTTAAAAACTATGATGTTAATGATGGTTTACAAAGTAACGAATTTCAAGAATTAGCAGTTTTAAAAAGACAAAGTGGCGAAATGCTTTTTGGGGGTGTAAATGGATTTAATGCTTTTTATCCAAAAAACATAAAGGACAATCCTTATAAAGCTAAAGTAGTTATTACAGATTTCTTTATTTCAAATAAATCTGTTAAAAGAGGAGAGAAAGTAAATGACAGAATACTTTTAGAAAAATCCATAGATGAAATAGATTATTTAAAATTAAAACATTTTGAAAACAGCTTTTCATTTGAATTTGCAGCTTTACACTATTCTGCCCCAAACAAAAACAAATTTGCTTATAAGTTAGAAGGCTTTGATAAAGATTGGGTATATACAACAGCTGGTAAACGATTTGCCACCTATACAAATTTAGAATTTGGTGACTATACTTTAAAAGTAAAAGCATCTAACAACGATGGTATTTGGGAAGATACTGCAACTACCATTAATATTACAATTGTACCTCCAATATGGAAAACAACTGGAGCTTATATATTATATGTAATTTTAGGAATTGCAATTATTGCCTGCTTTTGGACCAACACAATGTCTAGAGCAAAGAAAAAATTGGAGCAAGAATTAGCTGATTTAGAAAAGAAAAAAGAAAAAGAGTTACAACGTTTAAAATTAGAGTTTTTCACAAATATTTCTCACGAATTAAGAACTCCTTTAACCCTTATAAAAGGTCCTTTAGAATATCTACAAAAAAAAGGTAACAAAGTAAAACCTGAAGTAGCTCAAGAACAATATGGATTAATGAATAAAAATGCAAATTATTTAATGCGTTTAGTTAATCAATTGCTAGATTTTAGAAAGATAAATCAAGGCAAAATGAGATTAGTAATGCGTCATAGCAATATTACTGCTTTTATTAAAGAAGTAGCAGAACCCTTTCAGTTTTTATCTCTCAAACAACATATTAAATTATCTGTAAACACTACTAAAGATGAATTTATTACTTGGTTCGATCACGATGCTTTAGAAAAAATTATCAATAATTTACTATCCAATGCTTTTAAATTTACTCCTAAAAACGGCACAATAGACATCAATGTATTTAAAGGAAAAAGTAACAATGGGTTGTTAAAAAAAGATAGTGTTGTTATAGAGGTAAAAGATTCTGGAGTTGGCATACCCAATAATAAAATAGAAACTATTTTTGAACGTTTTTACACAAAAAAAGATGCCGCAAAAAATAATTCTGAAGGAGTTGGTATAGGTTTATCTTTTACTAAAAGCCTTATAGAACTGCATCAAGGTACTATTGAAGTTATTAGTGAAACTGGAGAAGGAACTAGCTTCATTGTTAAAATTCCAGCAAATAAACAAGCCTATTTAAACATTCCTGAAATTAGTTGTAAAGAAAGTACAGATACAGATTTTATAAGACGAACATCAGAAAATGAATCTTTTGCTATTGATTTAGATGATGAAACTACTGATGAAAAAATCACCAAAGAAAGGTCAGAATCACCAGTTTTATTAATTATTGATGATAATGAAGATATAAGAACTTTTATAAAGCAAGTTTTATGTGATGATTACAAAATCTATGAAGCCGAAAATGGACAAGAAGGATTAGAAATAGCAAAAAAAATAATTCCAAATATTATTGTTACTGATTTAATGATGCCAATTATGGATGGTTTACAACTGTGCGAAAAATTGAAAACTACGAAAACAACCAGCCATATTCCAGTACTAATTCTTACAGCAAAACTATCTCAAGAAAGCGAATTAGAAGGTTTACAACATGGAGCAGATGATTATATTAGAAAACCTTTTGATGTAGAATTATTGCATTTAAAATTGAAAAATATTTTACAAAAAAGAGAACAAATGCGTATTCGTTTTAATCAGGAAATAACACTCCAACCCAAAGAAGTAACAGTAACCTCTTCTGATGAAAAGTTTTTACAACAAGCCATAGAAATTGTAGAAAAACATATGATGAATACTGATTTTAGTGTAGAAATGTTAGTCAAAGAAATGGGACATAGTAGAAGTAATCTCTATTTAAAATTTAAAGAAATTACTGGGCTTTCCTCTAGTGAATTTATAAGAAACATTCGACTAAAAAGAGCAGTTCAACTTTTTGAATCTAGTGATTTATCTGTAAAAGAAATTATGTATATGACAGGTTTTAACACTGCATCTTACTTTGCAAAATGCTTTAAAAAACAATTTGGTTTAAAACCAAGTGATTATGTAAGAAAATCTAAAAATAACAAATCAGAATAAGTTTTAAACATACCTCAAAGATTTTTTCCTCAAACCAATTCAGCACAAAAAATCTTGGAAACCTATTTACCAACAAAACTCTGCCAACTTTGCGCCTTTGCGTTTAAATTCTTATTACAACTGAAAAATCTGCTCTAAAAGAATCCATTTTTCACCATTTTTTGCCCAAGGAAGTTCTTGCTGATACTTCCACATTAAATTTTCCCATTCTTGTACTTTAGGATTATTGGCATCCATTTTGGCTTTTTTTACAGAGTTAAAAGTTTCATCAACTTCCATAATCATAAACATTCTATTCCCAGTTAAATAGATTTGCATATCAATAATACCTGCATCTTTAATACTTTTCGTAATTTCTGGCCAAGCTTTTCCAGCTGCGTGATATGCTTTATATTCTGCAATTAATTTAGCATCGCTTTTTAAATCGCAAGCATAACAAAATCTTTTAGTTTTCATATTGATTAGATTTTTAAAATGTTTTTACACAGATTTCACAGATTTACTGAAAGTGTTTCGTGTATATTTTTAAAATTTTACAATCATACTTTCAGTTTGAGAAAAATTTTTAAGCTTTAGATTTTTTAAAAGTACTATATCCATAATGCGCAACAACTGCCAAACAGATTAGTGGTAAAATAAATGAAAAATTCACTTCAGGAATAAATCCTAAAATTTGTTCGTCTGCAAAACCTGAACCTCCCCAATCTAAAATACTACCTTGTAAAACTGGCATTAAGGCACCACCAACAATTGCCATTACTAAACCTGCTGAACCTATTTTTGCTTCATCTCCCATATTTTTAAGCGCAATTCCGTAAATGGTTGGAAACATAATTGACATGAATAAAGACACAGCAACTAAAGAATATAAACCCAAAGGTCCTTGTATTAAAATTGCGCCAGCACAAAATACAACACCACCAATTCCAAATAACATCAATATCTTTGATGGATTTATCGTTTTCATTAACCCAGTTCCAATCCATCTTCCTGTTAAAAAAATAATCATTGCTGCCACATTAAACCAAGTTGCTGTTAATTGTTCGTTTGCTGGTAAATTTTCATTGATATTATCTACATATTGAAAAATATAGGTCCAACACATAATTTGAGCTCCTACATAAAAAGCTTGTGCTACAACTCCGTGAACATAATTTTTATTAGCAAATAATTTATTGAAAGATTCTGATAAAGATATTTTATCTTCATCTGCTGTTTTAGGAATTTTTGTAAAAATAATAATCACCATAATTGCCAAAACAACCAATCCTAAAATGATATAAGGCACACTAATAACGTCTAAATCATTCTCTCTAACCGCACTTTTTGCAGTTTCTGATAACGTATCGTAAATTAATGCTCCAGAAGCATCTTTATCATCAGAACGTAAGGCAGAAATCACAAATTGTTGTGCAACAATCATCCCAATTAAAGAACCAATAGGATTAAATGCTTGTGCTAAATTTAGTCTTTGAGTAGCAGTTTGTTTATCACCCAAAGATAAAATTAACGGATTTGAAGTGGTTTCTAAAAAAGCCAAACCACAAGTAATAATCCAAAGTGAAATTAGAAAATAATTAAATTCTTCATTTGTTGCAGCAGGATAAAACAAAAATGCACCAATTGCATATAAAGACAATCCTAAAATTATGCCTGATTTGTAACTATATTTCCTGATAAATAAAGCAGCTGGTAAAGCCATAAAAAAATATCCGAAGTAAAAAGCAAACTGTACTAAAGAGGCTTGCATATTCGATAATTCTGGCATCACTTTTTTAAATGCAGAAACCATTGGATTTGTCAAATCATTGGCAATTCCCCATAAAGCAAATAAAGACGTAATGATGATAAAAGGAAATAATAATTCTTTTTTTACTACTGGTATTTTTTTTGAACTGCTCATTTTATGGTTTTATTTGATTAATTGAAGTTGATTATTCAGTTAGTAAAGACCTGTCTAAATTTACATAACCACCATCAACAGCAATAAATTGACCAGTTGTATGTGATGATTTTTCTGAAATGGTAAACAAACATTGATCTGCAATTTCTGCAGGCGTTGTCATTCTATTTTCCAAAGGAATTTTCTTAACAATAGCCTCTAATTTTTCTGCGCCATTTTCTAATGTTTTAATCCAAGCATCGTAAGCTGGTGTCCAACTTTCTGCAATAATAATTGCGTTAGAACGAATTCCGAAAGAAATTAAATCTACAGCCCATTCTCTTGTTAAACCTAAAACGCCACCTTTGGAAGCTGCATAACCAGAAGTACCTCCTTGACCTGTTAAACCTACTTTAGAACCTATATTTAAAATATTTCCTTTCGATTTTTTTAAGAATGGCAAAGCGTGTTTTACCACTAAAAAATAGCTGACCATATTTAGTTTTAAAGACCACATAAAGTCTTCATAAGAAGCGTCTAAACCCACTCCATCATTTACACCAACATTATTGATCACTGCATCTATTCTGCCATATTTATCAGTGATTTTTTTTACTGAAGCTTCTATTTGAACTGGATCTGTTACATCAGTTTTGCAAAAAATAGCATCAATACCTTTGGCTTGTAATTCTTCTACATAACCAAAACCTCTATCATTTCTATCGATAACTGCAGGTATTGCACCTTCTGTAGCTAAATGTTGTAAAATGGTTTCGCCAATACTTCCTTTTAAACCTGCAGCTCCTGTTATTAGAACTACTTTTCCTTTTAATCCTAAATCCATATTGTGTATATTTTTTTAGACCTGTCAGTTTTAAAAACCTAACAGGTCTTGATTCTTTATAAATTGTAAAACTTTACAGCATTTAAACCCATTATATTTGCTTGTTCTTTTTTACTGTATTTTGATATAAAATTGGTTACTAATTCTTTTACTTGCGTATAATTCCCAGCCACTAAACAAACTGGCCAATCTGAACCAAATAGTATTCTATCAGTTCCAAAAGCTGTAAAAACGACTTCTAAATATTTTTGAAATTGTGCTTCTGTCCAAGTTTTATAATCAGCTTCTGTAATTATTCCTGAAACTTTACAAAACACATTTTCTTGTTTGGCTATTTCTTGCATTAGAACTGCCCAACCCTCAAAAAAACCATCTTTTATATAGGGTTTTGCAATATGATCTATCACAAATTTCTGATTCGGAAATCGTTTTACAAATTCTAAAACAGCCAATAATTGATGAGGAAACACCAAAATATCATAGGTGAAATTGTGTTTTTCTAATGCTGAAATTCCTCTTAAAAAATCGGGTCGTAATAAAAAATTATGATCTGCTTCTCCTTGAACAACGTGCCTAAAACCTTTAAGTTTATCAAACTTGCTATACTTTTTTAAAACAGTTTCAATATCATTTCCTCTTAAATCTACCCAACCCACAATTCCTTTTATGAAGTTGTTTTTTGACGCTAAATCCAACAAAAAATCGGTTTCTTCTAAAGTTTGATCTGCTTGCACTGCAACACAACCATCAATGTTATTTTGTTGATATACTTTTGCTAAATCTTCTGGCAAAAAATCTCTTCTGATGACTTTCATATCCTCATCAATCCAACTGTGTTTTACAGCTTCATATTTCCAAAAATGTTGATGGGAATCTATAATCATTTTTTAATATTAATTTACAAATTCGTTTAAAGCTGTTTGCATTCCTTTATTCTGAATTTCTTCTAAATAAATAATGATTGCTGTTTCAAAACCATCAATTTTTGTTAAATCTGTACCCCAGAAATCAGTATTTGATAACGTTTTTTTAGCGACTTCATTTACATCATTATTTTTCCAAACCTTATTAAAGAAATCTAACACCTTTGTATCATCTTTTAAATTGATTTCAGTACCATTTCTGTCTCCTTTATAAAAAGTAATTAATGCAGCTAATGAGAATAACAAGTTGTTTGGCAAAGCTTTTTTTCTTTTGATAAATTCTAATACAGAAGGCAATACTCTTGTTTTGTATTTTGAAACAGAATTCAATGAAATACTCATCAATTCGTGTTCTAAATACGGATTTCTAAATCGGTCTAAAACATCCGCAGAAAATTGATTTAATTCTTCTTCTGGTAAATCTAAAGTTGGACAAATATTGTTGAATAAGGCGTCTTTTAAAAACTTACCAACAACCTCATCTTCTAAAGATTCGCGAACTCTATCAATTCCATATAAATATCCTACAGGTACTAAAGTTGTATGTGCTCCATTTAAAATTCTAACTTTTCTGGTTCTGTAAGGTTCCATATTATCCGTAAAAACAACATTTAAACCACAAATTTCTGATGGAAATTCTTCTTTTACTGATGCTGGACCTTCAATTACCCACAAGTGAAATTGTTCTCCTTCAACCACCAAATTATCTTTGTAACCCAATTCTTTGGTAATTGCATCCATTTTATCTCTTGGATAACCAGGTACAATTCTATCTACCAATGTATTACAGAAAATATTGTCTTCATTTATCCATTGAACAAATCCTGAACCTAAATTCCAATCATCTGCATATTGCAAAATTATTTTCTTTAAATTATCTCCATTTCTATCAATTAACTCACAAGGAATTACAATCAACCCTTTGTCTGAAGCACCTCCAAAAATTTGAAACCGCTTGTATAATAATGCCGTTAATTTTCCAGGAAAACTACTTTGTGGAGCATCTTCTAATTTGTCATTTTCATTATAACAAATCCCAGCTTCTGTAGTGTTTGAAATCACAAAGCGTACATCAGGATTATTTGCATTGGCTAAATAATCTGCAAAATTTTCATAAGGATTTATCCCTCTTTGAATACAATCAATCACTTGATGTTCGCTGATTGCTTCTCCGTTTTTAATCCCATTTAAATACAAAGTGTACAATCCATCTTGGTCATTCAACATTTTAATCAACCCTTGATTTATAGGCTGAATTGCTACAACACCAGCATCAAAATTGGCTTTTTTATTCATCTCGTGAATCATCCAATTCGCAAAAGCCCTTAAAAAATTACCTTCTCCAAATTGTATAATTCGTTCTGTGTATGTATTTGCTTTGACTGTTATTCTGTTTAATTCTTGCATTTTTTCTTTTTTCTTCCTGCAAGGTTTTTCTTAACCTTGTAGGTATGATTTTGTTAGTTGAATTTTCTAAACCTACAAGGTTTTTGAAACCTTGCAGGTTAAGTTTTTGATTATAATGACACCCCTCTTTTCCAAGGAATAAAATCGTTATTTCCGTGCAAAACTGCTTTTGATGGAGTTTCTCCACTTGCCACTCTAATAATATGGTCTAAAATCTTTTCGCCCATAGTTTCAATGGTATCTTCGCCAGTAATTACAGTTCCTGCATTAATATCTATAATGTCATTCATACGTTCGTATAAATTAGTGTTGCTCGACATTTTTAAAACGGGTGCAACTGGATTTCCTGTGGGTGTTCCTAAACCTGTAGTAAAAACCACCACATTACAACCAGAACCCACTAAACCTGTTGTAGATTCTACATCATTTCCTGGTGTACACAATAAATTTAAACCTGGTTTTGTAACTTGTTCTGTATAATCTAACACTTTTACAACAGGGGAAGTTCCCCCTTTTTTAGCTGCTCCTGCAGATTTCATAGCATCTGTAATTAAACCATCTTTGATATTTCCTGGTGAAGGATTATTCTCAAACCCAGAACCAACTGCCACTGCTGATGCAGAATAAGCTCGCATTAAATCGTAGAATTTTTTTGAATCTTCTGCAGTTTCACATCTGTTAATGAGTTCTTGTTCCACGCCATTTAATTCTGGAAATTCAGACAAAACAGGACTTCCTCCTAAAGCCACCAACAAATCTGAAGCAAAACCCAAAGCTGGATTTGCAGAAATTCCTGAAAAACCATCTGAACCTCCACATTCTAAACCTAAAGTCAGTTTACTTAAAGGTGCTGGTTTTCTTGAAATTTTATTTGCTTCTGTTAAACCAATAAAAGTGTGTTTTACAGCTTCTTCTATTAAATGTCTTTCGCTTGCACTTTTTTGTTGTTCTAAATAGTGAACTGTTTTTGCACAATTTGGGTCAATATCTTCAATTGCTTTTTGCAACATTTCTATCTGTGCATTTTGGCAACCTAAACTAAAAATTGTGGCTCCAGCAACATTAGGGTTTGTAATATAACCTGCTAATAATTTTACTAAAACTTCTGAATCTTGTCTGATTCCTCCACAACCTCCATCGTGTTTTAGAAATTTGATTCCATCTACATTTGGAAATAGTCTATTCTTTGAGATTTCCTCTTTTGTAGTGATAATTGGCGTATTTAGAATTTCTTCTGATGTTGCTCCTGCTTTGTATTTTTTGATTAATGCATCAGTATCAACAGCAAAATCTTTTTTTGTTTCGTAGCCTAATTTTTCTGATAAAGCACCTTCTAAAACATCTAAATTTCTGTTTTCACAGAATGTTAATGGAATTACTAACCAATGATTTGCAGTGCCAACTTTTCCATCAGCTCTATGATATCCATTAAAAGTTCTATTCTTAAAATTAGATGCATCTGGTGCTGTCCACGTAAACTTTTCTTTAGCATCATTAAATGTAGCTGAAGCGTGAACTACATTATGAATCGTAATTGCACAACCTTCTAAAATGGTTTCAGTAGCTTTACCAATTAAAACCCCGTACATAAAAATTTCATCACCGATATTAAAATTATTTAATGAAAATTTATGTTTTTGTTTGATATTCTCTTTTAAAACAACTTCTTTACCTGCAACCAACGTTTTTAAACCTTTTTCTAAAGGAGTTATGGCAACAATAATATTGTCTTTTGGATCTATTTGAACGTAATTTTTAGACATAATTTTCCTCTAATTAAAACTTACAGTGGCTTTTATAACACCAGTTTTTGGATTTAACCAACTATCGAAATTTGAAATCATTTCTGTATAATCTACAGAATGTGTAATAAATGATTCTGTAGGAAATTGGTCTAACACATTAATAACGTGCTGAAAATCTTCTGTAGTTGCGTTTCTACTGCACATCAAAGTCATTTCTTTAGCGTGTATTTTGGGGTGTGTATATGTCAATTCTCCTTTTGATAATCCTACCAATACAAAACGACCTCCATGAGACATATAATCTGGACAAGCTTCTAATGCATATTTATTTCCTGACGCATCAAAAACGGCTGTACATAAATCTCCATTGGTAATTTTTGATATTTCTTCAACAGCAGTATCTCCTGCTTTTACTATATAATCAACTCCAATTTTTTCTTTAGCATATTTTAAACGCTCTTCATTCATATCAATTGCAATTACTTTTGCGCCTGCAATTTGCGCTAATTTCATAATGCCAATTCCTATAGGACCAGCTCCAACAACCGCTACAATTTCTCCTTTTTTTATGGCAGCTCTTCTTACTGCATGCGCACCAATTGCCAAAGGCTCTACAATAGCCATTTCATTATCTGAAAGATGGTTTGCTTTTAATAAAATTTTTGCTGGTACTGTAATTTGTTCTTGCATTCCTCCATCTCCATGAACTCCTAAAACTGTAATATTTGTACAGCAATTTGTTTTACCATTTCTACAAGCAATGCATTTTCCACAACTTACATAAGGCATTACAACTACTTTATCTCCTGCTTTTATTCCTTGTTCATTTTCATCAATTTCTAAAACTTCTGATGCTAATTCGTGTCCTAAAATTCTTGGATAGGTAAAAAATGCTTGATTTCCTGAATAAGCGTGTAAATCTGTTCCACAAATACCTACTTTATTAATTTGTAACAAAGCTTCTCCTTCTTTTCTTTTTGGTGCTTCCTTTTCTTTTAAAAGAAATTCTCCGGGTTTTTCACAAACGATGTATTTCATTTTTAGTTGATTTTTTATGAAGTAAAAATTTAAATTAAGTTTAAAAAGAGCATATCTTTTGGTTGATATACTCTTTTCTCTTCTTAACAAAATTCAAAAAATTATAAAGTTAGTTCTAGTACAAAAGCGTGATTTCCTGGTTTTTCTTTTGGCATTCTTACCAATAAACCTTTATCACTTTGTGACCATTTTAAGTTAGCATTGCTACCTAACATTTTTACTTTTGATATTTTATCTTCAGGGGTTATCGATTTTATCAGTACACTTTTATTTTCTGGCCATTCCATCATAATTGCATAAACTTTTCCTTCTTTTTGCGTAAATCTGATATCTTGACCCGTAAAATCTTTATTCCCCCCTTCTGAATGGTGTCCTGTACCTACTTCTGTTGGTCCTTCACCAAAAGTTCTCCAATATTTGGTATCGTAAATTGCTGCACCATTCATATCTAGCCATTCTCCAATTTCTAATAATATTTTTTGTTGGTCTTCTGGAATTGTTCCATCTGCTTTTGGACCAACATTTAATAATAAGTTTCCGTTTTTAGAAACAATATCTATTAAATCATCAATTAAAGAATTGGCTGTTCTAGATTTCCAGTTTGTAACATGAGACCAAGAATTTTTACCAATAGAGGTATCTGTTTGCCAAGGTAATTTTCTAATTCCTGGCAATTTACCTCTTTCTAAATCGTAAATAACTGTACCTTCTGGAAATGCTTGTTCGTAGAAATTTTTGTCTTGTAAAACCACTTCTTTTCCCCATTCAATACCTTTATTGTAGTAGTATGCTGCTAATTTTGGACGATATTCTCTCCATTCTGGAGTGTCTAACATAAAATCGAACCATAAAATGTCTGGTTGATAATTATCGATTAAATCTTTTGTTCTTGCCCACCATAATTCTTTAAACTCTGCTGAAACTGGCTCATTTAAGTTTTTTCCTTTCTTCGAATATAAATCTGCATAAGCAGGATTAGTAGTATCAAAATGATCTTTTTTATTGAAAAAAGACCAATTGAAAGCATAATGAGAAGAAGCGCCCATAATCATTCCTTTTTTACGACCTTCTTTCATCAATTCTCCTAAAATATCTTTTTTAGGTCCCATATTTACAGCGTTCCAACGAGTTGTATTAGATTTGTACATGGCAAAACCATCATGATGGTCTGCAACAGGAACTACATATTTTGCACCTGCTTTTTTAAATAAATCTATCCATTCTGCTGCATTAAAATTTTCTCCTTTAAACAATGGTATAAAATCTTTATAACCAAAGTCTTTGTGTTTTCCCCAATTTTTTAAGTGATGTTGGTGTTCTTTTGAAGGTCCATTTCTTTGTAATTTTAATTCCGCCGTAAATTGAGTTGAATCCATATACATATTTCTTGGATACCATTCAGACCCATAAGCTGGTACTGAATAAGCTCCCCAGTGAATAAAAATTCCAAATTTCTTTTGATTGAACCATTCTGGATCTTTATAATTTGCTTTGATTGATTCCCAGTTTGGTTCAAATACTTTTTTCGTTTCAATATTTTGAGCTATTCCTTTTTTTTCAGTTTTACAAGAAGTAAAACCAATACTTAAAGTTAAAATAAGGATGAGAATTTTAGAATTCATTCGTAATCGTTTTTCAGTTAGTTTAATACACTACAAAGAATGTTTTTTTGGCGAAACATTTAATTCACTTATGTTTTATTTTGTAGAACAGATGATTAATTTTTCTTATTTTCTACATTTAAAATTAAAGAACTTAAATGTCCTCCATCATCTGGAAACGCAATATTTACTATGTTTTCTCCTGTTTTTAAATATTTTACATCAAAAGGGATTCCTATCACTCCAAAAAATAATTTCCTGCTTGCTTGATCATAACCTGCCCAATTATTAGGTACTTCAATTGAGTTTCCATTTACAGTTATTTTTGGTTTTTTACTTAAATCGTGATTTCTACCAATTCCCATTTTTAAAGAAGTTCTTCCATTTGTAACTGCCGGCAATTCGTTAAAAGTGAATGATAAAGTCTTATTTTTTTGAATAGATTGTAAATAAGTTTCTGTATAAAAATTTTGTTCTTTTATTGAATTTTTAAAATCAAAATCTGTAATGTCACATTCTGCTATAATTGTCTCTCCAGGTTTTAAATTAACAGTATTTAGGCTTTTAATATTTGTATAAAAAACCAATCGTGGCAATCCAGTAGTTGTTGTATATAATCTTCTTAAAGTGATATTTTTGATATATTTATCACTATTATTTAAAAACGAGACTTTTACTTCTTTTTTCTCATCTGTCAAGTTGTTAATGGCTACAAAACTCTTCCCTTTTTTAATAAAAGAATGTATTTGTATATCTGGGTTATTAGAGGCAACTTCAGTTCTTTTTCCAGAAATCCCTTTCCATAATTCATAGAATTTTTTAAGATGTGTGAAACTGTAAGAACCGTCTTTTTCTTTCTTTTTAATTACCCAAGGATAAGGATAACCGTCTGGATTTTTATCATTATAAAACCAAGTGGCTTTTGCAGTAATAAATGGAATTGCTTTTACCAAACGATCTGGTTTGTCTAACAATTGCATTAATATTTTATTGTAAGCTATTAAACAAGTTCCATTCAATTTTGGCGAATAAGGTTTACCCACCAAACCTTGGGCTGTAAAGCCATATTCTGATATTAAATGTGGTTTTACAACCTTCCATTTTTTATAACTGTATGCTTCTATTAAATCTAAAATGGCTTCAGAATTACTTCCAGAACGTAAGGTAAAATCTCCTTGAACATTTCTACCATCGTAAATATGTGTTGCAAAAAATTGCATACTTTCTCCTGCAACATCCATAAATGTTTTCATACGAGTATTCCAATAATCAAAATTATCTTTTTCTACTTCTGGATAAGCAGATGCATAACCACCAACTTGCATTCCTGGAATTTCTTGATGCACTTTGTCTGCAACTGCTTTAAATACTTTAGACATTTCTACTATTACAGCAGGTGTTTCTGCCCAAGTTTTCACATAGTCTTTTGCGTGTACAAAAGGCTCGTTCATTACCTCATAATATTTTGGAGTAATAGGATAAGCGTTCTTTAAGAAAGCGACATTATACGCTGCAATTTTATCGTAATCTTTATAACTGTACTGAAAAGCATCTCTTGGATGGTCAGTAATTACAAAATCTGCAGTACCAAATTCTTTAAAAAGTGGGCTTTTTTTAATATTTGCATTGCTCCATTTTGATCTTCCTTCTGCTTCAGAAATCGATTGTAATTCTGTTTTTGATTTTCTAAAAGGAGCTGGACCTCCAAAAGTTCGTCCATATTCTATACCTAAATTCTTGAATAAATACTCTCCATCAGAAGCTAAATCCCAACTTGTGTAAGAATCGTGAATTGCAAAATATTTTGCTCTGTTTAATTCGCTTTCATTACCAATAAACTTTTGTGTTGTAAAATCTATTTTGACTTCATTTTCTTGCGAAAAAAAAGGGACTGTTATCAAAAAGATAAATACAATTATATAATTTTTACTCATCATTTTAAAATTTAGAAAATTTGTAAAAATCGTCTGTATTTGTAATTGCATAGTAACTGCCTTTTGGTAAATCATTTATTAAAATTGTATTCGTGTTTTTACTTTCCTTTATAATTTGTCCTCTAGTGGTTATTATTCTAATAAACTCAAAAGAAGATTGTATGGGTAAAGTTAATTCTGATGAATTTTTGTTGATAGCAATCGTAACACTCTTCTCTTTTAAATCATCTAAAGTTAAAGTCTTAACGGCTTTTGTTATTTGTATTCCAGAAAGTTCTTTACTTACAATATTTGTGTTTGGAAAACCTGCTCCAGAACCATAATACAATACATATCTATACGTATTTCCTACTGCAGGAGCACCTGTAGAAATGGTTACTTTTACAGTTCCTTCTCCTGTTTGTATAGTTTTATTTTTACTTGCTCCAATCCATTGTCCACCATTCCAAAGTGCAACTTGTAACAATCTTGGTTCGCTTGCTTTGTAATTAATTTCGAACTCAAATTTTTCGCGGCTTGTTAATGAGGTTGGAGTTGCTAAAGAAAAAGTAGCATCATCTGTTACAACTTTATCTTTACTTGTAATTTCTACATTTCTGATGATAGAACTGGCTTTTTCGGTTTTCCAATCACCTCCTCTTTCTCTAACTGATACTAAAACTCTATATCCTTTTCCTGGGCTTGGTGTTTTGTTGGTTGAAATAGTAAATTGAAAAACGCCTTTTCCCTTTGCTACTGGAACTGTTTTTCCTGCCCAAAATTTATTTGACCCTCCAGAAATATCCATTGCTAAATCTGAATCTTCTTCAACTTCGTATCCAATAAAAAATGAATAGGTACTTTGACTTTTCATTTTTACTGGCACATCTTTTACAAACAACACCTTATTTTGTGCATTGTTATTTAATGAGAAACAACATAAAAACAGGAAAAAAATCCCCTTTAAAGTATTTGTTTTTTTGTTCATTTTTATAGTTTTTTTATTTAAAATAAATCTGTTTAACCAAATATTTTCTGCTGAATTTTCAGCTTTAAAATGAAAAATTACTAGAATTTAAAAGTAGTTGATAAATGGATTAGTAAGAATAACAGATGTATTTAATAGAGCAACAAATGTTTATTTGATATTATATTAAGTCAATTCAAAAAAAAATTAACAGAATAAATATTAAAGACATATATAGTCTTAAAAAAACTGTTTTTATCCCTAGTTATAATTATTGCTTTCTAATTTTGATTGAGATAAACAATCAAAATTATTTACACTTTCTGTTATGAAGAAATTCTTTTTCTTATTACTATTTATAACTATTTCTATTAAAATAAATTCTCAACCTCCAAAACCAGCAAAAGGTTTTAGATGGGTTTTATATGATAAATATTCTGATGAATTTAATGGAACATCTTTAAATACTTCTAAATGGAGAAATACTTTTTTAACAGGTTGGCAAGGTCGTCCACCTGCAAGATTTGAATCTTCTGCAGTAAGTGTAAAAGATGGAACAATGCAATTAAAAAGTGGAAAATTAGATTCGCCTCAAGGTAATTATACAATGTTTGGTGGCGCAGTTACATCTGTAGATGAAAATGCTCATTTTGGGTATTATGAAGCAAAAATGAAATCCTCTAAAATTGCAATGTCTTCAACATTTTGGTTGTCAAATAGCAAACAAAATTATTACACCTCAAATTGCACATCAGATTCTTATAGTCAAGAACTAGATATTGTTGAAGCTGTTGGAGATACAAGAAATCAATCTTCATCTTTTAGAACAAAACAGAAATCCAACACACATTTTAGATATATTCCTTGTGGAGAATCTGATGAAACTTTTTATTCAAATGGTACAGAATCTAATGAGTTAAGTAGTGAAGTTTGGGAAGATTATCATACCTATGGGATGTATTGGAAAAACACAAAATCGGCTACTTTTTATTCTGATGGTAGATTAGGAGAAACCGTTTCTTTTAATACAACCATAGATGCAAATCCTTTTGATAGACCAATGTTCATAGCAATGGTATCAGAAACTTATAATTGGTTAACACCATACCCTACAGATACAGAATTAAATAACGACGCTATAAATACTGTTTATTATGATTGGGTTAGAAGTTACAGACTAACTCCAATTTTTGGTGCAGAGGGTAGCATTCCTCTAGAAAATAATGATTTCGAAAATGGCGATTTAACAAACTGGACAGGTTGGGGAGGCACTATAAGAAATGTTACTTCAACTGATGTTTATGAAGGTATTTATGCTGCACATATTAAAGGAAATGGTGCACACGAATATGCAGTAATTTTAAAACCAAATACAACTTATAATCTTAAATGTTTTGCTAAAGTTGTAAGCGGAAATGTAATTTTAGGAGCAAAAGAAAATATTATAGGTGGTGCTATTTTAGCATCTAAACATTTAACAAATACAACTTACGAACAAGCCGATTTAGAATTTACTACAGGAACAGAAACTAAAATTAAATTCTATTTTTATACACAATCTGATGCAAATGAAGCTTTTGGAGATAATTTTGAAGTCATAGAAAAAAATACAATTGTTACAAAAGCACCAATTTTTACTGAAGATATCGATTTTAATACAACACCAACTGTAACAAACGGAAACACTTCTTTAACCGTTTCTTACAATTACAAAGCGAATGTAAACAGAGAAATTAATTTTTACGTGCACGATGCTGCAAACAATGAAGTTTATAAAAAAACTGTAAATGGTTTGGAAGGTTTTGGTAATAACGAAATCACATTTTCTCTAACAAATGCATTAGCAAATGATACTTATAAAGTGGTTGCAGATATTAGACCAAATGGTGGAACTGACGCTCAAATAATTGATAAAGTTACTAGTTCTCAATTGGTACTTTCATCTGCGAGTTTTATCAAAAATAATGTTAACATTGAATTATTCCCAAATCCTGCAAGTGGTTTGGTGCATATTAAAACTGAATTTTTAGAAGGAATTACAACTGTTTCTGTTCATAATTTATTAGGACAAAATATAATGAATTCCAAATTTGAAAACAATAATTTAGATTTAGACATCAGCTCTTTAAAAAATAAAGGATTGTACTTTATAACTTTTATAAATAATGGAAAAAGTATTGTTAAAAAACTGATGATTAAATAGTGATAAAATTAATGCCACCAAAAATGAATTTAATATCAAAAAAAAGCAACTGTTTATTAATTATAGTATTCTTAATTACAACAACATTTTTTGCACAAAAATCACCAACTTTTAAAGACGGAGAAGACCCAAAACCAGCTGACAAAAAATGGAAATTGGTAAAAAAAATGTCTGATGAATTCGATGGCAAAAAAGTAAATGAAAGAAAATGGCAAATATATGGTCAAGGTTGGATTGGTAGAGCACCAGGTTTATTTGTAGCTGATAATATCAAGGTTAAAGATGGTAGTTTACAAATAACAACTACACTATTGCCAAAACCTATCATTAAAAATAATCAAACATTTACACACGGAGGTGGTTTTGTTGGTTCTAGAAAATCGATGAAATACGGTTATTATGAATGTGAAATGAAAGCGAATAAAACATTTATGTCTTCAACTTTTTGGTTGATAAATGACAGAAGCAAAGCAAATGGTTGTGATAAAAGAGTTACAGAATTAGATATTACAGAATGCGTTGGCGAGATTACAAATAAGGCAGAGTGGATGAAATATTTTGACCAAGCTATGAACTCAAATACCCATAGTAGAAATATTCCTGAAGGTTGTGATTATGTAAAGGCATCAGAAAAAGCACGTGCAGATTTAGGTGGAAAAGTATATGACGATTTTCACGTTTATGGAGTTTGGTGGAAATCTAAAGACGAAATTTTATTCTTTTTAGATGGTAAATTTCAATCTAAAGTAAAACCTCCAGCAGATTTTGATATTGATATGCATTTAAGATTGGTGGTAGAAACCTATAACTGGAATCCTGTTCCTGAAGATGGAGGAATGACAGGTTCTAAAGAAGATAGAACCACTACTTATAACTGGGTAAGGTCTTGGAAATTAGTTAATAGATAATAAACTGATGAAATATTTTTTTTATTTAATAGGAATACTAATTATAGCTGCGTGTTCAAAAAATGATAATCATAGAGTTGTTAAAGATTTTAATCAAAATTGGAAATTTTCTTTAGCAAATGAACCAAATGCAGAAGCAATTGATTTAGATGATACAAATTGGAGAACATTAAATGTTCCTCACGATTGGAGTATTGAAAAAGGATACCAAAAAGAGGGAGAAACTGCTTCAAGTACAGGTTTTGTAGAAGGTGGAATTGGTTGGTACAGAAAAACGTTTATTGTAAATGTTGATGATAAGAACAAACACATTTCTGTGCTATTTGATGGAGTTTATAACAACTCTGAAGTTTGGATTAATGGACATTTTCTTGGAAAAAGACCAAATGGTTATAGCTCTTTTTCTTATAATTTATCAGATTATTTAAATTTTGATGGTTCAATAAATGTGATTGCTGTTAAAGTTGATAGAAAAGCCTATGCAGATTCACGTTGGTACACAGGTTCTGGAATTTACAGAAAAGTGCAATTGATTAAACAATCGAAATTACACATTGCTCAATGGGGAATTCAAATAACAACTCCAGAAGTTACGACTGAAAATGCAGTTGTAAATATCAATACAAAACTTGAAAATTCATCAGCTGAAGATGTGTCTAATCTTTCTTTGAATTATAAAATTTTCGACAACAATGGTAATGAAATCACTAAAAACGATAAAGAAATTTCCAATATTGACGAAATAGCAACTATCAAAATTGATATTAAAAATCCAAAATTATGGTCAACTGAAAATGCAAATTTGTACAAGTTAGAAGTAAATTTACTTCAAAATGGAAAAATAATTGACAATACAACAGAAACTTTTGGAATTCGTTCTATTCGTTTTGATGCCAATAAAGGCTTCTTTTTAAATGGAAAAAATGTAAAAATAAAAGGTGTCAATTTACATCACGAAGCTGGTGCTGTTGGTGCAGCAGTGCCAAAAGCAATTTGGGAATATCGTGTTGAAAAACTAAAATCTATTGGTGTAAATGCGATAAGATTTGCACATAATCCACACGCAATTGAGTTGTTAGAAGTTTGTGATGCTCAAGGAATTTTAGTGATGAATGAAGCTTTTGACGAATGGAATGAACCTAAAAAAAAGAGTAAAATTCATATTGGAGACAATGCAGCTTCTATGGAATCGTCAAAATCATACCCAGCAGTTTTTGATGAATGGGCAGAACGTGATTTGAAAGATTTAATTCGAAGAGATTTCAATCATCCATCTGTATTTATGTGGAGTATTGGTAACGAAATTGAATGGACTTTTTCTCATTATCCAAAAACTTTTGCTGAAGTAAATGCAAAATCTAGCGATCAAGGTTATGAGCTTGTTCCTACTTATGATGAAGCAATTATTAAAAAAGTTTTCCATAAAAATATTGATGGAAAAGATCCTTTAGCAAGCATTGCAAAAAAACTTACAAAATGGGTAAAAGAAGAAGATACAACAAGGCCTGTAACTTGTGGTAGTGTGTTACCTTCTGTTGGAATGGCAAGTGGTTATGGAAAAACGGTTGACGTTTTTGGGTTTAATTACAGAGCAACAGAATATGATGTTGCTCATAAAGCATATCCTAATTTAGTTATTTTAGGTTCTGAAAATTGGGGGAATTATGACGAATGGAAAAGCGTAATAGAACGTGATTTTGTATCTGGAATTTTCGTTTGGACAGGTTTTGCCTATTTAGGTGAAGCTGGTCCTTGGCCAAGAAAAGGCTTGAATATTTCGTTTTTTGATTACGCAGGTTTTAAAACACCAAGAGGTCATTTTTATGAAACCCTTTGGAAAGATGAACCAAAAGTATATATGGTTACAACTCCAGAAAGTGAGAGTGAATTTTCATTTTCTAAAAAAAATGGCTGGAAATTTGAAATGCAATTTACACCTCCACCAGTTTGGAAAATGCTACGTAAATGGGAATGGTATAAAGTATATCCAAAATGGAAATATGATACTAATGAAGCTATTGTAGTACAGGCATATACCAATTGTGAAGAAGCAGAATTATTCTTAAATAACAAATCTTTAGGAAAACAGAAACTCGCAGATTTTACAGACACAGATCACATTATTAAATGGTTAGTTCCATATTCTAAAGGAGAATTAAAAGTAGTTGGTTATGATAATGGTAAAAAAGCGGATGAATATATTTTAAATACAACAAGCAAAACAGTTACAAAAATTAAAATTGAATCGACCAAAAATGAGTTGAATGCAGATGGTTATGATGTAGCAATTGTCACGATTAATTTATTAGATAAAAATGGAAATTTAATTACAGATAACGACCAAGAAGTAACTTTCAATTTATCTGGCGAAGCAAAAAATATTGGCGTTGATAATGGTTGGGAAATGAATGTGCAATCTCATAAAACAAATAAGATTATCACGCATCAAGGAAAAGCTATTATAATTGTACAATCGACTAAAGAGCAAGGGAAAATTTTAGTTTCTGCTTCTGTGGAAGGAGTAAAATCTGATAACTTGGCAATTATATCAAACTAATTCTCTAATATTATTCATCTTCTAACTTCCAAGTTCTAACCCAATCGTATTTAGTGGTCAATTCATCAACAGAGCCTGTGTTAAATATACTCCCTGCATCATCAACAGGATTCCAATCATAGGTTTCAATTGCCATTGTTATATGCCCTTCTAAATCAAAATCTGTAGGTGGTGTAATAGAGTGTGTGTATTCTCCATCTAAATAGAATAAAATTTCTGTTGGAGATTTCCACCAGCAACCATATACAAAATATCTTGAATTATTTTCTTCGCTTAATATAGTTTTACCAGGTGATTGTTTCGATTCGTTTTCGCCAGTATCGCAAGTTCTTTGATGTCTCCAAGTATTAGAAGCGAAAATGTTAGCATAATCTTTTGCCCAATCTGAAGTACCATTATGAACACGTCCTACACATTCTTGAATATCCAATTCAAGTTTTCTAACAGGACCAGAACTACAACTTTGTTTATAGGCAATCCAAAAAGTAGAAGACATCACTGTACTATTTGCTTTCATTCTACATTCATAATATTGGCCTTGAACAGCAACTTTCTTTGAACGTATAATTGCTCCACTATGTGTATACTCGTTTCCATTTACTGTTTGTGTAGATGCCAACTTTTGAACAGCGACATTTAAATTTCCATTAGCAACTGTAACATTTTCAGATTTGAATAATCCTGGAGGTCTTCCTCGCCAGTTAAAACCATCTGTAGAAGGATTTCGATGCCATTTTACATCATCAAAAGTTGTTCCGTTAAAATCATCAGATAAATTTTCAACTTTAGTCCATTTTTTACCAGTTGGTTTTGGGTCATTTCCAATAAAATAAGGTTGGTTATTAGATGGTGAGTCTCTTGTTACAATAACATCAAAACTACATTCAACAGAATTTCCTGCTTCATCAAATGCTCTAAAAGTATTGGTAGTAGTTCCAACAGGAAATTGTTCTCCAGACTTTAATCCTTTTAAAAGAATAACTCTTGCACTAACATTATCTGTTGCTGTTGGCAATGGATAAGTAATTGCTACTGAACTTTCAGTAGAAGCAATATTTACATTAATATTAGCTTGACAGGTAATAGTTGGATTTTGAGTGTCTTCAGGAAAATTTTCTTCACCATCATCACTACTACAAGCAAATAATATTCCAAAAATTAAGAATAAGTTTAATAGGTACACTAATTTCTTTTTTACCATTATCATTTTTTTCTATACTTAATATATCTGATGTATTACACAAAAGTATCTTTATGATTGATAGCTAAAGGAAACAGAATATTTAAAATGTAAAACAAATGGTTTTTTTACAACTAAAAATTAAACTTTATAAAAACAAAATTTGTTTTATTGTTTAAAAGAATTGTTTATTCGATAATCATACATAGAATACGTAGTTTCTTTTACTTTTTTGATTAAATCTTCAAAAGGATTATCAGCAATATCTACAAAACCAACGTTGTAGTTTTCACCATCAAAACGTCCTGTATTTGGTTCATCTATATATTGAAACCAATGTGCACCTACAATATTTGGATGTCTTAAAGCACCTCGAATATAATCTTGATACATTTGTCCTCTTTCTGCTTGATTTCTTGCTTTTTTTATTCCTACGTGAAAACTACCTTTATCTAAAGCCCCAAAATGAAATTCTCCAATCATAACTGGTTTGTCTACTCCTTTTGGTAATTTGAAGTTTTCGATACTATATTCGTATTTATTAAAGCTCATAATATCTAAATATTTACCAGCTGTAGAAAGTACAATATCATTATTTGCCCAAGCAAACCTACATCCTAAATAATTTTGATTTGGAGCTGTTTTTTTTAGTTCTTCATTAATAATTCTAAAATAAGTATCAACAATTTCTCCATAAAAAGCAATTAAATCTTCTTTAGCATTTGCTTCATTTGGTGGAATTGTTGATTTTAACAAATCATCCCAAGAATTGTGTTTTGTTTTCCAAACAGCATTTAATACTTCAATTTTTTTGTATTTATTTTTTAGATTTTTAATGAACTTAATTTTCGCTTGTTGACTTTTATCACTTTTTAAAACTCCAATTGCTAAAAAACCTGGTAAACCCCAAGACAATTCATTATCTACAAAATAACCAATACACCAAGGGTCGTTTGCGCCTTCTTTTTGAGATTCAATTGAATTTTTTACAGCAATTCTAAAAGCTGGATCAAAGACATCATGAAATTTACCCCAAAAACCTTCAGAACCTAAAATTTTTGGCGTATTTTTTATCCAAATTGATCCCACATAAGGAGTTCTGTGTTGTTTTGTTGCGCCAAAATCGGACATAAAACCAATCGTGTTCATTCCCCAATCTTTTATTCTTTTGTGAGCAACATCTCTAAAAGATGCCAACCAATCATCACCATATTTTCTAAATAGATTACTTTGATAAAAATTATAAGCATCGTAAGGTAATTTATCTAAATAAAATCCGTGAGAAGTAAATGTTCCTTTAGAGTAAAATTGACCAAAATCAGAATCTCTACTAGGTAGTTCTTTAAAATAGTTTTCTCTATCAGAAACACCAGTATAAACAGCATCTGAAGCCACACAATTTAAACCAGCTGTCCAGAAGATATATCCTTCAGGATCAACAATCCACCATTTATTATTGACTTTTTCTGTTCTAAAAAAACCAGTTGCTTTTAATTTTGGACCTTTTGTATAACCTCCAAATTTTCCAATATTTTTAGGCCCTATACTTTTATTTAAATGTGCTAATTCGTTCTTTGCACTTTCTACTAAATCTTGATTAGAATGCATTTTACCTTCCCAATCTTTATGAATAAACTGTCCAAATTCATCAATAAAAGGAAAGAAATTTTTAGGATTTCTTATCTCTAATTTACCTTCTGCTCTAATATTATCTACTGTATAATGTGTACTATTTTTTGCATAACGTGAGTTAAAAGAAACCTGATTTATTTTTTGAATATCCGTTTTTAATTTTCCTGGAACACCACGCATTCCATTGACTTCAATTTGAGGCGAAAACGCCCAATCTTCTGTCCAAGCTAAATTTACAGCAATAGTTCTAGTTTCTCCAGGATTTATGTCCATATAATCTGAACAATACCATTTTACCAAACCATCTGGGTCATCGCCCACAAACATTTCTACTTGAATCGCTTCATCACCTTTATTGGTAACATCTGCTTTTACAGTTTTATACCCTGTTAAATCCCAAGGTTTATCTGCAGATTCTTTAATTACAACTCCTGGTTTATCAGCTGTAAAACCACTATTCACTTTTAGAAGGTTATCATCTGAATTCTTAATTAATTCGAAGGTTGCATCTTGAGGAATTACTTGAGATTGCTTAAAATTTGTATCAAAATCTAATAAGACTAAAACATCTTTAGCGTCTTCAACTTTTTCATTTTTACATCCTATAAAAAATATAGAAAGCATTAAAAAGAATATAAATTGCTTCATTTTATTTAATATTAAATTTTATTTTACTAATAATTCTTCCAATTCCTCCAATGATTTTCCTTTTGTTTCTGGAACTTTTATCCAGATTAAAACCAAACCAATCACTGCAAAAACACCAAACAATAAAAAGGTGTTTGTGTTTCCTATTTCTGCCAATTGCCAGGGGAATAATAATTGCACTAAAAAAGCAACTGCCAAATTTATTAAGCCAACGAATGAAATGGCAAGTCCTCTAATTTTATTCGGAAATAATTCTGAAAACAATACCCACATTACAGGACCAATAGACATTGCAAATGCACCAACAAAACCAATAATTCCTATTAAAATAAGGATAGTATTCATATTTGCTGATGCAGTAATTAATGTTGATTCGTGTGTTAAAGCAGCTTCTTCTCCTAAAGTAGAAGTAAGTGCTGCTTTAAAATCAATATCACTTTCAAATACTTTATCTTTTAATTGAAGAATTTTAGTTTGATTGATTTCAGCAGGTAAGTTTGAAATTGCTGTCTCATTTAAAGTATAAGTAGCTTCGCTAAAACCGTAACTTAATAAAAACAAAGAGATTGCAATTCCTACCATTCCAATAATTAACAATGGTTTTCTTCCGAATTTATCGATTGTTAAGATGGCAAGTATAGTAAACCCTAAATTGGTAACACCTACCAAAGCTGCTTGAATAAAAGATGCATCTGTACCAATTCCTGTCTGTTCAAAAATCATTGGCGCATAAAAAAGAACTGCATTTATACCTACAATTTGTTGAAAAATTCCTACAATCAAACCAATAACTATAACCTTTCGCATATTTTTCTTAAACAAATCGCTAATTTTGGATTTTGTTTTGTTTTTATCTTCTGCAATACTTTGCTCTACTTCATTTAATTGAGAAATAGCTTCATTTTCTGAAACTACTTTTTTCATAACAACAAGTGCTTCTTCTTTTTTATTTTGAGTCATTAACCACCTTGGACTTCTTGGCACTATAAATAATCCTAAATAATATAAGATTGCTGGTATAGCTTCTAAACCTAACATCCATCTCCAATTCCATTTGTCGAAACCAAAGGTTTTTGTCCATTCAGCATCAGAATTTCCCCATTTCAAAATCAAATAATTTGTAAAAAAAGCGATAGAAATACCAATTACAATATTCAACTGATTGAAAGAAACTAACTGACCACGTTTTTCTGGTGGTGCAACTTCAGCAATATACATTGGAGCGATAATTAATGCAGCACCTACTGCTAAACCACCAATCATTCTAAAAATAATCAATGAGATAAATGTACCTGCTAATGCAGAACCAGCAGCTGAAATTGTGAATAATATAGCCGCAAATTTTAGTATTTTTCTTCTTCCATGTTTATCACTCATTGGACCAGCAATCATCATTCCTAATGCAGCTGTCAAAGTGATGGAACTAACTGCCCAACCTAATTCTAATTTTGTAAGATTAAATTCTGGTTCTATAAATTTTACAACTCCAGAAATAACAGAAGCGTCAAAACCTAATAGAAATCCTCCTAATGCTACTATAGCTGCAATTTTGACTACAAAGAATTTTTTACTTGACATATTTTAGTTTTAGTTAATTGTTTATGTTGTTATTTCTCCTTTTGCTGTATGATGTCTCATTTTCCAAGTAGTAAACCTTCTTATATATTGATAATCATCATTCATATATTTGTGAGTTAAACCCCACCTTAAAATATGTGTTGGATGAATTTCTGGGTCTACATATCTATTTAATCCTATTGCATGTGGAGCACCTTTTACCACACTTTTTATTTCGAAGTTAATTCCATCTGGAGACCATTGTAAGGTGTTTTTTTCTGGACCATCAGTAGTGATTAAAGAAGATATTCCTCCATTATATGGCCAAACACAAATTTCGTGTCCGCTATTAGAAATTGGATTGTATTCTGACTTTATATAAGGCCCTTTAGGATGGTCTGCAATAGCAACTCCGTGTCTAATTTGTCTACCACCAAAGGTGATAGCTTCTCCCATTTGCTCACCTTTATAGTACAAATAGAATTTATTATTGTAAGGAATTATACAAGGGTCGTGTACTTTATGGCTATCAAAATCCCCCTTTTTTTCTACTGCAAATCTATTCTGTGTTTTTCCTTTCCAAATACCATTATCTGCTGGTTTTAAAATAGGTATTTTACTTTTTTCCCAAGGTCCATAAGGAGAATTTGACCAAGCTAAACCAACTTCATTTTTTACACGAACTGTATAGTCTCCTTTTATAGTTTGATAGGATAAATAATATACTCCATCATATTCCATAATTTCTGGTGTAAAAACAGAACGATCATCATAATAACCTTTTTTTCCTCTTTCTACAGCTAAACCCTCTTCTTTCCATGTAATACCATCATAAGAAGTGGCATACCACAAATCACATCTATCCCAAGGAAAAACTTTATCTTCAGAAATATTTCCAGCAAAACCTTGAGTTGGACCAACACTTCTGCTATACCAAACAAAATATTTGCCATCAAACTTTATCATTGCACTTGGGTCTCTTCTTACAATGCCTTCTTCGTAAGCCAAATCTCCTTTAAGGTCTTCAATTTCATACTCAAAAAACCAATCACAATCTAAATCTGAAGGCCATTGCAAAGCTCTTTTACTTGCTGCACTTAATTTGTCTTTATTCCTAATTCCTAAAAAATCTTGTTGTTTATCTGTAATTTCTATACTCATTATTTAGGTTTTATTGTTGATGAGGAGCTAATTTTTCCCAATTAAACTCTACTCCAACTCCAGGTGTATTTGGAGCTACTGCTCTATAATTTTCTACCATTAAAGGACGCATTGTATATTCATCAATAGGGAAACTATGGACTTCTAACCAACCTGCATTGGGTTGAGCAGCAACTAGACTCACGTGTAATTCTTGCATCCCATGAGAACATGCAGGAATGTTATTTTTTGCAGCCAATTTTGCAGCAGCCAACCAGCCTGTAACACCACCACAATTAGATGCATCTGGCTGTACAAAAGACAATTTTGATTGCTCCATTGCATACTCAAACTCATGAATAGTGTGTAAGTTTTCACCCATTGCTAAAGGAAAATCTGTAGCATCCACAATTTCTGCATAGCCTTTGTAATTATCAGGAATAATAGGTTCTTCAAACCAAGTAATATTATATTGTTTAAAGCCTTCTATTGCTTTGATAGCTTTTTCTACTGTCATAGCATAATTGGCATCTACCATAAACGTAACATTTGGTCCAATATATGCTCTAACTGCTTTTATTCTGTCTAAATCTTCTTGTAAATTTTCTCTACCAATTTTTATTTTTACAGCGTTAAATCCTCTTTCCAAATAACTTTTTATATTCCCTAAAAGTTTTTCAATTGGAAACATTAAATCAATACCTCCACAATACGCTTTACAGGTGTTATTTGCACCACCTGCTACTTTCCATAAAGGTTGATTTAATTTTTTACACCTGATGTCCCAAAGTGCAATATCAACAGCAGAAATTGCGAAAGAGGCTATTCCTCCACGACCCACATAATGAATATGCCATTCTAAAAAATCGTAGATTTCTTCGATATTTGTTCCATCTTTTTCGATTAAAACTTCTGTAAAATCGTGTTCAATCATCGCTTTTATTGCGTGACCACCTTTTCCTCCAGTATAAGTATACCCTGTTCCTTCACTACCATCTTCTAAAGTGATGGTGACAGTGACCAACTCAAAATGATAATGATCTCCATGTTTCGCATCAGACATTACTTCTGGTAATGGAACTGTAAATAATTTTGTTTCTATTTTTTTTATCTCTGTACTCATTTTATTAAACTTTATGTCTTATATAAAAAGTCTTTTTTTCTAAATATTGTTCAAAACCATATTTACCATCTTCACCTCCAGAACCAGATAATTTATATCCATTATGAAACCCTTGATGTTGTTCTCCATGCCCTCTGTTTACATAGATTTCTCCATACTCCAGTTCATCATTACATTTCATAATGGTGTTCATATTATTGGTAAAAACCATTGCAGCTAAACCATAGTCACAATCGTTGGCATACCCAATTACTTCATCAAAAGTTTTAAATTTTAAGACTGGTAAAATTGGTCCAAAAGCTTCTTCGTGTACAATAGTCATGTCTTGAGAAACATTGGTTAAAACAGTTGGCTCAAACCAATATCCTTTTTCAAATTGTTTTCCTTCGGGTCTTTTACCTCCAGTGGCTAAAGTTGCTCCTTCTTCTAAACTCACTTTTACTAAATGCTCCATATGTTTTAATTCGTTTGCATTTACTTTTGGTCCCATATCAGAATCTTCTAACATTGGATCTCCTACTTTAATCTTTTTCACTTTCGCGATGAATTTCTCCATAAAAACATCATATATATCTTTATGAACATACATACGTTCATTACATGTACATACTTGTCCACAATTGTCAAATCTTGAATGTAAAGCAGCGTCTACAGCAGCATCAATATCTGCATCTTCAAAAACAATAAAAGGAGCTTTACCACCTAATTCTAATTGAACGTGGGTTAAATTTTGTGCTGCATTTCTTGCAATTTGTTGGCCAACAGGAGTAGAACCTGTCATTGTTACCATTTTACAAATAGGGCTTTCTACCAAGGCATTACCCATTGCACGTCCTGGACCTGTTAAAATATTAATAACCCCTTTTGGAATACCAACTTTGCTAGCAAGACTCCCTAACTCTAAAGTTGCTAAAGGTGTTTCTGATGTCGGTTTGATAACAATTGTATTTCCTGCAATTAATGCTGGTCCTAATTTACGTGCTGCTAAAGCAAAAGGGAAATTCCAAGCTGTAATTGCAACTACAACTCCTCTTGGTACTTTTTGAATCCAGATTTGTTCATTTGGGTTATCAGATGGAATAATATCTCCTTCTATTCTTCTTGCACCTTCACAAGCATATTCTATAAAAGAAGTAGCTACAGCAACTTCCATTTTTGCTACTTTTAATAATTTTCCTTGTTCTTTTACTAACAATTCCGCTAAAAAATTTGCATTTTCTTTTATTTCATTAGAAAGTTTGTACAGCAAATCTGCTCTTTCTCTAGGTGGTAATTTTTTCCATTCTTTTTGAGCAACATCTGCTGCATTTAAAGCTTCAATAGCTTCTTCTGCTGTTCCGTTTTGAACTCTAGCCACAATTTCTTGCGTTGATGGACTAACAATGTCTATGGTTTCTCCTGATGTAGAAGTTATCCAATCACCATCAATAAACATTTGGTATTCTTTAATATCTGACATAATATTTGTTTTTCTCGCAAAAACGCAAAAGCGCAAAAGCAGTATATATTTTTTTCTGCAAGGTCTTTTTTTGACCTTGCAGGTATTATTTATTATTCACTTTTCTATTTATACCTACAATTTTTTTAAACCTTGCAGGAAACTTGTTAATTTTCCTTTGGGATTAAGGGCTTTTTATCTACCCATCCAACCACCATCAACAAGAACTATAGAACCATTCATATAAGATGCTGCATCTGATGCTAAAAATACAGTTGGACCAGCAAAATCAGTTGGTTTCCCCCATCTTCCAGCAGGAATTCTTGATAAAATTGATGCTGATCTGTCTGGATCATTACGTAAGGCTTCTGTATTATCTGTGGCAATATATCCAGGCGCAATTGCATTTACATTTACACCTTTGCTTGCCCACTCATTTGCAAAAGCCATTGTCATTTGACCAATTGCTCCTTTACTTGCTGCATATCCAGGTACTGTAATTCCTCCTTGAAAAGTTAGTAATGAAGCTGTGAAAATCACTTTTCCTGAACCTCTTGCAATCATTTCTTTTCCAAATTCTCTGGTTAAAATGAATTGTGCAGTTTGATTTACTTCAATTACTTTATCCCACATTTCATCTGGATGTTCTGCTGCTGGTGCACGTAAAATTGTACCTGCGTTATTTACCAAGATATCTATTTGTGGAAAATCTTGTTTTACTTCACTAATAAATTTGTACAGGGATTTTCTATCAGAAAAATCGCATTGATAGGCGTTGAATTTTTTACCTCTTGCTATTACTTCTTTTTCAACATCAGAATTATTTAATTCTAATGATGCTGAAACTCCGATAATATTTGCACCAGCTTCTGCTAACCCTACAGCCATTGCTTTGCCAATTCCTCTTTTACAACCTGTTACGATAGCTGTTTTTCCTTCTAAACTGAATGTATTTAAAATACTCATTATTATTTTTTGTTTAATTGTTGAAGTGTTGAAAAGTGTAAACATCCCTATTAAACAATTACACAATTCAACATTTTTACTATAACTGGCAATCCATTAAGACTTTTAATCCATCAGGATTATTATCTATATTTTCAAAAACTTGTTGAATGTTACTTAAAGGTTGTACATCTGTTATCATATCTGTAAATGGCAATTCATTTGTTGTGATTAAATCAATTGCTTTTTCATAATCTTCTTTTTCGTATACTCTGGCTCCAATCAATTTTAATTCTTTCCAGAAAAACTTAAATAAATCCACTGGTTTTTTTTCTCCATGAATGGCTACCATTACAATTCTTCCTCTAATTCCTGCAATTTCACACATCATATCTAAAGCTGGTTGTACACCAGCAACTTCAAAAACAACATCTGCTTTTCTTCCTTCTGTTTTATCAGAAACATATTGTACTAAATCAATATCAATAGGACTTACAGCATCAAAACCTAAATCTTTTGCTTTTTGAATTCTTTTTGGATTTACTTCTGAAATAATCACTTGAGCACCCACTTCTTTAGCAACCATTGCTACCAATAAACCAATAGGTCCACCACCTAAAACAACTGCAGTTTCTCCTTTTTTTAATTCGCTTAAACGAACATCGTGTGCTGCAACTGAAAGTGGCTCAATTAAAGCCGCCAATTTTAAATCGGTAGTTACTTTTAATTTATGAAGCGTAAATGCAGGTACATTCCAATATTGTTGCATGGCTCCAGGACTGTCTATTCCAATAAATTTTAATTCTTCGCAAACGTGATTGAATCCCTTGTCTGATGGTTTTGCTTTTCTGTCATCTAATGGACGAACCACTACTTTTTCTCCAATAGAAAAATTAGTAACATCACTTCCAATAGCATCAATAACTCCTGACATTTCGTGACCAATGGTTACAGGGATTTGAACTCTTTTATCCATCATTCCATGGTAAATATGAACATCTGTTCCACAAACACCTACATAAGCAACTTTTATTCTTACTTCGTCATTTTTTGGTGCTTCTATTTCTTTTTCTATAACAGAAAATGTTTGATTTCCTTGATATTGTGTAGCTTTCATTTATAATTTATTCTCTTATTTAATTCTTATGAACGGGTCTAAATGTTCTTACATAATCTACCAAATACTTGTTTTTTGTTTCATCAGCAAGTTCAGCATCTGTTGGTGTTATTGGAGGGTTTTTTCTTGATCTCCAATCGTGATCTTCTAAATCAATCACCATAAACATTGCTCTGTTTAAGCCTAAATTTGCTGGATCTTGTATACTTTCTTTACGTATTTGATTTACCAATTTTCCATCATAATAAATATCGATTGTAAATGCATCTTTCCAATAAGCACCATAGGTGTGAAATTCGTTTCTCCAAGGAGAGCCATCTGCTAATTTGCTTTTTACAGATTTATTGATGTCTTTTATAATTGAGTTATCACTATCATTTCTTAAAAAAACGTGGGTGTTAGAAGCTGCATTTGCTGCAAACCATTTTTCGCTTTCTCTGTCTCCACCATAAATCTCTAAAACATCTAATTCTCTTTTATCGTCTTTGCTTAAAAACCAAAAGTTTGATGATAAAACCTGATTCGCAACTTTAGCTCTTACTTCTGTATAAACAGGGTATTTTAATTCTTGTTTTGATGTAACTACACCACAATAGACTCTATTTGTATTTGGTTTTCTTGAAGCTGAAATAATTAAATTTCCTTCTTTCACATCAGAATTATTGGATGTCCATTCTGTTAAACCAGGTCCTCTCCAACCATTAAAATAGCTGTCATTCCAGTTCTTTTTAAACTCATCATTTTTGCCTTCGTAATTAAATTCGTCTGAAAAATTGGCTTCTAATTCCCAAGTTTGATTTAATTCTGGGTAACTCTCTGCAATTGCTTTTGCGATAATTCCACGATTAAAATTGGTTTCTAATTTTTGTTTTATTCCGTTTTTTACTGATGTAGATTTTGCTACCTCTTTTTTTTCTGATGTTTCTTTTTTTGCGACTGCACAAGCAGCAAAAAATAGACTTATAGTAGCAAAGAGTAATATATTTTTAAGTTTCATATTTATTGAATATTTATTGTTATCGTTTGTGATGGCAAGTCTTTTGAAGTTGCCGTAATTTTAACTTTCCCTTTTTTGTTTTTTGCTTGGATAATTAATAAGGTTCTACCTTTATATGTTGTTCCTGAATTAGATTGAAATTTCTCAACACTCTTTTTCCAACCATTATCTATTCCTAATAATTTTGCTTCTCCTTCTATGTTAAAAGTAATTTCTCTGTTGTCTGTTTTTACAGGGTTTCCATTATCATCCGTAAGTTGAAGAATGATATGTGCAACATCATAATTATTGGCATTGATATTTTTTTCTTCAGATGAAAGCTGAATTTGAGTTGCTTTTCTTGCAGTGATTAATTCTGATGTAATTTTTTTTCCGTCTTTAATACCTTTAGCAACTAACTTTCCATCAGCAAAAGGAACTCCCCATTTGTAAATGTGATCTTCAAAATCGGATAGTTTCTTTTTTCCTAAAGATGTATCATTTAAAAACAGTTCAATTTCATCACAATTCGAATAGATTTCTACTGAAATCATTTCATTATTATTGTAATTCCAATGCTCATTTACATCTTGCCAAACCCACAACGCTTGTTTCCATTGTTCAGGATTTTTTGCAACAATATTTCCTTTTTTATCAATTATATTTAAAGATTTTTCAATGTTTTGTGTTGCAATATGGATGTGAGGTTCGTCATTCCACAATGTTTTCATCATATGATAAGAACCTTTTTTGAAACCTGCTGAATTCAGCATTCCAGAAGGTTGCACTCTCACTGGCCAAGGATCTCTAATTTCTCCCATATAATCAATTCCTGTCCAGAGAAAAGTTCCTGCAATATGAGGACGTTCCATAATGGCTTTCCATTCGTGAAACTGTGCTAAATTTTCAGTTCCCATAATGGGTTTATCAGGATAATTTTTGTGTCCATAATCGTATAAAACACGTCTATAACTGTACCCTACAACATCTAAAGGATCTGTATAACCAGATAAATGGCTTGCAGAAGGCAAAATTAAATTAGCAGTTACAGGTCTTGTTTTGTCTAATTCTTTTGTCCATTTTGATAGTTTATTGGCAGTTTTTCCAATATCATATTTCCCTTTTGGTAAGGTTTCTAATTGCTTTTTAATTTGGGCAGTTGTAAAAGGTGGTTCAGACCAAAAGTAGTTTCCATCCCAACTCATATTATCGAAAAAGCCTGTTGCTTGAGCGTTTCTAGGATAAGTCCATTCAATCTCATTACCAATACTCCATTGAAAAATCGATGGATGATTTCTATGGCTCAACATCACATTTGTTAAATCTGCTTTTGCCCATTTTTGAAAATGCTCTCCATAACCTCTTGTGATGTAATCTTTACTTTTCGATTCATTTTGATTGAAACGCTTGTCTTTTGGATTGTCCCATTCATCAAAAAATTCATCTTGCACTAAAAATCCCATTTCATCACAGAGTTCTAAAAATTCTTTGGATGCAGGATTATGAGAAACACGAATTGCATTTGCACCTCCATCTTTTAAAATTTGTAAACGCCTTTTCCATACTCCTTTTGGAACTGCAGCACCAACCAAACCACCATCATGATGTAAACAGATACCTTTTATTTTCATATTTTTTCCGTTCAAATAAAAACCTGTGTTTGCATCAAAACGTATGGTTCTTATCCCAAATGTTGTGGTGTAATTTTGAATGGTTTTGTTATTTTTTTGAATAGAAGTGATAGCTTTGTATAAATGAGGATTCTCAACATCCCATAAATCTGGGTTTGCTATATTGATGTTTTGCGTAACTTCTATTGATGAATTTGCTTCGATATTAATTTCGCTTTCTAACTCTGCAACTTGATGGTTATTGTCATCAATAATTATTGTTTTCAGCGTTGCTTTTTCATCCGAAGAAAAATTATTTTGAGCGTTTATTTTTAAATTTACAGTAGCATTCTCTTCTGTGATTTTTGGAGTGGTTATAAAAGTTCCCCAAATAGGAATATGTAATTTATTTACGGTAAATAATTTTACATTTCTATAAATCCCTGCTCCTGTGTACCATCTTGAATCTGCATAACGTGAATGATCAACTTTTACAGAAATGGTATTTTCTTTTCCGTTTTTGTGTAAATACGGAATTAAATTGTAGTAAAAAGGAGAATATCCATAAGGATGAAATCCTAGTTTTTTTCCGTTGATAAACGTTTCTGAATTGTTATAAACTCCATCAAATAGAATGTAGGTTTCTTTGTTTTCATCAGTAGGAACATTAAAAGTTTTCTTGTAAAAACCATATCCTTTACTTGCCAAATAACCAGTTGCATAAGCATCGTTTACTAAAGTAGAGTCAAAAGGTTGTGCTATAACCCAATCGTGAGGTAAATTTACTTTTTTATATTGATTTTCTGAAACTTCATCAATTTCTTTATTTTCTTGAGATAAATAAAACTGCCAATTTTGATTAAAATCTGTTTTGTATTCTTTAATTGCATCATTTTTTGAAGTACAATTTACAAGAAGAAAAGAAGCTAATAGTAAGGTCAATAATATTCTCATTTATACAAATTTGAAACGGAAATTTTTTGATTAAATATCTATTCCAAAATTCGTTTTAAATGAGTAGAAGAAGTGTAACTTATGGATTTTTAAACGTAATAAATGATTTAAATTAAGTTTTTTATCCTGCAAGGTTTCTAAAACCTTGTAGGTATTTATTCTCTTATTACTTTAAAATCCACAAGGAATCCTTGTTCCTCGGAAATACCTTGCAGGATTAGTTCGCATTTGCGTTAGGGATTGAGCGGTTTGTTTGAGCTCTTTTTTCTTTTTCAGAAAAAAAGCGAGTAGCGAAAGCCCGACCTTTTTAGGGAACGCCCAAATAATATTTAAAAAACTACTCTTTATCTTTATCAGATTGATTAGTTTCTGTTTTTCGCCCTTTTAAGACCCAACCATTATCTGTAGTTTCAATATTTGGTTGCACGTACGCATTTTGAGTAATTATAGTGCTAATGTTTCCTCCATAATCTAAAACACCTTCTTTACTGGAACTGTGATACATAGCGTTTTGAGAAATTACACAACCTTCTAAATCTTTAACAATGATGCCATAATATGGATAAGGTGCACTAAATTTTGCTTCTTTTCTACCAAACCAACCCCATAAACTATTACCTGTAACTGAAGTACCTTTGCAGTTTTTTAGAATCAACTGGCTACACATATCTCCATCATTTTCACGTTCTACACCATTAGATCTAAAAATGTTTCCAGTAATTGTGTTGGATGTTGAATTTTTTAACTCAATTCCTGGCCCAAAATTATGATCGATAGAACAACCTGTTATTTGCATAGAATTAGAACCATTTAATACAATTCCACCAGTTTTATTCCACTCTACTCTGTTGGCTGTAAACATAATAGATGCAGTACCAAAAAAACGGATGGCATCAATTTCTGATTGTGGCATATCTTCTGGTGCTGAACCTTTAGCATATAATCCATTTAATTTATTGGCAGTTAATTGACAATCGATAATCCAACCATCATAACCTCCTGTTGCATCAATTCCATGTTGGTTATTAAACATAATTAAACATTTACGGATAGAAAAAACCCAACTGCGTTCAAGTTTAATTCCTGAACCTGAAAAGTAATTAATTCTGCAATCCTCTATACAAATATATTGTTCTGAACCTCTGTTTCTAGCATAAACTCCGTGCATCGATTTTCCTAAATTTTTACCATCTAAAGTCAAACCTAAAATTCTTGTTCCTCTTGAATCGTCTAAATCTAAAAAAGCTCTTGCGTTTCCAGAAAGTGCAGTAATGGTAGTTTTCCCTTTAAAATCTTTGTCTTTACCTCCTTTGTTTTCATAAGACCAAGCAGAATATCCTAAAAGTGTAATATGCGAAGGTAATTTTATAGGATGAATTGCGTAATTTCCGTGAGGAAAATAAACAGTTCCTTCTGTTTTCTGTGCTTTTTTTATGGCTTTTAAAACTGCATTTGTATCGTCTGTTTTACCATCGCCAACTGCTCCAAAATCTTTTACATTTAAAAAAGTTGATGTTTTTATTTCATTAACATAAACATCTTTTAAAATTGTTGCACTTGTATTTATAATCATTAAAAAACTGATTAAAAGTACTAACCTAAAACGATTCATATTTTATTTTTTATTGTGGTTATTAATCATCCCAGTGTTCATCAATCACTTTTTGAATGTGTGGATATTTTGCACCATCTTCTTCATTAATTTCTTTTCTTTTTGCTTTTAGTTGCGTTTTTAAATTGGCAATAGTTTCCTTGTATTCAGGGTTGTTATAGATATTATTCATTTCTTTTGGGTCTTTAGTTAAATCATAAAACTCCCAAGCAACTGGTGTATCCATTGTAAACTTATTACCCCAACTATTCTTATTCCATTTTGCATTTGGATCTTTGGTGTCTACCCAGTATTTTCCATAGAAAAAGATGAGTTTGTATTCTTTGGTTCTGATGCCAAAATGAGCAGGATTTGCATGCTTATGCGCCATATGCATCCAATATCTATAATAGGTAGCTTGTTGCCAATTTTCTGGTTCTTTGCCAGTTTCTAAAATATGTTTAAAGCTATTTCCCTGCATTTTTGCAGGTGCTTTTCCTCCAGCTAAATCTATTAAAGTGGGTGCAAAATCAGTATTATTTATAATAGCATCTGTGTAAGACCCTTTTTTAATAGTTTCTGGGTAACGTACAAAAAATGGCATTCTCATAGATTCATCATACATCCAACGTTTGTCTATATAATCGTGTTCACCCAACATAAAACCTTGGTCTCCTGTATAAACGATTATTGTATTATCATACAAATTTTCTTTTTTCAAATAGGCAATTAATTTGGCAACATTATCGTCTATACCTTTTACACAGCGTAAATATCTTTTTAAATATTCTTGATACGTTTTGTGGGTATATGCTTTATCACTTAAACCTTCAACTTGAGTTATATCAAAATCTGGATTATTTCTTTTGATATACTCATCACTCCAAATTCGCATTCCCATATTTCTGATGGAATTTCTTTTGGAAACTGATGAACCAATTTCATTAATTAATGAATTATTTTTTCCACGAGTTGCAATAGAACCGTTGTTTTCATTATCATATAAACTTGATGGTTCAGGAATTTCGACATCTTTTAAATAATCTTTGTAACGAGGTGCATATTCAAAATCGTCATGTGGTGCTTTAAATTGATGCATTAAAAAAAACGGTTTATTTTTGTCTCTTTTATTCTTTAACCAATCTAAAGTGATGTCTGTAATTACATCAGAACTGTGTCCTTCATACTTTTTTCCTTCGTATTCTGGTGTTCCATATTTTGCATATTTCATTCCAGTTTCTGTTAAATTTGGATCGAAATAAGAACCTTGTTGATGGTGTTCTGTAAAAATATTATAGTAATCGAAATTTGGTTGATATTCTAAATGCCATTTCCCAACCAAGGCTGTTTGGTAGCCCAATTTTTTCATTTCAATTGGTAAATATTGATGTTCCGTTTTAATACTTCCTTCTAAATCTATTACACCATTTGTTTGGCTATATTGGCCAGTAATTATGGTTGCTCTGCTTGGTGTACAAATAGAATTTGTAACAAAACAATTGTTAAAAATCATTCCTTCCTTTGCAACTGCATCTAAAGTAGGAGTGGGATTTAAACTGGATAATCTGCTACCATAGATTCCAAACGCCTGTGTAGTATGATCATCGGACATTATATAAATAATATTCGGTTGTTTTGATGTTGTTTTAGTCTCTTCCTTTTTTGAAGTACAGGAAAAAATAGTTAAAATTATAAAACTAAAAAAAATGTTTTTTTTATTGATGATGATGCTTTTCATTAATCGGTTTTAAGAATATAAAGTTGATGCTTTTTTGAGTAGAAAACTACCACGTATGTTTTTTTTTTAATCAAAGATGTTTTTTTGACCCTTTATTTTTATTCTTATGTGGCTTTAAAAAAAACATTTGTTCTATTTCTTTAATAAGAAAACGTATAATTTTAACTTATAAATAATTGTTTAAAATATGGCATTAAAAAGTAAAGCAGCAATTGCAAAAGGAGATGGTTCATTTAGTATTGACACTATCGAAATTCAAAAACCTAAAGAAGATGAAGTTTTAGTTGCTGTAAAAGCAGCAGGCTTGTGTCATACAGACCACGATTCTTTAAATTGGGGTAAACCAATTGTAATGGGACATGAAGGATCAGGAATTGTAAAAGAAATTGGTGCGAATGTAACTAGCGTAAAAGTAGGAGATTCAGTTATTTTAAACTGGGCAACACCTTGTGGAACTTGCTTTCAATGCGAACACGAAAACGAACATATTTGCGAAAATAATTCGCCAGTAGTTGCTGGTGCAAATGGTTATACACCTGGTCATGCGCATAAAGAAGGTACAACTTGGAATGGAAAACCCATTGAACTTTCTTTTAATATAGGAACTTTATCAGAATATACGTTAGTAAAAGAGTCTGCAGTTGTAAAAAACACCATAAAAGATATGCCTTTTCCTGCTGCAAGTATTGTAAGCTGTGGAGTGATGACAGGTTTTGGTTCAGCTGTAAATACAGCTAAAGTTGTAGAAAATTCTTCTGCTGTTGTTATTGGAACTGGTGGTGTAGGCTTAAATGTTATTCAAGGAATTAAAGTTTCTAAAGCATCAAAAATTATTGCAATTGATATCAATCAAACAAGATTAGATATGGCAATTCAATTTGGTGCAACACACACTATTTTAGCAGATAAAGATGATGAAGGTTTGCTAAAAGCTGCTGAAAAAGTAAAAGAAATGACGAATGGAAGAGGTGCAGATTATGCTTTTGAATGTACTGCAATTCCAGCTTTAGGAGTGGCGCCTTTGGCAATGATTAGAAATGCAGGAACAGCTGTTCAAGTTAGTGGAATTGAAGAAAAAGTACTTGTAGATATGGCTTTGTTTGAATGGGATAAAATATATATCAATCCTTTATATGGCAAATGTAATCCGCAAAAAGATTTTCCAATCATTTTAAATTATTATAAAAATGGAGAGATTATGTTAGATGAAATGATTACAAGAACTTATCCTTTAGACAATTTACAACAAGCTTTTGATGATATGTTATCTGGCAAAAATGCAAAAGGTGTAATTGTTTTTGAATAGAGTTAGTACACAAAGATGCACAGAGAATTTCTGTGAAATCTTTGTGAAGATCTACGAAAAAACACTGCGAATCTCCGTGTAAAAACAAATAAAATAAAATGTCAAAATTTAGAACTACAGAAATATCAGACCCACGTTTTGAGTCTAACAACTTAAGACATATTACTGTAAAAAGTAAATACTTAAAAAACAGAGGAGATATAACTGTATTTGTTCCAGATGGAGAAAGTTTAAACAACTTACCAATTGTAACTCTATTACATGGAGTATATGGAAGTCACTGGATTTGGTCTCAAAAAACAGGAATTCATTTGCAACTGAAAACTTGGATAGAAAATGGAGAAATTGAGCCAATGATTATTGCAATGCCTTCTGATGGACTTTGGGGAGATGGAAGTGGATATGTGCCACATCTAAATGCCAATTTTGAAAAATGGATTGTTGATGATGTTCCAAATGCTGTTATAGAATTGATTCCGCAAGCAAACGAACAATCTAAATTATGTATTGCTGGTTTGTCAATGGGTGGTTTTGGTGCTTTACGATTAGGAATAAAGTATTTTACTAAATTTTCAGCAGTTTCTGGATTGTCTTCCATTACAGTTATAGATGAAATGAAATTGTTTGTTGAAGAAGAATTAGAGAATTATCATCAAAAGGATAAAGAAAACGAATCTGTTTTCGAAACAATTTTAAAAAATCAAGAAAATTTACCCCCTTTTCGATTTGATTGTGGTAAAGATGATGTACTTATCGAAGGAAATAGAAAGTTGCATCAACAATTAAAAAATTTAAAAATCAATCATATTTATAAAGAAAACGAAGGGAAACACGAATGGATGTATTGGGAAACTCATATTAAAGAAACCATTTTGTTTTTTAACGATACTTTAAAAAACTAAAAACACAACTTATGAAAAAAAGTAAACTTCCAGATCCTTTTGCAGCAGCAAGACAAACAACTGGCCTTGGTAAAATGGATGATCAAAATGATCCTGTAACAATGGTTTTAGGTTTAAAAGATGTGCGTAAATGCGCACATGCTTGGAAAGCTTTTCAATCTGGAGCAACTCCAGGACGAATTGTAGTACCCTCCGAAGTTGCCATTCGAACAACACGTCAAATTCCTTTTGAAGTAGACCCTCCTGAACATAAAGACTACAGGAATCTGGTAGAACCTTGGTTTAAAAGACCTTTGGAAGAGGAATATTCTGCAATATTATCACAACAAATAAATGACATTGTAGATGAAGTGCTAACTAAAGATTCAGTAGAAGTTGTAGAAGGTTTTTCTTTACGCCTACAATCTCGAGCGTTAACTTTATTGCTAAACACACCTTTTGAAGAAGCCGAAACTTGGATTTCTTGGGGAACACACGTTTTTAGAAGTCATGGAAATGATTTAGATGGAGATAAAGCAAATATTTTATACGATTATATTGATAAAAGAATTACACAAGCCATCAAAAATCCAAGTAACGATTTGTATTCTATGCTGTTACAAGCAGAAAAAGATGGGAAAAAATTAACTCGTGAAGAAGTAAAAGGTGTAATGATTTTAACTTTTGCTGGTGGTAGAGATACAGTTATTAATGCAGTTACAAATTCAATCGCTTATTTCGCAGAACATCCAAAATCTTTAGAGCAGTTAAAAGAAAGTCCAGAAATGGTGAACAATGCTGTTGAAGAATTAATCCGTTATTTTTCTCCTTTAACACATATGGGACGTGTTGCAACACAAGACACACAAGTTTGCGAACACGCAATAAAAGCGGATTCTAGAATTTCGTTATGTTGGGCATCTGCAAATAGAGATGAAAGAACTTTTGAAAACCCAAATGAAGTTATTTTGGATAGAAAAGTAAACCCTCACGTGGCTTTTGGTTTTGGTACTCATAACTGTTTAGGAGCAACGCATGCAAGACAAATTATGCGAACTTTATTAACAACATTACCAAAAAAAGTAAAATCTATAGATATTTTAGAATACAAAGAAAACATTGAAGAATTAGGAGAATTCAAACGAAAAGTTGGTTATGATAACCTAACTGTTCAGTTTAATAAAAAATAAGAGAAAAGACTCAAAACAAGAAATTCAACACACAGTTTGTCACGCTAAAAGCGTCTCACACAATAAAAATTTCAGAAACGATTCTTTCAGAATGACAAACTGTGAGAGGAAAAAATAAAAATATTAGATAAAAAACTTTGCGTCTCTGCGTCTTTGCGAGACTAAAAAAACAAAAAATTATGGCAAAAATAACTTTTATAACAAGAGATAACGAAACTATAGAATTAGAAGGAACTTCTGGTTCAGTAATGCAATTGGCAGTAGATAATAATGTTGCAGGTATTGATGGAGATTGTGGAGGCGTATGTTCTTGTGCAACCTGTCACGTACACGTAGCTCCAGAACATCAAGCAAAAACAGGCGAAGCTACAGAAATTGAAACAGATATGTTAGAGCTAAATGATTATGCAAATGAACAAAGTAGATTGTGTTGTCAAATGGAAATTAGTGAAGAATTAGATGGAATTGTATTACAAGTTGCAGAATCTGATTAAATAAATCGTCATTACGAAGAACGAAGTAATCTGTAAATTAAAGATGTGATTGCTTCGTACCTCGCAATAACATAGAATATAAAAATAAAAACATTATTCAATGTCAGACAATTCTACTAAAAATTCCATTTGTGTTGTAATTGGCGCAAGTCATGCAGGTGTAAATCTTGCTTTTGCTCTAAGAAAAGAAGGTTGGGAAGGTGAAGTTTTACTTTTTGATAAAGACCCAGAACTTCCATATCATAGACCACCACTTTCAAAAACCTATTTACAAAACGAGGAAGTAAATCTTTTAAAAGCTGAAGATAGCTACCAAAAAGATAATATTAGTTTAAATTTAGGTGTTTCTGTAAATTCGATTAACAGAGAAAATAAAACGATTATTTTAAGTGATGGTTCTCATCAACCTTATCACAAATTGGTTTTGGCAACTGGTGCTCGTCCAATAATTCCGCCAATTCCAAGAATTGAAAACGCTAAAAATTTATACCCTTTAAGAACTGCAGCAGATGTAACAAACATTAGAAATGCCTTTCAGAATAGTATTAATAAACGAGTTGTAATTATTGGTGGAGGTTATATTGGTTTAGAAACAGCTGCTTCTATTAAAAAACTGGGAGGAACTGTTACAGTTTTAGAACGTGAATCAAGAATTTTAGCACGCGTAACAGCTCCAGAAATGTCTGATTTCTTTATGAAATTACATTCAGAAAATGGTGTAGAAATTTTAACTGATAAAAATGTTATTTCTATTGATGTTCAAGATGATGTGAATACTGTAAACTGTGCAGATGGTTCTTTTTATATAGCCGATATTATTGTTGTTGGTGTTGGTATTCGTGTAAATACAGAATTGGCAAAAGAGGCTCAATTAGTTATTGAAAACGGTATTTTAATTGATGAAACTGCTTGTACAAACGACAATGATATTTATGCAATTGGCGATTGTACATTTCATAAAAATCCGCATTATAATCGATTTGTACGTTTGGAATCTGTTCAAAATGCTGTAGATCAAGCAAAAGTTGCAGCTGCTGCTATTTGTGGAAAAAAAATTATTTATAATGCTATTCCCTGGTTTTGGTCAGATCAATTTAATGTAAAACTACAAATGGTTGGTTTATCAGAAGGATATAATCAACTATTTATCAGAAAAGAAGAAAGTGAAACTACAAAAATTTCTCTTTGGTATTTTAAAGATGATACTTTATTGGCTGTGGATGCCATTAACAATCCTAAAGCATTTGTATTGGGAACAAAATTTATTAAAGACGGAAGTAAGATTGATACTACCAAATTAATAGATGCTTCTGTTCTTTTTAAACCATTAAATCTATTGATTTAAAAGTACAAAATTATAGTCTATTATATAAAAAACGCTAACGAAAGTTAGCGTTTTCTCTTTTAATAAATAGTAAAAGTCCTATTAGTTTTTTATAAACTTACCTAACAAACCTGTATCAGTTTTTAAGAAGTAAACTCCTTTAGATAATTCAGCAACATTTAGTTTTTGTTTATTATTAAATGACTTGATTGTTTTTCCTGTTATATCAAAAATTATTACTGATTTAAATTCTTGTTGGGTTTCAATAGTTATTTTGTCTGATGTTGGATTAGGAAATACGGAAACATTAATTAAAGAAAAATCTTTAGTATTTAAGGTAGCATTTTGAGTAATTGTAAAAGTTTGGCTTTTAGTTACAGCTCCAGCAGGACCAGTAGTATTTGAATTCCAATAACCTGTAGTTTCTGACCCATTAAAATCGCCATTAGCTCCAAAAAAACCAGGATTCCAAGTTGTATCTACTCCATTACCAGAAGCATCAGTAGTAATATCTATACTACCACCACCCCATTGTTTTCCATTGGTATCAGTAATTTTGAACTGATTAAAAACTCTGTAAGTTGTGTTAGGTGCAAAATTTTCTAAAGTAATTGATATAGCAGGAGTAGGAACCCAACCTGTAGCTTTCCCATTTTCATCTACCAAAATATCAGCTGTTGTTATAACGCTTTGGGTAATAGTAGGTACTACTGCTTTTGTAATTGTAACCACTTGAGCAGTAGAGATAAAATCTGCAGCTACAGACCTCTTATAAGAAACTACTAATCTGTATTCAAAACCGGCAGCTAAGTCTGCTGTTGGTGTAGCATCAGCAGGAACTGTTATATTTCCTGAAACCACTCCAGAAGCTGTATTTACTCCATCTTGATCTACTCCATTGGAAGCAACAAAACTAAAAGTGTTATCAGAAGTATCATACAACCTTACTAAATAGGTTAAGTTTCCTTCTACACTATCACCTGCTCCTGTATCAAAAGAAGCTGTCATTGTAAATACTTCTGCTTGTTCAAGCGAAGTTGGTGCAGCATCTATGGTTGCAGTTTGTGCAAAAGAGGTTATTGAGATTAAAAAAAATGAGAATAAAAGTAATTGTTTTTTCATAATAAATATGTTTTAAATTGTTTCATCAAATGTATAATCTGATTAGAATTTGTGTAATAAGAAATGTTTAAATTATAATAACAAATGGTTTTAAATTAAAAAAGGCTGATTTATTAAAACAGCCTTTTCAAATTTTATATTTAATTAAAATCCTGTACCAGGATCTGCAGGTGCACTTGCTGCTTGTGCCTTTTGCGGATTTAAAATCATATATGTACCTAAAGCTGTTAAGGCTGCATATTTACCATAATTTCCTATTTTCTTAATTGCGTCTTTTCTTGTTATTTCTTCAGCTTTATTGCTTTTAGTCATATTTTTGTTGCTCATTATTGCTTTTTTTATAAGTTAGATTATTCTAAAATGATTTTCTTGTTCAACTTTCCTTTTTCAGTTTCTAATTGAACTAAATAAACTCCAGTAGCTAAACTTGGTAAAGAAATTTCTTTAACACCATTAGAATTAAAAGAAACATTCATTACTCGTCTTCCCAAAATATTAAATAATCTTACATTCGATTTTCCTTGAGATAAACCAGTAATTTTTAAAGTAGAAGCATTTGTTTTATAAATACTAACATTTTCTAAACTGATGTCATTAGTATTTAATACACTTGATTTTGTATGCAAATAGAATCTTCCAGTTCCATTTAAAGCTTCGTTTAAAGTAATTTTTAAATTATTATTTAATCCATCTAAACGTGTAAAAGTATTATTTGCTCTATCCTCTAAATAAACATTAGTTCCACTAGGTAAGTTTGAAGCAGATGCAGAAAAAGTAATTTCTTTTCCAACTTCTGCTTTTACGCCAACTGGAACTATCATTGATTCAAAACCTGAATTTGGTAAAGATTGTACTTGATATTTTTTTCCAATATTATCTGATAATAACTCTGTATAAATAGAAAAGCTATCATTAGATGCACTAAACCTTTCTCCTTCATAACCAACATCAAAACCTTTAGTTGCATTTTCTAAATAATAAAGTTTTGTGTAATTATTATAACCATCTACAGAAATTTGAAGTTTAACTTCTGTTTTTGTTGTTTTTTGAAAAGTATCAGCATTATGACTCTGATTTGCTTCAGTAAAATTAACTGTACCACCAGCAACGTTTGCCTTTACAAAGAAACCTTGACCTGGAGCTATTATAAAATTATCTCCAAAAGTTTTTACCTCATACTCTCCATTTGTACCCAATGTTTGATTGTAAACCCAAATTGTTTGAGTTTCTGAAAGTGCAGCATTACCTAATAAAGTTGCACTACTTATATAGGATGCATAAGGATTTCCTAGTGCATTAAAACGATCATCTGCATTAGAAAGTACAAAATCTACACCTGAATTACTAGTATTTATTGTACCTGTAAATGAAACAGTTCCTGTATTTGTTTGCCTTTTTACTGAATATCCTTGACCAGAATTGAAAGTACCACTTGCAGCTCCTTGTAAATAAGACCAAGTATTACCAGAAGTATTATATGTTGATATACCTCTATTTGATCCACTCACAGCAATATCATTTGCTGTAACATAAGCATCGTTAAATTCTTGCCCAGCTACTGGAGAAGCCATTAAGTACCAACCTTTTAAGTTACCTGAAACAAAATTTACTGTTCTGTTGTAAGTTACATTCCCAGAAGATTCACCAGCAACGATTAAGCTACTACCTGCATTCATAGTTAAAGAACTATTTTCTTGAACTGTTAGATCTAAAACATCTGCTGATCCTGCAATAATTGGCTCATTTGCCACGTCAGTTAGTACAGCTTTTAAAGAAGCAGTTGGCACACCATTGTCCCAGTTTCCAGTGGTTGCCCAATCTGTATCTGTACCTCCAAACCATCTTGTAATTGTATTAACTACTGGTATATTCTCTTGTTGTATGCTTGATACTCCAGAATATTGAGAATAAATATTTGCAACATTTCCTGCTACTAACGTTCCACCACCAAAATAGCCCCAGTTAAGTTCGGCAGAACCATTAGCAGTCCCAACCGCTACTGTAAAGCCACCAACTTGAGTTCCTGTATGATCTCTTAATTGATTAAATAGTGTAGACCCTGGAGTTACATTAGTCCAAGTAACAATAGTTTTTAATGCTCCCTTACCTAAGCCACCACCAACAACAGAAGAAACTTCTGTTGGTAAACTGGTATATTTAATATTAGGACCTTCTGTAATAGTTACTGCTTGAAGTGTAGATATAAAGTTACCTGCAACTGTTCTTTGGTAAGAAATTACCAGTCTATATTCCATATTTGCAGCTAAATCTGCAGATGGCGTTAACGTAGCAGGTACAGTAATATTTGGTGATGTTACATCATTTTCAGCTTGGATACCATTTTTATTTACGGTAGCATTAGCCACAAAAGAAAATGTTTCATCAGTTGTATTGTATAATCTTAATACAAAAGCAAGATTACCATTTACACTATCACCTGCTCCTGCATCAAAGTCACCTTGCATAGTAAAAACTTCTCCTTGTTCTAAAGTTGTAGGTGTAGGAGGTGTATCAATTGATGCTGTTTGTGCAACAGAAATAGTTGTAATTAACAAACATAAACATAAAAGTAATTGTTTTTTCATTTTTTAAATTTTAATAATTTTTTCGAAAGTATATCCTTGTTACTTTTTTAATAGAAAGAAATGTCTAAAAAGAGAGAACAAATGGTTTTAGTTATTAAAAAAGGCTAATTCAATAAGGAAATAGCCTTTTTATTTTAGATATTGAGTTTTACTAACTTAATTTGTCAAAACGTAATTATCTACATAATACGTGTCTCCTTCACCTTTTTTACCTTCATTAAAATGAAGTCTAATTTGTGAATTCCACTTTCCATAATTATCAGAATTCACTTTTGAATTTTTAGCTGAAAAATCAAAAACAACTTCTGTCCAAGTATTTTGGGTGGTGTTAACGGTTTTTGTTTGAGAAAAATTAGCAGTATCACCTGATCCGATTTCTAAAAGAATATCAAAAGTGGTTTGGTTTTCTGAATATACCATTAGCTTTACAACCTTGTTATCTCCTGCAAAACTATGACCGGTTTTAGCTGTTGAATTATTAAAAGCTAATTGTAGCGAATTTCCTTTATTAGAGCCTTTCGTTTCTACAAACTTTACAACATTTGCTGATGTATTTATACCAGATGGATTGGGGTTTGCAACTATAGCTACTTCTGGTAGTTTAGGGTCTCCAGTCCATTCTGCAGTAGCGTTTGTATCTGGTTTTCCTTTACCATCATCTTCAAAATCTACAATAGTGTATTGTGCATTTATTGTAACTGTTAATAACAGTACAAAACATAAAATAATTTGGTTTTTCATCTTAATACATTTTAAATAATTTGTTTTTCAAAAATATATGCTTGTCCATATTAATTGAGAAAGAGATGTTTAAAATGAAAGCATATATGGTTTTAAATAAAAAAAAAGGCTGTTTTAATGAAAAACAGCCTTTTAAAAAAATAAAAGTTCTAATTTAATTTTTTACAACCTTTACATTATCCAAATGTAAATCTATATTTTGTCCTGGACTAAACCCTGGATTGAATATAGCCAAACGAACAAAATATTTACCTACTGGTAGATTTTTTGTAACAGATGCATTATTCCATGTATCTGCATTATATCTCCCTTTGAATTCTCTTAAACCCGTTTCGAATACATTTCTTTTATCAACATTTACAAAACCTAAATTAAATACGTATTCTGTACCACCAGTAATAACACCATAATGATCTAAAGTTAAGGTATAAGAACCAGCTGTTGTAACATCTATCTCTGCTTCATAATTTATATTTACGTCAGTAAAACCAGCTACTCCTGGACCTGCTTCATCATACTTGTATTTTACACTACCTGAACCTCCTCCAGGAGCAAAAATAGTATTTGAAACAGATAAATTTGCACTTCTATCTGTTGTGAAATCTTTAAATACTGCTGACCATTTTGATAAATCTGCTGTTTCTCCATTAAAATTACCACAACTTACCAAATTTGTTGCAGAAGGTACACAAGGAACAATAGCGTCTTGTATAGTAATAAAATCTTCTATTGTGGTTATACCTGTGTTATTAGGAACGCTTCTTTTTACAGTAGATTTTACTGAATATTTACCAGCAGTAGCATATTTTACTCTAGGGTTTCTTAAAGTACTTGTGGCTGGTGTGCCTCCTTCAAACTCCCAAAAAATGGTATCTTCTTCTTTAGCCTCTGCAAATGATGATTGTCCCTCAATAGTTGTATCTGTATATTGAACTTCGGTATTTACTTCTGCAACTGGTAAATCTACTTTAAAACTAGGTTCTACTTTAGGGTAAACTTTAACTTTAAAAGTATTACTTTCGGTAGTATTATCATCATAAACAACCTTAAGAGTAGTAGGAAAACCATAAGTGCCTCTAGTTCCATTAATGTTTAAAAATGGAGAAGGATTAGGGTATGTTACTGAAACTTCTTCTTGATCTGAACCAGTAATACTTCCTCCTTCAAAAATCCATTCTCTAGATGCAACATGTATAGAGGAATCTTTATAAACTGCTGTTTCTCCTTCTGTAAGTAGTATTCTATTTACTGTTGCTTTAAACTTAACGTCTCTTATACCTTCTAAAAGATTAGATTCAGTACAACTGTATATAACAACAGTTAAAGCAATAAAACGTAATAAATTCTTTGTAAACTTATATGATGTTCTTTTTTTCATTTTCTATGTTTTATTAATTATAACCAGGGTTTTGTACTAAATTAGGATTCAATTTAATTTCTGGATCTGGTATTGGCCATCTAATTTCATAATCTTGGTAATTTGAGCCTGGGTTTCCAGAAGTTGTCCAACCTGACTGATTAATGGCTTTGATAGTTGATTCATATTTTCCAAATCGAATTAAATCGTTACGTCTCCAACCTTCTATAAACAATTCTCTGTATCGTTCATCTAAAATTTCATCTGCTATTTGAGTTTGATTTTTACCTGCAATGTCTAAATTATTACTTGCAGGAAGTGCAGCTCTAGCTCTTAAAGTATTAATTGTTGCATCTACATGAGCTTGTGTTAATTTGCCTGATTGACCATTTAGTGCTTCTGCGTACATTAATAGAACATCTGCATAACGAATATAAGGGTTATCAAAAGGAGTATCATTGGTATAAGCATTTGGTTTAGATGCGTGCCATTTCCAAGGTTTCCATTGCCAGTCCGTATTTCCCCAAGTTGAAGGGTCGTTCATACCTTCTTCTGGAGATGCTTGATTAGCATTGTGTTTTGCAATATTATTTAACAAACGAATGTCATTAGCATCATATTTAGTAACGCTAGTTGCATTTACCCAACATGTTCCAAATCCTGCACCATTACTTACAAAACCTAGAGGACCGTAAAAAGAACTTAAAATACCACCCTCATTACTTCCAGGTCCATCCATTCCAATAGAAAAGACCATTTCACTGCTTTGTTCATTGTTTAAATCAAAAACTTCTGGATAGTTTGGCAATAAGCTATACACGCCACTATTTATTACTTTTAGTAATTCAGCTTCAGCCAAAGCAAATTTATCTGATTGATTTAATGGGTGTCCTGTCATCTGTAGATAAACTTTACCTAACAACGCTTGTGCAGCACCTTTTGTAGCTCTACCTCCACCTTGTTTTGCTTCTAAATTAGATTCAGCAAATTTTAAATCTTCAACAATAAAGTCGTAAACTTCTTGTGGTGTAGATTGTGCAGGCATATCTATATTTTTCAAATCTTTTGTTTCATTTTTAATTAAAGGAACGTTTTCCCAAGTAGAAACTATGGCAAAATAAATAGTAGCTCTTAAAAATTTTGCCTCACCAATCATTTCATCTCTTCTAGCAATATCTATTTGATCTTCTGTAAGTGCTGATATTCTATCTACAACACTATTTACTTTATTTAAATTTACAAATAAATTTACCCACATATTTCTAACAGTAGCATTGTTTGGAGTAACTTGTTGTAAGAAAATTAATTTTCTATCTCCTGCCCAACCAGGTACTACAACTTCGTCAGTTGCCATTGTACCCCAATGTACGCCCCATCCAAGGTTAGATTTTGCACCTGTACCAGAACTTACAGATTCTTGTACAGCATCGTAGGCACCTACCAAATAAAGTTCTGCTCCAGCTTCGTCTACTACTAATCTAGTAGCATCAATAAAAGATGTAGGATTCTCTTTTAAATAATCTTCACTACAAGAAGAGACTACTGAAATAAAAATTATCGCAAGGAATAATTTTATCATTAATTTTTGTGTTTTCATAATTGTTATTTTTAAATTTTTATTACAAACCAACATTTAAACCAATTCTAAATGCTCTTGATCGAGGATAAGAATCTGAATCTAAACCAGGTGTTAATTGATTTCTACCAACACTAACATCTGGGTCATATCCAGAATAATTGGTAAATACATATAAATTATCTATTGAACCGTAGATTCTTAAAGATTTTAACCCTAATACCTCTAAAGTGCTTTTAGAAAGTCTATATCCTAATGTTACATTAGCTATTCTTATAAAAGAACCATCTTCTATGTAGCTTGAATTGGCAAGACCTGTAAAACCTCCATCTCCATTACCCCAAATTCCTGGAACGTCTGTATTTGGATTTGTTGGCGTCCATCTGTCCCTTACAAAACCTCCTTTATTAAAGAAAGGTACTTCTTGGAAGCCTAATCTCACTCTATTTTTATTGTAAATTTCATTACCATAAGACCAAGAAGTTAGTATTGATAAGTCAAAATTTTTGTAGGTAAAATTATTTGTAAAACCACCAAAGTGAATGGGTTGTGAATTACCTAATATAACTCTATCTTCAGAATTTACAATATTATCTTCTCCTGGATTTTGGTTTTGAAATTTTGGTAATCCTGGTCTGTATTGTGTCACACCCTGTGTGGTTACAGTTCCATTTTTAAGTGTATAAAAAACATCATAATAAGGCACATTTTGTGCTACACCATCTTGTATAATTTTAGCTGCAGCTTCTGCATCTGTTAGCCCATCAAACTCAACAAAATCACTATAATTATATACTCCATCAGTTTTTACTCCATAAAAAGAGCCTAAAGCCTCGCCAACTCTAATTATATAATCATTTGTAATTTGATTGTCTCCAATAGCGGTTGTAAAAAATTCATTGGCTCCCCCTAAATTTAAAACTCTATTTTTATTAAAACTTATATTAAAATTACTGTTCCAAGTAAAGTTTTCTGTATCAATATTTGTAGAGTTTATAGAAATTTCTAATCCTTTATTGCTAACAGCACCTAAATTTTTAAAAGCGAATTCAAAACCAGAAGTAGCAGGAATAGGTACTTCTAATAATAAATCGCGAGTTTCTTTGCTGTAATAATCTATTTCTAGATTTACTCTATTATTAAACATAGCCAAATTAAGTCCCACATCATATTGTCTTGTAGTTTCCCAAGTTAAATCTGGGTTTGCTAATTGATTTATGGAAAGACCAGAAGTAAAAGTAGAACCTCCAAAAACATAAGCCCCTAACTGCGTAGCTTCTAAAGATCTAAACGAACCTATTTGGTTATTTCCTGTTTCTCCATAACTAGCTCTAATTTTTGCATTATCAATAAATTTAACATCTTTAAAAAATTCTTCATTAGATATTTTCCAAGCTACACCTGCAGATGGGAAAAAACCCCATCTATTTTCTTCTGCAAATCTAGAAGAGCCATCATAACGTCCACTTAAATTCACAGTAAATCTATTTGAAAAATCGTATTGAATTCTGGCTAAATATGAACGAAGTGTATTTTTTACAAAGTCTGATCTTGTAGGTAAAGTTTCTGCTGCTGTACCTAAATTATCTAAATTTACGCCAGGTATGGCAAAACCAGTAGCGTTTAATGCTGCAAATTCAAATGAACCTTCTTGCTGCTCAAAAACGGCTGTAATATTTAATCGATGGTTACCAAAAGATTTATTATAATTTAAATTTTGTTCAGTAATAACTCCTGAACCTTGAGAAAAATTAGTAAATATTCTTCCATTGGTAAATTGACCCCAACCAAACTTTCCAGAGAAATAAGCTTGTCCTTTATTATTGTATGCATTACCCCTTAAAGAAGTTTTAAACTTAAGACCATCAGCTATTTTATATTCTAAATAAACGCTTCCAAAAACATTAGACCCTTTTCCTCTATTTATATTTTCTTCTAATGTTCTGTTTGGATTTACGATATCTCCATCTCTTAAAGCCAGTAGTCTACCTTCATCATCATATTGAGCACCAGGTAACCTTGTTAAACCTTGTACAGGACTAAATAAAATAGAATTGGTAACAATACCAGCTCTACCATTTGCATTTTCATTAGCTGCAGAAACAACCCCATTTCTTTTATTATATCCAAAATTTAAATTCATTCCACCTTTTAGATTTTCAGTAATATTTTGATCTAACCTTAAATTAAGGTTGTATCGCTCATAATTTGAGGTTCTAATAATACCTTGTTGGTCTAAATGTGAAAAAGAAGCTGCATAAGAAGATTTATCTGAACCTCCTGTTATAGATATTTTGTTATTTTTAATGATTGCTGTTCTAGAGATTTCATCTTGCCAATCTGTTAAAATAACTCTTGGATCTCTTAAATCTACATTATTACCAAACTGATCCCTAAATGCTCTACCAAACTGATCATTTGGATTGTTAGGATCCCAAGGAGTGTACTCATATCTCCAATCTACAAATTCTTGTGCATTTAACAAATCTATCTTATTTGATAACACAGAAAACCCAGTAAAAGTCTCAAAATTTACATCTACACGCCCTTTTTTTCCTTTTTTTGTAGTAATAATAATTACTCCATTTGCACCTCTTGATCCATAAATTGCAGTTGCAGAAGCATCTTTTAATACTTCTATAGATTCTATTGTACTAGGATCTATTGATGCTAAAGGACTTGTTGTACTATTTCCTAAACCAATACTGGAGGATTCGCTTTCTCCAGAAATAGCAAAACCATCTATAACATATAAAGGATCATTACTTGCATTGATTGAAGTTCCTCCACGAACTCGAACTTTAAAACCAGCACCTGGACCACCTTCAGAAGCAATAACTTGTACTCCAGAAGCTTTTGCTGCTAAAGCCCCTTCAAAAGAAACATTTTGAACCTTATCTAAATCTTCCGCTTTTAATGATACTACAGAGCCTGTTAAATCTTTTCGCTTAACACTACCATAACCTATAACAACAATTTCATCTAATGTTGAAGAATCTGCTTTGAGAATGATATTAAAAGTTGTTTTGTTACCTATTAAAATTTCTTGTGCAACATACCCAAGGTAACTTACAACCAAAGTTTCATTTTCTGATGCTGTAATTTCAAAATTACCATCAAAATCTGTTACTACACCTCTGCTTGTTCCTTTTATTAAAACACTAGCAGCTGGTAGAGGCTCATTTTTATCTGATACAGTACCATTTATTTTAGTTTGCGATTGTGCAAAGCCACAACAAAACATACAAAATACAGAGAGCATAAATACTTTAATTTTCATTCTTTTAAGTTTTTTTAAATTCATCTTTTTGGGTTGATTAAGATTATACTACAAAGATTTTTGTTTTATACTAAATCTGACGCAACAGATGATTTATTTGAGAGTACAAATGTTCTAAATGTTAAATAAATGTAAACTTTACAAGCTTTTTAATGTTATAGTCTTATTATATGACTTTTCTTTTAAAGTAAAACATACGTTCTAAAAAAACACCCATTTGTAATAATGTTTTTGTTTTTTATTGATGACCTTTGTTTATCTCTTAATTGAGACTTGAAAGCGTTATCCATTATGAAAAAACTCATATTCTTTGTCATCACTTTGCTTCCTTTTCTGTTTTTTGCACAACAAAATGATTGGGAGAATCCGAAAGTAAATCAAATTAACAGATTAGAAGCACACACAACCTTTTATTCTTATGAGAGCAAAAGTTTGGCAATTAATAATCAACGAGAAAAATCTGATAATTTTAAATTGCTAAATGGCGATTGGAAATTTCATTGGGTAGCAAAACCTGCTGATGCTATTGATCGTTTTCAAAAAAATGATTACAACTCATCAAATTGGAAAACGATTGATGTGCCTTCTAACTGGGAAATGAGAGGTTATGGAATACCTATTTATACCAATTCTACCTATCCTTTTTTTAGTGATTTCCCTTTTATAAATCATAATGATAATCCTGTTGGTCATTATATAAAAACGTTTACTATTGATGATCCTTGGATAGAAAAAGATGTAATTCTACATTTTGGCGGCGTTTCTTCTGCTTTTTATGTTTGGATAAATGGCGAATTCGTTGGCTATTCTGAAGACACAAGGTTACCAAGTGAGTTTAATATTACAAACCACCTTAAAAAAGGCAAAAATAAAATTGCTGTAAAAGTTTTTAGATGGAGTGATGGGAGCTATTTAGAAGCACAAGATCATTGGAGAATGAGTGGAATAGAGCGTGAAGTATTTTTACAAGCAGTACCAAAAGTGAGATTGTCTGATTTTACAATTAGAACTAAATTAGACAAAGATTATAAAGATGCTGTACTACAAATAAGACCTGAATTTATAGCGAATATTAAAAATAAATACATAGAAAAAGTGGGGTATTTTGGTGATGCACCACTTAAAACTACTGTGGATAATTGGACATTAACTTCGCAATTATTTAACGCTGATGGAAATTCTATTGGAGAACAAAATACCATCAAACTAAAAAAATATTTTGGTGAGTTTTATCCTCAAAGAGACAATGTAGCTTTTGAAATGATTGAAATTACTATAAAATCTCCTAAAAAATGGTCTTCAGAAACCCCTTATTTATATACCTTATTATTCACTTTGAAAAATGATAAAGGTGAAAACATTCAGTTTACGAGTACAAAAGTTGGTTTTAGAACCTTACAAATTGATAAAAAAGGGAGGTTTTTAGTTAATGGAAATCCAGTAAAAATGATTGGTGTTAACAGGCACGATCATCATCAAAAAAATGGAAAAGTAGTTTCTAGAGCAGATATGAAAGCAGATGTTTTGTTAATGAAACAATTCAATTTTAATGCGGTTAGAACGTCTCACTATCCAAATGACCCCTATTTTTATGATTTATGTGACAAATATGGTTTGTACGTAATGGATGAAGCGAATTTAGAAACCCATGGATTACGTGGAAAATTAGCCAATGTTCCTGCTTGGGGAAATGCTTTTTTAGAGCGTGGAATTAGAATGGTTGAGCGTGATAAAAACCACCCAAGTATTGTATTTTGGAGTTTAGGAAACGAATCTGGAATGGGCCCAAATCACGCAGCAATGGCAGGTTGGATTAAAGAAATGGATCCTACAAGATTTATTCATTATGAAGGTGCACAAGGAGATGCAACAGATGCTCGTTACAAAAACAACTATTTTGAACACGGAAAAGGAAACCCTACAGACCCTAAATGGGTAGATATGATTAGTAGAATGTACCCAAGTCCTACTGATTATCAATCTTTAATTGATGATACTAGTTTTGATAAAAGACCTGTTATTATGTGCGAATATGCACATGCTATGGGAAATTCGCTTGGAAATATGGAAGAATATTGGAACATAGTCTATAATAATGACAGAGCTTTAGGAGGTTATATTTGGGATTGGATAGATCAAGGAATCTTAAAAAAGGATAAAAATGGAACAGCATTTTTAGCTTATGGAGGCGATTTTGGAGACACACCAAACTCTGGCAGTTTTTGTTTAAATGGAATTATTGCATCTGATAGAACCCCAAAACCAGAAATCTATGAAGCTAAAAAAGTAAATCAACCTGTTGTTATTTCTGAAATTGATGCCAAAAATGGCAATTTTAAAATTTTAAACAGACATCATACAATTGATTTATCAATTTATGATTTAGCTTGGCAGCTAGAAGAAAATGGAAAAGTCATTTGCAATGGAATTGTAACTAATTTGACAACAAAGCCTTTTGAAAATTCAACATTTAATATCAACATTAAAAAAGCAAAATTAAAGCCTGGTAAAAATTATTATATCAACTTTACAGGAAAATTAAAAGAAGATAACCTTTGGGCAAAAAAAGGATTTGTTGTTTTTGAAGAGCAGTTTAAAATTCCTGTTAATATTGATAAAAAAAAATCAAAACCCAAAAAGCAGACTTCTTTAGTTGTTGATGAAAACGATAAAAACATTACAATAAAAAACAAAAAAATTATTGTTTCTATTGATAAAACTACTGGTTACGTAACAAATTTTATATCCAAAGGAAAAGAGATAATGCAATCTCCATTAAAACTGAATTTTTGGCGACCAGAAACAGAAAATGATGCAGCTTACAGAAGAGCAAAAAAGCAAATTAATGAAAGAGATTGGATGAATGCTGGCGATAATTTTATTGTGAAAAACACTAACGTAGATCAATCTAAAAAAGGAATTGTAATTGTTTCTGTGTTTGGAGAAATCGCAAATCCAAAAACTGCTGTAACTTTAAAATATACCGTTTTTGGAAATGGAAAAATAACGATTGATTATGGAGTAGATATTGATAAAACAGCACCAAATATTCCTAAAATAGGGATGCAATTTGATATTTCCAATCAATATAAAAACGTTACTTATTTAGGAAAAGGGCCACAAGCAAATTATCAAGATAGAAATACAGGTGCTTTATTTGGTTTGTATAAAACTGATGTTTTGAGTATGAATTACAAATATGCAGTTCCTCAAGAATATGGAAACAGAATGCAAACAGATTGGTTTCTATTGGAAAATTCTTCGAAAAATGGAGTTAAAATTACAGGAAATCAACCTTTAAATTTTAGTGTTTTAGAATATAGCACAGAAAATATTGAAAGTGCAAAACACACCAATGAACTATTTGAAAGAGCAATTTTTACTGTAAATATAGATTTAATTCAAATGGGTGTTGGAGGTGATAATACATGGTCTGCAAAAGCAGAACCTCATCAACAATATCTTGTTAAGCCCAAAAAATATAGTTATAGTTTTTCTATAAATACATTTTAAGTTAAATCATTTATCGTTTAAAAAGAATCATTCGTGTTTCTAAAACAACTAGTTAAAATATATTTTTGAAACACGTTTAAAATATTGATTGTTACCAATAACTAACCATATTTATCATAAAACCAAACTATGCAATTTTTAACATTTATAGGATTTACAGCATTAGTGGCAATTATAGCCTACTTAAAAACCAGAAATACAGAAGAATCTTCTTCTGATGGTTATTTTTTAGGAGGACGAAGTTTAACAGCAGGTGTAATTGCTGGTTCTTTGCTATTAACAAATCTTTCTACAGAACAAATTGTAGGTTTAAATGGTGCTGCTTATGAAAGTGGTTTATCTGTTATGGTTTGGGAAACTTTAGCAGCAATTGCGATGGTTGTCACAGCAATGTTTTTATTACCAAGATATTTAAAAGGTGGTTTAACTACTGTGCCTGGTTTTTTAGCAAAAAGATTTGATGTTACTACAAAAACCTTAACATCTGGCTTATTCCTTACTGGTTATGTAGTGGTTTTACTGCCTGTAATTTTATATTCTGGATCGTTGGCAATTAGTGGAATGTTTGATGTGCCAGAATTATTAGGTATAACTCATAAACAATCTATTTGGGTTTGTGTTTGGGGAATTGGAATAATAGGTTCTATTTACGCAGTTTTTGGCGGATTAAAAGCAGTTGCAGTATCAGACTCTATCAATGCAGTTGGTTTATTAATTGGTGGTGTTTTAATTCCAATTTTTGGATTAATGATGATTGGAGATGGAAATATATTAGATGGTTTATCAATTTTAACAACAGAAAATCCTGATAAATTTAAGTCTATGGGAGGAGAAAATGATCCTGTGCCATTTTATACCATTTTTACAGGAATGATGTTGGTACAATTATTTTATTGGGGAACCAATCAGCAAATAATACAAAGAGCTTTAGGCGCAAAAAACTTAAAAGAAGGTCAAAAAGGATTATTATTGGCTTCTTTTATTAAAATTTTGGGGCCAATCATTGTGGTTTTACCAGGATTAATTGCGTTTCATTTATTTGAAGGAAATTTAGAATCCGCAGATAGTGCATACCCAATGGTTGTAAAAAAAGTATTACCTGAAGCTTGGGTTGGTTTCTTTGCAGCTGTTTTATTTGGCGCTATTTTAAGTTCTTTTAATAGTGTTTTAAACAGTTCTGTAACTTTATTTGGTATTGATATTTACAAGCAACATATCAACAAAGATGCAGATGAAAAAACAGTTGTAAAATACGGAAAAACTTTTGGTGTTATTTTAGCAATTGCTGCAATGTTTGTAGCACCCTTAATTGCTGATGCAGGTAGTTTATTCGATTATTTACAAAAAGTGAATGGTATTTACAGTATCCCTATTTTAACGATTATAATTGTGGGTTATTTAACAAAATATGTACCTGCAATTGCTGCAAAAATAGGTCTTATTTCTGGTTGTGGATTATATATTGCTTACTTAATAATTGATGTTTATTATCCATCAGTATTTGCTAGTTTACACTTTTTAGACATTTGTGCTATTCTATTTGTTTTAAATGTGATCATTATGTTGATTATTGGAAAAATCTATCCAAGAAAAGAACCATATATTCAAGAATATACAAAACAAGTAGATATTACGCCCTGGAAATATACTAGATGTGCAGGATTTGTAATTTGTTTTATTGTTGTTTGGGTTTATGTTTATTTTGCTTAAAAAGACATAAAGAATCATCTTTAGGGAATAGATTAGAGGGCTCAATCTCATACATCAAAACATAACAAATTTTACTGAAGAATAATAAGAATTGTACTTTTTCATTTCACAAATAAAAGTGATTTTTAGCTGAAAATAGAATTATTTTCATTTTTAAAAGTTTTTCAAAAATTCGAAAAACATTCACAAAAACAGTGTGGCTCGATGTGCAAAAGGGAACTCAAATCACACTAAATCAATGATAAACAAATGCAATGATTCGATAGTACTACATAAGACGGAGCTTTGTAAAGGGTTGGTAATTATATTTTTTTAATTTATTAGCACTTCAAAATATTGAGCATCGAAAACATTTTTATTAATAAGTCTTTGGTCTATTAAATTCATCAATTCTTGATAAAAAACATTTCCTAAAACTGGCTTAAACTTTTCTACTTCTTGAATTTCAATACCATAATTTTTGTTTTCAGTAAACTCAATTAAGCTGTCCATTAACATTATTTTTGCCCCTGTTTCTTTGCTTAATTTAGTGTTTATATCTAATTTTATTAAGAAATTTTTATATTTAGGATTGTAAAAGTCAAAGAGGACATAGGCTAATAAATAATCAACAGGGGTTAAGTCAATAACTTTATAATTGCAAAAATTTAAAATATTTTTATTTTCTAATAGTTTTTCAACCAACTGTAATGTTTTATGCTTTAATTTCTGGCTTTCAAACTGTTTTAAACACATTAATATATTACTAATAAAAACTAAAACATAACCTCCTTCATCTGAAAGTGCTTTTTCAGAAAGGTTAGTTTTATTTTCAAATAAATTAATAAAAATATTCACTAATTGAATATGATTCGATTTAAATAAAAACAATTCTTCGTGAGCTACAAATGGTAGAACTGTATTTAAGTTCCAATTATTATCCTTTAAAAAAACTGTAAATAACTCCCAATATTTATCTTCATAAAAAATAAAATTTGTTGCTATTGCTTTTAATACAATTCCATCTTCAAATTTATAAACGAAAGAAAGGTTGTTCTTTTCTATTTGTTCAAGAAAATATTTTTTATCGTAATTCTTTTCAAATAGTTCTGTAATCTCTACTAAAATAGAGATAACTTCATTGTTATTTTCATATTTTACATATTCATTTTCTAATAAAGTTTTGTTCTTTTCTACTAATTGTTTGAATACTTGAAAAAGCGATTTTCTATAATTAAAAAAATAAAGTTTTGAATTTGGAGAAGATTTCAGAACAATTATTAACTTACCTATTAATTTTAAATCCAAAGTTTTAAAGGTTTCTTTAAAAATACGGGTGATATAATTATTGAAGATAGACTGACTTGGTATTCTTTTAAAAATAATAGCATTATGTTTTCCTACCAAATTGAAGAGTAAATCGTATAATTTAGGACTATCTGTTTGGACAATAGCTTCAATTAAAACATTAATAAAATACTCAAAAAAGTAGTTGCTAATATTGTTTAAATCAATACTATCTAATAAGTCATTTGAAGTAAATTCAATAAAATATAATATTCGCTCTAACTCCCTTTTAGAAAAAGATTCTTTATTATTTATTACTATATATAAGTTTTCTGAAAACTGTAGTAGTTTATTAAAATATACTTTATGGGTTTCTTTATTAACTGTGAGAGTATTTTTAAGTTCTATTAAAGTTGTAAAATGCTCCTCTATTTCAATTAAATTATATGTCGGAGCGATTTTAAAAATTATTTTTCTTAAATTTTGAATAGTAGTATATTCTTCTTTATAAATAGTTGAAATTTCATTTTTGTATACGTCTAATTTTTCAGCAGAGAAAAATTCTAATTCGTCATATAAATTATGCAAATTACCTCTGAACCATTCTTCTTTTTCTGTTAAAGTATCGTATTTATTAATCAAACTAATATCATCAGTATCATCATCAAAATTATTTTCAATAAATAAAACTTCATCACTTAATTTACTCACATTATTTTTTAGATGAATTAAAACAGGAATAAGTGAGTTAAGTAAAGAAACTTCATTATAATTGATACCGATTTTTAGTAGGTCTGCTATATAAAAGAAATTTTGCTGAATTTTAAAAGTTTTTGAAATTTTTGTTATTTCAGTAGTTAGCTTATCAATATATTCCGTTTGAATCAGATATGTTGACTTATAAATAATTTTACGAATAGATTCATAAACAATAGAATTCCAAAAATTATCAAAATAAGCTTTCTTATAAAACTCGAATATTAGTTCTAAATCTTGTTTCTTAACAATTTTCTCAATGATTTTCTCATTACATTCTGCCAAAAGCATGTAGTAAGCATATCCGTAATATTGCTGCTGCTGTTTAGAATAAAATTGATATAAGAACTTTAAAACATTTATTAATAAATCTGAATGTTTGTTTTGCTTTTGAAAACCTGAAGCATTATTGGACAACATTCCAACTAACATAATACATAAGTTCCAGAAAAATGAATCGGTAACTAAATAAACGATAGCTTCGACATTTAATTTTTGCTGTTTTAAATAACGAGCAGACAGAAACTCTTGAAATGTAATCGTATGGAAACTAAACAGCCATGAAAATGGATCCTCAAAATTTCTTTTTTGACTTCCTAAACCTATTGCCGATAAAGTTTCAACAGCGCTAGAATGTTTGTCATCTAACTTTCCAGAATAAACAAATTGTTTATTTATTTGCATTTGGTAAGCAAATTTCTCAATAAGTTTACTTGTTTTTTTTAATAATTTAGGCTTTATACTTCCTTTTTTAAAGGAATAATCTAAAATCCAACTGTAAACTTTTTCTTGTAAATCATATATCGATTTAATCGAAGATAAATCTTTTTCAATCGACTTACTAGTTACATATATTAATGTAATATAGGACAACATTAAAGGGTTGCTGGAATAATCCTTTAAAACTCTGTTCTTATCAATTAATCTAAGTAGTTTTTTCTTTTTTTGTTGGTTGTTAAGAACAGCATCTAAATATTGTTCAATACAGACGTCATTAAAACCGTCTATTTGCAACGAAACATCGTAGTTTAATTCGTGATTAATTAATCCATAAGGACGTGACAAAACGATATAATTATGGTGTATTATTTGTGATGAGAGTTTTATTCGGTTTTCAAATGATAATTCATCAAAACCATCTAGCATTAGTTGAAAATCATTTAAATTTTGCAACGAGGTCAATTCACTTTCTAATACAGAAAAATACTGATTATTGATGTAACTTAAAATAAAATCATCTTTATTAAAATTGACATCTCTTAATTGAATATAAATTAGAAGCTTTTCGTTTTTAATGCTAATAGTATCTTTTGCCCATTTGTAGCACAACCATTTAGCGTAGGTAGATTTTCCTACTCCTGGGTTTCCACTAACGATTATTTTATTATTAGTAAGAATACTCTCAGAAATATAATCTTTTGATAAATCTCTACTATTGACTTTATTTTTGTAAACCTTAAAATGCGCATACTCTTTTTCAAGTTTTAATAAACTATCTCGTCTATAAATGTCTTCATAGGAAGTGTAAGAAAGTTGGATGTAATAATCGGCCATTGATAAAATACCTAATTTATTATCAATATCACCATTTACATTAATGCTGTTAAAATTAGAATCATTTAAATAGAATTCACTTATATGTTTTGTTATACTAGTATTTGATATCGAATTATTAAAATTTTCTTTATTAAATTTTGTAGACTTTTTAGCATGAGTAATATCATACTCTAATAATAATTTAGTCAATTTAAATGCACCATGTCTGTTCGGGCTAGTTCCTTCTTTTAAAAAGTTGACTACAGCTTTAAAATCGTCTGGCTTACAATTAGTTTTTATTTCTTCTATACTCTTTTCATTTGGAAAATAAAGGATGATAATTTTTTGGTGTTCGATATTAATTTCTTGACTATTTAAAAAGTCTAAAAGACAATTCATAATCTGTCCTTTATGTAAATCTTTAAAATAAATTAACAAGCCATCTTCTTTTGCTTTCTGGTATGTAACAATAATTGGGTTTTTGTTCATTTTACTTTTTATTTTTTATCGTTCTTGGGACTAAAAAAGACAAAAAAGGAATCTTTAGGTCTTTTTAAGCCGCAATATTTAAAAAACTAAAATCTCCCCAGATATTTGACTTGTGTTACAAAAGGTAACATCCTCTGTACAAGGAAATCGTCTATATAAACCTTAGTCTTCTGGCGATTGCAAGACTAAGCTCGATCGAGGCAAGAACGTTTAAATATGATACACTTCTTTCCTTTCATTTTAATAGCTTTGGCTATTGGAATGAAAACATCTGACTCAATCAATAATGATAAAGTAACAGATGCCGAGCAAATTCATTATTCTTCAACTGATACCCCTCCATCTGAAGGAGCAGGTGAAGAAGATGAATTAGAACCAAACAACTAATGTGTTTTTTCCAGCAGCGATATAATTATATCGCTGCTTTTTTATCCCAAAGATTTAAAAGGTGATGTACTTTCATCTATGTTTTCTCTATTTGCATTTTTATATCTAATATATTTACTTACCAATTCGGTTGTGTTCTTAACGTTAAACTTATGAAATAAATTTCTAATATGAACTTCAACTGTTTTAGGAGATATGAAAAGTTTGTCTGCAATTTCTTTTTGTGTAAGTCCTTTCATTAACTGCACAATAACTTCTTGTTCTCGCATAGAAGCTTGCATCCAGTGTTCAATGTCTAACATCTCAGAAATATTTTTGTCTATATAATGTTGTCCCTTCATAACTGTTCCAATGGCGGCATACGTTTCTTCTATTCCCAACTGTTTATCAAGATAAGCATCTATATTACATTCATTTAAAAGCCTGTTGTAATGATGTTTTCTAGTGTGCTGCGTTAAAATCATAATTTTAATAGCGGGATATTGCTGTTTTACTTTTTTTGCAATCATAAAACCATCAAATTGTTTGGTTTCAAAATTTAAATCTAAAATTATAATATCTATACTATTTATTTTTAATGCATCCAATGTGGCTTCATAATTTATTGTATGCAATACCTTTTCTATTTTAGGATGTTGTAAAAGAAGTAACTCCATTCCTTGTGCAAAAGAAACAGAATCTTCAACTAATAAAATTTTGAGTTTATTTTTCATGGTAAGTTTTGTTTGATCGGAAAATTGATGTTTATAGATGTTCCGTTTTCTGTCTCTTTTATAATAAAATCTCCACCAAGTAATTTGGTACGTTGTTTAATATTCATCAGCCCTATTCCTTTAACTTGTCCATTTTTAAATCCAATACCATTGTCATAAAATTCAAATAACAACGTTTTATTATCTTTAATGCGGTGTTTAATTTGAACCTCTGTTGCCTTAGAATGCTTTTCAATATTATTTAATATTTCCAATAGGATTCCATAAAAATTAGTTTGCGCCTCCAGAATCATTTGGTTTAATACTTCAGGTAATGGCAATTGTACAGCAACAAAAATTTGCCTGTAATGTTGGAATTCTGATAATTGAGAAATGATAACATCATTTAGAGACGCATCTTTTATTTTATTTCCAAGTGGTGATAAACGATGTGAAATCAAACGGATTTCATGATTGATGGTTTTAATATCATTAATGATTGTTTTTCGAATTTCTTTAGGGTTTTTAGCTTTTTCTAAAGCTAAAATTTTAAGTCGAATACCATCATAGGAAGTGGTAATAATATCATGTAAATCTTTACTAATATGATTTTTAACTAACTCCTGACTTTTGAGGATTTCCTCTAATTTTTTATTTTCCAATTTTTGCAATTTTTCTTTCTGCTTTTGCTCTATAAAAAAGTAAATACCTATAAAAATTAGAATTAGTGAACCAAACAGTAAGAGTAATAAGTTTTTATTCTTTAAGGTTTGGTTTTGAATTGTTATAATAGATTTTTTTTGCTCATTTTTTGTTTGTAATTCTGAAATTTCTTGCAATTTTAATTGGTTTTCAAATTTTTCTTGAAGTGCTTGTATCGTTTTAGATTGTTTTTCATCAAACAGTTCTTTATACAATTGATATTGTTTTTCTTTAAATTCAAAAGCCACTTTATAACCATATCTACTTTTATGATATTCAGATTGAATCTCATAATAACGCAGCCAAACTTCTTTTTTGGAGATGGTAGATAGGTATAACTTTGAAGAATCTAAATAGGATTTCGCTTTTTTATAGCTTTTGCTTCTTATTGCTGACAATGCCAATTCATTAAAGGAATAGGCTATCGATAAAGTATCTTGCTCCAGTTTTTTCTCTTTAAGAGCTTCTTTATATGTTTTTAAGGCTAATTCATATTTATTAGTTAAAAAATAAACTGTAGCTAAATTATTAAGCATTTTTCCAATCTCTTTTTTCTTTTTTAAGCCATTTTGAGTTTTTATTGCATCTCTATAATTTACTATTGCCGATTTATAATTCTTTTCACTCTTATATAAGTTCGCAAGATTATTATAAGCGTAAGATGTCTTTAATGTATCAGAGAGTTGTTTTCTAATATTAAGGCTTTCAATCAAATATTTTCTAGCGATTTCTAAATTACCAAGTAATCTTTGTGTCTCTCCAATTGTATAACAAACACTTGCTTTTTTTGATTGATTTTTTTGTTTTGAAAATCCATCATAAGCTAATAATAAATAAGTAATTGCTGTATTAAAATGTCCCGCTTGTTTAAATAGAATTCCTGCTTTTGAATATGTTGAGAATTTATCTAAACTATCATCTAAATTCTTATAAATATTTAATGAATTATTTAAAGCCCAAAACAGACTATCTTTCTCTTTTTCTTTTCTATAAATTAACCCAAGATTAAAATAAGAGTCTGCTGCATTTTTAGATGTTGAATATCTTAAAATACTTTTTTTAAAGTGAATTTTAGAATTTCTATATTGTTTTTGTTTGTAATAAATTAAAGCTATTTTTTTATAAATATAACTTGCATCTGAACTTTTTAATTTTTTTGAAGCAAAAGATAGTACTTCATTGTATATATAAATAGCTTTAATGTAGTTTTTTGAATTTGATAAGCTGTCTGCACTTTTCAACAACTTTTCAATTTTATTATTAGGCAGTATTTCTTTTGCATATAGGTTTGAACAACTTATCAATATAAAATAAAGCATTATCCAGTAAGTAAAAAACACTTTTCTCATGATTTCTTTTATAGAGTCAACTAATGTACTTTAAATTTTAGAAGTCAAAAAACACTTTAAGAAAATTAAGGAAAAACCCTTATTGATATAACTATAACTTAATAATAGTTTTGTAGAGAATAAAACCTAAAAAGTTATCAATGCAAGTATTGACTAAAAAAGAATGGGCTCCTTATATCTCTAATTATCTGTCTCTTGGTTGGAAAGAAGACAACTATGAGATTACATCAATCGAGTATAGTAGTGAGAAAATTATTAGCTACATAAGTTTGTCTTCTTATTTCTTGCCAAAGACAGGTGTATACCACTTTTCTATACCATTAGCATTTAACATTATTGCTCAATTAGGAATAATACATGGGTGCTTAGATAATAATATTAAAAAAAAATCAAAAGAGATTTACTTAAGAGAAATTCAATTAAAATGTAAGCATATTATTAGCTCAACAAAGGATATTAAGATAGAAATAAAAGTAACAGTCAAGCGATCAGTTAAAAATGGATTTTTCTATATAGGAAATATCTCAATAGGAAACAATTCATTTTCTGGCGAAGCTAAATATATACTACCTATAGAATAAAACGATGAGAGAAATTACATTTGAAGAAAAACTAAAAACAATTGTAGGACAGAAAATTAATAGTATTTCACTTCTTAAAAATTTAAAAACTGGTAAAATCCCTAAGAAGGAGTTAAAAAATTACACAGTATTGTTATATGGGGAGGCAAGATCATCACTTAGGATTAAAATACCTGAAAGAATTAAAATGTGCCCCTTAAGGTTAGTTTCTGTAAGAAAATTTTGGTGTAAAATGCTAAAAGAAGAATCTGGTGGATTTTTAATAAATAAAGATCATGCATCATTAATAGTACCAACCTGCATTTCATTAGGTGCTACTAATAAAGAATTGGAAAACGCATATTTGAGTGCATGTAAAAAATTAAAAAACTATAATCAAGAACGATTTTATGAAGCTTTTTCTCTAGAAGATATTTTAAAAGAATTAACACAAATGTGGATTGATGAGTATATACTTGCCTTGGAGTCAACCAATATAGCAAATGCTTTAATTAAATACTATGGTCTGAATGAAGATGATGTTTTTTATTTCAGATTACACGCCATTGAAGATATAAAGCATAGTAAAGCAGGTTTAAGAGAGATTTTGAAGATAGCCACTGATCAGAAACTTCAAGCATATGTAATTAAAAGAACAAATGAAGCATTAGAAAAATTTCCAATATGGATGACGTAAAAAATAAAAATGGAAAAAGATGAAAGAGATTTATTTTCAGATGCAAAAATAAATTACCGATATTTTGAAGTTGAAGAAAATATTTGGATTAAAGTATATTTTTTTAACCCTAACACTCCAAAGTTTAATCATTCTATGGTGTTTATTCCTGGATGGACTTCAACTATTTATAGTTGGCGTTATTTTTTACCAGTTATATCAAAAAATATAAATATTATTTATATTGAAACTAGAGAAAAAAGTTCTTCTAAAACTTATAAAAATTGCTCATATTCAATAAATGACATTTCTAACGATATCATCTCAATTATAAAAGCATTAGGATTAAAAGATAAAACATATTCTTTTTCTGGAAGTTCATTAGGAGCAACCTCAATTTTAGAAGTTTTAATTAAATCAGAACTAAATCCATTATCTATAGCATTAATTTTACCTAATCAATATTTCAATATTCCTTTATTAATATATCTAGTTCAATATATTCCAAATTCATTTTTTGGGATTCTTAAGAGTTTTGTTAAATATTATATGGTTTATTTTAAAATTGATAAAAATGATTCTGATCATAGAATATCATTCCTAAGGTCAATCAATAAAATAGACGGAGAAAAGATAAAAAAAAGCGCTCTTTCATTTAGGAAGTATAGAATGAAAAATGAAATGGTTTCAAAAATTAAAATAGAAACGTTAGTTATTGGTGCGTCAGATGATCCCTTACATGACCATAAACAAATCATTAATATTTCTAAAACTCTTCCAAATTGTAAATTTATTGATTTTATTAGTTTTTCAAGAAGTCACAGTAGTAAAGCAGCAGAGAGTATTTTACTTTTTCTACAAAAGGTTATACTAGAAACTAATGAATGATTACTTATCAGAAGTATTTGGATTGCTTCAAACTTACGGATATACATTTTTATTTTTAGGCGTCATGCTTGAAAGTGTCTTTTTAATAGGAATAATTTTCCCTGGTATTTTTATAATGATTGCTGGTGGTTTTTTTGCTGGAATTGGAGAATTGAATATATATTATACTTTATTAATTGCTTTTCTAGGAATGTTGTTGGGGGATAATATTAGTTTCTTTTTAGGAAGACTTGAAATTATAAAAATGAATCGAATAAAGTCTATTTTAAAAGGTAAAATTAACATTGATAAAATTATTAACAATTCAAAAGGAAACTTATTTATTATGTTTTACCATTTTCCAGTTTATGCTCGAATGGTAGTACCTACTATATTAGGAAATTTAAACTATAGTCTAAAAAAATGGATATTATTAAACACCATAGGAACACTTATTTTTACTGTCACTTTTATTCTAATTGGTTATTTTGTTGGCTTACAATCTAAATCAATTGAAAGTGCTATTTCAATAAGTAGTTATATTCAATTAGGTTTTTTGATTATTTTCTCAATATTTATTGTTTTAGGTATATTAAGTTTCTTAAAAATATTTAAAAAGAAATAAGTTTCAATTTAAGGGAAAATCAGTATTGATTTTAATTCTGTTTGGTTTTAATTTAACAAACTAAAACTAAATAATTATGAATGATTTTCTATTTTACCTAACACGCTATGGAATCTACTTAATCCAAATATTAGTAGCATTCCTAATTTTAAAATCTATTTTTAGTACTACACTAAAAAGTCATCATTCAAAATGGAATACCTTAATTGATAATTTCAATTTTTCAACACAAGAATTTTATAAATTACTCAAAGAAGAATTGCAAAACCAAGGGATAAAACGCATTAAAATTGAACAAGTTTCTTTAAAAGAAGGCAATACCTTTTCATCAAGAAGAAGCTATTTAAGAGCCACTTGGAAAGAATATCAATATGATATTTGTGCTGCACCATTTGGGAAAGGTTTTTTTATTTCTTGGTGGTTGTTGTATAAAAATTCTTTAGGACAACTCATCATTTCAAAAATTCCATTTGTTGGAGGATGGTTAGCAAGAAAACTATATCCAGTAACATATTATAAAATAGATACAGCCTCAATGTTTATATCCTATGCTCAAGCTGCTGTTTTAAAAGTAATTGATGACATTACAAAATCACAAGGCGTAAGAGCCTTATCAGAACAAGAACGCAAACCTACACTACAAGATATCTTCAAACGATAATGGGATGAAGCTTTCATTAGCAGAACAGGCAACAATTAATTTTTATGAATTTGATTATAAGGGACGTGGTTATTACCACTTCCCTTTTTGTGTGGATATAGAACCACCATTCACCAATTTTTCTCATCATCAACTTTTAAAATCCTACCCACAAGAATATGATGACGGAAGAGCACCATCCTATTTTAAGCAGCTAACAGCATTTTTTACTCCCAAAGTTCAAGAGGAAAAGAAAGAAATAGAAAAACCTTTTTTACCAAAAGAAGTACTCTCAAAACCTGTATTGGTTGGTTTGGAAATTTCCTTTCCAAAACGCCCTTATATTGATAAAACATTGTTTGTCCAATTGTTGAATATGTTTGGCTATTCCGAAAATTCTATTTCTTTTGAGATTATTGGCACTTTTGAGAAGATTACCATTCAGATAGTTTGCAGTGAAAAGGATAAAATGAGAATAACCTCACATTGTAAAGCCTATTTTTCATCCATTTTATTTAAAGAAGTAAATGCCTTAAATCTCCCTTTTAATGGTTATGATGATATCGCAGTTTGTGATTTCGGTTTGGAAGAAGAATCTATGCGATCAATTCATACTCCTCAAAACTTTAGTATTGATACTTTTACAAGTATTTTTGTAACGCTTGAAAACTTACAACAAGGAGATGTTATTGTCTATCAGGTTTTATTTAAAGGGGTTGTAAATCCTTGGTCAAAAAGTATGATGAATGCAGTTTCTGACGCTAATGGAAATTCATTCTTTGTTGATGCTCCAGAAATGCTTCAGTTGGCAAAAAACAAGGTTTCAAAGCCCTTGTTTGCAGTTGTGGTTCGTTTGGCTGCACAATCACTTTTCAAGGAACGTACTCAATATTTAGCTTCAGAAATAATCCGAACCATTTCTACTTTTTCAAAATCTGAATTTAATCGATTGATTCCATTATCTAATGAAGGATATGAATATCAACACCATATAGAAAATCTGTTTTACCGACAAACAAACAGATTAGGAATGCTCTTAAATACGGATGAATTAGTTTCATTGGCTCATTATCCAAACGAAAGTATTGTATCTTCTAAATTAGGTTTTAATAATAAAAAGACGAAAAAAGCACCTCAAATGGTTTTGCAAAAAGCTGATGGTTGTTATGTCGGTATTAACTCGCATCAACAAGAAGAATACATTATTCATTTAGGTAAAGAACAACGCCTAAAACATATTCATATTGTTGGTGCAACTGGGGTTGGAAAATCAACATTGATTGCCAATATGGTCTTGGATGATATTGAAAAAGGCAATGGTATCGCTCTTTTTGATCCTCATGGTGATATTTGTGAAGATATTTTACTTCGGATTCCAAATCATAGAAAAGAAGATGTGATTGTTATTGATCCTTCAGACAGTGAATTTCCAATCGGATTTAATTTATTACACGCAACTACCGATGCAGAAAAAATTGTATTGAGTTCAGATTTAGTTTCCGCATTCAAACGTCACGCAACAGCTTGGGGAGATAATATGACTGCTGTATTATCCAATGCCATCAATGCTTTTTTAGAAAGTAGTTGTGGAGGAACATTAATTGAACTCAAACGTTTTTTAATTGAAGAGAAATTTAGGAACACTTTTTTAGAAAAAATCGATGATAATTCTATTCATTATTATTGGAAAAACGAGTACCCGCTTGTAAAAAAAGGGATTGCTCCTTTATTAACAAGAATTGATACTTTTTTACGTCCCAAGATTATTAGGTATATGTTGGCTCAAAAAAATGGAATTGATTTTAAAGAATGTATCGAAAAAAAGAAAATCGTTTTATTCAAATTATCGCAAGGACTTATTGGAGAATATAATTCGTATTTATTAGGCTCATTGTTTATTTCTAAATTCAATCAAGTAGCATTATCAAGACAACAAATCTCTAAAGAAAAAAGACATCCCTTTTATATTTATATGGATGAATTTCAGAATTTTATAACACCCTCGATAACAGCAATGCTCTCAGGGGTTCGCAAGTATGGAGTTGGACTTGTTTTAGCTCATCAAGAACTCTCTCAAATTGAAGAACAAAAAGTATTGAATTCTGTGATTTCAAATCCTTTTACACGAATCTGTTTTAGATTGGGAGATAATGATGCAAGTAAATTAGAAGCTGGGTTTTCTTTTTTTGAACAAAATGATTTGCAAAGTTTAGGTACAGGAGAAGTAATTATGCGTGTTGGAAGTAGTTCAAATGATTTTAGTCTCTCTACACCAAAATTAGCTAATCAAACGAATTCTGAAATCAGAGATTATATCATTCAAAATACACGAAGAAGATACACCAAAAATCGTTCTGAAATAAAAACCTTGTTAGATAGTTTATTACCCAAGCCAAAACCAAAAATATTCAAAGAAAAAGAAAAACCAGTTTCTACTAAAATCTTTGAAGAATCATCTGAAGATAAAATAGATAAAACTATAAAAATTCTTCCTAAAATTGTAAAAGAAGAGAAGAAGTTTATTCCAAAGAAAGAGGAAAAGGCATCCACTAACTTTGAAAAACAAAAGGAAGTTTATCTCCAGCAAGCTCATGAGCAGGAAATACTTCGCAAACATCGTTCATTGCAATACTTTGTTCGCACTATGGCAGTGCAACGTGGTTTTAAAGCGACTCTTGAAGAAGAAGCAAACAATGGTGGGCGTGTTGATGTTGGATTGTTAAAAGATGAGATTCGTATTGCTATTGAAATTTCAGTAACCAATACTGTAGAGTATGAAATTCAAAATATTCAGAAATGTATTGATAGTAATTATTCTCTAGTATATATGATTTCTGATGACGAAAAACATCTGCAAAATATTAAAGAACAAACCTTAAAAGTTATTCCAAAAAAGTTACATCCAAAAATCCATTTTTTCCCTTCCAAAGAATTATCTCTATACTTGGATGCACTAACTCCAACTTCAATTGTTAAAGAGAAACGTGTTCGTGGCTATCGCGTAAAAGTAAATTACAAAACTGAAGATGGGGATATGAATAAGCAAAAATCTATTACCAATATTATTATGGATGCCTTACGGAAAAAGTAGTGTTGCTTTTCAAAAATGAATTGATTTTTAAAGCTACTTTTTTATCCACCTTACAATACCTGGCTTGTTCTATTTTTAGTATTTCTTCTTTTGGAGTATTTATCATTGATAAAAAATCATCCATTGAAACCGAATGCTGTTTTCTCCATAATTTTGTTCTCATCCCAATTTTATCAAAGTTTGATGTTAGTTTTGGCATGAAACCTAAAAACTCAATTATAGATTCTAAATATTTTGGATGAATTGTTTTTTTGTTTATTTCCCAACTTGATAAACACATACCATTTACTCCAAAGAATTTTGCTGCTGTGGCTTGAGATAGTTTTCTTCGTTGTCTTTCTCTTTTTATAAACTCTCCTAAAGTTTTAGGTTTTATTTTTGGTGTGATTTTTTTAGGTATTTTAGCTTTCAGAGTAAAACTGCATTTGGGTATCATTGAGTATAATTAATGGCTGGTTCTCGCTTACTTACGAAAGTCCTCGCGGACTTTCTATCTGTGATTTATTTGCTAAATTTAGTGCTTAAACACGCAACGAAATCATACACACACACGTTGGCAATAATTAAATTGAAAGTTAATATGAAAAAAATCATTCTAATAATCTTAATCATATTGGTCTCTTGTGAAAAAGAAAACTCTGAAAGTAATAATTTCTCAACTTATGAATTTGTTAAATTATTTCCAACTTATTCAGTAATTTCGAATTTAGAATTAGAAAATAATGAATCAATATTTATTTATAGTGAATGGAATTCAAATGAATTTAAAATGTCATTACTGAATCAAAATGGAGAAATAACTTGGACAAAATCTCACGAAAATTCACTTCTTGGTCATATATTTTTTATAAATGAAAAATTAATTTATTCTTATACTAGCAATTCAAAAGGTATTTTTGAAAACACATTTAGTTTTACTGGAAACTTTCTTTCAAGTAAAATCATTTCAAATGAACCTTGGTATTCTATAAAAAAACAAAATAATGATTTATATGCTATTAGACAGAGTAGGTTCGGAAATGCATCTAAATTAAAAATAGATATAATTCAATTTTCAAAGAATGGTGTACTAGAAAAAAAAATAAGTCTTGAAACAAGCAGAAATTACAGTGATTTAATCGAAGTAATTGTTCAAAAAAATAGAATATATTTTTTTGGTGAAAATAATTTTGAATCTTCTATTGGTTCTTACTCAAACCATTTTTGTGAAATTTATGATTTTTCAGGAAATCTAATAAAACTAATTAATACAGAGACTTCAGGAAGAAAATCAGCGTACCAGAGTTTAGTTTTTGAAAATGGTAATATTTTAATGACAGTAATTAACTTTAATAAAAGACCAATAGATTATGATTTTAGATTATTTAATTCCGAAGGTAAATTAATTAATTCTCAAATTTTTAATTCTCCTGGAAACTCTTTAAAATTATCCTTATTTGAAAACGATAGAATAGGAATTGCAGGTAGTAATAGTTATTCTTCTTCTGTTAATAACAGAAAAAAATCTCAATTCGTAATCCTTGATGAAAATTTAGATGAGTTATTTGAAAGGGAGATAGGCAGCATAGATGATGGAGAAGTATTTTTCTTTCTACAAGAATTTAATAATTATTATTATCTAATAGGAAATACAAATGGCACTGATGGAGATTTTAACATTCCTAATAATACTGGTGGGACAGATTTGTTTTATATGAAGTTAGAAAAATAACTATTGCCAACAAAGAACTGAGTTAAAAACCAAATAAATTCTTTGTTAAATTTAGGCACTATTTTTCCTTGCATTGTTGAAGTAGAACAAATCTCCTTTGGTCGATTTATCTCCAATTCAACAAGCTATAATTATTCGTATTTCTTTTTAGTTTTTATTTCATTTTTAAAATTGAAACGTGACCTGCATCATAAGGAATACCTGATTTTGCAATCGCGAAACATTGTTTTAATAGTTTATTGGAAACCGCTATTAAAGTCAACTTCTTACTCTTTCCTTTGTTGGTTATTCACTCAAAAATCGCTGCACAACCTTTATTATACTTGTAAGCACTAAAAGAACATAAGAAAAGTAAGTTTCGTAATTTTCTATTGCCTACTTTACTTATTCTTGCTCTTCCTCTTACGCTACTTCCACTTTCTCTAATTGTGGGTGTTATTCCTGCATAACTACACAATTGTGAAGCAGTTTCAAACTTTTTAAATCCCAATTCATTATTTTTGAATTGTAAATGACCTTGTGTACTACCATAACAATCAAAGACATTTTTACTAATGTCTATTCCAAAAGTTTCACTATATTCATTCATAAGAAAATGTTTTATGAAAGAATAATCTACTGGAATCACAACAATACTGAATCAAGTTCGGCACAGGCTTTAAAATCGAAATCTAAAGTCTTACAGAACTGAACGTAATTGTAGTAGAAAAGAGAGAGGATTATCAGTGTTGTCTGAGTCTAGGCTCAACCGTGTAAACTAACCTTAATTCTCTCTTTTATTCTTTCTGATTATTTATCAAAATTATTAAAAAACAAACTTAAGAGGTGTATAATTTATTGCTTGCAAAGTTTTTCCTACGAAAAACCTCGCACAGATAAAAGTCTATAACTGTTGGTTATTTTTAGCTAAATTTACGCTACAAATCATACACAACAAAACGTTGGCAACAAGTAAAAACTGAAAACAAAATGAAAAAGGAAATTAAGTTTTTTATTAGAAGTTACATCATAATTTTATTTTTGGGAATAATTTCCTGTGAAGATGATTGTGGACCTTTTCCGAATAAATTTAAAATATCTTCTCTAAATTCAGAAACATTACAAATTGAAGTTTTAAATGAAAAATATAAAATAAAATTATCAGAAATAGAAAATAATTCTGTTTCTTACGAAGAATATTCATTAAGAATAACTGCTGAAATTGAAACATATTTTGCTTACGAAGAAAATAAAATAAAAAATATTTTTGTTGAAAATTCTTATGCTTGTAGTCCTGCTCCACCAAAGACTGACGAAAAAATAACAAATATTGAAATATATACTAACAATGATTATAATTCAATGAATAAGTCAGGTCAAAATATAAATCAACTTTTTGATGTTTTAATCTTGAACCACTTCAGCAGTTTTCCATATTATGAAAAGTTTGACTTAATAGAATATATAAACACGAATCCAAGTGTTGCTAATGAACTTATTTTTGTTTTAAAAGAAGCCCCTGAAAATAATGACAATTTTATATTTGAAATCAAATACTATCAAAATGGAATTGACTTAAATGAATATAGCTTTGTTACAAATGAAATACAAATAAGGAAAGAATAAAAAACCAGTTACCAACAAAGAACTGAGTTAAAAACCAAATAAATTCTTCGTTAAATTTAGGCACTATTTTTCCTTGCATTGTTGAAGTAGAACAAATCTCCTTTGGTCGATTTATTTCCAATTCAACAAGCTATAATTATTCATATTTCTTTTTAGTTTTTATTTCACTTTTAAAATTGAAACGTGACCTGCATCATAAGGAATACCTGGTTTTGCAATCGCAAAACATTGTTTTAATAGTTTATTGGAAACCGCTATTAAAGCCAACTTTTTACTCTTTCCTTTGTTTGTTATTCGATCAAAAATTGCTGCACAACCTTTATTATGTTTGTAAGCACTAAAAGAACATAAGAAAAGTAAGTTCCGTAATTTTCTATTGCCTACTTTACTTATTCTTGCTCTTCCTCTTACGTTGCTTCCACTTTCTCTAATTGTGGGAGTTATTCCTGCATAACTACACAATTGTGAAGCAGTTTCAAACTTCTTAAAACCCAGTTCATCATTTTTGAATTGTAAATGACCTTGTGTACTACCATAACAATCAAAGACATTTTTACTAATGTCAATTCCAAAAGTTTCACTATATTTATTCATAAGAAAATGTTTTAGGAAAGAACAATCTACTTTACTCACAACAATACCGAATCAAGTTCGGCACAGGCTTTAAAATCGAGAGCTAAAGTCTCACAGAACTGAACGTAATTGTAGTAGAAAAGAGAGAGGATTATCAGTGTTGTCTGAGTCTAGGCTCAACCGTGTAAACTAACCTTAATTCTCTCTTTTATTCTTTCTGATTATTTATCAAAATTATTAAAAAACAAACTTAAGCTGTATAAACTTTATTGCTGGCTTCTTGCCTACTTTCGAAAGTCCTCTCGAACTTTTTTAGTTTATATTTTATTTACTAAATTCATCACTTAAAACATGCAACAAAGCTTATACAACAACGTTGTACACAATTTGACCAAAAATGACATTTGAAGATATAAAAGCAAAATATTCCGACCGAGAACCAGCGTTCCCAGCGAATTGTCCTGAACCGAATAAAAAGGACTTGAATGAATTAATTGAAAAATATAATTGTAAATTTCCCAAATCATTTGTTGAATTTCAGCTTAAATATTGCAAAGAAATTCCACTTGGAGATTTCGCTTTTGACGGATTTGGTTTTGCGAATAAAGAACTTGAACCTTATATGAATTTGGAGGAGGTTCTAAAAGATTACGCGGAATTAGGATTCCCTGAATATCTAACACCTTTTAGACAAGATAATGGCGATTTTTATTGTTTTGACAATCGGAGTTCTGAAAGTGAATTTCCCATAGTGATTTTTGACCATAACTCGAACGGAATTGAATCTGACCCGAATTATAAATGGAAAAATTTCATAGATTGGATTGATAAAACTATGGAAGATGAATATTAAAAAACTGTGTACAACAAATAACTGAGTTAAAAACCAAATAAATTCTTCGTTAAATTTTCACAATATTATTCTAGGCTCAAAATTATAATGATTCGTTTTTTGAGTTTTTATCATTCTTTATATTTTTTGCATTTACAAAAGAATTTAACTATTTACAAACTCACATAAATCAATCTTAAAATTGATTTTAGTATAAAATTAATTTCTTAATAAATCATAAAAAAACTAAAGTAAAATGTAACTCTTTTTTGTTCATTTTATATCTTACAAATAAAAAATATGGGTTTATTTTCAAAAGATTCTTTACAAATAATAGTATTTCAAAGTTATGGAACGCATAATCATTTTTATACTAGAGGAAGAGCTTTAGAAGATGAAAAAATAAATTTAGAAAGTAGAAATTTCTTTCGATTATTGATTAATTCTTGGAAACGTTTTGAAAGTGATGAAATAAAAAACACAGCACTAACCATAACATTACCCAACAACTTTAAAATACATACAGCCACAGATAAAGATGGTTATTTTCTAGTTGATGAAACTATTGAAGGTTTAGATAAATTAGCAAATAGTGAGGGTTGGCTATACTTTGAAGTTTCTTATACCAATGAAAATATCAAAAGAAAAATTAATAATGATAATCGATTTTCTGGAGAATTATTAATCCCATCAAAAAATGCAGAATTTGGTGTGGCAAGTGATATCGATGATACTATTTTACATACTGGAGTTGTGTCAAAATTAAAATGGAAATTATTGATAAACACTTTTTTTAAGTCGCCATTTAAAAGAAAAGCATTAGAGGGTTCTTCTGATTTTTATAGTTTGTTGCATTTAGGCAAATCTGGTAAAAATGCAAATCCTTTATTTTATGTTAGCCATAGTCCATGGAACTTGTATAGATATTTGGAGTTCTTTTTAACTAAAAATGATTTCCCAAAAGGTGCTATTTTATTAAGAACTATGAAAAACATCTTCATCAAAGGAAAAGGTGAAAAACCTCAAAAGCAAAAAGAAATCATCAATCTTTTAAAAACATATCAAAAACTTCCATTTATATTGATTGGTGATGCAGGTGAACACGATGCAGATATTTATATGGAAATTGCAAAAAATCATCCAAATAGAATAAAAGCAATTTTTTTAAGAAGTGTAAAAAGTGAAAAGAGAATTACTAGAATAAAAAAATTAATTGAAAATTATACTGATGTTCCTTTTTATATGGTAGATTCTAGTAAAGAAGCAATCGAAATTGCTAAAAAGTATAATTTTATTGCATAAAAAAAATCGTTAGTTACCTAACGATTTTTAGATATATATTGTCTAGCTTAACTAGTTGCTTTTCCTCTAATTAATGAGATTACAAATAATACTAAAAATACAAAGAATAAGATTTTAGCAATTCCAGCAGCTGCTCCTGCTAATCCTCCAAATCCTAATACTGCTGCAATTAATGCGATTATTATAAATGTGATTGTCCAACGTAACATAATTTTTTTTTTTAAAGTTAATAATTTGAATAGTGATAGTCTCTATTCCTTCCATGTCAAAATTACTACAATTAGGAGTGTAAACTTAACTTATATAGATTTTACATTGACTCATTTAAAATTATCTATAGCTATTAAACAATATCTTCTAATAACTTAATTGGGCTTAAATAATTTTCTAACTTATTCATAAATGATAGTTGAATTTCTTGAGTATGGAATTAGATTAAATTTTATTAGAATAATACTATTTTTAATAATCATTATATCTAAATTTGACTAAATTTACATGAGTTTGTAAAGCTATATGCAAAAACTGAAAATAACTATGATAAATATTGAAATTATTGCTGATAGCCCAAAAGATTTTTTATCTCAAATGCAAGATGAGATTGGTGGGAATATCACTGAAAAATGGAATGAATTTAACTTATTTGTTAATAATGGAAATGCTTTTGGAAATATAAAATATATCCCTTTTGATTGGGGGGTAAACCTTTTAGATTTTCAGATTAAATTTCATAAAGAAATTGAATTAAAAATAAAATCTCACGAAGAGTTTAATCCCATTCGTTTTATTTACCCTTCATTAGGTAATTTAAAGCATAGGTTTGGCGTTCATAATGAAGAGAAGATGGTTGAGCAATTTCAATCTTTAATCTTTACTAATAAAGATGGTGGTTACAACTTTATCAGTTTTCCTAAAGACATCGATTTAGATGTTAATGTAATTCAAATTGTAAGAAAACATTTTTTAAAGAAGAGAACTACAAACGTTTCTACATTAAATAAAAAATTATATGAAGTTTTTGTAGACACAGATCATGACAATCGTTTTTCTCATTATGGAACCTTAAACCTTAAAATGGCTGATTTTATTAAAGGTTTGCATAAAATAAAAGCGAAAGGGATGTTGCGTATCTTAAAAATAGAAGCTAAAGTTTATGAAATTTTATCACTTCATATTCAGCAACATAATAGACTTTTATCGGGCGAAACGATACCAGATTCTTTAAACAAAACTGAACTAAAGATTATTCGAAAAGTTAGCAACTCAATTATTAAGAACCCTGCTAAAGAGTATTCTTTAGAGCAACTCTCTTTTAAATCTGGTTTAACTCAAGCAAAATTGCAAGATGGTTTTAAGTTCTTGTACAATAGAACTGTAACTGAATATATTAGACATTTACGTTTAGAATCTGCTAGAGACATGTTAAAAACAACTGATTTAAACATTTCTCAAATTGTATATAGTATTGGTTTTAGTAGTAGAAGTTATTTTTCTAAAATCTTTAAAGAAAAATATGGTTTAACACCAAATCAATTTAAAAAACAACTTAAACAAGTAGCATAGAAAAACCCTAATATTTCATTGAAATACTAGGGTTAAAAATCAACCAACCACTATAAATTCTTTATTCTAAACAATTTTATTTAAAAATTCTTTTTATCATTAATAAAACACCATATTTACTTATGGCTTTTAAAATTGTTGTAACCCAGTTAACTGGTTTCAAAAAATCTTCAAAATTATGTTTTACAATTTTTAATTCTTCTTTAGCAATATCTCTTTCAAGTTCTAACTTTCTTAAATCTTTTTCAATTTCAATAAATGAAGTATACGTTTTCATAATGGTTTTATTTTTTAGAATCAAAAAATTGAGCGGACATCTTAATAATTATTTTTTTATCTATTCTTTTTCTTAAAATATAAATTAAAAGTCCAATAATCATTAAAAAAAGCCCTGTAAACAAGTATCCTAAAGACATGTTATTTAAATAATCCCCAAGTGCTACAGCTCCAGCTACAGACAAGAAAATCAATCCTGTTGAAAGTAAACCTCCTATTAAAAAAAGTTTACTTAAAGTACTTAAAGAATAAGTTAAAATCTGAAATGTTTTTAGTTTACTATATTCATAAGAAGCATCTATATACTTTTTACCAATATCAACTCCATCTTCAGAAGTACTTTTTATAGATTCTAAAATACTCATATTTTAGGCTGTCTTTTGTAATTTCTTGTTTTTCTCTTTCAAGTCTTTCAACTTTTTCTCTAAAGTGGTAATAACATCTTCAGTTTTGTGACTCATATTAGAGACAACAGATTCTAATTGCGAATCTAAAGTTTCCTTTTTATCTGTATATGTAGAAGCTACTTTTTCTTTAACTTCTGATGCTTTTTCAACTATCTTATCTTTTGCATTATTGGCTTCATCTGCAATTTTTTGTCTTGTATTTACACCTTTATCTGGTGCAAATAGTACACCTAAAGTTGCTCCAATTGCTGTTCCTGCTAATAATCCTAATATTGTGTTGCTACTCTTACTCATTTTATAATGTTTTAATGGTTAAACTTTTTAGTTGTAAATTAAGATGTACTTAATAATTACAATACAAAACTACATTAAGAGTTGAGTTTAGCTTAACTCAAATAAAATGAATGTTAACTCAAATGCCAACAATCGAAAATTGAAGTGAAGTATTTGTTGTTTTTTGAGCTAATTTGTTTACAGATGCTTCTGTTAATTGCAATATTCTTGGGTAACCACCTGTAACTTGGCAATCTCTCATTAGCACAATCAATTTTCCTGAAGGTGTTAATTGAACAGTGCCAGCTAAAACCGCAGATGTTAATATTTGATTTAAATCATTGGCAACTACCTCATTCAATTTATACCCCATTCTATTATTGTCATTAGAAATAGTAAATGTTTGCTTTGTAATTTTTTGATGTTGACTAGAATTTAGCAAATCAAATTCTGAACCTTTGTAACATTCTAATACCTCTGATTCAAAATGATTTTTATTGACTTTGACAGATAATTTTGAAGTATTTAAATTATTCGTAAAAGACTTATAAGGTATCTCATCATTTTTTCTAATGATAAAATCTTTAGTGATGTTTGGATAAAAACTTCTACTTTTTAATTTTACTTCTGATTGAAATCCGTCTTTTACTGCTACATAACAACGAACACCATAATTGACTTTACCAAAGGATAAAATTGAATTTTTCTCTATATAGATTCTTTTATTTAATTGAATTCTATGATTATTAACTTTTGGAGAAAAATCACCTCCAGAAATAGCAATAACAACAGGTTCAAAAAACTGAAATTGACAAGCTCCTAAAGTGATTTCAATAACAGCATCGTTTAATGAATTGTTTAAAATACTATTAGCTAAATCAGCTGAATACGAATCCATAGCACCAGAAATAGGAATACCTTTTGATGCAAAACCCACTCGCCCTTTGTCTTGGATAGTTGTATAAAAACCTGATTTTAAAACTTTAAGCATTCAGTAAAGTTTTAAAAAGTTGATATTTCTTCTCTTTGATTTCTGTTGCTATGCAACGAAATTCATCCAAAGAAATAGAATTAAATTTTATAGAATCTCCAGCTTTTACAAAGCATGGATGCTGTTTTTCAACATCAAAAAAATTAATTGGAGTTTTACCGATAATATTCCAACCTCCTGCAGAATTGTTAGGATATACTCCTGTTTGCTTACCTCCTATTGCAACAGAACCTTTTTGAACATTTAATCTAGGATTGGGTTTTCTATCAAAAAAAAGTTTTTTACTTAAACCACCTAAATATAAAAACCCTGGTAAAAAACCAATAAAGAAAATTTTGTAAATAGATTTTGTATGTAATTTTACAATTTCATGGATTTGTAGATTTGATTTCTGTGAGATTTCTTCTAAATCAATTCCGAATTCTAAATCGTAACATACAGGAATTTCCCATTGATAATAATTTTGTTTTTTTACTTCTAAAAGTGATGTATAAATAATTTTTAAAAGTTGAACTTCTTTTTCAAAATCAGTAATAAAATTCTTATATATAATGGTTAATGAATTATAACCTTGAATTAAATCATAAAATTCTATATTTTTTTTGAATCTTATTTTTTCTTCGAATAGCAGAATATCGTTCAGAATTTCATCACTTATAATAGGGTGCCATTCAATTAGAATTGCCTTTTCTCCAAATTTTTTATATGTAAGATTTTTATTACTCAATTTTAAAACCTTCTTTTTCTAAATTTTGATGCAGATATTTCACAATTTCTAGTGCATTTTTAGTATCACTGTGTATACAAAAAGTATCTACTTTTATCAATTTTTCTAAACCTGAAATTGTCTTTACTTTTTGATATTTTACCATATTTAATACATGATTAAAAACATCATTTTTATCAATCAATAAAGCATTTTTATGGTTTCTGGAAACTAAAGTTAAACTATCAGTATAGTTTCTATCAGCAAAAGCCTCATATTTAATTTTGATATTCATTTTTAAAGCAACTTTCTCAATAACAGAATTATATGATACATATAAAAAAACATCATTTAAATATTCTTTAGTAATCTCTATAAATTTTGTGGCTAATTTTTCATCTATAGCAATTGCATTGTATAAAGCTCCATGAGGTTTTATATGGTGTAATTTCACATCAACTTTAGAAAGTCTTTCTAAAAACAAATCTAATTGGCTACAAATACTATCTCGTAAATCATTATCTGAAATTTGCATCAATTTTCTACCAAAATTCTCTTTATCAGGATAAGAAGGATGAGCTCCAATTTTTACATTATTTTCAATAGCAAGTTTGATTGTTTTATCAATAGAATTTTTATCTCCAAAATGTCCTCCACAAGCAATGTTACAAGATGAGATATATTGCATTATTAAATGTTCATTTAATATTCCTTCTCCAACATCACAATTGATATCTATCTTCATTTTATAATAAATTGAACACTTTTAAAATTACTTTGGCTCCTAAAAAGATAGTAATTGCTAAAATGATAAAACCGAAAATGTTCTGCATTTTCGTATTTCTAAAGTTTTCTAAAACATTCTTTTTATTCATAATCCATAATAGAATACCTGCAATAACGGGCAACAGCATTCCATTTGCAACTTGGGCAAATTTTATAATTTCAATGGGTTTTATACCTATTGAAGAAAACAAAACACCTAAAAATAAAATAATCATCCAAACTGCTCTAAAAGATTTAGATTGTAAATTACCATTAAAACCTAAACATCCTTTTGCTACATAAGCTGCTGCCAAAGGTGCTGTAATCGCTGAAGTTATTCCTGCAGCAAATAAACCTAAAGCTAAAAAGTATTTAGCAAATTCACCATACAAAGGTGCTAAACCTTCAGCCAAATCTGCAGCATTTAAAATATCTTTTGATGGAATTGAAGCTGCTGAAACTATAATTGCCATAGAAACTAATCCTCCTAAAATAATTGAAACAATAGTATCTTTTTTTGCTAATTTTAAATCTTCTTTTTTATGCCATCGTTCTTTTACCAATGAAGCATGCAAAAACAGATTATATGGAACAACAGTAGTACCTATCAAACCAATAATAGTTAATAAACTTTTCTCTGGAAATTTAGGCACAAACATTCCTTTAAAAATTTCTAGAATGTTAGGCTTGGTTACGATTGCTGTTATAATAAATGAAAAACTCATAAGTAAAACCAATGTAACAAGAGCTCTTTCTAGGAATTTATAATTACCAATATACAGTAATGCAAATGCAATAACTCCTATAATAATACTCATTAAATTGATTGAAAAATCGTCAAAATTGTATTTGAATTCACCGAAAACAGTTTCTAACCCTAAAATTCCACCACTAATATTTCCTGCTTCATAAGAAGCATTACCAACTACAATTGCTGCTAAAATTAAAATGGTTATAAATTGTTTTAAAAATGGGATTTTAATTTCTTCTCTAATAACTTGTGACAATCCTTTTTGAGAAATAATACCCAGTCTTGCAGCCATTTCTTGTAAAACAATAGTTGCAATTATAGATAGTAACATTGCCCACAATAAATTGAAGCCAAAATTTACACCAGCCAAGGTACACAATGTTACTGTACCTGGGCCAATGAATGCTGCTGCTACCAAAGTACCTGGACCAATATTTTGAAACCATTTTTTTATCATTTTGTTAAAATATGATTTAAATATAGTTGATAAAAACAAGAAACAATCCTAATGAATTAAAACTTATAGTTTAGTTCAAACAAAAAGACTCTTGGTAAGGTAAATACTTGGTTAGAGATAAATAAATTATTTCCAAAAGTATTTCTAACAATAACACCATTATTGTAAATATTCTTAAAATTTATATTGTAAGAAATAGGACTATTTGGTTTTGAATACCCTAAAAATAAGTTTTGTATAGTATAGTTTTGAGTGCCTTCATCAAAATTAGTGACAAAATTTGTAGAAAAATCAGTTCTAAAAATTACGTTTTTAAAGAGTTTTGTATCAAAGTTTAGTGAAAACGTATGCTCACTTGAGTTATTGTCTCCTTCAGCAACAACATCATAACCAGAATATTTGTACTGTAAGTTAAGTTGTGATGCTTTACTTAACTTATACAACCATTTTGTTTTTAAGTAATATTCATAAGAATTTATTTGTGTAACGTTATTATTGATAACCTGATTAGTTTTAAACCAATCAAAACTAAAAGTAAAATCTAAACTCGATTTATTGAATACTAAACCAAACTCATTAAAAGAACTCAAGCTTTGTTCTGCTAAACTCAATAAAACAGGTGCATTTAGTTGATTTATACCATCTTGAAAAACTCCATTATTTCGTACAGGATTGTTTATACTAAAATCTAAAGATGAACTAAAAAAGTAATCATCAACATTTTTATAATTGCTGTAAAATATACCAAAATTGTGAGAACGTTCATCTACGAGATTAGGATTACCCTGCAAAACAGCATTGAAACTCAATATTTTTAAATTTTCTAAATAGTCTAAATCATTCAAAAAATTATTGCTATAATTATAATCGAAATCTAATTCAATATCATCATCTATTTTATAAGAGAGTGTAAGTTTGGGCTCTATAAAAAAAGTAGCATTGTCTAATTGTACTCTACTAAAATTATAAAAGTGTGGTCTGCCTTCTAGAGTAAACTCCAACTTTCCTATAAGTGATTTTATACCAATCCCGAAATTTACATCAGAAAGTTTTAAAATGTTATTATTATCAAAATTTATAAATTTCACAATGGTTTCATCAGGTAATGCTTGACTTATGTTAGTTCGGATTGTAGAGTTTTTTTTAGAATATCTTACATCATAAAACAAATGAAAATACCTGCTCGCTAACCAATAATCTTTGGCTAAAAAACTAACTTGTTGTGCATCTATACTATTGTTTTGAAGTATTTGATAACTAGAAGTATTTTGCAAGGGTAAAAAATTATCTAAAAAAATATTATTACTTGACCAACTATCAATTGAGTTGGATTTGATTACATTTTGATAAAAAGCAATACCCATTGTGTGCTTTTTACTCACTCTAAAATACCCTTCTAAATTGTGTGAAAAATTATAGTTATCACCATTAGTATCTGTAAGAAATTGGTTTGCATCCTCTAAAGTTGATATTGATTCTTTATCGAAAAGAGAACTATTGGTTAAGTAGTTGGCATTATACAGCCACTTTTGATTGCTACTTGGGTCGTAGTCTAATTTTATAGTAAACATGGAAGATTTATTAGCTGTATTGCTAAAATCTTCTCTATTTTCTTCTATAGAAGTATCATCAACTATATATTCTCTTAAAGAGTTCGCTTTGTTTTGAATATCATTGTTAGAGTACACAGCATACCCAGAAATGGTAAATTTATCACTAATTTCTTTTTGAAAGTTAAAAGCAGAAAAACGTGTTAAAGATTGAAAACGTTCTTCATTACCAGTTGCAAGACTTAGTAAACTATTAGCAGAACTTCCTTGTCTCAACAAATTACTTGTATTACCAACTAATCTTGAAAGGTCACTAAAACTTAAACTATTGTCATTAAAATTATTTACATCAGCAATAAAACTAAAGTTTGATTTTGGATTGTACTTAAACAATGCAGGATGCAATTTATAAAACTCATCTAAAGCAACTCCAGAACCTGTTTCAATATCGCCAAACATAAAGTTCTTTTTATCTTCTTTTAGCACTACATTTAATGCCAAATCTTCATTATCGGCTAAGTTCCTCAAGAGTTCACTTTCTTTGTAGTTGGATATGATTTCAATCTTATCCATAACATCAGCAGGTATGTTTTCTATGGCAAGTTTTGTGCTACCATCAAAAAAAGGTTTGCCTTCTACGAGTAATTTTGTTACAGTTTTTCCTTGTACTTTAACTGTGCTATTTTCTACTTTAACACCAGGTAACTTTTCCAAGACATCTTTCATCTTAAACTCATTACCATTGGTAAATGCCTTTAAATTATAAGTAATTGTATCTTTCTTCTTTTCAATAGGTTTATATTTATAATTAATAATAACTTCATCTAAACTTTCTGCTTTAATTTTTAAAACAACTGAATAATGAGCATCATTTTCTAAAAATGTAACTTCTTTTTGTAAAGTTTTATATGAAAGGTGTGATATACTTAATTGATAGGTTACCCCTTTCTGTAATTTAAGTTTATAATACCCATTAACATCTGTAATAGAATAATTTGTTTTAACATTTGCTTGTTTAGATTTAGCAATTAAAGTAGCTTTTACTATAGGTTGTGCTAAACTATCTAAAACTCTACCAGAAATGATTATAGTATTTTTTTGCGCAACAAGTATAGCCGTAAAAAATATAAAACAGAAAACCGTTAGTTTTTTAAAAACCATTATCTATTTGGGAGAAAGCATTAATCATTACGCTTTCGCCAACGTTTTTCGTCCTCTGCAGCCAATTTTTCAAACTCATCTTCTGTAATACGTTTTAGCCTTTTTAACCTTGGCATTTTATTTTTTTTACTTTTTTCCCCATCTTTATAAAATTCAATCTTTTTTACACCATAGGTAAATTTATCACCTTGTAATTCTATGATTAAACCTGGTAAATTTCCATACCCTATGGGACCAAATTTATAAGGCAATTGTGGTGTGTACCATGCTGTAAAATTCCATTTAAATATTTTACCTTTTGGATTAGTAGTAGTGTGAAATGTAGTGGCTTTAAAGCACAAATACTCTCCTATCTGTTTGGTTTCTTTGTGTAGCTCCCATTTTTGATAAGAACGCGATACCAAAAATCTACCAAAGCTTTCTTGTAGTTCTTCTGTAAGGAAGTTATCTGCTTTTTGTTTAACACGTCCATAATAACCAGCATCTATAATTGCAAAACTTGCTGCATTATTATCTGAGAATAATTTTTTTTCTAAAAAAAATATAGAAATAGAATCGTTTAACATTAATGAGAAGTCAAATTCTGAGGCTATTGTTTCTATCTTCTTTACAAATTCGGGCATTCTAGTTAACATTAATTTATAGCTTTTTTTTGTTTTATCCATATGTGTTTTTACCTCATAGCTAACTTTAGCTTTGGCATAATGTTTTTTATTTTGTGATAGTAACACATTAGATATGAACAATAAGGGAAGAAATACTAATAATATTTTACTTTTCATTTTTTTTAATTTAACAAAAAAAGTCTATTGAATTAACAATAAACTTTTACAAAATAAAAATTAATATAATTTTATAAACCTATAGTATCAAAGGTATAAACACCAAAAACCCATTTCCATCCTCCTCCTCTACATTTTCTTACAAATGCTCTTCTTTTAGCTCTAGCCTCTCTATGAGAATCTCCTTGCTCTCTATATATATCATACCAATCATTTCCTTCACTTCCACAGCCAAAAAACATGGCTTCTTCAATTTCAAAATTTTTAAATTCCGTACTTTTAATTTCTTTTTCAACAGTAGTACTAGACATAAATACTAAACTGAACAATGCAATAAAGAATAAATTTTTCATAGTGTAAATATTTTATAATTAATTTACATCAAATTAATAAATAAATAATTAATTAATTATGCAAGAAATATTAATAATTAATTTTATAAACATATCTATTATTAATTTTCTTTATTA
>NZ_MSCN01000001.1:3464399-3594077 GCF_002954685.1 Polaribacter porphyrae | reverse complement strand
AAATATTTTAATAATAATTAGGATTTTATTTTGTTTGTACAACCTTTTTAATATATAAAATTTACAATATCCTAAAAAATGAAAATACTTTTCTTTAGGTATTTTTAATTTGTTTATAAAAAAATCTTCACCTAATTCAATCATTATTATATCTGAAAATTCTTCATCCGTTAGTATTTTATATTTATTTTTTGTTTTATAAGTTTTTCGTTTTTTTAAGAGGGAAAGCAATCCTGAAAAATTAAGCCCTTGATATCTTTGTGTAGGGTTAGTAATAACTACTGGAGGTTTCATTCTATCAATTTCATCTATTCTATAATCCTTCAAGGAAAAATCTACTTTAGAAAAGTCTAAATTAGCATGTACAATGGAATCTATTTTATTTATTTGAACTTTTTTAACATCAACACCTAAAGCCCCTGATAATTCATGGTTTTTTAATTTAATTTCTTCTAATAAATAGGTTTTAAATTTTAACAAAACATCTAACTTATTATTTTTAAATATATGTCTTGTAACAACAATTTTTTTACTGATATGCTGAATAGAGGAAATCATAATTGTATCTCCTGTAACAGCTAATATTTCAAACTCTCCTTTATAATTACTATTTGTTCCTATAGAGGTATTTAGATTAATAACATTTATATTTTCAATTAACCCCAAAGAATCTCTAACTGTTCCTTTTACAAGCTCTCTATTATTTTGAGATAAGATAGTAAAAGAAGATAGAAAAAATATTAAACATAACTTTTTAATCACGTAAATCAAAATTCTGAAGTTAAAGGTAATTATAATGAAATGAATAATTTTGTTAAAAATAGTTTAAATCTTCAAAAAAAATTAACAAGCAAATATTTGTTTTCCAATACAATATGTAATCTCACACTTTAAAAAAACAAAAAAACACCTCAAAAAAGAGGTGTTTCTGTCTAAACAAACATTAATATACTATTAATGTGCATATCTTTGAGGGCCTCCTCTTCGAATTTCTTCATTTGCAAATTCTTCAAATTGCTTAAAATTATGTCGAAACGCATTAGATAATTTGAATGCTGTTTCATAGTAAGCTTCATCATTATTCCAAGTTGCTCTTGGACTTAACAATTCAGTTGGAACTCCTGGACAAGTTCTAGGTTGTGCCACTCCAAAAACTGAATGAATATGGTAATCTTCATATCTATAATCACCTAAATCTCCATTTAAAACAGCAGTAATCATAGCTCTTGTATATTTTAATGGCATTCTTCTACCTACACCATATTTGCCTCCAGACCAACCTGTATTAATTAACCAAACATTCACGCCTGCTTCTTTCATTTTTTTGCTTAACATTTCTGCATATCTTGTTGGATGCAAAGGCATAAATGGTGCACCAAAACAAGCTGAAAAACTTGGTACTGGTTCTGTAACACCAGCTTCTGTACCTGCTACTTTTGCAGTATAACCAGATATAAAATGGTAAGCTGCTTGTGCAGGAGTTAATTTAGATATTGGAGGTAAAACACCAAATGCATCAGCAGTTAAAAAGAAAATATTTTTTGGGTTTTTACCAATTGAAGGTTGCTGAATATTATCTATATGATAAATAGGATAACTAACTCTTGTATTTTGAGTGATAGATGTATCTGCAAAATCTACAATTCCATTCTCATCCATAATCACATTTTCTAAAATTGCACCTTTCTTAATGGCTGCAAAAATTTCTGGTTCTTGCTCTTGTGATAAATTAATCACTTTTGCATAACAACCTCCTTCAAAATTAAAAACAGTATTCTCTGCTGTCCAACCATGTTCATCATCACCAATTAAACTTCTATTTGGATCAGTAGAAAGTGTTGTTTTTCCTGTTCCTGATAATCCAAAGAAAATAGCAGTATCTCCAGCTGCACCAACATTAGCAGAACAATGCATAGGTAAAGTGTTTTTATACATAGGTAGTATAAAATTTAATGCCGAAAAAATACCTTTTTTAATTTCTCCTGTATAACCTGTACCTCCAATTAAAGCAATTTTTTTACTAAAATTTAAGATAGCAAAATTATGTTGTCTTGTTCCATCAACGTCTGCATTTGCCATAAATCCAGGAGCATTAATTACTGTCCATTCAGGAGAAAAGTTTTCTAATTCTGCTTCTGTTGGTCTTAAAAACATATTATAAGCAAACATATTACTCCATGGATATTCATTAATCACTCTTATGTTTAACTTGTAATTTTCATCTGCACAAGCATAGCTATCTCGTACAAAAATTTCTTTTTCAGATAAATAATCGACAACCTTATCATACAGCTTGTCAAATTTATCCTCTTCAAAAGGTAAATTAATTTTGCTCCACCAAACTTCATCCTTTGTAATTGCATCTTTTACAATAAAACGATCCATAGGAGAACGCCCAGTAAATTCTCCTGTATTCACAGCAATTGCTCCTAAAGACGATTCTACTCCTTGTTTTTTGGTTAATGTTTCTTGGTGTAACTCGTTAGAAGTTAGTTGATAACGAATTGTTGCATTTTTGATTCCTAGACTATTTAACGAAATCGATTTCGTATTTGTATCTACCATATCAATATTTTTAGGTTTTTTATAAGATGCAAAATTAAGGAATATTTTAAAACAGGCTTATTTTGAGATTAGAATTATCTATTTTTATTGATTGTTTACTTATTTCTCATTTTTTTTACGAATATTATAATCATTGAAACCCAACCGATTATAAAAAATAAACCTCCTAAAGGTGTTATAAACCAAATTGATTTTGCAGTAATCGAAGTTAAATGAATCAAATAAATTGAACCAGAAAATAATAGAATTCCAGCAAAAAATAAATAGCTAACTGTATTTTTTTGTTTGATAGAAAAACCCTCGTAAATATTAATAAATAATAAAATTATGGTATGATACATTTGATAACGAACTGCAGTCTCAAAGCTTTGTAATTGATCTGGAGCTAAACTTTCTTTTAAAGCATGTGCTCCAAAAGCACCTAAAATGACAGCTGTTACTCCAAAAAGACAAGTAATAATTAAATTTTTAAACATTTTTATGTGTTTTTGTTTAATATTAAACAATTATAGTATCTTCGTTTCAATACAAAAATACAGCTTTCTTTTATGAAAAATATATTGATTATTGGTGCAGGAAAATCGAGTTCTGCTTTAATTAAATACCTATTAGATAAATCTGAAGAAGAAAATTTACAACTTACTATAGCAGATATTTCTACAAAAAATGCACTGCTACTTATTAATAATCATAAAAATGCAAAAGCCATTGAATTTGATGTTTTTGATGAACATCATCGTAAATCAGAAATCAGAAAAACTGATATTGTAATTTCTATGTTACCTGCAAGATTTCATTTTGAAGTTGCTAAAGATTGTATCAAATTTAAGAAACACATGGTTACAGCTTCTTATGTATCTGAAAAAATGAAAGCACTAGATGGTGATGCTAAAAAGAATAATTTGGTATTTATGAATGAAATTGGTTTAGACCCTGGTTTAGATCACATGAGTGCAATGCAAGTTATAGACAGAATTCGAGATAACAATGCTAAAATGTTATTATTCGAGTCTTTTTGTGGTGGTTTGGTAGCTCCTGAAAGTGATACCAACTTATGGAATTATAAATTTACCTGGAATCCAAGAAATGTAGTTTTAGCTGGTCAAGGAGGAGCAGCTATGTTTATTCAAGAAGGCACTTATAAATACATTCCTTATCATAAATTATTCAGAAGAACAGAGTTTTTAAATATCAATAATGAGAAATTTGAAGCTTATGCCAACAGAGATTCTCTAAAATATAGAAGTATTTATGGTCTAGATAATATACCAACTATGTACAGAGGTACAATTAGAAAGGTTGGTTTTTCTAGAGCTTGGAACATTTTTGTACAATTGGGCATGACAGATGATTCTTACACTGTTGAAAACTCTTCAACTATGAGTTATCGAGATTTTGTAAATTTATTTTTAGCGTATTCTCCATCAGATTCTGTAGAATTAAAATTGCGTTCGTATTTAAAAATAGATCAAGATGACATTATGTGGGAAAAGCTAGTTGAGCTAGATCTTTTTAATCCTAATAAAAAAATTGGATTGGCAAATGCGACTCCTGCACAAATGCTTCAAAAAATTCTACAAGATTCTTGGACGCTGCAAAAAGAAGATAAAGATATGATTGTAATGCAACATCTTTTTGGTTATAAAATTGATGGAGAAAAACGACAAATAGAAAGTAGTTTGGTAGTTTTGGGAGAAAACCAAACTTATACAGCTATGGCTAAAACTGTTGGTTTACCAGTAGCAATAGCAGCTTTAAAAATTTTGAAAGGTGAGATTAAAACTGCAGGAGTTCAGATACCTATTTTAAAAGAAGTTTATGAACCTATTTTAAAAGAACTTGAAAATTATGGGATAAAATTTACTGAAAAAAAAGTTCCTTATTTGGGATATAATCCTAATAATGTGATTGGATAAATTTAAAATACTGTTTACCTAAACATAGGTAGTAATTAGTTCTTCTGTTTTTATAGTTTTGGAAAAACTAATTCTTATGAAAAACATTCTTTGCTCTTATCTAGTATTTGTTATACTAATTGCCAATGCTCAAAATAGACCTCAAACAATGGTTCTTATTCCTGAAACTTTTAAACTTGAACCTGGTCAAAAAGTGTCTTCAAATGGAAAATCATTTTGTCTTGAGATAGAGAATTATGCTCCAGAAGTTTATAATGTATACTCTTACAAAAAACTAAAAAAGTTAAAAATTACTATTGGAAATAGAGAACCAATATCTCTTGAACAAGCCGAAATCCAAAAAATATTATACCTTAAAAATGATACTAAACCTAATTATAATAAACAAGAATTAGAATTTCTATATTATTTTGAAAGAGGCGAAAAATTCATAAATGAGGAAATAACTATAAGTATGGACGATAAATTGATTAATAATATTATTTATCCAGAAGGCGAAAAAATAGATTTAAAAATTTTCTCTGAAATATTAGACACAAATAAATCTTCAATAGATTCTAATGATTTTCAAGGCGACCTTTGGTTTCATCAAATTAAAACAAGCATTTTTGAACAAAAAAAAACTAAATTTGAACTAAACTCTCCAAGAAAAATTCACACAAAAAATGGTGATGAGTTCATAGATAAAATAAAAAAAGTTTTAAACGATAATAAATATTGTAAGCCTTCAGATGCAGAATTATGTCTTTTAAAAAACAACATTCCTACTTTTTCTTTTTCTTTTGATTGTGAAGGGAAAGAAATTACAATTACTACAAATGGACAAATTTCTGTAAGTAAATCAATTGGTAATAAATATTTCTCAATCACAGATGAAAAAACCATTAAACTCTTTGACTTATTTAAAAAAGACATAAAATTAGATGAAACTAAAGAGTCTTGTTCTTGGGATGGAATATGTTTCAAAATAAGTAAATATTTTAATTCAACAGAGCCAAAAATATCAGGTTGCCCAGAAATTAATTTTATCCTCAAAAATGAAATATCAATTAGTGATGAAGAATATGGTAAATCCATCACTTTCAAATTTAATTAAAACTGATTCTCTTTATAAGAATAAGAATTCAGTAGATTAAGACATTTTCAAATAAAAATCTTTCGTCAAATTAATATAATCTTCTGTATATTGATGACGTTCAATCTCAATCACTAAATGTTCTTTTTTTATTTTAGTTTGATGAAAAGAAAATTCTAACAAACTCCTTTTTATTTCTGATTTTGAATTTCCTTGAACATTACAAATTCGATTTAAAAACAAACTTTGTTTACTTGCTAGTTCAATAAAAATTTGTTCTTCTTTATAAGGAATAATAACTGCAAACTTCCCATTTTCTGATAAAATTTTTTCAACTCCACAAATCAGCTCTTTAAATGACAAAGCACTTGTAAAACGTGCTTTATTCCTTGCATCATCACTAGTTTCAAAATTATCAGTATAAAATGGTGGATTAGAAACAATCAAATTATAGGTTTCTTCTTCCTCTGCAATTTCATCAGCAAAATTTTGAAAAGATGCATTATAACAGTACAATCTATCTCTCCAATCTGAATTTTCGAAATTTTCTACAGTCTGCTCATAAGCATTTCCAATAACTTCAACAGCATCAATAGTCATTGCATCAGAACGTTGTGCTAACATTAAAGCAATTAACCCTGTACCTGCACCAATATCTAAAATAGAATTCACATAATCATCAATAGCACACCAAGCTCCTAAAAGTACACCATCAGTGCCTACTTTCATAGCTGTTTTATTTTGCTGTATTGTAAATTCTTTGAATTGAAATGACTTCTCCATTCGTCAAAAATACTCTAAAAATGTTAAAAAATATTTTGTAGTGCTTATGTATTGGTCACACCTGATTTCTAATTTAATTATATCCGTATATTTGATTAAAATACACATTTATGAAACAATTTTACTTTTTAGTAATTTCAATCTTAATAATATTTCCCATATTTTCTCAACAAATGCCTATAGATTTTGAAAACAGTAATCATGTATTTGGAGGCTTTAGTGGTGCTACATTTTCAACTAGAAACGATCCAGACAATTCTGCAAACAAGGTAGGTCAGTTTAATAATAATGGTGCTGCAGCAGATCAAGGATTTTGGATTGATTTAACTAGAGATATAGATGTTACCAATCAAAAAGAAATAACGCTTTCTTTTTATGCTTTTGATCCTAATCAACATACTATTTTGTTAAAATTAGAGAATGGAACTAATCCAGATGTTGAAGTATCTAAAACAATAGCAAGTGGTAATGCTACGAATTGGCAAAACATCACTTTTAATTTTTCTAACGCAAAACAAACTAGTACTGGTAACACTATGAATGCAACTGGTACATACAGTAAATTAGTACTTTTCATCGATTTGGGTGTTACTACTGCTGGTACTTATTTATTTGATAATATTTCTGATGGTACAACAGCTACAGATCCAAATGCTTTAGATGTAATATATACAGACCTAGTTTGGTCTGATGAATTTGATGGAGCATCTTTAGATACTAACAAATGGTTTCATCAAACTATAATTCCAAATGGTAGTAGGTGGTTTAATAATGAAGAACAAGTCTATACAGATAGTTCTACAAACTCTTTTGTTGCAAATGGTAATTTACATATTGTTGCAAAAAAAGAAACTAAAATTCTTAATGGAGAAACTTTTGAATATACCTCTGCAAGATTAAACTCTAAATATGCATTTACTTATGGTAGAGTTGATGTAAAAGCAAAGCTACCAGCAGGTAATGGTACTTGGCCAGCAATATGGACACTAGGTAAAAACATCTCTGAAACTGGTGCTTATTGGCAAACTCAAGGTTTTGGCACTACTGGATGGCCTGCATGTGGTGAAATAGATATTATGGAACATGGTTTGCACGCCACAAACGAAGTTTCAAGTGCTTTGCACACACCATCTAGTTCAGGAGCAACTGTTAACACATCAACTAAAATGCTAGCTGATGTTGCCAATAATTTTCATATTTATTCTATGAATTGGTCTCCAAACCAAATTACTTTTATGATTGATGATGTTGCATATTATACTTATAAACCTACAAACCAAAACTCAAGTACATGGCCTTTTGATTTAAATCAATTTTTATTATTAAATGTTGCTATGGGAGGATTTGCTGGTGATATTGATGCTAATTTTACGCAAAGTAGTATGATAATAGATTACGTTAGAGTTTATCAAAATAATACAGCTAGTACAGATGATTTTTTTAGTTCCAAATTCAAGGTTTACCCTAACCCAACTTCTGATACTTTTTCGATTAAAACTGATGAAAAAATTGATAAAGTAGAAATCTATTCTACACTTGGACAACTAGTTTTATCTAATTTTAGTAATTATAAAAAAATTAATTCAAACCATTTAAAATCAGGATTATATTTAGTAAAAATTTATTCAAACCAAAAAAGTATTACAAAAAAAATCATTATAAGAAAATGATTTTAATCTGATTTATTTTACAAAATGAAATATTAATCATTAATTTTGTAACGTATTATATTAAGTTTATACAATAATGAAAAAAATAATATCTATTTTAAGTTTTACTCTAATTATATTTTGTTCGTGTTCAACACCTAGTTCTGAAGAAGATACTACTGATCCCGATGATATTATTAGTGCAGAAGATAGAGTTGTAAAAATGGAATTTAACACAACAGAAATTAATTCTGATGAGATTAGGATAAGCTATTTTGATTACCTAACAAACACATATCCTGTTGTTGTTCATCAGTTTTCATACGATTCTTCTGGGCAACCAATACCATTTGTAATAACTCTAGAAAATTATAATTATAGGTATATTAATGGAGAAGCGTATAGAAACAATCCTAACCCAAAAGAAATTTCTGTAAAAGTATTTGTTAATGATGAGTTAGCTGTTGAAGATATAGGTAAAGGAGAAGGTGGTGAATATGCTGAAATTCGATTTAATTACGATATTGATTTGATGAAAAGTATCTAAATTATTAATCATTACTGTAAAGACCTAGTAATTTTTTTAAATCTTCTTTATCAGCTTTCAAATCTGATATCTGCTCTAGTAAAACTGATATCAACTTATCTTTTTCTTTACATTTGACAGACTGTATTAAGTATTCTGAACTAGGATCGTTAACAAAATCTATATTTTTATTATCTTTTTTTATCGAAGAGCCATTTATTAACCAATACAAATCTACTTCAGGATAGTTCGTAATTATATTTACTATAGCATTAGAATTAAGAGGTGTTTCTTTGGCTTTACCTCTAAAATTAGCAGAAGTCATTCCAATAGTTCTGAAGAATTCTTCCTTACTTATATCTTGCTTTTCAGCAATTTCTACAACCCTATCTTTTATGTTCGTAAATTTATTTTCCATTTTACTTTGATTTGTAAATTTATTTACATAAATTGTACAATGCCAAAACAGTAACAAGATAGTAACAATTATCATAATACCAAAAGGCTTTTACTATGATTACAGAATTAGAAAAAAAAGAACTGAAAAGTATTTTTCAGGGTCACTATACAGAAGATGTTTTAAAAGTTTTAAACAACAAGTCTATTCTCAATAGAAACGGAGAACCACACAACGCACAATATATTAGAATGGTTTTTCAAGGAGTAAGACAAAATTCTGATATTGAAGCAGCAATATGGCAGGTGGCAATAAATAAAAAACAAGAGTTAGAATTACAAAAATTACAAAAACAAAAAGTTTTAACTAAAAATTCTTAAGATGAATTCTTTTGGGGGAAAGTTCACTTAAGTATTACCTATAAATTAAGTAATAATTAATTGATTAGGTTTAAGAATAGTACGTACAAAATAAAGAAGATTTTCTATGTGCGTGCTATTCTATTTAAAATCTTAATAATTTTAAAAAAAATGTTAGCAATTTTTCGCAGAGAGGAAGGGATTCGAACCCTCGATACCATTGCTAGTATACTACCTTTCCAGGGTAGCTCTTTCGACCACTCAGACACCTCTCTAATTACAAATACAATTCAATTAAACCATCTGGGGTTTCAACTAGTATTTGTTTATGTTCTCTATCCACTTTTTTGATAAAATCATCAATTAATGGAATAAAAATTTCTTTTCCATCTCTATCGATTTCAAAAAGTGGTTGTGCTACTTTATCATTAATATTGATAATTTTTCCTACCTCACCAAAATTTGTATCAACGACTAAAAAATCAATTACTTCATGATAATAAAATTTATTTCCTTCTAGCTTTGGCAATAAACCCAAAGGTAGATAAATATCACTTTTTAAAATAGTATCTGCTTCCTCTTCGTTATAAACATCTTCAAACAGAACACGTAACTGATTCCCTTTATGAAGAGAACTTTTTTCAATAAAAAATGGAACCAGATTACTGCCAAATTCGACATAAACTGATTCCATATTTCTATATAATTCGGGTTCGTCTGTATCTAATTTGATAACAACTTCACCTTTAAAACTGTGTTTTCTTACGATTTTGCCTAAATAAAAACAATCTTCTTTACGCATTATCGTCGTAAACTTTATTCAGCAACTTTATCTTCTGTTGCTTCTTCTGCAGTTTCATCAGTAGCTTCAGCAACTACTTCTGGTTTAGCAGCAGCAATTCTAGCTTCATTTACAGCCTTTTCAGCCTCTAATGCTTTAGCTTTAGCTTCAACTTTAGCTTTAGCTAATTTTTCTTCTTTACTAGATACTTTTCCTTCTTTTTCTTCTAACCAAGCCTTGAATTTCTCTTCAGCTTGCTCTTCAGTTAAAGCTCCTTTTCTTACACCACCAGCTAAATGATTTTTCAACATTGCTCCTTTATAAGACAAAATTGCTCTTGCAGTATCAGTTGGTTGTGCTCCGTTTTGTAACCATTTTACAGCATCATCAATATTTAAATTGATTTCTGCAGGGTTTACATTTGGGTTGTATGTACCAATTTTTTCTAGGTAACGTCCATCTCTTTTTGCACGGGCATCAGCAGCAACTATCCAATAAAATGGTTTTCCTTTTTTTCCGTGTCTTTGCAATCTGATTTTTACAGACATAATATATTAATTTTTTAAGGTTCTCGACCTTTGTTATTAAAATCTTACCATCTCGTGATAAGCGGATGCAAAAATACAAAACCTTTTTTAATCTAAAATACTAAAATTCAATAATTTTTTAGGAATTCTAGCAAATTTTCCTTTGTATTTTTTTTAACGTAAAATATAAAAAGGAGCAATTGCAATCTTTAACAAACTTATTCAATATCATAAAAGCTCTTAAAATTATATTAAAACTCAAATGAGTCAAAAAACAAATGGTTTGAACTAAACCAAAGCCTAATTCTAATTTACATTTGTATCAACATATAGATGTAAAACAATACGCATCTTAAAAATAAAAGTATTGAAATTTAAAATGAAAATGATATTATGAAGTACACAGAAAAAATTTCGAATAAATTAAACGAATTATTAGAGAAAAATTATGATGCTGAAAAAGGGTATCTAAACTCTGCAGAAAATGTAGATAGCCCTAGATTAAAAATTTTCTTTAAAAATAGAGCTTCAGAAAGAAGCCAATTCGCAAAAGACTTAAGAACAGAGATTTTGTCTTACGGACAAATTCCAGAAGATGATGGGTCTTTTAAAGGAACAATGCACAGGAATTGGATGTCATTAAAATCACTATTTAGTTCAAATGACGAAGAAGCGATTTTAGAAGAAGCAATTAGAGGTGAAAAAGCAAGTTTTGATGAATATTGTGAAATTCTAAAAGAGGATAATTTTACACCATCTACTAGAAAAATGCTAGAAAACCAAAAACAGCAAATTCAATCTGCTATAAATAGTTTGATGGTAAAAGAAGAATTAGCCTAATGCTCTAAATAAGGTAAAAAAATTAATTAAAATATAATTGATTCTAAAAGTCAATCCAGTTATGGGTTGACTTTTTGTTTGTTAATAAGTCAAGATAGATTATCAACAAAAAATCTTTAATGTTTTTGTACTTTTAACTCTCCAAATTCATCAGTAAAAAGCACCTATTTATGTACTTAATTTTTGATACAGAAACCACAGGTTTACCAAAAAGCTGGAATGCACCAATTACAGATACAGACAACTGGCCAAGATGTATTCAAATTGCATGGCAATTGCATGACGAAATGGGAAATCTTGTTGAGCATAATGATTTTCTAGTTCAACCTGATGGATTTAATATTCCTTATGATGCAGAGAGAATTCATGGAATTTCAACAGAATTGGCAGAAGAACAAGGAATTGAACTAGAAAAAGGACTACAACTTTTTAATGAAGCTTTAAAAAAAACGAAGTTTATTGTTGGTCAAAATGTAGGTTTTGATATTAATATTATGGGATGTGAATTCCATAGATTGAATGTAGAAAATAATTTGACTTCTCTTCCAATTTTAGATACCTGTACTGAAAGAACGGCTTTATTATGCCAGATTCCTGGAGGAAGAGGAGGTAAATTTAAACTACCAACTCTAACGGAATTACACAATCATCTTTTTGGAGTTGGTTTTGGTGAAGCTCATAATGCAACAGCTGATGTTGAAGCCACAACTCGATGCTTTTTAGAGTTAATTCGTTTAAGAGAATTTACCAAAGAACAATTAGATGTAGATGCTGATTATTTCAAAAATTTCTCTGATGCAAACCCAAAACCAATTCAGGTAATTGGGTTAAAGCACATCAATTTAAAACAAGAAAGCGATAAAATAAGAAAACGTCTTGAAAAATTAAAAGACGTTCAGGAAACTAAATCTACATCAGAAGGATTAGCTGAATTAAAAGATGTAAAATTTGCACATTTACATAATCATACCCAGTTTTCTGTTTTACAATCTACCATGCAAATTGGCAATATTGTGAAAGCTGCTGCAAAAGACAACATGCCAGCAGTTGCAATGACAGATACAGCAAATATGATGGCTGCTTTTCATTTTGTGAGTGCAATATTAAATCATAATAAAACTGCTAAAACTCCAATGAAACCAATTATTGGTTGTGAGTTTAACGTTTGTGAAGATCATAAAAATAAATCACAAAAAGACAATGGTTATCAAGTTGTTTTGTTGGCAAAAAACAAAAAAGGGTATCATAATTTGGCAAAAATGTCTTCCATTGCATTTGTAGATGGTTTCTATTATGTACCAAGAATTGACAAAGAAATCATCAAACAATACAAAGAAGATATTATTGTTTTAACTGGAAATTTATATGGTGAAGTACCAAGTAAAATTCTAAACCTTGGAGAAAAACAAGCTGAAGAAGCTTTGCTTTGGTGGAAAGAGCAATTTCAAGACGACTTATATATTGAGTTGATGCGTCACAATCAACAAGATGAAACCATTGTAAATGAAACTTTATTAAAATTCTCTAAAAAACACGATATTAAAATTGTTGCCACAAATAACACTTTTTATTTAGAGAAAAAAGACGCTAATGCACACGATATTTTACTCTGTGTAAAAGATGGTGAAAAACAAGCAACTCCAAAAGGAAAAGGGCGTGGTTACAGATATGGTTTACCAAATGAGGAATATTATTTCAAATCTTCGGATGAAATGAAAACCTTATTTGCAGATTTACCAAAAGCCATTATCAACATTCAAGAAATTGTAGATAAAATTGAAATTTTTACGTTAGCAAGAGACGTTTTATTACCTGCTTTTGATATTCCTGATGAATTTAAAGACGAAGAAGATGAAAAAGATGGAGGTAAAAGAGGAGAAAATAATTTCTTAAAACACTTAACTTTTGAAGGTGCAAAAAAACGTTATGGAGAAATTACTGAATCTATAAAAGAAAGATTAGATTTTGAATTAGAAGTTATCGAAAAAACAGGATATCCAGGGTATTTTTTAATTGTAGAAGATTTTATCAGGGAAGCCAGAAATATGGATGTTGCTGTAGGTCCTGGACGTGGTTCTGCAGCTGGTTCTGTAGTTGCTTATTGTTTGTGGATTACAAATATAGATCCTATTAAATACGATTTACTTTTTGAGCGTTTCTTAAATCCAGAACGTATTTCTATGCCAGATATCGATATCGATTTTGATGATGAAGGTCGTGGACGAGTTATGGATTATGTAATTGATAAATATGGTGCAAATCAAGTTGCACAAATTATTACTTATGGAACCATGGCTGCAAAATCATCAATTAGAGATACTGCTAGAGTATTAGATTTACCATTGTTTGAAGCAGATAGAATTGCAAAATTAATTCCCAACATCAAACTAAAAAATATTTTTGGTGAAGACGAAAAAAGTAAAGGTAAAGTTGCTGGTTTACGTGCAGAAGAAAAACAGTTAGTAGAAGAATTAAAACATATTTCTTTTGGGAATGATTTAGCATCAGAAACTGTAAATAAAGCAACAATTTTAGAAGGTTCTGTTAGAAATACTGGAATTCATGCTTGTGGTGTAATTATTACGCCTGGAGATATTACAAATTATGTTCCTGTTGCTTTGGCAAAAGATTCAGATATGTATGTTACTCAATTTGACAATTCTGTGGTGGAATCTGCTGGTTTGTTAAAAATGGATTTCTTGGGATTAAAAACGTTGACTTTAATTAAAGACACTGTAAAAATTGTAAAAGCAAAACACGGTGTAGAATTAGATCCAGAGAATTTTCCTTTAGATGATGAAAAAACATACGAACTTTTCCAAAGAGGAGAAACTGTAGGTATTTTCCAGTATGAATCTCCAGGAATGCAAAAGCATATGCGTTCTTTAAAACCAACTGTTTTTGGAGATTTAATTGCGATGAATGCTTTGTACAGACCTGGACCAATGGAATATATTCCGAGTTTTATCAACAGAAAACACGGAACAGAAGATATCGAATACGATCTACCAGCAATGGAAGAGTATTTGGCAGAAACTTACGGAATTACAGTCTATCAAGAGCAAGTGATGTTACTTTCACAAAAGCTGGCAGATTTTACCAAAGGTGAAGCAGATGTTTTACGAAAAGCAATGGGTAAAAAGCAGGCTGCAGTTTTGGCAAAAATGAAACCAAAATTTATTGAGCAAGCTGGTAAAAATGGTCATGATGAAGAAAAATTAGAAAAAATTTGGAAAGACTGGGAAGCCTTTGCAAGTTATGCTTTTAACAAAAGTCACTCTACTTGTTATGCTTGGATAGCATACCAAACAGCATACTTAAAAGCACATTATCCTGCAGAATACATGGCATCTGTACTTTCTAATAATATGAAAGATATTAAAGCTGTTTCCTTTTTTATGGAAGAATGTAAACGAATGGGATTAGAAGTTTTGGGACCAGATTTAAATGAATCTTATCTAAAATTTTCTGTAAATGATAAAGGTGCTGTTCGTTTTGGAATGGCTGCTGTAAAAGGTGTTGGAGCTGCTGCAGTGAGAGCAATAATTAAAGAAAGAAAAGAAAATGGAAACTACAGCTCTATTTTCGATTTGGCAAAACGAGTAGATTTAAGAGCTGCTAACAAAAAGTCTTTTGATAGTTTGGTAAAAGCTGGTGCATTCGATTCGTTTTCTGATACTCACAGAGCGCAATATTTTGCAGTAGATGAAAAAGGATTGACATTTTTAGAACGTGCTATGAAATTTGGTAGTAAGTATCAAGAAAATTTAAATTCTTCTCAAGTTTCTTTATTTGGCGAAGCTTCTACTGTTCAGTTTCCAGAGCCAGATATTCCAGAATGTGAAACTTGGGGAACTATGGAATTGTTATCTCAAGAAAAAGAAGTAATAGGTATTTATATTTCTGCACATCCTTTAGATGATTTTAAAAATGAAATGATTTTTTGTAACTCAAAACTTAAAAACTTTAAAAGTGATTTAAATAAAATTGTAGGAAATAATTTGTCTTTTGCAGGCATAGTTACAGATGTTCAGCATAGGGTTTCTAAAGCAGGTAAAGGTTGGGCTGCTTTTACCATAGAAGATTATGGAGATAGTCATGAATTTAGAATTTTTGGGGAAGAATATTTAAAAATGAAACACTTTTTAGTTCCTAATTCTTTCTTGTTTATTCGTGCAACAATTCAACCAGGTTGGATGAATAAAAATACTGGAATTATGGGTGAGCCACGTTTGAAGTTTACAGAAATGAAACTCTTACACGATATTATGGATGAGCTTTGTAAAAAAATCACTATAAAAATTCCTTTAGAAGAAATTAAAGAAAATACGATTTTAAATCTAGAAACTATCTTAAAGAATAATATTGGAAAACAAAACTTAAATTTTACAATTTGGGATGCTAAAGAAAAAATTGAAGTAAGTTTACCAAGTAGAAATACTAAAATTAAAGTATCAAATGAGTTGTTAGCTACTTTAGAGAGTCAACAAATTAATTTTAAGTTGAATTAATTAGAAGTTAATTCTGTAAACAAATTTTCTAGTGTTTTATTTTCTAAACTTAATTCTAAAATTTTAAAGTTGTTTTTTTGAGCAAAATCAAATACTTTAGAACGCATATCTTCATTAGTTTTAAAGGTAAGATACCACGAATTTTTATCTATTTTTTCTGATAAAATTAAATTTTCTAGTTGAAGAAATTGAGAGTTTTCTAATTCAACATTTAAAATAACTTTAATAATTTGTTGATTTTTATTTTGAAGTTCAGAAAGTTTTTTATCAATAATTATTTCGCCTTTTTTAATTATGATAACATGATCGCAAACCGCTTCTACTTCTTGCATAATATGTGTAGAAAATAACACTGTTTTATCTTTACCCAATTCTTTTATTAAAGCTCTTATTTCTACCAATTGATTTGGGTCTAAACCTGTTGTAGGTTCGTCTAAAATTAAAACTTTAGGATTGTGTAAAATTGCAGCTGCTATACCAACTCGTTGTTGATACCCTTTAGATAATTGATGAATCTTTTTATGAGCTTCAACTTCTAATCCTACTTTCTTAATGCATGTTTCTATCTCATTTTTATCAACCTTAAAAATAGCTGCTTGAAATTGGAGGTATTCTCGAATATACATATCATTATACAAAGGATTATGTTCTGGCAGGTATCCAATAACTTTTTGAGCTTCTAACGTATTTTGTAAAACATCAATATCATTAACAAATACTTTACCAGAGTTTGGTTTTATAAAACCTGTTAAGATTTTCATCATTGTAGATTTCCCTGCTCCATTTGGTCCTAAAAACCCAATAATTTGTCCTTTATCCGCAGAAAATGAAACTTCATTTAACGCTTTTTGAGTTTTATAAATTTTAGTTACTGATGTTACTTTTATAGACATTGGTTAACTTATATTTATATAAATTATTTGCGATATATCTTTTATCAAAATTACTCGAACTAATAATAAAATAACGAAAATACTATTTTTTTAGTTTACTAAATTTAATCTAATTTTTCTGATATTTTTCATTCTTTTCCAAGCTGTTTTATGAAACTGTTTATACATCCATAAAGTACCTAAATCTAACAAAAAGTAGAATAAACTAATGCCACTTGGTGGGTTATGACTTGGCAAAAATGGAATAATATTCCAAGCTGTTTTTGGCCACCACCAACATTGATAATTGGTACCAATTATTTCTAAACAAGCTACAGAAATGTACATGGTTAAGTAAAAAAGACGTTCTCTAGGTTTTTTCCTTAAAATTAAAAGTGTTGCAATTGTCATTACAAAACCAAATACATCATTCTTAAAAATTAAGAATATACTTGCGTAGATAAAAATGAAAATAATAAGGAATTTTTCAATTTTAATATGATGCTTTTTTATAGATGATGCTTTTGCAAAAAGTAAAACAGCTATATAAACAAATGCATGACCAAATGGAATATAATGAGGTACATTTTCTAATCTGTAAGTGTACATGCCTAATAAAACAGAAAACAAATATTCGCCAAAAAAGCCAATAAGTACAGCAAAAATCATTTGCTTTTTTAGCCTCAAATTCACATTTAAAATTGTAATTAAAAAAACTGTGAGCATTAATAAATTTGCATACAATTGAGCGTTATCAGTTATTGCAACCATGTAGAAACTATCTAAAAACAGACCAACAATAAAAAAAATATACAGTAGCCCTAAACTACGAAAAGTAGCATAAATTGAAGATTTTGTAGCAACAATACTCATAACACAAAAGTATAGAAACTAAATAAAAAATGGCTCATTTATAATGAGCCATTTTCATCTTAATTCAAATTCAACTTTACAATTGATAACGCACTCTAAATGTTATTAATCTAGGTAAAATAAAAGTTTCGTTTATTGAGTTAAATATATTTCCGTTACTTACATTAATATTAGATTCTGTTCCTAAAATATTGCTTGCTTCAAACTCATACTCCCATTTTGCGTCTCTATCTTTTCTATACGACATGGAAAAATTTAAAACATCAAATGAACTCTGCTTTTGCCCATCTTGCCTAACTTCTGTATAACTATAATCTGTTTTTACAGTTAAAGAATTCCAGATATAAGCGTCAAATTCAATAGAAGGAGCATGGGTTACTGTTTTAAAATTAAACATATCACTAGTACCCAATTCTTCTCTATCTTGATCATTAAATGTTGCCCTATATCTTAAATTTATATTAGGTGCTTTAGTAAAATTAGTTCTTATACTTGGCGATATATTATAAATTTTAGTATTTATTTTAGTTGTTGTTGCACCAAATAATTGATACGATTCTGATTGATTGTAAAGTGCGCCTAAACTTGTTCTAATTTTTCCAAATGTTTTGGTAATATTTCCAAAAGCAGAAAGCGATTCAATATCAAATGGTAAATTTAAATTTGTGCTTGTTGATACATTTAAACCAGGCACAAAACTTGCAATCGAAGCAATTTGTTCCATTGTTTTTGTGTAATTAATTCTAGCAAATACAAAGGTATTGTTAAATAAATTAAAACTTCTGTAATTTAAACTTGCATTATGTATTTGAGCATTCATTATATTATCACTTCCAAAAAAGAAAGAACTATAACTATTTGCTACTATACCTTCAGCAACTTGATTTATATCGGTAAAATTTATTTGTTGTCTATAATTAAATGTTAAGTTTTCACTTTTTTTAAACTGTGCTATAATATTTAGCTCTGGTAAAAATTTGGTAAATGTATCTTTAAACTCTGGTGTAACCCCAACTTGATTGTTGTTAACGTTATAAGAATGAAAAGTAAAACCTGGTCTAAAAGTAAAAATACCAGATTTTACTCGATAACGCATACCAGCATACAAGTCTGCAAAATTATATTCTACTTCATTCGTGGTTTGGGCATTTGCGACATTTGGAATGTTTAGAGATGGATTCAAAGTAGTACCATTATCTAATAATTGAAAAAATCTTGAGTCAAAATTTTGACGACTCAAAATAGTACCCCCAACAAAGTTAAAATTGCTCTTTTTATTTATAATATAATAATAATCTAATTTAGCATCTAGTTGGTTTGATTTGACTCTTCTATCTTGCTCTAAAAAGTAACGCTGCTGGGTTTTATCTATACCCAAAACATCTGCAACATCATCAAAACCATCTAGATTATTATTTGGGTCTCTATCAAAATTTTCAATTGAAGCAATATAAAAAGGGTCTTCATCTTGTATTGCGTGTTGCATCTCTAGAGCAAAAATATTTTTTTCGCTTGCTGTATAAAAATAGCTTAAATTTTGTGTAATTGTGAATGGAGTTGCATTTTCGTTTTCTAAAATTGGTGTAGTATTACCGATTACTTGAGAAAATCCGCTATCTGCTCTAAACTCATTTGTAAATCTACCATTTAAATCGTAATTCAATTGATTATCGATGTTCTTTTTATAGATAGCTTTAAAGTTAAACAAACCAGAATTACTTGTTTGATCTGTGGTGGTTTCTGTTATATCATCAGGGATTGAAGCATCATTATAGTCTAAAATATTTTTTCTTAATTGTCCATTGGAATTTCCAGACCAAATTAGGTATCCACTCAAATCTAATTTTTTGTTAGGTGAGTAGCTAAAGTTTAAGGCTGTTAATTTTGTTTCTATTCTATTTGCATTTCTTGCTGTTGCAGTTAAAAATCCAATACCTGCACTAGCTAAACTTATATTTGTTCCGTTAGCAGGACTTTGACTTCTAAAACCACCTCTTAAACCTCTAGCATCTCTTCTATCTAAAACTGCTTCACCTAAATTATTTATATCTCCTATAATATTAATAGTATATTTTGGTGTATAATAAAATAGTTTCGGCTGAAATAAATATAAGCCATCATTAGGTGATGCACCAGCTCCTGCATATATATCTCCAAACCAAAAATTCTTTTTACCTTCTTTCAGCTTAACATTTATCGCTACTCTATCTTGGTTGTCTTGTACACCACTTAATTGATTAACATCCCCATAATTTCTTAATACTTGAATTTTATCAACTGCATTTGAAGGTATATTTTTTAATGCCAATTTAGAGTCTCCACTAAAAAAATCTTTGCCATCAACAGTAATCTTTTCTACAACCTTACCCTCAACTTCAATTTGTCCTTGATCATTAATTTCTACACCTGGTAACTTTGCTACTACATCTTCTAACTTACGCTCCGTTCCATTTGTGAAGGAATCTGCGTTATAAATAATTGTATCACCTTTAATAGTAACTGGCATTTTAGAAACTATATTAATACCATCTAGCATGTTATCCTCATACATACTAAAATTTCTGGAAATATCTTTATCTGTAGTCTTAATAAATTGGCTTAACTCTTTAAAACCTACATAACTTATTTTTACATTGTAGGTTGTATTTTTCTTTAAATCTAATTTAAAGAAACCTTTAGCATCTGTAAAACCATAAGAGGCTATTCTTTTTGCAACTGTATCTAGTGCAATAACATTTGCCATTTCTAAAGGATTGCCTATAGAATCTTTAACTACGCCAGTAAGTTTAATTTGAGATGTAATTATCCCTGACACCATAAAAATGGTGATAATTAGTATTTTTTTCATCTTTGTTTGATTAATTATTTAGAAGTTAGTAATTATTAAAATCTTCTTCCTCTACCTCTTCTACCTCTACTTTCTCTAAATTGTTGCATTTTATCAGTGATTGTCTTATTGTATTCGGCTCTTGTTACTTCAGTACCTTTTGTTGGTTTTTTAATGTCAACTTTTTCAGAAGGATTCATTATGATTTCTGTACATAAAATTGTTGTTCTACCAGCATTTATTTCGAGTATTAAACCAGGTAAACCCCAATATTCTCCTGGGCCATTGCTTACAGGTATTTGAGGTGAGTACCATGCAGTAACTTCAATTTGTTTTGGCATTTCTATTTCATCAGAAATTTTACGAACATTACTACTGTCTTTTTTCGCTTCATCTTTTTTATTCTCATCTTTTTTTGTATTATTTTTTCTTCCTCTTCTTCTCATGTTTGTCCAATCTAAAGGATCCACGTCTTTCATCATAGTAGCTTTATAACACGTATAATTTCCTATTTTTTTAGATTCTGTAGAAAGCTCCCATTTAGGTTGTTCCATGCTATCAGAAATTAAAAAGTTTTTCCCAAAAAATTCTTTAGACTCTAATGCTACTCTGTCTTTAGTATTTTTATATTTTATTCCTCCACCAGAGAAACCTCCCCAACTTCTTCCACCTCCCATAGTTGGTGCAGCTAACTTTTCATCTTCTTTATATACAGACTCTAATTTATTAAAATTAAGAATGAATGTTTTTTCTAACATAGATTTCATTCTAGCAGCAATCTGCTTTTTTTGTGCTTCAGATAATTGTCCGTTTCTACCCCAAGAACTCATATCTACAGTAGATTTAGACATGTAAACTGCTTTTCCTTGAAAATCTTTTTGAGCAAATGTTGTTAAAGTTGCTATTAAAAAAATAGCAGAAAGTAATGATTTCATTATTCTTAATTTAAGTTTTTTCAAAATTAGTCTTATTATACCTGCGTAAGACATAAAAAAAACTTAAAAGTTTATTTAACTGTAAACCTAAAATAATGTATTTAACAAAACTTTAACCTCCCATTTTTATATTGATTCCATTTCCCATATCTACCCCGTTTCTACTTTTGAATTTCTCCATCAATTCTTTAGATTTTTTTTGTTGAATTTCATTAAACTTTTTTTCATTTACTAGTTTTCCTTTTTTTGGTTCATTTATAGCAAGCTTTTCAGATGGATTTAGAATAATTTCAGTACAAACAATAGTTCTTTTTCCATCATTAATTTCTAAAATTAAACCAGGTAAGCCTTGAAAATCATCTGGACCATTACTTATTGGTACTTGAGGTGTATACCAAGCAGTAGTAGTAACATTTTCTTTAGTTTCTACCTCTTTAGATTCTCCGTTTACAAAACTCATTTTTCTGCTTGTAACTTCTTTGGTGAAAGTAGCTTTATAGCAAGTATATTTTCCAATATTCTTTGTTTCTGTTGTCATTACCCAATCATAAACTGGTAAGGAATCTTTTACCAAAAAAGCTTTACCCATAATCTCTGTTTTATTTGCATACCTCTTTTCTTTAAGATTCTTGTAATAAATATTGTTTGCACCTCCAGATCCTCCAAAAGACATTACCATTACATTTGTGCCTCCTAATTTTGGTTTTGGTGCCTTTAATTCAATATCTTGTTTATATGTAGAAGTATTTTTATCAAAATTTAGAATAAATGTTTTTTGATTCATTTTTTGAAGACGCTTTTTTAATTCTTCCTGCATTTTATCTGTAACTCCTTGCTGGTTATCTCCAAAACTTATGTTCGATTTTCTACTGGTTTTATATACAGCTTTTCCTGTAAAATTTTGGGCTTGAATTGAGCATATTAGTAAAAAAGCTAGTGATGTAATAATAGTTTTCATGATATTCTAATTTTTGTATTTGTTTGATATTTTTATAATTGATTTAATCCCTTTTTTAGCTCTTATAATGAGAGAGTCTATATTTTTAGATTTTCCTCCAACTTTTATAGAACTTTTAATTTTATATTTTGAGTTAGGATAATCTAGTGCAAAATTCATTTCTATTACTTCATCTTCTTTTTTTTTTACTAAAAATTTCTTTAATCTCTTTCCAATCAATAGTATCAAATTCTTCTGAATTATTAACTGTGTAAGAAACAGATGTAATTTTTGCATCAATTCTTTTATCTTGAGAATAATTTATTAATGATAAGAATAAGAAAAGTAATGTTATATTTTTTTTCATATTTAAACTGGTTTTATTTTACATTACAAATATGCAAATGATAAACTCTTTTTTTGGTTAACGAGTGTTAACGAGTGTTAACCAACTCATTTTATATTTTTTACCTCCTATATTTGTAGCATGAATACCCAAAAATATAAATGGATTTTATACTTAATAACAGTAACTATTGTAGCTACAATTGGCGTTCAGTTTTATTGGAACTATAAAAACTATGAAGAAAATAAACAAAGAGTTGCTAATGAAATTCAATTGAGTTTTGATAATGCTGTCGAAGAATATTATTCAACATTAGCAAAAAATGATTTTTTAACAATAATCAATTCTGATAGTGAAAGTAAATCTATAAAACTTGTTAGTGATACCTCTGTAGATACAATTGTTAAAGGTTTAGACAAAAAATCTAAAGTCACTTTAAATAACATAAGAATTACTACAGATGATAATCTTTCTAAAGAAAAAATAGATTCGATAATGAAAGGTGCTGAAAAATTTGCCAAAGAATTTAACTTTAATAAAGCTAAAAAAAAGAGAAAAGCTTTTACTTCATTTACTAAATTTATTGATCACAAAAAAGGGATTCATGTTGATGAAAATGGTAAAAAATCTCCAGTTAAATACTTTAAAGGAAAGGCAGCTGCAGATAGTTTAAAAATGATTTATAATCTGAAACCCATATTTATTTCTTTTTTAGATCAATCAGTTAATTATGAAAAAATTGATTCTTTAATTCAAAAACAATTAAATAATAAAGGTATAAAAATAGAAAGCAGTTTTCATCATATAAAAAACGATAGTATTTTTAATAAAACTAAAGACACTTTATCTGCTAATAAAATTTTTACAATTTCATCAAAATCAACTTACGTTAAAAATGATGAAAAGTTTAAATTATTGTATTCTAACCCAAGTTTTGAAGCCTTAAAAAGAAGCTCTCTAGGTATTTTCTTATCATTTTTGTTATCTATCGCAGTAATTTCTAGTTTGTTTTATTTATTGAAAATCATTAATCAACAAAAAGAATTAGCTTCTATAAAAAACGATTTAATTAGTAATATTACTCACGAATTTAAGACACCAATTGCTACAGTTTCTACTGCTATAGAAGCTATTGAAAACTTTAACGTATTAGACGATAAAACAAAGACGCAAAAATACCTTTCATTGTCTTCTATCCAATTAAAAAAACTGCATCAAATGGTTGAAAAACTATTGGAAACAGCAACTTTAGACAGTGAACAACTTCTGCTCAAAAAAGAAACTATAGATGCTGTAGAAATTGTTGAAAAAATAGTACATAAACATCAATTACTTGCAAAAAATAAGGAAATTTTGTTTTCATCAAACTTAAAACCTATTTATTTATATGTTGATGTTTTTCACTTTGAAAATGTAGTTTCTAACTTAATTGATAATGCAGTAAAATATGGAGGAAACACTATAGAGGTTAATATAAATTCTATCTTAAATTCTACTGAAATAATGGTAGCTGATGATGGAGAAGGCATAGAAAAAAATCAGCAAGAAAAAGTTTTTGATCAATTTTATAGAGTTCCTAAAGGTAATACACATGATGTTAAAGGTTTTGGAATTGGGTTATATTATTGTAGAAAGATTATAGAAAAACATTTAGGAAACTTAACTTTATCATCTACAAAACAACAAACAATATTTAAAATTACGCTCCCCAATGAAAAAAGTTAAAGTACTATTAGCAGAAGATGAAGCTAGTTTAGGAATGATTGTAAGAGAGAGTTTAGAAACTAGAGATTTTATTGTTTTTCATGCAGAAAATGGTGAGGAGGCATTAGAACTTTATCGCCTTGAAAAACCAGATATTCTAGTATTAGATGTAATGATGCCAAAAAAGGATGGTTTTACATTAGCTAAAGAAGTAAGACAAGAAAATAAGAGAATTCCTATTATTTTTTTAACTGCAAAGTCACAAACCAGTGATGTTCTAGAAGGCTTTAATCATGGTGGAAATGATTATCTAAAAAAGCCTTTTTCTATGGAAGAACTAATTGTAAGAATTAAAGCTTTATTAGATAGGGTTGAACTGAAAACTAACCTAGAATCAATTAAAGTTGGTGAGTATTCTTTTAATCTTACCAAACAAACACTTACATATTTAGATAATATAGAGCAATTAACACACAGAGAAGCTCAACTACTTTTTTATCTTTTTGAAAAGAAAAACGAAGTATTAGATAGAACTTTTATTCTAAAAAAATTGTGGGGTAATGATGATTTTTTTAGTGCTAGAAGTATGGACGTCTTTATAAGTAAACTACGTAAAAAATTAAAAAAAGATACTGCTATCAAAATCCTAAATGTTAGAGGCTTTGGATATAAATTAATTTGTTAATAAAAGATAAGAGAGTTTTTTTATTACCTTTGAAAACTCTTTTTATAATCTTTTATAATAATAAATATGCACGTTGCAATTGCAGGTAATATTGGTGCTGGTAAAACCACACTAACCAAACTTTTAGCCAAACATTACAAATGGAAACCTCACTTTGAATCTGTTGATGAAAACCCATATTTAGATGATTTTTATGGAGAAATGGAACGCTGGTCTTTCAACCTACAGGTGTATTTTTTAAATAGTCGCTTCAGACAAATTTTAGAATTAAGAGAAACTGGTAAAAACATCATTCAAGATAGAACAATATATGAAGATGCTCATATTTTTGCTCCTAACCTACATGCAATGGGTTTAATGACCAATAGAGATTACAACAATTATAGCTCTCTTTTTGAGTTGATGGAAAATTTGGTTTCTCCACCAGATTTACTAATTTATTTAAGAGCAGATATCTCTACTTTAGTTGGACAAATTCATAAAAGAGGTAGAGAATACGAAAACTCTATTTCTATTGATTATTTAAGCAGATTGAATGAACGTTATGAAGCATGGATAACCAAATATACAAAGGGAAAACTACTTATTATTGATGTTGATAATTTAGATTTTGTTAAAAATCAAGAGGATTTAGGGTATATTATAGATAGAATAGATTCTCAAATAAATGGACTTTTTTAAACTAAAAATATCTATTATAAAAAAAAGTAAAGAGACCGTTTTAACGGTCTCTTTTTTTGTGATTTACATCACTCATGATAGATAGTCCCCCAACTTTCTATCAGATTGTAATTGAGTTTTTCAACTCAACACCTCTATATTGTTATCAACGATTTCTTTAATAGGGATAATTATCGTTTTATCTTTTGATGATAATACAACAGATATGTTATCAATTGAAGTTATAACTCCTTCAAACTTATCTGTTCTAATTTTGTTACCAACTTGAAGATTTTTTCTTGAATAGTAACCAAACAACAATCTCTTAATAATATCTCTAGATCCAAGCCCAAAAGATATGGTAAATGCTGCTAAAATTGATGCAAATATAATAGATAAATTGTTAGTAATCAAATCTGTATTTATACCTGCTTGATTTAACGCTGTAACACTTACTATTATTGTAATAATATAGAAAATTATATTACCAACAAGACCACCTCCTGTAAGCTCTAAAGAGGCAAACATACTTGTAATTGCCTTCTTTGCCATATTAGCAACATAAACTCCAACAGCAAAGATAACTAATGCACTTATAAGTTTTGGTAAGTATGTAATTAAGTTACTTAATTGTTCTGAAATCATTCGTAAACCCAATAATTCTGAAGCTACAATTACAAAAACAAATATTAAAATCCATTTTATGGTTGTAATTATAATTTTTGTTGGCTGAATTTTTATAGAGCTATTCCCAAAAATTTCATCAACATTTAATTTTTCTGGTAAACTGTCTATATTGGTTAAGCCCAATGCTTTTTTAATGATGTAAAGTATAAATTTTATAAATAACCATCCTATGATTAGAAAAGCCAATCCTTTTAATAATTGAGGTAAAAAATCTACGAAACTATGCCATAGATTTTGTAAAAAACTAAAATCAAAATCTGTTTGTTGTGCAATAAATAAAGAATTCATCTGTCTTATAATTTAGTTATTTTTTTCTTTTTTTAGGGTATTACTAGTTATGATATCGCCTACTGTATTTGGGTATTTTACCAAAAACAAATCAGCAACATCAATTGTGAGTCGTATCATATTAATATCATTCAGCACTTTATCTTTAAGTACTTCTGGCACCTCATGATGATGTAATATTTTCTTAAAAGGATTACTCATAGTTTATAGTTCTCCGTAAACGCTTATTACTTTTTGTTTTGCTCTTTTTATTCTCATTTTCACAGCACTTTCTCCAATATCTAAAGCTTCTTTAATTTCTTTGATACTCATATCATCTTGATATTTCATCAATAAAAGCATCTTATCTTTTGGATCTATTATTGCTAATGCTTTCGCTAATTTTTCTGATTTTAATTCAAATAGTTGAGCATCTTCAACTTCAACAGAATTATCATCTTCCTTAATTTGATCTGTAACAATGGTTACTTTTTCTTTCTTTTTATGCTGATTTCTTTGTACGTAATTCACACAAAAATTATAAGTAAAAGAATATAACCAAGTAGAAAATTTAGATTTACCTTTAAAACTTCTCAACTTTACAAATAATCTTACAAAAACATCGTGTGTTAAATCTTCTGCTTCTTCTTTACTTTTAGAAAAACCATAACATTTATTATACACCACTCTAGAATACCTATCATATAAAATAGCAAATAACTGCGAATTATTAGTTGCTACTATTTTAGCAACTAATTGTTCATCAGTTAGTTTATGTGTGGTACTAGTTTTCAATGGTTCTGTTATTTTAGACACAAAGAAAATTAATAAGTCACATCTTAATTCAAAAAAAAGTTAGAGTTCATTTTTTTATCGTTGAGTAACACTTTTAAAACTTTTTTTATTTTTTTGTAACAAAACTTGTAATTGTTGCGTATAATAAATTGTAGCATTAGTATTAATCCTTAAAAATGCAAAATATTTAGATGAGACAGCTTAAAATTACAAAGCAGGTTACTAACAGAGAAACTGCATCGTTAGACAAATACTTACAAGAAATTGGAAAGGTAGATTTAATTACTGCTGATGAAGAAGTAGAATTAGCACAGCTTATAAAAGCTGGTGACCAAAGAGCATTAGAAAAATTAACGAAAGCCAATTTAAGATTTGTTGTATCAGTTGCTAAACAGTACCAAAACCAAGGATTAACTTTACCAGACTTAATAAACGAAGGAAATTTAGGTTTAATCAAAGCAGCTAAACGTTTTGATGAAACTAGAGGTTTTAAATTTATCTCTTATGCTGTTTGGTGGATTCGTCAATCTATCTTACAAGCATTAGCAGAGCAATCTAGAATTGTACGTTTACCATTAAATAAAATTGGTTCTATTAACAAAATCAATAAAATGTATGCTTTTTTAGAGCAAGAAAATGAGCGCCCACCAAGTGCTGAAGAAATTGCTAAAAAGTTAGACATGACTGTAAATGATGTTAAAGAATCTATGAAAAATTCTGGACGTCATGTATCTATGGATGCTCCTTTAATAGAAGGTGAAGATTCTAATTTATATGATGTTTTAAATTCAGGAGAATCTCCAAACCCAGATAAAACTTTATTGCATGAGTCTTTACGAATTGAAATCAATAGAGCTCTAGAAACGCTTACTCCTAGAGAAGCTGATGTTGTAAAACTATATTTTGGTTTAGGTGAACACCAACCAATGACATTAGAAGAAATTGGTGAAACTTTCGATTTAACTAGAGAACGTGTTCGTCAAATTAAAGAAAAAGCAATAAGAAGATTAAAACATACATCTAGAAGTAAAATTTTAATGACTTATTTAGGATAATAATCCAAGTATGTACCAAACGAAAAACTCTCGAAATTTCGAGAGTTTTTTTATGCATTAAAACTTAAATTATAATATATAAATTAAATTCCGTCTCCTAATTCTTTAAGCTTTTCTGTATTTTCTGCTAACATTAATTCATCAATAATTTTCTGAATATCGCCATTTACAATATTCGATAAATCATACAATGTTAAATTTATTCTATGATCTGTTACACGACCTTGTGGGTAATTATAAGTTCTAATTTTTGCACTTCTATCTCCAGAAGTTACCATAGAACCACGCTTTAAAGCATCTTCTGCTTGTTTTTTAGCTAATTCTAAATCGTATAAACGAGAACGTAAAACTTTAAAAGCTTTTTCTTTGTTTTTATGCTGACTTTTTTGATCTTGACATTGTGCAACTAAACCTGTTGGAATATGTGTTAAACGAACAGCAGAATATGTTGTATTTACAGATTGACCTCCTGGACCTGAAGAGCAAAAAAAATCAATTCGAACATCTTTTGGGTTAATTTCTACATCAAACTCTTCTGCTTCTGGAAAAACCATGCAAGTAGCTGCTGATGTGTGCACTCTACCTTGAGTTTCTGTTTGTGGTACTCTTTGTACACGATGTACACCTGCTTCAAATTTTAGAGTTCCATAAACGTCGTCTCCATTTACCTCAAATTGAATTTCTTTAAAACCTCCATTAGTTCCTTCAGAATAATCTACAGTAGACACTTTCCAGCCTTTACTTTCACAATATTTTGTATACATTCTAAATAAATCTCCTGCAAAAATACTTGCTTCATCTCCACCTGTTCCTGCACGCAATTCAACAACAGCATTTTTAGAATCTTCTGGGTCTTTTGGTATCAACAAAAACTTTATTTCTTCTTCTAATTCTGGGATTCTAGCATTGGCTTCATCTATTTCCATTTTAGCCATTTCATTCATTTCTGCATCAGAACCATCAGAAAGAATTTCTTTAGCTTCTTCTATATTATTCATTAATGTATTATACTCATCACCTTTTTTAACAACACTTCCTAAATCTTTATATTCTTTCATTAATTGTGCATAGCGCTTCTGATCCATAATAATTTCTGGCTGAATTATTAAATCAGAAACCTCATCATAACGTTGTTTTACAATTCTTAATTTATCTAACATCTTACGTCTTTTCTTGGATTGCGAATTTACAATTTTTATAGGTATATTTGGAAAAATCAATCCTTTTTATGAAATCGTTACTAATATTTAGTCTTTGCTTTTTTTTAATTTCTTGCAATAAAAATAAAACAGAAATTAAAAAACCATCTTTCTTAATTGGTAATTGGAAAAGACTAAATGATAAACCTGGAAGCCAAACCTATGAAAATTGGAATGCTGATTATACTGGAATGGGATATACAAAAAAAGAAACTAAAACCACTTTTAAAGAAACTTTAAGTATTGTTTCTATTAATGACACACTGCATTTAAAAGTTGAAGGTGTTAATGAAAAACCAACTTTATTTAAGTTTACCAACCAAACTGATACTTCTTTTGTGTGTGAAAACCCTAAAAATGAGTTTCCTAAAAAAATTACCTATTTTAAAGATGGAAAACAACTAAAAGCCATAGTTGCAGCTGATGATTTTAGGATAGATTTTCTTTTTGAAAAAGGAAACTAAAAAATATGATGTTTTTTAGGAATCGTAAAATAAAAAGTAGTCCCAATTTTTTCTTTACTTTCTAGCCAAATTTTCCCTTCATAAAATTCAACAATCTTTTTTACAGTTGATAAGCCAATACCAGATGAAGAACTTGTACTCTCTAACTTTGTAAATACTTTAAATATTTTATCAAAATAAGTAGATTTTATACCAATTCCATTATCTTTTATAAAAAATTCTAAATGGTTTTCTTTTTCTAAAAAACCAACTTCAATACATCCATTTTCTTTATCATTATACTTTACAGCATTCTGAATTAAGTTCTGAAAAATTTGATTGAATCGCCATGTATTTCCATACAAAGTAGGTAAATTTTGTTGAACTATAATTTCTATATGATTAGGTACTAAAATTAGTTTTATAACATCTTTAATCAAAAAGTTTAAATCAATATTTCTATCTTTCGATTCTAGTCTATTTACTGTTGAGTAATCTAAAATTCCTTTAATTAGAAAATCCATTTTTTCAACATTAAATAATATATTGTTAAGATATTCAAATGAGTTTTTATCTAAAGAATCTCCATTATCATTTATAAACCAAGTAACTAGAGTATGAATATTGATTAATGGTGCTTTTAAATCATGAGAAACCATTTGTGCATACTCATTTAACTGTTCGTTTTGATGTGATAAAAACTTTAATAACTCCTCCTTTTTAGCTTCTTGCGTTTTAATGAGTTCTTCATGTTCTTTTCTTTGGATAACATTAACCAACATATTTGCAAAAACAAATAGGATATTTTTTTCGTTATCAGAATATTTATGAATCTTTTTAACCGAATCAAAACCGATAAAACCAATTAGTTCTTTATTTTTAATTTTCGGTATCGTAATTAAGCTCTGAATACCTTGAGGTTGTAAAATAGCACGCAAACCAAACTCACCATCATCAGGTAAAAGACTAACATCTTCAACATAAAAAGCTTTTCCTTTTCGATGGACTTTTAACCAATCTTTTAAAAACGCAATAGGTACATTTTGTAAATTTTGAATTTCTGGCTCTGTGCCTTCACTACACCATTCGTAAGTATTTGAGCACGTTTTATTGATAAAATCATACGAAAAAATATAGCTTCTATCTGCACCAACGAACTCGCCTATTCTCTTTAAAGATTTTTCAATAAGTTCATCTATATTAGATAAATCAGCATTAATATATTTTGTGGATATACTGATTAATAAGTCTTGAAAACGAAGATGATAATCAATAATATTATCGTTTTGATTTCTTTTTTTAGAGCTATTTTTTTTCAATTTTGGGGGAGGTTTAGGGTATGAAAATACAAAAAAATGTAACTAAAAATATAATTTTAAATACAAAAAAGTAAAATCAAAAATTTCTTAATAAAAGAAAACATCAAATCTCTCGATTATTTTAGCGTTAGTTTAATAACAAACTTTTCTAAAAAACTGGGTCTGAAAGAATAACTAACAAAATATTCTTGACATGAAATTAATTAAACTAACGCTTTTTTTTCAATAATTTTAATTTCCAAGCTTATTCTTGCACAAGAAACCACACAATTTGGACCAGATGGTTTTATAAAAATAGAAGAAGGTTCAGGAGGATTTTTCGCAGATTTAGATTCTGGAGACAGGTTTAGTAGAGATCATGACAAAGCAGGAGATATTGATGGAGATGGAATTGTAGATTTGGTTGTTGGTGCAAGGTCTGATGATGATTCTGCAACAGATGCTGGTGCTGCATATATTCTATTTATGAATGCTGATGGAACTGTAAAAGCAAATCAGAAAATATCTGCTTTATCAGGAGGTTTTAATGAAACGTTATTAGAAAAAAATTATTTTGGTTATGGTGTAGCTGGTATTGAAGATTATAACAATGACGACATTCCAGACATCGCAGTTTCTGCACCAAACTCTACAAATATTGCATTGTATATTATTCATTTAAATAGAGATGGAACTGTAAAAAGTTATGTAAAAAATACAAATTTTTCTTCAGATTATAAATTTCAGATTTACAACATTATAGGCAAACAGATTTACGAATCGCGAATAACATCTCAAGAAACAAATGTTGATATTTCGAATTATGCTAGTGGCTTATACTTTTTAGTAAGTAAAATGAATGAAGAAATAAAAACTTTTAAAATTGTAAAAGAGTAAATCTTATTATTGATAAACTAACAACTAATTCAGTTTGTTTCTAAATTCAAAAAATACTAACTTCGTTATCGTCTGATATAACGAATTAAAACTCGATATATCATTAAAGTTGGCAAACATAACCAATCACACTTTTAAAATTGAAAAAAAAAGGAAAAATATGACACATTTAGAAGAAATGGTATTTACATTTTTAAATGAGGACTCTGTTAATTTATCAAAAGAAATTCACGAAAATATTAGGCATATATCTTCGTTTGAAAAATTTGGAATGGATTTTCGTTTAATTAAAATGACTGATGAAAATATTAATTTTGAGATTATTTGTTTAGATAAAAATTTAGGATTTATCTACACAAAACCAATTGGAATTTATCATTCTAATGGAGAATTTACAATTTTAAAGGAATTTGAAGAATCATATCATAAATTACTTGAAAACGAACTAATTTCGAGAAATAAAAAAGTTAATTTCTTGACACTAACTGAAAATGCGATAATTGCTTCATTCTCTGTTGAAGCTATTTTTTATGCTATGAAAATGGAAGACGTTACTTTTTCTTCAAACGGTTTAGATATGGAAATATGGCTAACGAATGAAGGCGATTCTCAATCTTTTCTTGATGACAAATATGAGTTTAAAGGTTCTATAGCAGGTTATGATTTTAGAAATGGAAAGGAAAATGTTTGGTCTGTATTAAAATATAAAGAGATTTACGATTCACTTTTGAAAATGAAATTATTAACAATTTTTAATACAGTTCGAAAATAAAAAAATCTGAATAAAAATACGATTTGCCAACACCATATATAATTTATTGCTGGCTTTCTGCTTACTTGCGAAAATCCTCGCGGATTTTCTTTGTCAGTAATTATTTATTTAATTAATTGCATAAACATCGCAACAAACCATATATAAACACGATAACGAAAGTTTAAAATTGTTAATACAAACAAACCAAATTCACTTTTAATAGTGAGTTTTTTGCTTTCAGAAAGTTTCAACGCCACCAATAATTTTAGCATCTATATTATAAGATTTTGAAATCCAAATAATATCTTCTAGAATCAAAAACTTAATTTATATTTCTCTTCAATCAGTTTAAGTTTTCTATTAGCTAAATCTAATTAAGCTATTAAACAAATATTTTTGTTTTAAGGAATATGTTTAAAATTAATTTTTATATTTAAAAAACTTATTATTTCAAATTAAATGACTTCAAAATATTTAAAAAATAAATATCTATCAATTTTCATTTTACTTGTGTTTTTATCTTTAAAAGTTCAAACACAATCAAATAACTTTAAATCAGATAGAACAAAATTTGCAGCAATTAATGTTGGTTTAAATGGATTATTTGGAGGAGTAGGAAGTTTAATAAATAAAAAAGATAATAAAACTAATTTTAAAACTTTTTTAAACGGATTTTATAAAGGTGCCATTGGTGGTGCAGTTACACATATTGGTTTATCAATGTCTCATTTAATTGATAGTCAAAAAAACATTGCCTATGCTTGGCCTGCAAGATTTGTAAATTCTATGGGCAGTTCTATAATTCAAAATGCTGCAGATGGTGACAGAATGTTTGAAAGATTACATTTTAACCTTTTTATAAGCAGATTAGAGTATTACCCTTATCAGAAAAAATTTAGTGCTAGATTATTTACTTCTTCTCTATATGGAATTGCTGTAGTTGGTAGTGGAAATCGTTTTGATTTGGGAAAATCTCTAAAATCTGGTGTACTTTTCTTTGAATCTGATGGAAGGTTTGAAAACTCACTTGGTTCAGGAAGAGCAACAGGCCAAGTAAGTTCTGTAGGAATGAGATCAGATATTACTGGTGATGCATTTTACGATATTTTTGCAGAAGAAATTGCACATATTCAGCAATATGATAGAAAAGTAGTGGGAAATTCTTTTGTTTCTAAATTAGATAGTAAGTGGAAAAATAATTCAAGGTTTTATAAAAAAATGTCAAAGTATATTTATTTTGATTTAAATGGACCACTATTCTGGATGGCTTACAAGATTGCAGATTCTGGCAAGTGTAATTATTTTGAACAAGAAGCTGTTAACTATTCCAATAGAAGAATAAATCCTTGTAATTAATACTCAAAAACACCAAACTTACTTTTAATAGTCAGTTTCTTTTTATCAGAAGCTTCAACTCTACCCACAATTTTAGCATCCACATTATAAGATTTTGAAATCGAAATTATGTCTTCTGCAATTTCTGGAGAAACGTAAATTTCCATTCTGTGACCGCAATTAAAAACTTGATACATTTCTTTCCAATCTGTTTTAGATTGTTCTTGTATCAATTTAAATAAAGGTGGAATTGGAAATAGATTATCTTTTACAATATGTAAATTATCTACAAAGTGTAAAATTTTCGTTTGTGCACCTCCAGAACAATGAATCATTCCATGAACCTTATCAGCATTAAATTTTGATAAAATTTCTTTAATAATTGGTGCATACGTTCTTGTTGGAGATAATACTAATTTACCAGCATCAATAGGAGAATTTTCTACTTCGTCTGTTAATTTTGTGTTTCCAGAATACACTAATTCTTCAGGAACAGCAGCATCAAAACTTTCTGGGTATTGTTCTGCTAAATATTTATGAAAAACATCGTGTCTTGCAGAAGTTAATCCATTAGAACCCATTCCTCCATTATATTCAGTTTCGTAAGTTGCTTGTCCAAAAGATGCTAAACCAACTATTACATCATCTGCTTTTATATTGGCATTATCAATTACATTAGTACGTTTCATACGTGCAGTAACAGTGGAATCTACAATTATGGTTCTTACCAAATCACCAACATCAGCAGTTTCGCCTCCTGTTGAATGAATCGTTACTCCAAAACCTTTTAAATCTTCAATCAGTTCTTCTGTTCCGTTTATAATTGCTGATAAAACTTCACCTGGAATTTTACTTTTATTACGTCCAATTGTAGAAGATAACATAATATTATCAGTTGCACCTACACATAATAAATCATCAATATTCATAATTAAAGCATCTTGTGCAATGCCTTTCCATACAGAAATATCTCCAGTTTCTTTCCAATACATATAAGCTAAAGAAGATTTTGTACCTGCTCCATCTGCGTGCATTATCAAACAATAATCATCTTCGTTTGTTAAATAATCTGGCACAATTTTACAGAATGCTTTTGGAAATAATCCTTTATCGATGTTCTTAATAGCATTGTGTACATCTTCTTTTGATGCTGAAACTCCTCTTTGTGCATAACGTTTAGAAACCTCTTGACTCATATTGTTGTATTGAGTTGCAAATTTAATCTTTTACAAAAAAAATCCTATTGAAAAGTAGGATGTTTTATTTTATCTTGTAAACAATAACTCTCTGTATTTAGTTAATGGCCACAAATTATCATCAACCATAGTTTCTAATTTATCACAGTGGTATCTAATTTCTTCAAAAAATGGTTTTACCTTTTTGCAGTAAGCTTCCGCAGATTTTATGCCAGAGTATTTATTAGCTTTTCTACGTTCATCTATCATTTTTAAAGTCAATGCATTTATTTCTGTAATATGATTAGAAATTACCATAATCAATTCAATTTGCTCTCTTGCAATGTTTTTAAAATCGTCTCCAAAAATTTCTTTTAAGTTCTTGGTGTTTTCTAACAATGTATTTTGATAATTAATTGCTGTTGGTACAATATGATTTCTTGCTATATCACCTAAAACTCTACTCTCTATTTGAATTCGTTTTGTATACTCTTCTAAATCAATTTCATAACGTGCTTCTAGTTCAACTTTATTCAGCACGTTCATTTCTTCGAATAAAGCAACAGTGCCTTTAGCAATCTTCACTTTTAAAGCTTCTGGTGTGGTTTTATTATTACTCAAGCCACGTTTTTTTGCTTCCTTTTCCCAAGCCTCTCCATAACCATCTCCTTCAAAACGTATTTTTTTAGAATCTTTAATATATTCTCTTAATACGTTAAAGATAGCTTCATCTTTTTTTAGATTTTTATTATCTACTAAAGTATCTACCTCTATTTTAAATTCTTTTAATTGCTTGGCAACAATTGTATTCAAAACTGTCATTGGTATCGCACAGTTTGCCCAAGAACCAACAGCTCTAAATTCGAACTTATTCCCTGTAAATGCAAAAGGAGATGTTCTATTTCTATCGGTATTATCAAGTAAAATCTCTGGAATCTTACCAATAATATTCAATTTTAAATCTGTTTTCTCTTGTGGAGAAAGTTTTCCTTTTGTTACGTTTTCTAGTTCATCTAATACTTTAGAAAGTTGGCTACCAATAAATACAGATATTATTGCAGGTGGAGCTTCATTTGCACCTAATCTATGATTGTTGCTGGCTGATGCTATTGATGCTCTTAACAATTCTTCATATCTATGAACAGCTTTAATGGTATTCACGAAAAAAGTTAAGAATTGTAAATTTTTCATCGGTGTTTTACCTGGACTCAACAAATTGGTTCCGTCTGCAGTTGATAATGACCAATTATTATGCTTCCCAGAACCGTTAATAGAGGCAAAAGGTTTCTCGTGAAAAAGAACTTTAAAACGATGCTTTCTAGCAACTTTACCCATAATATCCATCAATAAAGAATTATGATCAACTGCTAAATTTGCTTCTTCAAAAATTGGTGCTAATTCAAATTGATTTGGAGCTACTTCATTATGCCTAGTTTTTAACGGAATACCTAACAACATACATTCTTGCTCTAAATCTTGCATAAAACCCATGGCTCTTGTTGGGATGCTACCAAAATAATGATCATCTAATTGTTGCCCTTTTGCAGGGATGTGTCCTAGTAAAGTTCTACCCGTTATTAAAATATCTGGTCTTGAGGTAGCTAATGCATCATCAATTAAAAAATACTCTTGCTCCCAACCCAAAGTAGCATTTACTTTAGATACATTTTTATCAAAATATTTACAAATAGCTGTTGCATGAGTATCTATAGCCTGTAAAGCTCTTAACAATGGTGTTTTATTATCTAAAGCTTCACCTGTATAAGCCACAAAAATTGTTGGAATACACAAAGTAGTATCATATACAAAAGCAGGTGATGTTGGATCCCAAGCAGTATAACCTCTGGCCTCAAAAGTATTTCTAATGCCCCCATTAGGAAAACTTGAAGCATCTGGCTCTTGTTGTACAAGTTGCTCACCATCAAATTTTTCCATTGCTAAACTACCATTTATAGATTCAAAAAAAGCATCATGTTTTTCTGCTGTTGCTCCTGTAAGTGGCTGAAACCAATGTGTATAATGAGTTGCTCCTTTAGAAATTGCCCAATCTTTCATACTTACTGCAACTTGATCCGCTATTTTGCGATCAATTTTGGTTCCTTTTTCAATAGCATTCATTACACTTTCGTAAGCAGCTCTTGTTAAATACTGCTGCATAGCGTGTTTATTAAAAACATGTTGCCCAAAAAGAGACGATCTTTTTACATTTTCTTTAACCTTTATAGGTTCTCTTTGCAATGTTTCCTTTAAAGCTTCAAATCTAATTGTTGCCATAATAATGAATTTTTGATTGATTTTTTATTTTTTCAACAAATATACCCTATAAAAATTAGGGATAAAATTATTTTTGTTTGATTATTAAATTTTAACCCCTCATTTTTTTGATATGTAACTAAAATATTTGATTTTTGCGTAATTAACATCACAATAATTATTTATTATGGCAAAAATTAAATTAGAATACATTTGGTTGGATGGATATTTTCCAACTCAAAACATGAGAAGCAAGACTAAAGTAGAAGAGCATGAAAACTTCCAAGGAACGATAGAAGAGCTAGGGATGTGGTCTTTTGATGGTTCATCTACTAAACAAGCTTCAGGAGGTTCTTCTGACTGCTTACTAAAACCAGTTGCTATCTATCCAGATCCTGCAAGAATAAACGGTTATTTAGTAATGACAGAAGTTTTAAACGCAGACGGAACTCCACACGTTTCTAATGGTAGAGCTACTATAGAAGATGAAGACAATGATTTTTGGTTTGGTTTTGAGCAAGAATATTTTATTATGGATACTAAAACTCAATTACCTTTAGGTTTCCCTATTGGTGGTTATCCTGCTCCACAAGGTATGTATTACTGTTCTGTTGGTGGTAAAAATACTCATGGTAGATTGTTAGTTGAGAAGCACGCTGATTTATGTATTGATGCTGGTTTAAATTTTGAAGGGATAAATCAAGAAGTTGCTTCTGGACAGTGGGAATTTCAATTGTTTGCAAAAGGAGCAAAACAAGCAGGAGATGAAATTTGGATTGCACGTTATTTACTAGATAGATTAACAGAGCAATATGGTTACTATATTGATTATCATCCAAAACCATTAGGTAAAGATATGGATTGGAATGGATCTGGTATGCACGCTAATTTCTCTAACACAACCTTAAGAACTTGTGGTTCTCAAGAAGTTTATGAGAAAATATGTGAAGCTTTTAGACCTGTTGTAAAAGAGCATATTGCTGTTTATGGTGAATTTAATGACCAACGTTTAACTGGTGACCATGAAACTGCTTCTATTAATGATTTCTCTTATGGGGTTTCAGATAGAGGAGCTTCTATTCGTATTCCAATTATTACTGTAGAGAAAGGTTGGAAAGGTTGGCTAGAAGATAGAAGACCAGCTTCTAATGGTGATCCTTATAAAATTGCTGGTAGAATTATTAAAACAGTAAAATCAGCTGACTTATAATATAGTGAGATTTTGAATATATAAAAACTCCAAAAGCATTGTGTTTTTGGAGTTTTTTTTATTTTCAATTAACTTTTAAAACTAAAACTACTTTATCTCTAAAGAAGTAAATTTAAATGAATTTCCATCAAATAAACCTTTATCAGAGAGTTTTAAAGATGGAATTACTAATAGTGCCATAAAAGACAAACTCATATAAGGTGCTTTTAAAGTGCTACCCATTTCTTTTGCCATTTTATCTAATTCAGCATAAGCTTTCCCAATTTCTTTGGCTGGTTTATCAGACATAATTCCTGCTACTGGTAAAGGCACAATTTTTTCTTTGGATGCATTTACTGCACAAACTCCTCCTCTATTTTCGATGATTAAATTAACTGCTTTACAAATCATTTCATCAGAAATACCAACAGCAATAATATTATGAGAATCATGACCAACTGAACTTGCTATTGCACCTTCTTTTAATCCAAAATTTTTGATGAATGCAATAGCAGGTTCACTATTTTGATAACGGTTTACAACTGTCATTTTTAAAACATCTGTTTCTGTATTAGAAACTAAATTACCATCAACTATTAAAGAATCTGCTTCAATTTTATTGGTTACTAATTCTCCATCTAAAACCTCAATTACATTTATTTTTTCTGATGATGAATAAAATTCAAAATCTGAAATCTTCTTTTTATTAGTATTAAAATTATTTAGCACTTCAAAATCAACTGATTTTACAAAACTCTTTCCATTTTTTGCAACCAATTCTCCATTAATATAGGTTTCCAAAACGTTGAATTTCTTTAAATTATCAACAACTATAAAATCAGCAAAATCTTCTTTTTGTAATAAACCCACTTCCAGATTATAATGTTTAACAGGATTTACACAAGCTGCTTGCAACACTTTAAAAACATCAATTCCTTTAGCGACTGCTCTTTCACATAACTGGTTAATATGACCTAACAACAAATCATCTGGGTGTTTGTCATCAGAACAAAACATCATATTTTCAAAATGTTCTGACAATAAATCAATTAAAGCTTCAAAGTTTTTTGCAGCAGAACCTTCTCTGATAATTACTTTCATTCCTTTTTGTAATTTTTCTAAAGCTTCATCATAGGTAAAACATTCATGATCTGTAGAAATTCCTGCTGAAATATATTTGGTAATATCATCACCTATTAAACCTGGAGCATGACCATCTATGGGCTTGTTATTATTTTTAGCATGCTGAATCTTTTTTAAAACCTCTTCATCATCAAACAAAACACCTGGATAATTCATCATTTCTGCTAGATATTTAATATCTGGATTTTCCATCATCAACTTAATATCTTCAGCATCAATAATTGCTCCTGCACTTTCAAAAGAAGTTGCTGGCACACAACTTGGTGCACCAAAATTGAATTTTAATGGAACTTTCTTTCCATTTTCAATCATAAAATCGACACCTTTTACACCTAAAACATTGGCTATTTCATGAGGATCAGAAATAGTTGCTACAGTTCCGTGAATTACTGCAATTTTAGCAAATTCTGATGGCATCAACATTGAACTTTCTATGTGAATATGTGCATCTACAAAACCAGGTAAAATATAGTTTTCTATTGTATGATTTGCTTCTCTAACTTCTAGAATTTTATCATTTTCTACAACAACTTCTCCTTTAAAAATTCTTTTATTTTGTATATCAACAATTTTTCCTTGTACTATCATTTTTAATGCTTTTACACAAAACTACAAATAATAAAAAGTGTTGACTCTAATATTGATTTAAAATAATCACCAAGTATTCGCGAATAAAATTTATAAGAATTATTTAAAGATGAATACCTTTTCAACTTTTTGTAGAAACCTACTTTACAACTCTTAAAATAAGATTTTCAGTTACACTTCGTTTCTATTCGAAATGACAGAAAATTTAATTTAAGATTTTCCTATTAAATTCCAATTCAATTATTTTATTTTTGAATATGGATAAAAAGACACATTTCAATAAATTTAAAACTTGGGCTACAAATCAAAATTTTTCTTTGGTTGATTTATTCCCAACAATTCAAAGAAAAGACATTTATCCAATTGATTTGAGTATTAATAATACCACTGTAAGAACTGAAGCTGAATTTAATAATCCTCATTTTTTCAGTAAACAATTGCATAAAATTCAAAAGAAAAATCCCACTAAAATTATTTCTGGAGGTTATTTAGAAAAACGTGCTTTATATACTTCTGATTTATACCATTCAGAAATATCAACAGAAAAAAGAAATATACATTTAGGATTAGATTTCTGGCTCCCAGAAAACACACCAATACATGCAATTTTTGATGGCGAAATTATTTGTGCTATTCATCAAAAAGAATTAAAAGGTTATGGTGGTTTCGTCATTTTAAGACATCAAGAAAATAATATTACTTTTTATACTCTATATGGTCATTTATCAGAAAAAAGTATTGAAAAATATGTGGTTGGAAATAAAATCAATAAAAAAGAACAAATAGGTGTTTTAGGAAATTATGAAGAAAATGGAGAATGGGTTCCGCATTTACATTTTCAAATAATGTTGTCTTTATTAGATTATAAAAATGATTTTCCTGGAGTTGTTTTAGAAAGTGAAATCGATTTTTGGAAAATGATTTGTCCTAATCCTAATTTGTTATTTAAGCTTTCTTTATCCTAAAAATATTAGACAAAGATTTCACTAATTTACACGGATTATATAGTAGCCAAATAAGAAATTCTCTTATCTGTGAAAATCTATATAATACGTGTCAAAAGAAAATCTTACATTTATAACATATAATTCTCAATAAAATACATGATGTCTAAAAAACTAGTTGTACTATTTATATTCTTTATTTCAATACAAATCAACTCACAAGAAAAAAAAGAAAAACCAAAAAAATGGGATGTCAATAAACCTCATGAAACTTGGTTATACAACTCATTTCAATTGAATACAGATGAAGGAACTTGGATGAATTTAGATGTTTCTCCTGATGGAAAAACCATCGTTTTTGATTTGTTAGGTAATATTTACAAAATGTCTATTTCTGGTGGAACAACTACTGTTTTACGTTCAGGTCTGGCTTATGAAGTGCAACCTAGGTTTAGCCCAAATGGAAAATATATTTCTTTTACCAGTGATGCTGAAGGTGGTAATAATATTTGGGTGATGACTGCTGATGGAAAAAATGCTAAATCCATCACTAAAGAAAAAATGAGATTGTTAAACAATGCTGTTTGGACACCAGATGGAAAATCTTTAGTAGCAAGAAAACATTATACTTCACAAAGATCTGTTGGTGCAGGAGAAATGTGGCAATATCCACTTTCTGGAGCTGCTGGTTTGCGATTAACCAAAAGAAAAAATGATCAACAAGATGTAAATGATCCTTCAATTTCTGCTGATGGAAAGTATTTGTATTATGCAGAAGATATGTATCCAGGAGGATTTTTTCAATATAATAAAGACCCAAACAAACAAATTTATGTCATCAATCAATATAATTTTGAAACTGGAAAAACAGAACGAATTACTGGTGGTCCAGGAGGAGCTGCAAGACCTGTAATTTCTAGAGATGGTAAATTATTGGCATTTGTAAAACGTGTAAGAACAAAATCGGTTTTATACATTCACGAGTTAGAAACTGGGAAAGAATATCCCATTTATGAGAACTTAAGCAAAGACCAAAGTGAAGCTTGGGCTGTTTTTGGAGTGTATCCTCATTTTGCTTGGATGCCAGACAGCAAAGACATTATTATTTGGGCGCAAGGAAAAATCAATAGAATTAATGTTGATACAAAGCAAATTCAAAATATTCCTTTTCAAATAAATCAAGAAATCAAATTAGCAAAAACCCATCGTGTAAAACGTAAAGTTTTTGAGGAAACATTTACGTCTAAAATGATTAAAAATGCGCAAACTTCCCCTAACGATTCCACAATCATTTTTACATCTTTAGGACATATTTATAAGAAAAAATTGCCTAATGGCACTCCTCAAAGAATTACAACATTATCAGATTTTGAAGCTGAACCTAGTTTTTCTTCGGATGGAAAATCTCTCATATTTGTTACTTGGAATGATGAAAATTTAGGTGCGATTTATAAGGTAAATTTAGATGGAACTGGTTTGACAAAAATCACCAAAGAAAAAGGAATTTATAGAACTCCTACTTTTAATAGTGATGATTCAAAAATTGTCTACAGAAAAGAATCTGGTAATGGAGACCAAGGTTTTGATTACACCAAAAAAACTGGAATTTATTTAGCTAACGCTGATGGAACAAACGCAAAAAGAGTTTCTAAAACTGGAGAATTCCCAACTTTTTCTGCTGATGATTCTCGTATTTTCTTTCAAACAGGAGGTTCGTTTTTTGGTGGTTTAACTAAAAAACTGAAAAGTGTCGATTTAAATGGAAAGGAAGAACGCAGTCATTTTTCATCTAAATTAGCGAATCGATTAGTGCCTAGTAATGACAATAAATTCATAGCATTTATTCACTTACACAAACTATTTGTAGCGCCATTTGTAATGAATGGAAGTGAAATCAATTTAGACCAAAACACAAAATCTTTTAAAGTTGAAAGTTTGTCTAAAAATGCAGGAATCAATTTACATTGGGCTGCAAACAACCAAAAAGTACATTGGACTTTAGGAGATGAATATCACTCTAAATCAATTGTAAATAATACTACAGATCCTTTTGCTAAAACGAATTTAGCGAAAGAAGAAACAGCTGGAATTAAAATTAATCTAAAAACAAAATCTGATATTCCTGAAGGTAGAATTGCTTTTAAAAATGCAAGGATTATTACCATGAAAGGCAATGAAGTAATTGAAGATGGTACTATTGTCATCAACAAAAATAAGATTGAAAAAATTGGAAGAACCAGAGATATTACTATTCCATCTAATGCCAAAGTCTATAAAATGAATGGCAAAACTATTATGCCTGGTTTGGTTGATGTTCATGCACATGTTGGTGCTTTCAGAAGTGGTTTAAGTACGCAAAAACACTGGCAGTTTTATGCAAATTTAGCTTTTGGAGTTACTACCTCTCATGATCCTTCAGTTCATACAGCAGCAGCATTTACCCTAGAAGAATTGCAAAGAAGTGGGCATTTAGTAGGCCCAAGAATGTTTTCTACAGGATTTATTTTATATGGTGCAGAAGGCGATTTTAAAGCGGTTGTAAACAATTTAGATGATGCACGTTTTGCAATTGCAAGAACAAAAGCTTTTGGGGCAAAGTCGATTAAAAGTTACAATCAACCTAGAAGAGAACAGCGTCAACAAATTATGCAAGCTGCAAGAGAATTGAGTGTAAATGTAGTGCCAGAAGGTGGTTCTAATTTCTACTCAAATATGTCTATGATTTTTGATGGACATACAGGAATTGAGCATAATATTCCTGTAAATCCTGTTTATAAAGATGTGTTATCACTTTGGAAAAACAGTAAAACTGGTTATACTCCTACGCTTATTGTAAATTATGGAGGAATGAATGGCGAGTTTGAATGGTATCAAAAAATGAATGTTTGGGAAAACAAAACTTTACTAAAATACACACCAAGATATGTGGTTGATACACGTTCTAGACACAGAACCATGGTGCCTGAAGAAGAATATAAAAACGGCCATATTTTAACTTCTGAAACTGTGACAGCATTAGCCAAAGAAGGTGTAAAAGTGAATTTAGGTGCTCATGGACAATTGCAAGGTTTAGGCGCACATTGGGAATTGTGGATGTTGCAACAAGGTGGTTTATCCAATCACGAAACTTTAAAGGCTGCTACCATAAATGGAGCAGATTATATTGGTGCAGCTGATGAAATTGGTTCTTTAGAAAAAGGGAAATTAGCAGATTTAATTATCTTGGATAAAAATCCTTTAGAAAACATAAAAAACTCAAATTCGGTAATTTATACAATGATTAACGGACGTTTATATGATGTAGACACAATGAATGAAATTGGAAATTACGATAAAAAAAGAAGTAAGTTCTATTTTGAAATGGATGGTTACAATCAAGGAGTGCCTGTAAATTTAAAAACAAATAGTTTTTTAACTCCAAATTGTAGTTGTCATTAGTAGGTAATATGTCATTCCCTTGAAAAAGGTTATCCATATTAAGAATTATCCAAACAATTAAAATAGATTCCCAATCAAGTTGGGAATGACAGCTTACTTAATAATAAACTTGGATAAATCACATCATCCAAAGCAACATCAAATTCATTAATATCAGAAATTTTTGAAATAGGTTTAAAGAAATTTAAACCTATTTTTTTGCAATCTTTTCTACAGTTGGCTAAAAATCGATCGTAAAAACCTTTTCCATAACCTACTCTGTAGTGTTTTTCATCAGAAATTAAAAGTGGTACAAAAACCAAATCTAAAGCTTTTTCTAAAGCTTTTTTGGCGTTTTTAGGTTCTGGAATTCCGTATTTGTTGAGTGCTATTTCTGTGTCCTTTCCTAAATAAAAATGGGTTAATGTATTTTTTGAAAAATCGCTTTTTGAAACTACAATTCTTTTGTTTTGACTTCTAAAATAATCGATAATAGGTTGTGTATCGATTTCTTTAAACTTTTCTAACGTCAAGAACAAATGAACTGTTTTGATTTGAGAAATATCCAAATCATAGATTTGTTGGTAGATATTTTCTTGCAACTTTTGAATTTCTTCAAAAGTTAAATCGTTTCGCTTTTGTTTGTAAATTTTTCTTAATTCTGATTTTAGCATCAATTCAAAATTAAGAAAAACGATCGACTGCAAAAGGGTACATATTCAAGGAATATTTTTTATCAGAAATAATTTCTGAAACCAGTTTACCTGTTGCTGGTCCTAAACTCCAACCCATCATTGCATGACCAGTTGCAAAAGTTACGTTTTTGCACTTGGAAGATTTTCCAATATATGGCAATCCATCAGGAGAAAGAGGACGCAATCCACATTGTGCAGCTTCTTTTTCTTTGGATTCAATTTTTAAATTGTGATAGTATTTTTCAGCAGCATTTGCAATTGCTTGTACTCTATTTTTATTAATTTTATGATTTATACCTCCAATTTCCATAGTTCCTGCAAAACGTGTAAATCCATCCATAGGTGTTACAGCTACTTTTGCTTCCATTAAAATAGCAGGAATCTTAATATTGGTCTCTTTTTGCACGTTAATACTGTATCCTTTTCCTGCTTGAATTGTAATTTTAATTCCCAGTTTTTTAGCAAAATTTTGAGACCAAGCACCTGTTGCAATTACAAATTCATCTGATTTTATAGCTAAATTTGTGGTTTTAATTGAAGTTACTTTATTGTCAGAAATATGTACATCAATAACTTCTTCGTTTCCTAAAATACTGACTCCATTTTGCTTTAAATAGACTTTTAATTGCTCCATAAAATTGTTGGGAGTCATGTGTGCATCAGAATGATAATACACAGCTCCTTTTACATCTAAACCTGAGTTTGGTTCTAACTTTTGTACTTGTTCTTTAGATAAATTTTCAACTTTTAAGCCTTCTGTAATCGCTCTTTGCCCTACTTTCCACTCTTCTTCTCCAGCTTTTTCAGTTTGATAACACATTAATAAACCTTTGTGTTGATGAAAAAAATCAAATTCTTGAGAACTTTTCATTTCTTGATACAATTCCCTACTCAACAAATTAATGTCTTTAATAACAGGAATTGCTTTTTCCACTTTTTGGGATGTGGCCGATCTTTTAAAAGCTAAACTCCATTTTAAGAAATCGTAATTCAATCGTGGTTTTACATAAAAAGGACTTGAAGAATTGAACATCCATTTAATACCTTTATTAATCATTCCTGGAGCTGCTAAAGAAATAATATGACTGGGTGTAATATAACCAGCGTTTACATAAGATGCTCCAGAAGAATAATCAGACTTATCTATAACTGTAACTTTATGCCCTTCTTTTTGTAAATAATACGCAGAGCATAACCCTATAATTCCACCACCAATGATGATAACACTTTTTGCCATTTAAAAGTTTACTTTTTTAATATTTCTTTTTTTGATAAAATTATGTCAATTCGAAAGGATTTTACGATTGAAATGAATAGAAATTGTATCAAGAATAAGAATTTTACATTTTAAAATAGTTCTCGATATAATTTTTCGTTCCTCAAAATCACTCGAACTAACACTCTGTTTTTTATTTCTGAATCCAATCCTTAAATCACAGAAAACCCATAAGCATAAGGATCATCTTCAGTATCAATAGTTATTGTGTTTTGTCCAAAAATTTTTGCCCAACCTTTAATACTTGGTACAATTGCTTTTTGATTTCCAATAAAAGTTTCCTTTTCAACTTTACCTATAAAAGTACTCCCTATAAAACTTTCATGAATAAATTCTTGTCCAACTTTTAGTTTACCTTTTGCGTATAATTGTGCCAATCTTGCTGATGTTCCTGTTCCACAAGGACTTCTATCAATAGCTTTATCTCCATAAAAAACGGCATTTCTACCATCTGAATTTGAATGAATAGTATCTCCTGTCCACAACAAATGGGTTATGTTTTTAATCGATTCATTTTCTGGATGCACAAATTTGTTTGGATATTTCTCATTAATTCTTTCTCTAATAATCTGTGAATATTGAATGATTTTTGCTGCTGTAAAATCTTGAATTCCACTAAAATTTTTCTGTGGATCTACAATTGCATAAAAATTTCCTCCATAAGCAATATCAAAAGTAAGTTCACCTAATTCAGGGCAATTTACTTTTAAGTTTTCTGCTGCTAAATAGCTTTTTACGTTAGTCAATTTTACCCATTCTACTTTATTATTTTTTTCAGAATATTCTATTTCAACTAAACCTGCAGGTGCTTCCATTTTTATTTTTCCTGATACTTTTGGTTGCACTAAACCTTCTTCGATAGCAATCGTAATTGTACCAATTGTTCCATGTCCACACATAGGTAAACAACCCGAAGTTTCTAGAAATAAAATGGCAAAATCATTCTCTGAATTGTGAGGTGGATATAAAATTGAACCACTCATCATATCATGACCTCTAGGTTCAAACATCAAACCTTTTCTGATCCAATCGTATTCTTTTAAGAAATGTAAACGTTTTTCATTCATGGTTTTTCCAGTCAATTCTGGGCCACCTTTTTTAATGACTCTTACTGGATTACCACACGTATGTGCATCAATACAAACAAATGTATGTTTATTCATTTTTTAGATTTCATCTTTTGTTCTTATTCCATCAATAGTTCTAAAAATATCTAAAGGATTTTCGTTTTGTAATTCTTGTGGCAGTAAAGAATTTGGCCAATCTTGATAACTAAAAGGGCGTACCCAACGTTTTATAGAATTGACACCAACTGCTGTAAATCTACTATCTGTGGATGCTGGATAAGGACCTCCGTGAACCATAGATTCGCAAACTTCTACTCCTGTTGGAACTCCGTTAAAAATAATTCTTCCTACTCTATTTTGTAGTGCAGCAATTATAGATTGATAACTGCTAATTTCATTATCATCAGAAATTATAGTTCCTGTTAATTGCCCTTCTAAATTAGAAATTACGGTTTGTAATTCTTCTTCATTTTCACATTGTACTACCATAGAAAATGGTCCAAAAACTTCTAAATGTAAGGTTGAATTCTCTAGAAAATCTTTTCCACCAACAGTAACAACTGCTTGTTGTGCGTAATTTTTATGTACGTCTGAAGTGTAATTTGCTTCCACAGAAACATTGTCTTGAGCAACTACTTTTTCTTTGTTTTTTTCATATCCTTTTTTGATGTTGGGATGCAACATACAAGATGGACTTATCTTCTCAATTTCATCAGATAAATTATTGATGAAACTGGTTAAATCATCACTTTTAATTCCTAATAATAAACCTGGATTTGTACAAAACTGACCTGTACCTAAAGTGATAGAACTTGCATAGGTTTTTGCAATTTCTTGATGTCTGTTTTCTAGCGCTTTTGGTAAAATAACCACAGGATTTATACTTCCCATTTCTGCAAATACAGGAATTGGTTCTTCTCTTTTCGCAGCTAAATCTAATAAAGCTCTACCTCCTTTTATACTTCCTGTAAAACCAACTGCTTTTACTTTTTGATTAGAAACTAATTGTTGCCCAACTTCGATACCGCTTGAATTTAAATTAGAAAAAACGCCATTTGGCATTCCTGTTTTTTCGGCTGCTTTTACTATTGCTGATGCTACCAATTCTCCTGTACCTGAATGCATAGGGTGCGATTTTACAATTACAGGACAACCTGAAGCTAAAGCTGCTGCTGTATCTCCACCTGCTGTAGAATACGCTAAAGGAAAATTACTTGCTCCAAAAACCACAACTGGTCCTAATGGAATTAGCATTTTTCTGATATCTGATTTTGGTTGTGGTTCTCTTTCTGGCTGTGCAAAATCTATGGTTGCTTCTACCCAAGAACCTTCTGCAACTAAATTTGCAAAACCTCTTAACTGCCCAATTGTTCTACCTCTTTCTCCTTTTGCTCTTCCTTCTGGTAAACCTGTTTCTGAACAATAAGTTTCTATTAATTCGTTATCTAATGCTAAAATTTCATCAGCTATTGTGTTTAGAAATTCGGCTTTTTTTACTCCTGAAATGATTCTAAATTCCTCAAAAGCTTGTGAAGCTAAATTAACAGCCTCTTGAATTTCTTCTGATGTTGCTTCAGTAAAAGTTGTATCGTTTTCTTCATTCAATTCTGGATTGAACGTTTTGTATGTTTTGTTTCCTTTGGCTGATAATTGATTGCCTATGTAGTTTTTTCCTGTAATCATTATTACTTATTTTTAAAATATTTTTTTTCAAATTTACTAGTTTGTATGCTACTTTTTTGATGGATTAACTTATTAAGTCCAGCACTTTAAGTCTCTCTTTTGCCAAAATATATCTTGCATGGACATCATCAATTTGCTGTTGAGTTAATTTTTTACCAAAGGTGCGCAGCCCTCCAGCAACATCATTATGATGAATTCCCATTGCAAACTTTAGATATTCCAAAAGCAATGGCTGAGCATCTAGATATGATAAAGAATTTAAAGCCTGTGAAATTTTATTTGCCTTATTCCATTCTCCATTTACAACATATTCCTGCATGGTAACACTTGCTTTTGGAAAAATACAACCAACACCTGTAATTCCTCCACATGCACCTGCAAGTCCTGCATGAACAGTTACTGTATCTACTCCAGCTAAAATTTTTAAATCTTTATTTTCTAATATCAATGTTTCAATAATTGATACATCTATAGTCGATATTTTAAGAGCAGTTACTTTAGGCAGAACAGAAAGCCTTAAAAGAAGGTCAGTTGAAAGCGCATGATAACCAGCTGCATCAGGATTGTTATAAGGCATAATTGTTACACCTACTTCTTTTGCAGTTGCTTCAGAAAGTGCATAGTACTCATACATTTCTTTATCAGAAGGAATAGCCTTTGTTTTTGGTGGCATAACCATTATTGTATTCACTCCAACTTTTACAAGACCTTCAATGATTTTAGAAAGTTCTTCCTTGGTTTCTGCTGAAGCTCCACTTATTAATGGAACATTGTATTCTTGAGCAACTTCAGAAAGGGATTTAAGTAATAAAAGACGCTGTTTGGTGCTTAAGTAACTATTCTCACCCAAAGTACCAGAACCAACAAGTCCACTCATGCTGCTTCCACCCTTTCCTTGAGTTTTTAAAATACCTGCAGCTTGTTTTTGTGTCTCATCAAAATCAATTTCTAAAGTACCAGATTTTGATTCTTTTAGCCATGTAAACACTGCTGGCATTACTCCATCCCAATTGCATTTCATTTTAATCTAATTTATTTGATATAAAATTATGAATCCTTACTCTTTTAAAATAGGTGGAAATTATTCATTTTTAATATTATATTATCCATTATTGTATACATATAATTAATTTTGAATATTTTTGTATTATATATAAATTAAGAATCTTTTGAGTAAATGAAAAGTGTTTTTAGTTTATAAATTAGTTCTCGATACAATTTTTCGTACCTCAAAATCACTCGAACTGACATTTAAAAAAAGTGAAAGTATATCCTTTTAAAATACCAAAACCAGAAAACAATGCATTGATTTATCAAGAAGACATAGAACTTATTTTTTATGATAAATTACATCAACATGATGAAATTCAAATAAGTTTTATTGAAAAAGGAAATGGTACTTTACTAATGGGTGATAGCATTTTTAGCTACGAAAAAAATGATATTTTCGTTATTGGAAGCAATTTGCCTCATGCTTTTAAGAGTGATAAAAATGTTGCTACAAACTCTAAAATGTTAAGTCTCTTTTTTACGGAGACTTCTTTTGGGGATGATTTTTTTAAGTTGAGTGAGTTTACTGAGCTCGACCGATTTTTTAAAAAATCTTACCAAGGTTTGATTGTTCAAAACAAGAAGAAAGAAATTATAGAAATCTTTAAAAAACTTAAAAATGCTACAAAATTAGAACGTTTTATTTTGTTTTTAGAGATTTTAAAATTGATTTCTAAAGCGAATACAAAACCTCTTTCTAATTTTATTTACACCAAACAATACTCTGATTTGGAGGGAAAAAAGATGCGAAATGTATTCGATTTTACGATTGAAAATGCGCATCAAACTATTTATTTAAAAGATGTTGCTAACGTTGCTAATATGACAAAAAATGCCTTTTGTAAATATTTTAAAAGAAGAACCAACAAGACTTATATTAGTTTTTTAACTGAACTACGCATTGAAAATGCGTGTAAATTGATACAAACTAAAGAAGAAATATCTATTGCTGAAATTGCTTATAAGGTTGGTTTTCAAAATATATCCAATTTCAACAGGAAATTTAAAGAGCTAAAAAAAATTACTCCTTTAAAATACAAAAATCTATAACTCTTCCAATTCTCTTTGTGCTTTTTTAGTCAAACCACTTACCACCAAATCGTAAGAATGATTGATAAGTTCTCTAACTAAATCATCTGAAACATCACTTGTGTTTATAGTGATTGTATTCCAGTGTTTTTTACTCATATGAAAACCAGGATTGATGCCTTCATATTCTCCACGTAATTCTTCCGATTTTTCAGGATCACATTTTAAGTTGATACTCTCTTCTCCTCTTTCCCATCTATCTAAACCAGATAATGCAAACATTTTATTCATCACTTTAAAAACCAGAGTAACATCATCAAAAGGAAAATGTTCTGTAACACCTTTTTTGGTAATGCAAAAATCTCGTAATTGCTCAATATTCATTTTTAAAAAGTATCTTTATAAACCAAATCTACAATTAATTTTAATATGGAAAAGGAATTTCTAGAACGTACTTCGTTGATTACCTATTCTGCTGAAAATTATCAGAAAAATGATTATGATACTATTTCTGAAATCATTTTAACTAACAAAACGCAAACTATTGAATGGTTGAACACATATGGAAATAAATTCACAGAAATTTTTAAAACCATAGTTTCTAACAACAAGTTAGATGATTTCTTGATGAAATTATTTATGAATCAAGAGCATTCTAACAAAGTAATTTTATTAGATGATTTGGTTTTTATTTCTACTCGTGTTTTAATTACTAAAAGTGAAGTTTTAGATTCTGAACAAATGCTTTTTGTAGTTTCTTCTAGTTATTTGTGGAGTATTCAAGAAAAAGATGGTGATTATTTTGATTGGATTCGCGAGCGTTTGGAAGGTAATAAGGGAATTGTGAGACGTAAAAAAACAGATTATTTACTGTTTTTACTATTAGAATCTATAGTAGATAATTACCAAGAAACGTATCAAAGAAATGCTGAATTAAGTGCTGACAAATTAAATTCCACGCAAATAAAACCAACTCCAGAATTTACATCATTAGTAGAAAAACGCAAGCAAGAATTATTCAATTTTAAAAAAGCAACATTAAGTTTACGAGATACAATCATTAAATTAGAAAAAATAGAAATTGATAATTTTGATGTGAAATATTTTAGCGAGTTAAAAGAACAAACCAACAATTTAATTTCTAATATCGATTTTGAATTACAAGAATTAGAGAGTAAAATTAACTTGATTTTTAGCATTCAAGGTCATCGTTTAAATGAGGTGATGAAAACCTTGACCATTCTTTCTGTCATTTTTATTCCCCTTACTTTTTTAGCTGGAATCTATGGTATGAATTTCGAAAATATACCCGAGCTAAAATTTAAATATGGCTATTTTATTTTATTAGGGATTATGATTTTAATAACTATTATTTCTGTTTGGTATTTTAAACGTAAGAAATGGTTTTGAAGTTAGTAGTTGGTTGATAGTTTTTAGTCCTTGGTTTTAATTAAATAATATAGAAACATTAGAATTCCCAGTGTTCCAAAAAGTAGTAAAAACCAACCACCAATTTTTATTAATATGTAATATCCTATTGCATAAGTTGAATTAGCTTTTTCTAATTTTTGTAAAAGTCCATCAAATAAAGGTGATTTATCAAATAGAAAATAAATTCCTAAAGCTGTCAAAGAGTAAAAAAGAAGTTTCCAATTTTTCATTTCTTTAAAAACTCAAGTAACAATTGTAAACTCTCTTCAGGATTCTCTTCCATGGGTACATGACCCGAATTTTCTAAAACTACCAGTTTCGAATTTTGCATTACACTATCCATTCGTATTCCATTATCTAAAGGAATCCAACTATCTTGTGCTCCCCAAAGTAATAATGTTAGTGTTTTTACACTTTTTAACTTTTCTAAATTTGCTTTTGAACCCATTTTAAAATCCATTCTAGCTCTATCAATAAACGCTTGTCTGTTACCTACTCTTAAAGCCATTTTATGATACCTATTTATTAAATCATCTGTTATTTTAGAATCGTCTGCATACACTTCTTTCATATTCTTTTTAATGAAAAACTTTGGTGTTACATACAAAAACAAATCACTTAAAATTGGAGTTTTCGCCATTTTAAAAACGGCAGGTTGTGGTTTATTTGTGGGCAAACCACTTGCATCTACTAAAATGAGTTTTTCAACTTTATTAGGATATTCTGCTGCATAATTCCAGGCAATGTTTCCTCCTAAAGAGTTTCCTGCCAAATGGAATTTATCCACTTTTACTTTCTCTAAAAATTGATGTAAAAAATTCGTATAGCTTTTTATAGAATAATCAGCAGTTGTATTTGGTCCTGTAAGTCCGAATGCAGGCAAATCCATTCTAATAATTCTATTGGTTTTTGTGAGTTCAGTTGTCCAAGCATCCCAAGTGTGTAAAGAAGATGCAGTACCGTGAATTAAAATAATAGGAAAACCTTTTCCTTCATCTCTATAATGCACTTGCATACCGTCAATTTCTATAAATTTAGAATACTTATTTGCATATTCCATTTTTAAATCTTCCACAGAAATATCAGAATATACAACACTTTTTATCAATAAAATTAAGACTATTAAAATTGCATAAAAAGTATATTTTTTTTTGGAAGTTTTACTCATCTAATCTTTGATAATTTTATACAAAACAGGTTTACTTGGTGTTGCATCATTCTCGAAAGGTGCAATCATTAAATTCAATAAATATTCACCATCTTCTATATCATTAGGTACATAAATAAACTCTGTTATTGTAGCATCCATTCGTATTTCTCCAGCTGTATTCCAAAAAGCATTGTGTGATAACAATTTGCCATCATCCTTTTCTTTATCAACTGAAGGTAAATCAATTAATAAATGTTTAATTCCTTTTTCTCTTAAATAAATGGCGGCTTTTTCAGATAGATAAGTAGGATTAGTGTTAGAATATCTCATACTCTTTTTATCCTCTAAATTAGGTAACGTACGAATTACAATAGCATCACGTTTCTTATTTCGCAAAGCTGTTCTCAATTGTTTTACCCCAATCAAAAAATCGCCATTATGAAACAAAGGAGCTATAGTAACCACTTCTGCTAAAAAAATAAAATATTTCAAATTTTGATTTACAGAATGTACTTCTTTAGTAATATGACCCACACATTCTGTGTGCGTTATGTGAGAATGAGGATTAAAACTGATGTTATTGAAATTAACTACAGCTCCATTAGCAACACTAATTTCATAGCCATCTTGTGTTTCTGCAGATATTTTCGGGTCGTCTATATACCAAGCATTTACATTCTCTTTTGATGTGTCAATTGGAATAGAAATATCAATTGGATTCGAAATATCTACTTCTATTTTTCTTGAATTATATTCTATTGTTACTTTCAATTTAAGTTCAGTTTAAATAAGTCAGAGGCAATCCCATCAGAAAGAAATTTACCTTTTTTTGTGGTTTTTAAAATATCGTTTTCAATATACAATAATTCTTTTTCAATAAACTTTTTAGATTGCATCTTTAAGTATTTGGCATAATTTTCGCCAAAATCATTTTTAATTTTTATAAGCGAAACTCCCCAAATTGTGCGCAAACCTGTCATTACATATTCATTATATCTGTCTGTAATAGACAAGGTTTCTCTTTGAATTGGTAATTCGTTTTGGTTTATTTTTTTGATGTAAATAGCATTATTTTGCACATTCCAACTGCGTTGTTCTCCATCAAAAGAATGTGCTGCTGGGCCAATACCTAAATATGATTTTCCTAACCAATAAGAAGAATTGTTTTTACTAAAAAAGCCTTCTTTACCAAAATTAGACAATTCGTAATGAATAAAACCTGCTTTGTTTAATTCTTCTGTTAGAATTACAAATTGTTCTTCAGCTTTGTCATCATCTACATTTTTGATGATTCCTTTTCTGATAAAGCTTTCTAAAGCAGTTTCTGGTTCTACAGTTAATGCGTAACTCGAAATATGTGGCACTCCAAAACTCAAAGCAGTTTGGATATTTTCTCTCCATTGTTCATTCGTACAATCTGGAATTCCGTAAATTAAATCCACAGAAATATTATTAAAATATTGAGTTGCAATTTCTAAACATTTTTTAGCTTCTGATGAATTGTGAGCTCTGTTCATCAACTTTAAATCGTACTCAAAAAAAGATTGAATTCCAATACTTAATCTATTAATTGGTGATTTTGAAAGCTCAATAATTTTTTCTTCTGATAAATCATCAGGATTTGCTTCTAACGTAATTTCAGGATTATCTATTACTTTAAAATTATTATAAACTGCATCAATTAACTTTTGAATTTCTGAAGTTGATAATATAGATGGTGTTCCTCCTCCAAAATAAATAGTTTCTATAACATTAATTTCAATTTCATTTTTTCTTAATTCAATTTCTTTTACCAAACAATTTAACAACTCATCTTTCTTTTTTAATGATGTTGAGAAATAGAAGTTACAATAATAACAAGCTTGTTTGCAAAATGGTATGTGAATGTAAATTCCTGACAAAATAGTTTTCAGTTTACAGTTTCAGTTGGCAATTTGTTACTTTACACCAAATTTACTAGAGTTATTAATCATGTAATTTATCAATCTACCTACATCTAAATTGTCTTTTCGTAAATCTTCAAATTTTAGTTTGTCAATATATTTACATTCTAAAGCAAATAATAACCAAGTATAAGTTTCTGAATTTTCGGCATCAGAGTCACTTAATTTACTTACAAAATGTTTTGGATATTGCCTTTTTCTATAAGCTTCAGAAATATTAGCAGAAACACTTCTAGAAGATCTTCTTATTTGATCTGTAAGAGAATATTTTTCTTCTTTTGGAAAACTTTTTGAAACTTCAAAAATTTTCATTGCCAAAGAAAATGATTTTTTAAATGCTAATAAATCTGTGAAACTCATAATTATTATTTTTTGAAAACTGGAACTGCAACTGCCTACTTATCAACTCTTTTTTCATTCTGCTTTACAAAAGAAGCCCAACCAGTATAATTCTTTCCTCCAACAACTTTTCCTGAATTGTAAAAATGACAAACTGCAGCTGCTAAACCATCTGTAGCATCTAAATTTTTTGGTAAGGTTTTTAAGTTTAAAAGTGATTTTAGCATCAATGCTACTTGCTCTTTACTAGCATTTCCATTGCCAGTAATTGCCATTTTAATTTTTTTAGGCAAGTATTCTGTAATGGGAATTTCTCTTGATAAACCTGCTGCCATTGCAACACCTTGAGCTCTACCCAATTTTAACATTGATTGTACATTCTTACCAAAAAAAGGAGCTTCAATAGCAATTTCATCTGGATTGTAAGTATCAATTAACTGAATGGTTCTTTCAAAAATGAGTTTTAATTTTAAGTAATGATCGTTATATTTTTTAAGTTGAAGCTCATTCATTTGAATAAACTCCATCTTCTTACCAACAATTTTTATGATTCCAAAACCCATAATTGTTGTTCCAGGGTCTATACCTAAAATTATTTTTTCTGTAGCCAAAAATTGATTTTAAAAAAATGCATTCATCAACGATTCTGCATTAAACCATAAATATAAGGCTACTATCAATAACAAAATTAAAAACAATCCTTTTTTAGGTTTTGATTTTCTTTGTTTGCCAAATTTCCTTTTAAATTCCATGTAAACTTGTTTATATTTATAAAATTAAAGATATAAACTGAACTATACTAATTTTAAGTTTTAATAGCTCTTAACATTTCTCTTTTTCCTGGAGGCCCAGGTAAACGTTCTACACTAAAACCAACAGCTTGCATAGCTCTTCTAACACTGCCTTTTGCAGAATAGGTTACTAAAACTCCATTAATTTTTAAAGCTTTATACATTCTTTTAAAAATAGATTCAGTCCATAATTCAGGTTGAACTCTAGCTCCAAAAGCATCAAAATAAATTAAATTAAAGGCATTTTCATCGTTAATATTCTTAAAGAGTTGTTGCCTCTTTGTGAGTAAAAAATCTTCAGAAATTGTATGTTTCTCTTCCCAAGGAGTAGTATGAATTTTATCAAAAATAGATTGAAAATCACTCGCTTCTAATTCAATTACATAATTGAGTTTCTGTATTTCATTATCATCAACAGGATATGCTTCAATACCAACATAATCAATTTTATGATTGTTCTTTTTACCTTCTAAAAAAGTGATAAAAGCATTTAAACCCGTGCCAAAACCTATTTCTAAAATAGAAATTTTGTTCTTTTTTACATACTCTAAACCGCTTTTTATAAAAACATGATAAGCTTCTTGTATTGCTCCGTGTTTAGAATGATATTGCTCATTCCAATCTGGTAAATGAATGGTTGTAGAACCATCAGAAGTAATAATAATTTCGCGTTTCAAAAGTGATTTAGATTATTAGAGTACGAGATTTTTAGCTTGTTGGATTTTTATTTTTTAAGAATATCTAATAATCTTAACATCCAAAAATCTAATAATCCAAACTATTTTTTCATCAAAACACCATTCGCTTCAAAAGCATATTCTATTTTTGGTTCAGTAATTTTTGCAATTTCTTCCTTGCTTTTACCTGCATCTTCAGCATAATGCTTTAATTCATCAACAGGAGTTTCTTTAACAAATGCTTTACCTTCTACAATTACCTCTTTGTCTTTAGAATCTAAAGGCATAAAAAAACCATAATCTTTAAAACGTACCATAGTTTCAGTTTCACCAACTGGTAACTTCATCCAACATCCTTTTTTAGAACATACCTCATTTATTTTTGATGAAAATTTTACATTAACAGTATCACCAACTTTCATTGTTTTGAATTTCGCATACATTTCTGAAGCAGAAAGTGAGTTTTCTTCTGATATTTTATCTCCATAAGAATTAAAACTTGCCAACTCTTTAGTGGTTTCTTTTTTAGACACTTCTTGCTTTTTATCATTTTTACATGATGCGAAAACCAATAACGCTACCAAACAATATTTAATTAAATTTTTCATATTCATAATTTTAAACAAATTCTTTGCAAAAGTAATAAAATTAACAAGAAAATGGAGGTTTTCCTTACATAATGAATAAATAAATTATGTACATTTGTAGCTCTTAATTTATCATTAAAATGACAACAAGTATAGCAATTGAACGTGTTGAAACATCAAAAATAACTGCTGTTGATTTTGATAATTTACCTTTTGGAAGTGTATATTCAGATCACATGCTTACCTGTGATTTTGTAAACGGAAAATGGCAGGCTCCTAAAATTGAGCCATTTGCACCAATTTCGTTAGCTCCTTCTGCAAAGATTTTTCATTATGGCCAATCTATTTTTGAAGGAATGAAAGCTTACAAAGATGCTGATAATAACATCATGTTATTTAGACCTTTAGACAACTGCAAACGTTTAAATAAGTCTGCTCAACGTTTGGTCATTCCTGAAATTCCTGAAGAAATTTTTATGGATGGCTTAAAAGCTTTATTAGAAGTTGACAGTGATTGGATTCCTACAAATGATGGAAGTTCTTTATACATAAGACCTTTTATGTTTGCTTCTGGAAACGGTTTTCATGCATCACCTGCAGATGCTTATAAATTTATCATTTGCACAGCACCTTCTGGAGCTTATTTTGGAGGAAAGGTAAAAGTTTTGATTGAGGAAAAATACGCAAGAGCTGCTAATGGTGGAGTTGGTTATGCAAAAGCTGGTGGTAACTATGCTGCACAGTTTTACCCAACACAATTAGCTATAGAAAAAGGTTTTAATCAAGTTATTTGGACAGATGATAACACACACCAATTTATTGAAGAAGCTGGTGCAATGAATATTTTTGTTAGAATTAACGATACCTTAATTACAAGCCCAACAAGCGATCGTATTTTAGATGGAATTACGCGTAAAAGTATTTTACAAATCGCTGAAGATAATGGTATTGAAACTGAAGTTCGTAAAATTTCTGTTGGTGAAGTTGTAGAAGCTGCAAAAAACGGAAGTTTAAAAGAAATGTTTGGTGCTGGTACAGCAGCAGTAATATCACCAATTGCTGGTTTTGGTCACAAAGAAGATGAATTTGAATTACCAGTTTTAGAAAAGCCTTATGCTACCATATTAAAGAAAATGATTACAGACATACAGACGAACAAAGCAGAAGATCCTTATGGTTGGAGAGTTTTTGTATAATAACAAATCATAAATATTTTATAAAAGCATCAAATTAATTTGATGCTTTTTTTGTGTTATAGTTTTTCTTACCTTTAAAGAAACTAATTACTAATATTATGAAAACTTACCCAAAAGAAGATATAAAAATAGGTTGGGAATCAGAAAAATGTATTCACGCTGCATTTTGTGCTAAAGGATTACCAAAAGTTTTTAAACCTAGAGACAGACCTTGGATTCAAGCAGAAAATGCAACCAAGCAAGAAATTATAGACCAGGTTGCAAAATGCCCTTCTGGTGCTTTATCTATTATTCACTAGTTTTTTTTTGAATGAAATATTTTATTTCTTCGCTATTGATTTTCCTTTTTCTTTCGTGTGATAAAAAGCAAGAAAACAAAGAAAATTTACCTAAAAAATTTGAACAATACATTACAGTTTTAGGAATTGCACAAGATGGAGGTTATCCTCATATTGGTTGCCAAAAAGAATGTTGTAATGCTATATATCAAAATAAACGAAAAAGAAAAAGTGTAGTGGCTTTGGGTTTGGTTGATACAAAAAATAAACAAAAATGGTTGTTTGAAGCTACACCAGATATGCATACGCAATTGGCTACTTTAGAAAATAATCATTTAAAAACTAACTCAATTATTGATGGTGTTTTCTTAACTCATGCACATATTGGGCATTACACAGGGTTAATGTATTTTGGTAGAGAAGCTTATGGAAAGCAAAATATTCCCGTTTTTGCAATGCCAAAAATGAGAAATTATTTGACTACAAATGGTCCTTGGAGCCAATTGGTTTCTTTACAAAACATCAAACTAAAAAAACTACAACACGATTCTACAATTGTGTTGAATAATCAATTAAAAGTAACTCCTTTTTTGGTGCCTCACAGAGATGAATTTACTGAAACAGTTGGTTACAAAATTCAAGGAAAACACAAAACTGCACTATTCATTCCTGATATTGATAAATGGCAGAAATGGAAACGTTCTATTATTGAAGAAGTTAAAAAAGTAGATTACGCGTTTTTAGATGCAACTTTTTTGAATCAAAAAGAAGTAAAAAGAGCCATGACAGAAGTGCCTCATCCTTTTATAGAAGAAACTGTACAATTATTTAAAGATGAGATTATTATTGTTAGAGATAAAATTATTTTTATTCATTTTAACCATACAAACCCAGCCTTGCAAAAAGATAGTAAAGAACGAAAAGCGATAGAAAAGTTAGGCTTTAACTTTGCAAATGAAGGCGATAATTTTGAATTATAATATTTATAAAAAGACAACTTTATATTTTTTTATTTTTTATCTCCTTTTCTATAACAAGTCAAGAGAAAACGACTACTGTAGCTAATATTTCTAAAACTATTCAAAATTATTATGATGGTTATATACACAGAGATTTAGAAAAACTAGAAAAAGCATTTGATTTAGAACATGGCACCATGAAAGTGCCTATTGTAAAAGACAACAAAGTAATCGGTTTTAAAAATCGATATTTTAAAGAAGTCGTCCCAAAATGGGGAAATAGAAAAAAATTACCCAAAACGACTTTAGAAAACTGTGCTTTACATATACTGAATATAGATATTGTAGATAATACTATTGCAAGTGCTAAAATAAGTATGAAAGTAGATACTATAATTTATATTGATATTTTATCGCTTAATAAAATTAAAGGTTTATGGAAGATTACTAATAAAATATACACAGTTAGAAAATAATTTATCTTGATTCTAAAAGAATAAAAAAATAACTTGGCTAACTTTGAATATAAGTCATTAAAACGACGCATATTCGAAATTACGTTGGCAAAAACCTTCAGAATTCAAAAATCAATGCAGATTGAAATGTTTAAACCACAAAACAAAGAACTTGAGAGATACATTGAAAGTTTTTATATTTTGAAACATTCCCGAAAGGAAAATAAAATAAGTTATTTAACCTTTCCTTCTATTTTCTCAACTATAGCAGTAGTTAACAATGCAGAAAATATTATCACGACTAAAAATATCACTACCAAATTTTCTGAATCAAAATCATTAGAGACAAGTTTAGTCTGTAAATTCAACAGACCGATTTGTTTTAAATACCAAGGAGATATTAAGGAAATTTGCATTTATTTTAAACCACTAGGGCTTAACGCATTTCTAAAAAAACAATTAGCAAGTTATAGTCACAGCAACTTTGACCCTTTTGTACCATTTTCTGATTATGAAAATGAAATGAAAAAAATTTTAGAAACTGAAAATAAAACTCTATTAATAGCGAGTTTGGAAAAGTATTGGATTAGTAAAATAATTGGGTTTTACCATCCATTTTTAAGCAGTGCTATTTCAAAAATAGAAGAAAACCCCAAAATAACGACTTTAGAATTAGCTAATGAATTTAATGTCAGTCAAAAGACATTAATCGCACAGTTTAAAAAACACTTATGCAAAACACCTTCTGAATATAAAAAAATACTTCGTTTCAGAAAAGCTTTAAAAGAAATGCAAGAGTCTAACAAAAAGACAAAATTAACTGAATTATCTTATATAGTAGATTTCTTTGATCAATCACATATGGTTTCCAACTTTAAATCATTGACTGGATATACTCCAAAAACCTTTTTCAAAAACCTTTCAACCATAGATAAAAGTACTATTCAATGGATATTTAATTAAAGTAAATCTTTTACAATTTAATTTGAGATTGATTTCTCAAATTTGTGTTTTATTAAGAAAAGCATATTTCAATGAAGAATAGCATTTTTATATTCGTACTCTCGTTTCTAGTTTTAGCATGTAACCAAGAGCAAAAGAAAACGAAAAAAATTGAAACTTCAAAAGCACGAGAAGTTTTACTTATTGGAACATTTCATTACAATAATCCTGGTAAAGATGTAACTAAAACAAAGTCTTTTGATATTTTAAAAGAAAAATACCAACTTGAATTGCAACAAATTTCATCCAATATTAAAAAATACAATCCGACTAAAATTTTCGTAGAATGGCCTTATGATGAACAAAATGAATTGGATTCATTATTTAAACAATATACAAATGGAGAATATTTTAATAATGATAGTCTTTCAGATTTTTATATGAAGAATGAAATATTTCAATTGGCATTTAAAGTAGCAAAAGATAATAGCTTGCAAAAAGTTTATGGAATTGATTATTCTACAGAGTTTCCTTTTGAGGAAGTAATGAGTGATATTGAAAATTCAAAGCAATCAAAACTTCAAGCTCAAATTCAAGAGATTTTTAACTGGGCTAAAAAAATTGACAATAAAATAGAAGCTGGAATTTCTCTTACAGAACTTACTTATTATATAAATAGTAAAGAGTTTCGAAGTTATTCAAACAATTGGCATAATAATTTAATGTTATTAGCAGGCAAACCTAATGATTTTTCAGGACCTTATTTAACATCTGAATGGTATAAACGGAACTTATATATGTGGTCGTTAATCCAAAAAAATAGCATTGATTCTGATGAAAAGATAATGGTTTTGCTTGGTGGCAGTCATGCTGCAATGATTGAGTTGTTTATAAAAGGAAATAGTGGTTGGAAAGTGAAAGAATTAGAACAAATTATGGAAAAATAACTATAGCTAAAACGTTAATTATAATTTAAAAAAATCAAACTGAATTTAAAGTTTTTACCAAAAATTGGTGTATAAAAATACATCTAAATCCAAGGAAATTATTTTGATCAATATTAGTCATTAATTAATCAAGAGAAATTTGAAACCTGTTCTTCTACCTTTTCCCATTCTTCCATTAATGCATCTACTTTTGCCTTTTTAGATTTGTATTTTTCAAAGAAGTTAGGTTTAGCTGAAACTTCATCATAATTATTAGCTAATTCTAAATCAATTTTTTCAATTTCTGTTTCTAAATCAGCAATTTCAGTTTCAATTTTAGAAAGTTTGTTGTTTAGTTTTTTTAACTCTTTTTCTTGCTCTCTTGATAATTGATATACTTCTTTTTTAGAAGTATCTTTAACTGCTTTAACCACAGTTTTCTTTTCTGCTTCACGTAAACTTTCCATTTTGTGCTGTTCCAAGAAATAATCGATATCGCCCAAATATTCTTTAATTACCTTGTCTTTAAACCCGTAAACAGTAGTGGTTAATCCTTGTAAAAACTCTCTATCGTGAGAAACCACGATTAAAGTTCCATTAAAATTGTTCAACGCTTCTTTTAAAACCGTTTTTGAGGCAATATCTAAATGGTTTGTTGGCTCATCCATTATCAATACATTAAATGGCTGTAACAATAATTTACACAAAGCCAAACGATTTCTCTCTCCTCCAGAGAGTACTTTTGCTTTTTTATCAACTGCATCACCACCAAACAAGAAAGAACCTAACATATCTCTAACTCGCATTCTGTTAGAATCTGTGGCAGCATCTTCCATAATTTCTAAAACCGTTTTTTCTGGTGGTAAATATTCTGATTGATTTTGTGCAAAATATCCAACTTCAACATTATGTCCCAATTTTAAATGTCCTTCAAAAGGAATTTCGCCCACCATCATTTTTGCTAAAGTAGATTTACCTTGTCCATTTTGCCCAACAAAAGCAATTTTACTATTTCTTTCAATCAATAAATCTACACCTTCTAAAACGTGCTTATCTCCATAACTTTTAGATAAATTTTCAGCTTCTAGAATAATTTTACCAGGTTCTTTAGATATTGCAAAACGAACATTCATGGCAGCATTATCATCTTGATCTACTTCAATCAACTCCACTTTATCTAACTGTTTCATTAAAGATTGTGCCATAGAAGCTTTACTAGCTTTTGCTTTAAACTTGTTAATTAAGTGCTGTTTTTGCTTAATTTCTTTCTCTTGATTTTTCTGTGCTTGTAATTGTTTTTCTTTAATTTCTGCTCTTAATAATAAGAATTGAGAATATGGTTTTTTGTAATCATAAATCTGACCTAAAGAAATTTCTATGGTTCTGTTTGTTACATTATCTAAAAACATTTTATCGTGAGAAACCAACACAATTGCACCTGCATAGTTTTTCAAAAACTGCTCTAACCAAATAATAGATTCTATATCTAAATGGTTTGTTGGCTCATCTAACAGTAATATATCGTTATTTTGTAACAATAGTTTTGCCAATTCTATACGCATTCTCCATCCACCAGAAAAAGTATCTGTCAATTTATCAAAATCTTCTCTTTGAAATCCTAATCCTTGTAAAATCTTTTCTGTATCTCCTTGATAATTGTATCCTCCAAGTAACTCGTAACGTTCTTGTTTGTCTGTTAAATCTTGAATTAATTGAGTATAAGCATCACTTTCGTAATCTGTTCTTGTAGTTAATTGATGATTGATGTGTTCTAATTCAGACTCAATTTCTTTAATCTCTTCAAATGCTTGGTAGGCTTCCTCTAAAATGGTTCTTCCTTGTACAAAATCTATATCTTGTCTTAAGAAACCAATTTTTACATCTTTATCAAATGCCATTGTACCTCCACTACTTTCTATATCTCTAGAAAGCACCTTTAGCAAAGTAGATTTTCCTGCACCGTTTTTACCAATCAAGCCTATTCTATCTCCTTTATTCAATTTAAAAGTGATACCAGAAAACAAATCTGTTCCCATAAAGGAAACCGTTAAATTATGTACGTTTAACATATAAATGATGTAAATTTGTAGTGTGCAAAACTAACTAAAAAGCGTGTATCATGTTTAAAAAAGGGACAAAAATATATAGTGTTGTAAATGGCAAGTGTCCTAAATGTCATCAAGGAGATTTTTTTAAATATAGATTTACATTTAATCCTTCAAAAATTACTAAACTTCATGATAATTGTTCAAACTGTGATTTAAAATTTATGCTAGAACCCTCTTTCTTTTACGGAGCTATGTATGTAAATTATGGGATTACTGTAGCTATTTCAATTGTTGTTTTTTTAATTACAAAATTGGGTTTTGAATTTAATTTATTACAGTCTTTTTTAGCTGTTATAGTTGCACTTTTTATTTTGGCACCAGTTAACTTAAGGTTATCTAGAATTCTTTGGATAAATATGTTTGTGAGTTATGAACATAGAGTTGAAAGTAAAAAGTTGGATGCTTGATGTTACTCAAATCTTTTAATATCTGAAACTTTATCTAACTCCTCTCCATTCTCTAAATGTTGAAAGAGTTGATTTGCTAATGCTGGTGCTATCATTACACCTCTTGTACCTAAACCATTAAGAATAGCCAAATTAGGATAAGCTGGATGTTTACCAACTAAAGGTCTTCTATCTCTAACAGTTGGTCTCACTCCTGCATTTTGATCTATAATTTTATAGTCGACATCAATTACCTTTTTAAGCTTTTCTACTAATTCTTCTTTACCTTCTTCAGATATATTTGAGGTTTTATCTTTCCAGTTAAAAGTAGCACCAATTTTGTAATTATCATTTCCTAAAGGAAGCACAAATAATGTTGATTTCAATAAAAAATTGATGTTTAAATTTGGTGCATGAATGGTAATTAACTCGCCTTTTACTTCATTTAGAGGTAAGTAATTGAAGAAAAGGTTTTTTGTCATCCCAAAACCTTCACAAAAAATAATTCTATTTGTGGTAATGTCTTTATACACTAATTGATTCTCATTGAACTTTATTTTTTGATGTTCGAATTTCTCAAACTTTATTTTGTCTTCTTTCTTCAAAAAAGTTCTGTACGTTTTTACCAATTTTTTAGTATCAATTCTACCAGCTTCATTTACATTTCCAAAGCCAAAATCAGCCAAAATCCCTTCTCTTTTAATGCTTTCTATTTTAGGATCTATATAATCTTTTAACAACGGCTTATCTGATGCTTCAAACCAATTGTTTTGATCTTCTATAGATTTAAAAACTTTTTTTATAATAAATTTTTGATCAAATTTTAAATCAAATTTTCGTTCTAAACTTTCATAAAAAGGCATTGCAATTTCTAGTTGTTGTTTTGCATTCCAAACTGGTGTAAATCGTTTTAAAATTACTGGGTTATAAACTCCACCAGCCACTAATGATGATGTTTGAGAATCATCTTCAAAAACCAAAAAAGTTTTATTGGCATTGATTAACTCTTCTACAAAAGCCAATCCTGCTAATCCTAAACCAACGATGATGTAATCTACTTTCACTTGATAAAAATACTTTTATTTAATGATTTATATTTTAAAAACGTATCAAAATAAAAAACGCCCCAAAAGTTTGGAACGTTTCTAATATTATTTTAATAGTGGGATTAGTAGTTCCACATATCAATCTCTCGATTTCGAATTTCTTCTTTAATTTTATTTGCTTCTAGTAATTGAAACAAAGAATTGCCACGAACATATTCTGAAATTGCTCTATTACCATATATATTTTCTTCTCTTACAATTACTGCACTAAATCTTCTCGCATTTAATAAATGATCATAAGAAATAGGATGTGAAGCATTCATTGGGTTAAACACTTTAGATTCATGCAATACTTCTCTTGCATTTGGGAAGAATACCCAGAACAGTTCATATAAGTTTTCATCGTCTATTTCTTGTACTCCTAAAGTTTGTACATCTTTACCCATTGGTGCTAAAGCTAATAATCTGTACTTCATTTCACCTTGACGCTTATCAAAATACCACATTCCTTTTAGCATATACCCTTCTACATCTTGGGTTTGTATTCTAAACGTATCTCTATAGCCATCTTCTTCTCTTACATTTACCAAACGAGTGTCAATCTCATCTTGTGTAATTTTAGAAGTAAAGAAAGAATCTGAATAAGCTTCTTTAATTTTACCTTGTCTAATTCCTTTTACTAGTGTATCAAATAAAGATCTTCTATCTGAAGAAATGTTAGTAGTATCAATAGGAAAATAATAAGGTAAATTTATTTTTTGATTTAAATCTACAAATTCCCAAACCACTTTAGACCACATTACATCTCTATCATCTACATAACCATAAGGTATAGGACCATCGTTACTAGCTTCTAATTGCTGCTCGTTTTTCTTTCCTATTTGATCTGCAGATTTTGCGTTTAGTATATTTGCTTGCGCATTTACTAAACTTGTAGATAAACAAAGAATAAATATTAATAAACTATTTTTTATCATACTCAAATTTTTATTAGTTAGATACCTCTATAGTTAAAGGTAATACTTTCTTTAACTTATACGATGAGTTACCAACTATGGTTGCATTTATATCAAAAATAGTGACTTGATCACCTCTTTTAACTTTAGATAATGCTCTTTTTGCTGCAGCATTAAATGTTGTACCACTAACTAAAACAGTAACTTGCCCAGGAGCTTTTACTTTAAAGCTATTTACTTTTAATTTTAAATCGAAAACAAAATCTGGTAAACCAGCACCGATAGTTAATCTAGGTAAACTAGATTTTGGCACTCTTACTACACCAAATTGATTTCTTGTAGTTCCCATTGCTGCAGGAATATCTTTAATTCGATAAGTTACAGGTGTATTAATAGGTTTGCCATCTGGCAATTTACCAGATACATTAATTGTAACTGAATTACCTCCTCTAGGGCTTAACATATAACTACTCCCTTTAACTTGTCTTAAACCAGGAGCAGTTGCTTTTACTTTATTTGCAGGGATACCAGGTATTGAGATAGTTAATGGGTTCTGGACACCTCTGTAAACTACATTCATTTTATCCGCAGATACAACAGCATCATTTGGTTTGGAAATCACTGAATATGTACTTTCAAAAGGTACTGGTATTTCTTTTCCATTTTCCATAAAATATATTGTACCTTTTATGGTTTTATCTCCAACATTGCCTGCTCTTAAATCTAAATTTACAGCTCCATTACTAAAATTATCATAAGGGCTACCATTTAAAACTACTCTACTAGGCTTCAAGTTTGGGTCTTCTCTACCTAAAACTACAGAACCTGTAACTTTATCTCCAGGATAAAAAGCATTTTTATCTAGTTTAACTAAACCATTATAGTTAGACATGGATACTTGGCTTTCTAATTGACCGCTTAACAATTTATTAACAATATCTGCTTCTGTATTTCTAACATCAGCTTGCATTTGAGTAATGTTTGTTAAAGATGATACTAAAGGAAACCCTTCATATCTTGCTTTAAGCCATTCTACTGTTTTTTCACTCTTACTATTTACAACTGGTGCTGTAGAAAACCTTGCTTCTACTTGTGGTTTTAATTCACTTTTATCTCCAATAGTATTTAAAACACTTGTTCTATAAGAATTTATTTTATCAATAAACTCTTGCCCTTTTTCAGTGTAACCATCCCCTTTAAAGAAGTAGGTGTCTAAAAAATCTGTTTTATCCATTGATTCGTAATCTTTTTTATCTTCCAAATCTTTTGTGATTACGGATTTAAGATTATCTAAATATGCATAAAATTCTGACGAAACCTCTTTAATACTCTGTGCTTTTTGATTCTGCTTACCATAAATACCTTTTTGTTCAGAAGCTTTTTTTGCTAAATTTTCATATGCTTGATTATTCTTTTCAGTTGTAGAAGTATTGTTAGCCTCTAACTTTTCATTCATAAAGCCAAAAGCAGATAAAACTTCCTTATCCATCTGCATTGCTAACATTGCAATGAAAACAAGATACATCAGGTTTATCATTTTTTGTCTTGCGGACATTTTTCCTCCTGCCATTTCTTAATTAGTTTTTTAAGTTATTATTCATTTAATTGAACTAATTATTTGCTAGACATTGCAGATAACATACCACCATAAACACCATTTAAAGAAGATAAGTTTTTTGCTAAAGAATCCATTTGTTCTTTTAATCTTTCCGTATTTTCTACAACAGCTGTATTTAATTCAGCTTGCTTGCTAGTATTTTCTACTTGTATTTTATATAAGCCATTTAGAGATTCCATTTGAACAGCAGCTAAAGAAACTTGCTCATTATATTTATTGGTAGATGCCACAGATTCTGATGCAGCAGACAATCCTTCAGCCGCATTTTGAAAGTTTTTCATACTACTTCCTAAACTTTCCATTAATGATGAATCTATTTTAGCTTCTTGTAATAAGTTATCTAATTTTTGAGATAATAAACCTTCAGCTCCAATTTTTTCTTCTACTTGAAAACCATCTTGACCAAGTTCTGGATATACTTTGGTCCAGTCTAAATCTTCTTCTGGGTTATCGAAAGCAGAAATAAAGAAAATAAGTGCTTCTGTTATTAAACCAACAGCTAATACATTTGCTCCATTAAACCAACCATAGCTAATATGATTTAATTTAAATAAAGCCCCTAGAATTACAATTGAAGCCCCAAAGCTATATGCCATGTTAAAAAATTTCTTTCTCGATTTTGACTGTGCCATTTTAATATTTTTTAATTAAGTGTTTTTATTTATTTGTTGTACCAATATAGTTCTGAACGGTTCTAAAACCAATATAACTTCTTGCTGTATCTGCATACTCATAATCTCTAGAAGCAACTTCTAGATAATAGGCTACATCTTTCCAAGAACCCCCTCTAATTATTTTTCTTTTATTTTTTCTATCTTCTACATTAGGGTTCATAGTAGAAGCCATATAGTATGATGATAAATTGTATGCAGTATTTGTCCATTCAGATACATTACCAGCCATGTTATATAAACCATAATCATTTGCGTTAAACGATTTTGCTTCCATAGTATATAAAGCACCATCTACAGAATAGTTACCTCTTACTGGTTTAAAGTTGGCTAAAAAACAACCTCTATCACTAGTTGTGCCTCCTGTTCCCCAAGGATATGTTGCAAATTCTAAACCTCCTCTTGCAGCATACTCCCATTCTGCTTCTGTAGGTAATCTAAAATCTGGAACTAAAGTTGCATTTTTTCTACTTTTCTGATATCTGTTTTTCTTTTTTGTTCTCCAATTACAAAATGCATTTGCTTGGCTCCAAGTAACACCAACTACAGGATAGTCTCCATAAGATTGATGATAGAAGTAATCTTGATGCATAGGGTCATTGTAAGAATAATTGAAATCTTTTACCCAAACAGTAGTATCTGGATATACATTCAATACTTCAGTTTGCACAAAATCTTTACGATCTCCACCTTTTCTGGCAGCTGCATCTCTATCAAACCAAGAATACTTAAAGTTTAAATATTTGGTATTGAATGTTCTGATTCCATCAACAGCATCTTCTCTACTTATATACAATGAATCCATAACTTCTACATAATCAACGTCTGGATATTCATCTTTTTGCCAGATTAAGTCTGGATCCCAATTTAATGGTTGAATGGTATCAAAACTGTAATAGTTCTCATACATGTATTTGTCATAAGGAGATAAATCTGTTGTGTCAGCAGTTCTAAAAGCGTACTGTTGAATACCATTTTTAGAGTTTTTTGCATTAGGATCTGGATTGGAACCTAAAGAAGCAAACTCTGCTTGGTAGGCTAATTTTGTTCTTACTACAGAATCTCTTACCCAAAAAACGAATTCTTTGTACTCGTTATTGGTAATTTCTGTTTCATCCATATAATAAGGTCTAACAGTAACTGTTTTTGTAGGAGTGTTCATAGTTCCTAAAATATCCTGATCTTGCTTACCCATTGTAAACGATCCTCCAGGAATCAAAGCCATTCCATAAGGCTTTTCTGAAAACCATTTCTTTTTAGTTTTTATACCCACTAATTCTCCTCTATCATTAGAGCCACAACTATAAAAAACGGTTATTAAAAGTGCAATTATTGCTGCTTTTTTCATAATTTTATTATGTCTTTACTAAAAAGTTCGTAAACCTATTATTTTTTTTGCTAAAATACAATGTAGAAATTGTTTTTAACGAACAAAAATCTACTAATATTTTTGATTACATCATTTTTTTCATTGCCTTGTACCATCTTTCTGGTATATTCTGCTTTGTTGCCTCTGTGTAATCTTTGTATGTACATGGTATTAACGCATGTCTTTTATATTTATTATCTGATAATATATTAATCTCCATCCACCAACGACCTGTTTTATTGCTTTTATAAAAAACTATTGGATCATCGTCTTCCATTAAAACTATATACTTCTCATAATTTTCTTTTCCTGAAAACGGATAATCTTTTGCCCTAAAATTAACACCCTCAATAAAATACCAAATCATCTGTGCTATTAAGTTGGCAGTTTGATGATTGTTATCGTATTTGGAATTGTATTCGTAAATTCCAAATGAGGAAACTTTATCACTTATACCTGCATATCTAGTAATTGCACAGATTTCCTCACCATAAAAACCATTAGGCGATGCATTATTATTTGCAGGAGCCTCACTTTGTCTAATGGCTCCAATATCAATAGAAACAATATCTGCATTTCTAAATGATGGCTCAATATTTTCTAATTCTCTTGCTTTACCAAGTCTACAAGTATCAAAAAACAAGGTATCAAACAATTCAATTTCTTCTTGAGAATTAAAATAAGTTTGATAGCCGACGTTACTGTAATTAAACAAATTACTTGGCTCTTGCATTATTATTTTACTCAAATACGATTGTGAAGTGAGTTCGTTTTCTAAATCACCTAAATCAAAACGACTATCTACTGCAGCAATATTTACAGATTGTTCTAAAGTATCATAAGCTCTATAATTAACATAGGTTATGTCTTGTCCTCCACCAATAATTATAGGAATTATCTCTTCTTTTAATAAATAAGATATAATTTCTTTTACAGCAAAATAAGTATCTGCTACAGAGTTTCCTTTTAAAACATTCCCTAAATCTGCAATTTCTGCACTCCAATTTCCTGGATATAATTCGTAAAGTTTTCTTCTGATAAAGTGTAAGTCATCCCCACAACCAAAATTATTTTCTGAGTTTCTATCTTCTTGAACACCCAAAATAGCTAGTTTTATGCCTTCTAAATCAGGAAATCCATTTTGTTGGGTATGTATTCGAATTCTATTCCCTAAACATAAAGGATGATGTAATACTAAATGTGCAAGAGCAATTTCTTTTACAGGGGATAAAAAATCTTGATTCATTAATTTTAACTTGGCATTAAAGATACAAAATACTTATTTCTTTTTTGTTGTTTTTCTTTTGGTAGTTTTCTTTTTTGGTGTTTTAGCCTCAATCATTTTAATTGCTTCTTCTTTAGATAGTTTTTCGATTTTTGTAGTTTTTGGTAATTCAATTTTAATTTTACCTTTAATAACATTGAATCTTCCCCATCTTGCTTTTTCTACCTTAATCCCAACATCTTCCCAATTATGAATAACTTTATCAATCTCTTTTTGTTTCTTTTCTTCTATAAGAGTAACAATATCATCATCAGAAAGGTTATCAAAATCATATTTTTTATTTACGTTGATAAACATTCCATTCCATTTCAAAAATGGTCCAAAACGCCCTACACCTTTTTGTACTGGTAAATCTTCATGATGATAAATTGGAGCATCAGCTTGCCTTTTGGCTTCAATTAATTCTTTAGCTCTATTAATATCAACTTCGAAAGGGTCTTCTCCTTTATCAAGTGATACAAACATTTTATCGAACTTTACATAAGGCCCAAATCTTCCATTAGCAACGATAACCTCTTTATCTTCGTAGACACCTACTTTTTTTGGTAGCAAAAATAATTCTAAAGCTTCTTCTAAAGTTATTGTGCCTAAATTTTGATCAGGATTTAAACTCGCAAATTCTTTTTCATCATCTTCTGGAGCTCCAATTTGTGCTATAGGTCCGAATTTTCCAAGACGAACTAATACAGTTTTACCACTTTGTGGATGTTTTCCTAAAATACGCTCGCCACTTTCTCTTTCTGCGTTTTCTTTTACATCTTCTACATTATCATGAAATTTTGTATAAAAACCTTTTATCATTTTTATCCAATCTTCATCACCTTCAGAAATATCATCAAAAGAATTTTCAACTTTCGCTGTAAATCCGAAGTCTAAAATATTCGAGAAATTTGCAACAAGAAAATCGTTTACAATATTTCCAATATCTGTAGGTACTAGCTTATTTTTATTAGAACCTGTTTTTTCTGTCAACAATTGACTTTTAACAGCACCAGAAGTCAAAATCATTTGTTCATAATTTCGTTCTTCGCCTTCATTTTGCCCTTTTTCTATATAACCTCTTCTTTGTACTGTAGAAATTGTTGGTGCATAAGTAGATGGACGCCCAATACCTAATTCTTCTAACTGTTTTACCAAAGAAGCTTCTGTAAACCTGTAAGGTGGACTCGTAAAACGTTGTGTTGCATTAATAAAAGCGTATTCTAATTTATCATTCACTTTTAGATTTGGCAACATTCCTGCCTGCTCCTCTTCATCATCATCTTTACCTTCTAAATATACTTTTAAAAACCCTTCAAACTTAATCATTTCACCATTCGCTGTGAAGATTTTATCGTTTTCAGAATTTTCAATCTTAACGTTTGTTCTTTCTAATTGTGCATCACTCATTTGTGAAGCTAATGTTCTTTTCCAAATTAAATCATACAATCTATTTTGATCATATTCAGTAGAAATGGAATGCATTTTCATGTTTGTTGGACGAATTGCTTCGTGAGCTTCTTGTGCTCCTTTTGCTTTTGATTTAAAAACACGTTGTTTACTATATTCTTTTCCATAAGAAGCTGTAATTTCTTCTTCAGCTTCGTTTCTTGCATCTACAGACAAATTTACACTATCTGTTCTCATGTATGTAATTAAACCAGCTTCGTACAAACGTTGTGCAACTTGCATAGTTCTACCCACAGCAAAACCTAATTTACGTGATGCCTCTTGTTGCAAAGTTGATGTGGTAAATGGTGCTGCAGGAGATTTTTTTGCTGGTTTTTTTGTTAAATCAGCAATAGAAAAATCAGCATTTGCACACGATTTTAAAAAATCTTCTGCTTCTTTTTTAGAATCAAAATTCTTTGGAATGGTTGCTTTAAACTTTTTACCTTCGTTATTAGAAAATTCTGCAACTACCTTATAATGTGTTTCTGCTTTAAATTCTTGAATGCTTCTTTCTCTTTCTACAATTAAACGTACTGCTACAGATTGCACTCTTCCTGCAGATAAGCCACCTTTAACTTTTCGCCATAAAACTGGTGACAATTCATAACCCACAAGCCTGTCTAAAACTCTACGTGCTTGCTGTGCATTAACCATATTATAGTCAATATCTCTTGGGTTATCAACTGCTCTTAAAATTGCCTTTTTGGTAATTTCATGAAAAACAATACGTTTTGTATTTTCATCTTTTAAATCTAATTGCTCTTTTAAGTGCCATGCAATTGCTTCTCCTTCTCGATCCTCATCACTAGCTAACCAAACTGTTTTTGCTTTTTTTGCTAAGCTCTTCAGTTTTTTTACAACTGGTTTTTTATCATCTGATATAATATATTTAGGACTAAAATCTCCATCTACATCTATTCCTAATTCTTTTGAAGGTAAGTCTGCAATATGTCCATAACTAGATTCTACTTGAAAGTCTTTTCCAAGAAATTTTTCTATAGTTTTTGCTTTTGCTGGTGACTCAACTATTACTAAATTCTCTGCCATTTATTCTTTTTTTCGCTCTAAAACGCTTTAAATATGCGTAATTTCAGAATGCAAAAGTAGTTAGTTTTTTGTTAAAACCTATTGTTGTATTTTTTTTTAAAGAATTTTTAATACAATTTCAATTACAAAACTGTGATTTTTGTTTTTAGTTTTGTTGATGAATTACCACCTACAAATAATTGAAAATCACCAGATTCTACTTCCCATTTTCTATTTATTGTATAAAAATGGAGTACTTCTTTATTTATTGCAAAAGAAACTTTTTTGGTTTCTCCAGGTTTTAAAAAAATCTTTTTAAATCCTTTTAGTTCTTTTACTGGTCTTACAATACTTGCTACAAAATCTCTGATGTACAATTGTACTACTTCTTCTCCATCAACTTTACCTGTATTTTGTATATCAACAGATAAAATTACCTCATCTTCTTTAGACATTGTTGATTTGGTAAGTGTTAAATTAGTATAAGAGAAATCTGTATAACTTAAACCAAAACCAAAAGGGAATAATGCGTCTTTTCTAGAATCTCTAAAACCAGAAAATGTAACGTGCTTTCCACTGTATGGTCTACCTGTATTTTTTTGATTGTAATACAATGGCTCTTGACCTACGTTTCTTGGAAAAGAAACTGGGAGTTTACCAGAAGGATTGTAATCTCCAAACAATACGTCTGCAATACCATTGCCTGCTTGTGAGCCTAAATGCCAAGTAGCTAAAATTCCAGGTAAAATTTCGTTTGCTCTAGAAATATCCATGGGTCTACCACTCATTAAAACCAAAACAATATTTTTATTTACCTCGTAAACCGCCTCTAAAAGCTCATTTTGCAACCCTGCAAAACCAATATTTACTTGACTTCTTCCTTCGCCTGTTTGGTAAGCATCTTCTCCTAATGCAAGTATTACAAGTTCAGATTTTTTTGCAACCTCAACAGCTTCTGCTATTTTTGATTTGTCTGTTGTGTTAAATTTTAAAGGGTATAAAAATTGATTGTAGCCCGGTTTAATTGTGGGTATAGTTAAGTCTATTCCTTTTGCATAACGTACTTTTGTAGATACAGAGACTTTTTCTTTAATTCCTTCTAATAGAGAAACTGCGGAATTGTATTTCCCTTTCCCTCTCCAATTTCCAAGTGGCGAATTCTTATCGTCTGCTAGAGAACCTATAACTGCAATACTTTTAATGTTTTTTGATACTGGTAAAATATTATCCTCATTTTTTAAAAGTACAATAGATTTTTTTGCAGCTTCTCTAGCAATTTTTAAATGCTCTTTGGTATAAATATTATTTTTTTCTCTGTCTTCGCTACAATATCTATAAGGATCATCAAACAATCCTAACTGAAATTTTAAGTTTAGAATACGTTTTACAGCATCATCTATAACCTCTAAAGCAACGCTATTTTCTGATACTAATTTTTTTAAATAAGCTTCGTAAGCATAAGACTCCATATCTATATCACTACCAGCATTTGCAGCTATTTCTGCAGCATGTTTTTTATCTTTTGCATAGCCATGAGCTCTCATTTCTCCAATAGAACCCCAATCTGAAACCACCACTCCTTTCCAGTTCCAATCATCTTTTAAAATTTTTCTCTGTAAGATTTTATGACCAGTTGCAGGGATACCATCCACATCATTAAACGAATTCATAAATGTAGCAACACCTGCGTCTGCTGCTGCTTTAAAAGGTGGTAAAATACTATTGTGCAGTTCAAATTCTCCTACAGTAACTGTGTTGTAATCTCTTCCAGATTCTGCAAAACCATATCCTGCAAAATGTTTTGCACAAGCTGCAATAGTATTTGGGTTTGATAAATCTGTACCTTGAAAACCTTTGATTCTAGCAACACCAATTACACTATTTAAATAAGGGTCTTCTCCACCACCTTCCATAATTCTGCCCCATCTTGCATCTCTAGAAACATCTATCATAGGAGCAAAAGTCCAATTTAAACCAGATGCAGCAGCTTCTTTAGCTGCTATAGATGCAGATTTTTCTATTAGTTCTAAATCCCAACTTGCAGATTCTGCTAAAGGTATTGGAAAAATGGTTTTTAAACCATGAATTACATCATAAGCAAATAACATAGGAATTTTTAATCGAGAATTCTCCATAACCAATTCTTGCACTTTTCTAACCTCTTCTACAGAAACTACATTTAACACAGAGCCCACCAACCCTTTTTTCATTTTTTCTAACTTGTCTTGTGCGCTTTTTGACGATGCTGGCCCTGTTAAATCCCAACCAGCAGAATATTGAACCATTTGTCCGATTTTTTCATCTAAAGTCATTAAACTTAAAACAGAATCGACCTTTTCTTTGTAGTTGTTGGTATTACCAGAATTTGATGTAGCACTTATTTGTTGTTTTTTAGTAGTACAATTAAAAAAACAACAGAATATTGCTATAATTACTATAGCTGTTTTATAATTTTTCATGTAGTTAGTTGTTGACTTTGAGTTCTGAGTAAACAGGCAAGTGATCTGAAGGATATTTTAAATCTTTAGAATCACTTAATATGGCAAATTTTAACACCTCTAAATTGCTGTTTTTAGAAACCATTATGTGATCTATTCTTCTTTTTACAGGTTCATTGAATTTAAAACCGTTAAAAGTACCTTTTGGACCAAAAATATTATTACCAGCAGCTATTTTTGTATCTTTAAAATTAGTAGATAATTGTTGCATTAGTTTAGAGGATGGTTCTACATTAAAATCACCCATGATAATTACTGGATATTCTTTAGTATTAATTTGCCTAATTTTATCTTCTATAAGCTTCATCCCTTTTAATTTTGCTTCTTTACCTACATGATCTAAATGCGTATTAAAAACCCAGATTTTTTTATCAGAATCTAAAATCGTCATTAAACCATAAGTGCAAATTCTTGGATACGCTGCATCCCAACCTTTAGAAAATTTTTCTGGTGTTGTAGATAACCAAAATGTATTTTCTTTACTAAAACTTACCTTTGTTTTGTCGTAAAATATAGCTGAATATTCGCCCTTATTTCCTCCATCTCTACCATGACCTATAAAATTATAATTGGATAAACCAGCACTCATTTCTGCTATTTGATTAGGTCTACCCTCTTGTGTACCTAAAACTGTAGGTTCGTAAAACTTGATTTGCGATAATAAAAAATCTTTACGATTAGACCATGCATTTTCTCCATCTGAAGCAACATCTAATCGAATATTATAAGTCATTACTTTTATAGTATTTTCTTTTTTAACTGTGGTACAACTTGCACATATTGCAATTAAGAAAAATAATCTCTTCATACTTATTTGTAGTTTTCTTTTTGATAAATACGAACATAATCTACCACCATTCTTTGAGGAAAAATACTATCATCAATCCCTTTTCTGCCTCCTAACATGCCTCCAACAGCAACATTTAAAATTAAGTAAAATTTCTGATCAAAAGGCCACTCTGCAGTTGTTTTGTGTTCGTTTGCAAAAGTATTGTACACTATATCGTTTAAAATAAAATCTATTTTTTCTGGAGTCCATTCTATGGCAAAAGTATTAAACTTATTATTTGGGTTATTGATAAAGATACTTTTCCCTTTCTGGGTATTTTTCATATGATTGAATGCTTTTGTATGCACTGTACCAAAAATAGAATCATTATTAAAACCCACATGCTCCATAATATCTATCTCACCAGCTTCTGGCCATCCAACTTTTGTTTTATTATCTCCCAACATCCAAATAGCTGGCCACATACCAGTTCCTTTAGGGAGTTTTGCACTAACCTCAATTCTTCCATATTTCCAGGAAGCCAAATCTTTTGTTGTTAATCTTGCAGAAGTATATTTACCCACTTTTCTTTCTGCAGCATATTTTTTCCATGATTTTTTTAAAATTTCTGAATTGTTGTAATCTTTATTTTTTATAGTTTCTTTGTGAGCTTCTATAATCAAGGTTCCTTCTTCTACCCTAGCATTTTTTAAACTATCTGTGTAATATTGATTTTCTCTATTGGCTATAAAACCGTATTGAAAATTCCATTTTGTTGGGTATGGTTTACCTATGTAATTAAATTCATCGCTCCAAACTAGTTGATATCCTTTTTGGGTGGGAGATTTTTTTAATCTTTCAAAAACCAATTCTGGCTCATTAGTAGTTATATAATTAAAATTATTTGCTAATAACCAATCTATATCTTCTGTTGTGTTTACTGTCCAAGCATTTAGTGTTAAATTATGTTCTTTTGCAGAATTTATCCAATGTGGACGCTTTTTAAATTTATAGGCTAAATAGTCTAATCCAGAGATTCCTAATTTTTTTAATTGTTCTGGAGATTTTGAACCATCTAAATATTGGGTTTTTGCATTTGGTTGTTGCTCTACAATTCTTTTTAAAATATCTAAACTAAAACTTATATAAGATGCTATATACTTGTCTGCTTCTAAATCTTCTACTAACGCTAAAACTCTATCTGTAATTGCTATATTTCTTTCTTTAGAAGTTGTTGGTTTTATTTCTAAAACTAACCCTGTAGAGGTATTGTTTTTCATACCAGCAAGAATAAACTCTTTTAACGTTGGCAATACTTCTCCATTAGACAGTTTTTTTTCTGCTAATTCATTATAATTGGTTTTTGCAATTAATAAATTATTATACTCATTATCATGTGTTACAATTAGCACACTGTCTTTGGTCATTCTTACATCAAACTCGCTACCATAACAGTTTAATCTGATGGCTTCTTTTAGGGCAGCAATAGAATTTTCTGGAAGATTTTTAGTTTTCCAGGCACCTCTGTGAGCTATTACTGGGTTATCAGCAAAATTTAGTTGATTGTCTTCTTTACAAGAGAAAAAAACCATCAGTATTATAAATGTAGAGAATATGCGCATTTAAGAGTTTTTAAACAAAAAAGTATTGATGCATTTACTAAACATCAATACTTTTTAAGCAAATTAACAAAATTTAATATCCTGGATTTTGTGGATAATTAGGTCCTAATAGATCTAAATCTTCTTGAAAAATTGGCCAGTTGATATAATGATCTTTCCAGTTTGTTCTTGGGTCTTTTGCACCTCTGTTTGCTGGGAAAAAATCGCCATCTCCAGCAAAACTTGTTATTTGACGATTTATAACAGTTTGCCCCATTCTTTTTAAAGTAAACCAACGTTGGCCTTCAAAAGCCAATTCTCTAGCTCTTTCGTCTAAAATTACTTGCTCGTTAACAGTAGTTACTGGTGCAGCTTTTGCTCTTGTTCTAATTGCATTAATATATGGTAATGGATCTCCAGAAGAACGCATTATTGCTTCTGCTGCTATTAAATAGGTTTCTGCTAATCTGTAAACCATAATATTACTTCTTTGTAAATACGACTCTGCATTATCGTCTTCTTCTGCAAATTTAATACAAGAAGGATGCAATCTTTGGTAGTATCTTTGGTACTGAACTCCATTAGGATTTGCAGGAGATATTGGCTTGTAAATTTCTATTTTTTGACCTGCATTTGGTCCTGATGTATAGAAATATTCTAATCTAAAATAAGTGTCATCATCTCTTGTATCATTTGGGTCATCTGCTAACAACCCTAATAAATAATTATTTGGCAATACTCTAGAAAAACCTCTACCTCCTTGCTCTACATTAGATTCTATTCCTGAAATTTGGAAATATTGAGTTACAAAATTTGCGTTCATCATTGTTGTGTTTCCTCCACCCAAAACATCATCTTGAGATTGCACAACAAATAATTGTTCTGAATTATTTTTATTGCCTTTAAAAACATCTGCAGTGCTAGAGACTAAACTATGAGGACTCATAGGATTTTCTATTACATCTAATGCTTGATTTTTTGCTTCTAACCAGTCTCCCTGCCACATAGCTACTTTAGCTTTTACGTGTTTTGCAGTTCCTTTAGAAACTCTTCCAAAAGTAACATCCCAGTCTAAATTTTCTATTGCGTAATCTAAATCGCTATTTAGTATTGCAAATATTTCTTCTTTCGTAGAACTTGTTTCAACAACATCAAAAGCATTATCTACAGTAATTGTTTCTGTGCTTACGTAAATGTTATTATACATTCTATACAAGAAAAAGTAAGAATTGGCTCTAAAAAATTTTGCCTCTGCAATTATTTGTTTTTTAGAATCTTCGTTTAAACCTTCTAAATTTTCTGCAGCATTAATAATACTTGTTGCTTTGTTTGTTATGTTGTAGAAATGTTTCCAGAATAATCTTGATGTAAAATTTGTTCCTAAATCAATAGGAGAAATTCCTCTTTGGTATCTGCCCATTAACCCAGTATAACCAGTTCTGCTAAAAGCTAAATCGCTTCTAGATTGCAACAAAACTGCTCCCATAAAATCTTGGACTCTAGTGTCATACCTATCTCTATTAAACTTATACAGACTTACAACTCCAGATTTTAAACCATCTTCTGTAGTATAGATGTAATCTGAATCTATTAATGTACCTGGATCTTCATCAAGAAAACCTTCACAAGACGTTAGTAAAAGTGATACTGATAAGAACAGCATTACTTTATAACTTATTTTATATAACATATTTGTTTTCATAATTTCTTTTATTATAATTTTAGTTTTAAACCTACTGTAAATGCTGTTGCATCTGGATACCCAGTATCTGCGTTAGAAAATGTACTTCTAATATTTACTTCTGGACTATAACCAATATAATCTGTTCTTGTAAATAAGTTTGTGCCTGTTACATAAATTCTTACGTTATCTATATTTAATTTAGAAGTGATAACATCTGGTAATGTATATCCTAAACTAACTGTTCTTAATCTTAAGTATGAAGCATCTTTTACTGCCAAAGCATTTAAATACCTTGGAGCGTTATCAAAATTTGGTCTTGGAAAAGTATTTGATGGGTTTTCTGGAGTATAATAAGGTACTTTTACACCATTTAATTTACCAGATAATGTACCTCCATTATTAAATTCTGATAAAAAAGGATTTACTTTTGTAGCTCCTTCTACAGCATAAAAATCTAAAAACAAATCAAAACCTTTGTAAGCTAAAGTAGTTGAAAAAGAAGCAAACCAATCTGGGTTTGGATCTACAAAAACTCTATCTTCTTGTGTTATTTTTCCATCTGGCACACCTGTAATATTTCCATTTGCATCAACTCCATTTACATCTCTAATTTTAATATCTCCTGGTCTTAAATCTGGTTGAGGGAACTCTGAATCTGGATTTGCTTGAGGTGCATTTGCAAAGTCATCTCCAACTTGCCAAATACCATCAAATTGATACGTTCTTATTACGTTTGTAGGCTGACCTACAAAATAATTGAAAACATCATCTTCTAAAACATTGTTTCCATTACCATCTGTATATAAATCTAGGAGTTCATTTCTGTTAGATGACCAAATTGTAGAAACAGACCATCTAAAATCTTTTGTGTTGATAAGATTTGCTGTTAAACTTAATTCTACACCTCTGTTTTGAACTTCACCTGCATTAAAATACGTGGATGTAAACCCAGTAGTTGGTGGCACAGGTCTTCTTAATAATAAACTTTCTGTTCTTGCATCATAATATTCTATAGCTCCTGATATTTTATTATCAAATAAGATAAAATCTAAACCTGCATTTAAAGTTTTAACTCTTTCGTGTCTCAATTCTGTGCTTGGTAAAATTTGAGATGGCGAATAACCAGATGCAGTTTGCCCATCAAATATATAATTTTGCCCAGATGCTGTAAATAAAGATCTATATGGGTTTGTTGATTCGTTTACCAAAGAACCGTAACTTATTCTAGCTTTTAGTTGCTGAATTGCTTCAACATTTTCTAAAAAAGATTCATTATGAATTTTCCATGCAACTGCAACTGCAGGATTTGTGGAGTATTTAAAGTTGTTCGCATTTACAGAAGAACCATCATGTCTAACTGTTCCTGTAAACAAATACTTATCAAATAAATTATAACGAACTCTTGCCATAAAACCTAATCTTCTATAAGATGATTCTAATCTTTCCACAAAAACACCATTAATAGCATTTGTAATGTTGTTATAACCCAAATCTTCATTTGGAAAACCTCTACCCTCTGTAAATGTTTGCGTAAACTTATCTTCGCTAACAGTTTGTGCTAGAGTTACATCAAACTTATTATTCTCGTTTATTACTTTATCATAATTTATAATATTCTCTACAAAATAAGCTTCTTTTAGTTGATTTGTGATGCTTGCAATGCCTCTATCTGTATCTCCTGCAGCACTTAAAGAAGATTGGTAACGTCCTCTTTCTGAAGTTCTTCTTGTAAAAGATGTGGTTAGTTGATATTTTAAATTGTCTGTTATTTGATAAGTTGGTATAAAGTTGATTACAAAATCATTTCCTTTTTCATCATCATCAGATTCTCTTAAATTCCATAAAGGGTTAAAAGCAGATCCATCTTCTCCACTAGGAAATTGAGTTATAGTACCATCATCATTATAAGCTCTTCCTAAAGGAGATCTTGTAATTACATTAACATTGGCTGCTCTTTCTGTAAATTCGTTTAAAATATTGATATCGAATCTTGCAGAAATTTTATCTGTTATTTTCTGATCTATATTTAATCTTAAATTTTTTCTTGTGTATGTAGATGAAGGAATAATACCTTCTTCTCTAAAATAGTTTAAACTACCATATATTTTCGTTAATTCTGTACCTCCTAAAATACCCATAGAGTGGCTATTTACAATACCAGGACTAACGAGTTCATTCTCCCAATCTACAAATTCGTTATTGGCAAGAGAATTCAATTCTAAAGTACTAAATATTGTAGCATCATCTGGATACATATCATTAGCATCTGTGGCTCTAACAGCTTCTCTTCTTAATTGTGCAAATTCTGGCCCACTATATACATCAAAATTTCTTTCCAAACTTTTAGTAGTTAAAAAACCATGGTAAGAAACAGATACTTTATTTTTTTTACCTCTTTTAGTGGTAATCAAAATAACACCATTAGCTCCTAAACCACCATAAATAGCTTGCGCTGATGCATCTTTTAAAACTTCTATAGATTCTATATCGTCTGCATTAATATCTTCTATTCCTCCATCTCTGATAATACCATCTACTACATAAATACCACTATTGTTTCCTTCAATAGAATTTCTACCTCTTAGCAAGATTTCTGAATTTCCTCCAGGTCTTAAAGAACCACCTCCAACATCAACTTGTAAGCCTGCAACTCTACCTCTTAGCATTTCTGTTACATCTGCAGTTGGCAAAAGTGTACCTTTTGATAAATCTACTTTTGATACAGCACCAACTAAATCGCTTTTCTTTCTTTTACCATAACCTACTACAATAATTTCATCTAATGAATTATTTTCTATCTCTAACTGAACTCTAATTTTTGATGAAGACGCATTTACTTCTTGCGTTTTATATCCTAAATATGATATTACTAGTTTAACATCTAAACTCTTAACATCAATAGAAAAATTGCCATCAAAATCTGACAGCACTCCATTTGAAGTTCCTTTTTCCTGAATTGTAGCTCCAGGAAGAGGCTGATTTGTTTCATCTACTATTATACCTTTTACATTAGATTGTGCTTTTGTAGCAAAACTAAAAGCAATAATAAAAAAGCAGAGAAAAAAATGTTTTCTTTTTTTGATTGATTTTAACATTATGTATTTTATTTGGATTGTTTTTATTGTGCAATGCTATAAAATTATATTAAGTAAAACTTTAACAAAACATTACAATATTGTAAATATATGTATATATGTAGTTTGGTTACTAAAACCTACCCTTACAAAAAATCTACATCTCTTTTTAGAGAAAGTAAAACCGCTAAAAACATTAATATAATTGGTATTTTAAGAGTATTTCTGAAAAAGTATTTTGTGTACAAAAAAAATGGAACGATAAAAAAATGTAGAGGTAATGTAGAGGTTGTTAATGGCTAAAATTTAGAACTATATGCTTAAAATATAATCTATTAAATTGGTACCGTGAGAAATTTTGAGTTTTTTGCGTAGCCTGTATCTTCTAATTTCTACACTTTTTACAGAAATATTTAATAGTGGTGCTATTTCTTTTGATGTTAAATTCAGCCTTAAATAGGCACAAAATTTTAAATTATTATGTGTTAATTCTGGGTGTAATTCTTTTGCTCTTTTTAAAAAATCTTTATCTGCGTTATTAAAAGCATCCATGAAAAATTTCCAATCTTTAGAGCTGTTTAGGTTTTTATCAATCAGTTTAAAAACTGGATTTGTTTTTTCAATTTGAGTATTAACTTTTAATTCCTTTTTTATACTTCTTAAAAACTCATTTCTTTTTATAATACTCATTGTAGAAATTGCCAATTCTCTATTTTTACTTTCTATTTCTTGACTTAATTTTTCGTTTTTAAGCCTAATAACTTGTTGATCTGAATGAATTTTTTGCAATTCTAATTTTTGTATATTTTCATTTAATATTTTTTGATGCTGTTTTCTGTAGTATTTCTTATACATTTTATGTACAACATATGCAATAAAGAAAACTAAAACAGCATACAAAAAAATAAAAAAATTACTCAATAAAAGATGAGGTTTTATGCTAAAATTAAATGTTACTATATTTTTAGACAGTTCCTTACCTATCAACGATCTTATTTCTAGTTTGTATGTATTTGCATCTAAATTCTCTAATAATAATGTAGATTTTTCCCCTAGACTTTTCCATTCTTTATGTAAAGGAGCTAGTTTATATTGATAATTTACAGGTTCATATTTGTTGTAATTTGGTGTACTAAAATTAAATTCTAAAGAATTTTGATTGTGGTTAAATTCCTGATTATTGCTAACAGAAATGTACGTAGAATCTTTATGTTTTAAAATTACGTTGTTTAAAAAAATAGAATGTGTAGTATTTTTTCTCTTATCTAAATCTAATAACAAATATCCATTTGTTTTACCAATAATATAAGTATTGTTATTTAGATTGGTTATGTTTTCGAAACTAATTGTAGTTTTTCTAAAATAATTTTGAATTGGTATAAACTTTATACTTAATTTATCTGGAATTGGGCCATTTTCTGCATAACTAATCGTGTTTTTATTAAAAGACCAAAGTCTGTTTTTGTTATCAACAATTAACTTACCAGAAACGTATTGATCTAGAGAATACAAATTACTTAAGTTGTTTATTTTTGTAAGAGAATCTGTATGTTTATGTAGTAGATATATTCCGTTTTTAAAACTATATAAAATCTTGTTATTGTAATTAACTAAAGCAGATCCTTTCCCTTTTTCAATATGATTTAAAAGTGTAACATTAGTAAACTTGTTAAATTCTTTAGCCATTTTTAGTTTGTAAACGCCTTTATATTCATGATTTACCCAAACATTATCTTTAAAAATTTCAAAAAAACGAACAGAATTATCAAAGCCTTCTATTCTATTTTTAAGTTGCCATTTTTTATTTTTTTTCTCTAGAACACTCATTCCAGAATAATGTCCTTGCAGAATAAGGTTGTTGTTTGTGGCAAGTTTTTTAAAATTCCAAGTACCACTATAATTTGTAATTCGTGTTGCAGATGCTCCGTTTATTTGTAAAGTTCCAGAGGTATGCCCACATAACAAATCTCCATCAACTTTAAACAAAGACCAAACTTGTCCTTTAGTACCTTCTACTAGTTGTAAAGGTTCATTTTTATCAATTTTTTTATAAAATAGGCCTTGGTTGGTGCCAAAATAAATATTATTTTTATAAATTGTAGAACAATATGTTGTTCCAAATGTGCCACCATCATCATTATATTCTTTGATAAAAGATTGCATATTTAAGCAGTTTATACCATTATCTAAAGCTGCCCAAACATTACCATCAATATCTTCAAAAAGTTTTAAGACAGTATTATTGGCTAAACCTTTGTATTGATCTACTTTGTTTATTTTTTCTCCCTCTGGCGATAGATGAATAATGCCATTAGAAATTGTGCCTAATAAAATTTCTTTATTTTTTAATTGAATACCACAAAAAACCTGCAAATGCTCTATTTGATTAGAGAATGGAATTTCTCTTTTAGTAATTATGCCATTTTTTAAAGTAAAAAAACCTTTTTTTCTTGTTAAAAGAATCAACTCATCATTTCTTTTAAAAATATTTAATACAATTTCTACCTTGTATTTTTTTGGGAAATTTGCCAGCAATTTTTCTTTACCATTCTCTAAAGTAGATAAACCTCCATCATTTTTAAATATGTAGATTTTATTTTGGATATTAAAAACCCTGTAAATATTCTTTTTATCGGTTATAAAACTAATTTCTTTGGTGCTTGTATCATAAAAATAGATTCTATCAAAAGACTGAAACAACAGCCAACTATCTATTTTTTTAATATTCCATATATTCTCGTCTTCAATTAAATTTTCTTTTAATGTTTTAGAGATAGATGTGTAATAGAGATGCCCTTTATTATTTCTTTCCCAAAAGCCAAACTCCATGTAAGCACCTGAATAAATACGATTATTATCTGCTAATAAAGATCTGATTATGGTATTATTGGGTGAGTTATAGATAGTCCATTCAGCACCATTATATTCTAAAAGACCAGCATTATTAGCAACATAAATAAACTTGTCTTTATTTTGAGTTATTGCCCAGTTTTGGTTTTCTGAATGATAATCTTCTGGCGTAAATTTTAAAATAGGAGGTATTTCTTGACCAAAAAAATTACTAGAAATTGATAGAAAAATAAAGAGGTAAAATATCCTCATGAAGGTTTTCTTTAAAACTAATTTGTATACTATAATGTTGTTAGAAATATTGATAATAAAGCAGCTGCTACTGCACCAATTATAGGTCCAATAATTGGTACCCAAGCGTAACTCCAATCACTAGAAACTTTATTTTTAATCGGTAAGATTGCATGTACAATTCTTGGCCCAAGATCTCTTGCAGGATTGATTGCATAACCTGTTGTGCCACCTAAAGACAAGCCAATACCCCAAACCAGAATTGCTACAGGAAGCGCACCTAAAGAACCTAATCCAATTGGGATTTGCCTATTATCTACATCATTTAAATTAGCATCAGTAAAATATAACACTACAAATACCAACACAAAACAACCTATAATTTCACTAATTAAGTTACTTGAATAATTTCTAATTGCTGGTGCAGTACAAAAAACTGCTTTTTTAAGCTCTCCATCTGCTGTTACTTTAAAATGATCTCTATACATTACCCAAACTAAAAAAGAGCCTAACATAGCTCCAATAAATTGTGCAATGATGTATCCCAATACTAAATTCCACTCAAATTTTTCTGCAACTGCTAATCCTATGGTAACAGCAGGATTCAGATGTGCTCCACTATAAGGTCCAGCTACAGAAACCCCTACAAACACTGCAAAACCCCAAGCAGTTGTAATTACCATCCATCCTAAATCGTTAGATTTTGTTTTTTCTAAAACTACATTAGCAACAACACCACCTCCAAGTAATATCAATAAAAAAGTACCTATAATTTCTGCTACAAATGCTGACATGCTTATTGTTTTTTAATTTATTTTGTCCAATATTCTAAAGCGTTAATTGCTTTATACCATCCTTTAATTTTTTGATTGATGTTTTCTCTTTTTGTAGTTGGCATAAAATTCTTATCAATCTGCCAAATTTTTTGAATTTCTTTTTCGTCTTTCCAAAAACCGACAGCCAATCCTGCTAAAAAAGCGGCACCCATTGCTGTGGTTTCTACAACTTTAGGTCTAATGGTTTTTGTATCTAAAACATCTGCTTGAAATTGCATTAGAGTATTATTAACAGTAGCTCCACCATCTACCCTTAATTCTTTAATAGAAGTATTCGCATCAGATTCCATAGCTTTTAAAATATCCATAGATTGGTATGCAATTGCATCTAAAGTTGCTCTGGCAACATGTGCTTCTGTTGTACCTCTTGTTATTCCAAAAATAGTACCTTGAGCTTTTTGATTCCAGTAAGGTGCTCCTAAACCAGCAAAAGAGGGTACAAAATAAACACCATCTGCATCTTTTACAGAATTTGCTAACGCTTCTACTTCTGATGAGTTTCTAATAATTTTTATACCATCTCTTAACCATTGTACAGCTGCACCTGCAATAAAGACACTACCTTCAAAAGCATAAGTAGTTTTATTGTTAATTTTCCAAGCAACTGTGGTTAGTAAGTTGTTTTTAGATTGAATTGGTTTATCACCAATATTCATTAACATAAAACAACCTGTACCATAAGTGTTTTTTACCATCCCTTTTTGGGTACACATTTGCCCAAAAAGTGCTGCTTGTTGGTCTCCTGCAATTCCAGAAATAGGTATATTACAATCAAAAAAAGTAGACTTTGTATGCCCATAAATTTCGCTAGATTGTTTTACTTCTGGTAACATACTTTTGGGGATGGTAAATAAGTCTAGCAAATCATCATCCCAAGACATTATGTTTATATTAAACAACAAGGTTCTAGATGCATTAGAAACATCTGTAATGTGTTTTTGTTTTTTTGAGAAATTCCAAACCAACCAAGAATCGATAGTTCCTAACAATAATTCTCCATTTTCTGCTTTTTCCCTTGCACCATCAACATTATCTAATATCCATTTTACTTTAGTTCCAGAAAAATAAGCGTCTATTACTAATCCTGTTTTTTTCTTAATCATTTCAGATTTTCCATCAGTCTTTAAAGAATCGCAATAATCTGCAGTTCTTTTATCTTGCCAAACTATAGCATTATATACAGGTTTTCCAGTATTTTTATCCCATACAACTACAGTTTCTCGTTGATTGGTAATGCCTATTGCAGCAATATCTTCCATATCTAAACCTTTGCTTGCAATAGCTTCTGCAGCAACTCCTGCTTGTGTACTCCATATTTCTATAGCATCGTGTTCTACACAGCCTGGTTTTGGGAAAATTTGTGTAAACTCTTTTTGAGCAACAGATTTTATGTTGCCTTTTTTATCAAAAACAATAGCTCTAGAACTTGTGGTCCCTTGGTCTAGTGCTAATATATATTTGCTCATATTTTTTAAATTTTAGCTAAACAGTAGTAGTTTTATTTTTACTTTTTAGAAACAAGAATAAAATTAATATTTCCCATAGTTATTTTTATACCAATTTGTATACTCTGCTTCTAATTCTTTTACAATCTCTGGGTGTTTATCTGCTAAATTTACTCTTTCTCCAGCATCTTTGCTTATATTGAACAACTTTAATTCTTTATTATTTACAATCGGTGCAATATAATATGCTGTAGGTTCGCTTTTCCAATGATTTTCTTTAGCGTTCGTTAACTTCCAATCTCCTTTTCTTATTGCCCAATTTTTTTGCCATTTCCAAACTAAAGCTCTAGAATTATTGGGTTTAGAAAGTAAGTTTTTGCCATCTAAATTTACATCCGTTAGCTTTATGTTAGCTGCTGCTGCAAGTGTTGGAAAAATATCTGTGGCAGAAACATATTCTTTCTGAATTGTATTGGGCTCTACTTTGCCTTTCCAAACTAAAGCAAGTGGCACTCTAATACCTCCTTCCCAAAGGGAATATTTACCTCCTGTTAATGGGGCATTGTTTGCGCCTGTCAATGGAGATCCACCATTGTCTGAAACAAATACTATAATGGTATCTTCTTGTAAATTTTCTTCTGAAAGCGCATCTAAAACTCTACCTATATTATCATCTAAACAATTTAAATTTGCTAAATAATACTTTCTTAATTGGTCTGATTTTAAATCACCAACTCGTGAGTATTTATCATAATAAGCAGCATACGTACCTGCTTTTCTTTTTCTAAAACCAACTAAACTATCTGGGTGATAATTAGGTATCTCCTTTACACCATATTTGTCTAAATATTTTTTAGGCACTTCGTGTATAAGATGATGAACTGCGCTATAAGACAACATTAAAAAGAATGGTTTTTCTTTATCAACATCTTTTAAATAAGAAATAGCTTCGTTAGAAAAAATATCTGTTAAATACCCCTCTTTGTAGCTTTTTTCTCCTTTATTATGCATTAAAGGACCTAAAAGAGCACTTGTACCATAAGGATCTGGAGTTATATCTTTTATTTCTTGAGAATTTAACCAGTAATCGTGTGCATGAGCACTAAATCCTAAAAACTCATCAAAACCATGGTTTAGAGGATACTCTCTTACATCATTTCTATGAAATTTTCTACCCAAATCATTTTTTCCAATTTTTGCAGTATTATAACCAGCTTCTTTTAAATATTCTGCAATTGTTTTTACATTATCAGGTAAACCTGGTCCCCAACTTGCGGGTTTATCCCACCTAAATTGATTTTTTCCAGTAAGAATACCAGCTCTAGAAGGGCTACAAACTGGAGCTGTAACATAAGCTTGTGAAAAAACGGTTCCTTCTTTGCCCAATCTGGTAATATTTGGCGTAGAAACATTAGCACTACTTTTACCAAATGGAGTAAAATCTGCATACCCTTGGTCATCTACCATAATTAGTAAAATGTTTGGCTTTTTTTTACGGGAGTTTTTATCTTTTTGACAAGAGATGAACAAAGTAGACAGTACTAAAGTGATTAAAAATTTGTTCATATTAATTCGGGTTGATTAAGAGTTAAAATAAATATTTTTTAAATTTATAAAAATCATTTTTAAAATGATAAAATTAATAATTCTTTTTCTGCCAATTTGTCATAAAAAATAATTTTTGGTTGTATCTTTGTAGTCCTCCAAATGATAAGTATAAAGATGAATCAGGTAGAAAAAATCATTGACGAAAAAATTCAAGGAAAGGCTCTTATAACTCAAGATAAGAAAGAAAACACCAAAAAACTTTTTATAGAAAGTTATGGTTGCCAAATGAACATGAATGATAGTGAAATTGTTGCATCAATCCTTGATAAAGAAGGATACAACACTACTCAAATTTTAGAAGAAGCCGATTTAGTTTTGGTAAACACTTGCTCTATTCGTGAAAAAGCTGAAACAACAGTTAGAAATAGACTTAAAAAATATAATGCTGTAAAAAAGGTCAACAAAAACATGAAAGTTGGTGTTTTAGGATGTATGGCAGAGCGTTTAAAAGAAAAATTTTTAGAAGAAGAAAAAATTGTTGATTTGGTTGTTGGCCCAGATGCCTACAAAGATTTACCCAATTTATTAGAAGAAGTTAGTGAAGGTAGAGATGCTGTGAATGTAATTTTATCTAAAGAAGAAACTTATGGAGATATTGCTCCTGTTCGTTTAAATTCAAATGGAGTTTCTGCATTTGTATCAATTACAAGAGGTTGTGATAATATGTGTACTTTCTGTGTAGTCCCTTTTACAAGAGGACGTGAAAGAAGCAGAGACCCCAAAAGTATTTTAGAGGAAATTCAGCAAATGGTTGATAAAAATTTTAAAGAAATTACTTTACTGGGTCAGAATGTAGATAGCTTTCTTTGGTATGGAGGAGGTTTGAAAAAAGATTTCAAAAAAGCATCAGAAATGGCTCAAGCAACAGCTGTTGATTTTGCTCAATTATTAGATATGTGTGCGACTCAATTTCCGAAAACACGATTTCGTTTTTCTACTTCTAATCCTCAAGATATGAGCTTAGATGTAATTCATCAAATTGCAAAACACAAGAATATTTGTAAATATGTGCATTTGCCAGTTCAAAGTGGAAGCAACAGCATTTTAAAGGCTATGAACAGACAACACACTAGAGAAGAATATAAAACGCTTATTGATAATATTCTAGAAATTGTTCCAGAAATGGCATTCTCTCAAGATATGATAGTTGGTTTTTGTGGAGAAACTGAACAAGACCATCAAGATACTTTAGAATTGATGGAATATGTAAAATACGATTATGGTTTTATGTTTGCTTACTCTGAAAGACCAGGAACTTTAGCTGGTAAAAAAATGGAAGATGATGTACCAAATGAAGTAAAAAAAAGAAGATTGCAAGAAGTAATCGATTTGCAAAGAAAACATGGTTTGTATAGAACACAACAGCATCTTGGAAAAATAGAAGAAGTTTTAATTGAAGGAACTTCAAAGAAAAACCCTAATGAATGGAAAGGAAGAAATACTCAAAATATAGTAGTAGTTTTTCCTAAAGAACATTATAAATTAGGTGATTTTGTAAATGTCAAAATTAATGACTGTACTTCTGGAACATTAAAAGGAGTTGCTGTTGAATATTCTGATAATAACTAATTTTTAGAAAAGAGAAGCAAGAGACAAGAACAAAGACCAAATCTTTTCTCTCTATTCTTTTTTCTCTATTCTAAATAAAAAAATGGAAAACCTACAAGCAATAAAACAACGTTTTGGAATCATTGGTAATGATGTTCAACTTAATAGAGCTTTAGAAAAAGCAACTAGAGTTGCACCTACTGATATTTCTGTATTAGTAACTGGTGAAAGTGGTGTTGGTAAAGAAAATATTCCTAAAATAATTCATTCTTTATCTCACAGAAAACATTCTAAATACATTGCAGTAAACTGTGGAGCAATACCTGAAGGCACTATTGATAGTGAATTGTTTGGACATGAAAAAGGTGCATTTACTGGAGCTACTCAAGACAGAAAAGGATACTTTGAAGTTGCAGATGGTGGTACTATTTTTTTAGATGAAGTTGGTGAGCTACCATTAACAACTCAAGTTAGATTATTACGTGTTTTAGAAAATGGTGAATTCATTAAAGTGGGTTCATCAAAAGTATTAAAAACTGATGTAAGAATAGTTGCTGCTACAAACGTAAATATGCAATCTGCTATCGAAAAAGAAAAGTTTAGAGAAGATTTATATTACAGATTAAGTACAGTAGAAATTCATTTACCTGCTTTAAGAGAGCGTAATCAAGATATTCATTTATTGTTTCGAAAATTTGCAGCAGATTTTGCACAAAAATATAGAATGCCTTCTATTAGGCTTGATGAAACTGCTATTAATATATTATTGAATTATCGTTTTCCAGGTAATATTCGTCAGCTAAAAAATTTAGCAGAACAAATTTCTGTAATTGAAGAAAATAGAAATATAACAGGTCAAAAATTACAACAATATTTACCTAACAATTCTGGAAATTTACCAGCTATTGTTGGTGGTAAAAAAGAGAATGATTTTTCTACAGAGCGTGATATAATGTATAAAATTTTATTTGATATGCGTAATGACATCAACGATCTAAAGAAACTTACTTTAGATTTGATGAAGAATGACAACTTGAAAGAAGTTCAAGAAGAGCATCATCAATTGATAGAAAAGATTTATGGAAATCAAGAATCACAGAAAACAAATGTTGAAGTACTAAATATTCCTCAAAACACTACTTCAGAAAAAGATTATGATTTTATTGAAACAATTGAAGAAGACGAATCTTTATCTTTACAAGACAAAGAAATTGAAATGATTAAAAAGTCTCTTGAAAAAAATAATAATAAACGTAAATTGGCAGCAAAAGAATTGGGCATTTCTGAAAGAACATTATACAGAAAGATAAAACAATACGATTTATAAAAATGAAAGCAGTAGAAATTTTTAGAATAAGAAGATCTTTTGGACCAAATAGTTCAGAAAAAATTAGAATTGAAGCTGAAGATTTAATTAATGAAAAACATTATAAAGGTTATCGTTTAGTTTCTGCATCATTTACTGTTGAAGGTGGTTATTTTTATGCATTTATTACCATGAAAAAACCGAATACCTATTAATTTAATAAAATGAAAAAAAAAATATTCATCGCTTTTCTTATAATAAGTACAATCTTTTTAGTTGGTTGTGGGGCTTACTCTTTTACTGGAGGTAATACAGGTGATGCAAAAACCTTACAAGTTGACTTTTTCCCAAATCAAGCACCTTTAGTGGAACCCGTTTTAACACAACGTTTTACCAATGACTTACAAGATTTGTTTACGCGTCAAACCAATCTAACTTTAACAAATGCAAATGGAGATTTATATTTTAGTGGAGAAATAACCGATTATAGGGTAACACCTATGAGTGGTACATCAGATCAAACAGCTGCACAAAATAGACTAACAGTTACTGTTAATGTACGTTTTGTAAATAAACTCAACGAAAAAGATGATTTTGAAAAAACATTTTCTTTCTATTCAGATTTTGCTGCAAATGCTCAATTAACAGGAGGAGTTCTAGATAATGCTTTAGATGAAATAGTAGAAAGGATAACTCAAGATATTTTTAATGCTTCAGTTGCAAAGTGGTAGTTTTAATTAGAAGTTAGAAGAAAATTGAAAAAAGACACATTCATATCAATATTAGAAAATAAAACTCAAATTCAGCAATTAGAAACTGTTGAATTAAAATCTATTATAGATGAATTTTCTTATTTTCAAACTGCTAGAGCTTTATATTTAAAAGGTTTAAAAAATCAAGATAGTTTTAAATATAATAAAGAACTTAAACAAACTGCAGCTCACACAACAGACAGAACTGTTTTATTTGATTATATCACTACTAAAGATTTTTCATCATCAAAAAAGAATATTCATCAACAAATAAAAGAAAAAATAATAGTAGATATTGAGCCTAAAGTAGCTATTCTAGAAATAGAAAAACCAATAACTATTGCTAAAAAAGAAATTGAAGAAAATCTAGAAATAGGTAAACCACTTTCTTTTACAAAAGCAGAGAATTTTTCATTTAATCAATGGTTGCAGTTATCCTCAAAAAAGCCAATTCAAAGAGAAAGTAATTCTGCTTCAACTAAAGTTGAAAAACAAGATGCTATTGAACAATTTATTCAAAATAATCCCAAAATAGAACCCCTACCTAAAAATAAAAAAATAACTATAGAAATCTCTGAAAATAAGCAAGATGATTCCTTAATGACAGAGACTCTAGCCAAAGTTTATCTGGAACAAAAAAAGTTTGATAATGCAATTCAAGCTTATAGAATTTTAAGTTTGAAATATCCAGAAAAAAGTGGTTTCTTTGCAGACCAAATTAAAAGAGTACAAATTTTACAAAAACATAAATCATGAGTTATACAGCATTTTTAATCCTAATTTTAATTGTTGCAATTGCTTTAGTGCTAATTGTTATGGTTCAAAATCCTAAAGGAGGAGGATTATCTTCTTCATTTGGAGGTGGTGGAGCATCATCATTAGGTGGGGTTCAAAACACAAATAACTTTCTTGACAGAACAACTTGGACATTAGCCATTGCAATGTTTGCTTTAATATTATTATCTAATTTTGCAATACCTAGGCAAGGTGATAATAATGTGAATTTAAATAATACTTTAGATGGTGTTCAAACAACGGCTCCTGTTGAAAATACAGCTCCTGTAACAAACGATACTATCAACTAAAAATCGACTTACAATTTAATGAATGCCAACGAAAATGACACGTTGGCATTTTTTATTTCCAAAAATTAAGTGATAAAAATAATCAAAGAAAAATTGTCAGTTTTTAATTGATGGCATAATTTCTGACTATTTATTGAAAGTGAAAATAATTTAATTAATCAAAATTTATAAAAAATGGGATTAAACATTAAACCTTTAGCAGATAGAGTTCTTGTAGAACCTGCACCTGCAGAAACAAAAACAGCATCTGGATTAATTATACCAGATAATGCAAAAGAAAAACCACAAAAAGGAACTGTAGTAGCAGTTGGAAATGGAAAAAAAGATGAGCCTTTAACTGTAAAAATTGGTGACACTGTTTTATATGGTAAATATGGTGGAACTGATTTAAAATTAGAAGGAAAAGATTATTTAATGATGCGCGAATCTGATATTTTGGCGATAATTTAATTTCGCTATTTGCTTTTGGTTTAATCGCCTCTAGCAAAATCAAAAAATAAAATTTATAGTAATTATTTTTAGCGAAAAGCGAATTTGCAAACAGCTAAAAGCAAAATTTAAAGAAAATGGCAAAAGATATAAAATTTGATATAGAAGCTAGAGATGGCTTAAAACGTGGAGTGGATGCATTAGCAAATGCAGTAAAAGTAACTTTAGGACCAAAAGGAAGAAATGTAATTATTTCTAAATCTTTTGGAGCACCAACTGTTACTAAAGATGGTGTTTCTGTAGCAAAAGAAGTTGAGTTAGAAAACGAGCTAGAAAATATGGGAGCTCAAATGGTAAAAGAAGTAGCTTCTAAAACTAACGATTTAGCTGGTGATGGAACTACAACTGCAACTGTTTTAGCACAAGCAATAGTAAAAGAAGGATTAAAAAACGTTGCTGCAGGCGCAAATCCTATGGATTTAAAACGTGGAATTGACAAAGCAGTTACTGCAATTGTTGCTGATTTAGAAAAGCAAACTCAAAAAGTTGGTAATTCTTCTGATAAAATTCAACAAGTGGCTTCAATTTCTGCAAATAACGATTCTGTAATAGGAGACTTAATTGCAACTGCTTTTGGTAAAGTTGGTAAAGAAGGAGTTATTACTGTAGAAGAAGCAAAAGGAACTGATACCTATGTAGATGTTGTAGAAGGTATGCAATTTGATAGAGGTTATTTATCTCCTTATTTTGTCACTGATGCAGATAAAATGATTGCAGATTTAGAAAACCCTTATGTGTTATTATTTGACAAAAAGATTTCTAACTTACAAGAAATTCTTCCAATTTTAGAGCCAGTTTCTCAATCAGGAAGACCTTTATTAATTATTGCTGAAGATGTAGATGGACAAGCATTAGCTACTTTAGTAGTCAACAAATTAAGAGGTGGATTAAAAATTGCTGCTGTAAAAGCACCAGGATTTGGAGACAGAAGAAAAGCAATGTTAGAAGACATCGCAATTTTAACTGGTGGAACAGTGATTTCTGAAGAAAGAGGTTTTTCTCTTGAAAATGCTACTTTAGATTTATTAGGAACTGCAGAAAGTATCACTATAGATAAAGACAATACAACAATTGTAAACGGTTCAGGTGATGCTGATACTATTAAAGCAAGAGTTGGTCAAATAAAATCTCAAATAGAAACCACTACTTCTGACTACGATAAAGAAAAACTACAAGAACGTTTAGCTAAATTAGCTGGTGGTGTTGCAGTTTTATATGTTGGTGCTGCTTCTGAAGTAGAAATGAAAGAAAAGAAAGATAGAGTTGATGATGCTTTACACGCAACCAGAGCTGCTGTAGAAGAAGGTATTGTTGCTGGTGGTGGAGTTGCTTTTGTGCGTGCAAAAAAGGTATTAGAAAAATTAGCCACAGATAATTTAGACGAAACTACAGGTGTACAAATTGTAAACAAAGCAATTGAATCTCCTTTAAGAACAATTGTAGAAAATGCAGGTGGAGAAGGTTCTGTAGTAATCAACAAAGTTTTAGAAGGTAAAAAGAATTTTGGTTATGATGCTAAAACTGAAACTTATGTTGATATGTTAGAGGCTGGAATTATTGATCCTAAAAAAGTAACAAGAGTTGCTTTAGAAAACGCAGCTTCTGTGGCAGGAATGATTTTAACCACTGAATGTGCTTTAGTAGATATTAAAGAAGATGCTCCTGCAGGTGGTGGAATGCCTCCAATGGGTGGTGGAATGCCAGGAATGATGTAATGGTATTATACAAATATAAATATCTTAAGTAAGATATTGTTTATTAAAAATCCGATAGTAATTCTATTGGATTTTTGCTTTTATAATAACTTAACAAAAGTAAAAATTCTTTGAAAATTCGTTTGTTCGAGAAAGTATTAATTCTTAAATAATTTATTACCTTACTGAATTTTGACAGTATATTTATTTCAAGATATGTGAAAGCTTATAATCAAGCTTAAAATAAAGATTTTTATATTCCTAAAAAAATATTAAATTTAACCTTAAAATTTTTGTTATGAAAAAAACTTTTTTTTATATTTTCTCTGGTTTTTTAAGTATCAATTTATTGGCACAAAAACAGAAAAGTTTAGATTCAATTTATTCTAGTTATTTTGAGAATACTCGTGAGATACCATACCTACATTTAAACAAAACTTCATTTCTTTCAGGAGAGGAAATCTGGTTTAAAGCATATATTTTAGAGCAAAACTCCAACAAGTTACATCCAACATCTTCTAATCTATTCGTGTCAGTTTTTGAAGAATCAGGTAAGATGAAAAGTCAACATTTAATAAGGGTAAAAAAGGGAGTCGGCAATGGAAACATATTAATTGACTCGACTTTTAATAAAGGAACTTACTATATTAAAGCATCTACAAACTGGATGAAAAACTTCAACGAAGATCAATCTTTTACTCAAAACATAAACATTAGTAATATATTAATAGATAAAAAAAGTAAAACATTAAATGAAGAGAACTTCTTCGAATTTAAATTATTCCCTGAAGGAGGCCATTTACTAGCTAATTCTATTAACAAAGTTGGAATACTTGTAAAAAACTCTAAAAACATAGGTATAAAAATAATTAAAGGAACTATAACAGATCAAAATAATAATTTTATAAGTAATTTTTCTACAAATAGTCTTGGTTTAGGGCAGGTATCTTTTTTATTTAAAAAAAACACATCCTATACTTTTATAGCTAAATTAGCTAATGGTACTGTTCTTTCAAAGAATACATTACAACCAAGAAGTATTGGAATTATTTTAACAACAAAAAAAGACAACAATTTCTTAAATCTTAATATTGTAACTAACAAAAAATCGTTACAATTATTAAAAAAAGAGAAATATACTATTCTTTGGCACAATACTAAAAAGTATAAAAAATTCTCTTTCAACTTATATGATACAATAAATATCATAGCCTTTAATAAAAGTAAATTATTTGATGGTATAAATATTTTTACCCTTTTTAATCAAAAAAATATTCCTATCGTAGAAAAATTATATTTTAATGAAGGTGAAAAATTATTTACAGAATTAAATATTTCTAAAAGTAGTGTTATTAATGACTCTTTATCTATAACAATTGTAAACAACACAAATCAAAATGTTAATTTTAGTTCTTCAGTATTACCTTCACAAACAAAATCTTATAATCCTAAACATAACATCAAATCTATTTTTTTACTAAAGCCATACATAAAAGGATACATTCAAAACCCTAAATACTATTTTAATAAGTTTAATAAAAACAGAAAAGAAGATTTAGAATTACTTCTGTTAACTCAAGGCTGGAGTAAGTATAGTTGGAAAGATATTTTTCACAATCCTCCAAAAACAATCTATGATTTTGAGAACGGAATAGATATTGGAATTAAACTTAATAGAAAACTTGGTAAGTATTGGTCAGTACTCTTATATTCAAAAGAAAACAATTTATTGAGTACCTTAAAGGGTAATAAAGACCTATATAATTTGAAAAATACTTTTGTGAAAAAAAATACTTTTGTAAACTTCTCTTTAAGATATAATAGTAACAGCTATGAAATAAAACCAATACTTAATTTTTCTAAAAATAATTTAGTTGATAATTTTAACTTACACAAAAAAGAACCTTTAAGAAAAATAGAATTATCTGTTAAAAATTTTAAACCCTTGCCAAAAGTTGTAGAAGAATTAGATGAAATTACCTTAAAAACGAACCTTAAAGAAAAAATAGAAAAACCATTTGGCGCTGAGACTATGTACACCAAAGTTAGACTCGAAAACATAATATTTGGTGCTGGAGAAACTGTAGTAGATTTATTAAACTCCAAAGGATTTAAAATTTCAACAACCCATAACATAGCTTTAGGTAAAGGATCAATGAAATCTCTTACTCATGCAATTGCTGAAAAAATGTATTCTACCAATGATATAGTTAAAAACAATAATAGTAAAGATAAATATATTTCAGATAACGGCTCAAATATTAATAGAAATTTTGGTCAACAGTCTTCAAGAAATCTTTTAATAACTTTAAATAACAATGTAATTTCAGAAACTCTATGGAATTTAGAAAGTATATACCTAGATATGGTAAAAGAATTATATATTTCATCTTTTTATGGAATTCACATTTACACATACAGCTCAAAAGAAATGATAAAGAAAAATTATAGTTCATCCCAAATAAAAATTTCAAATGGGTTTGAAACTCCTAAAGAATATTATATTCCAAAATATACATCTTTATTAGACGACAATTTTAAGACTTTTGGAGCTGTTTACTGGACACCTAACAATAATATAAAACCAAAATCAGAAATGAAACTAACAATACCTGCGAATCTTCAGAAAAATTTTAGGGTTTTTATAGAAGGAATATCAGAATCTGGTAAATTACTATCTAAACAAGAATTAATAATTGTAGATTAAACCCATCTTAATTCTTCTTCTTTTTCATTTCTCCTTGATGATCTAAAATAATTTCTTCATCTCTATATTTACAGCAAGGATGCACAGAATTATAAGCTTCTTCTGAAGCTTCAACTTTCTTATTATCAGACCCAAAAACATCATGACCAACTTTTAAAATATTCTGTTGAACAGCTTCAACATTTGTTTTTCGTTCATCCATAATTAGGTTTAGATTGTGCGTTTTTAAATTCCAAACAGCAAATTTTACGCCTTTCGTTTTCAATGCAGCAGTTTCTATTCTTTTTTTACACATTCCGCAAATACCATCAACTTTAAAAGAAATTTTTGCATTTTTTTTCTTTTTTACTTCTTGAGATTGAGCTGTAAAACCAATCATCATTAAACTTAATACAAATACTATTTTTTTCATTTTTATTGTTTTTAATTATTACAAGTCTTTGCGAGTTTACGAAGCAATCTCTTAATTAATAAACAGATTGCTTCAGTCATTCTTCCTTCGCAATGAACTACGTTTTTATTCTACTTTATCTTAAATCGTAATCCTGCATAAATTGAGCGTCCAAAAATTGGTGCATATACAATTGTGGTATCAAAATTTGAATCAAAAGGATTATCACTACCCAAAATAGGATTATTTTGCTGTACGTTTGTTAAGTTTTCTCCACCAACATAAACCTCAAATTTTTCAGAAAACACTTTAGTTACTTGCGAATTTATCAGTTGAAATGGATTTGAAAATTCTGGTAATTGATACTGAATAGGGTTTGATTTTGTGTTAGGTAAACGTTGTTTCCCGATATTATTAAAAGTTGCATCAAATCTCCATTGACTGCCATTTTCTTTTACTTCTGTTTCGTAAGAAAGGTTTGCAAAAAAACGATCTCTTGGCTGAATTGGCTTTTGCAAATTTCCACTTTTATAATCAGTAGTGATATCAAAATACTTATAAGCCGTTCTTAAATTGAAGTTTTTAGCCAAATTATAACTTACCTCAACTTGAAAACTATTAGCAATACTTTTTCCATCCAAATCATAAAAAGAAATTTCCTGCGGATTTTCCCAATCTACAATAACCTGATTCTGGAAATTAGTTTGATAAAAATCAAAAGTAACATCTCCTTTCTTTTCGAATAAATTAAATTTTTGAGAATAAGAAACTCCATAATTCCATGCAATTTCAGGATTTAATCCATAAATATTTCCACCAACATTATCAATGTTTACCTGTCTAGAACTGGCAAATAATTGTTGATTTTCAGCAAAAATATTCGCACTTCTTTTTCCTCTTCCTGCTGATGCTCTAAACACTCCTTTTTCCCAAGGAACATATCTTAAATGCACGCGAGGAGTAATAAAAGTTCCTAATAAATTATGCGTATCAACTCTTAATCCTGCAGTTAAGCTAAAATTATCTAAATTATCAAAAGCATATTCAAAAAATGCACCTAAAGAATTTTCATTTCTATTGAAATTAGTTGTGTTTACTAACTCATCATATTTATCATAAGTAAAAGACAAACCTGTTTTAAATTTGTTTCTTGTATCTCCAATAATAGAGTTAAACATTAAGTTAGAATAGACACTTTCGTGTTGAATATCATACACATTTAAGCCAAAATAAGAATCTTGTTGATGATTGCTATATGCCATTTGAAAACCAAAACTTTGGTAAGGTAATTCTGGAAAAACATAACCTAATTTTGCTGATGCATCAAAACGTTTGGTATCTATTTCACTTCCCCAATTATTTGTTGTTCCTTTGTCAACATCAGGATTAAAATCGAGCTCTCCTGTTTGTTTTTCATCGTTCATAAAACGCACATTTATAAAACTAACCCAACCTTTTTCTGCATCAGTAAATTGCCATCTGTTCATTACATTTAGTTGATTTGCCAAAGGCATATCTAAAAAATTGTCGTTATTTCTATCAAATTTTTGTCCTCTATAATTTCCGTGAACATACAAACCTGTTTGCCATTTATCAGACACTTTTTTATTAAAATGTGTATTCAGCTCCAAACGTCCCATTTGTGAAGCATACGCATTTACAAAAAGTTGATTATCTGTTAAAGGCTTTACCAATTCTGCATTTATTTGTCCAGAAATACTTTCAAATCCATTTACAACAGAACCTGCTCCTTTACTTATCTGAATACTTTCTACCCAAGTTCCTGGCGTAAATGTCATTCCAAAAACCTGGCTTGCTCCTCTTACAGAAGGAATATTTTCTTGAGTAATTAACAAATAAGGGCTTTGTAAACCCAACATTTCTATTTGTCTTGTACCTGTTAAAGCATCAGAAAAACTAATATCTATAGAAGGATTTGTTTCAAAACTTTCTGCCAAATTACAACAAGCTGCTTTTAATAATTCTTCTTGATTTACGGTAAAAACATTAACAGTTGATAAAAAAGAACGCTGTATAGATTTTCGTTTACTTTTTATAGTAATTTCTTCTAAATCTGTTTCTGGAGTTATAAAATGATGGATTGGTTCTAAACTTGTAATTGTAATTGTATCCGTTTTATATCCTATATAACTTACTACTAACTTTTTACAAGTTGGTTTATAATCGATAGTAAACCAGCCTTTTGTGTTCGTAATTGCACTAACGTTTGTGTTGAGCCAATGCAAAGTTGCACCTTCAACCCCCAAATTGTCTTTGGGATTATTTTTATCCATAATCATCCCTTTAAAAGTTGTTTGAGAGAAAATTATGAATGGCATAAATAGCAAAACACTATTTATAATATATTTTTTCATTTTGTATTGATTTTAAATTTATAACAAGACTACTTATCATCAAAAAAGATGATTTGTTCGAGTTAGATTCCTGTTTTCGCAGGAATGACAATCTCACAGGATTTATATTGTAAAAACAATATAACCTTGTTTTAAATTTAAAATCAGATTAAAAAAGATTGATAAATGACTTGGTAATTCTGTTGAATTTCGGGTGGAGGATAAACACGTTGAAAGCTTTTTTCTGTTTTTTTATCTAGCAATAAATCTTGATAAGAAAAAGCAAATGCAATTAAAAGCTGTTGGTTTTCAAAAGTAATTTCTTCAAAAGAAGTCAGTTGTAATTCATCTTGACCTTCAAATTGATGCGTTTCATCTTTACAACAATTTTTCTTTTTGGTTGGTGCTTTAGCATCCATTTGCATTCCACAACCTTCAGTTTCTCCAGTAAATGAAATATCCACTAAAAAATCGCCACAATAATGCTTGTCTACATTGAATGAAAATGTGGAAAATAGTACTAATACAGATAGTATTATGGCTGATATTTTTAAGAAAATATTATTCATTTTAAAATACAAAAATACATAAATTTGTATAATTATTTTTCATTATCAATTATGTTTAAGTATTTCTTAACTTTCTTATTAATTACATCATACACTTCATTTGCACAAACAGAATCTTTTTCTGAAAAAAGAGTTGGAAGCACAGGTGATTTCACTTCTCAACCTATAAGCCCTAGGTCTCAATTTTCTCATTCGCAAACTATTTATTACAAAGAAGATTTAGAATTTAAAGGAGAAATAAATGAGATTCGTTTTAGAAATGCTTTTCGTAGGTCAAAATCAGAAAATTCTGGAAATTGGATAGTAAGACTGGGGCATACTGATAAAGAAGAATTTTCTACAGGAGAATCTTTTTTAAATGCACAGACGTTAACTGAAGTATTTAATGCTGGTGTATCTATAGATGGTGATTACACAATTATTCGATTTACTACACCATTTGTTTATAATGGAACTCAAAACTTATTGCTTGAAGTACAAGATACCCATGAAGGTTTTACTACCAGTTCTACAATTGGTTATAGAGGCCAAGAAAATTTTAATAATCCGCCTTTAAGAAGTAAAATGACATTTACACATAATGGAAAGACTACAGGTGTTTATGAAAACTCTTTTGCACACACCCAGTTTATTGGTAATTTAGAGAGGTGTCCCATTAATTTTACCTTAAAAGAAGATATAATTGATGAAAATCAAGCATCTTTTACAATAGAAAACCCAAATGAAATCAATGGATTTCAATATAAAATTGCATTAGAAAAAGATGATGAACCCACAGATTTTGAAACCACTGAAAATGACATCACATTATCCAACTTAATCCCTGGGAAAAACTATATTTTGTATTATAAGTCTAATTGCGATGTTGTACCAACTGCATATAAAAAATATTATTTTAACACAAAACCTTTAGCGTTAACCATTCCTTCTTCCATAGATTTTGAAACAGATACAAACAATTATTATGCTGAAGAAAGTCAAGGTGCTTTTATAAAAGTTTCAGATGAATCTGGCTTAAATAGCTCTTCAAAAGGTTTAATTTTAAATGGTTCAACCGATTTTTCATTTTACAATTGGTGGGATAATGATAATGATTTATGGAAGACAAATGACAATTTTATTGGTAGAGTATATTTTACTCTCGATTTGACTCAAAATGCAACCCAACCAGTTTTTGAATTTAGTTTAAAACAATTTCGCTTTTCTACCTTCTTAAGATTAAATATTGATGGGCAATTACAGGAATTTGAATATAAAAGTGATGATATTTCTGAAGAAACAACAAGAAAAATATCTGTTGATTTATCAGACTTTGTAGGAAAAAAAGTAGTATTAGTTTTAGAGCATTTGGCAAGAAATTATAATCACAAATCTTATATTGATGATATAAATTTAAGAAATGCCACATGTTCTGTTCCAAGTAATATCAATTTTACAACAACCACAAACAGCATTACTGTTAATTGGAATTCTGACTCCACTAATTGGGAAATTGCCCACACCAAACACGATGAAGAATTTAATAATATTGGTACTGCTATTGATTCAAAAACATATACTTTCTCTAATTTAGAAAAAGCAAAACCCTATAATATTTATATTCGTTCTAAATGTGATAACTCAAACTCTCCTTGGCTAAAATTATACAAATCAACAGATCCAGATGTTTTAGAGGTACCCTATGAAAATGATTTTAGAAGATCAGATGCATTTACGAATACAGATTTTACCATAAACCATAACAGATACTCAAAGGTTTATCAAGATTTTTATAAACTACTATATCTTGACCAGAAATGGTCTAGAAATACATATGGTTGGACTGGAGGATTAGATCCAACAGAAGATGAAGCATGGAATGCAAATAAAAACTTTATAAGTAGCGTTTATTTTTTGATTAATGCTACAAATTTAGTTGATTTGAATGCCACCATTACGTTTAAACAACATCGCTACACTAATCCTAAAACCTCTTGGTTCCGAGTTAAGGTAAATGGAGAGCAAATTGGAAACAGTTATAATCCTGAAACATCAAGATTTGACCCTTACACTGATTTAACTTTAGATTTATCAAACTATGTTGGTAATATTATAAAACTTACTCTAGAGCAAACTGGTTTTGTAGGACCTAGTAGAAAAAACTCAATTACAAATGGAGGAGATTTTACAATTTTACGCTCTGTGAATTTTAATAGTCCAACCTTAAATATAGATAATTTAAATGCTAGTCAAAATTCAATTTACCCAAATCCAACTGATAATTTTCTGTATATCAAAACAAAACAGCCTATACATAAAGTTGAAATTTATGATATAAATGGAAAACTACTGATAACAAATTCAAAAGAAGAAAATCAAATAAATGTATCTAAACTAAATAATGGAATGTATTTTGTCAAAGTTTTTACCAAAGAAAAAATAGTGTTTCATAGTAAGTTTATCAAAAATTAATTTTTGATCATTCTTGTAAGTTATTTTGATATCAATCAACAAAGCATCAAAATAAATCCCTATTCTACACTAGAATTTTAATTTAGTTTTGCATCTCATAAACAAATCAATTTATAAACAAATGAATATCTCTTTTTTACAACAAGAAATTAGTACAATTATAGCATCAAAAAGCACTAAAGAAGAAAAACTACAAACTATTTGCGATTTTCTAGAAAGTAAAATTTCATATTATGATTGGGTTGGTTTTTACTTTAAAAACGGAAATAAAGAAGAACTAAAATTAGCACAATATACAGGAGAAGAAACTGAACATACAATTATCCCTTTTGGAAAAGGTATTTGTGGACAAGTTGCAGTAAGTAACGAAAACTTTGTAGTTCAAGATGTTTCAGAACAAGACAATTACATTTCTTGTGGCTGGAAAGTAAAATCTGAAATTGTAATTCCGATTTTTGTGAATGGCGAAAATATTGGTCAAATTGATATTGATTCTCACACTGCAAATACGTTTACAGATAATGATACTATTTTATTAGAGTATGTTTGTAAAAAAGTTGCTGGGATTTTGTAGGTTTATAACACAAATTATAAATTTATGAATGAAAAAGATAAATTTATTAAGAAGTTAGATGATTTAGCAGATACATATAATTATAATTCTGTTGAAAAGTTCAATATTTTTAAAGTTCTACATAAACCAACAGATGAAAGAAGATTACATTCTAGGTTTATTTCAAATTTATTAGCACCAAGTTCCAACCATGGAAAAGGAGTTTTTTTTCTTGAAAAATTTTTAGATTTATTAAAAGAAAGAAATAAAAATATAGATTTTGATCTCTCAAAAAAAATAACAGTAAAACCAAACGAATTAAAAAAATCAGAATGGAAAGATATTGATATTTATATTGAAATTGAGAATCAAGTAATTATCATAGAAAATAAATTTTTTGCAAAAGACAGTAACAAAATTGATAATGAAGGAAATCAAATTCCACAGTTATTTGGCTATAAAACAAAAATAGAAGAGTATTTTAATAAAGATAAAAATTTAGAAATTTATCTAATCTATTTAACTCTCGACGCAAAAGAACCTACGCTATTAAATTCTTTTAGGAAAGAAAAACTTAATGTAATTCTCATAGATTATATTAAATTTATTCAAGATTGGTTAAATAATTGTTTAATTGATTTAAAAAAATCTTATCTATCAGATACAATAAATCAATATAAAGCACTATTAGTTGAGATAACAAATGATTATAAATTAGCTAATGACTTAAAGAAATTAATTGAAAAAAATATAAACACTTCATTCAACTTTTATCTTAATACTAAAGAACGAAAAAATACTGTTTTTGAAACAGAATTTAAACACGTAAAATGGCACACAGTTTACGAATTTTGGCATGAATTAAAATTAAAAATTGATACTAAATTCAATGTGAAAAGTGTATGTCCAACAAATGCTCTAATTACAAAAGTAACCCATAGAAGTTATAGGAAATTAATATATATAACTTTTTCAATCAAATCTAGAATTTATTATGTTTCAAATGATCAAAAAGGTTTTTCTTGGGGATACAATTCAGAAATTGAAGGTAAAAAGTGGGGATATTTTAAATTTGAAGAATCAAGAAGCATTTTTTTATCAAATTTTAAGAATATAGAAACATTCAAATTGATAGATACAGTTTATAGAGATAAGATAATCTCATCGATAATTAATGAATTGATAATTAATATTAATGGGTGAATTTGTGGCAAAAAACAAAACAAATGTTTTGTTAATTACTCTCCAATTTTGTTACTATCTTTTTATTGTCTTTTCCTCTTTGATTGTTTAGATTTGCGTGCTTAACAACACAACACAAAATGAGCACTTCAAAAACTATTAAATCAGCCTTAATTTCTGTATTTCACAAAGATGGTTTAGCACCAATTGTAAAGAAATTAGACGAACTTAATGTAACTATTTATTCAACAGGAGGAACAGAAAAATTCATCAAAGAATTAGGAATAAACGTTGTTCCTGTAGAAGATGTAACCTCTTATCCATCAATTTTAGGAGGACGAGTTAAAACATTACATCCTAAAGTTTTTGGTGGTATTTTAAACAGACAAGATCATAAAGGAGATGTTGCAGAAATGCTAGAATATGAAATTCCACAAATAGATTTAGTAATTGTAGATTTATATCCATTTGAAAAAACAGTTGCTTCTGGTGCATCAGAACAAGATATTGTCGAGAAAATTGACATTGGTGGTATTTCTTTAATTAGAGCATCAGCAAAAAACTTTAAAGACACATTTACAGTTTCTTCTATGGAACAATATGATGCCTTTTTAGAAATTTTATCAGAAAATAATGGAGAAACTTCTCTAGAACAAAGAAAGAAATTTGCTGCAAAATCTTTTAATGTTTCTTCTCATTACGATACTGCCATCTTCAACTATTTTAATGAAGAGGAAGTAGTTTTTAAAGCTAGCGAGCAAACTTCTAAAGTTTTACGTTATGGAGAAAACCCGCATCAAAAAGGATATTTCTTTGGTAATTTAGAGGCAATGTTCGACAAATTACATGGTAAAGAATTAAGCTACAATAATTTATTAGATGTTGATGCTGCTGTAAATTTAATGAACGAATTTATTGGAGAAGACCCAACATTTGCTGTTTTAAAACATAATAATGCTTGTGGTTTTGCACAAAGAGCTACTATAAAGCAAGCTTATATAGATGCTTTAGCTGGAGATCCTGTTTCTGCTTTTGGTGGAGTTTTAATTGCCAACACAGCAATTGATACTGAAACTGCAACAGAAATTCATAAATTATTTTGTGAAGTTGTGATTGCGCCAAGTTACACAGAGGAAGCTTTATCAATTTTAAAAGGAAAGAAAAATAGAGTATTGTTAATTCAGAAAATTACTGAATTGCCAAATCAAAATGTAAGAACCGCTTTAAATGGTTTGTTAGTGCAAGATAAAGATGCAAAAACGGATACTATTGATGATTTAAAATACGTTACTGATACTAAACCATCAGAAAGCGAAATTAGTGATTTATTATTCGCATCAAAAATTTGTAAGCATACAAAATCGAATACCATTGTATTTACAAAAAACAATCAATTATTAGCAAGTGGTACAGGACAAACAAGTAGAGTTGATGCTTTAAGACAAGCTATTGAAAAAGCAACTAGTTTTGGTTTTGATTTAAATGGAGCTGTAATGGCTAGCGATGCATTTTTTCCATTTCCAGACTGTGTAGAAATTGCAGATAAAGTTGGAATTAAAAGTGTAATTCAACCAGGAGGTTCTATAAAAGACCATTTGAGTATTGATTATTGTAATGCCAATAATTTATCAATGGTTATGACTGGTACAAGACATTTTAAACATTAATAAAATTAACGGTTTTACAAGATTTATTTTATTAACTTTGTAATACTTTACACTTCAAATACAAGAAAGATATTTTATGGGTTTTTTTGATTTTATGACGGAAGATATTGCGATTGATTTAGGAACCGCAAATACGTTAATAATTCACAATGGAAAAGTGGTTATAGATAGCCCATCTATTGTTGCCAGAAATAGAATTACTGGTAAAATCATTGCCATTGGTCAAGAAGCCAATTTAATGCAAGGAAAAACGCATGAAAATATTAAAACAATTCGTCCTTTAAAAGATGGAGTTATTGCAGATTTTCAAGCATCAGAAGAGATGATTAAGGAGTTTGTAAAGAAAATTCCATCGATTAAAAAGAAATTATTTCCACCAGCATTAAGAATGGTTATTTGTATTCCATCAGGAATTACAGAAGTTGAAAAGCGAGCTGTTCGTGATTCTGCAAAACATATGAATGCCAAAGAAATATATCTAATTTACGAACCAATGGCTGCTGCAATTGGTGTTGGTATTGATATTATGGAGCCAAAAGGTAATATGATTATCGATATAGGTGGAGGTACAACCGAAATTGCTGTAATTGCTCTTGGTGGTATTGTTTGTGATCAATCTGTAAAAGTGGCTGGTGATTTATTTACTAGTGATATTATGTATTACATGCGTACACAACACAACTTACATGTTGGTGAAACTACCGCAGAAAAAATAAAGATTACTATTGGTGCTGCTACCGAAGATTTAGATGACGCTCCTGAAGAAATGTTAGTACAAGGTAGAGATTTGTTAAGTGGTAAACCCAAACAAGTTCAAGTGTCTTATAGAGAAATTGCAAAAGCATTAGACAAATCAATTTTAAGAATTGAAGATGCTGTTATGGAAACGTTATCTAAAACGCCACCAGAATTAGCCGCAGACATTTACAATACAGGAATTTATTTAGCAGGTGGTGGTTCTATGTTAAGAGGTCTAGACAAACGTTTATCTCGTAAAACAGATTTACCTGTTTATGTTACTGAAGATCCTTTAAGAGCTGTTGTTCGCGGAACTGGAATCGCTTTAAAAGAATTGAACAAATACAAAAACGTATTAATGAACTAGTATTTTAAGTCTTACGAATGCAACAACTTATCTATTTTTTTCAAAAATTTAAGTATTTTCTTTTTTTTTTATTGTTGCAACTCATTGCTTTAACATTAATATTTAACAATTTAGATTTTCATAAAAGTAAGTTTATAAACTCTGCTAGTGTAGTGACTGGTGGTTTATATTCAGGGTCATCAAATATTTCAGAATATTTTAGTTTAAAGTCTGAAAATAAAATACTTGCAGAAGAAAATGTAAGATTAAAAAATCTACTTGAACACAACATTTCTATCAATTTAGATATAGATTCTACAATGATAGATAGCATAAAATATCATCAAAAATATACTTTTACTAGCGCTAAAATTATTAAAAACAGCTATTCAAAATCATTTAATTTTATCACAATCAATAAAGGTAGAAACCAAGGAATAGAAAAAGAAATGGCTGTAATTAATAGTAAAGGTGTTATTGGTATCACTGATAATACTTCTGGTGGATATGCAAGAATACAATCAATTTTAAATAAGAATAGTAAAATCAATGCACGTTTAAAAAATACTAATTATTTTGGTTCATTAAGTTGGGATGGAAAAAATTATAGTGTTGTACAACTTGCTGACATACCTAGGCAAGCACCTTTAAAAATTGGAGATACAATTGAGACTGATGGGAAATCAGCTATTTTTCCTGAAGGAATTTTAATTGGTACAATTTCTGAAATAAACAAAGGTAATACTGCAGATAATAAAGTAAATGTTACTCTCTTCAATGACATGAGTAATTTAGGATATGTGTATGTCATCAAAAATTTTCATAAAGAAGAAATAAAAGCTCTAGAAAATTTAGAAAATGAATAACAAAACAGTTCATTTAGTAACCTCATTTTTTTTCCTGTTGTTTTTACAGGTTTTTGTATTGAATAATATTCTTTTTTTAGACTACATTAATCCTTACTTGTACATCGCTTTTGTTTTTTTATATCCTTTAAAAGAAAACAGATTTTCTTTTTTATTTTATAGCTTCTTACTTGGGCTCTTAATTGATTTTTTTTCAGATACAGGAGGAATTCATGCATTTTCTATTCTTTCAATTGCTTATGTAAGGCTTTTTTTTATAAAACTTTATTTCAAAAAAGTAACAGCAGATTACCCTTTTTTTGATTTAAAATTAGAGCCATTTGGAAAAGTTTTTAACTATATAGTAACTTTAACAATAATACATCATCTTATCTATTTTTCTTTTATTAATTTTAGTCTCCAAAATTTTTCTGATGTACTTTTAAACACATTGTTTTCAGGTATTTTCACATTAGTATTATATTTTTTAGGAACTTATATTTTTATGAAAAGTCAATGATGCAAAGAAGTTTTTTATTATATTTTTTAATCACTTTAACAGGATGTATTTTCATTGGCAGACTGTTTCAACTTCAAATTATTAGAGGTGATAATTATGACCCAATACACAATGCAGCTGTAAAAATTGAATATGCTTATCCAGAAAGAGGATATATTTATGATAGAAATGGTAAACTTTTAGTAGCCAATCAACTTTCTTATGATGTAATGGTGCAACCAAATAAAGTTAAACCACTAGATACCCTTGAATTTTGTAGGTTATTAAAAATTGATAAACAAAATTTTTTAAAACGATTTAAAAAGGCAGAAAAATATGCTACTTATTTACCATCAGTTTTTTTAAAACAACTAGCTAAAGAAGATTTCGCCTATTTACAAGAAAAACTACACAAATATGCTGGTTTCTATATCCAAAAAAGAATTATTAGAGATTACCCAATAAAAGCTGCTGCCAATGTTTTAGGTTATATTGGTGAGGTTAATGAGGAAAAAGCTAAAAAAAGCAATTATTATCAACAAGGAGAATTAGAAGGAAAAGACGGTGTAGAAAGACAATATGAAAATATTTTGAGAGGTAGAAAAGGTAAAAAATATTTTCGAAGAAATAATTTAAATAAAGTCACTGGCTCTTTCGAAAACGGAAAGTATGATACTTTAGCTCAAAATGGTCAAGATTTAACATTAACTCTTGATATTGACTTACAAATCTATGCTCAAAAATTAATGACAGGAAAAAGAGGTGGTATTGTTGCAATTGAACCCTCTTCAGGAGAAATACTAGCTTTAGTTACAGCACCATCCTATGACCCTAATATGTTGGTAGGCCGAAAAAGATCTAAAAACTCTGTCATCCTATTTAAAGACAGTATTACAAAACCAAGTTATGATAGAGGTTTACTTGCAGCCTATCCTCCAGGTTCGCCTTTTAAAATGATGAATGCTTTAATCGGTTTACAAGAAAATGTAATAAACCAGAAAACAACTTTTAGATGTTATGGAGGTTTTAGATATGGATATAGAAAAGATGAGTTTATGAAATGTCATTGTGATATATATGCAAGACCAATTAAACTTAAAACTGCAATTGCTAAATCATGCAACAGCTACTTTTCAAATACATATAAGAGAATTTTAGAAAAAGATAATAAACCTACTGAAGGTCAAAATAATTGGAGCAAGCATGTTAAAAGTTTTGGATTAGGTAATTATCTAGGATATGATTTACCTGCAGGTGTACCTGGTTTAATCCCAGATGGTAAATATTACGATGATAGATTAAATTATAGTTGGAATGGTTCATCAATTATTTCAAATGCAATTGGGCAGGGAGAAATTTTAACAACACCTATTCAATTAGCTAATTTTACTGCTGCAATTGCCAACAGAGGTTATTTTTACACTCCACATATTGTTAAGAAAATTGATAATGAAAAAATTGATAATGAAAATTTTACAACTAAAAAAAATACCACAATAGATAAAGAATACTTTAAACCTGTTGTTGAAGCAATGTTTGAAGTTTTTAAAACAGGAACTGGAAAATATAGCCAAGTAAAAGGGATAAAAATTTGTGGCAAAACTGGTACAGCAGAAAATTTTATTTTAGTTGATGGTGAAAAAGAGCAGTTAGAAGATCATTCCATTTTAGTTGCATTTGCACCTAAAGACAATCCCAAAATTGCTCTAGCAGTTTTTGTTGAAAACGGAGGGTATGGCTCTACAATTGCAGCTCCAATTACTAGTTTAATTATAGAAAAGTATTTAAACGGGCAAATATCTTCGAGAAATAGATATAGAGAACAGAATATGCTAGCTATTAGTTTACAAGAAGTTTACGACAAACAAATTCCAAAACAAGAAGAAATTGCGTCAGGAACGAAATAATATTTTTGCAGGTATTGATTGGATTTTAGTAATTCTATTCTTTGCATTAGTTGCTTTTGGCTGGTTAAATATTTATGCAGCATCAAAAACTGAAACTGACACTTCTTTATTAAGTTTTTCTACAAAATATGGTAAACAACTTATTTTTATAAGTTTAACTATACCATTAATAGTAACAATTCTTTTTTTCAACTCCAAGTTTTACGAGCAGTTTGCAAGTATCTTTTATTTTCTCTCAATTTTCTTGCTACTTATGTTATTTCCTTTTGGTAAAGAAATCAATGGTGCAAAATCTTGGTTTAATTTTGGTGTTTTAGGATTGCAACCTTCAGAGTTTGCAAAGGCTTTTACAGCATTAGCAATTGCAAAGTTATTAAGTGATCGACTCTACAGCCTAAAATTGATTAAAAACCAAATTAAAGCGTTTATTATCATATTTTTTCCAGCATTCTTAATTTTCTTACAGCCAGATGCAGGTTCTGCAGTTATTTATTTATCATTTTTCTTTGTATTAAATAGAGAAGGGCTAACTTCTAATTATATACTACTTGGAACTGCATTTATCATGCTATTTATATTAACAATCTACTTCGGTTATAAATGGATGATTTTATCAACATTTTTGCTCCTCACAATTCTTGTTTTTTATTTAATCTATAGAGGAGGGAAACGTTTTTTTAGATTTAATTGGCATAAAATAATTAGTGTTTATTTAGTAATCGGTTTATTTATTTTCGGAACTGGTTATGTTTATAAAAATATACTTCCTTCACACCAAAAAGATAGGTTTGATATTTTATTAGGAAAAAAAATAGATAAAAGAGGAATTGGTTATAATTCCTATCAATCACAATTAACCATAAGTTCTGGAGGGCTTAAAGGCAAAGGATTTTTAAAAGGAGATTTAACACAAGGAGATTTTGTACCAGAACAACATACGGATTATATTTTTAGTACTGTTGGTGAAGAATGGGGCTTTATTGGTACTAGTCTTGTAGTAATTCTATTTATGGCATTAATGTATAGGATTATTTATTTAGCAGAAACTCACACTAATAAATTTGGGCGAATATATGGCTACAGTGTGGCTTCAATACTTTTTTTTCATGTAATTGTAAACATAGGTATGGTCATTGGTTTACTACCAACAGTTGGTATTCCACTCCCCTTTTTTAGTTATGGTGGATCTTCTCTTTGGGGTTTTACAATACTTCTCTTTATTTTTATAAGACTAGACGCTCATAAAAACTATGATTGGTAACAAAAAAACTCTGAATAAAAATTCAGAGTTTTACTTTATTTTGAGTGAAAATTAAATTCTACAATGCAGCTACGTGCTTTGTTAATTTAGATTTTAAATTAGCAGCTTTATTCTTATGAATAATATTGTTTTTAGCTAACTTATCTAACATAGAAATTACACTAGATAATTTTCCCTCTGCATCTTTCTTGTCTTCAACTGCACGTAAATCTCTAACAGCATTACGAGTAGTTTTATGCTGATATTTATTACGTAACCTTTTAGCTTCGTTACTTCTAATTCTTTTTAATGCTGACTTATGATTTGCCATTATTTATTATTCTTACGTTATTAAAACTTTGTAGTCCGTACGGGAATCGAACCCGTGTTACCAGGATGAAAACCTGGCGTCCTAACCCCTAGACGAACGGACCATAGCAATTAAATATCTCTTAATTGCGGATGCAAATATACAACGTTTTTAAAAATCTGCAATAAATTTTTAATAATTTTTATTTTTTAATAGGCTTTTGCAAAAAGTACTCTTTTTGAGGAAGGTTTTCCTGTTAAAACACAAACCCCAGCTTCCTCAACTACATCATTTGGAATACACCTTATTGTTGCTTTTGTGTATTCTTTTATTCTATCTTCTGTTTCTTCAGTACCATCCCAGTGTGCAGAAATAAAACCTCCTTTTTTTATTGCTTTTTTAAACTCTTTAAAATCATTTACAACTGTAGTATTCTCTTTTCTAAAATTAATTGCCTTTTTAAATAAATTTTCTTGAATTTCATTTAATAAACTCTCAATTGTTGCTACTACATCAGATTGGTTTATAGTTTGTTTTTCAAAAGTATCTCTTCTTGCTATTTCTAGAGTTCCATTTTCTAAATCACGATTTCCAATAGCAATTCTTATTGGTACACCTTTTAATTCATATTCAGCAAATTTAGCTCCAGGTCTATATGTATCTCTACTATCAAACTTTACAGAAATTCCTTTCTTACGTAAATCATTTACAATTTTATTTACTTTTTCTGATATAGCTTCTAATTGCTCCTCACCTTTGTAAATAGGTACAATTACAACTTGAATTGGCGCTAATTTTGGAGGTAAAACCAAGCCATTATCATCTGAATGTGTCATAATTAAACCTCCTATTAAACGTGTAGAAACTCCCCAAGAAGTAGCCCAAACATGCTCTTGTTTACCTTCTTTACTGGTAAACTTAACATCAAAAGCTTCTGCAAAGTTTTGTCCTAAAAAATGACTCGTACCAGCTTGTAAAGCTTTTCCATCTTGCATTAAAGCCTCAATTGTATAAGTATCTTCGGCACCTGCAAAACGCTCGCTATCAGACTTAACACCTTTTATTACTGGCATTGCCATAAAATTTTCTGCAAACTCTGCATAAACTTCTTGCATTTGTTTAGCCTCTGCTATAGCCTCATTTTTTGTAGCGTGGGCTGTATGCCCTTCTTGCCATAAAAACTCTGCTGTTCTTAAAAATAAGCGAGTTCTCATTTCCCATCTTACAACATTTGCCCATTGATTTATTAACAATGGTAAATCTCTATATGACTGAATCCATCCTTTATAGGTATTCCAAATAATCGCTTCAGAAGTTGGTCTTACAACCAATTCTTCTTCTAACTTTGCTTCTGGGTCAACTCTTAATTTACCTTCTTTTTCAGGATCATTTTGTAAACGATAATGAGTGACTACAGCACATTCTTTAGCAAAACCTTCTGCATTTTTCTCTTCAGCTTCAAACAAACTTTTAGGAACAAATAAGGGGAAATATGCATTTTGATGCCCTGTTTCTTTAAACATTCTATCTAATTCTGCTTGCATTTTTTCCCATATAGCAAAACCATAAGGTTTTATTACCATGCATCCTCTAACTGCAGAGTTTTCTGCTAAATCAGCTTTTACTACTAGCTCATTATACCATCTAGAATAATCATCTGCTCTTTTTGTTAACTTCTTGCTCATCTTTTAAACTTTGGCACAAATATTGTTATCTTTAAAGTGAATTTTTTGTTAAAAAATCGTTTTACACAAAAAACGGTACAAAACTACTATAATTTAGTGTTTTAAAACAATTATTCTAGAATAATAAGTTTCACTTAAACAATATCATTATGAAAGCACAATATAAAAAACTCAACTTTAAAAAAGTTATACTTTTAATGACAGTTAATATGCTTTTATTTTCTTGTGGAACTTACCAAAGTGTTTATAGCGATGATGGTATTTATGGAGATGATACAATTAAAAGAGAAAATAAACAAGTTATAGTTTTAGAGGATAAAGATGAAGTTGAAGAGTATGAAGATAACTATTTTTCTAGAAAACTAGAAGAATTTAGATTCGACAATAGTGATATATTACTAAATGCAGATGACTATAATTCTAATGAAATAGTAAATGATTCTTTAGTTTATGATTCTAATCAACCTTGGGGTTATGAAGAAAATGATGTAGTTGTAAATATTAACCTTGTTAACGATCCTTTTTGGGGTGGAGGCTTCAATAATGGATGGAATAACTGGGGATGGGGATTTAATGATCCATGGGCTTTTAACAATTGGGGAGTTTGGGGCAATCCTTTTTGGGGAAATCGTTTTTGGGGTGGAAACCCTTTTTGGCACCCTTTTCATAACAACTGGGCTTGGGGTGGAGCTTTCTGGGGAGGAAATAGATTTTGGGGAGGAAATAGATTTTGGAATAATTGGGCTTGGAACAACAATCGTTTTAATAGAAATTTCAGATATGGTAGAAGAGGTATAAATAATGTATATAGTAGAAGAAATGGAATAGCTAGTTCTAGAAATCGTTTTTCAACCAATAGAAGAAATAATTCTGCTATTAGCAGAAGATCTAACACTAATGCAAGGAGAAGCTCAACAATATTAAATTCTAGAAGAAGTTCAACAACTAGAAGAAGTTCTGGCTCAACAGCAAGGAGAGGCACAGGTTCTACCAGAAGAAGTAGCACAATAAGAAGAAGTGGTACATCTAGAAGTAATAATAACAGTTCTAGAGTAAGAAGATCCTCTTCAAGTAGAAATAACAGAAGCTACACACCTTCTAGAAGTTCTACTCGTAATAGAAGTGCAAGATCATCAAATAGAAACAGTTCTAGAAGTTATACACCTTCAAGAAGTTCTTCTAGTAGAAATTCTAGTACAAGATCTTCTTCATCAAGAAGTAGTTCTAGAAGTTCAGGGAGAAGTTCATCATCTAGAAGAGGTAGAAACTAATAGTTATATTTAAGTAAAAAAATCCATCAACATGAGAAAAATTATATCAATAGCGATATTATTCGCAGTAACTTTTACATCCTATTCTCAATCATTAGGATACCAAGATTTAGGTCTTTTATTTTCGCAAGATGATAATAATGGTACAGCTCGTTTTACAGCAATGGGTGGTGCATTTGGGGCTTTAGGTGGAGATATTTCAGCAATGAATATCAATCCTGCAGGAATTTCAATTTTTAACAATAGCATCTTTTCAGGTACTTTAAATTCTAGAAATTCTGATATAAATACTAGTTATTATGGAAACTCATTGTTGACTCAAAATCAGTTTATAAATTTTTCTCAAGCTGGTGCTGTTTTAGTTTTTGATAGTGCTTTTAGCAATGACTGGAGTAAGTTTGCTATGGGGTTTAACTACAGAATTACAAAAGACTTTGAAGATAGTTTTTTAGCACAAGGAAATAGTGGTGTTGCTACTTTTACAGAATTTCCATTAGACAATAATAATCCTGCTTTAAATTATAATATTGCAGATGAACAACGTTTTACAAATGATTATAGGGGAGAATTAAGTGAATTAAACGTTGCGTTTTCTTCTGTACATCAAAATAGATTATATTTAGGATTAGGGTTAAATTTTTACGACCTTAATTTCAGCCAACAATCTAATTTAACAGAATTTAATAGGGATGCAAATGATAATGAACTAGATGCTAATTTTTATCAAGAGAACTTTATAACTGGCACAGGGTTTTCTGCAAATTTTGGATTTATTTACAAAGCACATCCTAACTTTAGATTCGGTTTATCATACCAAACACCAACTTGGTACACAGAAATAATAGAGGATAGTAACATTACTAATAATGATGGTTTTGAAGGGGATACTGAAATAATAGTGAGTAATGACAACAGAATTTATGACAATACAGCTGGTGGTTTTTTCCCATCACAAAGTTTTATATATAGGTTGAGAACACCTAGTAAAATTACTGCAAGTGGTGCTTTAATCTTTGGTAAATTTGGATTATTAAGTTTAGATTACAGTAGAAAAAACTTTGGAGGAATCAACTTATCTGGTGCTGATTTTTCGGTTGAAAACCAATCTATACAAGACAATTTTAGAAGTACTAACAATTTTAATGTAGGTACAGAATGGCGTTTTGATAGATTTAGTTTAAGAGGAGGATACAGGTTTGAAGAAAGCCCTTTAAATGATGCACTACAAACTGATAACCTACAAGCATATTCTATTGGTGGAGGTTATAATTTTGGTAGCTTTAAATTAGATTTCGCATATAGCGATAATAACAGAACTGCACCTTATAACTTTTATGCTGGTTTCAATGTAAACCCTGCAAACTTAATTTTAGACAACAGAGTTTTTACAGCAACAGTTTCTATAAGTCTATAATTTAAAAAAATGAAAAGACCTTGTATGTTTTAGAAATACAAGGTCTTTTTTATTGCAATTCAGTTTTTTGACGTAATTTTGCAACTTACTTTTTAGATTATGCAAGAGATAAAAATTACCATTCAAGAAACTACCAATAATACAATTATAAAATTCAACAGCACAAAGATTTTAATTAATGGTGGTAGTTATGAATTCGCTAATATTGATGAGGCAAAAAATTCTCCTTTAGCACAACAATTATTTTATTTACCATTTGTAAAAAAAATATTTATCACAGCTAATTTTATTGCAATTCAACGTTTTGATATTGTTGAATGGATTGATGTTCAAGAAGAGGTAAGAGAGCAAATAGAAACCTATTTAGCGAATGATGGTATTGTAGTTAATGAAACCTCAACATCTACCAAAAGAGAGCCAATTGAAGTGTATGCAGAAACCACTCCAAACCCTTCTGTAATGAAATTTGGCACTAATAAAGCATTAACGCAAACAGATGTCGAATTTAAAAATATTGATGAAGCTAGTAAATCATCGCCTTTAGCACAGTCATTATTTAATTTTCCATTTATTAAAGAAGTTTTTATTTCTGATAATTACATTTCTATCACCAAATATGATATGGTAGAATGGAATGAAGTTTTTGCAGAAGTGAGAACTTTTATTCGAGAATATTTAGTTGAAGGTAAAACTATAATCAAAGAATTGCCTAGTAAATCATCTTTAGAAAAAAAAGATGAAAAAGTTACTCAAAAGGTTGAGCTCGAAGGTGTGTCTGCACAGATTGTAGACATTTTAGACGAATACATAAAACCTGCAGTTGCTGGTGATGGAGGTAATATTGCTTTTCGCTCTTATGATGAACAAAATAAAGTGGTAAGTGTAATATTACAAGGTGCTTGTAGTGGTTGCCCATCTTCTACTGCAACATTAAAAAATGGAATCGAAACCTTGTTAAAAGAAATGTTACCTAATCAAATTAATGAAGTTGTAGCCATTAACGGATAAAAAATGTCAGCAGAAAAAATAAACCCATATAAAGATTCTAAACTTGGTAAAAAAGAACAAGTTGCACAAATGTTCGATACTATTTCTGGCAATTACGATGATTTAAATCGAGTAATTTCTTTAGGAATAGATGTAAAATGGCGAAAAAAAGTTGTTGAGATTGTTGGTAAAAATAATCCTAAACAAATACTAGATATTGCCACAGGAACAGGCGATTTAGCAATAATGATGTCTGCCTTAAAACCAGATAAAATAGTTGGTTTAGATATTTCTGCTGGAATGTTAGAAGTGGGTAAACAAAAGATTTCTAAAGCAAATTTATCAGATAAAATAGAAATGATTGTTGGCGATTCTGAAAATATGCCTTTTTCTGATAATACTTTTGATGCAATTACAGTTTCATTTGGTGTAAGAAACTTTGCAAATCTTAATAAAGGGCTAAAAGAAATTGCTAGAGTTTTAAAACCAACAGGTGTTTTGGTAATTCTTGAAACATCTAACCCAACAAAATTTCCATTTAAACAAGGCTATAAATTTTATACTAATTTTATTCTTCCTATAATCGGAAAAATATTCTCGAAAGACAAAGTTGCATATTCATATTTATCAGAATCTGCAAATTCTTTTCCTTTTGGTAAAGCTTTCAACAATATTTTGCAAAAAAATGGGTTTACACATACTAAAGATACACCTGTAACTTTTGGAGTTGCAACAATTTATACTGCCACTAAATAAGCATGAGTAAAAAATATTTTCTTGTCGGTTTTGCCATTTTATTTGCTGTTAAAGCTTACACACAAAGAGAACGTGTAGAAAACCTACCTACTTTTGATGATAGAAAAATACATTATGGTTTTTATCTGGGTTTGAATCAAAATGATTTTAAATTAAATTTAAGAAATAGTAGTATTCAAAATGCGAATATCACAGTTTCTCCTTCAACAGGATTTAATGTAGGTTTAATTGCAGATTTACGTTTGCATAAAAACTTAAACTTACGTTTAGAACCTGGTTTAATGACCAATTCTAAAAATATCTATTTTAATCATTTAACTACAGAAAGAGATAGTGTTAGAGAAGTAAGTTCTACTTTTTTGCATGTACCAGTTATTTTAAAGTTTAGTACTGATCGATATAAAAATATTCGTCCTTATTTGTTAGCTGGGGTTTCTTATAATTACAATTTTACCAGTAATGAAAGTAATCAAGAAGATAACTCTCAAGGGCAATTTAGAATGAAAACACATAACTTTATGTACGAGGTTGGTATTGGTATAGATATTTATTTGTATTTCTTTAAGTTCTCACCTTCAATTCGTGGTATTTTTGCTATTAATAATGAAATAAAATATGATAACGACCCCAATAGCCAATGGACAGCTCCAGTAAACTATATGGGAACAAGAGGTGTGTTTTTGAATTTGGCTTTTGAGTAAATTTAGCTGTAAAGTAAAAAAATTGTAAAGTTTTTCTTTCTTTTAATCTGATTGAAAATTTATTTATTTTCTTAATTCTTTAATTATCTTTTTTATCAAATAAAAATTACACCAAGTAAAAAGTATTGGAAGTAAAAAGAAAATTAGCTCTTCTTTAAATCCATAATCAAAAGTGAAAGTAAAATACAAATAATATAATGCCATCACAAAAGTTAGAATAGCAAAGATTAAAAGCAAGCAAGAAATTACTTTATTAAAAGATTGACCAAATTTACCTCGTTCTTCGTACAATCCACTAAAAATAAACGCTAAAAGTATTAAAATTGAATATATTACCTCTTCACTAGTAATCACAAACTTGTGACCTGTTGCTCCTTTTAACACAAAGTAAAAAAACAAAGTAAAAGCTATTGTTATTTGATAAATAATCAGATGCAATTTTTCTGTTAGATTATTAATTTTTAGAATGATTTTCTTCATATAATCTTTTCTCAAACCAGCTTACTAAAAACTGCTACTAATTGCTGTTAACCTCTTCTAAACTCACTCAATAAAATAGCAGTTGCAGTGGCTACATTTAAGCTTTCTGTTTCTTTAACTTGTCCAAATCTTGGAATAGCGATTGTATTTAAAATACTTTTTTTAACCTTTTCTGAAACTCCATTTGCTTCATTTCCCATAATCAAAACTCCTTCTTTAGGTAATTTAGATTGATAAATATTAGCACCATCCATATCAGCAACAAAGGTTGGCAAAGTAGTTTCTTGTATAAAGTTTTCTAAATCTGTGTAAATAATAGAAACTCTTGTTAAAGATCCCATACTTGACTGTACAACTTTAGGATTATAACAATCTACTGTATCTCTTGAACATAGTAATTGTGTAATTCCAAACCAATCACATAATCTTATAATAGTACCCAAATTACCAGGATCATTAATACCATCTAATGCAACAACTAACCCTTTATGTTGAATCTTTTTTTCTTCAGGAATTTTAAATACTCCCAAAATCTTATTGGGTGATTTTAAGTTGCTGATTTTTTTTAATTCAGTTTCAGATATTTTTACAACTTTGTCTAAATGAATATCGAGTTCAAGATCATCAACCAAAAAAATATTTTCTATTTCTAAAGATGATTTTAGAAATTCTTGTACCACTTTTATACCTTCAGCAATAAATAATCTATGCTTAAGTCTATACTTTTTTTGCGATAAACTTGTTATTAATTTTAGTTGACTTTTAGAGATATTCATTAATTGATTGTAAATAAGAAAAAACCGTTAAAATATACTATTTTTGATATTCTTTGCATCGCTAAAGTAATGAAAAAATACACCACTTATTTTTTACTAATTGTATTTTTTGCTTCATGTAATTCTACTAAACATGTAGCAGATGGTGATTTTATGCTCACAAAAAATATTATTTTATTAGATAGTGTAAAAACTAGTGGCAGAGACTTACAAAAATATATTCTTCAAAAGCGAAATTCGCGTTTATTAGGATTGCCTTTAGGATTATATATTCACAATTTAGGGAATCATGATAAACCAAAAACACCAAAAGAATGGGCAAAAGAGAATCCTAACTCATACAAATTTGTAAAAAATATTTTTTCAGAAAAACAAAGTATTGCTTATGCTAACTCATTTATTAATTTAAATAAATGGCTTTTAAATTACGAATCACCCCAGATAGTAAGTAAACTAAAAGTAAAAAAAACACGTGATAATTTATGGGCATATTACAAAAATCAAGGTTATTTTAAATCTTCTGTATCAACAGAAATCGAAAGAGATTCTATCAATAAAAAAGCAATTGTAAAATACATCATCAATAAAGGGAAGCCTACAACTTTAGACACCATAAACATAAAAATCGAGTCACCTGTTTTAGACTCTATCTATAAAAACTCAAATCTAAAAACTTTACTAAAAAAAGGAAATCAGTATAAAGATCAAACTTTTAGAAATGAAGCTTCAAATGTTGTAAAATTATTTAGAAACAATGGTATTTATAATTTTACAGAATCTGCTTTAGGTTTTTATATATATTTAGATTCTACTAGAACAGATAATAAAGTTAATGTAGATTTTATAATGTCTGCCAATAAACTAGAAGAAAAAGATGGTAAGTATAATGAAAAACCTTATAAAGTTCACACCATAAAAGAAGTAAACGTTTACACAGATTATTCTTTTACTAAAATTGGAGAGCCCTACAGAGATACTTTAAGATATAAAGGAATCAACTTTTTAGCTCATGATAAAGTAAAATACAATCCCAAATATTTATCTCAATCTATTTTTTTAATAAAAGATGATGTGTATAAAGATACCTTAAGAAATTTAACAAGAACTCATTTAAAGTCATTACAAAATTTTAAAACTACAAATATTAATTTCTCCAGTTTTTCTGATGATGAAAGTGAATTAAAAATGGATATTCGTCTTGCACCAATTGAAAAATATACCATAGGTTTTGAAACTGAACTTACACATTCTAACATAAGGAATATTGGTACTTCTGCAAAATTTTCTATTACAAATAGAAATACATTTAAAGGTGCTGAATTATTAAAACTATCAATGTTAGGTTCTTGGTTCAATTCTAATAATGGCCCTGGATGGGAAATTGGTACTGATGTTTCTATTGAAGTACCAAGATTTGTAGCTCCTTTTGGGTTGGGTAAATTGGTACCCAAAAGAATGTCTCCTAGAACATTATTTTCTGCAGGGTTTAGTTTTCAAAAAAATATTGGTTTAGATAGGCAAACATTTACATTCTTAACAGATTATAAATGGCAATACAATCCAAAAAAAACCATACAATTAGAAGTACTAAATGTACAATACATCAAAAATTTGAACGTAAACAGTTACTTTAATATATATAGTTCAGAATTTGAAACATTAAATAATGTTGCTCAAGTTTATGATAATGTAAATAATACGAATACCAATTTTCCACTTGCTAGAGATAATACACAAGTTGCATCTTCTTTAAATTTTATACGCAGAGTTGCAGGTGATACTGGTTTCAGAAATTCAAATCCAGATGAATTCAATACCTCACTTAATATCTTAAATCGATTTAATATTATTACATCAGATTTTTTAATTCCTGTAATTGCATATTCTTACACATACAATAACCAATCGAATTTTGAAGACAATGATTTTTCATTTTTTAAAATAAGAGTCTCTAATTCTGGAAACATATTGGGGTTACTCTCTAAAAAAACAAATGCAAATAATAAAAAAACATTTATAGGCATTCCATTAGCTCAATATTTTAAAACTGATATTGAGTATAAGAAATTCTGGAGCATTGGTACAACAAACTCTGTATTTGGTTTTAGAACTTTTTTAGGTGCAATTGTAACCTATGATAATTCTGATGTACCTTTTGTAAAAAGTTATTTTGCTGGTGGTTCTAATGATATTAGAGCTTGGCAAACTTACGAACTTGGACCAGGTAGAAGAAATTCTGGATTAGAATTTAATACAGGTAGTTTTAAATTTTTAACAAGTGCAGAATATCGTTTTGATGTTATTAGTAGATTAAAAGGAGCTTTATTTATTGACGCTGGTAATATTTGGGATATTTCTGGTTCTAGCTTTGTAGAAAATGATGCAAAACTGAATAGCTTATCATCCTTGCAAAATATTGCAGTTGGTTCTGGTTTTGGAGCAAGATTAGATTTTAACTTTTTAATTGTTCGTTTTGATGTTGGTTTTAAAACTTATGAACCCTATTTAGATGGAAATAAATGGTTTAAAAACTATAACTTTACCAATGCTGTATATAATATAGGTATTAACTATCCTTTCTAAAAAAGATAACGTTTTCGTTATTTATAAAGCTTATTGTTAAAAAAGAGTACATATTTTACTATTTTTGGGGAGATAAATATCAAATAAAAAAACGTTACAATGAGTCATAATATTAAACCTGGTGTAGCAACAGGTAAAGAAGTTCAAGAAATTTTTAACTACGCAAAAGAAAAAGGTTTTGCTTTGCCAGCAGTTAATGTTGTTGGTTCTAATACAATTAATGGTGTTTTAGAAACTGCAAAAGAATTAAATGCACCAGTAATTATTCAGTTTTCTAATGGTGGTGCTCAATTTCAAGCAGGTAAAGGCCTGTCTAATGAAAATCAAAAAGCTGCAATAGCAGGAGGCATTGCTGGTGCTAAACATATTCATGAATTAGCTGTTGCTTATGGAGTACCTGTAATTTTACATACAGACCATTGTGCAAAGAAATTATTACCATGGATTGATGGTCTTTTAGACGCATCAGAGAAGCATTTTGAAGAAACAGGGAAGCCATTATACAGTTCTCACATGATAGACTTATCAGAAGAACCATTAGAAGAAAACATCGAAATATGTAAAGAATACTTGGCTAGGATGAGCAAGATGGGTATGACTTTAGAAATTGAATTAGGTATTACAGGTGGTGAAGAAGATGGTGTTGATAATTCTGATGTAGATGCTTCTAAATTATATACACAACCAGAAGAAGTAGCCTATGCTTATGAAGAGTTGATGAAAGTTTCTCCACAATTTACAATTGCTGCTGCTTTTGGTAATGTTCATGGAGTTTACAGACCTGGAAACGTAAAATTAACTCCTAAAATTTTAAAGAACTCTCAAGAATTTATTACAAAAAAATATGGTGTTGAAGAAAATCATATTGATTTTGTTTTTCATGGAGGATCTGGTTCTACTTTAGAAGAAATTAGAGAAGCTATTGGCTATGGTGTAATTAAAATGAATATTGATACAGATTTACAATTCGCCTTCACAGAAGGAATTCGTGATTACATGCAAGGAAAAGCAGATTATTTAGCAACTCAAATTGGTAATCCTGAAGGATCAGATCAACCTAACAAAAAATATTATGATCCTAGAAAATGGTTACGTTTAGGAGAAGAGACTTTTAAAACAAGATTAAAACAAGCATTTGCAGATTTAAATAATGTAAATACATTATAAATTTTAAAGAATAAATCTTTAAAAAAGCATTTTGAAAAATTTCAAAATGCTTTTTTTTTGTTTGCAGTAAATACTTAACAAAATTCTGTTACATTTGTATTTGGTTTCTTTTTTAAGGAATAAAAACAAACAACAATTTTTAAACAAACAAATCTATGAGTGCTTGGTTTAAAAGAACAGATAAAGGAATTCAAACTCCAACAGAAGATAAGAAAGACACACCCAAAGGTCTTTGGTATAAAACTCCTAGTGGAAAAATTATAGATACTGAAGAACTAAAAAAGAATTTATATGTAAGCCCAGAAGATGGTTATCATGTAAGAATTGGTAGCAAAGAATATTTCGAGTTATTTTTTGATGATAATAAATTTGAAGAGTTAAATGAAAAATTAACTTCTAAAGATCCATTAAAATTTGAGGACACCAAAAAATATACAGATAGAGTTAAAGCAGCTCAAGAAAAAACAAAATTAAAAGACGCTGTAAGAACTGCAGTTGGTAAATCTTTAGGTAAAGATTTGGTAATTGCAGCAATGGATTTTGCTTTTATTGGAGGTTCTATGGGTTCTGTAGTTGGCGAAAAAATTGCAAGAGCTATTGATTATGCTATTCAAAATAAAATTCCTTTTTTAATGATTTCTAAATCTGGAGGAGCTAGAATGATGGAAGCATCACTTTCTTTAATGCAATTAGTAAAAACCTCTGCAAAATTAGCTCAACTTGCAGAAGTTAAAATTCCTTATATCTCATTATGTACTGACCCAACAACTGGTGGTACAACTGCTTCTTATGCTATGTTAGGCGATATTAATATTGCAGAACCAAATGCATTAATTGCTTTTGCTGGCCCAAGGGTTGTTAAAGACACCACTGGTAAAGAATTACCAGAAGGTTTTCAACGTTCAGAATTTGTTTTAGAACATGGATTTCTAGATGCTATTTATGAAAGAAAAAATTTAAAAAAACAAGTAAACTTATATATTGATTTAATTCAAAATATTCCTGTCAGACAAGAAAATAAGCATTAAAAAAAGCCAGCAATAGCTGGCTTT
>NZ_MSCN01000001.1:3222960-3464374 GCF_002954685.1 Polaribacter porphyrae | reverse complement strand
TTTTTTTATTTATTCATTTAAAAGTCTTTCTATTTCATCTTCAAGTGAGCTTACAAAAAGGTAATCTTCCTCAAGTGCAGGATAACCATTGAATCTTATTTTTTTATTTTTTATTATTACCAGATGTGGATATTTATTAAACCCTAACTGTTTAGGAATAGTATCAGAATCTGAATATAAGACAGGAAACTTATAATTATATTTTTCAATCATTTTTTTTGCATATCCAATAGTATCATTTTTACTAGGTATATTAACAGCATATGTTAACACATTAGGGTTTTTAATATACTTCAGGTAAAGTTTTTCATATTCTGGAAACTTTTTAAAACATACACCACAATTTGTTGTCCAATAATCTAAAACTATAATTTTGTTATTAATCGTATCTAATCTTATTTGATTTCCATTAGATAAAAGCTCCATTTTGGGTACATTTTGAGGTTTTCTAGCGTTTATATTTTCTAAAAAAAACCATAAATTCTTAAACCCAAATAAACCAATTAAAACTAACAAAATTGGATAAAGAATTTTTATCAATAGAAGTTTGTTTCTTAAATAGTAACCTAATAAAAATGTAAGTGGTGTAAAAACAACATAAATAATTACATTATTAATTTTAGTATCAGGCAAAAACAAATGTATAAACCAAATAATTAATAATGGTAATAAAGAAGCAATCACATCTTTGTATAACATACGCATACTTACAAAAAATGCTACTATCATAAATATAGGAAAGATAATTCTTTGTGTTTTAAAAATAAAAACAAATAATATATATACTACAATTGTTAAACCACCATTAATAAATATTTTCTTTATCATTGATGTTAATTTTTCGGCACCTCTGATGGTATTTCTGCTGAACAATATCCTGTGCAATTAGAACTCCCAAAAACACCACAATCTCCATTATCGGTTTTACATTCATCAGGTTTAACACAATCATTACTCAAACCACTACAGCCCCAAAAAGAAGACCTACAACTACATGTATCAGGTTCTTGTTGTCTAGATTGGATATTGCTATCATCAGTTACTAAATCTTTTTCACTTACGTTTCCAATCGAAAAAAAAGTACTATTAACAAAATTTTTATTCCAATTAAATTTTTTTGCTGCAAATGTTACTTTCTGATCTAATTCTTCTGAAAATTCATCAGAAATTGTTGATTTGTAATCTATTTTTTTAAAGGCTTCTGCAAACCACTTTAAATAATCCATCTCTTGCTTGGATAAATTCATATTTAAAATGTAATCAACTTTTTCTTCCCAGATGACTTTTCTTTGCTTTGGACTCATAGCTCTTAAAATAGCTCTTTGTTTTTCACGTTTAAAAGCCAACAAGTCCTTCCTTTTATATTTTGATATTAGCTCTATATTATCCTTTACCCAAGTATTAATATTTTCATCATGTGAAAATTCATGATCTACAGTTTCATTGCAACTAGTGAATAAAATAACACACATAACAACATAAATTGACTTTTTAAAAAAGTTTTTCATAAGAATTTAAGTTTATAATAAGAATTTTGGAAGATAGTTTCATAGCCTATTTTTCCTACACAATGTTAATAATAATAATAATATCAAAATAAATCTATTCAAAAAATAATTCTATATTTGCATCTGCAAAGCAAAATCTATGCAATACATAAAAATCATTTAAATAATATTGGCATGTACTTAACAAAAGAAGTAAAAGAAAGCATCTTCGAAAAACACGGTAAAGGAAAAAACGATACTGGTTCTTCAGAAGGTCAAATTGCGTTATTTACGCACAGAATCAATCACTTAACAGAGCATTTAAAAAGAAATCGTAAAGATTTTAATACAGAGCGTTCTTTGGTAATGATGGTTGGTAAGCGTAGAAGTTTATTAGATTATCTAAAGAAAACTGATATCTCTAGATATCGTGCAATAATTAAAGAATTAGGAATTAGAAAATAATTTCTTAAAAAGAGGTGCTATAAACGCACCTCTTTTGTTTTTTATTACTTCATTCTCTTATCAAAAAAGAGAAATTACATTTCTTAAAGACTAACAAACTTTGCAGAAATAGAAAAAAAATCAAAAGAACTAACAAGCCTTTTGAATTTCCATTGGAAAAACATACAACAATTTATACTGAACTTGTTTCAGTACTACAACACAACAACAAACAAATTAAAAAATTAGAATTAAAATTTTATGATTCCAAAGGTATTTAGAGAGGTCATCGACCTTGGAGATGGAAGAACCATCTCATTAGAAACTGGTAAATTAGCAAAACAAGCTCATGGTTCAGTTGTTGTTCAATCTGGTAAATGTATGTTATTGTGTACAGTGGTATCAAATTATCATCAAGCAGATGTAGATTTTTTACCATTAACAGTAGATTATAGAGAAAAATTTGCAGCTGCAGGACGTTATCCTGGAGGTTTCTTTAAAAGAGAAGCAAGACCAAGTGATGGCGAAGTATTAACAATGCGTCTTGTTGACCGTGTTTTACGCCCATTATTTCCAAAAGATTATCACGCAGAAACTCAAGTTATGATTCAGATGATGTCTCATGATGATGATGTTATGCCAGATGCAATGGCTGGTTTAGCTGCTTCTGCTGCTATTCAATTATCAGATGTCCCATTCGAAACTCCAATTTCTGAAGTAAGAGTTGGTAGAGTAAATGGCAAGTTTGTAATAAACCCAACAAGAGCACAATTAGCGGAAGCTGATATAGATATGATGATTGGTGCTTCTGCAGATTCAGTAATGATGGTAGAAGGTGAAATGGATGAGTGTTCTGAAGAAGAAATGGCAGATGCAATTAAATTTGCACACGAAGCTATTAAAGTACAATGTGCTGCTCAAGTAGCTCTTGCTGAAGCTTTTGGTAAAAAAGAAACTAGAGAATATACAGCAGAAGATTCTGATGAAGATTTAGCTGCAAAAATTCACGATTTAGTATATGACAAAACCTATGCAATTGCAAAAGCAGGTTCTTCTAAAAAAGAAAGAGGAGCTGCATTTAGCGAAATTAAAGAAGAGGTTTTCAATTCTTTCTCTGAAGATGAGCAAGCAGAATTAGGTAAATTGATTCACAAGTATGTAGCTAAAGCACAGAAAACTGCCATTCGTGATTTAACGTTAAACGAAGGTTTACGTTTAGATGGTCGTAAAACTACAGATATTAGACCAATTTGGTGTGAGGTAGATTATCTACCATCAACTCACGGTTCATCAATCTTTACAAGAGGAGAAACGCAAGCATTAGCTACTGTGACATTAGGAACTTCTAGAGAAGCAAACCAAATAGACATGCCATCTTTTGAAGGTGAAGAAACGTTCTATTTACATTATAATTTCCCTCCATTTTCTACAGGAGAAGCTCGTCCATTAAGAGGAACTTCACGTAGAGAAGTTGGTCATGGTAATTTAGCACAAAGAGCATTAAAAGGAATGATTCCTGCTGATTGTCCTTATACAGTAAGAGTTGTAAGTGAAGTTTTAGAATCTAATGGCTCATCTTCTATGGCAACAGTTTGTTCTGGAACAATGGCGTTAATGGATGCTGGAGTTCAGTTAAAGAAACCTGTTTCTGGTATTGCTATGGGATTAATTTCTGATGGTGAAAACTATGCAGTTTTATCAGATATTTTAGGTGATGAAGATCATTTAGGTGATATGGACTTTAAAGTAACTGGAACTGCTGATGGGATTACAGCTTGTCAAATGGATATTAAAATCAAAGGATTAAGTTACGAGATTTTAGTAAATGCTTTAAAACAAGCAAGAGATGGTCGTTTGCATATATTATCAAAATTAACAGACACTATAGAAACACCAAATGAAGATGTAAAAGCACACGCTCCAAAAATGATTACAAGACGTATTCCTAATGATATGATTGGTGCGTTTATTGGTCCTGGAGGTAAACACATTCAAGAATTACAGAAAGAAACTGAAACTACAATTGTAATTACAGAAGATCCTGTTACAGAAGAAGGAATTATCGAAATTTTAGGTACAAAACCAGAAGGAATTGAAGCTGTTATTGCTCGTATAGAATCGATGTTATTCAAACCAGAAAAAGGTTCTGTTTACGAAGTAAAAGTAATTAAAATGTTAGATTTTGGTGCAGTTGTAGAATATACAGAAGCTCCTGGAAACGAAGTTTTATTACACGTAAGTGAATTAGCTTGGGAACGTACTGACAATGTTTCTGACGTAGTAAAAATGGGAGACATTTTAGATGTAAAATACTTTGGAATAGACCCAAGAACTCGTAAAGAAAAAGTTTCTAGAAAAGCATTATTAGAAAAACCAGAAGGTTATGTTGCTAGACCTCCAAGAGATAATAATCGTGGTAGAGACAACAGAGGTAGAGATAATCGTGGACGTGACAACAGACGTGATGATAGAAGACCTAGACAAGAAAAGAAAGAGGATTAATTTGGCTTAAACTGAAATTCAATTCTTTTCATAATGTTCATAAATCGCCAATTAATTTTGGCGATTTTTTTATGCTTTTTTGTTTCTTTGTTGTTCTCAATGAAAACTCAAAAAACAACTTTTTTATCTTTAGGCACAAATCTAGGTAACAAGTTAGAAAACCTGCAAAATGCAATTGATTCTATTGCTAATCAAGTTGGTGCTATTTCTAAAATTTCCTCTGTTTATAAAACAGCCTCTTGGGGTTTTGAAAGTGATGATTTTTACAATATATGCTTGGAAGTTATAACTTATCATCAACCAGAAAAATTGATGCAAATTCTATTACAAATAGAAATTAAGCTAGGTAGAACAAGAAAGAATACACAAGGTTATGCAGACAGAAATATTGATATTGATGTGTTGCTTTTTGAGGATGAAATTATATTTTCTGAAGCTTTAACACTTCCCCATCCAAAAATGTTGGAGCGTAAATTTGTTTTGGTTCCTCTAGTTGAAATTGCACCAAATGTTTTACATCCTATTCAGCAAAAACCAATTTCTACTTGTTTACGAAATTGTGATGATGGTTCTGATATTAGTATTGTAGATGAAAAATTAAATAGACCAATTCCCATATCAGAAAAATACAGTTACATTGCTATTGAAGGTAACATTGGTGCAGGAAAAACTTCTTTATCTAAAATGATGTCTGATGATTTTAATGCGAAAGTAGTGTTAGAACGTTTTGCTGACAATCCTTTTTTACCAAAATTTTATGAAGATAAAGAACGTTTTGCTTTCCCTTTAGAAATGAGTTTTTTGGCTGATAGGTATCAACAACTGTCTGATGATTTGGCACAGTTAGACTTGTTTAAAAATTTTATAATTTCTGATTATTACATTTTCAAATCTTTAATTTTTGCCCAAATTACTTTACAAGAAGAGGAGTATAAATTGTACAGAAAAATTTTTGATATGATGTACAAGGAAATTACAAAACCAGATTTGTATGTTTATTTGTACCAAAATACAGAAAGGCTTTTAGAGAATATTAAAAAACGTGGTCGAGAATATGAGCAAAATATTGAAGCCAATTATTTACAAAAAATTCATGATGGCTATAAAAGTTTTATAAACACTCAACAAAACTTAAATATTTTGGTTATTGATGTATCAGAGCTTGATTTTGTAAATAATCATGAAGACTACACCTCTATCATCAATCAAATTAAAAAAGGATAAAACTCTATTTTTTCAATTCTAACTTTTCAGCAAAATAATCACAAAAATCACGCATTGTAGCACTCATTTTTGCATCATCAGTAGCACGTTCAAAAGTATCTGCCATAGAAACCAAGGTTTGATGATAAAACTGTTTCATTTCATCAACTGGCATATCTTTGGTCCATAAATCCATACGTAAAGTGTCTTTTTGTTTATGATCCCAAACAGAAATCATTACTGCTTTAGAAAATTCATTGTCAACTCCACCATCTTGTGCAGTCCAAGAAATTTCTTCAGGAACTTTATTCTCATCTAAACCAATAGTAAATTTTACTTCAGAATTGTGTTTAACAGCCATTATCTTTTAGGTTTATATTTAGACTTTTTAAAGATGATTTCTTCATCTGTTTTTAATAATTCTTGCAAAGATACGTCATTATTTTGCATGTAAGCATCAACAATTTGCCAACCAACCCAAACTCCAATCTTTCCTGGAGACAAGTTATCTTGCTCCATATAAAATTTAGAAAAAGGAGCATTTTCTAGAAACCGCTTATTGAGTTTTGTATCTGTACTGAACAATAATTTTTTTTCAATAAAATATCTCCAAATTTGCTCTTCATTAGCTTCTGCCCAATTTAGTTTATCAATTGAATATCCTGTTTTTTCTTTATCAGAAACATCAGGTAGATAGCTATTTAACAAATACATTTTTTTACCCTCATAAATCATTTTATCTATAAACCTTCTTTTGTTTGATGGGTAGATTTGTGCATCGATAATCGATTTTGCTACATCAATAACAATGTGTTCTTTAGAATTATTTTCTTTAATATAATTGGGATAATCTCCATAAAATGGATGATTTTTACCTAGATAAACATCCAGAGAAATTAACACTAAACTATCTGCATAAATTACTTTACTCTCATAATCTATATTACTTAACATTGTTACAATATTTGGCGTTATAAATTTAGGATTGTAATATTTTATGTGTTTAAAAAGTGATAAAAGTTGATTTTCTACTGAAGAAAAATCCTTGTAAACTTTTTGAGTTTCATTAAATAATTCTTGTTCTTGTTTATCATTAATTTTTATAAATGCTAAACTGTCAAAAAACTCTTCTGGAAATAAATATGGATATTTTTCTTTTACTTTGGGTAGTGTTTGCTTATTGGCGTTATAAAAATCTACATCGTATCTTTTTACTGAAAAATCTGCACTAACATTAGAAACATTAATTTGGTGCTCATTTTTATTAGAACATGAAAAAAACAGGCTTAAAACTATTAATACACTAAAAAAAAATCTCATATTCTTTGTATCTTAGTAACTAGAATTTAGAACGATAAAAATACTAAAATAGTTTATTAATGAATACCGAAAAAGTAGCTGAATATATTATAAATTGGTTAAAAGAATATGCAGTAAATGCAAAAGTAAGTGGTTTTGTAGTTGGTGTTTCTGGTGGAATTGATTCTGCTCTAACATCTACTTTATGCGCAAAAACTGGCTTACCTACATTATGTGTAGAAATGCCAATTCACCAAGCAGAAAGTCAAGTTTCTAGAGCCGAAGAACATATAGCCCAATTAAAAGAAAGATTTAAAAATGTTTCATCTGTAAGAACTAACTTAACTTCTACTTTTGAGGAATTTAAAAGTATAGTTCCTATTACTGAAGATAAAACTAAAGTAGATTTGTCTTTAGCAAACACTAGAGCTCGTTTACGAATGACAACCTTGTATTATTTAGCAGGAATTAACGGTTCATTAGTTGCTGGTACAGGAAATAAAGTTGAGGATTTTGGTGTAGGATTTTACACAAAATATGGTGATGGTGGTGTAGACTTAAGCCCAATTGCAGATTTAATGAAATCTGAAGTATATGCTTTAGCTGCTTATTTAGGTGTGCCAAATTCGATACAAAAAGCACAACCAACTGATGGTTTGTTTGGAGATAGTAGAACAGATGAAGATCAAATTGGGGCTTCTTACGATGAATTAGAATGGGCTATGAAAATGCAAGATGAAGGTAAAGTTGCTGATGAGTTTAATGGAAGGCAAAAAGAGGTTTATGAAATTTATACTCGTTTAAACACTATTAATCAACATAAAATGATACCTATACCAGTCTGTGAAATTCCAAATGAGTTTATGGAATAAAAAATTATAACACAGAAACAAAAAGATTTTGAGAGCTATAAAAAAATAGCATTCAAAGTCTTTTTTATTTTTATGTAAGTTCTTCTTTTTGCTCCTTTTGAAATCTCAAAAGGCAAAAAGATAAATAACGGTATTACCTTAAAAAGTTGGATTAGTTTTCTCATAACGTAAAATTCTTCTTCAAATACCAATATACAATTTTCTCTAAATTAGCAACACTTTTTTTTCTGAAATGTAGTATTTATTGTATAAGACGTAAATTATACTACTCTATTAAGCTTTTCAAAAAGACGAATTCTTAAAGAATTGTAGTTCATTATTTCTTCTTTTTCAGCATTTGAATATTCTTTTTCAGAATTTAATCTCTCTTTAACTAATCTATCAATCAAGATTCTTCTTAAATTAAAAACAACATCATTCACTGCTTTAAATAAAACTTCAACAGATTCTTTAACAAATATATTTTTACTTTCCCAATTGCTTAATTGGTGTTTTTCTTCATCCATTAAAATAGAAGTAACTGTACTAGAAATAATATCATTTTTATGATTTACTAACTTGTCTATTTCTAGTTTCTCAAACTGATTTAATTGATGAATAATTTCATTATAAATTTCTTGAAAAATAGGGTTCGTAAACTCAATTTCATCATCATGCAAATGCAAATAAATTTCTGCAGAAACTGTATTTTGATACTTTCTGGTTGTAACAATTTCTTTACTATCTTCATCAATATTTACTATTTCTTCAGTAAAATCAACCTCGTCATTGCCATATAACAACAAAAGTCTTATAATTTCTTTTTCTAAAATAGAGAGTTGATCTACTTCTTTTACCTGTATCTCTTGCTTTTTTACAACCTCTAGAGTTTTCTTTTCTGATTGATGTTTTTTGGCTTCATCTTTATTGGTTTTTGAGATAATTTGTGCTAACTCACTAAATAAAACACGTTCAGAAATCTCCATTATTCTAGAGCATTCTTGTACATAAACTTCACGTTGAATAGAATCAGGAATTTTAGAAATACTCGTAACAATATCTCTAATTAAACCCGCTTTTTTAACAGGATCATTAGCTGCATCTTTTAGTAAAAGAGATACTTTAAAATTGATAAAATCTTGAGCTGAATTTTCTAAATACTCTTTTAGTTCTACATCAGAATGTGCTTTGGCAAAACTATCAGGATCTTCTCCATCAGGAAATTGCACTACTTTTACATTCATTCCCTGTTCTAAAATTAAATCTATTCCACGAATGGAAGCTCTAATTCCTGCAGCATCACCATCAAAAAGTACAGTAATATTTTTTGTTAGGCGATTTACCAATCTAATTTGATCTGAAGTTAATGCTGTACCAGAAGATGCCACAACATTTTCTATTCCAGATTGATGAAAGGAAATAACATCTGTATAGCCTTCTACTAAAAAACAATTATCTTGTTTTGCGATTTCTTTTTTAGCTTGATAAATTCCATAAAGGATTTTACTCTTATGATAAATATCACTTTCAGGTGAATTTAAATATTTTGCTGCTTTTTTATCAGCTTTTAAAATTCTACCTCCAAAACCCAAAACACGTCCAGACATGGAATGGATAGGAAATACTACACGACCCTTAAAACGATCAAACTGTTTGTTTTCTTTTACAATTGTTAAACCTGTTGATGCTAAATATTTAAGTTTATATCCTTTTGTTAATGCTGCTTTGGTAAAATTATCCCATTCGTCTAAACAATAGCCTAAATCAAATTTTTTGATAGTTTCTTCTCTAAAACCTCGTTCTTTAAAGTAACTTAAACCGACTGCTTTCCCTTGATTGGTATTCAGCATTTGATTATGAAAATATTCTTTGGCAAAATTAGACACCAAAAACATACTTTCTCGTTCATTCATTTGCTCTTTTTCTTCACTGGTTTGCTCTGTCTCTTCAATTTCGATATTATATTTTTTAGCCAACCATTTTATAGCTTCTGGATAGGTATAATGCTCATGCTCCATCAAAAAAGAAATGGCATTACCTCCTTTACCTGTTGAGAAATCTTTCCAAATTTGCTTTACAGGAGATACCATAAAAGAAGGTGATTTTTCATCTGCAAAAGGGCTTAAACCTTTAAAATTACTTCCTGCTTTTTTTAGCTGAACAAATTCACCAATAACCTCCTCTACTCTTGCAGATTCGAAAACACGGTCTATGGTACTTCTAGATATCATTTATAGTTTATTGGAAAGTGAAAACAAATATAAGAATTACAAATTTTTCTAAAATAAAAAAACCTCAAAGTAAAACTCTTTGAGGTTCTGATAAATAAATATTCTTAATTAAGAAGCTGCTCTTAATTTTTTAAGTGCTATTTTAGTTAGTTTAGATTCTGCATAAGATTTTGTAACATTAAACTCTTTATCTTCAGAGCTAGGCAAATCGAACATAGCATCTGTAAAAATAGCTTCACACAAAGAACGTAAACCTCTTGCTCCTAACTTATATTCAACTGCTTTTTCTACAATATAGTTGAGTGCTTCTTCATCAATAGTAAATTCAACATTATCCATACCAAAAAGTTTGGCATATTGTTTAATGATCGAGTTTTTAGGCTCTGTTAAAATAGCACGTAATGTTTTGGCATCTAAAGGATTCATAAAACTTAACACTGGTAAACGCCCTATAATTTCTGGAATTAAACCAAATGATTTTAAATCTAAAGGTGTGATATATTGCAATAAGTTTTCTTCATCAATTTTATCTTCTTCTAAAGATGCACCAAAACCAACCGCTTGTCTATTTAATCGTTTCCCAATCATTTTATCAATGCCTGAAAATGCACCACCTGCAATAAATAAAATATCTTTAGTATTCACCTCGATGAATTTTTGCTCTGGATGTTTTCTACCACCTTTAGGTGCTACATTTACTACTGCTCCTTCTAGTAATTTTAATAATGCTTGTTGTACTCCTTCACCAGAAACATCTCTAGTTATTGAAGGGTTATCTCCTTTTCTAGCAATTTTATCAATTTCATCAATAAAAACAATACCTCGCTGTGCTTTTTCTACATCGTAATCCGCAGCTTGTAAAAGTCGGCTTAAAATACTTTCTACATCTTCACCTACATAACCTGCTTGTGTTAAAACTGTTGCATCAACAATAGAAAAAGGTACGTTTAGCATTTTAGCAATTGTTCTTGCTACTAATGTTTTACCTGTGCCAGTCTCACCAACTAAAACGATGTTTGATTTCTCTATCTCAACATCATCATCATTATCTTCTTGTAATAACCTTTTATAGTGATTGTAAACAGCAACAGCCATAGCACGTTTTGTTTCATTTTGACCGATAATATATTGGTCAAGGAAATTTTTAATTTCTAATGGTTTCTTTAGAATTAAATCTTTAGATAAGCTATTTGACTTTGCTTCAGAAATTTCTTCTTCTACAATACCATGTGCTTGTTCAATACATTTATCGCAAATATGAGCATCCATACCTGCAATAAGCAAATCTGTTTCTGCTTTTTTTCGTCCACAAAATGAACACTCTAAATTTTCTTCTTTCGACATTTTGTTTTTACTTAAAAACGTCATAACGAGTCTACGAAGTTATCTCTCATTTAAAAAAAAAGATTGCTTCACTCTGTTCGCAATGACAGAACTAATTTACTTTCTTGCTAAAACTTCATCAATCATCCCATATGCTTTGGCTTCATCTGCTCTCATCCAATAATCTCTATCAGAATCAGTTTTTATTTTATCAAAAGTTTGTCCAGAATGATTTGAAATAATTGTATATAATTCATCTCTTAATTTAATTGTTTCTTTTATTGTAATTTCCATATCCGAAACTTGTCCTTGAGTACCACTCATAGGTTGATGAATCATAATTCTTGAATGGGGTAAAGCTGAACGTTTTCCTTCTTTACCTGCACACATTAAAACAGCTCCCATAGATGCAGCCATACCTGTACAAATTGTTGCTACATCTGGTTTAATAAATTGCATTGTATCATATATACCTAAACCAGCATATACTCCACCTCCTGGAGAGTTGATATAAATAGAAATATCTTTATTCGCATCAACACTTTCTAAAAATAACAATTGTGCTTGTATAATATTAGCTACCTGATCATTAACTCCAGTACCTAAAAAAATAATTCTATCCATCATTAAACGTGAAAAAACATCCATTTGAGTGATATTCATTTGACGCTCTTCCATAATATATGGTGTTAAGCTATTTGCTAATTGTTGGTAATATGTGCTGCTTATTCCTTTATGTTTAGTAGCGTATTTTTCGAACTCTTTTCCAAAATCCATTATCTATATTCTTTTTAATTGAATTAATATGTAAAGATAAGAACTATTCTCTTAATATTATGTTAGTTTTTTTAAACGATAAAACCTGAATTTTTTCAATTCAGGTTTTATTTTATTTTGAGAAACTAAAACAAATTCAGTAGAATAAATAGGAGTTTTTATTTGTAAACTTCTTTTATAAAATCTTCGTAAGAAACTTCTTTTGTCTTAAATTTCATATTCTCTTTAAAGAAAGTCAACAATTTTTGACTAATTAATTGAGATTGTAGTTTTTGAGCTTCATCTTTGTTTTGTAAGATTCTACCAGCAATATCATCCAATTCTTTTTCTTCTGGATTCATATTACCAAATTGAGCCATCTGTGTTCTAATAAAACCTTTAGCATAATCTACCAATTCTTGATAATCAAGTTTGATATCATTATCCTTCATAATTTTACCTTCTATTAATTGGTAACGTAGACCTTTTTCGGATTTTTCATATTCAGCTGTAGCTTCTTCTGCAGTCAGTTCTTTTTCTCCTGCAGTCTGCAACCATTTTTCTAAAAATTCTTTTGGCAAATCGAATTTTGTGTTTTCAATTAAATGCTCTTGAATTGCGTTTAATAATTGTTGATCTGCTTGTTGTTGAAATTGTTTTTCTGCGTCTTCTTTAATCTTTTCTCTTAATTCAGTTACTGTAGAAACACTTCCATCAGCAAATAATTTATCGAATAATTCTTTATCTAAATCTGCAGGTTCTGTTTTGGTTATATCTTCAACTGTTAAGATTACTTTGATATCTAAATCGTGAATTTCATCGTGAGAAACACCTAGTATATTTTGTAATTTATGGTCATCTTCGAATAATTTCTTGGTTTCTAACTCGATTACATCACCAATTTTAGCACCTATAACTTTCTTTTCGTTTTTCTTTCCTTTTAAGTCGTTAACTAAAAAAGTAGCTTTTTTATTGATTTCTTTTTCTTCGTTTACAAAAGTACCAGTAACGTTAGAATGTTCTGTTGCTTCATCTAATGAACTCATTTTTCCATAACGAGTTTGGATATTTTTAACTTCTTCATCAATTAATTTATCTGTTGCAACAATATTGTATTGTTTTACTTTGTTTTTTGCAGTTAAATCAACATTAAATTCTGGAGCAATACCCAATTCAAATTCAAAAGAAAAAGTATCTGCATCCCAATTAAAGTCTTCTTGAATTCTTGGTAATGGGTTTCCTAGAATGTCTAATTTTTCTTCTGTGATAAATTTGTTTAAAGAATCTTGTAAAAGCTTATTTACTTCATCAATCATTACAGATTTACCATATTGCTTTTTAATCATTCCCATAGGTACATGACCTTTTCTAAATCCTGGAATGTTCGCTTTTTTTCTATAATCTGTTAAAACTTCTGTAACTTTTGGTTGGTAATCATCAGCAACTATATCAACCTTTACAACTGCATTTAATGCATCTACGTTTTCTTTTGTAATATTCATCTTTTCGTTTTAAAAAAATCGACTGCAAAATTAGTTATTTTAATTGTATCCTGCAATGTGTAAATAGTTCTATTTCAGTAATTTTATTTTAGTATTGAAATTTAAAATCAAAAGAAGTTTTTCTAAAATATGTAAACCGAAAAAAATGTTTAATTTTGTGCAACTTAAAATTTCTTAACGAAATTAATTTATCCAAATAAAATGCAATACAAAAGAATTCTTTTAAAATTGAGTGGAGAAGCTTTAATGGGCGAAAGACAATATGGTATAGACCCAAAACGTCTTTCTGAATATGCAAAAGAAATTAAAGAAGTTGTAGAAAAAGGTATAGAAGTGGCTATTGTTATTGGTGGAGGAAATATTTTTAGAGGTGTTGCTGGTGCTAGTAATGGCATGGATCGTGTACAAGGAGATCATATGGGTATGTTAGCTACTTGTATAAATGGACTTGCACTACAAAGTGCTTTAGAAGATGAAAACGTTCATACAAGATTACAAACTGCACTAGAAATTAAAGAAGTAGCAGAGCCATATATTAAAAGAAAAGCTATTAGACATTTAGAAAAAGGACGTGTTGTTATTTTTGGAGCTGGAACTGGTAACCCATATTTTACAACTGATACAGCAGCTGTTTTAAGAGCCATTGAAATTAGTGCTGATGCAATTTTAAAAGGGACAAGGGTTGATGGTGTTTATAATGAAGATCCAGAGAAAAACAAAAACGCAACTAAATTTGATACTATTTCTTTTAAAGATGTGATTAATAAAGGGTTAAAAGTGATGGATATGACTGCTTTTACCTTAAGTGAAGAAAATAAATTACCAATTATTATTTTTGATATGAATAAAACTGGAAATCTGATGAAATTAGTTTCTGGAGAAAAAATTGGTACCATTGTTGATGTTTTATAGAGATTAAATACAATAATAAAATGAACGAAGAAGTTGAATTTGTTTTAGATACTGCTAAAGAAGCAATGAATGGAGCTATTGCACATTTAGAAAAAGAGTTGAAAACCATTAGAGCTGGTAAAGCTACGCCTGCTATGTTAAGTACTGTAATGGTAGATTATTATGGTTCTCAAACTCCATTAGCACAAGTTGCCAATGTTAATACACCAGATGCAAGAACATTAAGCATACAACCTTGGGAAAAAAACATGCTTCAAGAAATAGAAAAAGCAATACAAATGGCAAACCTTGGTTTTAACCCAATGAATAATGGTGATGTCATTATGATCAATGTACCACCTTTAACAGAAGAACGTAGAAGAAATTTGGCAAAACAAGCAAAAGCTGAAGCTGAAGATGCTAAAGTTGGTGTTAGAAACGATAGAAAAGAAGCCAATAATGAACTTAAAAAGCTTGATATTTCTGAAGATATGCTTAAAATAGCTGAAGATGAAGTTCAAAAATTAACAGATAGTTTTACTAAATTAATAGATGATAAACTAGCTGTTAAAGAAAAAGAAATACTAACCATATAATTAAGTAATTGAAGAGATGTTTTTTAAACATCTCTTTTTTTATAACACTATTTCAAATTATGTACATTTGCAGAAATTTTCTCTAAATGAATTTCTGGACAAAAGTAGCTGGTCTTATTTTAAGAAATCGCTATCTAGTTTTATTAGGTATCGCAATAATAACTGGCTTGCTAGCTTCACAAATGAAGTATATGAAGTTTTCATATACAGAGGCTAATTTACTTCCAGAAAATCATGAAGCTAATTTAGAGTACAACAAATTTCTTGAAATTTTTGGTGAAGAAGGTAATCTTGTAATTCTAGGTATAAAAGATTCAACCGTATTTACTCCTGCAAAATTCAATGCTTGGAATAATCTTGTAAATCAATTTGATAATTTAGATGAAATAGATTTTACATTATCTATTGCTGATATTAAAAAGTTAAAAGCTGATAGAAAAAAAAGAAAGTTTATTCTAGAGCCTCTTTATGAAAAAGCACCAAGTACAACTAAAGAAGTTTCAAAAATAAAAGAGCAACTTTTTAACAAACTCCCCTTTTACGATAATTTATTATTCAATAAAGAAACTGGTACATTACAGACTGCCATTTATATCAAAAAAAGCATTATAAATACTCCTGTAAGAAGAGATTTTATATTTAATACTTTAATACCTATTATAGATAAGTTTGAAGCTGACACAAATTTAGATGTCCGTGTTTCTGGTATGCCTTATATTAGAACATTAAACGCACAAAACATTCAAGATGAAATTGGTCTATTCGTTTTAGGTGCTTTACTCATAACTGCTGTAATTTTCTTTTTCTTTTTTAGGTCTTTTAGAGCCACTTTTATTACATTATTAGTAGTGTTAATAGGTGTTGTTTGGGCTTTTGGTTTTATTGGTTGGTTTCGGTACGAAATTACAGTTTTATCAGCTTTAATTCCACCTTTAATTATCGTAATTGGTGTGCCCAATGCTGTATTTTTAATAAATAAATATCAACAAGAAATAAAAAAACATGGCCAACAAGCAAAGGCATTACAAAGGGTAATTTCTAAAATTGGTAATGCTACTTTAATGACCAACATTACAACTGCATCTGGTTTTGCAACCTTTGTTTTTGTAAAAAGTAATTTACTACGTGAGTTTGGAATTTTAGCATCAGTAAACATCATCAGTATTTTTATACTGGCTTTACTCATTATACCAATTATTTATAGTTTTATGCCATTACCCAAAAAGAAACATTTGAGTCATCTTGAAAAAAGATGGATTGAAAATGTAGTTGATTGGATGGAAAAAACTGTAAAAAACCAAAGAATAGCCATTTATTTTGCTACTGTAATTGTTATCGTTTTAGGAATAATTGGCGTTTATAAAATTAGAGTTTCTGGGAGTTTAATTGAAGATATGCCAAAGAGTAAGGCTTTCTACAAAGACATAAAATTTTTCGAAAATGAATTTGGAGGTATTATGCCTTTAGAGATTTTAATTGATACCAAAAAAGAGAAAGGAGTCATGAAATTATCTACTTTAAAAAAGATGGATAAGATTAATGAAACTATCGAAAATTTCCCAGAATTATCTAAATCAATCTCTGCTGTAAATCTTGTTAAATATTCTAAACAAGCATATTACAAAGGGAATCCTAAATATTATCAATTACCTACAAATCAAGAAAAAAGTTATATTTTCTCTTACACAAAAAATTCTAATAGTGATGCTGGTATGCTAAAAAGCATTGTTGATTCTACTGGACGTTATGCAAGAATAACAACTTTTATGAAAGATGTGGGTTCAGATAGGATGGATGAAATTCAAGAACAATTACAAAGAGTAATTGATAAGGAATTTCCATCAGACAGATATAATGTTTCAATTACTGGCAAAGCATTGGTTTTTATAAAAGGGACTAATTATTTAATTACAAATTTAGTTTTTTCATTATCATTAGCCATTGTTTTAATTGCCCTATTTATGGCTTGGATGTTTCGTTCTCCGCCCATGATTTTAATATCATTATTACCAAATATTCTTCCTTTATTAATTACAGCTGGGTTAATGGGTTTCTTTAACATCCCTATAAAACCATCAACAATATTAGTTTTTAGTATTGCTTTTGGTATTTCTGTTGATGATACCATCCATTTTTTAGCAAAGTATCGACAAGAACTTATTACTAACAAATGGAGAATTAAACCTTCTGTTTATGCTGCTTTACGAGAAACTGGGGTAAGTATGTTTTATACCTCTATTGTACTTTTCTTCGGTTTTTTAACATTTACATTATCTAGTTTTGGTGGTACAATAGCACTTGGTGGGTTAGTTTCAGTAACTTTACTTTTAGCAATGGTTTCTAATTTATTGTTGTTACCATCTTTACTACTTACTTTTGAGAAAAAGATTGCAAACAAAAAAGTTTTTAAAGAACCAAAGATTAAAATTATTCCGCCAAAAGAAATAAAAATCAAAGAATAAATTTAAATTTTTATTCAGAACCTAACATTGCTAATTTTATTGTAAAAAGGTATATTTACAATTCAGTAAATTTTTAAGGAAAATTCAATCAAACATAATAAAATATGATAGAGAAAAATGTTGCAGAAATTTTAAATTCTGATGCACTTTTACAAGAAGTACACCTAAAAGGTTGGGTTAGAACATTTAGAAGCAATAGATTTATTGCTTTAAATGATGGTTCTACAATAAAAAATATACAATGTGTCATTGATTTTGAAAACACAGATGAAAATATTCTGAAACGAATTACAACTGGTGCATCAATATCTGTAAAAGGTATAATTGTTGAAAGCCAAGGAAGAGGACAAACTGTTGAGGTACAGGTTTCTGAAATTGAAGTTTTAGGTGATTCTAATCCAGATGAATATCCTATTCAACCCAAAAAACACAGTTTCGAGTTTTTACGTGAAAATGCGCATTTAAGAATGAGAACCAATACGTTTAGTGCTGTAATGCGAGTGCGTTCTAAACTTTCTTTTGCTGTTCATAAATATTTTCAAGAAAATGGTTTTAACTATGTAAATACACCAATCATTACAGGTTCTGATGCAGAAGGTGCAGGAGAAATGTTTAGAGTTACTTCTTTTGAAGACAACAAAGCACCAGTAACTGAAGATGGAAAAATAGATTATTCTAAAGATTTTTTTGGTAAAGAAACTAATCTTACAGTTTCTGGTCAACTAGAAGCAGAAACCTTTGCTATGTCTTTAGGCAAAGCCTATACTTTTGGACCAACTTTTAGGGCAGAAAACTCAAATACTACTCGTCATTTAGCAGAGTTTTGGATGATAGAACCAGAAGTTGCTTTTATGAATTTAGATGGTAATATGGATTTGGCTGAAGATTTTATAAAATCTGTAATCAATGATATTTTAGAAACTTGTAAAGACGATTTAGCTTTTTTAGATCAACGTTTAACACAAGAAGAAAATAGTAAACCTCAAGCACAAAGAAGTGAAATGAGTTTGCTAGAAAAACTAAAGTTTGTAGTTGATAATAATTTTAAACGTGTTTCTTACACAGAAGCTATTGATATTTTAAGAAACTCAAAACCCAATAAAAAGAAGAAATTCCAATTTCCAATCAATGAATGGGGAGCAGATCTACAGTCAGAACACGAACGCTTTTTAGTCGAAAAACATTTTAAATGTCCTGTTATTTTGTTTGATTACCCTGCAAACATTAAAGCATTTTACATGCGTTTAAATGACGATGGAAAAACAGTAAGAGCAATGGATGTTCTTTTTCCAGGAATTGGAGAAATAGTTGGAGGTTCTCAAAGAGAAGAACGTTATGAGGTTCTAGTAGAAAAGATGAAAGCTCTTGATATTCCTGAAGAAGAATTATGGTGGTATTTAGATTTACGTAAATATGGAACAGCAGAACATTCTGGTTTTGGTCTTGGTTTTGAAAGATTAGTGCAATTTGTAACAGGAATGAGTAATATTAGAGATGTAATTCCTTTTCCAAGAACACCTCAAAACGCAGAGTTCTAAAAAAATCATAAAACTTATTTTACGAATCGTCATTCCTTTAAGAATGGCGATTTTATTTTAATCGATTTCTTATATTTGTTTATATGCTAAAGCAAAGTTTACAGTACAAATTACTTCAAAAATTATCTCCACAACAAATTCAGTTGATGAAGTTAATTCAATTACCTACACAGGCTTTTGAGGAGCGTTTAAAACAAGAAATTGAAGAAAACCCTGCATTAGACACTGGTAAAGAAGAGAATGATTCTTTTGATGAAGATTTATCTAATGAATATGATGATACTGGCACAGAGAAAATAGAGGCTGAAGATATTAACATTGATGAGTATTTAAGTGATGATGAAATACCATCTTATAAAACACAAGCCAATAACTATTCAGCAGATGATGACGAAAAAAATGTGCCTTATGCTGCAGGAACTAGTTTTCATCAATCTTTAAAAAATCAGTTAAATACATTTCGTCTTAACGAAGAAGAACGTGCTATTGCAGAGTTTTTGGTTGGTAGTATAGACGATAGTGGTTACATACGTAGAGAAATAATTGATTTAGTAGATGATTTAGCATTTACTGCTAATATTTTTACAACTGAAGAAAAGGTAGTTGAAATTTTAAAAAATTTTGTACATAGACTTGATCCAATTGGTGTTGGTGCAAGAGATTTAAAAGAATGTTTAATTATTCAACTTAAGAATAAAGAAAAAACAAAAGTTAGAAGTCTTGCAATAGAAATACTAGAAACAGCTTTTGATCATTTTGTTAAAAAACACTACAAAAAATTATTAGAAAAATTTTCAATTTCAGAAGATGAGTTGAAAGAAGTAAACTCTGAAATTGGAAAATTAAACCCAAAACCAGGAAGTTCTTACGCAGGTAATAATAAAATAGCCGAACAAATTGTACCAGACTTTACAATTAAAATTTTAGATGGTGAGTTAGATTTAACTTTAAATTCTAGAAATGCTCCTCAATTACATGTTTCTAGAGAGTACAATAATATGTTAAAAGGGTATCAAGAATCTAAAACGAAAAGTAAATCTCAAAAAGATGCCGTATTTTTTATTAAACAAAAATTGGATGCAGCAAAATGGTTTATAGATGCTATAAAGCAAAGGCAACAAACACTTTTAGTAACCATGAATTCGATAATGCATCATCAGTATGATTATTTTTTAACTGGTGATGAGCGCAAGTTAAAACCTATGATTTTAAAAGATATTGCAGATCAAATAAATATGGATGTTTCAACAGTTTCAAGAGTTGCAAATAGTAAATATGTATCTACACCTTATGGTACAAAATTAATTAAAGAATTTTTTTCTGAATCTATGAAGAACGATCAAGGTGAAGATGTTTCTACCAAAGAAATAAAGAAAATATTAGAGACAGTTATTGCTGAAGAAGATAAAAAGAAACCTTTAACTGATGAAAAATTATCGAAAATTTTAAAAGAAAAAGGCTACCCAATTGCAAGAAGAACTGTTGCAAAATATCGTGAACAGTTAGATTTACCTGTAGCTCGACTACGTAAAGAGATTTAGTGAATATTAATAAGTTTATATCTACAATACTTCATCCTATAGTTATACCTACAATAGGTGTTGTTTTGTATTTTCTAGTTATCCCAAACAGATTATTAAGCTACCAGAGATTAATGGTTTTGAGTTTAGTTTTTGTTGTTACCTATCTCATTCCATTATTAATTTTAATTATTTTTAAAAAAATAAAATTGATTAAAAGTTATCATCCAGAAACTATAAAAGAACGTAAAATCCCTTTATTATTAATGTTGGTTTTATTTATTTTATTAGGCAATACTTTAAATAACATTGCAAATTTAAGAGAATTAAGTTTTTTGTTTTTTGCTACCTCTTTGGCACTTTTAATTGTTTATATTTTATTCTACTTTAAAATAAAAAGTAGTATTCACTTACTATCTTTAGGTGTTGCTGCTGGTTTTTTTTTAATATTAAGCTCGATTTATACTAAATCTTTTTTGATAATTATTATCATTTTTTTTTTACTTTCTGGTATACTCGCAAGTTCTAGGTTAAATTTAAAAGCACATAAAGTTAACGAGATTTATATCGGCTTTTTTATAGGGATACTATCACCCTTTTGTATTTACTTCATTTTATAAGATATAGAAAATAAATCCAAACTTTAAAATACTTGTATTAATATCTTCTCCACTTATAGTAGCATTATTAAAAATAGGTCTTAAACTATAAAATACATTAATATTAAACTCATCATAACCAGCTGAAAGTGTTAAGCCGTATTGAAAGTTATTATAATTACTAATATTTTTATATTTAGCCACTGTACTATTCTCCTCTACTTTAAATGTATTTGAAAAGTTATATAAGAACTTTACACCTCCATAAATTCTCCAAAAACTATATTTTCTTGCAGTTGATGTTCTCCATCTTAATTCTATAGGGAACTCTAAATTGTGAGATTTAAAGACATTACTACTACTTGGAGAGGAACTAAAAATTGTATTTCCATTGATTTCTTCTACTTTTAATTTGTGGTTAAAAAAATCAAATCCATAACCTACACCTGTAGCAATAGATATATTACCTCTTTTATTTAAGATAATGTCTTTTATGAAACCAGTTGATAAACCATAAGAAAAACCACTTCTTGTAATTGGTTGTGGTTGATTTAAAAATTGAGCATAAGAAACTGAAAGATAGAGTTGATCATCTGCATACCTATCTCCAAGTTGTAAGGAATCTTTTTGAGCATTTACAGTAAAAGTGCTTACGAGTAATAAAAAGAATAAAATTGTGTTTCTCATTTATATTATTAACTCTTATAAAGATACATTATTTCAAAGAAAAGTATATTTTAAAAAATAAAAAAGGGTAATTCAAAAATTGAATTACCCTTTTTGTAAGATATTTGTAAATTAATTGTTCGACCCTTTTTGGGTAGAATAACTAACCTTTAAAGCGTTAACATCTCTTAACTTAAGTCTTATATCTGTAATTGTACCAACATTAGACTCTTTATCAGCTTTTATAGAAGTTGTCATAAAAGGATGTAAAGCTTCTGCTATTTTATCTCTTTTACTAAAAATAAAGTTAGGCACCTGATCTGCAGTAGCTATTTTATCATTCAATTGAATTTTGTTATAACCAACTCCATCTCTATTAGGATCTTTTGATTTACCTACATAAATAGTAGATACTAAACTTTTATCTTCTAACTTCTTAATTTCAGTTGCACTAGGCAATCTCGGATTTTCAATTCTCAAATCAGTTTCTCTCATAGTTGTTGTAACCATGAAGAAAAACAATAACATGAAAACGATATCTGGTAATGAAGCTGTATTTACAGCTGGCATCCCTTTTTTCTTCTTTCTAAATTTAGACATATCGTTAAATTTTAAAGATTAATTTTTAAGATGTTGGTTCTGCATCAGAAATAATTTGAGGATATGAAACCTTGATATCTTCAACCTTTCTCTTTAACTGATCAACAAGCGATTTAGTATCAGCACTTTTCTTTGCATCTTTATATTGCTTTTCAAGCTCTTCATAACTTACACCATAACGTTCTTTAGAAAGTCTATTTCTTAACTGTGTATAAGCTCTCAACAACTCGTTTTGCACTGCAATATATGTGCCATATTCTGTTCCTCTATCACTTTGGACAGAAATAATTGCTTTATTAGGATGATCTGAAGAAGATTCACTTCTTTCGCCTTTACAATAATCGCATTTAGTACCTGGAGTTCCATCTTCACCAGGTTTTCCTAAACCTCCTCCATTATCGATAAATTCTACAGCAGCATCTTTTAAATCTTTTATCTCCATAGCTTCGTCTTCCACTAGAAGTTCATTATTTCTATTGATGTTTACCTCAAATATATTTTTCTCTTTAATTACTGGTGGTACATAATCTGGTGGTGGCTTTTCTGATAACTTTTTAGAAACACCAGAATCTACATTCATAGTGGTAGTTACTAAAAAGAAAATTAATAACAGAAAAGCAATATCTGCCATTGAACCTGCATTAATTTCTGGATTTTCTCTTCTTGCCATAGTTTTATGATTTTACTAAACCTTTTACTAAATCCCAAACAAAGAATACACTTGCTATACCCCCTAAAATTACACTGTACCATATACCAGTACCTACCCACTTATTTGTGGCAGAACCTTCTTCTCCTCCAGGTAGTACTTTTAAACCGTTTGCATCGTAAACTGCTGCACTATCCGATAAGAAATAGGCAATGGCAAGAAATACTGCTAACACTAGTAAACCTCCAAGAGTTTTCTTTAAGTTTTCTGGGTTTCTAATTAAACTCCATAAAGACAAAGCTATAGTAGCTATCACACTAATGATAAACAACCAATAGGAAAAAGAAATTAAAGGACTTACAACCGTGTTCTGCAAGTTGTTTACATTTTCTTCAATATCAACTTTATCCTCCATTAAAACTCTTATGAAAAGGAAAGCGCCTACAAGAGCTATAACAGCTATAACGATGCTTAATATTTTGTTACTTTTCATATTTGTTTTTATTTTTTATATTTAACTAGTAAATCTATTAAAGAGATAGATGCGTCTTCCATGTTGTTTACAATACCATCTATTTTTGCAACTATGTAGTTGTAAAATATTTGTAGGATAATTGCAACAATAAGACCAAATACAGTTGTTAATAAGGCTACTTTAATACCATCTGCAACTACTGCTGGCGAAATATCATTTGCAACAGCAATGTCATTAAATGCTCCAATCATACCAATTACTGTACCCATGAAACCAAGCATTGGTGCCAGTGCAATAAATAAAGATACCCAAGATACATTTTTTTCTAATTGCCCCATTTGTACACCTCCATAAGCAACTACTGCTTTTTCAGCTTCTTCAACACCTTCATCTACTCTATCTAAACCTTGGTAAAAGATAGATGCAACTGGTCCTTTTGTATTTCTACAAACTTCTTTAGCAGCTTCTACACCACCTGAACTTAAAGCGTCATCTACATTAGCTAACAATTTTTTTGTATTGGTTGTAGCCATATTTAAGTAAATAATTCTTTCGATAGCAATAGCTAAACCTAAAATTAAAGCTACTAATACAATTCCCATAAATCCTGGTCCACCATCAATAAAGTTTTGCTTTAATATTTGGTGAAACGTTGGTTCTTCAGTTGTTTTTGCTGCCTCTTGTGCAAAAGTTGATTGAATAGCTCCAAAAAACATAAATCCTATTACAGATAAGACATTTACTACTTTTTTCATCTTTGTTATAAATTAATTTTAATAGTTAACGGGTTAAAGATATAAATTTTCAGCTCAAATAAAGAAAAACTAACTTACTTTCTATCATTTTGACAGTTTAGTTTGATTAATTTTCTTTTAAGCGAGTGCCAAGTAACAAAAAATGTTAGGCATAAAAAAATTTTTTTTTAGTGATTTCTTTTTTTTCAGATTAATTTGCTAATATTTTTAAATACTTTACAATTTCTTAACTTACATTTTCAGAAATCTCTCCTCTTAACGATTTTAAAAAGTATTTTTCAAATTCATTTCTAGATAAATTTTCATTCAGCAAATACATCATTTTTGCAATTGCAGATTCTGTAGTTATGTCTTTACCACCAACTACACCAATATGCTTTAAACCTAGACTTGTTTCATAATGCCCCTGAACAACACTTCCTCCTACACACTGTGTTACGTTTACAATTCTAATTCCTTTAAAAACTGCTTTTTCTAACAATTCTAAAAACCATTTTTCTGTAGGTGCATTACCTGCACCATAAGTTTCTAGAACAACTCCTTTTAAATTTTTTATCTCTAATATGTGTTTAACGATACTTTCTGTGATTCCTGGAAATAATTTTAAAACTATTATATCTGTAACTAAATCTTTTCTTATAACTAAATCTTGTACTTCCTTTTTAGGTTGATGTAAATAGTACTCATTAAAATACAAGTTTACTCCACTTTCTGCTAAAGGCGGATAATTCATTGAGGTAAAAGCCTCAAATTGCTCTGCGTTAATTTTAGTTGTTCTATTAGCTCTGTACAATTTATACTCAAAATATAAACAGACTTCGTTTATTATAGATTTTCCATTTTTTCTTTTTGATGCTATTTCTATTGATGTTATTAAATTTTCTTTAGCATCAGTTCTTAAATCACCTATTGGTAATTGTGAGCCAGTAAATATGATAGGTTTCTGCAAATTCTCTATCATAAAACTAATAGCAGAAGAAATGTAAGACATGGTATCTGAACCTGTTAAAACAACAAAACCATCAAAATCTAGGTAGTTATTTTCTATAATTTCAACAATTTGTTTATAGTAATTGGTATTCATGTTTGATGAATCTATAGGTTCATCAAAAGAAATACTACTAATTGTACAGTTTAACTGCTCGATTTCTGGAATATTTTTGATAATTTGACTAAAATCAAATGCTTTAAGTGCATTTGTTTTGTAATCTTTAACCATTCCAATTGTACCTCCTGTATAAACAATAAGTATGTTAGGTTGTGTTGTCATTATGGCATTAATTCTTAATAAACTATTAAAATACAGACTATAAATACGTCAAAACATTATTTTTAAAGCAAAAAAAAGTTTTGGAATACTTTATGTTGTAAATTTATCAAACAAAAATGATATAATTTTAAAATACTATAAATTATGATGGGTTTTTATATTTTAATTGGTGTAATTTCTTTAGTAAGTTGGCTAGTTAGCAATACCTTAAAAAGAAAATTTGATAAATATTCTAAAGTAGGTTTAAGAAATGGATTAAGTGGTGCAGAAATAGCACAAAAAATGTTAGCAGACTATGGTATTTATGATGTAAAGGTAATTTCTACTCCTGGTAGACTAACAGATCATTACAATCCGAAAGATAAAACTGTAAATTTAAGTGAAGCTGTTTACAATCAAAGAAATGCTGCTGCTGCTGCTGTTGCTGCTCATGAAGTTGGGCATGCTGTACAACATGCAACTGCTTACGATTGGTTAACCATGCGTTCTAAATTAGTTCCTATGGTTAGTATTTCATCAAAATTTTCTCAATGGTTGGTAATTGGTGGTTTGATTTTAGGTGCTGCTTCTGGAGCTTCTGGAATTGGATTTTATATTGCTGTGGCTGGTTTAGCTATGATGGCTCTAGCTACGCTATTTAGTTTTGTGACTTTACCTGTAGAATATGATGCTAGTAATAGAGCCTTAAGATGGTTAAAAAATAAAAACATGGTTTCTCAACAAGAATTAGCTGGCTCTACAGATGCCTTAAAATGGGCTGCAAGAACGTATTTAGTTGCTGCTTTAGGTTCTTTAGCTATGTTATTATATTGGGGAATGCAGGTTCTTGGTAGTAGAGATTAACTTGATTAAATTATAACTTAAAAGCTGTTTTTTTGTTAAAAAATCAATAAATGGAATTAAATGTTTACAATAAGCCTCTTATGGCTTGTTGTTATAAACCTATTACTGGCTTTTTTAGAGATGGTTTTTGCAGAACTACTAAAGATGATTTTGGTACTCATACAGTATGTGCAGTTGTAACCAAAGATTTTTTAGATTATTCAGCTAGTAGAGGAAATGATTTAATTACACCCATTCCACAATGGAATTTTCTCGGATTAAAACCCGGAGATAAATGGTGTTTGTGTATTTCTAGATGGTTAGAAGCAGAAAATGCTGGTAAAGCTCCAAAAGTAATATTAGAAGCTACCCATATTAAATCTTTACAATACACTTCTTTAGATATTTTAAAAAAATATGAATATCAAGATTAAATTATGGAAATCTATTTTCTGTATTTAAAACAATATTCTTTACTAATAGATGCTGGTTTAGTTGTATTAATTTGGATGGTACAATTAATTATTTACCCAAGTTTTCTCTATTATAAAAAAGAAAATCTAGTTATTTGGCACAACAAATATACCTCTAGAATCGCACTTATTGTAATACCTTTAATGCTATATCAACTGGTATTTTCTTTAATGCTAATTATTTATCAGTTTAGTCTTAAAAATAGTGTTTATACTTTTTTGGTTGTATTTCTTTGGATATATACTTTTACTGTATTTGTTCCTTTACATAATAAGATTTCAAACTCTAATTACACCGAAATTACGCTACAAAAACTAGTTTTTAACAACAGGGTTAGAACCTTTTTATGGTCTTTTTTATTAGTTTTTCGATTGCTGTTGATGTAGTACAACTATTTTACACTAACCATTTTGTTATATGCTAGATTTTTTAATAGATAATAAATAATTATTTATCAGAAATAACCCGTTTCAAAAGGTTTATTTTTTTTATGTATGCTTTTAATCCAATTTTGGATAATAAAACATAGTTATTCAATAATCAAACAAATAAAAACACAAGAATCGCCTATAAATCTAGTTTATAGGCGATTTTTTATTAATGTAAGGAAACTATTTAAGAATATTTTACGTCTTAACAACATAGAGAATAAATATCTCTTTATCGGAATTTTAACCCAATTCATCAGATTCTAATTTTTTAACGCCTAATAATCAACCAATTTTGAAGTGTAAAACAAAGACAATGAAAAAAACTATCACAACCTTACTTATTATTTTTAGTAGCTTATCCATTTTTTCTCAATACAAAATCACAGGGAAAATAATTGACGAACAAAAAGAATCACTACCATTCGCAAATATTATTGTATATAAAACTGGTGACGAACAAAACCCAAAAGGAGCAGTTACAGATGACAATGGCTTTTTTAGTGTTGAAAATCTTTCAACAGGAAAATACAAAATGGAAATTTCGATGTTAGGTTTTAAGACAGAAAAAATAGCAGAATTTCAATTAAATGAAAATAAAACTTTCAATATTACTCTAAAAGAAGAAAGCCAAACTTTAAATGAAGTTGTCATAAAAAGTAAACGTCCTGTAATTAGACAAACTGCAGAAAAACTGATTGTAGATTTAGAAAAATCGGAAATGATAAACACCAATTTACAAGATGTTATGCGTAAAATACCTGGAGTGTTAGTTACCAATAATGGAATTTCTATTGCTGGTAACAGAGGAGTTAGAATATTAATCAACAATAAAACTACAGAATATATGGATGTAGAAACATTATTGCGTGATTTCCCTGCAGATAATATTGCTAAAATTGAAGTTATAGAGCAACCAGGTGCAGAATATGAAGCATCTGGTTCTGGAGCTATCATTAATATCATTTTAAAGAAAAATGTTCGTTTAGGAACTCATGGTAGTGCAACTGCTTGGGTTGGAGAAGATGAAGGTTTTGAATATGGAACTAGTTTTTCTATTGCTAGCTATAAAAACAAATTAAATTGGCAAGCTAGAGTAAACCACTCTCAACCTACTTGGAGAGATGATTTGTTTTTAGTAAGAACTGTAGGTAATGAAACGTATGACCAAGTTACCAAAGAGCCTTATGACCCAGTTAACAATACAATTTCTGGAAACTTGGATTATTATATTAATGACAAACATTCTATTGGTGTATCTGGGCGTTTAAGCACTAGAAGTTCTGAAAGAATTGCCACTAGTAAAACAATTATTTCTGATGCTAACAATACAGAAACCTTATTTTCTGAAAATAGTTTTGATAGAGATAGAACTAATTATAACATCAATCCTTATTATGAATATAAAACAGATTCAGAAAGATTGTTGTTAGATTTTAATTATATCGATTTTACAAATGATAACACAAATACTTTATATGATGTTGCTGGTAGCACAATACCTTTTACTGACAGAAGATACATACAAGATGGAACTTATAACATAAAAACCTACAGATTAGATTACTCAAAAGAATTTACAGAGAATTTTAAATTAAGTGCAGGTTCGCGTTTTGCAGATGTCACTACAGATAATGATTTACAATCTTTTATAGATGATAATAATGGAGGTTTTGATCCAGTAGATACAGAGAGTAGTAGGTTTGTAATTGATGAAACTATTCTTGCGTTCTACACAAAAATAAATGCGACTTTTGGAAAATGGTCTTTCTCTGGAGGTTTACGTTATGAAGATAGCAATACAGATGGTACATCAACCTTTATGGAAAATGGTCAAACGAAAACTGTAGTACAACCACGTCCAATTCAAAAGTTATTCCCAAGTGCAAGTATTAGTAGAAAATTTAATGATATTTTAGGGGCAAGTTTATCTTACAGTTATAGAATACAAAGGCCTGGTTATAATAGTTTGAATGCTTTTCAGCAATTTTTAGATCCGTTTTCTGCAAGTGAAGGTAACCCAAGATTAGCACCATCTTTTACAAATAACTTTCAATTCAATTTGACTTATGAAGGACAACCGTTTTTCACTATTGGATATAGCAAAACAGACGATGTTATTTTTCAGTTAATAAAACAAGACAATACTACAGCTCAAATTCGTCAGCAAGAAGTAAATGTAGAAAATAATAGCAATTGGAATTTTAGATTATTTGCTCCTTTAAGCTTTATAAAAGGGTTAGATGGTTACACAGGTATAATTGTTACCAATACAGATTATCAATCTTCAACTTTTGGGGTAGATTTAAATCAGTGGAACACCTATTGGTTTATTCAAGCTAGTTACGAATTGCCTTGGGATATTAATTTTGAAATGAGTGGAAACTATGGAACAGGAGCTTTAGAAGGTCAAATAGAAGTAGATTGGTTGGCAGAATTAGACTTTTCTTTTGGTAAAAAGTTTTTAGATGATAAATTAAAAGTAAATCTTGGTTTTAATAAAATGTTAAACAGAGGTTTTGTTGGTAATATTGATTATGGAAATGGAACAGCTGCTGTTGAAAGCAATGGTTCTAGACAAAATATTCAGTTAAGATTATCTTATAGTTTTGGTTCTAAATTTGGTAAGAAAAAATCGAGCAGAAATCAAAACAGAGACGAAGAAAACAGAATTAACTCTAATAATTAATATCTTCGTCTGTAATGAACACAAAACTAAACAAATCTGACTGGATTATATTAGCCATTGTTTTTGGTACTAATATTTTACTAAATTCATATGATTATTATAGGGAAGGTAACAAAGTAATTGAATATATCGTAGATTTTCCGACATCAACAATTTTATCTATTTTCTTAATTTTAGTTTTAATTCGAAAAATTATTCCAGAATTTTTAGTAAAAAGAAAAAAGTATTTACCTTTTTTTATATCAAGCTTACTATTGTTAATTATAGTAGGAGCTTTAGATAATGCTATTGGGAGATTAAGTGCAGGAAAGTCTTTAAGCACAATTACTAAAATTATTCCTTTTCTAATTAGAGGTTTATATAATGCTGCTGATATGGTAGGATTACCATTGGGAATTTTATTAATTAAAAAGTTTTATGAAGGTCAGCAAGAATTAGTTTTTGTGCAAAAACAACAAAAAGAAAACGAATTAAAACTGTTAAGAAGTCAACTAGATCCACATTTTTTATTTAATAATTTAAATACTTTAGACAGTTTGATAGATAGTAATCCTATAAAAGCAAAAGAATATATTAACAGACTTTCTTTAATTTATCGATATTTAATTAGAACTAAAGATTCCGAAGTTATGGAGCTTTCAGAAGAATTAGAACTTGTTAAAAATTATATTTTTTTGATTAAAACCAGATTTGGAAACGATTATGAATTTACTATTAAAGAAAATATAAATATCTCTGAAAAATTTATTCCAACAGGAGCCTTGCAGAGCTTATTAGAAAATGTTGTAAAACACAATAAATCTGATGGGCAAAAGCCTATAAAAACTTCTATTCAAGTTAATGAAGGTTGGCTAATTATAACCAATAATAAATCAAAAATAAAGGCAAAACTAGAATCTTTTGGAACAGGTTTACAGAACTTGAAATCTAGATATCGATTACTTTCTGACGAACAGATTCAGGTTCATGATATGGAAAATAAATTTGAAGTATTTATTCCTATTATTGAATTAAGTAACTAATATGAATAGTATAAATGATACTAGTAAATTAATAAAGATTAATAATATTGCTATTAACTTAAAAAAGTTTGGAATTGGTAGCCCTGTAATTTTTATTCATGGTTTCCCAACCAATAGCTATACTTGGAGAAAAATCACCAAAGAAATTGCAAAAAATAACGCTTGTTATCTTTTAGATTTACCAGGTTTAGGCAATAGTGAAATGACAAAAAATGCTAAAGTTGATAGTAAATCACAAGCAAATTATGTCTTAGAATTTATAAAAAAAGAAAACATTAAAAAATGTGCTATAATTTCTCATAATTCTGGTGCAACTGTTGCAAGAATTATTGCTATTCAAAAACCAGAATTAGTAAATAAATTAATATTGATAAATACAGAAATTCCATATCATAGGCCACCTTGGATTCCTTTTTATCAAAAAATAGGATTAATTCCTTTGGCACAAATAATTATTAGAAAAGCATTGCAATATTCTTGGTTTGTAAAATCTTCAATGGCATTTAAAGAAGCGTACTCTGATAAAAGTATGTTTAAAAATTCAGAGAATTTAGATGTTTATATAAAACCAATTATTTCATCCAAAGAAAAAACTATAAATGCTTTTAAATATTTAAAAGGGATTGATTGGAAAGTGATTGATAGTTTTAAAGAAAATCATAAAAGAATAAAGGCAAAAACGCTTTTAATTTGGGGAGAAGATGACAAAACATTCCCCATAAAAAAAGCCAGAGAAATGGTGAATCAATTTAATAAAAATTGTAAAATAATTCCAATAAAAAATGCTTCTTTACTTCCTCACGAAGAAAAAAGCGAAAAAGTTTTATCATATATTATTCCATTTTTAAAAGAAAAAATAAAATGAATATACTAATTATAGAAGACGAAATACCAGCTTATCAAAAGTTAACAAAATGTTTAGATACTTTTTTTAATATAAAAATATCACAAGATTGGGCACGTTCTATTGTTGATGCTGAAAAGCTTTTGAAAGAAAACTCATACGATTTTATTTTGTCTGATATTCAATTATTAGATGGGTTGTCTTTTGATTTATTCAATAAAATTAAAATTGATGCTCCAATCATTTTCTGTTCTGCTCATGATGAGTATTTATTTCAAGCTTTTAACACAAACGGAATTGCTTATATCTTAAAACCTTATTCTCAAGATGAATTTAACAAAGCCATTTTAAAATATCAATCATTATTTAAAAAAGGAGATTATAATCCTTTAGATAATTCTACAATTAACGTTTTAAAAACAGCATTACAGCAAGAATACAATACTTATAAAAAACGGTTTGTAATTAAAAAGGCATCAGGTATTCAATTATTGAATGCAATAGATATTTCATTAATTACAGCTTCTGGTGATTTTTGCTTGGTAAATGATAAAGACGCAAAACGTCATACGATTTCTCAAAATTTAGGGTCTATTGTACAACAATTAAACCCAAAGAAATTTTTTAAAATCAACAGAAGTGAAATTGTAAATATCGATTTTATCGAAAAAATTGAAAGTCATTTTAAAAACAGATTACTCATTTCTATCAAAAATCATAAAGAAAAAGTAATGACAAGTTCTTCTACTACGTCTGATTTTAGGAAATGGCTGGAGAGTTGAAGAGTAGTATTTTACTTATATATAAAACTTCTAAAATTACCACTATCAACAATCTCAACTTTCACATTATATGTGTTTTCAAAAGTTTTAGGTATTTTCACTTTTTGTTTCCTGTTCCATTTAAATTCAAAAGCTTTTATGCTATCGTATAAAGTTTCTATATAATCTACTTCTTGTTGTCTTGTAGTTCGCCAAAAATAAGTTTTAGCAAAAGATTTGTTGTATAAATTTGTTTTTAAACGTTCAACAATTAAAAAATTTTCCCACAACATTCCTTTATCTTGTCTCATTGCCAAAGGTTTAAAATCTTTAATTACTGCATTTCTAATACCTAAATCATAAAAATATATTTTTTGATTTCTCTTAATTTCCGTTCTTAAGTTCTTACTAAAGCTTTGCAATCTAAAAATTACATAATTATTTTCTAAAATATCAATATATGTACTTACTGTGTTTTTATCAACCCCTAATAATCTAGAAAGTTCATTGAAACTAACTTCTTGCCCAATTTGATATGCCAAAGCTTGTACCAATTTTTCTAGAGTTTCTGGTTTCTTTATATTGTGAAAAGATAAAATATCTTTATATAAATAACTATCTGCTAAATTGGTTAACAACTCAACCTCATCACCTAAATTATTTATTATATCAGGATACATTCCATATAAAATACGTTGTTCTAATTGTTGTGTAGCTTTTACAAAAGTGATGTTATCTTCGAACTCTTTCCAGGAAATAGGTAGTAAATTAAACTGAAACTTTCTACCTGTTAAGGGTTCATTAGTTAAATTTTTAAGTTCAAATGCAGATGAGCCACTTACTAAAAGTTGTACTTCTTTAAACTGGTCTGTAATAATTTTTAATGTTAAGTCAATATTTGGTATTCTTTGAGCTTCATCTATAAACACAAATTTAAAATCGCCAATAATCGATCTTAACTGCTCTGTATTTGTATTTTCTAATAGCGTTCTTATAGTTAGGTCATCTCCATCTAAAAAAAGATATGTTTTATCCTCTAATATTTTTTTTATCAAAGTTGTTTTACCAACTTGTCTAGGACCAACTAAAACAATAGCTTTACCTTTGTGATACTTTTTTTCTATTTGACGATATAATTGTCTTTTAATCATTATTTAATTCAATTCACCAAATATACGTATATTTAGTGATTTAACTCACCAAATATACGTTTTTAAAGTGAATTAATTCACCAATACTACATTTTTAAACGATGGAATTCATCAGTATTAAACAAAAAATAATTATTAATACTCTCCAGAAAGTGTTTGAACATTTTTTTTATTAGCTCTTAATTTTAGCAATATCATACCAAAATCGGTTAAAAAATCATATTTAGAAAGTGCAAAGATTCGTTTTTGAGCAATTTTAGAACGTTCGTAGTTGGATAAAAAGCGTTTTTTCCAATCTTTTTCAAAATCTAAAAGCAAGTTTAAATCATTTTTATTTAAAGCATTTATTATAGCCTTACTTGCCATAATTGCAGCTTCAAAAATAAACTTATAACCCTCACCAACAATTGGGTTTACTTGTGACACACTATCACCAACACAAACTAAATTACCCTGTATAAATTTTTGTAAAACTGGTGTTATAGGTATGCTGCCACCCTCTACTAAATCATTATCTTTATTTACTAATTTTTTAATATTTGGTAATTCTAAAATTTGGTTCAATTTCTTTTTTAAACCTTTAATCATACTTGTGTCAAATGAACCAAAACCAATAATTGCCCTTTCATTTTTTAATGGAAAAATCCAACCATAACCACCTTTATAATCTTTACCAATCATTAAATGTGCTTCATTAGAATTTCCTAAATACTTCACATTATATTCTACACCAGTTGCTAGTTCAGTGACTTTAGGGCATAAGCCAATTTTTCTACTAATTACACCTGTTGTGCCAGAGGCATCTATAAAAATTTTTCCTTTATAAATAGTTCCTTTTTTATCTACAACTGAAGTGAAATTTGCATCTATATTTTGGTTGATTTCAGTAATTTGAACATCTAATTTTATATCAACAAAATTCGTGTCTATAGAAGCAATTAATTCTTCGTGAACTTTCTTCTTGTCTAAAATGTAAGCATCTATTTCTAGGTGATCTTTAAATGTTTTTGAATGTATAACTGCTGTATCAATTTTTTGAGCAACGCAATAATCCGTAAGTTGAAATTCTTCTAAATTTATGAAGCTACCAAGTGTATTAAAAGAAAAATTTAAAAGATTTTTTTTTCGATCTAAAATTAAGGTTTTCTTTTTACTATTACCAAGCTCTCTAGCAAGCATTAAACCTGCTGTACCACCACCAACAATAACTACGTCATACATTTTATAAATGAATTAGCTTTAGTTTTTAAAGAGTAAAAAAACTAAATTATTTATCAAGCTTTCTAAAAACTGGAAACAATTTTAAAACCATACTTGCTCCTAATGCAGCTACAATACCTAAAATAAAATCAAAAAAATCAGCATATTTAAATTGTTTATCCCATAACAAAGCTAAAAAAATGCTAGCTATAAAGATTATAATTCCTAAAATCTGACTTTTTTTCATACTTAATCATTCAACTTTAAAACAGCCATAAAAGCTTCTTGTGGAATTTCTACATTACCAACTTGACGCATTCTTTTCTTTCCTTTTTTCTGCTTTTCTAAAAGTTTACGCTTTCTAGAAATGTCACCTCCATAACATTTTGCAGTTACATCTTTACGCAATGCTTTTGTAGTTTCTCTGGCAATAATTTTTGCACCAATTGCAGCCTGAATAGGAATATCAAACTGTTGACGAGGAATTAAAGTTTTTAATTTCTCAACAATCTTTTTACCAATTGTATACGCATTATCTGCGTGTAACAATGCAGAAAGTGCATCTACAGAATCTCCATTTAATAAAATATCTACTTTTACTAGCTTTGATGCTCTCATACCTATTGGATGGTAATCGAAAGAAGCATACCCTTTAGAAACTGTTTTTAATCTGTCATAAAAATCGAAAACAATTTCTGCTAATGGCATTTCAAAAATTAACTCAACTCTTTGAGTAGTTAAATAGGTCTGATTTACAATTTGCCCACGTTTTTCAATACATAAACTCATTACTTGCCCAACAAAATCTGATTTTGTAACAATTGATGCTTTTATAAACGGCTCTTCTACTCTATTTAATTTTGAAGGATCAGGTAAATCTGTTGGATTGTTTACAATTAAAACATCATCTGGTTCTTTATTGGTAAAGGCGTGATAACTTACGTTGGGAACTGTAGTAATTACTGTCATATTAAACTCACGTTCTAAACGCTCTTGAATGATTTCCATGTGTAACATTCCTAAAAATCCACATCTAAAACCAAAACCTAAAGCAGCAGAACTTTCTGGTTGAAACACCAGAGAAGCATCATTTAATTGCAGTTTTTCCATAGAATAACGCAACTCTTCATAATCTTCTGTATCTACAGGATAAATACCTGCAAAAACCATCGGTTTTACATCTTCAAAACCATCTATAGTTTCTGTAGTTGGGTTGCTTGCATCTGTAATGGTATCTCCTACTTTTACTTCTTTTGCTGTTTTAATACCTGTAATTAAATAGCCAACATCACCTGTTTTTACAGATTTTTTTACAACTTGCTCTAACTTTAAAGTACCTACTTCATCAGCAAAATACTCATTATCTGTAGCCATAAATTTTATACGTTGCCCTTTATTGATTGATCCATTAATTACTCTAAAATACGTTTCAATTCCTCTGTAAGAATTGTAAACAGAGTCAAAAATTAAGGCTTGTAATGGTGCTTCAGGATCTCCTTCTGGAGCAGGAATTCTATCGATAATAGCTTCTAAAATATTATCAACACCAAAACCAGTTTTTCCACTTGCATGGATTACTTCTTCTGGATCACAACCTAATAAATCTACAATATCATCTGTAACTTCCTCTGGGTTAGCAGAAGGTAAATCTACTTTATTTAAAACAGGAATAATTTCTAAATCGTTTTCTAAAGCTAGGTATAAGTTAGAAATTGTTTGCGCTTGAATACTTTGTGCAGCATCAACAATCAATAATGCACCTTCACAAGCTGCAATAGACCTAGAAACTTCATAGGAGAAATCTACGTGACCTGGAGTATCAATTAAATTGAGAATATAGTCTTCTCCTTCATGAACATAATCCATTTGAATTGCATGCGATTTTATGGTAATTCCACGTTCACGCTCCAAATCCATATTATCTAATAACTGATTTTGTTTTTCACGTTCAGTTACAGATCCTGTATAATCTAACAATCTATCTGCTAATGTACTTTTACCATGATCTATATGTGCAATGATGCAAAAGTTTCTAATGTTCTTCATTCGTTAAATTTGATTTCTTCAATGTTGGCAAATATACGCGATTTAAATACCCCCTCAAATAAAAAAGTACCATGAGAAATCATTGATTCCTACTTATTTATTTAAGTTGTTAATAATCTCTATTTAATTCTGCAATAGCTACTTTAAACTCTTCGTAATTAATAGTTTTATCACCAGATTTATCATAGCCTTTTAGCATTTCATTAGCTACAATACCTCTAATTAAGCCACCAACTCCTGCTGCTTTTAATAAATCTTTAATTTCAGACTTGTTTAAAGCACCATCTTTATCTTCATCAAAATTTTGAAACGCTTCTTCTGGAGTTTCAAACTGTTTTGTGATTAAAGTATGAATATCTCTTAGTATATTTTCTTTTGCTCCCATAATTTTAATTCTAATTTACTCTAAAGATAAAAAATTACTTTTTAATTCCTGATTCTTTTATCGCTTCTTGAAACTCTATCCAACTTACAAAACCATCTTTATTGGCATCAAAACTTTGCATCATAAATTCGGCTACTAAACCTCTGATTAACGAACTTACTTTTGCTTCTTTTAACAACTTTTTAAAATCAGACTTGGTTAAGTTTCCGTCTTTGTCTTCATCAAAATAATCGAAAGCTTCTCTTGGTTCAGAGAATTTGCTTCGCATCAATTTTTCGATATTAATTAAGATTTTTTCTTTTGTCCAAGCCATTTTTTTGTTTACAATTAAGATTTCTGTATAGTTTGTCATGCTATAAGCGTCTCACACAAACCAAATAATACTTTTGAGACTCTTTCAGAGTGACAAACTGTATGGAAAAACCAAATTAATCTTGCCATTCTGCAATAAACAAGTTGGTATCTCTTTTTATTTATTTCAGCCTGTCAGTCCTTTTAGTCCTGCCATTCTGCAATAAATAAGTTGGTATCTCTACCACCTCCATTATTTCTATTAGATGAAAAGGCTAACTTTTTACCATCATTAGAAAAAACAGGAAAAGCATCAAACGTTTCTCCATGTGTTACTCTTTCTAAATTTTTACCATCAATGTCTATTAAATATAAGTTGAAAGGAAAACCTCTTTCTGCTTCAAAGTTTGAAGAAAATAAGATCTTTTTTCCTGAAGGATGAAAAAATGGACTCCAATTTGCATTGCCTAAATCTGTTAATTGGCGTAAATCAGAACCATCTGCATTACAGATATACAATTCCATTTCTGTTGGTTCTACCAAACCTTCTGCTAATAAATCTTTATATGCTTTTATAGCTTCTTTGGTTTTTGGTCTTGAAGATCTGAAGATAATTTTTGTTCCATCAGGAGAGAAAAAAGCACCTCCATCATAACCTAATTCATCCGTAATTTGTTTTACATCAGAGCCATCAATATTCATGGTGTACAATTCTAAATCCCCACTTCTTGTAGAAGTAAACACTATTTTATCACCTTTAGGTGAAACTGTTGGCTCTGCATCATAGCCTTTTTCATTGGTCAATTGTTTTACAATATTCCCTTCTAAATCTGCCATAAAAATATCGAAACTATCATAAACTGGCCAGATGTATTTTCCGTTTTTACGTAAGGGAACTTCAGGGCAATTCTCATCAACCAAATGCGTAGATGCGTAAATAATGTGTTTGTTATCTGGCAGAAAATAGGCACAAGTTGTACGTCCTTTTCCTGTAGAAATCATTGGAGGCATTTTATTTTTAAAGTTCTCATCAGCATTCATTAAAAACATCTGATCACAACCCACATTCCAGTTTTTATAGTTTGATTGAAATACCAATTGCTTGTCATCAAAACTCCAATATGCTTCTGCATTATCACCTCCAAATGTTACTTGACGTAAACTTTTAAAATGTTTTTCTTCTGGGTAAATCAAAGAATCTTTGACTATTTTTTCTGTGGGTTTTGTTTCAGTTTGTTTTTTATCAGTCTTACAAGAAACCATTAAGCATATCAATACAAGTAAAGAAAGAATTCTCATTTTCTTATTTATTAATTAACTTTGCAAAAATAATATTCTCGTAATGAAAAATAGCCTAATACTTATCTTTTTCGCATTTTTAGTTTCTTGTACATCAGAAAAAAATCAAGAAAATCGAATTAAAGAAGATGTAATTTTTTTAGCTTCTGATGAGATGGAAGGAAGGCAAACAGGAACTGAAGGCGAAAAAAAAGCTGCAGGTTATATTTCAAAAAGATTTGAAGAATTGGGTTTATTAAAAAAAGGAACTAATGGCTATTTGCAATCATTCTCTTTTAAACCTAAAACAAATCCGCACGAAGAAGTAAAATTTGATGTAAATGGAGATGGTACAATTACAGGAAATAATGTCATTGGATTTTTAGATAATAAAGCTGAAAACACCATTATTATTGGTGCTCATTATGATCATTTAGGTTTTGGTGGTGAGGGCTCTTTGTATAGAGATTCTATTAAAGCCATTCATAATGGTGCAGATGATAATGCTTCTGGAATTGCTGTTATGCTTAATCTTGCAGCCAAATTAAAAGGAAAAAACACAAATAACAATTACTTGTTTATGGGCTTTTCTGGAGAAGAAATGGGGCTTTTAGGTTCTAACTATTTTGTAAAAAATCCAACCATTAACACAAAAAAAGTATCCTACATGATTAATATGGATATGGTTGGACGTATGAAAAAAGATTCTTCGTTAGCAGTTTATGGTACTGGCACTTCACCTATCTTTAAACAAGTTTTAAAATCTCATAATGACAAGTTTAAATTGATTCAGCAAGAAAGTGGAGTTGGCCCAAGTGATCATACAAGTTTTTATTTGGCTGATATTCCTGTTTTACACTTTTTTACAGGACAACATGAAGATTATCATAAACCTGGGGATGATTCTGAAAAACTGAATTATGAAGGAATGTATTTAATTTCTGAATACATTTTTAATATTATTTCTGATTTAGATGATAATGGAAAACTTGCCTTTAGAAAAACCAAAAATGAAAGTGAAAATACACCTCGTTTTAAAGTCGGCTTAGGTGTAATTCCTGATTATTTATTTGATGGTAAAGGAATGCGAATTGATGGTGTTTCTGAAGACAAACCTGCTCAAAAGGCTGGACTAAAAAAAGGTGATATTGTTGTAAAGCTGGGTGACAGTTTAGTAACAAATATGATGAGTTATATGCGAGCATTATCTGTTTTTGAAAAAGGAGATGCTACTAATGTCACTGTAAAAAGAGGAGATAAAGAAGTAGAAGCTGTAATTAAATTTTAACAAATTACACATACTTTCTTACCAATTACACACCTCTGTTTTTAAAATAGATTCATAATTTATATTTTTATAGAGAAATATTAATCTATAAAATTATTTATGATGAAAAAAACAAAATTATTTTTTATTTTAATTATTCTATTTACTGTTATTGCTTTTAGTTCTTGCACAGCATTAGATGAAGAAGTAGAAATGATTGAAACTGCAGAAACTTATGCTGCTGAAAAGACAATGAGAAGAGGTGGAATTAATGATTAGATTTGAGATTATGAGATTCGATTTAAAAATATTTTTTTTATTGTTTTTTCTCTCTTTTCAAGTTCAAGGACAAAGAAAATTAGAAACTAAATATGATTCAGTAGCTGTTAATATTGCAAGAAAATCGTACTCTTTTATAGATAAACAAAGCGATAGCGCTTTGTATTATGCAAACAAAGGTATTGAGTATTCAAAGAAAAACAATTCTCATTTAGGACAACTTTTAAATATGGAAAATAAAGCAATTTTCTATGAAGTTGTAAAAAATGAATATGAATTAGCAGCAGAAATTTATTTTGAAGCCATAAAAATTGCTGAAGAGAAAGAAAAAGGTTATTTATCTACTTTATATAATAACTTAACTATCTTGTTTACAACTGCTAAAAATTATGACAAAGCAGAATTTTACGGAAAAAAAGCCGTAGAAACTAGCATCAAAAAACTGGGGTATATGCAAGAAGAATCTGCTTTAATTAATTTAGGCATTGCTCAAAGTCTTAAAAAAGAATATAACAAGGCAAATAAAAATTTTGATAAAGCTTTATCTCTTAAAAAAGTCCCTGCTTATGAAGCTAGTGATTACTATAAAAATGTAAAAAATGACATTTACTACAGAATAGCAAAAAATTACAAGGAACAAGAAAAATACAAAAAGGCACAAGAGCTTTTTATTAAAACAATAGCTTTAGATTCTTTGAAAGGACAAAGAACGTATAGTGAAAATTATATGCAATTGATAGAAAATTCTATTTTGATGAAAGATAGAAATGTAGTCGAAAAGTATCTGCCTTTACTAAATAAAAGTATAGAAAATGAACGAAGTTTAAATAATAAAAAAGAAGCCTTTAAAACTTTAGCTTTGGTTTATAATTTTTTAGGAGAAACCAAAAAAGCCTATGAATATCAAGAAAAATTACTAGCTACTAATGATTCTTTAAATGTTAGATTAGGTAAAAAACAAATCAATGAATTAGAAACTCAATACCAAACCAAAAAGAAAGAAGAGCAAATTATTGAAGAACAAAGTAAAAGAGAACTTTGGACTTATATATCCATTTTTGCTTTTATCGTTTTAATTTTTGTGGCAGTTTTATTGTACAAAAACAGCCAAAAAAGAAAACAATTAAATGCCAATAAAATAGAACTTGAAAAACTATTGAATCAACGTAATATGTTGTTAAGAGAAACACATCATCGTGTAAAAAATAGTTTTCAAATGGTGAGTAGTTTGTTGCAATTACAAGCTCAAGGAAGTGAAGCTGAAGTTGCTGTAACTGCTTTAGATAGTGCAGTTGAACGTGTAAATTCGATGATTGTATTGCATCAACAATTGTATGCAAAAGACAATTTTCTGGGTGTTGATTTACAAACTTATATCAAAGATTTGGTTACTGAAATTAATACTTCGTATGCTGACGAGAATATTAATTTTAACACCAATATTTCCTCCATAATTGTTGATATTGATACTGCTACTTCTCTTGGTCTGTTAGTGAATGAATTGGCAACAAACTCCATAAAGTATGCTTGGAAAAATGATGAAAGTGATAAAATAATTACCATTAAACTTGAAGAAAAAGAAAACGAAATTTACTTTACCATGTTTGATAATGGAGTAACTAAAAAAACAAAATCTACTCAACAAAACTATGGTAGTGAATTGATTGAAATACTAGTAGAACGTTTAGAAGCAACTCAAAAAACATTATCTAAAAACGACTTTGGATTACACATGATTTTTAATAAACATAATGGCTAAACATCGATTTTTAATTATTGAGGATGATCCTTTTATCTCTAGAACAATTAAAAACACATTAGAAAAAAATGATGTTACTGTAGTTGGTATTGCCAAAAATTTAGAAATTGCTTTACAACTTTTAAATGAAAAAAAACCAGATTTATGTTTGGTAGACATTCAACTAAAAGGTGCTTTTGATGGAATAGTATTTGCCAAAGAATTGGATAAAATTCAGTTACCTTATTTTTATTTAACCGCACAAACTGATCCCATAACTATTTCTGAAGTAAATAATACAAAACCTCTAGGCTATTTAGTTAAACCTTTTACAAGTGCAGGTTTATGGTCTAGTATTTCTGTAGTTTGGAATAAATATCTAGCAGAAAAAGAAAGTGTTTTAGCTATTAAATCTGATGGATATTTGTATAGAATTCCTGAAAAAGATATTCTATTTTTAGAAGCTTTTGACAATTATTGCTACATACACGTTGAACCTAAAAAAATATTAGTGCCCCATACTTTAAAAAAAGTACGAAAACAACTCAAAGGAAATCACTTTTTTGTGCCTCACAGAAGTTACTGCGTAAACACCAAAAAAATTACTAATATTGGTAAAAAAACCATTCACTTAAATTCAATTGAAATTTCGTTAAGTGAAGCAAGGAGACCTCAACTTTTAGAGGTTATAAAAAATATTGATTAGATTTTTTTAATATTAATTCAATTAGTAATATCACTCAATTTCACATTTAGTGTTTTTTATCTTTAAAAAACATAATCAATTGACATTATGACTATTAAATCAATTTTATATTTCATATTTCACTAAAAAAACATCCCATTTCACTAAAGATTTTATAATCTAAAACACCATCATTTCTAATTTTGATTACGAAAAAATTACTAATTAAAATTTATAGAAATCATGCAAACAAAAAATTACATAATTCTTTATTTTTCACTTATTTCATTAATCTCAATAGGTCAAGAAATTAAACTTGTAAAAGATATTAGTACTGGTTCAGAAAATACTGGTTTTGGTTACTTTAAAGAATATAACAATAAGCTTATTTTCTATGCAAATACTACAGAATTTGGTGCTGAATTATGGATTTCTGATGGAACTGCAGATGGCACTAAATTACTTAAAGATATAAACCCAGGTAACCAAGGTTCTATAAGTACCCATGCACCAAATTTTGTTGAATTTCAAAATAAACTTTTCTTTAGAGCTTATACAGAAACACATGGTTATGAACTATGGGTTACAGATGGCACAGAAAATGGTACAAAACTTTTTGAGGATATAAATCCTGGTGAAAATGGTTCTTTTCCAAATAATTTTATTTTTATAGACAATACTAAAATGTATTTTAATGCCACAACACAAAATCATGGAGAAGAACTTTGGAGAACGGATGGCACAAATGCAGGCACTACTTTGCTATTTGACAACTATGAAGGAACAGTAAATGGATCTCCAGGAAGTAGAATAGTATATGATGGCAAAATATTTTTTAACGTTTCTAATCCTACAGAAAATGGAGTTGTTACTTCTGGCAATGAGTTAAGAAAATTAGGGAATTTCTCTTTTGATTTAGTTAAAGATATTAATTCAGGATCAGGCTCTTCAAACCCAACAAATTTTTATGAGTTTAATGGTAAATTTTATTTTAATGCAGATGATGGTACAAAAGGTACAGAATTGTGGGTTAGCAATGGTACAGAAAATGGTACAAATCTTGTAAAAGATATTTTTACTGGAAGCAGTTCTTCTCCATCTAACTTCAAGGAATATAATGGTAATTTATATTTTACAGCAAGTAGCACTGGTATTGGAAGAGAAATTTGGAAAACAGATGGTTCTGAAAATGGAACTACATTACTTAAAGATGTTAATGAAAATGGAAGCTTTAGTGTGTTTTTAGCTGAAGGAGTTGAGTATAAAAATAGGTTGTATTTCTGGGGTTCTTATGGTGGTTCTGGTATACAGCTATGGAGAACAGATGGAACAGCAAATGGTACTAAAATTGTTAAAGTTATAAATACAAATGGTAACTCTACTAGTACAGCACAATTAAAAATTTATAACGATAAGTTATATTTTGTTGCAACAAACGATGGTATTAATAATAAATTATGGGAAAGTGATGGTACAGATATTGGTACAAAAATAGTAAATACTAATGATGATATTAATTTAAAAAATAATGCAGATGGTAGTGAAGATTTAATTATAGTTAACAATAAAATGTATTTCTATGGCTTTAATGATACCTATGGAAGAGAGTTGTATGTTTTCGATGCTTTTGCTGGAAAAACGTATGTGCCAGATAATAATTTTGAACAAGCTCTCATAGATTTAGGTAAAGATGATGTATTAGATAATTATGTGATTACAGATAACATTAATACTATTACTTTTTTGAATTTAGAAAATAAAAATATTTTTGATATTACTGGTGTAGAAGATTTTTCATCATTAGAAACTTTTAATGTAAGAAATAACAACTTATCTACACTAAATATTGCTCAAAATACAAATTTAAAAGTTTTATATTGCTCAAACAACAACCTTAATTCATTAGATATTTCTAACAATATAGAATTAACACAAATTGATTTTTCAGATAATAATTTAAATACTATAGATTTTAAATTTAATTCTAAATTAGAAAGTATTACTACAAGTAGAAATAATTTATCTGCTATAGACATTACAAAACAAAAAGAACTAGATTGGTTAATTATTAATGAAAATATTATTAGTGAAATCAACTTATCTTTTAACCCAAAACTAAGAATTCTTAATGCTAAAAATAATAGACTTAATTCTGTATCAATAATAAATAATACAGTTATAGAAAGTATTAATTTAGAAGATAATGGTTTAAATGGAATTAATATTTCAGGTTCAAGTAATATAAAAACACTAAAACTTACAAATAATAATTTAACTAGTTTAGATCTTACTTCAAATAATCTATTAGAAAATTTATTAGCAAAAAATAATATTTTAGAATGTATTCAAGTTTCTAAAGTAGATAATGCTAATACAATTTGGTCAAATAATGTAGATGCGAATGTAAATTTTAGCACAGATTGTTCAGAAATTTGGACACTTAATGTAGATCCAACTATACAAACAATTTTAATGAGTATTACTGGTTTAGATGCTAATAATGATGGAAATATAACAGTTGCAGAAGCTGTTGCCTTCACTGGAACTTTAGATTTAAGTAATAAAGGAATTACTCTTATTGACGGTTTGCAGGTATTTTCAAGCATTCATACTTTAGATTTATCAGGAAACTCTATTTCAGATTTTAGTCCTTTTACAGGGTTAGTTATTGAAGCTATTAGTAAAACTTCAGGTAAAACTAAAACATATGCAGCAAGAAGTATGAATTTAGAAAATTTAATTTTAAAAAATAATAGGTTTCAAACAATAAATTTAGATGGGTTATCTAATCTAAAAATACTAGATATTAGTAATAACCAAGATTTAATAACTGTAAGTTTTAAGAATGGAAATAATTCAGTAATAACAACATTTAATTCTTCAAATACACCTAACTTATCTTGTATTTTAGTTGATAATAAAGGAGCTAACTACCTTTCTACCTGGAATAAAGATGCTGCAAATAACTTTGTAGAGAGTAAAGAGCAATGCAGATCAGAAGTTTTATCAACAGAAGAATTGTTACAGAAAGATGTAACTATTTTTCCAAATCCGGTTACTAATTTCTTAACTATAGAGAGCACAAAAGAATTTGATTTTGTGGAAATTTACAATACAATTGGTAAAAGAATTGTAAAAACAAACCAAAAAACGATTGATTTCTCTAAATACACTTCTGGTATTTATATGATGAGAATTGTGACAGAAAATAAATTACTCACAAAAAAGATTATAAAGAACTAGTTGATTAAAAATTAGTAGTTTTTTTCCAAGTCTCTTGTATAATCCAAGGGGCTTTTTTGTATTTTTAGATGTATAGATATGTTATGAAAACTTCAAAACAAGAAATTAAATCAAAAATTCATTTAGTAATTTCTGTTCTTATAGCAGTTCCTGTTTCAATTATTTACGGGTTTAATCCTTATTACAATTTGATATTTCCACAGAAACAATAGATGAGCATAATTTTTTAAAAGCTGTAATGAGTTTATATATTAGGATTCGCTATACTTTGGATTCTAGGGATTTTCAAAAACCAATATTTAAGAACAGCTTTAATAAAAAATATGATATTTATGTTAGGTTTGGGTTTTGGTAGAGTTATCAGTTTCTTTTTTGATGGTACATCTACATTTGTATATCAATTTGGTACTTTCGTAGAACTCTTTTTAGGATTTTATGGTTGTTGGATTTTAACCAAAATAAAAAGCTAAAAATGATAATTTATCAATTCTAGCTTTTATAAATGTTCATAAGATATTGATATTTACATAGGTAAATCCATATTTTCATTTTTATTTAAAGTAATCTTCATAAACCTTTTTTGTTCATTTTCTATGTAACTAATTACTGCTTCATTACCTTTAAGTTCAAAAGGAATTTTTTCTAATTTATCCTCTTTTTTTATTGGTTCTGTATCATCCATATTAGATTTTTCTAAATTCTCATTATTCTTTACAAAGGCTTGATATTTGTTCTTTCCTTGAAACTTAATTTTTGAATACTTGTTTTTAAAATAAATGCCTTCTATAGTTATGTTAGTATTCTCTTTAAAAAATAAATATACACTATAACCTGCACCACCTCCTTTTATACCAGAAGCCCAATCTTGGTAATAAGCTTTTTCAATTTCAGGAGTTGGCCTTTTCTCTATTTTATAATTATTACTTGTGCTTTTACAAGAAAATAAAATTACGCACATTATACTTATTGTTAAGATTCTCAAAACTTAATTTTTTATGAATTTAATTGAACTTCTTTTAGATTCTTTTTCAATATTTAAAATATAAACTCCAGATTTTAAATCTATAACATCTAATTTAGAATCGTTTAGAGTACCTTTTCTTATGGTTTTCCCATTAATGTCAAAAATATTAAAGCTTGCATTATTTAAATTATATAAGTCACTATTTATTCTCAATTCATTTATAGTTGGATTGGGAAAGATTGATAAACCTAAAGCGTTATTAGGTTCACTATTTACAGATAATGTTTTCACTTCTGTTTCAAACATACCATTCCCATGTGTCCCAATTAATAATTTGTTGTCTGATGGTCTATAATCTAAATCACTAACAACTGGCAAACCAATCGTATTACCTCCTTCCAAAATCCAATCAGAACTTGTTGGATCTGTTGAACTATATAAACCTCTTGCTGTACCCACAAAATAAAGTATCTGCCCATCTATTTCAGTAACTACAGCTGATCTAATAGAGTGATTATTTAAATTTCTTTCAACCTGTGTCCAAGTTGGGTTAGCACTAGTTGCATTTGTAGTCAAAAAGATGTTATCAATTCCATAGTTAGCATAAGTTGCCAAAACAATATCGGGATTCGTTGGATGAATTGCTAAACCACTAGTAACAGTGAAATTTTGTTTTGGAAAACCTGGAGGAGAAATATCTTTAGCAAGTGTGAGAGTTATACTACCTGTTTTACTTATTGGATCATCTAATTTTAAAATTGTTCCAAGATCTCCACCAATCAAAAGGTAGCTTGTTGCTGCATTGTAAGCACCTCTCGTTGCAGAAATTCTTGTAATATCTTCATTATTAATTCCCATTGGTCCTAAATCATCCCAAGTTAGAGTGGTTACATTTTGTGCATCATTTGTTTTATAAAGTTTAGTTTTACCTGCATAATACAAATTTGTTGGATTATCAGGGTCTAAATAAAAATAGGTAACAAACTGGCTACTAGAACCATCTGGTTTAATACTTCTAAAAGTTGGTTTGTTTGTTCTAATACTTCCATTTTGGCTACCATAATAAAATTGAATAGCAGTATTATTTTCAACTCTTGTTAAAGCAACTGCAACTCCATCACCACCAAAATATCTTGACATTTCAGAATTATTAGGCAAACCGATATTAGTTCCTCCAAGATTTGTTCCATTATCTTGAGCACCTCCAAATACAATATTACTTCCTGTAAATTGATCTAGTGCAACATGATAAAATTGAAATGTTAAGTAATTATTATTTAAACTTATCCAAGAAACAGTAGGCTCTGAAATATTAGTTGTCTTATGAATACCACCATCTGTACCACTAAACAATTGATTAAAATTATGTGGATTAAATAGTAATTCATGAATGTCTGCATGATGCTCATCTGTTCCAATTGCTCCTGTATAAGATGCATAAGATAAGCTGGCGTAACCTCCTATTCTTGTAAATTCTGTATCTGATACTATATTAGCAATTCTATAAGCACCTGTACCTCCAATAACTACAAAATTTTCATTGTCTGGCTTTACAGAAACTACTAAATCGTAACCACCTTGAATTGAAAAAGGATCATTTCCTGCTAAATTTCCACCTGCTTCATCAGGTAATTTAGCTGAAAAATTTGTCCAAGTATTATTTACAAGATTATATTTCCATAAATCTGCTTCTTTTTCACCTTGTTCGTTATCTTTTCCATTTTGATACAAAGCATAAATAACATTATCATTAGAAGGTGCATTTGCTAAAACAATTCTACCTGTTGCATTCCAATCAACAGGGTCTCCATTTTTTGCAATTCTTGTCCAAGAACCATTACCTGTTGGAGATGTCCAAACACCTTCTTGTGTAGAAGCATTACCTTCAAAAGATGCAAAAACTCTTCCTTGACTGTTGATTACTACATCAGTCATTAATCTACCTCCTGAAGCATTCTGCAATTCTGTATGCAAAGTTGCACCATCATATCTATATATAGTTCTATAACCAGCAACCATTAAATCTCCATTTATTGGACTAACCTCTAGTGCCATGATATAGTCAATAGTATTAAAGCTTTCTTGTGGAGAATCGGTTGCAGAAATTTGGTTCCATGTAACTCCATTATCCGTAGACTTCCAAATACCTCTACCTCTGTATGCAGAACCTAAAGTGGCTGAATTACCTGTTCTTTCTCCTGTAGCATAATACCAAATATTTTGAAAACCTAGTCTTGGGTCTTGCACTAGAGCTGTAATATTATGAATATCATCATTAGGTGATACTTTTGTCCAAGACGATCCACCATCAGTAGTTCTGAATAATCCACTGCTTACTCCTCCTGATAAAATAGTATTACTTGTAACATCAGATAAGTCAACTCTTACAGCTCTTGTTCTTCCTCCAAAATTAGAGGGTCCTCTAGAAATATATGTTCTTGTTGTAGATTTAAATAATTCCTGATTTCTTTTTAATTCTTGAGCTTTCTGTAATTCTTGAGCCTTTTCTTCTATGGGTATTTCTCCTGTAAGTGGATTTCGTTGCATTTTTAACTCATGCTCTAATCTTTTTTGAGAGAATAGTGCTTTTTCGTCAGCTGATTTTCTTTTAGAGTCCATTTCAGAATCAAATTGAACTAGTTTTATTTTCTCAACAGTTGAATCTTTTTTTAAAAGAATTACTGTTGAAAATACTGCTACCATTAATATTATAATTAAGGTATAAGTAGATATTTTTTTCATGATATTGTTTTTTTCAAATATAGTAATAAATAATTCAAATATTTAAAGTCTGGGGTTTTGTAAAATATTTAATAAAAGTAGATTTAATCTAATCTTCTTAAAAACACTAAATTTGCAAAAACTATACGATTTTGGTAAAAATAGACAATATAGAACTTCCTGATTTCCCACTTTTATTAGCACCAATGGAAGATGTTTCAGACCCTCCTTTTAGGGCTTTATGTAAAGAAAATGGTGCTGATGTAGTTTATACAGAGTTCATTTCTTCAGAAGGTTTGATTCGTGATGCAGCAAAAAGTGTGATGAAATTAGACATTTACGAAAAAGAAAGACCAGTTGGGATTCAAATTTTTGGAGCCAATTTAGATTCGATGCTGAAATCAGTCGAAATTGTTGAGAAAACAAATCCAGATATTATTGATATTAACTTTGGCTGTCCTGTAAAAAAAGTAGTTTCTAAAGGAGCAGGTGCAGGTATTCTAAAAGACATTGATTTGATGGTTAAATTAACCAAAGAAATGGTTAATCATACAAAATTACCAGTTACTGTAAAAACACGTTTAGGTTGGGATCATGATTCTATAAAAATTGTAGAAGTCGCAGAGCGTTTACAAGATGTAGGTTGTAAAGCTATCTCTATTCATGGCAGAACTAGAGCTCAAATGTATAAAGGTAACGCAGATTGGAAACCAATTGCTGCTGTAAAAAACAACCCAAGAATGTATATTCCTGTTTTTGGAAATGGAGATGTAAACTCGCCAGAAAAAGCCATAGAAATGCGAGATAAATATGGTTTAGATGGTGCTATGATTGGTAGAGCCTCTATTGGTTATCCTTGGTTTTTTAATGAAGTAAAACACTTTTTTAAAACTGGTGAATATTTACCAAAACCCAATATTGCTGAACGTGTAGAAATGGCTAGAAGACATTTACAAATGGCTATTGATTGGAAAGGCGAACGTTTAGGAGTTGTAGAAACCAGAAGACATTATACCAATTATTTTAAAGGAATTCCGCATTTTAAAGAATATCGTTTACAGATGGTTACTCAAGATAATCCTGAATTGGTTTTTAAAGCCTTTAATGAGGTTGAGGAAAAATTTGGAAATGCTATTATTCCAGAAATTAGATAGTTAATCCTTTTCAATAAAATTTCTATTTATTCTACTGCTAGCAATTTTTGCTGCTAAATATCCCAAAACCAATATAGTAAAAATTACGATAGAAAGATTTTTAAGCTTAAACTCCACAGGATAAGGTAAGTTTTGAGTTATCATGAATAAACTAAATTGTTTTTGTAAAATTACTATAATTGTGGCTAAAACTAATCCTATTATCATCCCAAAAAGGGTTAACAAGAAACCTTGATACACAAATATTTTTTTAATCTCTTCTATTGTTGACCCTAAACTTAATAATGTTTTTAAGTTTTGTTTTTTATCAATTATCATCATTAATATAGTACCAATAACATTGAACAAAGCAATAATAATTACCAAAGTAAAAATAAGATAAATCACAAAATTCTCTGTATTCAAAACTTTATAATAAACTTCATTTAACTGTTCTCTAGTTTGTACTTTTATATCGTTTCCTAATTGTTCTTGTAGTAACGTTGCAGTTTTATCTGATGTAGATTGATTAACTAATTTAAGCTCTAAACCAGTAATTTGATTTTTGGTATAGTTTAATAACTTTTCAGCTAGTTCTAAATTTACAAATACAAACTTACTCTCAAACTCCTCTGTGCCAGTATACAAACCAACCGTTTGTACATCTGCTTTGTAAAATGCATTGTTGGCATTAATAAAACCAGTACCTGGTTTTGGCACCATGATTGACAAAGGTTCTATAAAGTTATTAATTCCAAGTGATAGTTTATTTGCAATAGTTCTTCCAACGACAGCAGTATTAATATAATTTTTATCAAGCCAATTTCCTTGAAATAACGATGAGTCTATTTGTATAATCTCTGAATAATTATCTTGTACACCTTTTATATAAGCTATTTCGTTTTTATCATTATACTCTAAAAAAACTCGTTCTTCTATAACTTTGGCAAATTCCTTTATTGATAAATCTTTTTTTAATATTGAATTAATATTATCAGTATAAATAAAAGATTTTCCTTTTTTTGAGATAATTTTAATATCTGGATCTGAAGCATCTAATAAGCTATAACTAAAAGTTCTCAAGCCAGAAAAACCAGATAAGATAATAAATAAAGCTGCTGCACCTACTATTACTCCAAATGAAGCAATAATGGTAATAATATTTATGGCATTATTACTAGTTTTTGAAAATAAATATCGTTTGGCTATGTATAATGGAAAACTCAAATAGAAATTTTGAATTTATAATTTTTTACGTCTTAGCAAAATATCAGGATTTTTAATTGGGTTCTCATCTTTACCTTCTAAAGATTTGTCAATTTCTTCTAAATAATCTAAAGTATCATCACCAAAAAACAACAGTTCTGGCATTCTACGCAATTGATTACGTGTTCTTTGTGCCATTTCATGGCGAACTAACGCAGTATTTGATTGTACTCCTTTAACAATACTATCTCTTTTTTCTGAAGGAAAAATACTTAAATACACTTTTGCAACACCTAAATCTGAAGTAACATGAACTTTAGAAACAGAGATGATTACTCCTTTCATACCATCTTGAGCTGCTTTTTGCAACACATCTACCAAATCTTTTTGCAATACACCTGCAATTTTTCTTTGCCTGTTTGTTTCTTCCATATCACAAATTTACGACATTTTTAAAGAGTTAAATTTTATTTTTTTATGTAAGTTTTTAAGTTCAATCAGATTATATTTGATAATTTTAATAATGGTTCTTATGAAGATAAAACATAGGATTTCCACTAAATTTAAAGAATTAGCTATAAATTATTCTCGAGAATTACTCATTTCTTTTATTTAGGAAAAGAAATAAATCTTTTAGGTAAAATTCCAGAAAAAACTAGATCAAATTTTTAGAAAACAAAAAACTCGAAACTAAATTAGCTTCGAGTTTTTATTTTGGTTAATGTGTATGCTAATCTGCTAAAATAATAGCTTTATTATCATTTAATTCAAGAGTACCTGAATTTATAAAAAATGATACTTTACCATCATTCATTTTTATAAATTTTTCTTCAAATTTTTTGTTAATTGAAAAATTTGAACCTTCTATTTTAATATCTCCTTCTTTTAAAATTGATACTACTGGAGCATGATTATTCAACATTTGAAATTCTCCATTGATTCCTGGTACTGATACTACATCTACTTCAGATGAAAACAATATGGCTTCAGGTGTTACAATTTCTAAAAACATTTTTTTTGTTTTATGCTTTAAGCTTATCGCTTTAAGCTGTTTATGCTTCTGCTAACATTTTTTCTCCAGCATCAATTGCGTCTTGAATTGATCCTCTTAAATTAAATGCAGCCTCAGGATACTTGTCTAATTCACCATCCATAATCATATTAAATCCTTTAATAGTATCTTTAATATCAACTAAAACACCTGGTATACCAGTAAATTGTTCAGCTACGTGGAAAGGTTGAGATAAGAAACGTTGTACACGTCTTGCTCTATGAACAACTAATTTATCTTCTTCAGATAATTCTTCCATACCTAAAATTGCAATAATATCTTGTAATTCTTTATAACGTTGTAAAATTTCTTTTACTTTCTGTGCACAATCATAGTGCTCATCACCTAAAATATCAGCAGTTAAAATTCTTGAAGTAGAATCTAAAGGATCTACTGCAGGATAAATACCTAATTCTGCAATTTTACGAGATAATACTGTTGTTGCATCTAAATGCGCAAATGTTGTTGCTGGTGCAGGATCTGTTAAATCATCTGCAGGTACATAAACCGCTTGCACTGATGTAATAGAACCTTTTTTAGTCGATGTAATACGTTCTTGCATTGCACCCATTTCTGTCGCTAATGTAGGTTGGTAACCTACTGCTGAAGGCATACGTCCTAAAAGTGCAGATACTTCAGAACCTGCTTGTGTAAATCTAAATATATTGTCTACAAAGAAAAGTACATCTTTTCCTTGTGCTTCTCCTGCTCCATCTCTAAAATATTCTGCTATTGTTAAACCAGATAAGGCAACTCTTGCACGTGCTCCAGGTGGTTCATTCATTTGTCCAAAAACAAAAGTTGCTTTTGAATCTCTCATTCCAGGTTTATCTACTTTAGATAAATCCCATCCTCCTTCTTCCATAGAATGCATGAAGTCATCACCATATTTGATAATTCCAGATTCTAACATTTCACGTAGTAAATCGTTTCCTTCACGAGTTCTTTCTCCTACTCCAGCAAACACAGATAAACCACCATGTCCTTTTGCAATGTTGTTAATTAACTCTTGAATTAAAACTGTTTTACCAACTCCTGCTCCTCCAAATAATCCGATTTTACCACCTTTTGCATAAGGCTCAATTAAATCGATTACTTTGATACCAGTAAATAGAACTTCTGTAGATACTGATAAATCTTCAAATTTTGGGGCTGATCTGTGTATTGGTAGACCTTCTTTACCTTCTTTGGCAAGATTTCCTAAACCATCAATAGCATCTCCTGTTACATTAAATAATCTACCATAAATATCTGAACCTATTGGCATCTGTATAGGATTACCAGTAGCTACAACTTCTGCTCCTCTCTGAAGACCGTCAGTAGCATCCATAGAGATTGTTCTTACAGTATCTTCACCAATATGCTGTTGTACTTCTAGAACTAAAATAGACCCATCAGCTTTTTTTATTTCTAACGAATCGTAAATTTTAGGAAGCTCGTTGTTTTCTGTGTTGAATTCAACATCGATAACCGGTCCAATTATTTGAGAAACTTTACCTGTTGTTGTAGACATTTTTTTTTAATTAAATTATTATTTTGAAATGTTTTCTTTTCAGGGTGCAAAGGTACTTTTTTTGTTAATATTAAAAAAATAAAAAGTATCTAAAAAAACAAAACTTTGTTCGGTTTGAACAAAGTTTTGTGAAATTTTATATGTTAAATGGTATTTTACATATCATTTAACTTGATAACAACTCTTCTATTTTGAGCTCTACCTTCTTCAGTATCATTATCAGCTATAGGATTATCTTCTCCATATCCTTTAGTTTCTAATTTACTAGCATCCATACCTTTCTTAACTAAATATTTTTTAGCAGATTCAGCTCTTCTCTTAGATAAATATTTATTGTATGTATCATTTCCTAGACTATCTGCATGCCCTTCTATTACAAAAGTCACATTGTCAACAGAACTAATTAAGTTATATATTTTATCTAATTTTGATGCTGCATCTGAAGTAATTACTGCACTATCTAAATTAAAGTTAATGTCTTTAGTTATTTCTGGTAAACTTTCTAATGGATTAACAACCACTGGACAACCTGAATTAGAAGCAGGTCCAACTTCATTTTTACAATTGTCATCTTTATCTAAAACTCCATCTCCATCAGTATCAGGCCATGGACATCCGTTATTAGCAGAAGGTCCTGAAGTTGAAGCACATTTATCATCTTTGTCTAAAACTCCATCTCCATCTGAATCTGGACAACCTTTGTTTGCTTTAGTTCCTTTTGCGTTAGCACACATGTCATCTTTATCAGCAACTCCATCTCCATCTGCATCTGGACAACCATTCATTGCAGCTAAACCAGCAGCATTAGGACAAGCGTCATCAGAATCTTTAATACCATCACCATCAGCATCTGGACAGCCATTAAACTCTACTAAACCAGCAACATCTGGACAAGCATCATCTTTATCATAAACACCATCACCATCAGTATCTTTACCTCCAAATCTTATAACAATACCTGCTGACGTTTGTATATGGTCTTGTATTTTATTTGAAAAACCATATTTAGAACCATGTTGGTAATTAAAACCTATATTTTCATTTACCCAGATATTAAAACCAAATCCAACACCTAACATACCTTCGTTCATAGAATCTGCAGAAACATAATCACCACCTAAATATACAAATGGATCAAACCAACCAGTATCTCCAATAAGGTTATTCAAATCATATTTTGCATTTAAACCTAATGAGTAATATAAAAAATCAGAATCACCATCACTAAATTTATGAGTAATTTTATTTATTGTACCTGAAAATTGTAATGAAAATCCTTTATCTAAATACTTCTCAGCAGTGATTCTGGATACTGATGGAAGAAAGTTCCAATCACTACTACCAATGTGATCCTCTAGCTTATCTGTAAAACTTGTATTATTCAAATAAAAGTCTACAACATTTACACCAAAGCCTATTGCCCATGGATTGTTTTCATCTTGTGCGTTGACGTTACTAACTGTTACTAACGTAAACAAAGCTATCACAGCTAATTTTAATCGTTTCATTATCAAATTTTTAAATTAAAAGTTCTTTATTATAATATGCAAAAGTAAGTTGTTAAAACTTATTCACAAAGACAAATCTATAAAAAAATAACAAAATAACAAGTTTTTATTAGTTCTAAATAACATTTAATCCTCTACCAACCTTAACAAATGCACTTATAGCTTTATCTAAATGTTCTTTTTTATGAGCTGCAGAAAGCTGTACTCTTATTCTGGCTTTTTCTTTTGGAACTACTGGAAAAAAGAATCCTATAACATAAATGCCTTCTTCAAGAAGTTTGTTTGCCATAATTTGAGAAAGCTTTGCATCATAAAGCATTACAGGGACTATGGCTGCATCTGCACCCACCAAATCAAAACCTGCTTTTTCCATTTCAGTTCTAAAATAATTTGTATTCCATTCCAATTGATCTCTTAAGGTTGTATCATCAGAAATTAAATCTAATACTTTTAAAGATGCACCAACTATTGCAGGTGCTAACGAATTTGAAAATAAATAAGGACGAGAACGTTGACGTAAAATTTCAATAATTTCTTTTTTACCTGTTGTGTAACCGCCCATTGCTCCACCAAGAGCTTTTCCTAAAGTTCCTGTTACAATATCTACTCTGTCCATTACATTTTTTAACTCTACTGTACCTCTACCTGTTTTACCTATAAAACCTGTGGCATGACATTCGTCTACCATAACCAAAGCATCATATTTATCTGCCAAATCACAAATCTCATCTAACTTGGCTACTATACCATCCATAGAGAAAACACCATCAGTAACAATAATCTTAAAACGATGATTTTGTTTGTTAGCTTCAATAAGCTGCTCTTCTAAAGATTGCATATCATTATTATTGTATCGATATCTAGCAGCTTTACACAAACGCACACCATCAATAATAGAAGCATGATTTAAACTATCTGAAATAATTGCATCATCTTTGGTTAACAAAGGTTCGAAAACTCCTCCATTTGCATCAAAACAGGCTGCATACAATATAGTGTCTTCAGTTTTGTAGAATTCAGCTATTTTTTGTTCTAATTGCTTGTGAATATCTTGTGTACCACAAATAAAACGCACAGAAGACATTCCAAAACCATGAGTATCCATAGCATCTTTTGCTGCTTGTATTACTTCTGGATGATTTGATAAGCCTAAATAATTGTTCGCACAAAAGTTAATTACTTCTTCTCCTGATGAGATTTTGATAACTGCATCTTGTGAAGATGTGATAATTCTCTCTGATTTATACAAACCATCGTCTTTTATAGATTGAAGTTCTTTTTTTAAAGTATCCTTAATTTTTCCGTACATTTTTTATTGATTTAAGAATTACAAAGTTACAAAGTTTCTTTTGTTTGATTAAACTTCAACAACCTCAACTTTATCATTTATATAAATTAGTAGTTTTTTATCAACTTCAAAATTCATGAACTTTAAAACACTTTCATATTTTGATAACTGTTGATAATGTTTCTGTAGCTGGCTTCCAGTTTTATAATCAATTATGGAAACTGTATCTGCATCAGTAAAAACCAATCTATCAGGTATACTAGTTTGATTATCAATCGCTACAATTTCTCTTTCATTAAATACTGTGACTTTCTCTGAAAAATAAGTTCTCAAATCTGGATGATTTACTACATCCTTTACCAATTTTAAGATAAAAGGCAACTGCTCATCATTCAACAAACCTTGATTATAAAACTGATTTATTACTTTATCTGCATCATTTTTTGTGATTATCTTTTCAAAAATTTCATGTAACAAATTACCATAATCAATAGCTTTTCCTTGCTCTGTATTCCATAATTGAGATGAGCTTGCTAACAAAACAATATTCTGCTCTTTCCAAGGGTTAGAAATAAACTGATTGTGAATTTCTACAGCTTTGTCTTTTTGTTCTGGTGTACTTGCTCTATTCTTATTCCCAATAGCGTATTGTAAAACATCATCTTTCCAAAGATTTTCTTTTTTTAAATAATTGATAAAAATCCCTGAATAAAAGTTTAAATTTTCTTCTCCTTTTTTAGAAACTTTATATTCTGTAATAATATGTAATTGCTCTACTGCTCTGGTTAAAGCAACATATAACAAATTAAAATTATCTAACTCTAATTCTTCTCTTTGCTGATTGTAGATCTGCAAACCCCGATTATTTACTATAGATAATTCTTTGTTGTAAGAAACTAACAGTTCTTTAAATCCATCAAAATTATTAGGCAGTTTATCTAGCCAAACTTTTGGATTAATTTGCCTGTAAATTTCCACATCACAAGGAAAAATAACTACAGGGAATTCTAATCCTTTGGATTTATGAATAGTCATGATTTGAACAGCATCTGCATTTTCTGGAGCTACAATACTTAATTTCTCTTTTTTTAACTCCCAAAAATCTAAAAAATCAGTAATATCAGTTCCCTTTCTTTGTTGCTCTAAAACTACATCCAAGAAAAATTGAACATAAGCATCTGAAGAGTTTACCAAATGAAAACCTCTGATAATATTTTCTACTTTTTCGTAAAATGGAGTTTCTTGAAAATTTGAAAGATTGAAATTAATTTGATTTTGATTTAATTCTGATATAATTTCTACAATTGATTTTTTTGCATATTTTCTTATAAATTGATGTTTTGTAGCTTCTATTTGTAAGTGTTGATGTAAAAAATACAAAACTTCAAAACGAATTTCATCATCATCAGGGTTTTGAAGTGATTTTAATAAATTAATAATAAAGTTGACTTTAACACTATTTTGAAGTAGTAGTGTTTCTGACGAAACGATAGCAATATCGTTTTCTGAAAGATAATTTGCAATTACTACACCGTCTTTTTTAGTTCTTGTTAACACACAAATCTCTCCCAATAAAAAATTATTTTTTAAAGTTAAAATTTGTTCTAATACTTTTTTTGGGTAGCGTAATTTTTTTTCTGCTACATCATTTTCATCTTCTAAAAATGATAGAGAAACATAACCTCCTTTTTTTGGGTTTTCTAACTGTTTATTACCATCAATAAATAACTTTTGATACGATTTATTTTGCAGAAAATTGGCAGTATGCTGAAAAAACGAATTATTAAAACCAATAACTTCTGAATAACTCCTAAAATTGGTTTCTAAATTCTTAATTTCCTTATCAATCAAAAAAGGGTTATTTAGTTCAGAACCCAAATAGATAAACTGCTCTGCTTTGCCTCCTCTCCATCTGTAAATAGCTTGTTTACCATCTCCAACTAATAATAACTTACTATTTTCTTGTGCTAATGCGTTGTCTATTAAAGGAATTAAATTTTGCCATTGCAGAACAGAGGTGTCTTGCATTTCGTCAATAAAATAATTTTGAAAACGTTGCCCAATTCGTTCATAAATGTAAGGTGCAGGTTGCTCTTTAATATTATCTGAAATCAGCTGATTAAACTCTGCATTCAGTTGAATATTATTATCCTCTTTTATAGCAATTAATTCCTGATTAATATTGTTTAAAACAGCTAGAGGTATAATGCTTTTTAAAGCAAGTTTATGCAATAAAAATTGACTGTAGAATTGTTTAACTTGTTGATAATGTTCAATAATTTGAGGCACAATACTTTCTATTGTTTGTGCTATTGCATCTGTGGTTGATTTTGTATAATATTGATGATTCTCAATCGCTTTTTCTATAGTTTCACTTCTAGAAATAAAGCTAAAATCAACTCCTTTATTTTGAACATCTACGAAAAATTTTGGAATAGTACTTCTATTAAAATCTGAAAATTCCAAATTATTATCATTTAGTAAACTTAAAAATGATGTCCCTGTTAATTTAATAGCTTCTTTTAAGTGCTGCTGATTTTTTATCAATTTTGATTTTAAACTTGTAAAATCATCAATTTGCTTATCAGCTAAATTTCTAAAATGTTTGACATCATCTTCATTTAATAATATTTTGGCAAACTCATTCAAATCTCTAGAAATATCCCAAGATTTATCATCATCAGTTTTATCTAATGAATAATCAATTAAAATATTAGTTAATTTTTCATCTGTTCCGATTTTTGAAATCAAAACATCTACAGCCTCATTTAATATTGAAATTGCATCCATTTCCACTTCAAAATTGAGTGATAAACCCAAATCATAAGCGAAATTTTTAATGATTTTATGCGTAAAACTATCAATAGTTGTAATTGAAAAAGCAGAATAATTTTGGAGAATTGCATCTAAAATCTTTTTGCTTCGCTCTTTTATTATTGGTTTATCTAAAGAAGTTTCTTCAAGAATTTTTGGATATATTTTTGTTTCTTTTCCATTAGCAAAAGATTCTAAATTATGCAACACTCGTTCTTTCATTTCACCAGCAGCTTTGTTGGTAAATGTAATTGCCAATACTTTTTGAAATGTGAAAATATCTTCGGAAACTAAAAGAACTTTTAAATACTCTTTTACAAGCGTAAAAGTTTTTCCACTACCAGCAGAAGCATTATAAACTTGAAAAGTAGAAGGTTGTTGCACAATTTATTTTTGAAAACGAATTGTACGAATTTAAGTATTTATTAGATTATTACACAGAATTTCGCAGAGAAAAAATACATAGACTTCAAGCATCTCAAGGAGTCACTTATACAAATTGTAAAGATTCACATAATATAAATACAATAGCACTTCTTCCCTTTGGGAAGATTAAGATGAGCTTTTTTTATCCAAGTCCAACATCCAAAGACATCATTACAATAAAGCCACCAATAAAACCAAGTGTAGCAATATCCGTGTATTTATCTCTTTGTGTTTCTGGAATTACTTCTTCTACTACTACAAAAATCATTGCTCCTGCTGCAAAAGCCAATGCATAAGGTAAAATTGGGGTAAAAAATGAAACTGCTAAAGCTCCTAAAACTGCAGCAACTGGCTCTACAATTGCAGATAATTGCCCATACCAAAAACTTTTAAATCTACTTACACCTTGTCTTCTTAGAGGCATTGCCACTGCAAAACCTTCTGGAAAATTCTGAATTCCAATTCCGATTGCCAAAGAAATTGCTGCAATAATCATTTCTGTTTGCTCAACCCCAACTAAAGTTGATGCTGCTCCAAATAAAACACCTACTGCTAATCCTTCAGGAATATTATGTAAGGTAATTGCCAAAACCAACAATGTTGTTTTATGCCATTGTGTTTTTACACCTTCTTTTTCACTTTCTTTAAAGTTGATGTGTAAATGCGGTAAAATTTTATCTAAACCAAAAAGAGACAATGCTCCCAAACCGAAACCAATTGCAGCAGGAAAGACTTTTACAAAACCTTCTCCAGGACTGTTATCTATTGCTGGCGCTAATAAACTCCAAAAACTTGCAGCCACCATAACTCCGCCTGTAAAACCCAACATTCCATCTAAAACTGCTCTGTTTGCTTTTTTAAAGAAAAAAACTAATCCAGCACCTGCTGCTGTTAATCCCCAAGTAAAAAGTGATGCATATAATGCTGCTTGAATTGGATGTTCTTTACCAAAAGCAACCAATTGATCGAATGTGCTCATATTTTTTTTATATATAAGTTGTTTGCAATTTTATTAGATATTGATAATTGCTTACCTTCAATTAGAATGGATAAGGAATCATCGAAATCTTCTTTTTCTAAAACTGTTATTTTATTTCCTAAAGTGATGCCTTTTTTGTCTAAAAACCTTAAAAATTCGGAAGAAGAATCATCAACACCAATACAAACTCCACTTTCATTTTTTGATAATGTTGATAGTAAACTTTTATCAATTGTTTTTAAATTCCCATTCTTGTCAGGAATTGGATCTCCATGTGGATCGTGTGTTGGGAAACCCAACAAAGCATCTAATTGATTGATTAATTTAGGCGATTTTATATGTTCTAACTGTTCTGCAACATCGTGAACTTCATCCCATGAAAAATTTAATTTTTCTACCAAAAAAACCTCCCATAATCTGTGTTTTCGCACAATGTTAGCAGCTGTTTTTTTACCTAAATCAGTTAATTTAACACCTTTATATTTTTTATAAACCACAACTTTTTTATCGGACAATTTTTTAATCATATCAGATACAGAAGAAGCTTTGGTTTCTAGCTGTTCTGCTATGGCATTTGTACTGATGCCTTTGTCAGAATCTAATTCTAGATGATAAATGGCTTTTAAATAGTTTTCTTCAGAAAGTGTAAACATAACTCACTTTTAGTTATGCAAATATATACTTTTTATTTAAATCAAAATAAATTTTTAGACAAGTCTAAAAATTAGATTATATTTGTCGAAAATTTAATTTAAAATGAAATTATTAAACACTATTGTTGCTATTTTATTTTTAGGAGTTATTTCTTCATTTGCTCAAGTTACTATTTCAGGAAAAATAACAAATAGCAAGAATGAATCGATTCCTTTTGCATTTGTTTATGTAAAAAACAGCAACAATGGGACTACTTCAGATAGTAATGGTTTTTATCAATTGGAAAACGTTTCTGGTGAAGTTACTATTGAAGTTAGTTTTCAAGGATACAGAAGAACAAACAAAAAAGTTACTATAAATTCAAAAAAAAACATCACCCTAAATTTTGTGTTATTAGAAGACCAATTGGGTTTAGAAGAAGTTGTAGTTACAGCCACTAGAAATCGCGTTGAAAAAAGAAAAGCACCTGTTGTGGTTTCTACTATAAAACCAAGATTGTTACAAGCTACGCAATCTATTTCTACGGCAGATGGTTTAAATTATGCTCCAGGAATACGTGTAGAAAATAATTGTCAGAATTGTGGTTTTACCCAAGTTCGATTGAATGGTTTAGGTGGAGGATACACGCAAGTTCTTTTAAATAGCAAACCTGTATTTACCTCTTTAATTGGTGTTTATGGTCTGGAACAAATTCCTACAAATATTATTGAACGGATTGAAGTGGTAAGAAGTGGTGGTTCTGCTTTGTATGGTTCTAGTGCCATTGCAGGAACTGTAAATGTAATTACCAAAGATCCTATTTTAAATACGTGGGAAATTGGTTCTAACTTGGCTTTAATTGATGGAAATACTGCTGATAGAACTTTAACTTTTAACAATTCTTTGGTTGCTGATGATTTAAATAGTGGCGTTTCCTTTTTTGGGAATTATAGAAATAGAGAAGCTTTTGACGCAAATGGAGATGGATTTACAGAACTTGTTGAGTTGAAAAATACAACTGTTGGTGCAAATGCCTTTGTAAAACCATCAGAAAAAAGTAAAATTTCTTTAAACTTGGCATCCATTCAAGAATACAGAAGAGGAGGTAATAAATTAGATTTAGCTCCTCAATTCACAGATATTACAGAAGAATTGAATCACGATACATTTATTGGAGGTCTAAATTATGAAATATATAGTAAAGATGATACTCAAAAGTTTCAAATCTACACTTCGCTTTCTCATACAGATAGAGATAGTTATTATGGTGGTTTAGGTGGTGGAAGAACGCGTCAAGACAGCATAACAGCCAACAACGCTTTTGGAACTACAAAAGATTTAGCTTGGGTAAATGGATTGCAGTTTACAAAATCTTTTAAAAATAATGATGTTTTAACTGTTGGTTCAGAATTGAATCACACAAATACTAGAGACGAAATTTTAGGATATAACAGATTAATAGACCAAACTGTAAATTCTTTTGGTTTATATGCCCAATATGAATGGAAACCGTCAGAAAAATTTACAGCTTTATTAGGTGCAAGATTTGATAATGTTGCTGTTGATGGAAATTACACAATTGGTGGTATTAATAGAAATGTAGATGTGAATCAGAATGCATTATCACCCAGATTAACAGTTTCTTATCAATTTACAAACGATTTAAAATTTAGAGGTGGTTATGCAAGAGGTTTTAGAGCTTCACAGGCTTTTAATGAAGATTTACACATTTCTAGTGTTGGTGGAGAACCTAGTTTTGTCATACTTTATGATAATTTAGAAACCGAATTTTCTAACGCTTTTACAGGTTCTTTCAACTATTCTAAAAATATTAATTTATTACAGTTAGATTTCTTGGTTGAAGGATTTTATACCACTTTAGAAAATCCGTTTACCATTGTAAGTACAGGAGCAGTTTTAGCTAATGGTTCAATTTTAGAAGAAGTCAGAAATGGTTCTGGAGCAAAAGTTTACGGAACTAATTTTGAATTCGGTGTTTCTCCTAGTCCGAAATTACAGTTTCAATTAGGAGGAACACTTCAAAAAACTGCTTATGATGATTCTCAAGTAATTTTTGAGGCTGATGGTTCTGTTGCTGGGGAAACTGATATTATTATTAATGAATTTGTTCGAAATCCTGATTTCTATGGATACTTCAATACAAGTTGGTTACCCAATAAAAAATTCAATTTAGATATTACTGGAACATATACAGGCAGTATGATTGTACCTTTAGTGGTGAGTGATTCAGGTTTTTTACAATTGAATGAAGTTGATGACTTTTTTGATATCAATCTAAAATTAGAATCACATTTCGATTTTAGTGAAAACTTTATGACTACTTTTTCTGTTGGCGTTAAAAATATCTTCAATAGTTATCAAAATGACTTTTCAATAGGACCAACCAGAGATTCAGATTATGTATATGGGCCAAATGCACCTAGAACATTTTTTATAGGTTTAAAATTTGGTAAATTACACTAAAATGAAAAATAGTTTTATCATTCTCTTTTTTATGTTGATGCTATTCTCATCAAAAGTAATTGCCCAAAATAATAGTATCAATTGGATAACTTTTGAACAATTAGAAGATTCGTTAAAAGTAAAACCCAAAAAAGTATTTATTTCTTTTTATGCTGATTGGTGCAGTTATTGTAAAAAAATGGATAAAGTAACTTTTAAAAATGATGAAGTAATCAGCATTTTAAATAAAGATTATTATGCTATTAAAATGAATGCTCAAACTAAAGATACCATAACTTTTGAAAAAAGAAAATATATAAATCAACAATTGGGAAAAAGTAGAAAACCTATACACCAAATTCCTCTACTATTGGCATCAAGAAAAGATATACCTTTTTCGTTACCAGCGAATTTAGTTTTGGATAAAAATTTTAAAATTATAGGAAGATATTTTGAGTACTTATCTTCTAAAGATTTGATTTATATTTTAGAAAATTAATGATTCATGTGCCATAATCTTCTATTCATATTTCTTGATTTAAAGCTATACACTATTCCAATTGTTGGGTATAAATGAGAAAACTGACTAGTATATCTTGGATCAGAATATTTATACATCACTTGTATATTTAAACCATAATTTGGAAAAATCCAAAATGTATTACCAGCCCCTAAATTTAGTGTTGTTGTTAATTTTGTACCTTTTATAAAACTACCACCGATTAAAATATAGGGTACAACATTATCAAAAGATTTACCAAAGTCGTATTTAGCAATCCCATCAAAAGTGGTATATTTTTGATTATCTAACAAGGTTGTTCCAATTGCTCCTTCAAAAGTAATATTACTAAACATATACCTCGAAAGTGTAAATCTTGGTATTTGATCAATATAAGCACCACCTAAATTTTTCCCATCTAAATCTGAATAAATTACAGAACCAATATGTGCTCCTAAAGTCCATTTACTATCTGGGTTTTGTGCACTCATTGAGTTAGAAAATATTACAAAAAATAAACTAAAAACTAAAAACTTTACTTTCATATTTGTTTTTTTGGGGGAACTTTCTAAATATAATAACTCATATTAATACAAATATATTGTATTAAAATAGAAAAGAAAACTCTTACTACTTTTTTATTATTTAAGATAGTACATTTGCACAAATTATTTTTACGTTGAGTACCCAGAACATTGTAAATCAATATCAAAAATCTGCGTTAATATCGCAGATAATTACACAACTTCAACAAGATAAAAACCATTTTCAAATATCGAATTTGGTTGGTTCTTCGTTGTCTTTTGTTATTTCTGAAACGTTTAAAAAAGCAGATAAACCGTATCTTTTAATTTTTAATGATAAAGAAGAAGCTGCTTATTATTTAAATGATTTAGAACAACTTTTAGGAGATAAAAATGTGCTATTTTATCCTGGTTCTTACAGAAGACCTTATCAAATTGAAGAAACGGATAATGCGAATGTTTTATTGCGTTCAGAAGTTTTAAATAGGATAAATTCCAGAAAGAAACCTGCAGTAATTGTAACCTATCCAACAGCTTTATTCGAAAAAGTGGTTACTAAAAAAGAACTCGAAAAAAACACACTAAAAGTTGCAGTTGGTGAAGATTTATCACTCGATTTTGTAAATGAAGTTCTCTTTGAATACAAATTTAAACGTGTTGATTTTGTTGCAGAACCTGGAGATTTTTCTGTTCGTGGAGGAATTATAGATGTTTTTTCTTTTTCTAATGATGAGCCTTACAGAATAGAATTTTTTGGTGATGAAATTGATAGCATAAGAACTTTTGATGTAGAAACACAACTGTCTAAAGAGAAACTAAAAAAAGTTTCTATAATGCCTAATGTAGAAAATAAAACTTTACAAGAAAATAGAGAAAGCTTCCTAAAGTACATTTCCTCTAAAACTGTTGTTTTTGTAAAAAATATCAACTTGCTTACTGGAAATCTAGATAAATTCTATAAAAAAGCAGAAGATGCTTTTGAAGATTTATCAAAAGAAATTAACCATTCTAAACCTTCAGAATTATTTTGTGATGGTGCTTTTATAAAAAAGCAGTTGCACGATTTTACTCTGGTTCAGTTAAGTCCTGCTAGGTTTTCAGAACCTAGTAGGTCTAATGAAAATACCCACAAGGTTTCTGAAACCTTGCAGGACAATGAGATGCTGAAACAAGTTCAGCATGACATTGAATTCAATGTCAATCCTCAACCCTCATTTAATAAGCAATTTAACTTATTAATTGACAACCTAGAAGAGTATCACAAAGCAGGTTTTACCAATTATATCTTTTGCGCAAACGATCAGCAAGCAAAACGTTTCCACGATATTTTTGATGATGCAGACAAAGAGGTTCATTATGAAACTATCGTTTTTCCTTTGTATCAAGGTTTTGTAGATATTGAGCAAAGACTAGTTTGTTATACAGATCATCAAATTTTTGAACGTTATCATAAATTCCGATTAAAAAATGGCTACGCAAAAAAGCAAGCTATTACACTTCAAGAATTAAATAAACTAGAAATTGGCGATTATGTAACACATATGGATCATGGAATTGGAAAATTTGGTGGTTTGCAAAAAATTGATGTTCAAGGTAAAAAACAGGAAGCGATTAAATTAGTTTATGGAGAACGTGATATTTTATATGTAAGCATTCACTCACTTCACAAGATTTCTAAATTTAATGGAAAGGATGGGAAAGCTCCTAAAATATACAAATTAGGCTCTGGAGCTTGGAAAAAAATTAAACAAAAAACCAAAGCTCGAGTTAAACATATTGCTTTTAACTTGATTAAATTGTATGCCAAACGTAAACTACAAAAAGGATTTGCTTTTGGTCCAGACACGCACATGCAACATGAACTTGAAGGTAGTTTTATGTATGAAGATACTCCAGATCAATTTACTGCAACACAAGCTGTAAAAACAGATATGGAAAAAGAACAACCAATGGACAGATTGGTTTGTGGCGATGTTGGTTTTGGTAAAACAGAAGTGGCTGTAAGAGCCGCCTTTAAAGCTGTAGATAATGGCAAACAAGTCGCAATTTTAGTACCTACCACTATTCTAGCTTTTCAGCATTATAAAACTTTTACAGAACGTTTAAAAGATTTTCCTGTTACCATTGATTATTTAAACAGATTTAGAACTGCAAAACAAAAAACTGCTGCGATTAATGGTGTAAATGATGGTTCTGTAGACATTATTATTGGTACACATCAATTAACAAACCAACGAATACAATTTAAAGATTTAGGGCTTTTAATAATTGATGAAGAACAAAAATTTGGGGTCGCTGTAAAAGACAAATTAAAAACCCTAAAAGAAAATGTTGACACTTTAACATTAACTGCTACTCCAATTCCAAGAACGTTACAGTTTAGTTTAATGGCTGCTAGAGATTTATCAGTAATCAAAACACCTCCACCAAACAGACATCCAATTGAGAGTAATGTAATTCGTTTTTCTGAAGAAACCATTCGTGATGCAATTTCTTACGAAGTTTCTAGAGGTGGACAAGTTTTCTTTATTCATAATAGAATTGAGAATATTAAAGAAGTTGCTGGTTTGTTGCAAAGATTGGTTCCATCAGCAAAAATAGGAATTGGTCATGGACAAATGGAAGGTAAAAAACTAGAACAAATAATGCTCGGTTTTATGAATGGCGATTTTGATGTTTTAGTTTCTACAACTATTGTAGAAAGTGGATTGGATGTGCCAAATGCAAACACAATCTTCATTAATAATGCGAATAATTTTGGTTTAAGTGATTTACACCAAATGCGAGGAAGAGTTGGAAGAAGTAACAAAAAAGCGTTTTGTTATTTTATAACGCCACCTTATCATATGATGACTGATGATGCCAGAAAACGATTAGAAGCATTGGTTTTATTTTCTGATTTAGGTAGTGGAATTAACATTGCCATGAAAGATTTAGAAATTCGTGGTGCTGGAGATTTATTAGGTGGTGAACAAAGTGGTTTTATCAATGATATTGGTTTTGATACCTATCAAAAAATATTACAAGAAGCTATTGAAGAGCTGAAAGAAAATGAGTTTAAAGATTTATATCCAACAGATAACTCCAAACCAAAAGATTTTGTAAAAGAAGTTACTATTGATACTGATTTTGAAATTTTATTTCCTGATGATTATATCAATTCAATTACAGAAAGATTGGCTTTATACAACAAACTAGGAACTTTAAAAACAGAAGAAGAACTCAAAATTTTTGAAACTGAAATTATTGACAGGTTTGGAGAATTCCCAACACAAGTAGAAGATTTACTAGATTCTGTTAGAATAAAATGGTTGGCAAAAGAATTAGGTTTAGAAAAAATTATTCTAAAACAAAAAAGAATGTTGGGTTATTTTGTTGCTGACCAACAAAGCAAATTTTATCAAACAGAAGCTTTTTCTAGAATGTTAAAATATGTACAGCAAAATGGAAAAAGTTGTGTAATGAAAGAGAAACAAACTAAAAATGGTTTACGTTTATTAACTACATTTATCAAAATTGATTCTGTAAAAACAGCTTTGAGTATTTTGCAGAAAATATAATTTAAAACGTCTTTGCGAGGCATTAAGCAATCTGTAAACTTTAAAATAAAAGATTGCTTCAATCGTTCCTCATTCGTAATGACAGTAAAAACAAACTATGCAAAATCAACACGCAAAAAATTTATCAGTATTACTTTTAGGAACACTTTTTATAAGTACATCTGGCGTTTTAGGAAAGTACATAGCAATGCCAGCAGAAGCTATAATTATATGTCGTGCTTTTTTAGCTTCAATTTTTATTTACATTTTCTGCAAGTTTAAAAAAGTAGACTTAAGCATAAAATCTAGAAAAGATAAAATTTCTTTCTTTTTAAGTGGTTTTTTAATGGGCGCACATTGGATTACTTATTTTATCGCATTAAAGTTAAGTAACGTAGCTTTAGGAATGTTGTCTTTATATACATTTCCTATAATAACTGTTTTTTTAGAACCTTTCTTTTCAAAGCAAAAAATAAGAACAATTCATGTTTTTTTAGCCATTTTAGTATTGGTTGGAGTTTATATTTTAGTGCCAGAATTCTCTTTAGAAAACAATGAATTACAAGGAATTCTTTTCGGAATTTTATCAGCTTTTTTCTATGCTGTGAGAAATTTATTGGTAAAAGAAGAAGTAAAAAAATATAATGGTAGTATGTTAATGTTCTATCAAATGGTTGTAATTACCATTTGTTTAATTCCTGTTTTATTTTTTAGCGATTTCACAAACTTTAAAAGCCAAATACCGCTTTTAGTTTTAGTTGCTTTATTAACAACTGCAATAGGACATACATTAATGGTAAATTCTCTTAAACATTTTTCTGCAACTACCACAAGTATTATAAGTAGTGTGCAACCTATTTTTGGTATTATCATCGCCTATATTTTTGTGAATGAAGTGCCAAATTTTAATACATTTATTGGTGGTTCTTTAATTTTGATTACTGTTGTTGTGGAGAGTTTGAGGAGTAAGAAATAGTTTAATAGACACGAATTTTCTTTATGTTTCTTTTCTCGATTTTCTTTATTAAATAATTTAAAACTTTGAGACTTAATTTAGAAAAATGTTTATATTTTGAGATACCTAACAGAAGTTTTCTATGACTTTTATTAATTTTTTCTTCCTGTGCCTTTATATCCTTCTTCCATTCTTTAAACTTAATCATTTTTAGACTACTTGTCGTTTTAATACTATTGGAAACCAAAATTTCTGAATTTAAGTTGTTTATATGATCATATAAAACTGAAAGATATAGATTATAGTAATTTAAAAAGAAAAAGTTTTTTTAGATTTTACTGATTCTAAAATTAGCTCTTGTAAGATCGTAATTATATCATCTAATACACTATGCACAGTCAGTATATAATTAGAGTATGCACTACTCATATTTTTATAAGTAGGTTTGAGTAAATGGGTTAAAACTATATTTGATTCTTCATTCTGAAGATACCTCTTAAAATATTCACTTTCAGCTTTGTTGAATAATAAAAAAGAATCGATTTTAGGAATCTCATTTTTTCTTGTTTCTATTAAAAAAAATTTATGATTATACATTGCCTCCAATTCAAACCACCTATTTCTAACTTTTAGGTAGTTTCTTGTAAAGACATTACTAAGCTTTTCAAAATATTTATACTTTTTAACTATGCTTGCTACATACTCTTTATCTTCAAATTTTAAAGATTTTTTTTTTGATAATAGATATAAAAAATTTTGCAACTTTTTATCTTTTCCTTTTTCTTTCAATTCTGAATCAAAAAGTAAATCTGTTATTTCGACTAAAGTTGCCCAATTATGATCAACTCTGTTTCTAATTTGGATCTCAACTATTTTATCTTTTTTATCATCTTCAATATAGATATGTAATGATTTATATCCACTAGGTTGTGGATCATTTATGTAATCATTAGTTTTCCTTACACTAAAGTGTTTGTTTATAAGTTTTTCCAGTCTATAAACCTCTCTATCATTATCAACTATACATCTACAACCAGAAATATCCCACATTCTAGAAAATTTCTGTTTTTTATCTAGTCTTTGTAGTTTTCCAATTATAGTTTCGATTCTTTTTAATCTGTAAGTAATAATAGCATTCTTATTTACTCGCCTGCAAAGCAGTGATAAATCATTAAAAGTCTTGTTTGTAATTTCTTTAAATGATACTCTATGCTCTTGAATTTGCTTTTTAGTTTGATTTGTAACATCTGGATACTCTTTTCTTATTATATCTCCTAATCTATTTACATCTCCCTTAGTTACTAAAGTTTTTCCCATATCTCAAAACAACTCTTTATTACTAATATTTAAGTAATTACGTTTTACAAAATCTAGAATAGTCTCTAGAATTTCTCCCATATTTTTACACTCTTTAAATTTAACATCACCTACATATTGTATCAAATGTTTTTTTAGCAATTCAATATTATTAGGAAAAGAAATTGAATCTTGCTTCATACATTTTATTAAACGAGTTGTTCTTCTTGGAGAGGTTATCATTCTCTTTGCCATAAAAGAACGTTCTTCTACTTTGTATTGATTTATAGAGCTGTTCTGTAATTTTCTACCTACCATTTCTACCATCTTAAAGTTTTCTTTCATAAACTGTAAGTTGTACACTTTAAGATTTCCTTCAAAAGATTGCTGATCAAAATCTATGGCTCTTATTTTGTATACAATATGATCAAAATCGTGTGTTGGTGTAATTACATAATTGTAAGAACGCATATCTCCTAAAAGCCTTACCAAGCAACGTTCTTTAAACTTTACAAATTCTTTTGCGATTTGTGATTTTTCTGATTCTGTACATTTTGGTAAAAAATCTCTTATAAAATCATCGCCAGGAATACCTGCAATATGTTCTTCTATTAATGTGTCTTTGTAGACCAAAAAATTCATGTTATGAGGAGATAAAATATGCTCTAATTCTAAACCATAAACACGAGAGGCATCTGCTTTTTTTACATAAAAATAAATGTAATTGTCATTCAAAATATTTCTAACTTTTATACGAAATGGTTTGGAATTACCAAACGTACAATAGTCAATTGCATCAATATTTAGAAAAGGAATAATTTCTTCACTTCCATCTGAATGCAACATTGTATAGATTTTCTTTAAGCTTCTATCTATTTCTTCTCTTTCAAATTCAGAATAATAAGTTCTTACCCAAAGTGTGTCTTCATCGTTTTTATCAAAAACAGTTACAGAACCTTGAAAACGTAACAAATCGTCATAAAAAATCGGGATTTTAATGTTTCTTTTGTATCTTTTTAAATATCCATCTAACATTTCATTTATAGGGAATGTTGGTTTTTTTTTGGACATTAATTTTTTAGTAGTTGCCATTTCATGGTTGATTTTTATCAAAAATAAGGATTAAAACTCATATTACATCTTTAACAAAACTTTAAAATTGAGGTTACCATTTTTGGCTATTTTTATAAAAATTATTCTGATGAAATACTTTTCTTTTTACTTACTTTTATTAATTTTTAGTTGTTCTACCAAAACAGAAATCTTAAAAAGTGAGGAAATAATTGCAAAAAGTATTCAGAAACACGACCCAAAAAATCAGTGGAGTACTGCATCTTTTGAAGTTCATATTCAAGAACCTAGAGTTAAAAACCCTGAAAGGTTTTCTATTGTAAAACTAAATAATGAAAATGGTAGTTTTGAGTTACAAAGAAATAGGGATGCATCAATTTCCAAACATAGTATTGATGAAAATGGAATTGCAAAAACCTTGTTAGATGATAAAATTTCTACAGATAGTTTATTGATTAAAAAATATAGACTAGATCCAGAAAGAAATTTTGGGTACAAACGATTTTATCAGCTTTTATTGGGCTTACCAATGTCTTTACAAGATGAGAAAATCGCTTTAAAAGATAAAGTTGAAGAAGTTATTTTTAACGATAAAAATGCTTATAAACTTTCTGTAGAATTAGAAAAACCGATGTTTTCTAAAAACTGGAATTTGTATTTTTCTGTTGATGATTTTACACTTTTGGGTATAGAAATAATATTCCCTGATGATGCTACAAAAGGAGAAAGATTACTTTTTGATGGCGAAATAAAAATTTCAAATATAATCTCACCAAGAATGCGCCATTGGTACGAATTAGACAATACCTATTCTGGTTCTGATATTATTTTAAGAGAAGTTAAATAAGTTCAAACAACTTACCAGGCAAAGGTTTTAAAACACCTTTCATTTCCATTTGCAATAAAATGGAAGATAATTGGTAAATAGGAATATTACACTCTAAAGAAATGACATCTAATAATTGTTGTCCTTTTTGGTTTAATAAATCATAGATTTTTTGCTCGTTTTCATTCAACTCTATAAAAAGTTGTTTCTGAATGGTTTTCTTTGGGTTTTCTTTGATATCCCAATTCAATAATTTTACAATATCATCTGCAGAAGTTAATAATTCTGCTCTGTTATTTTTGATGAGGTTATTGCAACCTTTGCTATACATATCTGAAGCTCTTCCTGGCAAAGCAAACACATCTCTATCATAAGAATTGGCAATATCTGCAGTTACTAAAGAACCTCCTTTTTCTGCACTTTCTATAATAATTGTAGCTTTTGAAATACCAGCTACAATTCTGTTTCTTTTTAAAAAATTTTCACGTAAAGGCTGTTCTTCACTCCAAAATTCTGTAAAAAAGCCTCCATTTTCGTTGACTTGATTGATATATTTTTTATGGATTTTTGGGTAGATTTGTTCAAATCCGTGAGCTAAAACTGCAATAGTTTGCAAGTTGTTTTTTATGGCTGCTTTGTGTGCACAAATATCAACTCCATAAGCAAAACCACTTACAATTATTGGATTATGTTCTGCCAATTCTTCAATTAATTTGTTGCAAAAATCACGTCCATAAGAACTCATATTTCTAGTACCAACAATAGAAATAATTTTATCATTATTTAGATTGATGTTGCCACCTTTAAAGAGTAAAATTGGACTATCTATACAATTTAAAAGATTTTTTGGATAATCATCTTCTAAAAAATAAGAATATGCAATGGTATTATCTTGAATGTATTTTAATTCTGATTGAGCAAATTCAATATTTTTTTTATCAAAAAGATGTTTTAAAGCATTAGCACCTATTCCATTAATTTTCTGTAATGTAGCTGATTTTTCTTTGAATACCTGCTCAACATCGCCAACATTTACAATCAATTTTTTGGCTAAAATATCTCCAATAGCTTTAGATTTTTGCAATCTTAAAATAGCCAATAATTTTTCTTCGTTCATCTTATAACAATTGGCTACAAGATACAAAAGTTGGGGAACAAAATTTATTTTTTATTATTGAACCACTAATTTTTTATGGCTAATTTGATTCGATTTTGAGGTTATTTTTAGAATATAAACTCCTGTTTTTAAATCAGTAATATCAATTCTATTTTTTGAAAAAGTTTTTACTTTTTTCCCATTAATATCAAAAAAATCAACGCTTTTTATAGCATCAATATTAATTGTTATTTTATCTGAACTTGGGTTTGGATAAATTTGAACATCTGATAAAGAATTCTCTTTTATACTTGCAGTTGATGATATTTGAAAGTTAGCAATCCAAAAATCATTATTTCCAGTCTGTTTACTATTTTCTGTTTTATCTCCAGAGATATTAGAAATAGAACTACCAGCTAAAACATAATTATTGCTAGTATCTTTAATTATTTTTGACAACTTATCATCATCTCCTCCACCTATGGTTTTATCCCAATTAATCATTTTTGATTCTGAAATACTCATTACCCAATAATCGTAAAAACCTTTAGAATCTTCTGTTTTTTCATCTGAAATATTTGAGTTTGAATACATTCCAAGAATATAATTGTTATTCGCATCTTGTACAACAGATAATCCAAAATCAAACCTAGCTCCACCAATAGTTTTATCCCAAGAAACGTCTCCACCATTTTCAAGTTTCACAATCCAAACATCAGAAATTGAAAAATCTCCTCTTCTAGCTTCTGTTTTATCTCCACTTATTCCAGAATCTGAACTTCCAATTATTAAAAACCCACCTGTATTCGATTGAATTATATCGTTAAAAGTATCGGATTGTGCACCTCCTAAAGTTTTTTGCCATTCAATATTACCAATGGTTGTTAGTTTTAAAATCCAATAATCGCCATTTCCTTTATTTGGTTCTGTTTTATCTCCATCAGGGCCAGAAGCTGATGAGCCAGAAAAAGACTGACCTCCTAAAACATAACCTCCATCTTGTGTTTGAAATATTTTATTTACCCACCTATCAGTTTGAGAACCTCCAATCGTTTTTTGCCAATCAATAGAACCATTTGAAGCTAACTTGACAATCCAATAGTCAGAACCACCTTTTGAATCTTCAGTCTTGTTTCCTGAAATGTTAGAATTAGAATGTCCGCCTAAAATATAACCTCCATCTGAAGTTTGTGCAACAGAATGTAGTTCTTCTACTAAATCTCCTCCTAACGTTTTTTGCCATTCAATTGTTCCAGTAGCATTTAGCTTTAGAACCCAATAATCAAAACTATCATTTGCACCTATATTATCTTCAGTCTTGTCTCCTGATGCATTAGATATTGAATAACCACCCACAAAATACCCACCATCCGAAGTTTGTACAACAGCAGTACAAATATCTATACCAGATCCTCCAATTGTCTTTTCCCATTCTACAGTTCTATCCGCTTTTAATTTTACAACCCAATAATCTCTTTCTCCTTTTGAATTTTCAGTTTTATCACCAGAAATATTCGATTTTGAATCTCCAATTAAAAAATACCCACCATCAGAAGTTGTAATTACTGAAGTCATATTATCTATACCTGTACCTCCAATTGTTTTGTCCCAATTTATTTGTGCAGTTTGACCTAAATTTTTTAATGATAGCAATAGCGCAATCATAATGAATAGTAGTTTTGTTTTCATAATTATTTTAATTTTATAGAATAACATTAATATTATAACAATGGATTAGACACAAACAAAGATGAAAATATGGGACATTGAATCATATACCGTGTTTACGGTATATTGAAAAATTTAAAAAGTAAAGATTAGATTAAACCCTTTTTGAGAGCAACAGAAACCAAGTTTATTCTATTGTGTACGTGTAATTTTCTGTAAATATTTTTGGTATGTGTATCTACAGTATGTCTGCTAATTATCAATTTTTCTGCAACTGCATTTATAGTCAAACCATCTACCAAATATTTTAAAATAACCAATTCTCTGTCTGTTAATACAGATTCTGTTTTCTTTTTTGTTGATGGATTTACAAGCATTCGCATCATTTTTTTTGCAATTGGAGGAGAAATGGAAGCCCCTCCATTTAATACTTGTTTCATTCCATTTACAATTTCTGTACCTGGAGTTCTTTTTAACAAATAGCCGTCTGCACCTGCTTTTATGGCATCAAAAACGCGTTCATCATCATCAAAAATAGTAAGGATTATAATAAAAACTTCTGGGTATAATTTCTTGTAAATAGAAATGGCTTCAATGCCTGATAAACCTGGCAAACCTATATCTTGTAATATAATGTCTGGCTTTTCTTTTACGCCAAAAACTTGTATTGCTTTTTCTACAGAATCTACTGAATGCACCAAATTAAATTCGTTGTAAACATTCATTAAATCTTCTAAAGATTCTTTAAACATTACATCATCTTCTACAATCCAAACATTAAATTCTCTATTTTTTTGCATACTCAAATTAATGATTTCATTTTGATAAATTTTATACCGAGTTTACGGTATTTTAATTTGGAGTGAAACTTTGGTTCCTTTTCCTTTTTCTGATAAAAGTAGAAACTTTCCTTTTAAAATATTCGCTCTATTTTTTAGACTGATGATGCCATTTCTACTCGTTTTTATTGAGATATCAAAACCAACTCCATCATCAGTTATGTTTAACAACAGATTTTTGTTTTTAACTTTAAAAACTACATTTATATTTTGGGCATCTGCGTGTTTGGCAATGTTATTTACCACTTCTTTTACAAATAAAAACAGGTTTCTTTTTTGTGCTGCACTTAATAGTTTCTGTTTGGTAATTTGATTTAAATCGTCCTCAAAATGGATATTTTTATTTTCTAACAACTCTTTGGTAAGCGTTTTGGTTTTTAGCAAAAAATCTTCTAAAGTTTCTTTTTCAGGGTTTATTAACCACACAATATCATCTAAAGTTGCTGCTAAATTTCTTGCATTTTTAGTAATTCTTGATAGTAAATGTGGTTTTACAGTTCCGTTTTGAAATTGTTGTTCTAAAATATCACTTGTTAATGCAATTCCACTTAAACCACTTCCTACTTCATCGTGCAAATCGCTGGCAATTCTTAATTTCATTCTTTCAATTTCCAATAATCTTTTCACTCTGTAATAATATGCTGTGTAAATGATGCCAATAATCGTAAGAAAAACCAATATTTGAAACCATACTGTTTTCCAGAATGGAGGGAGAATTTCTATAGATAATTCTGCTCCCTTTGTATTCCAAACCCCATCATTATTGGCTGCAATTACTTTAAAACTGTATTTACCTGGAGGTAATTGTGTGTACCTAGAAAAACGATTTCCTTTATCTTCTACCCAATTTACATCTCTGCCCACAAGTTGATATTTGTATTTATTTTGAGTAGAATTGGTATAATTCAAAGCTACATACTCTAACGAAATTGTATTTTGATTGTAAGGCAAAACAACCTTTTTTTCTTTTCTGTGATTGAAGGTAAATGTAGAATCTGGAGTAATAATTTCTAATTTGGTAATATGTGTTTTAGGAACAACTGTATTCTGTTTAATTTCTGATGGATTAAAATAAGTAAGCCCTTTTACTCCTCCAAACCACAATTGGTTATCATTTGTTTTGGTTTTAGAACGTCTATTAAATTCTGTATTTAAAACGCCCTCTTCTTTAGTGAAAAAATCAGCATAATTGGTTTTTAAATTGTAACTCATCAAACCTTTGTCTGTACCCATCCAAAGTCTGTTGAAATTGTCTTTTTGGATACTAAAAATGATGTTTTTTGTGATATTTGATTGCCCTACTTCCAAAGATTTTACATCCACAATATACAAACCTTCATTTGTACCCAACCAAATTTTATCATCAACCAAAATCATATCCCAGATTGTCGGATTTATAATTTCTTTTACTCCATTTTTATGTTGATAAATAGGCTTTATTTCATCTGTATTTTCATCATATAAAAACAGACCTTTACCTTCAGTTGCAATAAAAATTAGGTGCTTAACCGCTAATATTTTTTGAACACTAGACTCTATAACAATATCTACTTTTGATAAAACTGCCTTAATTCCATTCTCTTTTTTAGAAACTTTGTGAATACCTGTATGTGAAGCAACCCACATAAAATCATCATTCAAATCAAATAAATTGAACGAATTATTATAAAAATCTTTTCCTTTAGAAAGTGGAATGTTTCTACTTTTCTTGGTATTGGGATTGTAGCAAATTAATCCTGAATCACTTGCTAACCATAAGGCATAAGGATTTTGTTTTACCTTTTTTATATCCCAAATAAATAAATTTTCCTTTGAAAAAGTAAGCTTCTCAAAAGTTTTAGCTTTTAATGAATATTTGTAAATCGCTTTTCCAAATTCATTTATATACAAATGATTTTTATCTGATGATAAACCCATAATAATATCATCAGCATTTTTATTAATTTGTAAATGTTGAAACGATTTTTTATAATAATCGATATGAAAAACACCTCCTATTGTTCCAATCCAAAGATTTCCAATATCATCTTTATAAATGCTTCTTACTTGTTGATTTAAAGTGGTTACATTTTCCGTTAATTTTACTTTGGTTAGTTCTTTTGTATCAATTTTATATTTAAAAAGACCTTGATTAGAACCAATTAAAAGTGTGTTTACATCAACTTCTAATAATTTATTTGGTTTTGCATTATTAGGTAATTCTGGAATAATGAGGTATTCTTTTTCACTTGAATAATTGGCTTTTGGCAACCATAATTTATGGGTAAAATTCCCAAAATAAATCTGTTTTCTAACGCCTAAATTTTGATGTAAATTATTGAATTTTAAATTATTTATTGAAGAATAATCCAAACTTCCATTAGTAGAAGAAACCCAAACTTTTTCTTGGTTTGATGTCATACTATAACTACTCTCACTATTATTCAAAAAATGATATTCCTTTTTCTCGATATCAAAAAAACCAATTGAACCTAGGGTATTAAACCAAATTTTATTACTCCCAATTAACTCCAACTCTTTAATATCCAAATCTTTAGTCGGATTTTTGAAATTTTGAAAAGTCTCTGTAATTTCATCAAAAAGACTAATTCCTTTTTTAGTAGCAATCCATAGATTTCCTTTTTTATCCTTTAAAATATTTCTGCAAACATTAGAAGCAATTGAAGTGCTGTCTTGAGAATTATGATGAAACTTTTGAAAAGAATAACCATCATATCTATTCAATCCATTTTCGGTTGCAAACCATAGAAAACCTTTATCATCTTTTTGAATATCGTAAACAATGTTGTTAGACAAACCATCTTCAATATTCAAAAGTCTTGTAGATTGTGCATTTTGAACTTGAATTATCAGAAAAAAAATAAAAATATGAATTACATTTTTATGCATTACTTTGATTTTCAATCGTATAAAATCTATCTTTTTACAGAATGATTTTCTATTCTTAAAAGTAGACAAAAATTGTGAATAAATTCTCCACAAATCTTTAGTATGGTATGCCATTTTTTCTATTTTTGTTAATATGATTTTAGCCAACTACATAAACGATTTACTTTATAGATATGATTGCGTAATTGTGCCAGATTTTGGTGGTTTTGTAACCAACAAAAAAGGCGCAATTTTAAATGAAAGCACGCATACTTTTTATCCACCCTCAAAACAAATTACTTTTAATAGTCATTTGAAAGTAAGTGATGGTTTATTGGCAAATTATATTGCCTCATCAGAAAATATTTCTTTCGAAAAGGCTTCTACTGCTATCAGTTTGTCTGTAATTAAATGGCAAAACGAAATCCAAAGAAAACCTTTGGTTATTGGCAATATTGGTGTTTTGACTTTGAATGAAAATCGTCAAATAACTTTTGAACCAAATCATAAAGTAAATTATTTATCTGAATCTTTTGGTTTGGCTAATGTTGAATCTTCATTAATCACTAGAAAAGAAACGATAGTAAAACCTTTAATTCCTGTTTTAGAAAAAGAGCCTAAAAAAGGGATTCCTGCATTTATAAAGTATGCTGCAACTGCTGCTATTTTATTAACTTTAGGTTTTGCAGGCAACGATGCATATCAAAACAACAAACAAAAAACGCTTTTAGCAAACCAAGAAAAAGCTTTAGAGAAAAAAATTCAAGCAGCTACTTTTGTTATTTCTAATCCTTTACCAACTATCGAGTTGAATGTTACTCAAAAAGTAGCCAAATCTTTTCATGTAGTTGCTGGTGCTTTTCAATTTAAAGAAAATGCAGAGAAGAAAGTAAAACAGTTGAAAAAAATGGGTTACGATGCTAGCATTTTAGGCGTTAACAAATGGGGCTTAACTGAAGTTACATTTGCAAGTTATGCAGATAAAAACGATGCAATAAACAACTTATATAGAATCCAAAAAACGGTTTCTAAAGATGCTTGGTTATTGGTTAAAAAGTAATATTAATCCAAGTCTATTCTTATCTTTGCAGAAATTTAAACAATGGAAGCAAAAACATCTGCAGCATCTTTAACTGTACTTACTGATTTAGTTTTACCTGGAGACACTAACTATTTAGACAATCTTTTTGGTGGAGAATTATTAGCAAGAATGGACAGAGCCTGCAGTATTGCTGCAAGACGTCATTCTAGTAGAATTGTGGTTACAGCTTCTGTAAACCATGTTGCTTTTAATAAATCTGTACCTGTTGGAAGTGTAGTTACTTTAGAAGCAAAAGTTTCTAGAGCGTTTAAATCTTCTATGGAAATTTATGTTGATGTTTGGATAGAAGACAGACAATCTGGACAAAGAACTAAAGTAAATGAAGGGATTTATACCTTTGTTGCTGTAGATGAAACTGGGAAACCTGTTCAAATTCCGCAAATAATTCCTGAAACAGATTTAGAAAAAGAACGTTTCGAAGGAGCTTTAAGACGGAAACAGTTGAGTCTAGTTTTAGCAGGAAAAATGCAACCTAATGAAGCTACTGAACTAAAGGCTCTATTTAAATCTTAAAATTATGTTAGAATTTTTAAATGATTTTAAAATTGTAGGTTCGCTAGTTGTTCTTTTACTAGGAACTCTAGTTAGAATACTGGTTTCTAAATCTTTACGAAATATTCGTATAAAATTTGGTTTTCAAAGAGCTAGGGTTGTTATTTTAAATAAAATAATTACTATTTTAATTTACTGTACTGTAATTGTAATCATTGCTTTTATTTGGGGTGTAGATGAAAAACAATTACTCATTTACATTTCATCATTTTTAACCATTTTAGGAATTGCTTTTTTTGCTCAATGGTCTTTACTTTCAAATATTACTGCTGGTTTAATTCTTTATATTAATTACCCAGTAAAAATAGGAGATACTATTACCATTTTAGAAAAAGATAATAATACAACTGGCGAAATTATAGATATTGGTGCTTTTTTCATCACACTAAAAACACCTGATAGCACTATGATTACTGTACCTAACTCTATAGTACTTCAAAAAAATATTAGCTATAAAACAAAATAATATAAGCTTATTAATTTAATATAATACAGGTAAAATTTTTAAATATTCTTTTAAATCTGTTATTTTTTACTAAATTTGTGAAAAATTTATCGTTATAGATAATTAATTTTATCTAAATTTTAATCAAAAATTAACCCTTAAAATCCCCCTAATGATTAAAACAACTACTTTCGTATCTGTTAGTAAGGTATCATCCAGTAATCTTTTATTATATTTCTTTTTAATAATATTCCTTACTTCAAATGTACTAGCGCAATCAAACTCAATTACTTATTTTGAAGATTTTAATGATGTAGGATATCCTACTAATCTACCAAATGGAGCTTATTGGACTTATCATAATGAAATTTACCCATCTCAAGATGCTTGGAATAAATTTATTCCTGGAGATGGTAATGCTTATTTAACTGTAGATGCAGATATTAATAATGATACAGATTGGATTCATCCCTTCCAAACTTTAGAATTTGGAGGCGTAGGAGAAAACCATCGTCTTGAAGTTCGAATGAAAGGAGCTGTTGTAGATGGTGGTTTAGTAGGCTTTCTTTTTACATATAATCAAGAAGGATCAATATTTAATGAAGTAGATATAGAAGTTGTAGCCAATGATTCTGCTACTCCTAATCATGAAACACTACCTGAAAATGGTGGTTGGACAGATGCTAGGTTTAATACTTGGAGAAATGCAAATGAGAGGAACAACAAACCGTTTACAGGAACTAAAAAACCAGTGGTAAATAATCTTAATGAGAAAATTTCACTAATTGACGACCAATTTCATACCTACACCATAGATTGGAGAGAAGATAAAATTGATTTTTTTATAGATGGTATTCTTCAAGAAACAATTACCACTAATGTTGCAACTGGTTGGTCTGAAGTTATTATAGGTTTTAGACAATTGCCTTGGGCTGGTAATTTTAATTGGAGTGGAACCCATACTATGATTATTGATTATTTAAAAATTGAGCCTCTAGAAAAGGTTTTATTTGCAACAGATGATTCTTTCACAATTGTTGAAGACATTACTACTAATTTAGATGTTTTAATTAATGATTCATCTAATACAACTATAATTTCTTTTGATGCATTTACCACACAAGGGTTTCCTGTAAGCAATAATTCTAACGTATTGACTTATAATCCCTCTAGAGGTTTTATAGGGCAAGATAACTTTACATACACTATAGAAGATACAAATGGTTCACAAAAAACAGCAACTGTAAATTTAACAGTAGAAAAATATATACCTCCATTAGATGCTGCCAATGACGCTATTACTGTTGTTCCTAACAGTTTTGATAATATAATAGACATAACTGCTAATGATAGTTATGGTCCTAATGGTGAGAATCCTACACATCCTATAACACTTCCAGGTGGAAAAATAGTTACTGCTACAAATATTGGTGGAGCTATTAGTGTAGTGAATGGCAAGATAAACTACTCTCCTCCTTCTGGATTTACTGGAATCGATACTTTTCAATACACAATTACTGATGGAAATGGGTTTGCTGATACTGCAATAGTGACCATAACTATTGGAGGTAGCCTACCTGCAAATGCAGTGGATGATACATTTTCTGTAAATGTAGATACTGCTTCTCAATTAGATGTATTAGCCAATGATTCTGCTGGCACAACTATAATTACTTTTGATACCAATAGCACACAAGGATTCACAGTTTCTGCAAACTCTTCTTTAATTACATATACTCCTGCAAATGGTTTTGTAGGTCAAGACAACTTTAGTTATACTATTCAAGATACTAATGGCAATCAATCTACAGCAAATGTTACAATAAATGTTAAAGAAGAAATTGTAGCAAGTGAACCTCTTAATGCTGTGAATGATGCTGTAATAATAGATCCTAATAGTGTTAATATCCCTATTGATGTTACTAATAACGATAGTTTTGGTGAAAATGGCGAAAGTACAACACATCCATTAACTCTCACAAATGGTAAAATGTCAACTGCAAGTACTAATGGTGGTGCAATAGCTGTAGTGAATGGTAAAATTAATTATTCAACTCCTTCTGGGTTTACTGGAATCGATACTTTTCAATACACAATTACTGATGGAAATGGGTTTGCTGATACTGCAATAGTGACCATAACTGTTGGAGGTAGCCTACCTGCTAATGCAGTGGATGATACATTCTCTGTAAATGTAGATACTGCTTCTCAATTAGATGTATTAACTAATGATTCTGCTGGCACAACTATAACTGATTTTGATACCAATAGCACACAAGGATTCACAGTTTCTGCAAACTCTTCTTTAATTACGTATACTCCTGCATATGGTTTTGTAGGTCAAGACAACTTTAGTTATACTATTCAAGATACTAATGGCAATCAATCTACAGCAAATGTTACAATAAATGTTAAAGAAGAAATTGTAGCAAGTGGACCTCTTAATGCTGTGAATGATGCTGTAATAATAGATCCTAATAGTGTTAATATCCCTATTGATGTTACTAATAACGATAGTTTTGGTGAAAATGGCGAAAGTGCAACACATCCATTAACTCTCACAAATGGTAAAATGTCAACTGCAAGTACTAATGGTGGTGCAATTGCAGTAGTGAATGGTAAAATTAATTATTCAACTCCTTCTGGGTTTACTGGAATCGATACTTTTCAATACACAATTACTGATGGAAATGGGTTTGCTGATACTGCAATAGTGACCATAACTGTTGGAGATAATGCTTCAAAAACATCTTCTTTTGGTGCTCTTAAAACAAATGAATTTTCTGTGCTAGAAAATAGCTATATAGTACATCCAAACCCATCTGAAGGTTATTTAAAAAATACTTTATTAAGTTCAGTAAAAACAGTTGCTAAACTTGTACTTTATAATGTAACAGGTAAAGTTGTTTATAGTTCTCCAATAGAAATTAAAATAGGAAAGAATGAGTTTGATTTAAACTTAAATCTTAAACCAGGAATTGTGTTTATGAAAATTACTAGTCTAGAAATGAACTTTGGAACAAAAAAATTAATTTTTAAATAAAAGATAATTTATCTAAAATATGAAGAGGTACATATAATATTATATATACCTCTTCATATTTTTTAGTAATGTTAGAGTAAAAAATTTACATTGTATATTAGCAAATAGGCTTTTACAATTCACTTTATGATTCAATCTTACAAGAAAAATCCTGCTTTAGCAGAAAAATACGACACTATAATTATTGGTTCTGGAATGGGAAGTCTAACTTCTGCTGCTATTTTAGCTAAAGAAGGCCAAAAAGTGTTGGTTTTAGAACGTCATTATATTGCTGGCGGATTTACACACATTTTTAAACGTAAGGGTTTTGAGTGGGATGTTGGTATTCATTATATTGGTGAAGTGCAGAGAGAAACTTCTGTAATTCGTAAACTTTTCGATTATATTTCTGATGGCAAATTAGAATGGGCAGATATGGGTGAAGTCTATGACAAAATTGTTATTGGCGACAAAGAATACGATTTTGTTAAAGGTGTTCAGAACTTTAAAGATAAAATGCTTTCTTATTTCCCTGACGAAAAAAAAGCAATTTATAATTATGTCAATTTGGTTTTTACTGCTATTAAAACAAGTCAGAAATTTTATATGGATAAAGCAATGCATCCTTTAATCAGTAAGTTTTTTGGAAGCAAAATGCGAAATCCTTTTTATAAATTTTCTGATAAAACTACTTATGAAGTATTGTCTGGATTAACAGATAATGAAGAATTAATAAAAGTGCTTTCTGGGCAATATGGAGATTATGGTTTGCCACCAAAAGAAAGCAGTTTTGTAATGCACGCTGCTGTTGCAAGACATTATTTTGCTGGAGGAAGCTTTCCTGTTGGTGGTTCATCAGAAATTGCAAAAACCGTTGATAAAGTTATCGAAAAAGCTGGTGGAACTATTCTAATTAGTGCAGAAGTAGACGAGATTCTCATCAATAAAAATAAAGCTATTGGTGTAAAAATGAAGGATGGGAAAAGCTTTTATGCCAAAAATATTATTTCTGGAGCAGGAATTATGACTACTTACCATAAATTGCTACCTCAAAATATAGTTGAAAAACACAAGTTAAAAACTCAATTACAAACCGTAAAAAGATCTGTTTCTCACGCGTGTTTATATATTGGTTTAGAGGGTTCACCAGAAGATTTAAATTTGCCAAAAACCAATTATTGGATTTACCCAGATAAAATAGATCATGATACTGCTGTAAATAATTATTTAAATGATTTAGATGCTGATTTTCCTGTGGTTTATATTTCATTTCCTTCTGCTAAAGATCCTGATTGGAGTAACAGGTATCCAGGAAAAAGCACGATAGATATTATTACGTTATTGCCTTACGAAGGTTTTAAAACTTGGAATGGCACCAAATGGATGAAACGTGGTGAAGAGTATAATGCTGTAAAAGAAAAAATAGCACAAAGACTTTTAAATGTTTTGTACAAACACGTACCACAAGCCAAAGGTAAAATTGAACACTATGAACTTTCTACACCTTTAACTACGCAACATTTTATCAATTATGATGAAGGAGAAATTTATGGTTTAGACCATACTCCAAAACGTTTTAGACAACAATTTTTAAAACCAAGAACCAAGATTAAGAATTTATTTTTAACAGGGCAAGATGTAGTTACTGCTGGAATTGCTGCTGCTCTATTTTCTGGAGTTATTACAACTGTTGCAATGACCAAAAAAAATATTATTAAAAAGGTAATGAAGAAGTAGCTATCTTTTGGCTAGCCAAGATTTAGGGTTTAACCGTTTTGTATTTTTAAACAATACAAAAATTAAAGTAGTTTTATTTTTGACTTTATCTGTAAAAATTTTTCCAATTTTTTGACCAGTAACAATTTTATCCCCTTTTTTAACATAAGCGTTTTCTAAATGATTATAAGATGTAATATAATTACCATGTCTAACCATTACATTTTTTGTTTTTCCAGAACCAATTAAAACATTTAAAACTTCTCCATCAAAAATAGCAGTTGCATCACTCCCTTTAGAGGTTGTAAAATGCATCCCTGGGCTATTTATAGTTATTCCTGGAAAAATAGGATGTGGTTGAACCCCATATCTTCTGGTAATAATACTCTCTTCTACTGGCCAAGGTAAATTACCTTTATTCTTCTCAAACTTCGAAGCCAAGATTTTAGCTTCAGGGCTCAAAATAAATTCATTCTTTTTTGTAGTTTTTGGTGCTGATTTAAACTTCTTTTTTGTTGCTCTATTTGCTTTAGCAATTTCAGCTTTTATCAACTTATCAATCTTGGCTGCAATTCTTTTTTCCTCTTTAACATTTTTTCGTAAGTCTCTTTTATATTTACTTTCCTTCTTTTTTATTTTAGAAATTAAATCTTCTTGATTTTTTTTATCAGCCTCAATTTCTTTTTTCTGACCTTCTTCTGATAAAATTAAAATATCTTTTTCTTTTTTTTGTAGTACTAGAGAATCTTTAACTTTTTCTATCACTTTAGCTTGCAAAACAATTTCTTCTCCTTGTTTTTTTCTAAAGGATCTATATTGCTTCATATATTCTAAACGCTTGTAAGCTTGATAAAAATTTTGTGAGGAAAGTAAAAACATCGTTCTACTCTGTTGTGATTTGCTTTTGTAAGATTTGTAAATCATGTCAGCATAATCTGCTTTTAAAGCTGATAAATTTTTGTTTAGTTTATCAATTTTTCTCTCGTTATTTTTTATTTGGTTAGCTAGTAGTTTGGCTTCTAAATTAATAGTATTTATCAATTTATTTCTTACTTCAATTTTTTTATTAATATCTTTTAAAGCCTCAAAAGCATTTTTCTCATTTTTTTGTTCGGCAAATAATAATCTATTTAATCTGCTTATTTGAGATTTGTACTCTTTTCGTTGTTTTTCTAACTCTTTTTTAGATTGATTATAGCTAGGAAAACTCACCAAAAGAAGTAAGATAAAAACCGTATGATATTTTATAGGATGCACTAAAATTTTACTTTTTTATAACCACTAGGTATATTAAAAGACATCTTAACATCAGTATTAAACTGTACTGATTTATATACCAAATCTATTGCAGTAATAGATTTACTATTTTTAGCTTTAATATTAACAGCAGTCGGAAAAACAACATCTTCTATTAAATTATAATTAGGATACTCAATATCTAAACGTAAATTTTTTTCTATATTAACAATAGCTTGGTTATCTAATTTAAAATGAGAAGGGTTAATAGTAAAAAAAATATCAAACAATGCTGCCTGTTTTTCGGGAGATAAAACGTAACTGTTGTTTACAATTTCTACTTCTTGTTTTTCTTCTTTAACATTTAATAGAGATTGCCCTAAAAATAAGTTTTGAAGTTGCTCAAAATTAATTTCTACACCTAATAATTGTTTTATCATAGAAAAGTCTCCTTCAAAATAATTTTTAAATAAAGACGAATAATAGCGTACAGAAGTTGGTGTAATTTCTGCTTTAAAAACAGTAATTAATTTTGAACCTTTTAACCAAATAACCTCATCTTTCTTTATTTTCATACTTACAGACAAGTTCTGATTGGTTTTACCGTTATTAAAATTTACCCTTAATTTTGCGTCTAAAGTTTCTTTATCAAAATTTGCTGCAATATGCTTTTTAGCCACTTTTTTTGCAGATATACTTTTTGCAATAGCATTTGCATCTATCATATTTTTTTTTGTTTTACATGAAGCAAATAAAAACACTAGTAAAAAAATATACTGGTAAGATTTCATCTTAAATTTTTAGTTTTTTAGCTTTTAATTGATACTTTTTTTCTTCATTACTGTTTCCTAAACCTTTATGAGCTTTAGCCATTTGCTTATAAAAATCTGCTTCCATTTTATCTTCTATCACAAAGTCAATTCCATTCTCTAAAATAGATAACGCTTTTTTATAGTTTTTCTGATAATTTAATGTTTTTCCATGTACAAAATACACAAAAGGTTGTGCAGGAAACAATGTAATACCTTGCTCACTGTACTTTAATAAAACAGCATTTTCTTTAGATATTTTTAAAATTTTTTCTAGTGTAGTGTATTTTTTTTCGCGTTCAAAATCATCAATTAAATCTGTAATATTTTGTATTTTTTTTGTTGATTTTTTAGCGACTTTTCTGTTTTCTAAACTACGCTTTATATTTTTTAAATTAGCATCTAAAACACCATCTTTAGCTAATGAATTTAGTAGAGAAATAGCCTTTTCATAATCTCTATTGTATAAATAAAGTTTTACTAAAAAACCTCTTTCTTTTGGATTAATAGCAATAATTTTTTGTTGTATTTCTATAGCGTTTGACAAGTTATTATCCTTTTGATATACTTTAACCAAATGCTTTAACATCCAAATATTATTACTATCTTTTTTTAGGGCTCTATCTATATATTCTTTAGCAAGTAGTTTATTATTTAATGATAAATAATTTTTAGAAAATTCAAAAAATACAGATGCATCATTAGGTAAAATTTGATTACAGTTTTCAAGATTTTCAATTGCTTTTTGATGATTGCCAATCGCTTTTTGAGAAAGAGCTTTAAAGAAAAATTGCTGAAACTTTAATTCAGCTTCTTCTGTTAAATCTTTTTTTGCAGGAATACTATCTTGTGAAAAAGTCTTTAGAGATAAAAGAATATAAAATAAAGAGAAAAGAGCCAATCTATATATTATAAACTGTCTCTTTTCTATTAGTTCTATTTTATTTACTCTAATCAAAAACATTATGTCAATTCTGAATAATCTCCAATACTAACAGATGTAAACTCTCCATTATATTTTGCATGATTACCAATCATAGCATTATCTAAAGTAGCATTATAAATTTTAACATCCTTTTGAATTAACGAATTTGTAATTGTTGAATTTTCTACACTACTATTTTTGCCAATAGAAACATAAGGTCCTATTTTAGTGTTTTTTAATACTACATTTTTACCTATAAAACAAGGTTGAATAATTTCTGAATTGTCTAAAACAACATCATCAGCAACTAAATTATTACCAGCTTCATGTTCAAATTTAAGAGTTTGTTTATTGGTATCTACAGTTGGGTCTTTCTTACCACAATCCATCCATGCATTTACCTTACCAGGTACAAATTTTGCCCCTTGTTGTTTCAGCGATTCCAAAACATTTGTAAGCTGATATTCGTTGTTTTCTTTTAAGTTATTATCGATTAAATATTGAATTTCACTCAATAATTTATCACCATCTTTAAAATAATAAATACCTATAATGGCTAAATCAGAAACAAATTTCTTTGGTTTTTCAACAAAATCAGTAATAATTCCATCTTCTAATTTTACTACTCCAAAAGCACTTGGGTTTTCTACTTTACTTACCCAAATTGCACCATCAGCTTTGGTATTTAATGTGAAATCTGCTTTAAATAAAGTATCTGCATATGCAACAACACATGGCCCACCCAAAGATTCTTTAGCGCAATATATAGCATGTGCAGTACCTAAAGCATCTTTTTGAATATAAACAGAGCCTTTAGCCCCTAATTTTTCAGCAATTTTTAATAATTTATCTCTTGTATCAGAAGGAAATCCTTTCGCAGTTGTACCAACTACAAAAGCAATTTCATCAATTTTTTCATCAATTACAGAAGCAATATCTTCTACTAAACGTTGTACAATTGGTTTACCTGCAATAACAGTTAAGGGTTTAGGAACAGTTAACGTGTGAGGTCTTAAGCGAGAACCTATTCCAGCCATAGGGACAATAATTTTCATATAAAAAATTTCTAAATTAATTCAATTGCAAGATACTATTAATTAAGTAATCGTAAAATAGTTTTTTCTAATTATAAAAACCCCATTTATGGGGGTATAAAACCCCATTTATGGGGTTTTGAAATTCCCCCATTTATGGGTATTGACAAGCATATATATTTCCCTTAATTTTACACCAGATATAAAATATAAAAATATTATAGTCCCCCAGAAGTCATTTTATTTATAAATGAATTAAGACCCAAGTTAATCTTGGGTTTTTTTGTTTCTTTGCAATTGTAAAATTTTATAAGTGAATTATCTTTCTGTAGAAAACATCTCAAAATCTTATGGTGAGCGTATTTTGTTTCAAGACATTTCTTTTGGGATAAATAAGGATCAAAAAATTGCATTTGTTGCTAAAAACGGAAGTGGAAAAACATCCATCTTAAACATCATTGCTGGTTTAGATGTAGCTGATTCTGGTCAAATTGTGAGTAGAAAAGACATTTCTATTGCTTATTTGGCTCAAAAAGATGATTTGGATACGAATTTAACTATTGAAGAAACCATATTTGCTACTGATAATAAAATTTTGTCTGTTATCAAAAATTATGAAAAAGCGCTAGAAAACCCTGATGATGCAGATGCGTACCAAAATGCTTTTGAATTAATGGAACAATATAATGCTTGGGATTTTGAAACTCAATACAAACAAATCTTATCTAAACTTAAACTTGATGATTTAAATCAAAAAATAGCATCTCTTTCAGGTGGGCAGAAAAAACGTCTTTCTTTAGCAATAGTATTAATTAGCAAACCAGATTTATTAATTCTTGATGAGCCAACTAATCATCTAGATTTAGAAATGATTGAATGGCTAGAAGCTTTCTTTGCCAAAGAAAAAATAACACTTTTCATGGTAACACATGATCGTTATTTTTTAGAAAGGGTTTGTAATGAAATTTTAGAACTTGATGAAGGAAAAATCTACAAATACAAAGGTAATTACTCTTATTATCTTCAAAATAAAGAAGAAAGATTAGCACTAGAAGCTACAAATTTAAGTAAAGCTAAAAGCTTATTTAAAAAAGAATTGGATTGGATGCGAAAGCAACCCAAAGCTAGAACTACAAAATCTAAATCTAGAATTGATGACTTTTTTGAAATTAAGAAAAAAGCACACCAAAGAAGAAAAGACCATAAAGTTCAACTTGAGATAAATATGGAACGTTTAGGTAGTAAGATTCTAGAACTACATAAGCTTCAAAAGTCTTTTGATGATATAGTTATTTTAGATGGATTTGATTATGTTTTTAAAAGAGGGGAACGTATAGGGATTATTGGTAAAAATGGTAGTGGAAAATCATCTTTTTTAAATATTATTACACAAAAAATTCCTGTTGATGGAGGTAAAGTAGTGATTGGTGAGACCATTAAATTTGGCTATTATACTCAAAAAGGAATCGAAATTAAAGAAGGGCAAAAAGTAATTGAGGTGGTTAAAGATTTTGGTGAATTTATACCTTTAACAAAAGGTAGAAAAATTTCTGCTGCTCAATTATTAGAACGTTTTTTATTTGATAAGAAAAAACAATACGATTTTGTTGAAAAACTCTCTGGTGGTGAACAAAAACGATTGTATTTATGTGCTGTTTTAATTCAAAATCCTAATTTTTTAATATTAGATGAACCGACTAATGATTTGGATGTTGTTACTTTAAATGTTTTAGAAAGTTTTTTATTAGATTATCCTGGAAATTTATTGGTCGTTTCTCATGATCGCTATTTTATGGATAAAATTGTGGATTCTCTTTTTGTGTTTAGAGGCAATGGAATTGTAGAAAATTTTCCTGGTAATTATTCTGATTTTAGAGCTTATGAAAATTCTAACCCCTATGAAGAGGAAACCAAAGAAGTAACAATAAATAAAGAGAAAGAAGAAAAAAAGATCACAAAAACAGCTTTATCTTACAACGAAAAAAGAGAATTCGGTGCTTTAGAAGTTGAAATTGAAAGATTACAAAATCAAAAAAGCAGAATTGAGCAGCAGTTTGTAAATGTAGAAATACCAGAAGAAGATATTCAAAAAAAATCTGAAGAACTACAAAACATTATTAATATGCTTGAGCAAAAAGAAGAACGTTGGTTAGAGCTTTCTATGAAAATGGAAGATTAAACTTTTATGATATTTTCATCTTTTATTAAACCTTCATTATTAAAACGTAGCAATATTTGAGCAACTGCAATCGTATCTTTCTCACAATAATTTACTATTCGTTCTATGTTTTTTTCTTCATAATATACTTTAGCCACTTCACTCCCATCAATGTCATCTTTTGGGGAAGGAATTCCTAGAATTGACGTTAATAATTTTAAGGAAGTATAATGCTTGTAGTCTCCAAATTTCCATAACTCTAGAGTATCTAAATGAGGAACTTCCCAAGGCTTTTTACCAAATAGATTTAGTTTTTTTGGCAATTCTATTTGATTGATAATCATTCTCCTTGCAATGAAAGGAAAATCGAATTCTTTACCATTATGAGCACATAAAACATGATTTCTTTTAGAAAAATGATTATCTAATAACACTTTAAAATCTTTGAGAAGTTGTTGTTCATTATCTCCAAAAAAAGACTTTACCCTAAATTTTCTTTCTTCATCTACATCAGTAAAAAAACCAACAGAAATACATATAATTTTACCAAATTCTGCCCAAATTCCTGCGCTGCCATAAAATTCATCTGCAGTATATTCTTCTTTCCTTTGGTATTTTGTTTTTGCTTCAAAAAGTTGTTGTTTTTCTATAGATAAATTTCCCCAATCTTTTTCTTGAGGTACAGTTTCGATATCTAAAAAGAGTATGGACGTTAATTTTAATTTGAGATTCATAGCACTACTTTTTCTTTTGATAAATATAGTAAAAAGAAAAAGCTCTGAAAAATCAGAGCTTTTATATATCTATTAAATAGTTTAATTTATTCAATTACTAATTTAGAAGTTGCTGTTTTGGTACCTTCAGTAACTTTTAAAATATATAATCCTGATGCTATTTCAGAAACATCAACATCTGATTTAGTACCAGAAACATTTGTAGAAAAAACTCTTTTTCCTAAAACATTAAATATTGATACTTGTTTTGTATCTGAACTTAAACTAGAAATTGTAAAAGTATTGTTTGTTACAGGATTTGGATATGTTGCAAAACCTTCAATTGTATTATTTTTTACACCTAAAACCAGCCCTGCTAAATTTATTGGAAGTATTCGAACTTCCCCATCAAATTCTGCTCCAAAAGCAGTCATATCAACAGTTCCACTTGGTATTGCTGTACCTATGTAATCAGCTTCTGAAAATGATGTTCTAAAAATAACTGTTGAATTTCCTGAAGTTAGTGTATATTTTGTTGAAGAAACAAAGTTTTGACCAACATCATTATTATCAAAAGACAAATCTTCAATTTTAATAAGTTCTGACTCATAATCTTTATAGTTTGCAACATAATTAGCTAATGTAACAACTTCTGGTGTAATTGCATTTCCTGTTGATGTTGCAGCCCCAGTATCTACGTCTGGCACCAACTGTAAAACGCCTCCAAAAGAGCCCAATCTTCCTTTTAAACCAGTAATACCATCATAAGTAGTGTAAGTAGTTGTGATAGTACCTGCTGTATCATCAATTAACATACCACCAGTTGCATCCTGTATATATTTTTGATTTCTATTACTCCTTGCATAAGTTAAAATTACCTCATTCCCTAGATCATAATATTCACCTTCTGTACCTGCTCTTAATGCAGCTAAATTAGCTACTTGATTATAGACAGCTACACTAAAAGAAACACTAGATTCAACTTTAGGATTTAAAGAGGCACCTGAATTATCTACTAATTCTGCAGTTGCTGTATAGCTTCTACCAGCCACAACAGTTATTGGGCTTGGTGTAGCTGTAAAAAAGTTAGCAACTTCTGTAGCTTGACCAGTTTCTTCTAGGGTTGTTTTTATATAACCATCTCCAGAATTATCAGTCATACCAGAACCATTATCTTTTGAAAGCGTAAAATTAGCAAGACTAAAATTTACAGGAACTTCTGTAGTAGATGGATTAAAAACTTGATTTGCTGTGATGCCTCCAATAGATAATGATGGTTCTGCTACAAAACCATCAATAATTCTAATATTATCAATTGCTATATCTTCATCACCAGCATCAAAATTTTCAAAAACAATCCTAACGTCTGCTAGTAATCCAGAGTTCATACTTGCTGTAAATTCTGTGAAATTTTCTGTTAATGCTTTACCATCTCCTATCCCATCAAAATCACTATCAATCATTGGTTTAGAAACATTTGAGCCACTGGTAGCATTTCCTGAAACTTGTAAAATCTTTGTGAAATTTCCTGAATTATCAATATCTATTTCAACAAAAAAATTTGTATTACCATCCCAATCAAAGTTAGAATCACTTGGTTGATCTTCTGCTAATAAAATTGCAAATGTTAAGTTTGTGTAGGTAGATATATCAATATCATCAAAAGTTAATGTTTGTATTTTCATTGAACATGGTGATCCATCTGTATCCATAGCTGCAAAAATATAGTCACCATCTTGACCAGAAACGTTATATGATGATCCTAACTCTGTGCCATCATTCTTTGCTCTGGTAAAAAAATCAAAACCATCATTACAAGTTTCGGATGCTGTTCCTGAATTTCCAGTTTCAAAAGATTCTTGAAAAACTGTTGTTTGGCTTAAACCAGTAAATGTGTAGCATAAGGTAAACAATAAAGTAAATAAGTAATTTTTTTTCATATTTGATTTGATTTAAATTAAGTTATAAATTTAAAAAATTATATTAAGTAGTTAGTATTTGGTGTAATTATATTACTGTTAAGTTATAAACAACTATGAAAACAATTTACTAACAATTAATACACGTTATCATAACATATTAATTCTTATTTTTGAGTTTTAGATTTCTTTAATTATGAACAAAAATGATATTAAAATTTTATTGGTAGATGATGAGCCAGATATTCTAGAAATTATTGGTTACAACTTAAGGAATGAAGGGTATCAAATTTTTACAGCTAAAAATGGTAACGAAGCTATTAAAATGGCTAAAAAAAATATTCCACATTTAATTTTACTAGACATAATGATGCCAGAAATGGATGGCATTGAAGCTTGTGAAAAAATAAGAAAAATAAAATCTTTAGAAAATATAATTATTGCATTTTTAACTGCAAGAGGTGAGGATTACTCTCAAGTAGCAGGTTTTGAGGCTGGTGCAGACGATTATATTACCAAACCTATAAAACCGAAAGTGCTAATTAGTAAAATAAAATCACTTTTAAGAAGATTAAAATCTGAAAGCAATGATAATGAAAAATCATTAACAATAGGAGACATTGTAATTGACAGAGATGAATATGTTGTTTACAAAGCTGGTAAAAAAATATCTCTACCCAGAAAAGAGTTTGAACTCTTTTCATTATTAACCTCTAAACCTGGTAAAGTATTTAAAAGAGAAGTAATTTTAGATACAGTTTGGGGAAATGAAGTGGTTGTTGGTGGAAGAACTATTGATGTTCATATTAGAAAATTAAGAGAAAAAATTGGTGATAATCACTTCAAAACTGTTAAAGGTGTTGGTTACAAATTTGTAACAGAGATTGAGAACTAACTTATTTATTATTTGAAACTAAAAAAAACATATTCTTATGCACTTTGGTCTGCAATTTATTTAACATTACTTTCTGTTATAATAGCATCAATTTCTTATTTTATTATTAGTAAACACCTTGGTATAAGCACAATTATAGTTTCAATATTTGTACTTTTTATTATTTCTTTTTTTATAATTCAGTACAGAGCAGAACACTTTATTTACAGGCGTTTAAAAAAAATATATGATGAAGTATCAATATTAGACACTAACGATTTAACAAAAGAAACTGCAACTACAGATATAGAAGAACTTTCTAAAAGTATGCAAGATTTTGTTGATGGTAAACGTTCAGAAATTAAAAGTTTAACAGAGAGAGATTCTTTTAGAAGAGATTTTTTAGGAAATGTAGCTCATGAACTTAAAACACCTCTCTTCACAGTTCAGGGTTATATTTTAACCTTATTAGAAGGAGCTGTGAACGACAAACAAATACGAACTAAATATTTAGACAGAGCTAACAAGGGAGTGGAAAGATTGGTTGCAGTAATTAAAGATTTGGACATGATTGCTAAATTAGAAAATGAAGGAACTAAACTAAATGTAGAGGTTTTTAATATTTTAGAATTGATACAAAATGTGTTTGATTTGTTTGAAATGAAAGCAAAAAAAAGAAATATTTCTTTAACTTTTGATAGAATTTACGAATTTCCGGTCTTTGTTAAAGCAGATATTGAAAAAATAGAACAAGTACTTATCAATCTTGTTGTAAATTCTATTAAGTATGGTAACCCTAATGGATCTACTATTGTTGGTGTTGAAGACTACAATGATAAAAAATTTATTCTAAAAGTTACAGATAATGGTGAGGGCATAAAACCAGAACATTTGCCAAGACTGTTTGAACGCTTTTATAGAGTTGACCAAAGTAGATCTAGAGAACAAGGTGGTTCTGGTTTGGGACTATCAATAGTTAAACATATTATCGAAGCTCATAACGAAAATATATACTTAAAAAGTTCTTATAGTGAAGGTTCTGAATTTTCTTTTACTTTAGAAAAAGCAAAATAAATTAAACCAAGTCAAAACCAATATCTGTCCTAAAATCCATTTTATCAAAATGAATTTTACTAATGTTATTATAACTTTTTGCCAAAGCTTCTTCTATAGTATTTCCAAAAGAAGTTACAGCCATTACTCTACCTCCATTAGTAATTACTTTACCCTCTTTAATAATAGTACCTGCATGAAAAATAATTGAATCTGAAACATTATTAAAACCTAAAATCTCTTTTCCTTTTTGATATGTTTCTGGGTATCCACCAGAAACTAACATTACAGTTGTTGCAGTTTTATTAGTAACAGAAAATGATTTTTCATTTAGATTTTGATTTGCGACTCCTTCAAATAATTCTAGCAAATCAGACTCGATTCTAGGCAAAACGACTTCAGTTTCAGGATCTCCCATTCTTACATTATACTCTACTACTGAAGGATTTCCATTATCATTCATTAGCCCTATAAAAATAAAACCTCTATAATCAATTCCATCATTTTGCAAACCCTTAATAGTTGGTTTTACTACTAATTCTTCCACTTTATTTAAGAATTCTTCGTTAGCAAATGGCACAGGAGAAATTGCACCCATTCCACCAGTATTTAATCCAGTATCTCCTTCCCCAATTCTTTTGTAATCTTTAGCAGATGGTAAAATTTTATAGTTTTTTCCATCAGTTAATACAAAAACAGATAATTCTATTCCTTTTAAAAACTCTTCTATTACTACTGTTGATGAAGCTTCTCCAAACTTTTGATTAGAGACCATTTCTGTTAATTCTGTTTTAGCTTCTTCTAAATTATCCAAAATTAAAACTCCTTTCCCAGCAGCTAAACCATCAGCTTTTAAAACATAAGGAGGTTTTAAAGTCTCTAAAAACTGATATCCTTCTTCTAAATTATCTTTAGTAAAAGATTGATATCTTGCTGTTGGAATGTTATGCTTTTGCATAAATTGTTTTGAAAAATCTTTACTGCCTTCTAACAAAGCTCCATCTTTTTTGGGTCCAATTACTGAAATATTTTTCAAATCATTGTCGGCCAAAAAGAAATCGTGAATACCATTTACTAAAGGTGCTTCTGTACCAACTACAACCATATTAATATCATTCTCTAAAACAATATTCTTTACTGCTACAAAATCAGTAGGATTAATATTAATATTTTTAGCAATTTTATCTGTGCCAGCATTTCCAGGAGCTACAAAAAGTTGGTTTATTTTTTTACTTTCTAATAGTTTTAATGCAAAAGCGTGTTCTCTACCTCCAGAACCTAAAATAAGTATATTCATTTTATTTGTGTTGTTGTGGTTGTAAATATATTTTAATTTTATTTGGATAATTTATTAAAAAATAATGGATTTTTATTAGTTAAAATCCCCATTTAAGAAAATATTTTATAGCTGATGAGGTATGTCTAAAAAATAATTTAAGGCTTTTTGATGAACCTTGCTTTAGAACATGTATAATTTCTTCCTGTGGATAATATAATTTTTTCTTCCCTATTTTATCAATTTTTTTACATATATCTATATCTTCCATATATAAAAAATAGCGTTCATCAAATCCTCCTAAATTAACAAAATCTTCGGTTTTGTATAGGTGAAAACAACCCGTAATATATTCTGGGAAAAAAGGTTTAGTTAAATCTTTATCTTGATATTGTCCTTTTTGTATTGTTTTTTTAAAAAGTGGAGCTAAAAAGTTAAATCTTCTAGCTATTAATTCTGAAATTGATGGATACCTCCTACAAGAGTATTGGTGTTTTTCATTAGGAAACAATACTTTCGGAGCAATAACACATACATTATCTTTTTTATTTAACTCATATATTAATTTAGGAATAACTTTTGGCTTAAAACTCACATCTGGGTTCAAAATTAAATGATAATCTGATTTTCTATTTATTCTATAAATTACTCTGTTGTGAGCAGAACCAAATCCAATATTATCTTCAACTGGAATATATTCTATATTTTTTTCTACTAATACATACTGATAAAATTTATCTGAAGTATTATCAATTAAAAAAAGTTTCTTATTAGGTAGAGGTATATTAAGAAAACTATCAACTGTTTTATGTAAATAAGCAAGATTTTCTTTATACAATACTATAGATCCAGTAATTACAATATTTTCCATAATTAATATGCTTTTTCTTCTTTTTTAAATACATTAAAAAATGTCTGTATAATAATCTTTATATCAAGAAAAAAAGACCAGTTTTCAATATAAAATATATCTAATCTTACTCTATTATCAATATCTGATTTCTTTATTACCTCTCCTCTATAACCGCTTATTTGAGCCAAACCTGTTATACCTGGTTTTACTGAATTTCTAATCAAATAATTATCTACCTCTTTTGTATATTTTTTTGTTTGAATATTAATATGTGGTCTTGGGCCTACAACACTCATATCTCCAAACAAAACATTTATAAATTGTGGAAGTTCATCCAAACTAGTTTTTCTTAAAAAAGCACCAACTTTAGTAATTCTTTTATCATTTTTAGTAGCAGAGATTAAATCTGCTTGGCTATTTGTCCTCATAGATCTTAACTTGTAACAATAAAATTGTTCACTATTTAATCCATCTCTTTTTTGTTTAAAAAACAATGGACCTCTTGAATCTATACGAATGATTATCCATAAGATTGGTATCATCCAAGATAATACAAAAATGCATATTAATAATGAGAAAAAAACATCAAACGCCCTTTTGATTATATGAGTTTCAATTTTTTCAAAAGGTAAATGTTTAGGTTTTAAAATAGGCATTGTTCCATAATATTCTAAAACTAAATCTTTGCTATAAATTGCTTTACTCTCTGGTAGTAACCTATACTCTAAACTGTTTTTCCTAGCAAATTCTCTAATTTTAAGCAATTGATTTGTGTTTAATCTAGATGGGTTACAATACAACTCATCAATATTATTTTTAACTATATACTCAAAACTTTCATCTATCTTTCCTAGATAATATTCTGAATTATAGATTTTATCAGAAAAAAAGCCAAAAAATCGATACCCTAAATCATTCTTATTATGAAAAAGTGTTTCTAATTTTTTCGCTGAATTCGACTCACCAAAAAAAATAATATTTCTATAATTTTTGCCTTCTGTTCTATATATTTTAAGAAGAAAAAAAATCAAAAATTTAAAGAATGTTATTACACTTAAAATTGAAATAAAAATTACAAATTGATTGTTAATAACCAGCCCTTCTTTAAAAATACTAAAATAGCTTAAATAGGCTAGCGAAAAAACAAAAAACTGTGATAAGGAAAGTGATACTAATTTAATAATGTGAGTGTACCTATATACATTATAAAATTTTGTATAATATGCTATAAATAACCAAAAAATAGAGATATACGTTAGAAAAGAAAAATTAAAATACTCTTTATCTGAAATAATATATATTATACCATTGATCAACAGTAAATCTATAACTACTGTCAAAGGCTTAATAAGTATTGATCTTTTTTGTTTCAAGTACTAATTCTTTTTGTCTTTATTAGTAGTAACGTTGTAGTTATGAAAAAAATCATTCCTCTCTGTCTCCATAAAAAAGACTCGGTAAAACATACTGCTAATATTATAATTATAAAGCATAGTAAAAAATAATCTTTATAAATAATTGCATTTCTAATAATTAAAAATAAAAGAATTAATACAATACTAAAACCAATTAAGCCAAGTTCAGCAAAAGTTTGTATATATTGATTATGATAGTTATAACCAAAAAAACCAGGATATAAGTTATACTCTTTATATTTATTATTTAAACTTTTTTGAGAGTTATTTAGTCCAAACCCGAGTAAGAGCTTTTCATTTTCTTTTAAAATTTCAAAAAAGACTTTAGTTTGAAAAGCACGTAGTCCAGAACCTGTCCAAAGATATACATGCCCAAAATCTTTTTTACTTAAAACTTCTTCTATTTTTGTTTTTTCAAATTCAATTTTAACTCTTTTAGAGAGATTAGACATAGCCATTAGAAAAAATAATGAAATACCTAATACTAAAAGTAATCTTTGAAATTTAACTTTCTCGTATTTCAATTTACCAACAAAGAAAAATAATACTATTAGAAAAGTAATAAAAATTATTATTTTTGAGGATAGTAGAATCAAAAATATACCTAATAGAAGAAAAATTATTTTATCAAGTTTACTTTTATTTTTTTTGTGTATTAAAAAACATATGACAAAACTTGTATAAGCAGATAAATAAATTGCGTTTAATTCCTTAAAATTATTACTCAATTTATGGTAAAACAAATAGGATATATCGGAGTTTTTTAAAGATTTTATAAGACCTAATACCAAACAATATATTGCAAAAAGCACTAAAGATTTTAAAAAAAAACAAATTATTTTATGCTTATCAACTTTAATATCAGAATTAAAAATAAAAGACAATGGAATCACTAGATAAGATAAAAACCTTATTAGTGCTTCTTTTGTATTTTCAATATCAGTAGTCCAAATTAAAGATAGAAAACTAAAAACATAAAGAGTAATTAACAATATTGGTATTATACTTAATTTAACTTTATTTTTTTTAAATAAAACTCTATAAAGTGTAAACACAAAAAGAAAAATTACTGCAGTACTATTTATAGCAAACCCAATTGGTAGTGTTACCAAAATTAAAATAAGAATTACACTAAAAATATCTTTATCTTTCATTAAATAGTTTAGAAGTTTTAAGAATAAAGTAAATTCAAAAGTAACTATATTAACTAAATTATATTCTATATTTGTTACCTTTCTTACTATCTATAAAATGTCAAAAAAAACATTAAACAATACTTCATATAAACTTTGCATTGTTATACCTTGTTATAATGAAGGAGATTTTTTTTTACATAAAAGATATAAATTATTCCTACAAAATTATAAAGACACTCTAATTTGTTTTGTAAATGATGGATCTTCAGACAATACAGATGAGTGTATTTTATCTTTAAAAGATAAATTTCCAGAAAATGTTTCTATTGTAAATCATAAAGTAAATTCAGGAAAAGCTCAGGCTGTTAAAACTGGAATGAATTATTGTAATTCAAATTTTGATTTTGAAAAAATAGCTTATCTAGATGCTGATTTAGCAGTTTCTCTAGAAGAGTGTTATTCTTTATCTTTTTTTATTGATAAAGAAGTAGAATTTGTTTTTGGCTCAAGAATATTAAGAATTGGAGCTACGATTATAAGAAAAACATACAGACATTATATTGGAAGAATAATTGCTACATTAATTTCTTATATTTTATCTTTAAAAGTATATGATACTCAATGTGGCTGTAAAATATTTAAGAAAGAAGTATCAGAAGCAGTTTTTATAAAACCTTTTATATCTAAATGGCTTTTTGATGTTGAAATATTTTTTAGAATACTTGAAATCTATGGCAAGAAATTAGCTCTCCAAAAAATGCTTGAAATTCCTTTAGAAAAATGGATAGATAGAGGAGATTCTAAAGTTCAATTTTCATATTTTTTTAAGTTATGGTTAGATTTATTAAACATCAAAAAACAATATTCTAAAAAAAACAATCAAAAAAAATCTTATTTTTCATTAAAACCTTCTTGGGTAACAATTGTTTCAATTATTATAGCAACTACTGCATTTCATGTTTGTTATGGTCTTGAAATTATTATTCCAACAAACATTAGTTGGCTTTTATCTGCTTATCATGATTGGGGTCAACATTACTTGGGTTGGGCATTTTTTAGAGATGCGCCTTGGACTTTTCCTCTTGGAGAAATGACTAATTATTATTATCCTGTAGGAACAAATGTAGGTTTTACAGATTCAATACCCCTACTTGCACTTTTACTAAAGCCTTTTTCAAGTATTTTACCTAATGATTTTCAGTATTTAGGTTTCTTTATGTATACTGCATTTGTACTTGGTGCCATATATACTCTTAAAATATTAAAGTTATTTAATATTAATAAAATTATAGGCCTAATCGCAGTAATTTTTATCATTACTAGTCCTTTGTTTATTTTTAGAGGAATGCACCCTGCATTAACGGCTCATTGGTTAATATTAGCTTCAATCTATTATTATCTAGTACCTTCTAGTAATAAAAATAATGCTGTAAAAAATAATTGGAAACAATTAACTCTTTTTTTCTTGAGTACTACTATTCATCCTTATTTAGCAGCTATGATTTTTGGATTTTGTATTATTCTTCCTATAAAGAATTTTTATTATGAAAAATCAATCAACAGAAAAAAATTAATTGTATTCCCTATTTTATCGCTGACTTCTGGTTTATTTTTCTGGTTTATTTTAGGATTAATAGGTTTTGGCAAAAGCACTGGAAGTTCTGCTGGTAATTACTATGGAGAAAATACTTTTAATTTAAATAGTTTTTTTAACTCTTTTACTTATTATTCAAATTTCTTCTCTGGTTTACCAAAAATTTCTGATGGTCAACATGAAGGGTTTAGTTATCTTGGTTTAGGAATGATGGTAATTTCTTTAATATCTGTAATTTACTTCATATTTTTATTAATAAAGAAAAAACTAAATACAAAAAAACAGCACTTACCTCTATTTATATTAGTCATTCTTATGCTTCTATTTTCTATAAGTAATATTGTAACACTTGGAGATAAAGTATTGTTTGAAGTACCTATACCTTCTATCATTAAAAAGTTAGGTAGTATTTTTAGAGGAACTGGACGTTTTTGCTGGCCTTTTTACTACTCATTTACACTTTTTTCAATAGTATTATTTTCTAAACTACCAATAAAAAATAGCTTTAAAATATCTTTACTTTCAATTCTAATTGTTGTCCAACTTTGTGATATTGAAAATATTCTTACTTCTAGAAACCTTAATTATGGAACTTATAAAACAAAATTAAATGATGAAAAGTGGGTTAAAGTTTTCAGTAATTTTGATAAAATTATAACATATCCTCCATTTGAAAAAACACTATCTTATACCTTTGATTATCAAGATTTAATGTATTTAGCTGATAAAGTAAAAAAACCTATAACTACTGGTTATGTAGCTAGATCAAAACCTATTCATAAATACACAGATTCATTAAACAGAATGATTAATAAGCCTAATTTTTTTGATAATAATACATCTTTAATTGTAACTACATCTAAACACTTGGAAGTTTTTCAATTACCATTAATTCAAAAAAAAGCTAGCCTCTATAAAATTGATAACTTTTATCTGATTTTTTCTAAAAAAAAAGATAAAAATCTACTATTTACAAAAAATAATGATATTAATATAGATTCAATATTATCAAGAATAAATAAGTCAGTTGAACTAAAGTCTAAAAACTATATTGAGATTGACAACTCACACCTAGAAAACAAAAATGAAGTTCGTTTTGGAATAGATGAAATTGTTAAAAACGATAATTCATTAAAAATCAGAGGTTGGGCATTTGATTATACTGCTGATAGCAATTTAAATGATTCAATTTTCATCTCTCTTTCGAACGAAAAAAAATCTTACTTATTTAAGACAGATTTAACTTTTAGACCAGATGTTACAAAATATTTTAAAAGAATAAATATAGACTCATGTGGCTTTAATAGTCTATTATTTTTAAAAAATATTCCTTATGATAGCTATAAGATTGGCTTTGTTATCAAAAACAAAGAAATTGTTGCTCACAAAAAAATTTCTGATAGTATACAAATTAATCCTTAATCAATATAAATTTTACTTATGCTTTTTTTATTAATACATTGATAAAAAAAAGTGAAATATTGATTATTAATTACCTCAACATTAAATTCTTCAAAAATTTTTAATTTATTATTTGTAATTTTTAAACTTTCTTTTGTCTGTAGTATGTCTTTTTCATTTATATAAAAAGCCACATCTTCTGGTGTATAAAAATAATATGCATTTTCTTTCAATACAGCTTTATTAAAAATATTATTATGCGCCACAATCAAATTACCAGAACCCATTGCTTCTAATAAAGAAGGGTTAGTACCTCCTACAGAATGACCATGAAAATATAAATTACAGAAATATCTAAGTGTATTTAAAGCATTAAGATCATAAATACTACCTAAAAAAATAATGTTTTTATTATCTTGATATTTATTTTTAATCTTCTTTCCAAAATTATTTTTAGTATAATCTCCTACAACCAAAAAAGACATTTTAGTATTACTTAAAATTACACCATCTAATATTGTTTCAATATTGTTTTCTGGTTCTATTCTAGCAATAAGCATATGGTATAAGCGTTTTTCTACTTTATATTTACTAAGTAAACTTTCATTCATTTCTTTCACAATATTGCTTCCATAAGCAATGAATTTTGAATTTTTTTTATATTTTTTATCAATATAATTTTTAATTCCTATTGAATCTGAAATAAGATAATCACTCTTTTTTGCAGCTAAAGATTCTGCAAATTTCAAAAATTGTTTTACAAAAAATGAATATTTACTTCTTTTCCATTCTAAACCATCCATATTTGTAATTATAAGTGGTTTTTTAGGAAAAAGAAAAGACCATATAGAACTACTTGTATAACCTAATTGAAGAATAATATCTAACTGTCTTTTTTTAGAATCAAGTATGCAATTCAAATCATAAATAAACTGACCAATAGTACCTGTTCTATGCTCTGGATCGTTACAATGTATAATATTTACTCCTTCAAAAATATTGTCTTGATAAGGATGATTAGATGAATTGTATACATAAACTTCACAGTTTTTTTTAACTAAAAAAACGGCTAAATGTTCTGCAAATTGCTCAAAACCTCCATAATGATTTGGTATACCCCTTGTACCAATTATTCCTATTCTCATTCTAATTTTTAGATTTTTTTAATTGCATTAGATTTTAAATATAAAAATATACCCAAAAATAGTGCAATTTCTTCATCTGGATTGTATAATCCAACTATAATCAGCGAGGAAAATATTAGATATACAGCAGTAGCAGAAACAAGATTTCTAAATGTTCTTACTTTAATTGATTTTGTTTTAATATAACTTTGATAATATAAAAAAAATAAAAAATATAAATACGTTAAAAGCCCTAAAATACCTGTTTTATAGAGTATGTAAACATAACCATTATGCAGTATTGGAATGTACCTAATATTACCTTCTTTACTGAGTGGAGCTGGAAATTTTAAATCAACTAAAGCACCAAAACCTTTTCCATTTATATAGGTAGAAGGTTTTTCGTTAAGACCCTGTATTGCACAGTAAGCCTCATAAGCTCTCCAGTGATCCCAAAGTTGAGCATGATTCTTTAAATTTAGTTTTGGAGAAAATATTTCACTTGGGGCTACTTTTAATTTATATAAGAAAGTCTCTAAAGTACCCCCTTTTCTACTAATATTTGCGTTGAATAAATATATATAAAGAGAGCTAAAAAAGATAATAAGTAATGTTAAATACTTCAACCCTTTTTTATTTAATTTTAAATAGTTTAAAAAACCTAATATCAGAAATAATAACCCCAGAAACATAGTTCTAGAGAAATATAAAATAAATGAAATTGATAGAATAAATAGTAATGAGTTGGTTTTTGATTTACTGAATAATTTGAAATATGTTATTCTCCTTGACAATATTAATAATGCAATAGCAAATATGATAACAATATTAGAAAGACCATTTGTGTTTCTAATACTTGAAACACTAAGATTTGAATAATCAGTAAAAATTATTGTGTGACTAATATGATATACAGCATAAAAAACACCTAAATATATTATTGTTTTAAAAATAGTTTTCCAATCTACAATACTTCTAGCTACAAAATATCCTGTAAGTATTAAAATAACTGGTTTAGAAAAATATATTAAATCTCGAATTAAATCATAAGTATCTGGTTTATTAAAAACTGCCGTAAAAACACCAATTACAATTAGTAGGATAGGAAGAAATAATAATTCAAAGTCTTGTTTAAAAAACTTTCCTTTGTTTATTAAAATTAAAAAAAAAGCAAAAAGAGATAAAATAATAGTATTAACCTCAATAGAAGAAATTACCCTTTGTGCAAAAAAAGATAAAATAAGCAATATGACCCATAAATTTTTCTTTGAAACTCTCAAAATGAATAATATAAATCTTTAAATTTAACGATGTAGCTATTTAAAGAAAAAATTGACTTTGCTCTTTTTTCTCCTTCTTCACCAAAACTATTCATTAAATTTTTATTTTTAATAATGGTATCTAATAATTTTTTTAAATCACTAACGTCATTTGGTTTAAATAAAAATCCGGTTTTATTATCTAAAACTATTTCTTTTAATCCTCCATGATTTGCAGCTATGACTGCTTTTCTTGATAACATTCCTTCAAGAGCAACTAATCCAAAAGGTTCAGGATCTGTAGTAGGTACTGCAACAATATCTAAACAGTCATAATATTTCCAAATATCTTTTTGAAAATCAATTATTTTAACAATGTTTGATAGATTTCTTTTTTTAATTTCTTCATTTAAATGATCTAATAAAAATTTTTGTTCAACAGTAGTTGACCCAATGAACAATAAATAAATATTTTCTAAATGTTCTTTTTTTAGTTTTTCAAAGGTCTCTAGTAATAAAAATTGCCCTTTATGTTTATTTATTCTTCCAACTAAACCTATAATAATAGACGAATCGTTAATTAAATCGAATAATCGTTCTCTAATTAACTTTCTTTCTTTTGGTTTTAAAAAAGATTTGTTTCTTTCTAATCCATTATGAATTACTAAAGACTTTTTATTTAGTTTAGGATTAATCTTCAACATTTGATTTTGTGAAGCAATTGAATTAAACACAACTTTATCAGAAAAAATATTTACTAAATAAGGATATACTTTTGCAACAATCTTTGGGTGTTTGATAATTTCATGAACATGCCAAATATGCTTTATTTTATGTTTTCTACTATAAAAAGCTCCAAGAAATACTGCTAATGTATTAGAATGAATAATATCTATTTTATGATTTCCTAATACTTTTTTTAAATTTCGAACAGATTTAAAAATATGAAAAGGAAGTTTAAGAATTCCTGATATCGTAAATAATTGTCTAGATATTTTTACAACAGGAGAGATAAAATATTCAATATCTATTTTTTTTAATTCTTCAACCAGTGGGCCATTTTCTGGAATGATGACTATTGGTTTCATTTCTTCTTTGACAGCATTTACTAAATATAAAAGTGTTTTGTCTGAACCATATAAATCTGCAGATTGATGAATAAAGAGTATTGTTCTCATTTTCTACAAATATTTAATAATTTTTGCTGGTACACCACCTATTACAACATTATCTGGAAACACTCCTTTTACTACAGCTCCAGCAGCAACTACAGAATTATTACCAATTTTACAACCATCTAAAAATGTTGCTTTTGCACCTACCCATAAATTATTACCCAATATTATTCCTTCTGATGTAACACCTTGCTCTCTTATCTTCTTGTTATGATTTTTAAAGTTATGATTTTCTGAATGAAAACTTATATACGAACCCATAATCACATCTTCTCCTATTATTATACCTCCAGAGGCTCCAAATTCAGTAAACCTTCCAACTCCACTATTATCTCCAATTTTTAATCCTTTACCCATTTTGGACATATGACTTGTGCATGAAACACTAGAAAATGCTCCTATTTTTACATTATTTCCAAGTTTAACACCGTTAATTGCATAACCATCGATAAAGCAACTATTTTCAATGGTCACATTGCTTCCAAAATGTATGTTTTTTTTATTTAAAAAAACAACTTTTTTCCCAACAAAAACTTTCTTCCTTAATTTTATAAAACCTTTTAGTAACATAGAAACCCTGTTTACCAAAGAGTAAATTAATAAAGAGTTAGGTATTTTATCATCGAGAGTATAATTTTTTCCTCTTTTTTTTAGTTGATTCTGGTAGAATTCTTTTATCATATAATTTATTGTGAAATCATTTTTTTTACTCTAGAAAGATAGTATTTAATAATACTAATATAAAAATCTAAAAAAGCAGTTCTTTTATTTATAGCTGCTACATAAATTCTAGCTTTTCTTACTTCTTTAAAAGCCTTTATTACATTTTTATTACTAATTCCACCATCTTTCATTAAAGCTGTAAATTCATCAAAAAATAATGTTTTTAAATTATGTTTTGCTCTTAAAAGCATTTCATAGTCTCCAGCAATCTTATAATTTTCATTAAAAATACCATATTTACTAAAATAATTTTTATTATGAAAAGACCCAACATGAGCAATTTTCATTTGTCTTTTAAAATCATTCCACTTCCACCTATCAGATACAACAAAAATTTCTTTATTATCTTTCATCAATTTTACTTTAGAATGGATAAAATCTATATCTCTATTTCGTATTGCTAAATTTGCATACTTCTTTAATACACCTTCTAAATATATATCATCTGAACCTAGAAAAGAAATCCAACTACCTGATGCAAGTTTTAACCCTTTATTCCAAGCATTGTAAATTCCTGTATCATTTTCGCTTATCCAATAATAAGGTATCTTTTTTTGGCTAAAAATAGATTCATATTTTTTAATAATTTGTAATGTTTTATCATTTGATTTTCCATCAATAAGAATGTATTCAAAATTTGTGTAATTTTGATTTAATAAAGATTCAATAGTTTCCTCTAATGTTAATTCACTATTAAAAGTTGCAGTTATAATACTTAATAACGGAATATTCATTACATTAAAATATAACAGAGGATTAATTTTTAACAATGTAAAAAGACCCAGGTTCTCTATCTTTTGTTAATCTAGGGCATTTTAACAAAATTTCATCAAAATAATTATTTTTTAGAAAGTTAACAGCTCCTATTATTCTCCAACTTTCATTATTACACAAGAAGGCTTCTAATAAATATTGTTCGTTCCAAAGTTTATACTCTTTAAAAACCCATTCGTCTAGATAATCTCTTGGAGTAAATATATCGTGTACATGAACAATAACTCCTTTATTAAGTATGGGTAGTATTTCTAAAAATTCATACAATACATCTCCTTGAGGTTTTATTATATGAGAAGAATCTATAAATAAAATATCATTTTTATCTAAAGCCTTAAAAAAGTTGATATTTATATTTTCTACTTTATCTCTTATAATTTTTATTCCTAATTTCTCAAGCCATGGCATTTCATAAGGTTCTATACAAGTGTGCAAACAAGTATAATTTGGATTTTCTTGTTGGTTTTTTAAAATAGCTTTTCGAGCCATTTTAGTTGAATGACCAGAACCAATCTCAATAATTTTATTTGGTTTTTTATGTCTTATTATATTATACCAATATTCAGCATCTCCAGAACAAAAAGAACCATTCTTAAAATGAAAAGTTAACTCATTTTCATAATTAGTGGGAACATTTTTAAATTCTTGAGAGTAATTGAAAGAATTTAAAAGTTTTAATTGTTCATCTACATTAAAGTTAATAGCTGGTAAATCTCTAGCTTGTTCTAATGGCTTTTTAAGATCTTTTTTGTGTAAAAAAGGGTCATAATAATGGTCAATTATTGGTAATACCCCTATATTAAGTAGAATTCTCCTAGAATATTTAAATTTATGAAGCCCTATTTTTCTCAAAAATTTTAATAAGAAAGCAGAAAAAACTACAAACGGTAGTAATATTAAATCTAAAATTTTACCAGCTATAATGAGCATTATATATTTTTAAATGTTATAAAAAAAAAGTAAATAAAAATCTAAAAATTTAATTACTAATATTTCTAAATTATCTTTCTATGTAATAACGTAAGAAGTATAAAGATAAGTTTATTTTCTAAAAAAAACACCATCAACTTGTAATAGCTTCCCTGTTTTTGAGTTGTAAAATCCGTTTTCTAAACTATGCAAAGAAAACCCTAAAGACTCAATATAAACTAACATTTCTGAGAATAAAGTTTCATTTTGATACAATTCTTCTATAGACATTTCTATTTGTATTCCTTTTATTTTTCGTAAAGTATTTTCTGCTCCTTCTAATACGTTTTTTTCAAAACCTTGCACATCAATTTTTAGTAAAACTGAATCTTGATCATCTACTACTTCATCAAAAATAGTATCTAGCTTTTTTATAATCACTTTTTCTGTTGAAACCACTTTAGATTCTGGAGCACTTTTTACATGATTTGGCATTATTTTTAATAAAGAAGTACTGTATGTATTTTCAGAAATATTAATATCTAACTCTACATCTTTATTTCCAAGTCCAAAATTAAAAGCTTCCCAATTTGTTTTCTTTGAAGAGTTTTTTAGTAATTTTTTATAAATACTTGGTACTGGTTCAAATGATAATATTTTTCCAGAAAAACCTAAATCAAATATTTGTTGGGCATATTGTCCACTATTTGCACCAACATCAAGAATTTTGTTTATTCCATTTGTTTTTATGAGTAGTATTCTTCTTCTAAAATCTTCTCTTGGATAAATCTTTAAATCTAGTTTTAAGGGATTTAATACTGCTCTAATAACTTGAATTAATTTCATTTACTTTTTAACAATTTATAGGTTTGGAAAGGTAGTATTAATGCTATACTTATAAGGCTACATATAGTTCCCAAAACAACACCACTATTACCTAAATTTAAATTTTGTACAAAATAATAAGATAAAGGAATGTTTATAATTGCTCCAAAAACATATAACCACATTTGTAGTTTTATAACACCTATTGCATTTAAAAATTGAGTGTAAATAACGCTATAAACTCTTATTAATACAAAAATTGATGTAAAAAAAATCAATTCTTTTGAAATATCTAAATTTCTTTGTAGCCATACTTTTATAAAATAATCTGAAAATAAAAATAGTAATAATACTATTAAACAAAAAGGTACAAAAAGGTAATTTAACCTTTTTATTGTTTTCTTAATCCAGATAAAATCATTTTTTTTATATGCATCAGTATAAAGAGCCCAAAAGGGATCTTGAAAAATTACAGATAGCGTTATTAATAACGTAAATAACTTATAAACCACATCATAACTTGTTACCTCTTCAGGACCTAAAGAATTGCTTATTATTAAATTATCTGTTGATAAAATAACAATTAATGAAAGTTGTATAATGAAAAAATTTATACTTAAACCCATTAGCTCCTTCACTTTACTTTTTTTAAAATCTGATAAAGAAGGAATTAAGTCTGGATTTTCTTTAAAAAAAAGTGTAGTGAAAACTAGCGCTATTAAAATGTTTGAGATACCATATACTAAAGCTATAAATAAAAGATTACTTGGGAAATAATATAATAGGCAAACTACAGAACTAAAAATTATAATTTGACAAAGTAGCATTGACAACTCTATTTTTGCTGCCTCATGCTTTGCGTAAAAGAAAGATTTGTAAAGGTTTAAAACAAAACCTATTGTAATCATTATTACAGTTAGTGAAAAAATTAACTTTAATTCTGAATTCTCTAAGCTTGTATTTAAAAAGGTTTTTAGATTTAAAAAAAAAGTTGCTAATCCTAATAAAAAAAATATGATTAATGAAGTTGAAGCTACAATTACATATGATGTTGCTATATATGATTTTGATAATTGGAGATCATTTACACTTATAGCACTTGCCAACTTCGTTTTCAAACCATTTCCTATACCTCCATCCATAGAAAAGACAATATTAACAACAGAAAATATAGTTACCCATATACCATATTTTTCTTCTTCTAAATAATTTAGTATTAGAGGTATGTTAACAAATACAATACCAATATTAATAGTCTTATATATAAGTCCTAAAGAAATATTTTTAAAAAGTATTTTATTTCTGTCCACTAATATATCAGGTTTTTACAGTTATAAAGCAAAATTTTTATTTAAAGAGATTAGAGCAACATCTCAAATAGTGGTAACTCTTTATCTTTATCAGATAAAATAATATCATCATCAATCTTCCAATCAATATTCAAATCTTTGTCATTGTAAATTACACCATATTCGAAGTCTTTATTATAATAATTATCACATTTATAAGCAAAAATTGTATTGTCTTCTATAGTAGAAAAACCATGTAAAAATCCTTTGGGTACAAATAATTGTGTGTTATTTTCTTCTGATAATTCTATAGAGAAATATTTGCCATAAGTTAAAGAACCCTTTCTTACATCTACAGCAACATCTAGCACTCTACCTTTTATAACTCGCACCAATTTTGCTTGAGCATAAGGTTCTCTTTGCATATGCAGAGCTCTTATTACCCCTTTTTTAGAAAATGATTGATTGTCTTGTACAAAATTTATTTTTTGACCAATCGCTTTTTCAAATTTTTGATGATTAAAACTCTCAAAAAAACAACCTCTATTGTCTTTATAAATTAATGGCTCTATTATAAAACAACCTTTTAAAAAAGTTTCGGTTACCTTCATAAAATATTTATTGTGTTTTTTCCATAACCACTTTTTAAGAGTGGTTGCAATTTTCTTTGTAATTCTTCTTTAGTAATAAACCCAGCCCTATAAGCTGTTTCTTCAATAGCACCCACTTTTAATCCTTGACGCTCTTCAATTACTTGTACAAATTGACTCGCCTGCATTAAAGAATCAAATGTACCAGTGTCTAACCAAGCTGTTCCTCTGTCTAAAATACTTACTTGAAGTTTATTTTCTTGTAAATAGGCTTTATTAATATCCGTAATTTCTAATTCTCCTCTTTTACTTGGTTGTATTTTTTTAGCTTTTTTAATAACAGTATTATCATAAAAATAGATTCCTGGAATTGCAAAATTAGATTTTGGTTGCGTTGGTTTTTCTTCAATAGAAATTACTTTTTGATACTCATCAAACTCAACTACTCCATATCTTTCTGGATCGTTTACGTGATATGCATAAACTATTCCTCCTATCGGGTTTGTATTTTTTTTGAGTAATTTTGATAAGCCTGAACCATAAAAAATATTATCGCCTAAAATTAAAGCAACTTTATCATCTCTAATAAAACTCTCTCCAATTAAAAATGCTTCTGCTAGACCATTTGGATTTTCTTGAACAGCGTATTCGAACTTACATCCGATTTGACAACCATTCCCTAATAGGTTTTGAAACAAAGGTAAATCCCTTGATGTAGAAATAATAAGAATTTCATTAATACCTGCAGAGATTAAAGTTGATAAAGGATAATAAATCATGGGTTTGTCATAGACAGGCATTAATTGCTTACTTACTGAAATGGTAAGTGGATGTAATCTTGTTCCTGAGCCTCCAGCTAAAACTATTCCTTTCATAAATCTATTTTTTTTAAATACCAATTAATAGTTTTTCGGATTCCTGTTTCAAAATTTTCTGAAGCTTTCCAACTTAATTCACTTTCTATTTTTGAAGCATCTATTGCATATCTAAAATCATGACCTGATCTATCTTTTACAAAATTAATTTGAGATGCATAAGGTGTTTCTTGAGGAAGAATTTCATCTAAAATCTCGCAAATTTTATTTGCTATATACAAATTGTTTCTTTCATTTTTACCTCCTATATTATAAGTTTCCCCTGATACACCTTCTTTAAAAGCTAATTCTATACCTTTACAATGATCTAGAACATATAACCAGTCTCTTATATTTTTCCCATCTCCATAGATAGGGATGTTTTCTCCATACAATGCTTTTCTTATAATGGTTGGTATTAATTTTTCATCATGCTGATGTGGACCATAATTATTTGAACAATTTGTAGTAACTACATTCAATCCATAGGTATGATAATAACTCCTTACCAAGAAATCAGAAGATGCTTTTGAGGCACTATAAGGACTATTAGGAGAATAAGCGGTCTTTTCAGTGAATAAACCTTCCTTTCCTAAAGTTCCATAAACCTCATCTGTTGAAATATGCAAAAACCTAGCATTTTTAAATTCTTTTTTAATCTTAAAACTTTTATCTAACCAATATTGTTTTGCTACATCAAGTAAATTGAATGTTCCAAAAATATTTGTTTTTACAAAAGTGTCAGGGTTTTTAATGGAATTATCTACATGAGATTCAGCAGCAAAGTGAATTATTCCTTGAAAATCGTATTTTTTGAATAGTTTTTCTAATAATTCTCTATCACAAATGTCTCCTTTGTAAAAAGAATATCTTTCGTTATTTTCGACACCTTCTAGATAGGCTATATCCCCAGCATAAGTGAGTAAATCCAAATTAACAATATTATAGTTTATATTATTGTTTAAAAAATGAATAATAAAATTAGAGCCTATAAAACCTGCTCCTCCAGTAATAAGAATATTTTTCATCCTTATTATTTATTGTAGTTGTCTAAAAACTTATTTAACTTTACTAATAATAAAAATGCAATCATTAATCCAGCGCTTAATAAGGCTAATAAGAAGGCATAATTTTTTGTTACTCCTTGTATTTTTTTTCCTACGGGCGAAAATTCTGAGATAATATTAATCACTTCATATTTTTCAGATTTATCTTCAGCAATTCTTTTTAAATCATTGTTTATCTTTCTATTAGTTTCAAATAACTCCAATTCTTTAGTTGTTCTTTTTTCTCCTCCTAAGTCTATATTTGTTCCATTAGATAGTTTCTTTGCCTCATCTAGCATTACCTGCATATATACATTTCTTAAAGAATCTAGTTGACTTAAGTTTTGACGATACAATGAATCTGTTCGATTTAAGTTCTCATTAGTCAATTCTTTTAATCTACTAAAATATTTGTTATTTACAATTGATGAAATAATAACATCATCAAGTTTATCAAAAACATCATTTTTTTCAGCTTCTACTATAATTCTATGAATTTTATAGTCAAATTCTGTAAATGAGTTTTTGAAGTCTTCATATTCATAACTTCTAATGGTAAGTGTATCAATCTCAAGAATTAATTCATCGTAGGCAACTATAATATCATTATCTAATTTGACAGGACCAATTTTAAAACTTTTTAATGAAGAGGCATAAGCTGAATCTAGATTAAATACTCTTTGTAAACCTAAAATATCTCTTTGTTTTACTAAATCATTATAAAAATTTACGTTATCGTATAATTGTCTAGTGCTTTTGAAATTCGGTTCTACTAACAATTCAGATTCGTAAGTTGTAGGTTTTGTTGTTTCTAAAAAAATACCTGCAACCAATCCCACTAAACCTGCTATTACTATTTTTATAGCATTGCTTTTTAGAAATATAAGGATTAATATAAAAAAGTCAAAAATACTTTTAAAAATACTTCCAATAAAATTGAAAAAATTAGTAAATCCTTTACCTATTATCTTAAACAGAGACCCTAAATCTACCTCTTCTTCGTTATTATTCTGTTGGTTTGTTGACATTTTTATCTTTGATTATAAATCAATATTATTTAAAAAATTTGTTCTAGTATTCTTTGAGTTATAGCATAAGTAGGTGTTACACCTGTCATTCCTAATCCTCCTGAAGCTAGAGTTGCTCCTGTTTCTAATGGATTATCAGACGCATAATATGCATAACGCACTTTTACATCTTCAGAAATATTACCTCTAATTTTTGATGCAGATTGTATCGCTTTCTGATAATGAGCACCTTCCATTTCTAAACCTATTACATTCCAAGTAGAATCATGGAAAAATTTTAATAATTCTTTATTTTGTAAAGAGGTTCCTAAAACTGAAACCATACTTCCATCAAAAACTTGCACCCCAAAACCTTCTAAATCTTCTTTTGATAATTCATTTTTAAAAGGGTAATTATCGGCTGTACCTTCAAAAATATGTGCATTTGGTATCATTATATCTCCTTTACCTCCTTCTAGAATTCCGGCTTTACCCATTATTGAAACTGACTTTACATCTATATGTATGGTTTCATTATTTGCTTTATAAGGCTTCAATAATTCATCCATAGTTTCATAAGCCTGCTCACCGAAAGCATAATCCATAACTAAAATTACTGGATTTTCTTCAAAAGAGTTCTTCTTTTGAAACGTTGAAAATTCCCAATTTATTTTATCGGTATCTATTATTTGTACATTTATATTTGTACCTGATGTATCTTTAACATAAATAAGTCCATTTTCTGAAGCATAACTTTTTACTTTTTTCTGTAATGGTTTACTATCAGCATTACTTAATAATTGAAATAATTCAAATCCCTCATTTTCATCTGCTTCTTTTTGTAATGCACCTTTTGCATAGATAGAATTTAGTACACTATGCATATTTGCACTAATTATATGAATGGGTCTTTGTAAAAGGTTGTATTTATCTAAAATATTCTTAATGTCATTAGCCCATATTTCTCCATAAATATGATGTCCAATTTCTTCTATTAAAACTGAACTAAACGTAATAGTTCTTTTATTGCCACTTATCTCTTCATTTATTGCTAATTTGCCTAGCCAATATATTAAATTAAAAAATCTATGAGGTTTTTCTTCAGATTCGAAAATCTTATAGATATTTACCACCTCATCAAAAGTTCTACCTAAAATATTACCTAAATGCACTAAAAGCACCTCTTTTTGTTGTTCAGATATTTTTTTCTGATGAATAACAATATCTTCTAACAGCTTCCATTCACGAGTAAAATCTTCTCCATCATTTAATGTTACTCTTTCTTGTATTTTGTGAGATTCAATAAATAGGAATGTTAAATGAGTAAGAATATCATAGATTTCAGATCTACCTCTTGTAATTTCGATATTCATTTGATCTTTATCAATTCTATAGCAGTTTCTTCTTCTTTTTGGAGGAATTATAGGCGTAAAATGAGAGTTTTTATAGCCTTCATCTGCGGTTAGATTAATAAATTGGCATTCTTCTATACCTTCAGGAAGACGCTCTATAACATATACCAAACCATCAAGTTCTGTTCTGTCTTCTGCAATAGAACCATATATTTCTGGTCTTAATAATAAAAGTGATTTTCGTAAAGTTTCACCAGAAACACCCATAGGTTTATAAAAACCTCTACTAAATAAATGACGCATAGAAATGTATAATTTTTCTATGGCATTTGTAGATTCTTGAGCTCTTGTTCTTTCTATATTCTTACCTTGTTGCATGTAGATTTTTGAAAAGCAAATATAAAATTATTTACCTGATAATATACTTAAATATTTATCTTGATTATTCAATAAACTCAAGGCCTCTTTTATTGCTCTATCAGTACTTAAATTATTTTTGTATGTACCTTCTTTGTAATTATACCTTGATAAGATTTCATCTTCAATTTTTTCACTAATTATATCCTTATTTTTAATGATACTTCCTATCTTCTCTTCAAATAAAATATCTTTAATCTTTTCGTATTCTTTAGTAATATTAGTATTGTCTGCTTTATCGTATGCTTCTTTAAATAATCGTTCTTGTTTTGTTACAAAAGTGGTGTCTTTTTTTAAATATTTTAAAAATTCTTTAAAATTAGAATTTGTAAATTCAAATTTTTCTGCATCTGCTAAATTTTGATTTTTATAATAAAAATTGGTTGTAAAATTAAATATAGCTTTTGAGTTCAATAATACTTTTGTTTCTTCAGTTTTTTCAGAAACATTTAACTTCACGTCAGGTAAAATTCCACCTCCATCAAAAACTATTCTTCCATTTTGAGTTTTAAATTCATTAACTCCAGCATCAGAAAATTTAGGTACTTTGCCAGTTTTATTATCTCTATTTGTATAATCTAGCTCTTGTATACATCTTCCACTTGGTGTGTAGTATTTAGAAATTGTCAACTTTAACTGCGTTCCATAAGTCAATGCTTTTTGACGTTGAACCAGTCCTTTCCCAAAAGAGCGTTCTCCTAAAATTATAGCTCTATCATAATCTTGTAAAGCACCACTAACAATTTCTGATGCTGATGCAGAACTGCCATTAATTAAAACTACAATTGGTATTTCTAAATCTAAAGGTTTATTTGTACTTTTATAGCTATTACTCCACTTTTTTATTTTTGCTTTTGTAGATACAATCGTTTTTCCTTTAGGTAAAAAAAAGTTAGAAATTCTTATTGACTCCATCAAAGAACCTCCTAGATTATTACGTAAATCGAAAACCAGTTTCTTCATTCCCGCTTTTTTTAGTTTTCTAAATGCTTTTTTTACTTCTGACGATGCCTTATTATTGAATCGAGTTAAAGTGATATAACCTGTTTCTTCATCAATCATTTCTGCAAAAGGTACAGGGTTTACAACAACTTTTTCACGAGTCAATTCTTTGTTAATGATACTTCCTTGGCGTTCAATAGTAATAGAAACTTTACTATTAGGAGTGCCTTTAAGCATCATAGATAGTTGATCTCTCTGCATATTTTTTATAGATTGCCCATCAACTTTAATAATAAGATCACCAGCTTTTAATTTCGCTTTATCTGCTGAAAAACCTTTATAAATCTCTCTAATTTGAATACCTTCTTTTGTATAGTATACAGAGATTCCTAAACCTCCATATTCTCCTTCTCTTCTAATTCTTGCATCTTCTACATCTTGTTCATTGTAAAAATTTGTATAAGGATCTAAAGTTTTGAGTGTATTTTTAATTGCTTTGTCTGTTAAATCTGCAGGGTTTATTTCATCTACATAATACATATTTAGCTCTTTAAAAAGAGAGTTATAAATCTCTATCTGTTTGGCAACTTCAAAAAAATTAGATTTATATGAATAGGATAAAAAAGCAAACCCTATGATTAAAATTAGAAATCCTTTTTTATTGATTTTAATGTTTCTCATCATTTAATTTTTTATTTTAGAAATAAATAATTCTAATAATTTGTTCATTTTACTGTACAGCTCTTTGTAAGATAATTCTTCTCTACCAATATACGAAATCATAAAAACATGAGGTTGCTCTAAATTACTATAAACCATTTCTTTTTGCAAACGATAACACTCACGCATTACTCTCTTAATACGATTTCTATCTACTGCTCTTTTAAAGTTTCTTTTTGGAACCGAAAAACCTGCTTGAGCAGGGAATTCTGAAGTATGACTTTTTTGAAGATACACTAATCTAAAAGGAAAAGTTTTCACTGATTTTCCTTCTTTATATAAACTCTCAATGAGTTTTCTGCTCTTTAGCCTTTCGTTTTTACCCAGAGTAAACTTCATAAAACAAATGTAGGGAACTTACTTTTTACTAAAGTAACTAACTAAAAAATTCTTATTATTTTAAACAATACTTTATTGTAAAATTTTTCACTTATTCTCCAAACAAGTAAATATTTATAAAGTTACATCATTAATAAGTAGTTAAAGCAACCATTTAGGGTAGTTTTAACAACAAATTATTAAGAAAGATATTTCTATATAGTATTTTTAGAAAGTTATTTTAAAATAATCAAAAAGTATAATATATTGTTTTAATTTAAACAATTATATTTAATTTTGTTTTAATTTAAACTTTAAGTTTTAAAATTTATGAAACCAGATTTATTCCAAGCTCCTGATTATTATAATATTGATGATTTATTAACCGATGAACATAAGTTAGTTCGTGAAGCTGCAAGAGATTGGGTAAAACGTGATGTTTCTCCAATTATTGAAGAATATGCTCAAAAAGCAGAATTTCCAACCCAAATTGTTTCTGGTTTAGCAGAAATTGGTGCTTTTGGTCCATATATTCCTGAACAATATGGAGGTGCTGGTTTAGATCAAATTTCTTATGGTTTGATAATGCAAGAAATAGAACGTGGAGATTCTGGAGTACGTTCCACAGCTTCTGTGCAATCTTCTTTAGTAATGTATCCAATTTTCACCTATGGAAATGAAGCACAACGTAAAAAATATTTGCCAAAATTGGCTTCTGGAGAATGGATGGGAAGTTTTGGTTTAACAGAGCCAAATCATGGGTCTAATCCTGGAGGAATGGAAACTAACTTTAGAGATATGGGCAATCATTATTTACTGAATGGTGCCAAAATGTGGATTTCTAATGCACCTTTTTGTAATGTTGCTGTGGTTTGGGCAAAAAATGAAGAAGGTAGAATTCATGGTTTAATTGTAGAACGTGGAATGGAAGGCTTTTCTACACCAGAAACGCATAATAAATGGTCTTTACGTGCTTCATCAACTGGAGAATTAATCTTTGATAATGTAAAAGTGCCTAAAGAAAATTTATTACCTAACAAATCTGGTTTAGGTGCACCTTTAGGTTGTTTAGATTCTGCCAGATATGGAATTTCTTGGGGTGCAATTGGTGCTGCAATGGATTGTTATGACACAGCCTTACGTTATTCTAAAGAACGTGAACAGTTTGGCAGACCAATTGGTCAATTTCAATTACAACAAAAAAAATTAGCTGAAATGATTACTGAAATCACCAAGGCTCAATTATTGGCTTGGAGATTGGGTAATTTAAAAAATGAAGGCAAAGCTACTTCTGCACAAATTTCTATGGCAAAACGTAATAATGTAGAAATGGCATTAAAAATAGCCAGAGAGTCTAGGCAAATATTGGGTGGAATGGGTATTTCTGGTGAATATTCTATTATGCGTCATATGATGAATTTAGAAAGCGTAATAACTTATGAAGGCACACATGACATTCATTTACTCATTACAGGTTTAGATGTTACTGGACTTAATGCTTTTAAATAGCATGAAGTATTTCTGGATTTACTTTTTAACATTTCTATCCTTACTATCTTGTGGAACTTCAAATGAAATAGTACAAGAAATAACTAAAGACGAAACTATAGATATTGTAAACCCACAAAACCCTATTAAAATTCTATCATTAGGTGATAGTTATACTATAGGGCAAAATGTGTGTGATAACTGTAAATTTCCCAGTCAACTTAAAGATTCAATTATCAAAAAGACTGGTAATCAAGAAATTTATTTAAAAGTAATTGCAAAAACAGGATGGACAACCACGAACTTAATTAAAGCTATTGATGATGAAAATTTAAATTCTGATTATAATATAGTTACTCTTTTGATTGGAGTTAATAATCAATATCAACATAAAGATTTTTCAATTTACGAAAGAGAATTTCCAGAATTGGTAAATACTGCAATTTCTAAAGTTAATAATAGAAGTGACCGATTAATAGTTTTGTCAATACCAGATTATGCATTTACTCCTTTTGGTAATGGAAATACAGAAATTTCTGAAGATATTAACAGGTACAATACTTTTGCCGAAAATTTTTGTGCACAAAATAATATCACATATCTAAATATTACTGATATTACCAGACAAGGTTTAGCAAATACAAATTTAGTTGCAAACGATGGTTTACATCCTTCTGAAAAAGCTTACACTAAATTTGTAGAAAGACTTTTACCATTAGCTTTAGAGAAGCTTAACCTCTAATAATGGTAAAATTATCAATAAGACACATTAAAACTACCTTCTGTAATAGAAAAATTTGGAGTTGAACTTGTTGCAGGACTTGCATCAAACTGAAAAGTACCAGAAATTAATCTTGCAATTTTATTATGTGATGTAATTCTGATTTTGCCATCAGCTAAATAAATAGCACTTCCCACATTATATTGTCCTGTTGGGTATGTTTGACTTATAAAACTGCCAAAATCATATTCCCCAACATCAATATCAGATTCTAAATTAATACTAATAGTTTCTGATAAACTTTTATTAGCATTAATTAAAATTAGCTCTTTACTACCAACAGTAACTAAATTAGTAAAAAGGCTTTCTTCTTGATACTCAATACCATCAACTTTAGCAGAGAAATTATCATCTGAAATAGATGTTATACTTTGAGGTATATTTACAAAAGTACCTTGTGTAAAAGCTCTCGAACTTCCAGTTGAAATATTATTTCCGATAAAATTGAAAGTTCCAGAAACTGTATTATTTATTAAATCAATATCAGTAAATACAATTGTGCCTCTACTTGATGTTTGATTACTTGTAGACCAAACATTAGCAGAAACAGGGTTGTTTTCAATAAAAGAGGCGACTGTATTTGTGCCTTGAAAACTAAAATTACCAACATCAAAATTATCTACCTTTAATGTAAAAATTTCGTTTGTATTTGGTTTTATGGCATTTATAAAAATATTGTTACCATCTCTAACGAAACTTGCTTCTTGAGTTGAATATAATTGACCATCAATAATTACTTCAAAAGTACCTTTAGTGATAGTAGGTGTTGGGAAAAAAATACCATTTTCTTCACACGATGTAAATGTGAAAAACAAATAAATGATAAAAAATAAACAAAAAGTATTCTTCATAACTTATACCTAAACAACAAAAGTAAAGATTTATTATTTTATGACTTATAAAAACGAACTGTATATTCTTATTTTATGAAGCTGTATTCAATAAAATTTTTGGACATCTTTTACAATTGATGCCCTTTCTTTTGTACTTATTACAGCATTTGTTTTTTGGTTTTATACAATAAGAAGAACAAATTGAATCGCAAATTGATTCATTTTCAAATTTATTTAATGGTTTCTTCTCTGTATAAAAAACAATCATTTTGTAGTTTTATACTGCAAAGATAATTGTTTATTTAGAATAAATAAAAATAATTAATTGTTAAAATTTAATCAATTGTATAAACAACTCTTTTCCTTCTCTACTTTTTATTGAGTTGTAACATTTTTCGAAAGTTTTTATATAAAAAAGGTCTTTAAAATATGTTAAATACTCTTTTTTAGAACCTCCAAAAGGTGGACGATTATCATACAAAGGCACATTAAACAACAAACCAACCAATTTTCCTTTTGGTTTTAACAATTGATGCATTTTTAATGCATATTTTGTCCTCAAATTTGGATTGATTGCACAGAAAAAAGTTTGCTCAATTATCAAGTCAAAAGTAGTATTTATATCAAAAAAATTGCCTAAAATTAATTGTGATTTGGGGAAATCTGGAATTCTTTTACCAATATTTTCTAAAGCAGTTTTTGATAAATCATTCACAAAAATATTTGTAAACCCTTTGTTGAATAGATATTCAGCCTCATAAGAATTTCCTCCTCCAGGAATTAAGATTTTTAGATCTTTGTTTTTAAGTTGATTAAAATAATTTTTTAATGGTGGAGAAACTTCGCCTAAATCCCAACCAATATCGTTGTTTAGATATCTATCATCCCAAGCTTTATCTGATAAGTCTAAATTAAGCATTTGAAATTTTTTGTTTTAACTCATTTTTGGTTAATAAACCTGCTTGTTTCCAAACTTGTTTTCCGTTTTTGAAAAGCATAAAAGTAGGTACACCTCTCACTTGAAATTTTGTAGCGAAAGCTTTATTTTTATCAACATCTATTTTTATGATTGAAACTGCTTCTCCCAATTCGTCTTTTACTTGCTTTAAAATAGGACTCATTGTTTGGCAAGGGCCACACCAAGTTGCAAAAAAGTCAACTAAAACTGGCTTATCTTTATTGATAATTTCATCAAAACTGCTCATTTCTTAAAACTTTACATTCATAATATCTCCACTCAATTGTAGTAATTGTAATTCTATCAATTTAGCATCAAACTTGGCATTATTTAGAGCTGTTTTTGCATTGATTAAGTTAATTTGTGCCTGACGAAACTCTACAGAAGTTATCTGCCCCAATTTAAAACGCTCTTGAGTTCTATCAAAATTATTTTGGTTGCTTACCACATTTTGTTTTTGTGCTGTTAATACAAACAATTGATTGTTATAGTTTTCCCAAGTATTTTTCAGATTATTCTCTATATTAACTTTTTGCTGTTCTAATAATATCTGCTGATTTTCCAACGCAATTTTAGAATTGGCTACTCTAGTTTTTGTTGCTCCACCATCAAAAATATTCCAAGTTAGATTTAAACCAGCATTTAAACCATCAGAAGTAATTAATTTTGCCCCAAAAGGATTGATTAAGTTTTCATTTTCTGTTCTATTAAAACCATAAGAAGCATTAAAACCTAAAGTTGGTAAAAAGTTGGCTTTATTTACTTTTATATTGAATTCACTAATCGCAATATTTTTTTCATTTTGTTTTAATAATGCATTATTTTTTAGTGTTTTTGTTTTTAAATCACTAAAAATCATCATTTTATTATAATCGACATTGGTTTCAACATCATAATTTACGTCTTCTTTACTACCTAAAATTACATTTAAACCACGCTTTGCATTGCTCAATAATTGTTTTGCGTTTATTAAAGTAATGCTATCATTATTTACATCCACTTGTGCATTCAAAAAATCTAATTTGGTAGATTGCCCATAATCATATTGATATTTTGCACGTTTTAAACGTCTTTTAGAAATGTTTAAAGCTTCTTGTAAATTATTTGTATTTTCTGACAAACGAGCAATCTGAAAATAGGTTGTAAATAACTGTAAATAGGTATTTTCAATAGTTTCTCTAGCTTGTAATGCTGTTAAATTATAGGTTTCTTTTAGTTGTTTATAATTGTATTTTCTACCTAAACCATCAAAAATTGTATAGTTAATTCCAATACTTACATTGTATGTTTTGGATATTATTCCATCTCCAGAAATCTCTCTATCATTGCCTGTATCTCTATCTGTAAATGTTAAACTTTGGTTATTTCTTCTATAATCTGCACCAGAAGTTAAAGTTGCAGTCGGCAAAGCATTTCTGTTATAAATACTTGTGTTGTTTTCTGCAATTTCTAGATTATTATTGGCTATTTTAATTCCAAAATTATTTTCTAAAGTAATTTCTAGAGCCTCTTTTTTAGTTAGGATTTTTTGAGAAAATCCACTGAAAGAAATCAATACGATTAATAAAAATATTGCTGATGATTTTGAAAAAGGAAGGATTTTATTGTAAAAATCAACGGTTCTCAATACAAAAAATTCTTCCTCTTTCGTTACAGAATTTTCCACTCGAACTGACATTTTAGATAAAAATTTATACATTGTATTAAAGTTCATTTTCATCATATTTAGAATCTATTACTGCCCTTTCTACTTCTTCTTTGGTAATTTCATTTCCTGTAATTAACCATTTTATTTTGACCTTAAACCAATTGGAGGTTGATAACAATAATGGTAAAACAATCAACGTTAATAAGGTTGCAATTGCAATTCCGTACGCAATGGAAATTGCCATCGGAATTAGAAATTGTGCTTGCCTACTTTTTCAAATATTAAAGGTGCTAAACCTGCAACTGTGGTTAATGAGGTTAAGAAAATCGCCCTAAAACGTGACTGACCTGCTGCAATTAATGCGTCATCATATTTGATACCTTCTTTTAGAAAGTTATTGAACTTACCAATGAGAACCAAGCCATCATTTACCATAATTCCAATGAGCGCAATAATTCCTAAAAAGGATAAAATACCAATGGCAAAATCGTGAATAAAGTGTCCCCAAACTACACCAATCATACTAAAAGGAATTAGAATAATTAACAAAATGGGTTGTGAATAAGATCGGAATGTAAATGCAATTACAATATAAATCAACCCTAAAATTATAATACTTACACCACCAACAGAATCTGTTGTTTTTTTACGCTCTCTATTTTGACCTTCATAAATAGGTGTTACAGAACTGTATTTTGATAAAATTTCTGGCATTATATTTTCTCTAATATCTGTCAAAATTTCTGTTGCACTTCCTTTTAATTCTTTTAAATCTGCTGTGATTTGAATTTCGCGCTTTCCTTCTAAATGATTGATAGCAATATCTCCTCTTTCAATGGTATAATTGGCAATTTCAGAAAACGGAATTCGAGTTCCATTTGGAGCAATAATTCGCATATCATCTAAATCTTTAATAGAAGATCTGTTTTTTTTATCATATCTAACCCAAACTTTAATTTCATCTTGCCCTCGCTGAAAACGCTGTGCTTGGAAACCAAAAAAACCATAACGAACCTGCTGCATTATCGATTGTAAATTCAAACCTAATAAATAGGCATTGTCTTTTAGTTTAATGCGCACTTCTTTAATTCCAGCAGGATCGTTATCTGCAACATCTTTTAAAAGTGGGTTGTTCTCTAGATTTCGTTTTAGTTCTTGTTTTACAGCCTTTAGCTCATCAATATTATTTCCTAACAATGAAACTGCAACTGGGCTACCTCCAAAATTTCCTCCAGAACCAAAAACCAAACTTTCTACACCATAAATTTTACTTACTTTTTGACGAATTGAATTCGTGATTTCTGGTGATGAAAAATCTCGTGCTTCACCAGGCAAAAGGTTTACAGTTAAAGTTGCATTTGCACTGCCAGGACCAACTCTTTTTAGTACATTTTCTACAACTTGTAAATTATCTGTTTGTTTTTTGGTGTAATCATCATTTACCAACCATACTTTTTCTTCTATGGATGAAATGATAGAATCTGTAATAAATTCATTGGTTCCTTGTGGCATTGTTAGATTTATCTGAACTCTATCACTTGCAATTCTTGGAAAAAAAGCAGTTCTTACAACTCCCCCATCAACTGCCATTCTACTAAATATTAAAACAGCAACAAAAATTGAGAAAACAAAAAATTTATTCTTTAGTGAAAACGTTAAAAAAGGCACATAGTATTTATCTCTAAATTTGGATAAACCTTTATCTGCAGCCTTATTTATTTTTCTAAAAAAATTATTAAAGCCACTTCCTTTCTTTTCATATCCTTCTTCTAATTTCTTTCTATCTAAAGCTTTAGAATGCGCAATATGTGCTGGTAAAATAATTAAGGCTTCTACCAAAGAAACCGTTAATGTTAATAGTACAATTGTAGAGACTTCTCCAAAGAAACTTCCAATTCTACCATCCACAAAAAAGAAAGTAGAAAATGCAATAATCGTAGTTAAAATTGCTGATATAATTGGTGGAATCACTTCCATAGTTCCATCAATAGCCGCTTGAATTTTCGATTTTCCTAAATCGTAATAATGATGATAAATATTTTCTCCGATTACGATGCCATCATCAACCAAAATACCAATAACGATAATCATTCCAAAAAGGGATAATACATTAATGGTTACATCAAATTGAGCCGCAAACATAAACATCCCCAAAAACGCAATTGGCAAGCCAAAAGCAACCCAAAAAGCCAGTCTTATATTGAGGAATAATGCTAGAAATATCAATACTAAAATGATTCCTGAAAGTCCGTTTTTAAATAGCAACGCAGTTCTTTCATTTAGAGTTGTACTTCTATCACTTGTAACAGCTAACTGAACGTTTTGTTGTTTTTGATTGTACTCGTAAATGTAGTCTTTGATTTCATCAGCAGAAGAAATTAAATCTTCATTATTGGTATTACTCACTGTAATATCTATGGCTAAATTACCATTGTAAAATAAACGATCTGGGTTTTCTGACCAAGTATCAGTGACTTTTGCAATGTCTTTTAAGCGGATAATATTTCCGTTTTGAGTTGTTCTTACAATAATATTTTGCAATTCTACTCCATAATAAGAACGGTTGCTAGCTCTAATTAAATAATCTTCTTCAGCCGTTTTTATATTACCTCCAGTTATCAAAAGGTTCGAATTTCTAACAGCATTCGCAACTTCTGTAAATGATAAATTATAGGCTCTTAAATCATTTTCACGAACAGCAATTTCTATTTCTTCATCAGGGAAACCAGACAGCACAACTTGAGAAATGCCCTCAATTCCACGAATATCATTTTCGATATTTCTAGCATATTGTTTTAAAGATTTTAGTGATACATTTTTACCACTAACCGTAAAACTTATTGTAGGTCTTATACTTTCTACTTTTGCAACAACAGGTGGTTCCATTCCTGATGGAAATGAAGGAACTCTATCTACAGCATTTTTTACATCAGACAAAACAATATCTATATTTTTGCCTTTTTCTACCTCTACATTTACAACTGCAGTATTTTCTCTAGACACAGATGTAACTCTTTCTACACCTACAATTCCTTTTAAATTATCTTCAATTTTTAGTACAACACCCTCCTCCATTTCTGCTGGAGAAGCTCCAGGATACGTCAAATTTATTCTGATGAGTTGTGAATCTACCAAAGGAAAAAAGGAAGATTTCATACTCAAAGCACCTATGATACCAAAGGCAAAAAAAGCAATGACTACCACATTTACTGCCACAGGAAATTTGATGAAATAACTTATGATTTTTTTCATCTTATTTCTTTTTGTTGATCTTTACAATCATTCCATCAAAAGCACCAGGCAAAGGTTGGGATAAGATTTTAGCATCATTTTGCAAACCTTTTATAATCACTTTTTCAGCACCAAAATATACTGGATTTACAGTTTTAAGAGTTAAGATACTATCTTTTTCTACAACATAAACAGCTTCATTATCTACTAATAATTTTCTTGAAATTTCTATGGCATTTGATTCTGATTTTGCCTTTAAGTTTGCTTCTAGAAACATCCCTTCTTTTAAATCTGAATGTCTTACTTGAATATATGCATTTATCGTTTGTGATATTTGATCTATTTTTCCATTTACTCTTACAACTTTTCCTGTGTAATTTTTAGATTTGTTAAGATTTGTTAACTCAACTTGGTTACCTACTTTAAGTAAATCTGCAAACTCTGAACTTAAAGAAACTTCTAATTCATAAACACTTGTGTTTATAAATTCACCTAATTTCTGATTTGGTCTTACTAAAGTGCCAGATGTAACCAAAGCTTCTGTTAACACTCCAGAAAAAGGGGCTCTAATTTGATGCTTATTCAGACGAACTTCTAAATTTTTGATGTTATAATAAGCTGTTAAAATACCTCGTCCAGAAACAAAATACTTCTCTTTATCTGATGAAAATTTTGGGAGTTTTGGTATAGGTTTGTTAATGTTAAAACTTTGTAAGTAGCTTTCCCATTTCTTAAATTCATTTTTATAATCTAAACGAACATCAGGTAAAATAGACGTAATTAAATTGTATAAATTACTTTTTTGCGATTTTAAACTAGCATTAAATTCGTCACTGTTAATACTTAATAAAGTTTCTCCTTTATAATATTTTGTGCCAGGTTTAAATGACTTTTTAGTAGTATTTAATACCCCTTGTACTTCAGAAAACAAATCAATCTTGTTTTTTGCTGTTAAATTTCCATTCGCATTAAGTATAATAGGAATATTTGTGTTGTTTACATTCTCAACGAAAACAGTTTTTATAATTTTTTTAAATCTTGGTTTAGGTTTTTGGTTTTTTTCGATTAAATAATTTCCTAAAAAAACAGAACCAGTAACAAACAAAACCCCTAAAATGGCAAGTATTATTTTCCTCATGATTGGTTGATTAATATGGGCAACAATCCATATATTATAGTTTTACAAAGATACTTTTTTGACAATGAAACCTTTAAAAACTAATAACTCTACTGTGTTAAAGAAAAGTTATAATTATAGATTTTGAAATGAAAATTTTTAAACTGATTTATTTTTAAGAACTTTGTAATATCAAAAAACTCAATCTTTAGATTCATTTGAATTGTTTCTCAAAAACAAAAAACGCCCTTTTTTTTTCTTCTGTTGATGAAATTTCAGTAGATATTTGGCAGTCTTTAAACTGTGAAAAGAACAAATATTTTAACAGGAACTTTTTAAAATCTATAGAAAAGAATCATCCTGAAATCACTTTTTTTTACATTGTTTTAGTTAATGAAAACCAAATCCCCAAAGCATTAGCATCTGTTCAAATAATAGATTTTTATATAGATACAGTTACAAATACTTTTGAATTTTTTATAAGACAAATTAAAAATATTGCCAGAAAAATAAATGCTTTTCCTAATAAAAAGCCTTTGCAATTATTAATTTGCGGAAACACATTTGTAAGTGGTGAGCATGGTATTTTTATAAAAGAAAATTATAATAAAAAAATAGTTGTAAAAGAGATTGCCAAAGCTATTTTACATTTGGTAAGAACCAAAAAGGAATTAAAAATTGATGCATTTTTGTTAAAAGATTTTGTAAATGAGTCTTTATTTATTACAGATGAAGTAAAGGATTATAATTATCATCCTTTTTCTGTAGAACCAAATATGCTGCTAAAAGTTGATGAAAATTGGAGTAGTTTTGATGATTATATGGCTTCAATGAAAACCAAATTTCGTGTAAAAGCAAAAAAAGCTTATCAATTAAGTAAAGATTTAAAAACTGAAGATATCACTGAACAAAATATAGTTGATTTTTTGCCAGAAATAACTTCTTTATATCAAAAAGTGGCTTCTAATGCAGCTTTTAATTTGGGAAATTTCAATTTAGAAACCTACAAAGATTTTAAAGAAAATTTCAAAGAAAATTATATTTTAAAAACCTTTTCTTTAGATGGAAAAATTGTAGGTTTTTTATCTGGAATTATCAATAATAATATATTAGATGCTCATTTTGTAGGTATAGATTATCAATTAAATAGAGAATATGCTATTTATCAAAGAATGCTTTATAATTATATAGAAATTGCGATAGACAATAAACTAAAAATCATCAATTTTGGAAGAACTGCCAGCGAAATTAAAAGTTCTGTTGGAGCAGAACCTCAAGATTTGACTATGTATTTACGACATAAAAAAAGTATTACAAACAAAATATTAAAGTTATTTTTGCAAAGGGTACAGCCTACTCCTTTTCAACAAAAATTTCCATTCAAAACTAAAACCTCTAAATGAAAACTACCAAAGCATTGATTGACTTATTAGACTTAAAACCAATAGAAAAAAATGTATTTTCTGGAGAAAGTGTAACTATTGGAAGTAAAATAGTTTTTGGTGGGCAAGTATTAGCACAAGCAGTTAATTCGGCATACAGAACTGTGCAAGATGATAGATTTATACATTCATTACATTCTTATTTTTTAGAAGCTGGAGATTTAGAAATCCCAATTGAATATAATGTTGCTGAAATGAGAAATGGTGGTAGTTTTTCTACAAGAAGAGTTACTGCAAGCCAAAAAGGAAAAACCATTTTTATTTTGGCGGCTTCGTTTCATAAAAAAGAAAACGGTTTTGAGCATCAAACTGAAATGAATACTAATATAAAACAGCCTGAAGAATTATTAAGTTGGACAGATATGGTTGAAAAATTTGGTTCTTTTTTGCCCAAAGGAATCAAATCTTTTTTAAGTATAGAACGCCCAATTGATTTTAAACCTGTACATGTTCCTAACCCTACAAAACCAGAGAACAGACCTGCAAAAGAAGAAATTTGGTTTAAGCTAAAAGGAGATATTCCTAAAATGGATTTACCTCTAAAGCATCAAATTTTAACTTATATTTCTGATTATAATGTGTTGAATGCAGCTTTTAATCCGAATGCAGAAAACCACAGTTTTGCAAATACAATGACTGCCAGTTTAGATCATTCTATGTGGTTTTTTAGAGATTTTGAGTTTGACGATTGGATGCTTTTTTCTGCAGAATCTCCAAATACTTATGGTGCTAGAGGTTTGGTAAAAGGAAATATTTTTACAAGAGATGGAAAATTAGTAGCATCTTTTGCACAAGAAGGATTGATGAGACCTGTTGTAAAGTAGGCAGTATTTTAGTCTTCAGTTGGCAATAGCAGTTTTCAATAAAAAGTTGGAAGTTTGAGATTTAAAAAATAAAAAATTATGGATTCATTTATATATGTATTAACTACTAATGGTGTGGTATTTTTAATTAGTATTATTTTTTGGAAATTTCCACCAAAAAAAGTAAATAATATCTATGGTTATAGAACACCTAAAGCAATGCAAAATCAGCAAATATGGGATTTTGCAAACAGTACTTTTAATCAAGCTTTTTTAAAGTATAGTGGATTCTCATTTTTAGCGGCATTGTTGCTAGCTAACATTACCAAGGGCGAATTGACTTGGCAACCTATGGTTTTAGTAGCATTATCTATTTTAGTTTCTATTATAAAAACAGAACGTGCATTGTCTGATAATTTTTCTGACGAAGGGAAAAGAAAAAAGTAATGAAAAAGATTATAATAAAAAAACTAATTTCAAAAGTTGGACTTCTTTCAATAGTTGAACAAGTTAACTTTTACAGGCAAAAAATTATCCACAGAAAAAGTAATCGCCTTTTCAAAGAAAAAAATCCAAATGTGATTTTACCTCCAGATTTTTATCTTTACGAGACTTTTAGTTTGAATTATGATAAGTTTTACACTAATGGAAAACCTACTGCAGAATGGTTGATAAATCATATATCTGAATTCAAAAAAATCGAAAATCTATCCATCTTAGATTGGGGCTGTGGAACTGGAAGAGTTATTAGACATTTGCCTAATATTTTAGAACATAGCAACTTAATTTTTGGAACTGATTATAACAAAAAATATGTAAAATGGTGTTCAGAAAATTTGAATGGAATTCAATTTAAACTCAATGATTTAAAACCTCCTTTAGATTTTGAAAATAATTCTATGGATGTAATTTATGGAATATCCATTTTTACACATTTATCAGAAAGATTGCATTTTTCTTGGATGAAAGAATTGACTAGAGTTCTAAAAAATAAAGGGATTTTATTTTTAACAACTCACGGAAACGTGCATTCTTTTAAACTTTTAGATGAAGAAAAGACAGCTTACAATTCTGGAAAATTAGTAATTCATAACTATAAAAAAGAAGGGAATCGTCTATTTGCTTCTTACCAATCACCCAAATTTTTTAAAGATTTATGTGCAAGAAATAATCTAGAAATCTTAAAACACATCCCTGGTGCTATTAGAAATAATCAACCTCAACAAGATGTCTGGATTTTAAAATTAACTAGAAACTAGCCATCAAAGAAACCGATAAATTTCTTCCTGGAGAAGAAACTCCTGAAGCAAACTCTATATAGTGTTCATCTAAAATATTATCTAATCTTGCTTGTACAGAAAAATTGTCACTCACAATATATCTTCCATTTACACCAAAAGTAATCCAGCTTGGAGAACCATAGAACTTATCAATATCATTGATTGCATTTGCATCAACAATTGGTGTCAATTCATGATTGTCTATACCTTCAGTAAAGTTAAAATCTTCAATATTTTTTTTTGCATTAAAACGAACTATCGAACCTAATTCGATTTTATCCTTTTTATAATTCATTTCAAACTGTCCAAATAAAGGGGGAATTGAAGACATTGGTTCTTTTGTATCATAAGTGCTACCTTTTGTGTAGGTAATAAAACCTGATGTATTAATCGTTTTTGATATTTTACCTAAATAATTTATTGTGTACCCCAAAATATAGGCTTGCCCTTTATTTTGGTTATTTACAGCATTTCCAAATTCTCCATCAAACTGCACTTGTTTGATACTTCCATCTGGATTAAACACAAAATCTCTCTGAATATAATTATCCAATAAAGTGTAATAAAAATTACCACCAACTCTAAATCGTCTTTTATTAAAATATTTCTGAATGCCAATTTCAGCATTATAAGCAAATTCTGGAGAAACATCAATATTTGGAATGGTAACATTACCTGCTTTTTCTCTAACTCTACCAACATCATCTATATTAGGAGAACGAAAACCTGAAGATAAAACTCCATTCAATTGCCAGTTTCTATTTGGCTTATATACGTAACCTAAAGTTGCTGTAATTGCAGAGTTATTTCTACTTAAGGTTTTATCTTGAAAGGTTAAAAAAGTTTCATCTATCCAAGTTGCATTTTTATTGGTGTTTGTAAAACGAATCCCAGAGTTCAAAGTAGATTTTTTATTCAAATCTTGTCTGTAACCCACATAAATTGCTGTTGTTAAAAAATTACTCCCTCCATCTGGATAGCGTGATTGTACTTTAAATTCATTGGAAAAACCACTAATTTCTCCATTGAAAATATTTAAAGTTTTTCCAAAAGAATTTGAATTTACATCATTATACGCAAATTCAAAACCATAAGAAAGTGTTCTTGTTTTATCTGCTACAAGTGCTACAGCAAAATCTCCATTTATACTAAAAATATTTACAGTTTCTTCTCTATAAGACCTATCTAAACTCCCAAATTTTCTTTGAATTCTACTTTCTTTTATATTTTGATAAGCTGTGGTTATTGTTCCATTTTCTAACCATTTTTTATCAGGATGCAAAAGAATTTGAGAAGAAATTAATAGTCGTTCTTGAGGACCATAATACCATTCAGCAAATTTTAAAGATGCATCGTCTGTTAAGTCTGTAAGTTCTGTAAGTCTATCAAATCTTGGAATATCTGATGAAGTTGAATATTGTAGATTGATTTTTAAATCTGTATTTTTTGATAATGGAATAAAGAATTTTTGCAATACATCAGTTTGATTAAAACCTGTATTTCTCAATAAATTTGGATCACTGTTTAAGGTTGGGTTAGGATTGTAATTTCCATTTACATTTTCTGAATAATAAAATACTTTTCCCCAATCAGAAAAACCATGATTTCTATTTTCTCCAGCTTGTAAAGCTCCAAAATCTGAATACGAAATACTGGTAAATGATGCCCAGTTTTTAAAACTTAATTCAGCAGAAACGTTTGTGGTTATTTCTTGGTTTACTGTTGAAAATCTTGAGAAAAAATTACTGGTTACTCTCTTTTCTTGAGATAATTTTGGTGTTTTTGTATAATAGTGAATTACTCCACCCAAAGCATCAGATCCATAAATAACAGATGATGGACCAAAAACAACTTCTGTTTTTTCAAGTAAATTTGGTGATAATGTAATTGAGTTTTGTAAATGTCCTTTTCTGTAAATAGCATTATTCATTCGAACTCCATCAACGACCAATAAAACTCGGTTAGATTCCATTCCACGAATTACAGGACTACCTCCACCAAATTGTGATTTCTGAACTTTAATTCCAGGAATAGTGGCTAATAAATCTGCAGAAGTTTGTGGCGAAACTTTTTGAATATCTTTCTTTGAAATTACTGCAATCTGTTCTGCAATTCGTTTTGTTTTTTCTGCTCTTTTAAAAGCAGAAATAACAACTTCATCCAATTCTTCTGACTCTTTGGTTAGATATACTAGAAGCTTTTTATTTTTTAAAGCTGATTTTTGTATTCTATAATATGCATAAGATAAATGTGAAAAAATGATAATGTCTTTATCATCAAAAGCTGAAATATCTACAAAACCTTGGTTGTTTGATGTTAGACTTATGGTATTATCTTCGTTAAAAACGGTAACATTTCTAACAATTTTACCAGTTTCTTTGTCTAAAACTTTTACTTTTTGAGCATAAGAAATTTTACTCACTAAAAAAATAATTATAAAAACGAAGTACTTCATCATCAACTAAATACGGTTTCTAAAACTTGTAAAGATTTTGGATTTCTAAAACTGCCCAAATGTAATTTAAAATATTGGATAATTATTTGTAAAACCAACTGTCTTTCTTTTTTACTGTAAGACACACTTTCTATTATATCAAAATTTATGCCTAACAGTTTTTTTAGTTGATAAAATTCATTTTTGTGAATTACGTTTTTATTATGGATTTCATCAGAAAAATTTCCTTCCAATAGATTAAATCCAAGTCTTTCTTTTTGAGATAAATCTGGGTAAAAACCCAAAAACCCTGTTAGGTTTAATAAAAATAATAAATGAAAATTTGCCACATTAGAATGAAGATCTAACCATAAAAAAGCGGTTTCTATATATTGAAACAATGCTTTATTTTGCTCTTCTTCTTGGATGACATTTGATAATATTTCTGACAAAAAAAGGACTACAGACTGCTTTACAACATCTAAATAAATCGTTTTATATGGTTGTACAACTTTTACTTCTTTAATGGAATTTAAATTGTTTTTTGAATTGTGATTTGCTACAATTTGTAGTTGTGTAAGAGGCTGAAAATAGGCAGCTTTAATTCCTCCCTTTTTAGATTTTAAAATTCCACGAATCAAGTAACTTTTTAAACCTTCTTCTTCTGTATAGCATTTTACAATTAAACTGGTATCACCAAATTTTAACGAGCTTAAAACGATAGCTTTTGTAGTAATAAGTGGCATTAATTTACAATTGCAATTTTTGCAGTAGCAGTTTCTGATGCATCATCATTAGATAATAATACAATATAAATTCCAGAAGCTACGCTTTTACCTGCCAAATTTTTCTTGTTCCAAACTACTTTTCCTCCTTGCACTTCTTGACCTTCTATAACATTGGTTTCATAAACTAAATGCCCAGCAACATCTAAAATTTTTACATTTGTACCTCTTGGCAAACTTGTTCCATTTCTACCATTTATAGTTATAGTTTCATGATTTTTTAAAGCAGGATTTGGATAAGCATAAACTTCTCCAAGAGTTTCTCCAAAAGGAGCTACATTACTATTGTATGCTACAATGCCTTTGTCTGTGGCAAAATATACTTTACCTGAACTATTGTCTATAGCAATTTTAGAAATTTTATTTGATGGTAAAGGAGAGTTTTGTTTGCTAAAGTTTGCAAGTGTAGTTAGCCCATTAGGGTTTGTATATAAAACACCTCCATTATCTGTACCAAACCATTTGTTTTCTGCACCATCTATTACAATAGAATTTATAGTTTGATCACCTAACAATCTGTCTCCAAAACCAGCTTCATTTCCATTAATTACAACAGGATTCGCATTAGGTGTATCATCATCAAACACTCCAGAAGCATTATTGTAAACAACCATTCCAGACTGTGTTCCTAACCAAACTCTGTTATTACTATCAATAGCTATAGCTCTCACGTTTACATCTGGGAGGTTTCCAAGATTTGGAGTAGAAATAAATGCTTTTCTTCTATCTCCATTTTCATTATAAATATAGACTCCATTTCTTCTAGTGGCAATCCAAACAGTATTATTTCTATCTATTGTAATTATATTTGTTTCTTGATTTTTATTGGTTTGTAAATCACCCAAATCAAAACTAGACCATGTTCCTGAAGCTGAAAATTTTTTCAACTTTCTAGAAGCCAAAGCATCTGCTAACCATAAATTTCCTTCATTATCGAATACTGATCCACTAATTCTAGTAGTTATTGAATTCGCATCATTTGGAAGAAAATCTTCTAATGGACTATTTCTTGAGTGATAAAAATTTTTAATCTCATCATTTTCTACTTCTAATAAACCACCTCCAGAAAAAATATTTCCATTACTCGTTTGTGCAAAAGAACTTATAAAAACTCTATTTTCTTTTTCAACATCTATAGTTATATCTACTAAATCTAATATTGGTGTACTGTTTGAAAACTTTTTATTAATCCATTTTTCTCCATTATAATGACTAAATCCTTTTCTATTTCCTGCTGGCACATATGAAGATGCATCATAACCCCCATATACTACCCATAAATCGTTATTATTAACAGCAATAGAAAAAACATCATTAAATAAAGGTCCTTCAGGATGAATTTCTTGATAGGTATTTAATTGACTAGTTGTTGTTTTTAAAATTCCTAACTCTTTTGAAGCAAGAAATACTGTACTATTTTCAAAAAAAGCATTAGAAAGTGTAAAACTAAAATCTGGAGTGTTTAAAAAAATAAAAACTTGATTGTTGTTTTCATCTAAAACAAATGCACTTCTATTTAAAGTAATTGTTAAATTAGAACTAGAAGCTTTTGTGTTTACAATATTTTCTGCAAAATTTCTGATAATTTTTAAACTCCCATTTTCTATTTCAAACAAGTTACTTCCTTCTGTTGTATAAACTCTATTATCGAATAAAGATAGATTTGGAAAATTTCGATTTGGAAATTGCTGTTCCCAACTTTTAAAATCTACGAGTAAATTACTATTTACATCAGCTAAAAAAATTCCATCTTCTGTTGCTGCGTAAATTTTATTATTAAAAACTAAAGTTTCATTTATAGATAATGATGTAGATTGGTTTCCTATGAAAAAAGTATCTCCAAATTCTAATCTTTCAATATTATACTCTACAATAGCAAATGGGGTAGATAGATATAGTGTATTTCCAAATTCAGAAATATGATTTATTCTTTTTTCACCAGATTGATTAAAGTTTACAATATCAGAAGAAATTGTAATAGTACCATCTTCATCGATAACTTCTACCAAACCATTTTCGTAACCAATAACTACCCTTTTAAATGTTTTATTATAAAAAATAGAAGATGTAGTTTCTCCTGATAAACCTTGTACTGAAGATATTTTTTTTATTTCTAAAGTAGTGTCATTATAAGTAAAGACAGCATTATCTGCTAAAGCATAAATTACATCATCAACTTTTATAATGTCTTTTACGTTATTGTAAGAATAAAAATCTTCCCAAGAATCGCTATAATCTGTTTGAGAAAACCCAACTAAAGAAATTAAAAAAAAGAAAAGGAAAATTGTTTTTTTCATTACCATAATTATCGATCAAAGATATTTAAATATTACCTAAATTAACGGTAAAAACGTCTATATTAGTACAAATTACAATGCCTTTTTATGAGTTTAGAAATTGAACGTAAATTTTTGGTTAAAAATAACGATTTTAAGCAAGAAGCTTATCAGCAAAAAAGAATGCAACAAGGCTACTTAAATTCAAACAAAAAAAGAACCGTACGTATTAGAACTACTGATGAAAAAGCTTTTATCACTATTAAAGGAAAATCAAATAAAAGCGGTACAACTCGTTTTGAATGGGAAAAAGAAATTAGTTTAGAAGAAGCTGAAAAACTACTCTTACTTTGTGAATCTTCAATTATTGACAAAACAAGATTCTATATAAAAAAAGGAAAGCATATTTTTGAAGTTGATGAATTCTATGGAGATAACAATGGGTTAATTATTGCTGAAGTTGAATTAAGCAGTGAAAATGAAACATTTGAAAAACCTAATTGGATAGGAAAAGAAGTTACTGGGAATCAGCAATATTACAATTCTTATTTAAGCAAAAAACCTTATAAGAATTGGTGATTTTATAAATTGTAAATTGCTAAAAAATGACTTAAAGTGCCTAACAATACAAAAACATGGAAAATAGCATGATTATATGGCATTTTTTGAATCATATATAATATTGCTCCAACTGAATAAAAAATACCTCCTGCAATTAAAAACTGTAATCCTTCTTTCGATAAACTATTCATTAAAGGTTTTATAAAAAATAGTACTTGCCAACCCATAAGTAAATACATAATTGTTGATATTTTTTCAAATTTACCCGTAAAAAAAAGTTTTAAAATAATTCCTATTAACGCAAAAACCCAAACAAATAAAAACATGTACCAACCCAAGTCAGAGTCTAAAGCTACTAAACAAAAAGGTGAATAACTACCAGCTATCAAAACATAGATTGCTGCATGATCAAAAATATTTAACTTTCTTCTTCTCTTTGGGTTCTTTTCTGCATGATAAAATGTAGAAGCTGTATATAAAATAATCATACTCAACCCATAGATAATAAAACTTATTGGTTTCCAAAAATTGTCAAAACCTGTAGATTTAAAGATTAAAAAAGGAAATGCAACAACACTCAACACCAACCCAAACCCATGGGAAATGACGTTAAGTTTTTCTTCTAATTTACTATATTGGTGATTTAAACTCTCGCTCATTATTGGGTCTGTTTGTATCTTTCATATACTTTTCATCATTAATTAAATCATTATAAATAACGTTAAAAGTTTGTTGCCTTAATTTTGGTAAATCGCTTTGTTGTAAACCTTTTGTTTCTATAAATTTATGTTGATGAATTCTAAAAACTCCAGGACCTCCTTTAAAAAAATCCCATGAAAATAATCGTTTTCCATCATAATAAATTTGAGGTACTATCGGAATTTCATATTCAATAGCCAAGCTAAAAGCACCATTTTTAAATGGTGCTAAAACTACGTTTTCTGTTGGCACTAATCCTTCAGGGAAAATCGCCATACTTACTCCATTTTGTAATCTTCTTTTTGCCAATTCGTATACTCTTTTTCTACTTTTATAGCTACTTCTATCTACCATAATCACTACTCTTTTATAGAAAAAACCAAAAATGGGAATCTTTACAAATTCTTGTTTCCCCACAAAAACGATTGGATTTTTACTCATAGCAATCAACACAAAAGGATCCATTAAAGATGCATGATTTGGACAAAACATATAGCTTTTATTTCGATCTGTTTTTTCATCATAAGTAATCTCCATTCTAAAACCCATTCCATAAATTAAAATTTTAGACCATATTCTTACCAGTTTCCAAAATGCAGCATAATAACTTTCTTTAGAGGTTAATACCAATAGAAATGGCACCATTAAAATTATGGTCACAAATAGTAGAATGTAAAACCAAATTCGCCAAATCAGTAAAAAGGGTATTCTCAAAAATTTCATATACACCAAAAATACTAATATTCTTTTGTTTGGTGATTTTTCTTATCAAAACCTTATTTTTGTCATTTCAGATGAATTAATTATAACATTCATCTGTAAATTATGATAAACTTAATTTAATGTCAAGAATTTTAACAGGGGTACAAAGTACAGGTACTCCACACTTGGGAAATCTTTTAGGTGCTATTTTACCAGCTATAAAAATGGCAAATGACCCTGAAAATGAAGCTTTTTTGTTTATTGCTGATATGCATTCTTTAACGCAAATTAAAGATGGTAGTCAATTAAGAGAAAATACATACAGTACAGCAGCTACATGGTTGGCCTGTGGTCTAGACATCAATAAAACTGTTTTTTATAGACAAAGTGATATACCCCAAGTAACTGAATTATCTTGGTATTTGAGTTGCTTTTTCCCTTACCAACGTTTAACATTAGCACATAGTTTTAAAGACAAAGCAGATAGGTTAGCTGACGTAAATTCTGGTTTATTTACGTATCCTATGTTAATGGCTGCTGACATTTTATTGTATGATGCAGAAATAGTTCCTGTGGGTAAAGATCAATTACAACACCTAGAAATGACACGTGATGTAGCCAATCGATTAAATAATATTGTAGGTGATACTTTAATTGCTCCAAAGGCAAAAATTCAAGAACACACAAAATTAGTTCCTGGTATTGATGGTGAAAAGATGAGTAAATCTAGAGATAATATCATCAATATTTTTTTACCTGATAAGAAGTTGAGAAAACAAATAATGGGTATTAAAACTGATAGTACTCCTCTCGAAGAGCCAAAAAATCCTGATACTGATAACGTTTTTGCTTTGTATAAATTATTAGCTTCTGATGCTCAAATTGTTGAGATAAGAGCTAATTACGAAGCTGGGAATTATGGTTATGGCCATGCAAAACAAGCTCTTTACGAGTTGATTATTGATAAATTCTCTGATGTTAGAGAACGTTACAATCATTTTATGGAAAATAAAAATGAGATTGATGATGCTTTAAAAATTGGTGCAGAAAAAGCAACTCTAGTAGCTAATGATGTTTTAAAACGAGTACGTGCAAAAATTGGATATTAAACTAAAAAAATCTCGTTTAAAACGAAATTTTTTTAGTTTAATAAAGCCAATAATACTATAACCATTGGCAAATAATTCCGCCCATGAGTGCTAAAGTAACAATCCAATAACCAGCATTTATAGCTATATATTTAAAAGATTTTTTTTCAAACATTGCAATAATTGATAACACTGGAAGCACAAAAAATAGTCCTGACATTACACCATGAATTACACCATGTTGAAAAGTTCTAAAACGATCTCCATAAGTGCCGACAAAGTTTTTAAAATATTCAAATGCAGTGCCTGATTCTTCATTAAAACCAGGTTCATTAATTAAGGTTTGGAAAACTCCCATTTGATGAATTACAATAAACTGTAAAAAGAAAGCAACTAATACACTAAAAATATAACTTAAGATAAATACTTTAGCCATATTTTGTCCTTCTAAAGATTCTTTAGTAAATCCCATTTCGTTCATCCATGCATTACCAAATAAAGGTCCATACCAGACAAATCCTATTAGCATTGGAACAATAGCAGCAATAAATAAGATATAGAAATTCATTTCCATGATAAAAAAAGTTTTTGGTTAAGCACCAAATATAGGAAATATGTTTTTAAAAGTGAATACTAATTGATCCTAGAAGAAACATACAAGTCTCTGAATATCAATATTATTAATTAAGAAATAAATTGATTAATTTTTTCATTTGGGATAAAACCTTTTAGCATTAAAAAGACTCCACAAATAATTAAAATAATACCCATAATTCTTTTTATTCTGTAAATAACCATTGGAGTCAATTTATCTTTTAGCTGTTTTGCTAAAAAAATTTTACCTAAATCTGTAATAAAATAACCAATAATTATAGTAGTAAAATACCAAAAAATAGCATTTTGATTCATGTCTAAAGAAGGGCTAATTACTAACACTGTTCCTAGCCAAAAAGCCAACACTCCAACATTAATAAAATTTAGAAAAAAGCCTTTTAAAAAAAGTTTTAAATAATTGTTTTTTACAATGGGTACTTCTATTTGTTTTGCAGATTCTAATGCTTCTTTTTTATTTTCTTTATCAAAATAGGTAATTAGTCCATAGATGATAAGCACTAAACCACCAGTAAAAAAAAGTCTAGGATCATCTTTTATCTTCTCAAGTAAAGTTCTACTACCATAATAAGCAATAATAATGAAGGTAATATCTCCTAAAACCACTCCTATATCAAAAACAATTGCTGCTCTAGCTCCTCTTAAAATACTAGTTTGTATTAACATAAAAAAAACAGGACCAATCATGAATGCCATGAAAAAGCCAATAAGCAATGCGTTTTTGAAATCGTAGATATCCATATTTACACAAAAATACGGATTTTAAACATCATCAAAATCAATTGCTATTTTAGCAGTGGTTGGGTGTGCTTGGCAAGTTAAAATAAAACCTTCTTCAACTTCGCTATCTGTAAGAATCGAGTTCTTAACCATCACAGCTTTACCTTCAGTAACTTTTGCTAAACAAGAACTACACACTCCTCCCTGACAAGAATAAGGTGGGTCTAATTCGTTACGTAAAGTCGCAGCTAAAATATCATCAGTCTGTGTCATCGTAAATGTGGTTTCTTCATCATCTAGCAACACTGTTATTTCTGTTGTTCCTTCTTGTATTTCATCCACAGCATCTTCATCAATTGAAGCTGTAAATAATTCAAAGTGAATATTTTTATCAGTAAAACCAGTTTCTTTTAACGTGTCAGAAACTGTATGTATCATTTCTTCTGGACCACATAAAAAAGCAGCATCAAAAGAAATGTCTTTGTATTTATTTTTGATAAAAAAATTTGTAAACGGTTTATCAATTCTTCCAAACAACATGTTTTCTTGACGCTCTCTACTACATACAAATTCTAAATTGAAATTTTTATATCTTGAATCTAATGCTAATAACTCATCATAAAAAATAGTATCTGCCACAGATTTATTACCATAAATTAACGTAAATGTAGCAGATGGCTCTGTTTCTAAAACAGTTTTTACCATTGATAAAATAGATGTAATTCCACTACCTGCTGCAAAACCAACATAGTTCTTATTAGCTTTAGGATTCAATAAAAATCTACCTTCAGGAGCTGAAATTTCGATTTCATCTCCTACTTTTAAATCTGATGTTGCATATACTGAAAACGTACCATTTTCAACAGCTTTTATAGCAACTCTCAATTCCCCACTTTTAGGAGTTGAGCAGATTGAGTATGCTCTTCTAACTTCTTCTTCTCTAATTTTTTTTTGAAGTGTGATATATTGTCCAGAGGTAAAATTAAACTCTGATTTTAAATGTTCAGGAATATCAAACACAACAGAAACCGCAAATGCGGTTTCTTGTTTTATTTCTTTTATATATACTTTATGAAATTTAGTCATTTTATAAATTTTATCTAGATTATTTTAGATTAAAAACTAGCTCTTCAATTTGTTTTATAGAAACTTATTACAAAGAGTATTTATTATGCAAATTTACCAATTAGTTATTAACTTTTAAGCTCTTTGGCTGTTAATCCTTTTTGAATATGTATGTAAGCTAATGATAATAACAATATAAAAACAGAAGTTATAGCACCTAAAAATACATCATAATAAGATTCCATAGTTAAAGATATTCTTATTAGGATAGTTGCTAAAACATATGCTGAATATCTAAAAACTCTGTAAAAATTTATTGTATATCTTAAAGCTACTAAAACAATAATAATATCTGTAAAAATTAAAACTGTATAAAAAGTATCAAAAGAGTGTAAATATTTACCTGTTTTAAATAAAAAATAAATGTCATTTGCACCAATTAAGAAAAATGATAGCAGTAAAAATAACGCAAGTATCTTTTTTATTCTAACAAACTGAAGTTGGTTTACAAAAGTTTCTGAAAGTCTAATTTTCCTGTTTAATCTTTGTGTTATCCCCATTACTATAAATATAAAAAGAGCACCAAAAGAATAGGTAATCATCTTATAAATAACAGTTTTTGAGTCTTCCCAAACTAAAAATTCATCTAAATGACTAAATTCTTTAAAAGCATTTCTCAAAAAAATCAGAGACAGCAGTTCAAATTGTTTACCTAAAGAAATTGAAACCGATTTTGGTAAAATAAATATTAAGCTTAATAGTTCTAAAATTAAGATGATAGTAAAAGCAACTTCAATTGCAAAAAAAGGATGTATAAATAGCATGTTAAATCTACCTACATCAATAAAGTTAAAATAAACTAGAAGTGAAATTATACTACATATAATAAAAGCAATAACTAAAAAATTACTTATTCTTTTTAGAATATTAGGTTTTTCCCAAAATAATACCTGCTTATCAAATATCCTTGTTATTTTTTTTAACATAGAAAATAATTAATTAACTTTCGTTAAATTAATTTATTGCAAATTAAATATTCAGCTATTTGAACTGTGTTTGTTGCAGCACCTTTTCGCAAGTTATCAGAAACAATCCACAAATTTAAGGTATTTTCTTGAGATTCATCACGTCTAATTCTACCTACAAAAACTTCATCTTTATTGTGAGCATTTATTGGCATAGGATACAAGTTGTTAGCTAAATCATCTTGTACAATAACTCCTGGAGTTTCACTTAAAATAGTGCGAACTTCTGCTACATCAAAATCATTATGAAATTGAACATTTACAGCTTCTGAATGCCCACCTGCAGTTGGTATACGAACTGCAGTTGCAGTCACTGAAAAAGAATCATCTCTTAAAATTTTCTTTGGTTCTTTAACCAGTTTCATTTCTTCTTTAGTATATCCATTTTCCATAAAGATATCACAATGAGGTAAAGCATTTCTACCAATTTTATGAGGGTAAGCCATTTCACCTTCAATACCAGCTTCTTCATTATCTAATTGCTGTACAGCTTTAACTCCAGTACCTGATACAGATTGATACGTAGAAATTACCACACGCTTCATTTTATATTTTGCATGTAAAGGTGCTAATGCCATTACCAACTGAATTGTAGAACAATTAGGGTTTGCAATAATTTTATCATCTGCAGTCAAAACATCGCCATTAATTTCAGGAACTACTAATTTTTTAGTTGGATCCATTCTCCAAGCAGAAGAATTATCTATAACAGTTGTACCAACTTCTGCAAATTTTGGTGCCCATTCTAAAGAAGTATCTCCACCAGCAGAAAATAATGCCACATCAGGTTTTAAGTTAACAGCGTCTTCTAAAGTAACGACTGTATAACTATTTCCTTTATATGATAATTGTTTGCCTGCAGATCTTGCAGAAGCCACAGGAATTAATTCTGTGATTGGTAAATTACGTTCTTCTAAAACTTTTAACATTACTGTGCCAACCATTCCTGTTGCACCAACTACTGCTATTTTCATTTGTTTCTATTTTATTAACACTGCAAAGATGATAACAAATAAAATTATGACCATCATTTTAATAATTATTTACCAATATATTTTGAATTGTTTAATTTCTAACAACTTGATGTAATTTTAAATATTGTATCGAATTCATCTTTAAAAAATCAATAATATCTTACACTTTTTTTTAGCTTTGCAGAAATATTTGTTTCATAGACCCAAAATTTGGTTCTGCTTAAAATTAGTATAGCATGCAACTGTACAATACATTAAGCGCAAAAGAACGCGCTGCTTTAATAGATGAAGCTGGTAAAGACAGAATTACCATTTCTTTTTATCAATATCACAATATAAAAAACCCTCAAATCTTTAGGGATAAATTGTTTTTAGAATGGAATGCACTTGATGTTCTTGGCAGAACTTATGTTTCTTACGAGGGTATTAATGCTCAAATTTCTGTGCCTTCTGAAAACTTTTTTGCTTTAAAAGAGCAATTAGATAATATTGTTTTTTTAAAAGGAATTCGATTAAATGTTGCTATTGAACATGACAACAAATCGTTTTTAAAGCTTAAAGTAAAAGTTAGAAACAAAATTGTTGCAGATGGTTTAAATGATGAAACTTTTGATGTTACAAACAAAGGTGTGCATTTAAATGCAAAGGAATTCAACGAAATGTTGGCAAACCCTGATACTGTTTGTGTGGATATGCGTAATCATTATGAAAGCGAAATTGGTCATTTTAACGGTGCTATAACACCAGATGTAGATACGTTTAGAGATTCTTTAGATATTATTGAAGCCGATTTAAAAAACAACAAAGAAGACAAAAATTTGTTGATGTATTGTACAGGAGGTATTCGTTGTGAAAAAGCTTCAGCTTATTACAAACACAAAGGTTTTAAAAATGTTTTTCAACTTGAAGGAGGAATCATTGAATATACTCGTCAAGTAAAAGAAAAAGGTATTGAAAATAAATTTATTGGTAAAAACTTTGTGTTCGATCATAGACGTGCAGAAAAAATCACAGATGATGTAATTGCCAATTGTCATCAATGTGGAAAACCTTGTGATATGCACACCAATTGTGCAAATGAAGCTTGTCATTTATTATTTATACAATGTGATGAATGTTCTTCAACAATGGAAAATACTTGCTCTACAGAATGTCAAGATATTATCCAGCTTTCTTTCGAAGAACAAAAAGAACTTAGAAAAGGAAAAGGGAATAGCAATAAAATTTTCAAAAAAGGACGTTCTGAAAAGTTGAAATTTAAAAAATAAATCATTCAAAATAAATTTTAAAAACTCTAGACTAAAGTTTTCTTTCAGATTCTAATTCAATCCTAACGAATTCTAAAAATAAGGTTATTATAATAAAATTTCTACTTACATTTAATTTATAATAAGTAACAAACAGTTTATGAATTTTTAAATAAAACCTATTTTTTCATTCTTTAAGAATGTGTATATTTACCTGTTAAGCAATAAAATCAATTTTTATTGTAACTATTTGATAATCATTTTAAATAAAAACTTTAGTGTTGCTTTAATTTGTAACTACAAGCTACAGTATAACAACTAAAGTCTCAATAATATATGGCATGTGGAAGTTGTGGTACATCAGAAAATGGAGTACCTAGAGGTTGTAAAAGTAATGGAAATTGTGGCACAGGAACTTGTGGTAGTGGAAGCGAAAAACTAGCTGTTTTTGACTGGCTCTCGAACATGACATTGCCAAGTGGACAAGAACGATTCAATATTTTTGAAGTTCGTTTTAAAAATGGTCGTAAGCATTTTTATAAAAATGTAGATAATTTACCCATTTCTATGGGAGATATTTTAGCTGTGGAGGGCAACCCAGGTCATGATATTGGAACAGTATCATTAGCAGGAGAACTAGTAAAAGTTCAAATGAAAAAGAGAAAAATTACTGCTGATAGTGAAGATATTAAAAAAATATACAGAAAAGCTACTCAAAAAGATATTGACATTTGGCAAACTGCAAGAGCAAAAGAAACTGAAACCCAAAGAAGAGGAAGAGAAATTTTAGGACGTTTAGGTCTAAAAATGAAGCTTTCTGATGTAGAATATCAAGGGGATGGAAATAAAGCAACTTTTTATTATACAGCAGAAGCAAGAGTAGACTTTAGACAATTGATTAGAGATTTAGCAAGTGCTTTTTCTATTCGAGTAGAAATGAAACAAGTAGGTGCAAGACAAGAAGCAGCAAGATTGGGTGGAGTTGGTTCTTGTGGACGAGAACTATGCTGTTCTACTTGGCTCACAGATTTTAGAAAAGTAACTACCTCTGCTGCTCGTTATCAGCAATTGTCTTTAAATCCGTTAAAACTAGCTGGGCAATGTGGTAAGCTTAAATGTTGTTTAAATTTTGAGCTAGACACCTATTTAGATGCTTTAAAACCGTTTCCAAAACAAGATGTAGTTTTAAAAACTGAAAAAGGAGATGCAGTTTTTGTAAAGATGGATATTTTTAAAAAACATCTTTGGTACACCTATAAAGAAGAACGTTTTAAATGGTATAGACTTACGCTAGAACAAGTTTTAGAGATTGTTGATTTAAATAAAAATAACGAGAAATCTATTTCGTTAGAAGAATATGAATCTGATATTGAAATACCATTAAAAGTAGATTTTGAAGATGCAGCTGGGCAAGATAGTTTAACACGTTTCGACGCTCCAAAAAAGAGCAAAAGAAAACGTAATAATAGAAACAAAAGAAATCGAAAACCAGTTGAAGCACAGGTAAGTGCAACAACAGCAAAAAAGCAACAAAACAGAAAGCCAAAAAATAAAAATAACCAACAAAACCAACCAACAAATACGACTAAAAAACCTAGAAGAAACAACAGAAATAGAAATAACAACAGACAAAAAAATGGAAATAATTCTGAAGAAAAATAATATTTTTCTACTTTCTACTTTGTTATTATGTTTTTTTTCTTGTAATGATAGTCTAGTGTTCACAAAATATAAAACACTAGAAAAATCAAGTTGGGAGGCACATAAAAAGGTTAATTTTGAGATTGATATTAATGATACTATTGCTGCAAATAATGTTTTTATTAACTTAAGAAATAATAAAGATTATCAGTTTAGCAATATTTATTTGATTACAGAAATGACTTTCCCAGATGAAACTATAATCATAGATACGTTACAATACGAAATGGCAAATGAAAAAGGGGAATTTTTAGGAAGAGGATTAACAGATATTAAGGAAAATAAACTCTTTTACAAAGAACATAAAATATTTCCACAATCTGGTAAGTATCAAATAAATGTTAGACATGCTATGAGAAAAAATGGAAGTATTGATCCTATTCCTTTTTTAGAAGGAATTCAAGATGTTGGGTTAAGTATAGAAAAAGTAAAATAAAATGACAAAAAAGAAAAAAAGCAACTACAGAAAATATCTTATTTGGTTTTGGACCATAGTTTTAGGTGGTTTTTTAACAGTGTGTTTATTATTTTTTACAGCATCAATAGGAGGTTTTGGAGCATTACCAACTTTTGAAGAATTAGAAAATCCACAGACTAATTTAGCAACTGAAGTAATATCCGCAGATGGTATTACCATAGGTAAATATGCAGCAGAAAACAGAACACCTGTTAAATTTAAAGAACTCCCCAAAAATTTAGTAAATGCATTAGTAGCAACTGAAGATGAACGATATTTTAATCATTCAGGGATAGATTTTAAAGGTACAGCAAGAGCTGTATTAAAACCTGGAAGTGGAGGAGCAAGTACCATTACACAACAACTTGCTAAAATGTTGTTTACAGGTAAAGCCTCTAGAAATATTTTTGTGAGAATAGGGCAAAAAATGAAAGAATGGGTAGTAGCTGTAAAACTAGAAAGTCAATACACAAAGCAAGAAATTATTGCGATGTACTTAAATAAATATGATTTTTTAAATTTAGCAGTTGGCATTCGTTCTGCTGCTAGAATTTATTTTGGTAAAGAACCTATAGATTTAGAGATTCATGAATCTGCAATGTTAGTAGGTATGCTAAAAAACTCATCTTATTTTAACCCTTTAAGAAGAGAGCAAAAAGTAAAACAACGAAGAAACGTAGTTTTATTACAAATGACAAAAAATAATTATATTTCTGAAGATAAAAAGAAAGAATTGCAAAGATTACCTCTAGATTTAAATTACACACCAGAAAGTCATGATGAAGGTTATGCTACTTATTTTAGAACTCATTTACAGAAAGTAATGCGCAAATGGGTGCAAGATAACCCTAAACCAAATGGTGAAGAATATGATATTTTTAGAGATGGATTAAAAATTTATGTAACTATAGATTCTAGAATGCAAAAGTATGCTGAAGATGCAGTTTCAGAACACATGGCTAACTTACAAACCTATTTCTTTAAAGAACAAAAAAGAAATAAAACTGCACCTTTTTATGATTTAGAAAAAGATGAAATTGCAAGAAGTTACGATAGGGCAAGAAGAAATTCTGATAGATATAAACGATTAAAAGCAGGTGGAAAATCTAAAGAAGAAATCAATAAAATTTTTAAGACAAAGACTAAAATGAAAATCTTTTCTTGGAAAGGAGATATAGATACTATTATGTCTCCAAATGATTCTATTAGATATTACAAACACTTTTTACGTTCTGGTTTAGTTTCTATAGAACCGCAAACAGGTCACATAAAAGCTTGGGTAGGTGGCATTAACAACAAACATTTTAAGTATGATGCAGTTGCTCAACAAAAAAGACAAGTAGGTTCTACTTTTAAGCCTTTTGTATATGCAACTGCCATTAATCAATTAAGAAAATCTCCTTGCGATTTATACCCAAATACTCCATACACAATACCAAAAGGAAAATATGGAATTCCAGAACCTTGGACACCAAAAAATTCAAATGATAAATATGGTGGCATGCTTTCTTTAAAAGATGCATTGGCAACATCAACCAATGTTGTAACAGCAAAATTAATTGATCAAGTAGCCCCAATAAATGTGGTACGTTTAGCAGAAGCAGCTGGTATTGAAACTAAAATTCAAGCAAACCCTTCAATTGCATTAGGTGCTGTTGATTTATCACTATTAGAAATGGTAAGTGCATATAGTACTTTTGCCAATAAAGGTTTGCGTGTAAAGCCAATGATTATTACAAGAATTGAAGATAAAAACGGAACCGTTTTAAAAGATTTTGTACCAGAAACTCAAGAAGTTTTAAGTGAAGAATCTGCCTATGTAATTTTAAACTTATTACAAGGTGTTGCTGATTCTGGATCAGGGATTCGTTTACGTGCCAAATGGACTTCTGGTGGTAAAGCTGTTACAGGTTTTCCTTATGAATTTACAAATGAAATTGCTGGTAAAACTGGTACAACACAAAATCAATCTGATGGGTGGTTTATGGGAATTGTACCTAATTTAGCAACAGGAGTTTGGACAGGTGGTGAAGATAGAGCTACCCATTTTGCTGGTATTACAAAAGGACAAGGTGCAACCATGTCTTTACCTTCTTGGGCTTTATTTATGAAAAAATGTTATGCTGATAAATCACTAAACATTAGTATGGAAAAATTCGAAAAGCCAGAAAATTTATCAATAAATATAAATTGCGTTGAAAAAACTGATGAAGATAAAAATGTAATTGAAGATGATGAAACTAATTTTTAATCGCTACTAAAATGATTAATAAAAAAGTAAACAATGTAAAAGAAGCTCTAGTTGGAGTAGAAAGTGAAATGACATTTATGCTTGGTGGATTTGGTTTGTGTGGTATCCCAGAAAATGCCATAGCAGAACTTGTAAAGCTAGGTGTTACAAATGTAACTTGTATTTCTAACAATGCTGGTGTTGATGATTTTGGTCTTGGATTACTCTTACAAAACAAGCAAATAAAAAAAATGATTTCTTCTTATGTTGGTGAGAATGATGAATTTGAAAGACAAATGTTATCAGGTGAACTAGAAGTTGAACTAACTCCACAAGGAACTTTAGCCGAAAAATGCAGAGCAGCTCAAGCTGGTTTTCCTGCATTTTATACACCTGCTGGTTATGGTACAGAAGTAGCTGAAGGTAAAGAAAATAGAGAATTTAATGGAAAAATGTATGTGTTAGAGCCTGCATTTAATGCCGATTTTGCTTTTGTAAAAGCTTGGAAAGGAGATGCTGCTGGTAACTTAATTTTTAAAGGAACTGCACGAAATTTTAATGCAAATATGTGTGGTGCCGCAAAAATCACTGTTGCTGAAGTTGAAGAATTAGTTCCTGTTGGAGAATTAGACCCAAATAATATTCATATTCCAGGGATATTTGTTCAGCGTATTTTTCAAGGAGAAAATTATGAGAAAAGAATTGAGCAAAGAACTGTAAGACAAAAATAATAGCTATGACTTTAGATAAAAATGGGATTGCAAAACGTATTGCTAAAGAAGTCAAAGATGGTTACTATGTAAATTTAGGAATTGGTATTCCTACTTTAGTAGCAAACTTTGTAAGAGATGATATAGAAGTTGAGTTCCAATCTGAAAATGGAGTTTTAGGTATGGGACCATTCCCTTTTGAAGGTGATGAAGATGCAGATATTATAAATGCAGGGAAACAAACCATAACTACAATGCCTGGAGCTAGTTTCTTTGATTCAGCTACAAGCTTTGGTATGATTCGTGGCAAACATGTACACTTAACCATTCTAGGAGCCATGGAAGTTGCTGAAAACGGAGATATTGCCAACTGGAAAATTCCAGGAAAAATGGTAAAAGGAATGGGTGGTGCTATGGATTTAGTAGCATCTGCAGATAATATAATTGTAGCGATGATGCATACTAACAAACGAGGAGAAAGTAAGCTACTTAAAAAATGTTCCTTGCCCTTAACAGGAGTTGGCTGTGTTACAAAAGTAGTAACTAATTTAGCAGTTTTAGAAGTAAAAGACAATACTTTTCATTTATTAGAAAGAGCTCCTGGAGTATCTGTAGAAGAAATTCAAAAAGCAACAGAAGGTACTTTAGTTGTTAATGGAGAAATTCCTGAAATGATATTGTAAGTGAACTATTTAGCAAGAAGACCTTTTCTAGTAATCTTTCTTTTTACTTTAATTTTAATAGCAATATTAGATTTAGTTTTTAATGTAAATAATATTTTCATAAGAAATGGATTAGCAGTAGCTCTAGCTGTTTTCTTATCTCCAAGAAAAAAGAAAATTGAAACACAAACAGGAACAAAAACTCAAATTACTTGGATTTTTTTAAAAGAATCAATCATTATAGATTAGATGAAAATTACTAATAAATCTATAAAATTTCTTATCATTTCTTGATGGGTTAATATTAACTGTATTAGTGGAGTTTGTTATTTATCAAATAAGTAAAGAGTTTTTTTCAAGCAAAGAAAAATATCCAGATGGAATAATTTTAGGAGAGATATTAGTAGAATTCAAATTATTAAATTTATCTTAAAATATTGAAAAACAGACCTATACTTTCTAATTATTTCTTTGATATTAATAATTTTTTTTAAATTTGTATGACTATATAACCAAACATATCAAATCAAAAATATTTCAATAATGAAATAGACCCCTTTTTTTTAGACTTGAATTTTAACATTTAAAATCTAATTAAAATGAGCATTATTAAAAATTACTACTTTCTTATTTTCCCTTCTTTGGTGATTCTTTTTATGTATAGTTTAGATAAAATCCTTAACTTAAATGAACTGTGGATAAAATTACTTATCGCTATCCCAATTGCTTACCTTCTTTCTCCTAGAATTAAAATTATAAAAAAGAGGTATGGCAAAGAAAAACGATTAAGCTGGTTATTTTCTAAAAAGATAATTTATATTAAACTTAAAGAATAATATTTACTTATTTTTGGCTTACAGTTACTTTTTCTTTAAGAAGAAACTAAAAGCTACACATGAAAATAATATCCTATAACGTAAACGGAATTAGAGCAGCACTAAAAAAAGGGTTTTTAGATTGGTTACAGGCTGCAAATCCTGATGTAATTTGTATTCAAGAAACCAAAGCTCATAAAGAGCAACTAGATGTTACTTTATTTGAAGATGCTGGTTATCCATATCACTATTGGTTTTCCGCACAAAAAAAAGGCTACTCTTCAGTAGCTATTTTTTGTAAGGAAAAACCAAATCATATTGAATATGGTACAGGTATAGAAACAATGGATTTTGAAGGGAGAAACCTGCGTGTAGATTTTGATGAAGTATCAATTATGAGCCTCTATTTACCTTCTGGTACTAATTTAGATCGATTGAATTTCAAACTTAATTATATGGATGAATTTCAAGAATACATCAATAATCTAAAAAAAGAGATTCCTAATTTAATTATTTGTGGAGATTATAACATTTGTCATGAAGAAATTGACATCCATAACCCTAAAATGAAAGGTGTTTCAGGTTTTTTACCTGAAGAAAGAACCTGGATTGGTAAATTTATTGAAAGTGGTTTTATTGATAGTTTTAGATATTTAAACCAAGACATTCAGCAATTTTCTTGGTGGAGTTATAGAGCCAATGCAAGAGCAAATAACAAAGGTTGGCGATTAGATTATGCTATGGTTTCAGCATCTTTAAAGGATAAAATTTCAAGAGCTTACATTTTACCGGAAGCAAAGCATTCAGACCACTGCCCAATTGCTTTAGAATTAGATATTTAATTCATGAAAAAAATCATATTTCTACTTTTTATCAGCTTTTCTGTAGTTTCTCAAGAAAAAATTGACACAATTATTCAACCTAAAAGAGACACTATTTTTATAGCAAAAGATTCTATTAAAACACCAATCAAAAAAGAATTTTTCACTGATAACGACCTAAAAAAAATTGATAGTTTATTGGTTGAAGAAAAATTTAATTCTGCTTTAATAGATACCCTAGAATATGTTATTGATGATAAAGATATTATTGGTAATACCAACAGAGTTTTAACTACAGATTTACTAAAAACTAGACTCACAAAATTAAATAAAAACACTCCTTTTAATTTGGCTTTTAATCCTGCTTTAGAAAAAGTAATTAACAGTTATTTGCTATACAGAAGAAAGTATTATCCAGCATTAATGGCAAAAGCTAAATATTACTTCCCAATGTTTGAGCAGTATTTAGATCAATTTGATATTCCTCTAGAAATGAAATATCTAGCTATTGTAGAATCTGCATTAAAACCCAGAGCAAGATCTCGAGTTGGAGCATCTGGTTTATGGCAATTTATGTATGGCACAGGAAAACAGTTCGATTTAAAAGTGAGTTCTTATGTTGATGAAAGATACAATCCTGAAAAAGCAACAATTGCCGCTTGTAAATATTTAAGTCAGTTGTATAAAATTTTTGGTGATTGGGACTTGGCTTTGGCAGCCTACAACTCTGGACCAGGAAACGTATCAAAAGCAATAAAACGTTCTGGAGGTTATAAAAACTATTGGAATATTAGACCTTATTTACCCAGAGAAACAGCAGGTTATGTACCTGCCTTTTATGCTACAATGTATATTTTTGAACATGCAAATGAACATCAAATTTATTCTAAATTACCCAAGTTTTTCAACTTTCAGACAGATACAGTTCATATAAAAAGAACCATTTCTTTTGACCAAATTTCTGAAATGATTAACCTAGATGATAATGTTTTATCGTTTTTGAATCCTTCTTATAAATTAGATATTATCCCTTATATTAAAGAAAGGAATTATGCATTACGATTACCATCAAACAAAATTATTGAGTTTTTAGATAAAGAAAAACAGATCTATGCTTTGGCTGATGCTGATGATGCTAAAAGAGAAAAGCCTTTACCTAAATACTTTGAAATGGACAAACGTATACGATACAAAGTAAAAAATGGAGATTATTTAGGTAAAATAGCCAATAAATTTGGCGTTAGAATTAGTAGTATAAAACGCTGGAATCGTCTAAAAAGTAGTCGTTTAAAAATTGGACAACGATTGTATATTTTCCCAAAAAGGATTCCTGTTTCTAGTAGAAAATCTAGTAAATAACTTTTTAATTTTTCTTTTAAAAAGAAGTTTCTAATTTTATATTGCTAAATTTAAAAATTGGAACAATCTTTGGTAAGGTTAAACTTTACATTTAAAACACAAAATTATTTAAAAAACTAAACTGATGAAAAAACTACTTTCTATTGTTATAATTACCATCTTATTTTATGCTTGTGTAGGTAATGATAAAATTATTTTAAAAGAATCTATTGGTAAGATAAATAAAGTAATGGTGGTTGCTAAAATTAGTGATTGGACAGGAGATATTGGCCAAGAAATTAGAAACTCTTTTGGTGAGCTTATGGTTGGTTTACCTCAACCAGAATCAATTTTGTCTGTTTCTCAAGTTGCTCCAACAGGCTTTAGCTCTATGATGAAAGCAAGTAGAAATATTTTAGTTATTACAGAAGGTGAAAAAGAAAACTTTTTAGTAAAAAGAAATGTGTATGCCCAACCACAAACAGTATTATACATACAAGGAAAAGATGATGAAACTATTATTAAAATTTTAAAAGAAAGAAAACAAGAGATAAGAAGGATATTTCTAGATTCTGATATTAAATTTACGCAAAACATCTTTGCTAAAGAAAAGTTGGATGATAGTAAATTTGCAACACTTCGAAATTTAGGAGTTTCACTTACAATTCCAGAAAAGTTTAGAACAGTAAAAGACACGCTTAACTTTTTATGGTTGCGTAACCATTTAACAAGTGGAATTGCAAAAACAGGTAGTAATAATATTTTGGTGTATTCGTTCCCTATAGAAGATGAAACCACAATAGCAGACAGTATTGTTTCTGTAAGAAATAAAATTGGTAAAATGCACATACCAGGTTCAGATCCAGAAAAAATGCACATGATTACAGAAAAGGCATACACTCCTTTTACTTTTGATGCAATAATAGATGGTAAAAAAGCTTATGAAACTCGTGGAAAATGGGAAGTAAAAAACGACTTTATGGCTGGCCCTTTTTTAAATTATACTATTCTAGACAAAAAGAATAACAGAATTGTAGTTGTAGAAGGTTTTACGTATGCACCTTCTGTAAATAAAAGAGCGTTTCTTTTTGAGCTGGAGGCTATTGCAAAGTCTATAAAAATTGATTAAACATTATAAAAGTGTTGAGTATTTCTAACCCAACACTTTTATTTTTAGTTTAAATTTTACTATTCCACTTTAAATATATTATTCTCCAATTTAATATCTGCCATTAATCCACTTTTATCAATAATAACAGATTTTATAGGTTTAGCAACTTCAAAAGAATAAGTAGGGTGTGCCCAAGTCCAATCTTCTAAAATTTTAGTTGCTGTTGGCTTTTCTCCCCTCATCATTCGTAAAGGAATGTTGTAGCTTTGCTTACTTCCATCAGTAAACTCAACCTCAACATCTATAGGCATTGGCATTTTACCAATTCTTTCTAAAGTAATGGTTTTATCGTTTACAGATTTTACTCCATAATCTATAGTATGGGTTGTTTGTGTCCACTCATTTAAATACCAATCTAAATGAATACCAGATACTTTTTCCATAGTACGTTTAATATCATTTGGTGTTGGGTGCTTAAAACTAAAATCATCAAAATACTTTTTTAACCCTTTTGCTACATTATCTTTTCCAATAATGTATTCTAATTGACTTAAAAAGATGGCTCCTTTAGAATAGCTTCCTGTACCATAAGCCCAGTTTGTATGATACCTGTCTGCATGTGTAGAAAGTGGCTCTTCAAAACCTCTAGTTACTAATGCTCTATATCCTCTATAAGAACCTGCATTTGGGTTTGCTCTATTTCTATTCATTATTTCGTTTGATGCATAATTAGAGATATAAGTTGTAAACCCTTCATCCATCCAAGGATGTAAACTCTCATTAGAAGCTAATAAAAACTGAAACCATGTATGTGCCATTTCGTGGGCAGTTACACCAAATAAGCTACCAAAACTTCTTTTTCCTGTAACTAAAGTTGACATTGCATATTCCATACCTCCATCTCCACCTTGTATTACAGAATATTGTTTGTATGGGTATTGCCCTACATTTTCGCTAAAATAGGTCATTAATTCAGCAGTTTTGGGTTGTAAGTCTTTCCAGTTTTTTAAATATTTTGCATCTAATGTTTTCTTATATAAAAAATGTAAATCAATACCATTTTCCATTGTTAAAACATCATGATTATATTCAGAATCTGCTGCCCACATAAAATCATGTACATTAGGTGCTTTAAAATGCCAAGTCAATTTATCACCTTTAGGTAAGTTTAGTGGTTTACTCTTATCTTGATAATTATGCCCTACTTCTTGAGGGTTTTGTAAATATCCAGAACCACCAACTACATAGTTTTTATCAATATGAAGTGTTACATCAAAATCTCCCCAAACTCCGTGAAATTCTCTTGCAATGTAAGGTGGTGTATGCCATCCTTGAAAATCATATTCTGCCATTTTAGGATACCATTGACTCATAGATAAAGCAACTCCTTCTTTACTATTTCTTCCAGATCTACGAATTTGAATTGGTACTTGTGCATCAAAATTCATATCAAAAATTACACTTTCTCCAGATTTTATAGGTTTGTTTAAGGTAACTTCTAAAATAGTACCAACTGTTTCGAAATTTACTGTAACACCATCTTGTTGTAAAGAATTTACTTTTATGTAACCAATTTCATTTGGTTTTAATTTACCAATCCTATCCCCAATTTTACCACTTGGATCTTTAATATTTAAAGAACGAACATCCATTTGAGAACCTGGCTGAAATGCATTAAAATACAAATGATAAAACACTTTATTTAAATCATCAGGAGAATTGTTGGTATATACCAGCTTTTGTTTTCCTTTATATTGATAGTTGTTTACATTCATATCAATATCCATAGTATAATCTACATGCTGTTGCCAATAATAGTTGTTTGATGATTTTGACGCTGATTCTTTCTGTTTATACTGAACATCTTTTGTTTGTGCACAAGACACAATCATGATAACCGACAATAGTAAAAAAAGTATTTTTTTCATTTGTTGAATTTTAATTTTGATAAAAATAATAAATCATTGATGATTTATTCTACTAATAATTTTCTATTTTTTGTTTGATAGGTAGTCTGCCAATTGCAATGCATTATATGCATTCACAACCCTACCAGAAACTGATAACTCTGAAAAAGGAACCATTTTCCCTTCTGGATTTTTTTCATTTTGTGAACCTGGTTTTATTACCTCAAAATTGATTTTTACTCCAGAGTTCATCAAAATATACTTTACCTCTTTTGCTGATAAATTTGGATAGTAAGAACGAATTAAAGCAGCAACTCCACTTGTTGCTGGTGCAGCCATAGAAGTTCCACTTTGTGGTTCATATTCGTCTTTTGGTATTGTTGAATAAATATCTACACCTGGTGCAAAAACATCAACATTTATTTTACCATAGTTGGTAAAATCTGCTGGCAATTTTTCATTATAGTGCAAACTACTAGCACCAATAGTAATTACATTGTCTGTGAATTCAGTGATTAAATCTTTAGAATCTGAAGGAAAACTCTTTCTAACATCTATATTTTTACCATCATTTCCAGCAGCATTTACTATTAGTACGTCTTTTTCAGCAGCATATTTTAATGCTTCATACACCCAAGCTGCATTTGGTGAAAATCGTTTCCCAAAACTAGTATTAATAATTTTTGCTCCATTATCAACTGCGTATCTAATGCCTAAAGCTACATCTTTATCATGCTCATCTCCATCAGGTACAATTCTTACTGCCATAATTTTAACATTATTAGTTACACCAACAGCACCTTTATTATTATTTCTGTTTGCAGCTACAATACCAGCAACATGTGTTCCGTGCATTTCTAAATCTTTGCTACCTATTACATTATTATTCCCGTAAAATTTATCATTGACATCATATAAATCATCTCCTAGATTTTGACGAACATTTAAATCGAAATCATAACCTTTCATTGCTTTTTCTAAATATTCTTTATACTCCACAACATTTTTTTTGTATTCAACCAATTCTGCTTCTGTACCTCCTTGATTTAAGATGTTCTTTACGTTATTTACCAACATAACATCTTGTAATTTTGTTGGTTTTAACTTCTCTAAAACAGCTACAGTTAATGTATCTTTTTTTGCTATTTTTTTAACAGCATCGAAAGCATCTTGAACTCGTTTAAGGTTCTCTAAAGTTTGTTGCATTTGTTGCATTTCTGTCTTCTTCTCTACAATAGTAGCTTTGTATTCTTTATCTAATTTAAGATATTCTTGATAAGCCTCTTTATCAGCTTCAGTAATTTCTGACGCTTTTTTACCATCAAACTTTAACCTGCCTTTTTTTACCAATCTTGTAATTTCTAGCTGATCTGCATTAACAATATCACCTTTAGCATTACCAAGAAAATTCCAACCATGAATATCATCTATATACCCATTTTTATCATCATCTTTGTTATTTCCTTTTATTTCATTTTTGTTTGTCCAGAGTAGATTTTTTAAATCTTCGTGCTCAATATCAACTCCTGAATCTGCAATAGCCACAACAACTGGCTTCCCTTTTTTGCCTTCTAAAAATTTATAGGCTTTTGCCAAACTAATACCAGCTATAGAATCTGTGGTAATGTCTAGATGATGCCATGTTTTTAAGGCTTCGTCAGATAGTGCAATTTTTTTTGCAGGAGTTGCTATAATATTTTCAAAAGTTGGTGGATTTACAGCAACTTTAGTAGCACCACATCCTGATAATATAATACTAGTAATAGCAACAAAAATACTCGTCTTTAAATTCTTCATAATTGTTCTTCTCTAATTAAATACTTCAGAAAATTTGTGTGTTGTGTTTAAACGAACTCCTTTTTCAGTATGCTTTAACGTACAAAGTTCGTTGTAAGCATCATGTTCTAAAAATAGGTAGAAATTTTTATTTGCAGCTTCATTTAAAAAGGCTGCTTTTTCTTTGATTGTTAGCAATGGTCTTGTATCATAACCCATAACATAAGGCAAAGGAATGTGCCCAACAGTTGGTAACAAATCTGCCATAAAAACTATTGTTTTACCTTGATAATTGATTTTTGGTAACATTTGTTTTTCTGTATGACCATCCATAAACAAAACATCAAAACCTATTTGATCTTTATAATTTCTATGGATAAATTCCAGTTGCCCACTTTCTTTTATTGGGTTAATATTTTCCTTTAAAAACGATGCTTTTTCTCTTGGATTTGGTTCTGTTGCCCATTTCCAATGTTTATCATTACTCCAAACTTTTGCATTTTTAAATGCAGGAACTAACAAACCATTTTCATTTCTTTGGATTACACCTCCACAATGATCAAAATGCAAATGTGTTAGAAAAATATCGGTAATATCATCTCTGTGAAAACCATATTTTTTTAGAGACATATCCAAAGAAAAATCACCAAACAAATAATAGTAACTGTAAAATTTATCGGATTGTTTGTTGCCTAAACCTGTGTCTATCAAAATCAAACGATTCCCATCTTCAATAAGCATACAACGCATACTCATTTCAATCATATTTTTACTGTCTGCAGGATTTGTTTTTTGCCAAATCGATTTTGGTACAACACCAAACATTGCACCTCCATCTAATTTAAAATTACCAGTTTCTATGGGATATATTTTCATCTAAAAAAGAATCTAATGGTTAGAAATTCAAAAGTTTACAAATATGTTAAAAATATGATGATTTTACGTTAAGAAAAATGTAAAGATGTTTACTTTTAGTAAAGTATAATTCAAAAAAATCACTTTTTTATATGTCCTGTACTTATACATTATATTGTATAAGATAGTCCTACTCATTTTAGGTAGTAATTTGGTATAGAAAATTATTACCTTTATTATTAGAAAGATTCATTATTAGAAATGAAAAGAATTATTTTAATCTTATACTCAATTTGCCCTCTATTAATTCTATCACAAGAGCATCTACTTGAATTTGAAAAGCTTGATAAAAAAATAGTAAAGAAAATTCTATCAAACAAAAAAGATGGAATTGATTTATTATTTGATTCAATTAAAAAAATCAGAATTCCTGAAAAGCAAGATTCTTTAAATGCGCGAATAAATCATCTATCTGGAAGCCATTTTTATGACATAGGGAAATATGATAATGCAATGAAATTATGGATTGATGCAGTAAAAAGTTACGAAATAATAAACGATTCTTTAGCAATATCAAAACTTTATAACAATATGAGTCTGATATTAAATAATGCAGGAAAATATAAAGAATCTCTAGATTTAAAAAAGAAAGCATTAAATTTTTGTCCAGAATCTTTAAATGCAAGGTGGAATACGATATTGCTTCATAATATTGGCTATACTTACTACTATTTAAAAGAGATTGATAGTTCATATAAATATGTTAATTTATCATATTACAAGGCAACAAAATTAAAAGATAGTGTTGGCATTGGAACAGCTATAAATACCCTATCAGAAAGTTATCTTCATAAAAAAGACTATAACAATGCTTTAATTTATGCAGATAGTTTACAAAATACTTACAAAAAATATGTTAGCCAATTTGTTTATGAAAATTCTCTTTATTTTTCCTCAATAGCTTACTATAATAAAGGGAAATACAAAAAAGCTTTGCAAAAAGCACAACAAAGTTTAGGGCTAATTTTAAAAAATGGAATGCTTATTAATGCCGCAGAAAATTATGAACTAATCAGTAAAATTTATCAAAAACAAGGGAAATCTAAAAAGGCACTTGAAGCTTTAATTAAAGCTAAAAAATTTAATGATAGTATTTTTAATATTAATCAACAAAAAACTGTATTAGATTTAGAAAAAAAATACGAAACAGAAAAAAAAGAAAAAGAGAATTTAATTTTAAAACAAGAATCTTCAAAGAAAGACTTGACAATTTCTAATAAAAATAATTACATTCTCTTTGGGAGTCTTGTTTTTCTTTTTGTGATTGTACTATTAATCTTATACCAATTAAAAAAGTTTAAGAAAAAGAACAATGATTTAAAAAAATCAATATTAAAAAGGCAAAAATTAGAGAAAGAACTAGAAAAAGTAAGAGAAAATATAGCTCAAGATTTTCACGATGGAATGGGTAACAAATTGGCTAGAATTAATGTTTTGGCAGATTATCTTATTAGAAATAATACTATAAATTTAGAGAAGTTAAAATCTGCATTGAAAGGTATAAAAGAAGATTCTGATATACTATTTAAAGAAACTAGAGATTTTATGTTTTCTTTAAATACCAAAAGTGATTATTTAGAAGAAGTAGTCACTTACATTTCTGATTTTGGAGAAGATTTTTTTAAGGCTTTTGAAATTGATTTTTTTATCGAAAAAAATATTGATAAAAACTGCAAACTACCTTATTATTGGAACAGACAAATTATTCTAATTTTTAAAGAAGCTATGACTAATGTAGCCAAACATTCAGAAGCAACAGAAACATACTTCATTATTATTCAATACTATAACAAATTAACAATGGCTTTAAAAGATAATGGGAAAGGGTTTGATGTTGATAAACTTGATAAAAAAAATGGACTAAAAAATATGAAACATAGAGCGAACAAAATTGGAGCAGAAATCTTTTTTGATAATAAAAATGATTTTTTTGAAGTACGTTTTGAAGCCACAATAAGATAAAACTATGATAAATGTAATAATTATTGAAGATAATGAACCTTTGAACGATATTTTTAGTCAAATTATTCAATCGTCTAAAAAGTACAATCTTGTAGGTGCTTATTTGTCTTGTGAAGACGCTCTTCAATATTTAAAAGACGATATGCCAGAGATTGTTTTAATGGATATTGAACTGCCAGGAATGAATGGAATAAAAGGTACCAAAGAAATCAAAAAAAAGTTACCCAATACAAAAGTGATGATGGTTACTGTATATGAGAATTCTAAAAATGTTTTTGATGCACTTTGTGCAGGAGCAACTGGTTATCTTACAAAAAATGCAAATTCAGAAAAACTTATTGAAGCTTTGAATGAATTACAAAATGGTGGTGCACCTATGAGCATCAATATTGCAAAAATGGTAGTTGAATCTTTTAAGAAAGCTCCAGATACTATTTTAACGGAAAGAGAAACTCAAGTGATTACTATGCTATCATTAGGCAACAGCTACAAAACTATTGCACTAAATTTAGAAATCAGTATCAACACTATTAAATATCATATTAAAAATATATATGACAAACTACAAGTTCATACAAAAGAAGAAGCGATAAGAGAAGCTTCTAAAAGAAAACTAATTTAATTACTACTACCCATAATAGGTAGTTCTACCTATTAAATTATAAAATACTTTTGATACTATAATACTTTAAATACAAATATTATGGTATCAATTTTAATGACACTTTATGCATTACTTAATTTAAATACTGCTCAAATTGAAGCAGTAGAATCTAAAAAAAATATTGATAAAGAAGAGTTATCAAGACTTTATGAAACTGGTGATGATATTAGAGTAGAAATACAATCTATACGTTCTAACTTTTAATTCAATACTAATGTGGTACTAGGTTTTTTTAGTCCATTTATTTTTATAATGATGTTAGAAAATATGATCACTTTTTATAGAAACTCGGGGTTTTCTGTAACAGAAATTTCAGCAACCAGTTTTTTAGCTAAAAAAACAGGTAGTAATTTTATCTTCTTAAAATATACAGATTACTATTTTGTAACACTGGAAGAAAATTTATCTATCGAGAAGATTAATAAATGCCACAAAAAATCTAAAGAAAATGCTAATAAAGACTTCAAGTTACCCAAAGCATTAAGATTTTCTGTACCAAATATAAATTCAGTTTTTATAACTGAAAACAATATTTCCAAAGAGGTAATTTCTTGTGTAAGAAAACGAAATATTGATATTGTTGGTGGACAACAAGAATCAATATTTATTCTTGATAAATCTAATTACCAATTACACTCTGCAGGAAAAGAGCTCAGCCACGTTTCAGGTAGAGCAAAATTAATTTGGGGTAACAAAAAAGAATTTACATCCCTAAATGGGCGAAATAGATCTTTTTATTTAATGGATAAGCTTACTCAAGAAATATTTTCATAAATCAATACAAAACAAATCATACTATAATGAAATACATAACGAAAATATGCTTGTTCCTTTTAATGATTATGGTTCAGGGAATTCATTCACAAAATAAAGTAACATACAATAAAATGGAAAGAGACTACCAGCGTATACTTAAAACACTCAATAAAGCTGTTCAAATAAAAAATAATGGAGGTGTTATTGATATTGATAGAGTTGTTACAAAATTAAAAAAAATAAAAACAAAAGATTCTAGTTTTGATACAAGTGAAGCAGATAAAATAGTAGCTTCTTTTAATGCAAATACTTTTGACTATGAGTCTTGGAGAAAATTAAGTAGCACTATTTCAACTTACTCAAAAGATAGAGGTCTCAACGTGTTTTTGGATGACAGATTGCTTAAAGATGCTAAAAAAATAAACCTCAAAGAAATACAATCCATTTTAGAAAAAAAGAAAAACGAAGGAGAATTAGATTTTCAGAGCAAGACAATAGATAAAGTTATTAGTGAGTTTCCAGAATATTTGAAAAGTGGCGGTATTTTCGATTTATTTATGACACAATTAGATCAAACTGTAGCAAGGTCAGGAAGTAGTAATCCAATGGTTACGACTAAAAAGGCTAAAAAATTAAAACAAAGAGCTGAAGCATTGTATGCATTTGTAGGTCTTGATAATACAGATGTTAAAGCAATTATTAAGGCTATTGATAAAGTAATCGATAGTTCTCAATCAGAGATGTCTAGTGCTATTACTGGCGCTTTCCATAAAGAAAACTTGGGTAAAGTGGTATTATCTTCCAAACCATTAAAAATAGGCTCTGAAAACATATCAGATATTAAAAGAGTATTTAAAACGGGAGAACCAATTTATGGTACTGTTTACTTTGGTAGAACTTTAAAAGACCTCTTTAAGACAGCTAACTTTACAAAAAACGGTGTTACCAATTTTAACTTAAGATTTTTTAAAGAAAATGGGTATCCTTTGTTAGGTCAAGCTGAAAAATGGGAAATAGATAGTTATGCTTTCCATGATGATATTACTGTACATCGAAACAATTTAGGGCAAAGTTATATTCAGTTTATTTTATTGCCTAAATCTCCTTCAGAACTAACTCAATATGCAAAAGTACATAATTATACACCCGTTATTTTTATGAGAGCATTAGCATCTTTACCAGCTAGAGAAGTGAAGTTAAAAATGAAGTTTGATCATGTTGATTATAGTGGTTTTAATCAAGAATTTGAAACTGAATTTAAAATTGATTTATCACAAGGAAAAGGACCAGATTTCTATGAAAAAGAACAAAATAAGCTTATTGACAAGTATATAGAAGATAATGAATTACCTAGTGCTGGAATAAATAATACATCACTTGAACAACAAATGATGGCTCATATGAACAGTAAAGGATGGCAAGAAACTTTTGTAGACGCCATTATTGAGCAAAGAGATTGGACAATTGAATATGAATTAGGGAAACCAGTGAGAAAAATAATAAATGCTTTTATGGTTGCTAAACATCCAGATGGTTATTGTTTTTATCATAATTATGGTTTTGAATCAAGACCCACAGGAAGTGGATGGAGCTCACCTCAATATAGATCTAGTGGTTCAAGAACACGTATTTTATGTAGTAAAATAAAACATTAGTTATGAAAAATTTAAAATTTGTTATAGTCTTTTGTCTCAGTCTTGTAGTAACTTCATGTTCAGGACAATCTAAAAACGATGTGTTAAACGGTCTATACTGTAATAAGTCTGGGCAACTTATTTATTTCAATAACGGAGATATGCATTTTTATAAATCAACATTCTTGCCTGTGTTTCAAAAACAAGAAAAAGAGACCTACACGTATAAAGATAAAAAAGTGATATACAAGTATGATGATATCACATTGAACCACGAGAATGATAAAGTAGTATTATTAAATCACCGAGGAAGAGATTATAAACGAATGAATACCATAGGTGATATTATTAATATGAAAAACCTTGGTTTAGATAAGATACACAAACGCATTAATAAAACTAATAGTTTAAGTATGGAAACTTTAAAAGAAATTATTAAAAAAACAAACTATTTAAAACATACTAATATTATTGTTAACAAAGTATCTATAGATGATTTAATTAATCTGTTGTGCATTTAGGCAATATTAATTTTAATAACCTATTGTGCATTATGATTTAAAAAGGAAAAGTTGTTCATTTCACTGAAAATCAGTATATTGATTTAACCACAAATCATTTATAATGAACAACTTAATGGCAAATTACGAAAGAATATTGGAAGTTTTAAGAAAAATATAAAAAGAACAACTCTTGCCTTATCAAAAGAGAACACCAAAAATGAGTGATTTAGAACTCATAAGTTTGACTTTAACTTCAGAATTTATGAGTATTGATAGCGAAAATGATTTATTCAGAAAACTTCCAACAGCAATATCTAAAAAATAGAACGTAGTGTTTATAACCGCAGAAAAAGAAATTTAGTAAATCAATATGAGTTCGATATAACTTTTCTAATTATTATAGGTTATTTAATTGACAATTAGATTATTGTCATTTCGAATGAAACGTAGTGGAGTTGAGAAATCTCAAATTTAGTATAAGGTTTCTCCATTTCAGTCGAAATGACAACAATCTCATATAACAAAATTCTTATCTAACTAATTAACAGTATTTTTTAAGTCGAACTCACGTTATTTAGGATTAGAGCATAACTATTTCCCAATTAAAAACGGAAAAATTGACTCTTCAAAATTTGGTTGGGATAATGTTGCTAAAGACTGGGAAAAATGGATTTTAGAAAATTAATTCTAATATAATTCAATTTTACTACCCATTTTAGGTACTACAGTAGATGAATTTTTACATCATATTTGATAATTGATACTATTCAAAACATAACACAATTATGATAAAAAATTACAATTTACTTTTCTTATTAAGTTTTCTACTGATTGCATTTAAAAGTTATAGTACTGAGATGCAACCAAAAATTACGATATCTGGTCCAACTTCTGTTACAGAAGGTGTTGGTACTATAGACATTACTATAACAAGCGACATTATATCTTCACAAGATATTAGAGTGGGTTTTTCTTTACCTGGAACAGCTATTTATGCCGTAGATTATACTTCTCAAGGATTATTTGTTACAATACCAGCAGGTGATACGTCTGCCTCTAAAACATTTACAATAGTTGATGATAATATCTACGAATGTACAGAATACATAGATTTTGAAATATTTTCAGTACAAAATGGTGAAGAAGATGGTACGCAAGTAGTTACAACTGAAATATTAGACAATGATAGTAGTGTTACACATATCAATTTTACCAAAAGTACTCAAGCACTACCTTCATCATTAAGTATTCAATTTGGTGAATTTGATGAAAACTCAGGTTTAGATTTCGTTTTAGCAAAAGCAGGAACAACTGGTGCAGAAGTATATACTAACAATGGTTCAGGTACTTTTGCTGTGGCATTTACTACTCCTACTTCAGGAAATATTTCAACAAGAAGTGTTGTTGTCGGCGATTTTAATAATTCAGGCGTTAAAGAAGATTTTATTATTAATAGCACAAGTGTTAATAATCCAGGTGCTCCTTGGATTAATGATAATAATGGTGCATTTACAGAAATAACAAATACTCCTTTCACATTATCTTTTGCTACTTATGGATTGCAAGTTTTTGATTTTGATAAAAATGGTGTTGATGATTTGGTTAATGTAAGCAATCAAAGTATGAGAGTTTTTATAAATAACTATTTTTCAAATAATAATACTGTAAATTTTGATTTTCTACAGAGTGTCCAAGATAGTGCATTTAGTGTACATATAGCAGATATGGATAATGATGGAATAGAAGATTTTATTATCGTGAAAGATAGTGATAATCCTAAAATCTATAAAGGGTTAGGCTCAAGAAACTTTGTAACAAACCCTATAGTTTTTGGTAGAAATGAAACAGCATTTCATATAGACGTTGCAGAAATTACAGGTGATAATTATCCAGAAATCTTAATATCAAGAATTGGAACAAATTCAGAAATAGCCTTGTATACAACAAGCGATGGTCTTTCATATACTGAACTAAATATCTTGCCTAATGTATCTTTAGTAAACCAAGCTAAATTTGCTGATCTTGATAAAGATGGTGATTTTGATATTGTTTTGGCAAGAATGTCTGAAAACCTTATTTTAGAAAATATAAACAACACAAGTTTTCAAGAATCACCTGTACCTTTTTGTAGTAACGCTACATCATTAGCTATTGGTGATATTGATAATGATGGAGATGTAGATATCATTTTTGCAAGAGAAATAGGAAAAAATAGTGAAATATGGGTTAATGAATCTCAAACACTTTCTACAGAAGACATCAACATTCAAAATAATATTATACTTTTTCCAAATCCAGCAAAAACTACATTTCAACTTTCAAGTAGTTTACATTCAATTAAAAAAGTGACAGTTTATTCTTTATTAGGAGGTAAAGTTGCAGAGTTTATAAATAGTAATAACTATAACATTTCTAACTTATCAAAGGGTATTTATAATTTAGAGATTATTACAGAAAAGGGTAAAGGATTCAAAAAACTCATTGTAGAGTAGTTAAATGTTATAAATTTAGTTATTTAGAGTCATGCATAAGTATTTATTCATGGGTCTTTTTAATTCTTGCACTACCCATTTTAGGTAGTACAAGAGATGTTATATTTTTTCAAATTTGTATAGAATAAAAATGTATAAAATGAAAAAAAATTACCTTACTCTACTGTTGCTTTGTACAATTAGCGTACTTAATCTTAATAGTCAAGAACTTATTGCAAATATGCGTTCAGGTGCTCTAGATGGTATAAATGGAGACACAGCAGATATGATAGAATTTAATGGGAAGCTATTATTCACAGCTCATCTAGGAGATGGAAAAGCTTATGAATTGGTGGAGTACGATCCCATAACAGGAATAGTAACAAATTTAACAGATATAGATCCTGGATCAGATGATAGTTTCCCTAACTATAAAGTAGTTCTAAACAATACACTATTTTTCGTCGCTGATGCAGAAGAGACCGGCTCTGGACCAATATCTTTTACAGAACTATATAGTTATAATTCAGATGGTACATTGACTAAAATACCAAGTAATGGTTTTTCAAACAATACTAATAATGCTAATACAGATATCAATCCAAAAAATCTAACATTATATAATGGAAACATTTATTTTTCTGCACAAAAATCTGATGTAAAAGTTGAAGTTCAATTACTAAAAATGCCAAGTAATGGTAATTATTCAGAAGTTGTAATTTCTGGGGCTTATGTAAGAGGTGGTTTCGAAAACCACCCTGAACCAGCAAGCTTTGAAGTTACAAATAATAAATTGTTTTTTTCTGCAAATGTTTCAAACTCAGAAAGAGGATTGTTTTTTTATGATGATACCAACAACACTTCTGGCAGAATAGGAACTCACAGCTACCCACCTTATGTAAAAGCAAATGGAACAGATTTATTTTATCTTGCTCAAGGAACCTATTGGAAATATGACACAACTTCTGGAACTTCCTCCCCAAATATATTTGCTACCAATGCACCAATACCAAAAACAAAACCGGTAACTCATAGTGGAAAAATGTATTATAGAAGCGAGTTCACAAGTCCATTTTCAAGTAATGATTTAGTGATTTACGACATCGCAACAGATACCCATACAAGAGTAAGAATAAATTCAACAGTAGATAGTAATGTTTCTCATTTTGAAAAATATGGAGGTAAAATTTTCTTTGCAGCAGAAGATGATAACGCTGGTAAGGAGTTACACATGTATGATCCCATTTCAGAAAAATACACCTTGGTATCTAACATTCGTTTAGGATCATCAGGTAGTTTTCCTTCATCATATTATATTTTTCAAAACAGAATGTACTTTGCTGCTACTTCTCAATCAGAAGGAAGAGAATTATGGGTAATGGAAGGTACTAATATAGCCCCTAAAATAAAAGCTTTTATTGGTAATCAAACTTATGTTCAAGATGCGAATGGGATTGCAACTTTTAATCTTTTGGATTATTTTAAAGAAGATTTTGAGGATGGCGCTAATATTTCTTTTTCTTCGTCTTCTGGAAGTCCTAACCTTGTAACAACAAGTGTACAAGGAAATACGCTAACTATTAACTATACGCTTAATGTAGGAGTAAGTGCAATTAATGTTACTTCTACTGATTCTGGTGGTAAATCTATTTCTCAAGAATTTGATGTCATTATTGAAAGTGCAACTGCAAGTATTGATGATGTTATTAGTAAATCTTTTAACCTTTATCCAAACCCAACTAAAACTAGTTTCAAGTTAGAAAGTAATAATTACAACATTAAGAAAGTTGCTATTTTTAATATACTAGGAGCTAAAGTTACCTCTTTTTCTAATGCTTTAGAAAGTTACAATGTGTCAAACTTAACAAGAGGTATTTATCAAGTAGTGGTAGCTACAGAAAGAGGAAAGGGAATTAAAAAACTCGTAATAGAATAGGCTATATAAAAGAAAAATTGTTAAATGTATTTTGTCTAAAAATATAAAATAGCCGAAAAACTACAACTTAAAAACGTCAGATATATCTGACGTTTTCTGTTTTCACTACCCTTTTTAGGTAGTACAACCTGCACTTTTATCCTTTTATTTTGATATAAATTAAAATTTTAAAAAATGAAAAAAATTACACTTATTTTATTTACTATTTTGAGTACTATTCAAGTAGTAAATTCTCAAGAAATAGTAGTTGATGTTAACTCAGGAAGTGACGATGGAGTATCAGGATTTTTAACTCCTTACAATAACAAATTGTATTTTACAGGAGCTAATAGTAGTGATGGAATAGAGTTAATAAGCTACGACCCAGCTTTATCTTCTAACAATATCTCTTCAATAAATATAAATACAAATAATTCAAGTTTACCACAAAAAAAAGTTGTTTATAACGGAAAATTATTCTTTTCTGCAACTGAAGCATCAGGACAGTTAAGAAGTTTATTTTCTTATGATGGCACAAATTTAGTAAATATAAATGCATCATTAGCTACTCAAAGAGATGCATCAGATTTAACAGTAGTTAATAATAAATTGTATTTCTCTGCCAGATATAATGCTGGGGGAACAGCTAGAGATTATTTTTATGTATATAATGATGTTACAGTAACTACTCCAACAATTACTTTAGTAAATATAAATGGTCAGCCAAATACTTCTTCAGGAAGTTTTAATCCAAGAAATTTGGTTGTCGTTGGTAATTTAATTTATTTTATTGCTGAACACGCAACAGACGGTACAAGAGTATTCTACTATAATACAAACTCTGGAGTTTCAGGCCATGTCACAAACATTTCCTCTCCTGAATATCTATTTGCTTATGGTAACAATATCTATTTAAATGGTATTTTAAGTACAAACGTAGAACTTTTAAAAATAGAAACTCTTAACAGTAATACAGTTAGTGTTTTACCTAACAATCCTACTTTGTTTGAAAGTAATAATATTGTTGGTCATCAAAATATTTTATATTATAGAACAGATAATGGTTCTTCAACTAACGGTTTAGGATTGTATAATATTGATAATAATAATTACACTTTCAAAAATACAGTACCTAACAATTCACAAGTAAATAGCCTTATTAAATATGCTGGTAAAATATATTTTAGAGCTTTCTTTTCTGATGCTCGCCTTGAGTTTGCAGAATATAATCCAACAACTAATGTTTTAAGAGGTTTTGACACAAATGATGGTACAGGAGAGGGTTCTTTTTCTGAACCAGTTATTTTTAACAATGAACTGTATTTTATAGCTACAAATGCTACAAATGGTGACGAATTATATAAATTTAATGGGACAGCAACTGTAGATATTGAAACGTTAGATACTGAATTTATAGGTAGCGACTCTAACTGGTCTTTATTACCAAATTGGACTAATGGAATACCAAATATTAATAATAACGCAGTAATACCAGATGGTAAAGACGTTACTAGTAATATTAGTAATATGGAAACAAACAGATTGGTGGTTGAAAATGGTGGTTCATTAAAGCTACAATCTAATGCCAATCTTAACATAACAAAAGGTTTAACAAATAGTGGTACAATAACTCTTGAAAATACTTCAAAGATTAATGTTGGTGGAAATGCTTTGATAAATAGTACAAGCTCTTTTTCTGCTAAACAAAATAGTTTATTGAATATAACAGGAGATTTAACAAATAATGGTAGTTTGAGCATAGAATCAAATGCTACAAGCAGTAGTTCATTAATTATTGGCGGAAGTTATTCAGGAGGTAGTTTAACATATAAAAGATATGTCACTGACGATTGGCATCTCATAGCACCACCAACACCTGCAAATCTTGGAGTATTTATTGGTGCTACTCCTTTAGCTACAGGAACTGTTGATGTAAATCATGTAGGATTGGCTGAATATAATAATACTATAGCTGGAGGTTGGGATTATCATACAAATAGTACAACTGGTAGTTTTATAGCAATGAAAGGATATGCTGTAAAAAGAGCTACAGCTGGTACAGTTGATTTTGTGGGAAGTTTCAGACAGGCTTCAACTTTACCTATCTCTTTAAATAGAGGTTCACTATCCGATTGGAATTTGGTTGGAAATCCATACACATCTTTTTTGGCAGGTAATACTAATGCAAATACAACAAATAATCTATTGACAAAAAACAGTTCTGAATTAGACCCCAATTTTGTTTCTCTTTATTTTTGGGATCCAACAATTGGTATGAATGGTGAGTATGTGGTTGTAAACCAAATGTCAAATGCACAATACGTTGCTCCTGGACAAGGCTTTTTTGTTAAAATTAAAACTAGTGGAGGAAACTTCACTTTTGAAGAAAGCATGCAAAGCCATCAAACAGGTAATATTTTTTATAAGAATAGTTCAACAACTCCAGAAATAGATATAATTATTGCTTCAGCTAATGATTCTAAAAAAACAAGTATAAAATATTCATCAACTTCTACTAAAGGACTAGATCCAGGGTTTGATGCAGGTCAGTTTAATGGAGTACAAACTTCAAACCCTCTAAACTTATACACTCAATTAGTAGATAATAACCAAGGAACTAATTTTGCTTTACAGGCTCTTCCTGAAGATTATGAAAATATTGTTATTCCTATTGGTCTAAAAGCAGAGGCAAATTCAGAAATTACATTTACACTTAATCATAATAATTTACCTACAGGTTTAAAAGTGTTTCTTGAAGATAAAGAACTAAATACCATGACAAGATTAGATGAAGGAAATAGCGAATATAAAATTACTCCAACAACTAATTTAGATGGTATTGGTAGGTTTTATCTTCATACTTCTTACAAATCTGTTTTAAACATAAAAGAAAATTCTTTAAGCAATGTAAGTATTTTTAATAATGATAGAGTTTTAAATATTTCTGGACTTAATGAAAAAGTGGATTTACAGATTTTTGATTTGCTTGGAAAACAAACTTTTACATTGAATAATGAAAATGTAAATAATTCCATTCAAATCAATATTCCAAGTTCTATAAATACGGGTATTTATATTGTAAAATTGAAAACCAAAAATGGAACTTTGGATAAAAAAATTATTTTAGAATAAAAGAAAATAGAATTGATGAAAAATAATGATAAAATCACAAGAAAACAAGCTGTCAAAAAGATTGGGAACTATGGAAAATATGTTGCTTTAACTGCATTAGGAACTTATTTGATATTAAACCCACAAAAAGCACAAGCATCAAGTCCAGAAGCACCTGGTACAGGCTTCTAGTTTTCCTCAACTATAATTTTAATCCATACAAATTAGGGGGAATTTGTTATGCTTAAAAGCGATTGTAGTTTAAGCACGAGTTAGGGCTCGTGCTTTTTTTATTTTTTGAGAAAATTTTACTAGTTAACGTGAGTTCGATATAACTTTTCTAATTATTATAGGTTATTTAATTGACAATTATATTATTGTAATTTCGAATGAAACGTAGTAGAGTTGATAAATCTCAAATTTAGTATAAGATTTCTCCATTTCAGTCAAAATGACAACAATCTCATATAACAAAATTCTTATCTAACTAATTAACAGTATTTTTTAAGTCGAACTTATGTTAGTTAAGTGAAAAAACTACTCTCTTATTATTACTTTTTGCCAGATCTCATTCCCAAAATTATCGACAACTGTAAATCTAAAATTACCAACTTTTGGTTCAATTGCAAATTGATGATTTTCTTTTGTAGTTCCTAAAAATTGAGTATTTGCATACCAAAATAAAGTTGCTTCAGAATTTGAATGTGCTACTTTTAGAATAAGTTCGTTTTGTTTTCCATCAAAATCTTTGGGTAAAAAAATGGTGCTTTTTTCTGTGGGATAAATAAACTTCATTGAATTTTTATTTTCTCCTAAACAATCATTTCTAAATTTTGGTAACGATTTATAAAACGGATTTTGTTTTTTGTAATAATATTCTTGTAAAGGAGGTAAAATAAACCACGATTTTTGTTTGATGTTCTCTAAACTTTCACAGGAAGTATTTACTTGATAATTTTCTAATGCATCAACATTTAGCAAAATATGAAAAGGGCAAGGCTTGGTTTTTAACCCTGAATTTTGCATAAATTCCAACTTTTTTTCTTCACAAATTTCAGTAGCTCTGTATCCACTTTTTGTACAAATTTCTATTTGTGTCATTTCATCAAAAGGTTTTGAAAACCACTCTGAATTGGGTAATTTATCAAAAACATCAAATAAAATAGGAGCAGCAGTTTGCACACCTACCAAACCTGGTCTTCCTTCACCATCTGCATTACCTACCCAAACCCCAACTACATAATCTTTAGTTACTCCAATACTCCAAGCATCTCTAAAGCCAAAACTGGTTCCTGTTTTCCAAGCAATTTGTTTCGTTGAATCAAAAAACTCCCAATTTTCTTCAGAATTAGGTCTATTTACTTCTTTTAAACTTTCAAAAGTTAAATAAATTGAAGCTGCATCAAAAATGATTTTTTCTGATGATTTTTGTCCAAAATCGATTTTTGGACCTTCATAAAAAGTAGGTTCAGTAAATTCATTTGTAAAATATCTACTTGAGTTTTCAGAAAAATGATTTACAGTAGATGCCATTGATGCATAGCTTTTGCATAAATCCCATAAATTACTTTCAGCACCACCCAAAGCAATAGTTAATCCATAATAATTTGGACTTTTTTTGATGTCTTTTAATTGAAGTTGTTTTAAATAATAATGAAATTTTTCTAATCCAAAGCTTTGTAACATTCTAACAGCTGGCACATTTAAAGATTTAGACAAGGCAAGTTTTGCTGATATTGCTCCTGAATATTTTTTATCAAAATTTTCTGGTTGATAACTACCATAATTGGTAGGTATATCTGCAACCAAAGTATTGGGCAACAATTCTCCACTATCTAACATTGCAGCATATAAAAAGGGTTTTAAAATACTACCTGTACTTCTAGCTTTTGTAATAATATCTACATCTTTTTGATGTTTTGTTGATGTTGGTGCATTCCCTACATAACTCAACACTCGTCTCGTTTTTACATCCAGTACCAAAACAGCTATATTATGAATCCCGTTTTTGGAAAGCTGATTGTAATGGTTTTTTACAATGCCATTAGTTTGAATTTGCAACCTCTTATCTATAGTCGTTTTTACAAATTCTCCTTTTTTTTCTTTGTTTACTTTTTGCAATAAATGAGGAGCAATTTGAGGTAATGGATATGGTTTTTTTGGTAAATCTTCTAAAATTGATAAATTATAAGTGAGTGAATCAATGATATTTTTATTCAGTATTTTTTTTAACAATCGATTTCTCTTTACCCATAATTTTTGTTGATTTTTTCCTGGATATATCAATTTTGGTGCATTTGGCAAAACCGCTAAAGTAGCTGCTTCAGCCCATGACAAATCTGACGCTTTTCGATTAAAAAAACGCCAAGAAGCTGCATCTAAACCCACTACATTTCCTCCAAAAGGGGCATTACTGCTCCAAAAAGCCAATATTTCTTCTTTACTAGCTCTAAATTCTAATCTAGATGCTAAAATGAGTTCTTTAAATTTTTCAAAATAGGTTCTTGGTCTGTCATTTCTACTCAAACGCATTACTTGTTGCGTAATTGTGCTACCTCCTCTCACTACTTTTCCTGCTTTTATATTTTGTCTTAAAGCATTGAAAATAGATACTGGATTAAATCCTGGATGTTTATAAAAATGTTCATCTTCAAACTGAATTAAACAGGTTTTAAATTTCTCTGGAACACTATCATTATGAGGAAAACGCCATTGACCATCATCAGCAATTAAAGCACCCAACAACTCGCCTTTATTACTTGTAATTACGGTTGATGTTGGCTTTGTGAAAAGTTCTTTAGGTAAACAAAATGCATAAAAAATCAACAAGACAACAAAGAATATAGTTTTCTTTTTATGTTTTAATATGTAGTTTTTGATTTTCACTTTTGATATTTTAAGCCAGTTTGTCATTTCGACTTTATGGAGAAATCTCTAAAACTTCTTATTGAGATTTCTAGACTTCATTTCATTTCGCTCGAAATGACAATCTTCATTTTTTATGATGTGATTCTGAAGCAAGTTCGGAATGACGTTACTTTACAACTTTAATCCACTTTCCTTTAGTTCTAACAAAATAATCATTATCATACATTGCTTCAACCTGAACTCCTGGCAAATAGTAATCACCTAAATATGCCGCATTTAGTAACACCGAAAAAGTTTTTGTTTCACTTTTATTTTGGTGATAATTCAAATCAAAATAGAAGTTTACACGATCATCTTTAATATCTGTATATCTTGCTGTACTTTTTGCTGTTGTCCCAAAATCGGTGAATCTTGTATTTACAATTTCCCATCCAGAAGGAAAAATTTGTGTTAAAGCAATATCTTTTACAGTTTCATTTTTTGGATTACTCACTGTTATTTTAGCCACGAAATCTTGTCCTTGTTTCAATTGATTTACATCAATCTTACTCCCTTTTAAATCCACATAATTTAAAGCAAAACTCAAACCTCTGCGTTCTGAAATTTCATCACCTAAAGGCAATTTTCCAGAATTAATAATTCTTGCAAAAACAACATTGTTCTGCTGGTTTTGAATCGTGATTGTATTTGTTCCTTTTTGGATGGTTAAAGTTCTTTGAATCATCGCACTTGACGTTTTTAAACGTTCTGTTTTGCCATCATTTGTAAACTTAATATCAATAGCCTTTCCACCGTTTTTAACTACCATTTTACCAATAGCCAACAAACTATATGCTGTAGTTTGTGTACTCATCCAACTATTACTAGATAACTTTTTAGCAATACTTTTAGCAATATCTTTTGCATTTTGATTATTCAAAAGTAACATTGTTTCTAAAGCCATTGCTTTATTTCGAGTTACAGAACCATAATTGTAATATTGGTATTCAGAAAAATTAAGCGTCGCTTTCGCCATAATTTCTGCAGCAGCTTCATTCTGACCAACCAAAGCATAAGCGGCTGCTAATCTCCATTTTGCGTCATTACTTAATTTTTTGAACTCTCTTAATCTGTTCATTGCAGATAAATCTGGACTACCAGCGAAAGCCAAAGTGTATAACCTGTAAGCTTGTTCTAAATCTGATGTGTACCTATTGTATTTTTGTCTCCAATTTCTAGCTGCTTGCTTCTGATATTTTATAAAATTACTTTTAAAAGTCAATGGCAATACAAAACCTTTTTGTTCAGCTTCTAACATAAAATGGCCTGCATAAGTTGTTCCCCAATCACTTATGTAGTTTTCTCCTAACCAATAACTTAAACCACCATTTGCTTTTTGAAAATTACCCAAACGTTTGATTCCTTTTTCAATATTAGATTGAATTTCACGTTTCTTTTTTGAGGTTAAATCAAAAATATCATTCATAAATAATTGTGGAAAAACACTAGACGTAGTTTGTTCTACACAGCCATGTGGATATTGAATTAAATACTCTAATCGTCCTGTAAAATTAATAGCAGGAATTGTAGAAAACTCGATCTTTGCACCATTAGAACCTGCTACACCAAACGTATTAAACGTAATATCTTTTGACTGATTTCCTTGTATAGTTTTATCAATAATTTTATTGGTTATTGGGTTTGGGTTTGAAATATCTAACTCTACTTTATAGGTTGACTTCTCTCCATTTCCAGTTGCAATAACTTCGACAGTGTTAAATCCGTTTGCTTTTAGAACATCCAGTTCAAAATACAACATTTTTTCATCTGGTTTTTCAAAACTGATGCTTTGAGTGGCATTACCAACAACCTGAATTCCACTTGAAGCTTTTACTTGAACAGCCACATTTTTCACTTTTTTATCCATTGCAAAAAGCGTAACAGGTAAAATAACTTTTTCTTTTGGCACTAACTTTCTTGGTAAAGTTGCCAAAACCATTAAAGGTTTTTGCACAGGTGTTGTTTCTTGAGCATTGCCAAAAGCTTCTGTTTTTATATCTCCAGCAACTACCATTGTTCTTACTGAACCTATATAATTAGGCAAAGTGATTTTATGAGATTTTGTTGTTCCTTTATCTAAAGTAAAAGGTCCAAAAAACTTGACAACTGGCTTAAATCTGTTGGCTTTTCTGTTTTTCCCTTTTGCTAAACTTCCATCACCACCAATTGCAAAAACTTGATCTATACTACCTGAATATGCACCCATAACATCATCAAAAATGTCCCAAGTTTTAACACCTAAAGCCTCTCTTGCATAAAAAGTATTGTAAGCATTTGGTGTTTTAAATCTTGTTAAATCTAACAATCCATCCTCTACAACAGCCAAAGTATAGGTCATTGCTTTGTTATTCTTTTCTGAAACTTTTACTGTAAATCCCTTTTCAGGTGCCAGCACTTTTGGCATTTTAATTTCTGGTGATAATCTTGTTGATGCATTTTCGACAAAAATTGGAACCACACCAAATAAACGAATTGGCAAATCGTTTTCTGTGATTTGATGAGGCTGTAATAATGAAATATTCACATATACATTTGGCGTCATTTCTTTTGTAATCGGGATTTCTACGGATGTTTTTCCTTTTTGAGTTTGCACCCATTTGGTTTGTAACACTTTTGTTCCGTTTTCAATACTTATTAAAGCGTGTCCATTTGAACCTGAAGGGAAAGTAATTTTTGCAGTTTCACCAACATTATATTTTTCTTTATCTGCAGCAAAAACTAACATTTTTGCAGCTTCTTTATTTCCTGAATCAGCATTTTGCCACCAATTTTTATAAAAATAAGCTGTTCTACCTGTTGCGTGTCCACTTTTTTTATCGATTACTCTTATTAAAAATCGTCCTCTATTTCTATCTGGAATATTTAAATTGAACGTTGCTTTCCCTTCTGAATTGGTTTTTAATTGAATCTTTTTAAACGGTTTATGATAAGTACTTGATGTATATTTTGATAAATTATCTGAAGATGAACTCCACCACCAACGCCATTGAATTTGATAAACTTCAACTTCAATTTCATCTCTTTGTACTGGTTTTCCATTTTCATCAACAGAAACCACAGAAAACTCTTGATTATCATCTGTAAAAAATGAGCCATATCTATTACCTTCTGGAGATTGTAAGCCTACAAAAGTTGAAAATGGAGCGTATTTTTTAGAAAAAGCATCAATAGAAAAATCTCCACCATTTTCAAAAGCTCTCACTAAAAACTGAACATTTAACATTCCTGGAGCGTTTTTTCCCACTTTTAAATCACTACTAATTTTAGCGAAACCATTTTCATCAACCTTACCTTCAAATACATTAATTTCTTCAGAAGCGTAACTTCTTGAGGGATCAGAAAACACATAATTCTTGTAGCTTTCAAAACTATAATTTGATGAAGAAACTTTGGCTTTAATCTCTGCTTTTAAGTTTTTTGCAGGCGTTCCATGTAACCATTTTACATCTAAAGTTCCATTAATTGGTTTTTTGCTCGACAAGATTTCATCATCAAAATCAATTTTAATTTTTAAACGATTTGGTTTTACAGTTTCAATTTTTAAATTCTTGTAGAATTTTGCACCACCAACAGCAACTTTTGCTGAATAGTTTCCTGTTAACGCTTCTGTATTTGTCTTAAAAGTGAACTTATAAAAATTGTTCACATTTTGTATAGTCACTTTCTTATAAACGAGTTTACCTCTTGGATTGGTAACTTCTAATTTTACAGGATGATTTTTAGGCAATTTATTATCAGCATCATTTAATATAAAAGATAAATGCAATGTATCTCCAGGTCTCCAAACACCACGTTCTCCATAAATATATCCTTTTAACCCTTTTTGAGTTTCGCTTCCAGAAACATCAAACTTACTCAAAGACAAAGAATTACCATCAAACAAACGAATATAACCTTTGTTATTTCCTTTAGACACGATTGCAAATGCTACATTTTTATCAGATTTAACAGTAACAAACCCTTCTGAATTTGTAATGCCATTTGCAATTTCTGATTGCTGATAATTGTATAGTTTTACTGTAGCATTCAACTCTGGATTTGTGGTTAAAATATTTGTAATCGCAAAGAAATAGGTATTGTCCTCTCCTTTTTTAGCTATAATTCCCAGATTTGAAGCCAACACATTTTGAGCGATCATTCTGTTTGAAGAATAGTAAGCATCATTACAAGGATTGTCTCTTTCTCGCCAATTATAACTATAATTTTTATAACTATACAATTTATTATCCCAATAGAGTTCTTCACGTACTTCTTGGTCTTCAACTTCACTGTAGTCATCATATTCTTCATAATCTTCCTCATAATATTTCTCTTCTTCTGACGAAGTTTCTGTATTGTCATTATCTCCACAAGTATAAAATGTTTGATTTTTGGTATAGCTTAATTCCACTCTATAAATTGCTCCAGGTTCAGCAGCCATCATTTTAGAAATATCTACACTGTAGGCTTTCCAATTTTGTGTATTATTTTCTTTCTTGTCGATTAAAGTTATCGTTTGCTTTGCAACTCTTCTACCTACTCTCTTAATATCGTATTCGTTATCGCTATTAATCCTATTTTCTTGCAAAAATTGTAACACGTTATCTTCATAAATCTTGATAATTCTTACATCTACTTTACGAACATTGATCGCCTCAAAATTGAATTTTAAATCTTTAGAATTTGGTAAAATAGTTCCGTTTGAAATTGCTCTGATTTGAGGTTTTTTCTGCTCGAAAGTAATGGCTTCATTAAAAGCCGACTTCAATTTATAGTTACTTGAATTCTTAATTCCTTCAAAAACCGAAACCAAAATACTTCCTTGAAAACTCTCATTTGAAAAAACTTTTAATTGATTTCCGTTTACAATAAATCTTGGCGACTTAACACCTTTTAAACTGACTAAACCATTGAAATTTTGTTGTTTTTTTAGAGGGTCAGAAAAGTTTATTGAAATGAATTTTTCAGCGGTATTACTTATACCAATGCTTAATACCTTAAAATTATTTTTACCTGGAATCGTAATCTCATTCTCACCTTCGTTATCCGAATTTATAGCTTTTCCACTCCAAGTTACTTTCAATTTAGAATCTTCAACAAAACGTTGAATGCTATCAATTTTAAACTCAAATACTTTGGATGTTGTGTTAGCTTCATTCCAAACAATATTTTTTGATAGCCCTTCTTGAGTTGCTTTTATAAGCTGTTTTACATCATTTATATTGATGACATCCGCAGATTTCACTATTCCTTCTAAATATTGATAATCTTTAGAATAGGATTGTAAAACATTGGTTTCAATCTTAAAATTAGGAGTAATAGTTTTAAATTGAAATGTATAATTTTCATAACCTTTTTGAATATTTTTATAAATATCTTTCAATTTTACAGTGATAGCATATTCTGTATCTGGTTGTAATCTGTCATCAGGAATAAAAACAAAAGCGTGTTTGTTAATTGTTTTTATCGTTCCGTTTACAAATGGTTTTATAAATAAAATTTCTGCAGAAATTTCCTGATTAGTTTCCCAACCTTCCACTTCTTTGGCTAAATTAACCTCAATATTTTGACTGATAGAAACCTCACCAGAAGTTGTATAACTAATGTATTCTTTAAATTTGTAAATGTTATCTGTTTTAATTTTCTCCTTTTTACAAGAAGAAATTAATAAAAAAATAACGAAAGCTGAAAGGATGTATTTGGTTTTCATAGTTGTGATTTTAATAGCACAACTCAAAAATACACATTAAAGTATCGCAAATTTAAACAAATGAGAATTCGTAATGATGTAATTAGAATTTGGTTAACTTAAAATCGATACATCTTAAGATTTGTAGTGTAATTTAAAAAGCTATATCGAACTCACGTTAATTATGTAAAATTACACAGTTTTTCAAACACAAGAAGATTTTATGGAAAATAGAGATACTCAAATGGATTTTTGCATTGAAATACGTTAGTAAGTAGTTTGTGTAAAACTATCGTTTACAGAAAAAATACAAACGTTCACAGAGTTTACTTTAATAAAAAAGAAGAAAAATACATATTTGTTAAAATTATCAGCAGATTATGAAAACTTACATTTCTCTTCTTTTTATTTTCATCTGTTCTTTATCTTTTGGTCAGAAAAAGATAATAAAAGGTAAAGTTTTAGACAGTGTTACAAAAGTACAAATACCATATGCTATAATAACCATTTTTAATGCTGATAAAATTATTGATGGAACTTCTACAGACAAATTTGGCGATTTTTCAATCCAATTGAATACACAAGCCACACATTTAAAAATTAGTTTTATTGGTTATGATTTATCTACTATAAACCTAAATAATTTCACTTTTATAGAGGCTAACATTTTTTACTTAAAACCAGCATTAAATGCTTTAGATGAGGTGATTATAAATGCAGAGCAAAGTACAACTAGTTTAAAAATAGATCGAAAAATAATAAATATTGGTGCAGATTTACAACAAGCTGGAGCCACTGCTTTAGAGGCTTTTGATCAAGTCGCAGAAATTCAAACAGATTTAGGTACTGGCACACTTTCTTTAAGAGGAAGTGGTAATGTAAGGCTTTTAATTAACGGAAAACCTTCTGGTTTAAATCCTACAGAATTGTTAGAGCAATTGCCAGCTTCGTCTATTTTAAGAGTAGAAATTATTACATCTCCATCAGCAAAAAATTTAGCAGACGGTTTGTCTGGAATTATTAATGTGATTCTAAAAAAGAATAGCTTAAATGGTTTAAATGTGAATATTAATGGAGGTTTTGGCACGAAGCGTTATAATTATGGTTTGAACGGAAATTACAGTTTAGGCTTTATAAATTTTAGATGGAATTTATCTCAAGCTGGGCGAAAAATGGACAGCAAACAGACTATTTTTCAAAGATATACCAATGGAAACACTCGAGATTTTTTTGCACCACATGATTTTAATGGATTGGTAAAAACCATAAGTACTGGCATAGATTTTTTTTATTGATAAAACTAATACACTTTCTGTTGATCTTGATTACACAGACGATTTTCATAGTTTTTACAACAATACTTTTTATACTAATGTGACTAATAATTCTGATTTTATTTATACTAGAAATTCATTTCATGATCATAAAACAGTAAATTACACGTTAAATTACAGACGGAATTTTAAAAATAAAAATCACTATATAGAGGTTGATTATCAGTATTCTGATAACGATAATTTTTTACCAGCTAAAGATTTTGAAGATGCTATTTTTTTGTTTGAAGAAGAAAGAATTAACAAAAATAAGTTAAATGCATTGGCTCTAGATTATGCTTTACATTTAAACGATAAATTAAAATTAGAAACAGGTTTTGCTTGGAATGCTAGAAATTTAGAAAGTGCTTATTTTTTAAAAAACACTCAAAATCAAGAAAGTTTAGACACTTTTATATATGATGAAAATCTGCTTGGCGTGTATGCTTTGTCAACTTTAAATTTTAATAAACTGAACCTCCAAATTGGTTTAAGATATGAGAGTTTAAAATCAAAATCTGAAAATCTTACTTCACTAGAAACAACCAATTTAACTTTTTCAAACTTTTTTCCATCTATACATGCATCTTATACTCCAGATGAAAATCAGACTATAAATATTGGTTTTAGTAGAAGAATTTCTAGACCAAATTTTAGGCATATCAATCCTTTTCAAGCAAGGAATCAATATTTTGAGTGGATTGCAAACCCAAGTTTACAGCCAGAATTTAGTAATAATTTAGAAACCAATTATCAATTAAATAAAGGGGTATTTAATTTTTCTACGTCATTTTTTTATAGATATAGAGCAGATGTCATAGAAAGGTTACAAGAGATTGATAATAATGGTGTTTTAAAAATAAGTTTTGATAATATTGGTGAAAAACATTCGTATGGAATTGAAGCTTCTGTCGGTTATTAAGTCTAGTAATTTTTGGAACAGTCAATTGTCTGCAAATTATTATCACACTTCATTAAATCAAGATATTTTTGTGGTTTGGGACGAGTTGTATTCATCAAACTTAATTTTTAAAAATACCATTGAAATTTTAAAAAATTTAAGTACAGATGTTACATTTAGACAAAATTTTAAAACACAAAATACTTTTACTTTTATAAAACCAAGAAACAGAGTTGATATAGCAATGAGACTAAAATTATTAGAAAATAGATTAAATGTAAGTTTACGAATTATAGATCTTTTAGATAATAATTTGATGTTTAGAGAAACAGTTACGCAAAATGTAATTCAAAATGAAAAATGGCGATTTCAGTCGCAAACATTTGGTTATTTGTTTAGTTTAAGTTACAAATTATTTCAAAATAAATCAAAAAATAGAAACCGAAAAGATAGAAATTATCAATTTGGGGGTACAACAGATTAATCAATTTAAACCAATATCATGAAAAAAAGAAATCAAATTATTTTAATGTTACTCTTTAGTATTTCAACTGCAAGTTTTTGTCAAAAAAAAGTAGAAAAAATTAATGCACAAGAATTAAACAAATGGCAAACTTTTGACAAAGGCAAAAAAACCATAAAAGGCAATGAAATTATTATAGAGGAAACAGAAGGTTCTAATGGTTATTTTTTAATCAGCCCTAAAATTTATGACAAAGATTTTACCTTAAATTACAAAGTAAAAGCTATGTCTGAATCTACAGTTTTGATTACGCTGTTTTCAGTTTTACAAAATACAGCTAGTACTATTTTTACTTTACCAAAAGAAAATGCAACTCCAAGACAAGTTTGGGATTGGAGAAGTAGTATGAAACATTATAACCTTACTATTAATAACAAATCTCATAGAAATAAACCATTTTTCTTTAAAAATAATTCAAAATTATCTAAAGGTTTTAATGAACGTTTAGCCAACAATATTATGGAAGTTGGTAAATGGTATACTGTAGAAATTGGAAAGAAAAATAACAGAATTTGGTTCAAATTAAATGATAAACTTTATTACGACATACAAGACTGTAATCCTTTAAAAAAAGGAAGAATAATTTTTAGAATTAGTGGTACTAATGGAGATAAAGTTATTTTTGCAAAAGCGTCTTTTAAAGACGTTGTAATTTCTTATTAGGTGTTTTGATTTCATCGCTCTGATTTAGTTGCATAATTTAAAAAAATATAGATTAAAGTATCGCAAATTTAAACAAATGAGAATCTATAATGATTTGTTTAGAATTTGATAAAAAAAGCTTCAATATAAATATTGAAGCTTTTGAGGTGTCGAGCGGATTCGAACCGCTGTAGATGGTGTTGCAGACCACTGCCTAGCCACTCGGCCACGACACCTTTTATAAGGATTGCAAATTTACATAAATTTACAAGTATTACAAGTATTTTTTAAGCTTATCGTTTTTTTGTTAAAATGATAACTACTTCTTCTACGTTTCCACCAATTGGTGGATTAATTTTTGAAACAGAAACTGTCGCTTTTTTTATCATTTTTAATTCTTCAAAAAAACGGTTTAATATGCGTTGTGCAACTTCTTCTAACAGTTTAGAGCGAATTGCCATTTCTTCTTTAACAATGTGATTTAAATGAACATAATCTACTGTATCTGATAAATCGTCAGTTTTTACAGATTTTTTTAAATCTGCTTTTACTTTGACATCAACTCTGTACCAAGAACCTATTTTTGCTTCTTCTTCTAAACAGCCATGATTAGCATAAATTTTAATGTTATTTACTTTTATGATACCCATTTATTCTTCTAGATTTGAATTTGATTCAATTTTTTCCCACATTTTGTCAGAATTCAATCTGAATGATCCTAAATATTCGAAATTGCATTGTTCTGGAGCGATAATTGATAAAAATGACTCTTTTTTTCTATTATTATATAAATGATAGCTTTCGCCTATATTGGGTTCAAAACTAAATTTAGCATTATATACCAAATCATTATATTGAAACTTTTCCATTAAAGCTTCATATTCTTTCTTTACTTCTTCAAACTTCGTTTTTAATTTTTTGTTTACTCTATGAATTCCATCGTTTTTCCATCCTGCAGTATTTAGTGGCTTTATTACAGGTGAACTTGCAGATGTTCCATAAGGTTTTAAAGCTGCATCATATTGCTGACTTTCTTCATTAAAAACAACTAAATCTGGTTTTTTTTTATCATTCTTCATTAACTACAAATTTACTTAAAAACTCTTTTTGTTTTTATTGAATTGCATTATTAACCTCAATCCAATAACCATCCAAATCTTGAAAATAAAACTGCTCAACACCATCTTTTCGAACATAATCCTTTTTAATGGTATTTGTCCAATCTGAATATTCAATTTCTAAATGAACAAGATGTTTTACAAATTCTTCTAAATTTGAGGTAGACAAAGCAAAATGAACTGCTTTATTTGTTATTACTTCTAAATTTGGACGTGGAATAAGATGTAATTGCCTGCCTTCTCCTAAAGATAACCATCTTGTTTTAGAATTGGATGCTGTGTTCTCAATTTCTTCAAATTGAAAAACCTTTTGATAAAATTCAATAGATGCATCCACATTTTTAACAGAAAGTGCTATGTGATTTAATAAAAAAGGAGCCATATTTAATTTTAACATTGCAAAAATACGACAATAAATAAGTATTAAAAATAGCTTTTTGAAAACTTTAACTGACAAATACGCTTGCGTTAGCGATTGCAGTGGCATCCTTTTTTTGTGTCAGTTCGAGTAATTTTTCTGATGAAAGAAGAAAAATTATATCGAGAACACACTAAAAAAGATAAAACGAAAAGCGCGACCTGAAAGGAAACGCTCTAAAATTAATTCGTAAAAAAGTCAAAAACGTTGCTAATAGCACTAGTTTTTGTTTTATAAAACTCTGTATAGGTACAGCGTTCGCAAGTTACACTTGTAAATTTTTGATTTTGGATATCGAAAATTTTTGATAATGTACCACCTGTTGCTCTCATTTGTCCTAATTTATAAGTTTTATTATTACATTTTGGACAGGTGTAATTTCTAATTTGGTCACTCATAAGGATTAGTTTTATTTATTAGATGTTGAATTTACAGAATTGTTACAAAGACATTAATGCTATCAAGTATTTTGTTTAATTTTGTTGCTTAATTTTCTTAAATTATTAGGATGTCTGAAGAAAGAGAATCTTTAAACTTTATAGAGCATATTATAGAAGATGATTTGGCAAATGGAATGCCAAAAAAACATTTACGTTTTCGTTTTCCTCCTGAACCTAATGGATATTTACACATTGGGCATACTAAAGCTATTGGTATTAGTTTTGGATTGGGGCAAAAATACAATGCGCCTGTTAATTTACGTTTTGATGATACAAATCCTGCAAAAGAAGAGCAAGAATATGTAGATGCCATTAAACGTGATATTAAATGGCTTGGGTATATTTGGGCAAACGAATGTTATTCTTCAGACTATTTCCAACAATTATATGATTGGGCAGTTTTATTGATTAAAGATGGCAAAGCCTATGTAGATTCTCAAACATCTGAAGAAATGCGTGTCCAAAAAGGCACCCCAACTGAAGTAGGAACTAATAGTCCTTACAGAGATAGAAGTGTTGAAGAAAACTTGGAATTATTTCTAGGGATGAAAGACGGAAAGTTCAAAGAGGGTGAACATGTTTTACGTGCAAAGATTGATATGGGAGATGACAATATGTTGATGCGTGATCCTTTGATGTACAGAATTCTATACAAACATCATCATAGAACTGGTAACGATTGGTGCATTTACCCAATGTACGATTGGACACATGGAGAAAGTGATTATATTGAACAAATTTCACATTCTTTGTGTTCTTTAGAATTTAAACCTCACAGAAAATTATACAATTGGTTTAGAGATAATGTTTATGAATATAGCTCATCAATATTACCTTTACCACCAAAACAACGTGAGTTTTCTCGTTTGAATTTGAGTTACACCATAATGAGTAAGCGTAAACTCTTAAAATTAGTTGAAGAGGGTATTGTTTCTGGTTGGGATGACCCAAGAATGCCAACAATTTCTGGTTTACGCAGACGTGGTTACACACCTGCAGCTATTAGAAGTTTTGTGGAAACTGTTGGAGTTTCTAAACGTGAAAATGTTATTGATGTTGCACTTTTAGAATTTAAAATTCGTGAGGATTTAAATAAAACTGCTCCAAGAGTTATGGGGGTTTTAGATCCTGTAAAAGTGGTAATTACCAATTATCCTGAAGGAGAAGAAGAAATTTTAGAGGCTAGTTATAATGATTATGAAGATGGTTTTGGTTCTAGAGCTGTCCCTTTTTCTAGAGAGATTTATATAGAAAGAGAAGATTTTAGAGAAGAAGCCAATAAGAAGTTTTTCCGATTAAAATTAGGAAAAGAAGTTCGTTTAAAAAACGCTTACTTTATTACTGCTAATAGTTGTACAAAAGATAAAAATGGAACTATTACTGAAATTCAATGTACTTATGACCCATTAACAAAATCTGGAAGTGGAACCCCTGAAAGTATGCGTAAAGTAAAAGGAACTTTGCATTGGGTTTCTGTAAAACACGCTGTAAAAGCTGAAGTGAGAGCTTATGATAGATTATTTTTAGATGAAGCACCTGATGCCCATAAAGACAAAGATTATATGGAGTTTTTGAATCCTAATTCTTTAGAAGTGATTGATGCTTTTGTAGAACCTAGTCTGCAGTCTGCAAAGATTGGAGAGCGTTTTCAATTTCAACGTCTTGGATATTTTAATGTTGATGATGATTCAACTTCTGAAAAATTAGTTTTCAATAAAACTGTTGGATTACGTGATTCTTGGGGTGGAGGAAAATAGTTTTCAGTTGCCAGTTTTAGTGAACAGTAAGTAAATGTGTTATTATGGATTTTAGTAGTAAATCAACAAGTGAGTTAAAAGAGACTTTAAGAATGTTAAAAATTGTTGCTTACTCCTTGACTACTATTGTTTTTTTACTTCTTGCTATTACCATTTATGGATTGCTTTTTAAAGAGAATAGTAAGACATTTCTTGCCTTATTAGTTGTTGGTCTTTCTTGTAGTGCTATTTTACCTTTGCAGTTTTCATCACTAAAAAAAATAAAAGACGAAATAAAATCTAGAGAACAATGAATCTAAAAAATTTAACTTTTTTAAGCCTTTTTATAGTTGCGATTTCTTGTAAATCTAAAGATGAAATCAATCAAACTGTAGAAATTTCTTGTGGGCAATGTCAATTTAATTTAGAAGGTGATGGTTGTAGTTTAGCTGTTAAAATTGATGACAAAGCTTATTTTGTAGAGGGTTTTGGAATTGATGATTTTGGTGATGCTCATGATGAAAACTCTGGTTTTTGCAACGTAATTCGTAAAGGAGAAATTACTGGTACAATTGAAAATGGTAAGTTTTTGGCTTCTTCAATAAAGTTGCAAGATTAAACTATCTTCTAAAACGATAAGTAAACTTTACTAAAAAAGTATCGTTTGCTGGTGCTCTGAATACTTGATCTGAAACACTATCAATTAAATCATTATTTACATCTGCACTCCCTACAGAACCTCTAGACCATACTAAAAACAACTCTGAACCTGGTATATATTCCCACCTAGCCACCAAGTTAGTTTGTAGTTGAACAAATGAAAAATCTGGGTTCCTTACAACATAATCTAATCTTCCGTCAGTATTTTCATCAATCAAAAAACCACCACTAGAAAAACTATCTGTTAAATCTCCATCTCCATTTACATCAAAATTTATTGAAGATTCATTTAAAGGTTTTACAAAAGATTGTTGATTGTTATCATATACAGCAATTCTATCATCTATAGTATTTGCAGTTGGGTTTATAACTCTATTTAAATCTGAAAATCTTCCTTTAGATATAAAAGGTTGTCCATAAAATTGTAAGGAAATATCTGGTGTAAAACTGTAATTTAAACGTAAAGTAGTTGTTAATGTTTTATTTTGAATTCTACCCAAAATATATCTAGCATTAGAACCAAAACTTTTTTCATTAACATATTGAGTTCTATCATATAAATTGGCATACTCAATATTTAGAGACATACTTAAAGCATCTGTAGGTTGATAGTTTGTACGTATAACAAAACGATCTCTGCCTACAACATTTTCTTGAGTATGTCTATTAGAATACCCTAAAGTAAAACTAAATAATTTACTTCTATCTGACCCAAAAAATAGATAGGCAAAAGCAGTGTTTGGTCTTCTAAATCTTGGTCCTCCTCTTAAATAAAAATTGTCATAAAAGTTGGTGCTAATTCCATATCCTCCTTCTGTCCACCAATTATTTATCCAACTAATTTCTCCATTAAATTCAAAACGAAGTCTATTTAAATTACCCCCAAAATCATAAAAAGTAGATTGCTCAAATCTTGCTCTAATATTTCTATAAGTTTCAGTTGGTATTTGCCACAAGTGGGTTAAGTTTCCAAATTGAATAATCTCATCTGTTCTTCTTAAAAATCCAACATCGTTCAATTCTAACTCTGGAGATCTCCAGATAATTCCTCCATTATATCGCCAATTTCCACCTCCATTTTTCCCCATTTCAAATCTCCCTCCAGTACCTGTTAATGAGGTTTTATTTAAATCTACAGAAACATGAATGGCATCAGTTCTTTGAAAATTATGACGAAGCGTTTGTTGAGTTGCTGTGATTGCTTCTTTACTTCCTAAAACATGACTAAAAATTACATTACCATCTATATAATATTCTCTGTTTTTCCAATTGTGTTGAAAATCGATTCCACCTGAATAAGCAGCTTTATGTAATTCGTTAAAGTTACCATCTAAATGTCTATTTGTAGCTGTAAAAATTCCACCAATAAACGAATTTCTTTCATTAAAATCTTTTTGAATTCTTGTCACAAAATAGTTAGTAAGTGGTTCTACGATTTCTTCTCTAGTGCTACCATCAGTTTGACGTATTTCAGCAAACTCGTTACCAGTAACACTTTCTAAAACCCCAATAGACCAGCCATCTCTAGTTTTACCAGAGAACTTTGCTGCTCCTAAAATTCTTGAATTTTGCGGTTCATCAGCAAACTCTCCTGCAGCCAAATTTGCAGTTCTATGTGGGTTTCTACCTATTCTTCTACTATAGAAAAGATTATCGCTTCCGTTTGCAAATTCATAATCGAATATATTACTGTTTTCTACAAAGAATGGACGTTGTTCTCTAAAAAATATTTGAAAACCATCTAAAGCAATAGCTCCTGGATCAGCTTCTACTTGCCCAAAATCTGGATTTACAGTTAAGTCTAATGTTAAATCATTAGTAATTCCTATTTTAGCATCTAAACCAGCATTAAGCTTAAAATCACTTCCATCTCTATATGGATTACCAGTTTCAGCTGGATATTTATCATATTGTAAAACTGTAAATGGTTGAATTTCTAATTGTTTTTGAGGAACTAAATCTCTTAACCCATGTAATTCTCCTGCTTCACTGATAAAACCTGCTTGATTATTCGGAATCCTTTGCCAAAGAGAACGTTCTTGCAATCTAAAAATAGTTCTATTTACATTAAAACCCCAAATTTGTTCTTTTGCTTTACCAAAACGTAACTGACTAAAAGGAATCTTCATTTCTGCTGTCCAACCTTTATCGTCAACTTTTGCGTTAGTATACCAAATTGGATTCCAACTATCATCCCAATTATCTCCATTTTGTGAGGCAAACTCCTCTCCTTTTACTCCAGCTGCAGTAGTTGTAAAAACAAAAGCTGTTCTTTTATCATGATAACTGTCAATAATTACATTTACTCTATCTCCCTGAAAACCATCTCTTCTGCTTAATCGTTGTTGAATTAACTCTGGTTCATCATCAAAAGCTCTAATTGCGATGTATAAATATTTTGAATCATACATTACCTTAAACATTGTTTGATAAGCTGGGGATGTACCTTCATCTGGGTCTTTTTCAGTAAAATCTGATGACCATTCTACAGCGTTCCAACCCTCATTATCTTTAACATAACCATCAATTACAGGGGTTTTTGTTAGTTTTTTTGTTGTATAAATTCTTTGAGGAACTTTAATACTATCTATAGATTGACTTTTTATAGTTAGCGTAAAAAATAAAAATATAGAGATTAAGAAAAAAGGAATTCTCATTACAAACAATTGGTTAGATTTTTAGTAATTGCATTAGCAGCAATTTTCTTTTGCAAAAATAGTTTTCTATTTTCTTAAGTTTATGTTAATAATATCTAAAAGAAAAATAGGCTTAAAATTGATGGAAATAAATCTAACTCACTATTTGTCAAACCAATAAAAAGCGGTACATTTGCACTCCTTTTTTAAGGAAAAGTAATATTATTAACAGATAACAAAGACTAAAAGTGTAATTATGAACACATTAAGTTACAAAACAGTATCAGCAAACGCAGCTACCGTAAACAAGGAGTGGGTTTTAGTTGATGCAGACGGGCAAACGTTGGGTCGTCTAGCTTCTAAAATAGCCAAGCTAATTAGAGGTAAATACAAACCAAACTATACTCCTCACGTAGATTGTGGAGACAACGTGGTTGTAATCAACGCAGAAAAAATTAACCTAACTGGTAAGAAATGGACTGATAAATCTTATATCAGACATACAGGTTATCCAGGTGGTCAAAGATCGTTAACTGCATCAGAAATGTTCGATAAAGATCCTACAAGATTAATCGAAAAAGCAGTAAAAGGGATGTTACCTAAAAATAAATTAGGTAGTGCTTTATACAGAAACTTGTATGTTTATGCAGGTGCTGAACACAAACAACAGGGTCAAGAACCTAAAGCTATTAACCTTAACGATTATAAATAAATGGATATAGTTCACAAAATCGGTAGAAGAAAAACTGCTGTTGCACGTATTTATCTTTCTGAAGGAAAAGGTACTATTACAGTTAACAAAAAAGATTATAAAAGTTACTTTACAACAGGAACTTTACAATATAAAGTACAACAACCATTAATGTTAACAGAAAACTTAACGTCCTATGACATTAAAGTGAATGTTTATGGTGGTGGTATTACAGGGCAAGCAGAAGCAATTCGTTTAGCAATTACTAGAGCATTAGTTTCTATAAACGAAGAGCATAGAACTGTCTTAAAACCTGAAGGTTTATTAACACGTGATCCAAGAATGGTTGAGCGTAAGAAATTCGGTCAGAAGAAAGCACGTAAGAAATTCCAGTTCTCTAAACGTTAATTATATGCTGAACTTTTTTCAGCAACAATTCACATTAAGAGACTGTTATCAAATAGTAATAACAGTTTAGTATCTAAATGATTAAGACTCTAAAGACTACTTAATTATTGATTTAAAAAACAGAAAGTAAACACATTTTAAAAAATGGCAAATATAAACATACAAGAATTATTGGATAGTGGTGTACATTTTGGACACTTAACTAGAAAGTGGAATCCAAATATGGCTCCATATATCTATACAGAAAGAAATGGTGTACACATTATTGATTTGTATAAAACAGCAGCTAAAATAGAAGAGACTTCTGCAGCTTTAAAAAAGATTGCAAACTCTGGTCGTAAAATTTTATTTGTTGCTACAAAAAAACAAGCAAAAGATATTGTTGCAGATAAAGCAAAAGCAGTAAACATGCCTTACATCACAGAAAGATGGCCTGGTGGTATGTTAACAAACTTTGTTACTATTAGAAAAGCTGTAAAGAAAATGGCTTCTATTGATAGAATTAAGACTGATGGGTCTTTTGATGCTTTATCTAAAAGAGAAAAATTACAAATAAACCGTCAACGTGAAAAATTAGAAAAGAATTTAGGTTCTATTTCTGATATGACTCGTTTACCTGGTGCATTATTTGTAATCGACATTAAAAAAGAACACATTGCTGTAGCAGAAGCTCAAAAATTAAATATTCCAATTTTTGCAATGGTAGATACAAACTCTGACCCAAGACAGGTAGATTTTGTTATCCCTGCAAATGATGATGCTTCTAAATCTATAGACAAAGTATTAGGTTTTGTTACTGATGCTATTGCTGAAGGTTTATCTGAAAGAAAAGCAGATAAAGAAAAAGCAAAAGAAGCTAAAGAAGATCCAAAAAAAGAAGCTCCTAAAGCTGAAGCTGTAGAAACTGCAACTGAAGAAAAAAAATAATTTTAATACATAATATAGAAACAAAAGTTTTTTAAAAACTATTAAGAAAATGACAAAAATTAGTGCTGCTGACGTAAAAAAATTAAGAGACTCAACTGGAGCTGGAATGATGGACTGTAAAAAGGCATTAGTAGAAGCGGAAGGTGATTTTGACAAAGCTATTGATATTTTACGTAAAAAAGGACAGAAAATTGCTGCTAAAAGAGCTGATAGAGAATCTACAGAAGGTGTTGCAGTAACCAGAATTAATGAAGCAAAAACAGAAGGTGTTGCTATTGTATTAGCTTGCGAAACTGATTTTGTTGGTAAGAACGAAAAATTTGTTGCTTTAGGTGGTCAATTTGCAGATATTGCGTTAAACTTTAATACTAAAGAAGAGTTTTTAGCTGCTGATTTTGGTGGTATGACTGTTGCTGATAAACTAGTTGAACAAACTGGTGTTATTGGTGAAAAGTTAGAGATTACTGCTTTTGAAAGAGTTGAAGCTGCTTATGTTGGAGCTTACACTCACATTGGTAAAATTGCAGCTTTAGTTGGTTTATCTGCTGTTGTAGATAATGCTGAAGTATTAGCAAAAGATGTTGCAATGCAAGTTGCATCTATGGGAGCTACAACTTTATCTTATAAAGATTTTGACCCTGCTTATGTAGCTGCTGAAACAGAAGCTAGAATTGCAGTTATCGAAAAAGATAACATTGAGTTAGGTAGATTAGGTAAAACTTTAAAAAATGTACCTCAATTTATTTCTATGTCTCAATTATCTGATGAAGTGTTAGCAAAAGCTGAAGCTGACGCAAAAGCTCAATTAGCTACAGAAGGAAAACCAGAAAAAATTTGGGATAGAATTTTACCTGGGAAAATGGAAAGATTTATTGCTGATAACACTACATTAGATATGGAACAATGTTTATTGGATCAGACTTTTATTAAGGATGAAAAGAAAAATGTTGCTCAATATGTATCCACTTATGGTGATGTTGAGGTTTCTTCTTTTAAAAGAGTTACTTTAGGATAATTTTTATTCTAAAACTTAAATACTTATAACCACGCAAATTGCGTGGTTTTTTTTATGTTACAAACTAAAAAAAGCTAAAACCAATACCTAAAGAGATACTATCTAATCTATTTTTTTCAAAGCCAATGATTCCTTTTCTATGAAAATCTAGCCTAATAATAGTATTCCATCTTTCTTCACCAGCAATTTGAGTACCAATTCCAAAACCATAATAATTTCCATCTGGATAGTTATCAGAAATTCGCCACATTTTACCATAACTTATCTCTGTAAAAAAAGTATCATCTTCATTTTCTGTAATATTAAATCGAAAACTACCATAAGTTGGAACTGCACTTGTAGCATAATTCCAATGATAATCGAAACCGCCATTAAAACTTAAAGCTACTCTTCTTTTAAATTCATACCCAAAACCAACTCTAAAAAAAATTGCTGTGGGTATTATTAATGATTCATCATCATCTGTAGTCAATGTATAGTTTTCATTTATTGCAAATGTTAGGCTTGATGTTCCTGTAAAAAAAGGTCTTCCTAGTTTTTCTTAAGAGATATTAACATAAGATGTTAATACAACTACTAGTAATAATAACTTTTTCATTTTTCGGTTTTTTCAATTATATATCAATTCTACCAACTGCACAACTTACAAAGGATTTTGCTTTATGTGCTATTGTATTTTTATCTCCAACTTCTGGATAACCTAATTTAGATAATTTCTCTTTTATAGAGCGTAAATCACTATTTTTTGAAGTTATTGCTACAGTTGATGTTTCAACATTAATATCAATATTTTCTACACCTTCAATATTTAATAATCCTTTTTTTATGGTATTTGCACAACCACCACACTTTAAATTTTCTATTTTAATTTCTGTTTGTTTCATTGTTATTTTCTTTTTTCCATTTTGTATAGCCTCCTAAAACATTTATCACAGTAAAACCTTTTTCTTCTAATATTTTACAGGCTTTTCCACTTCTATTCCCACTTCTACAATACAGGTAAACTGGTTTGCTTTTATTAATTAATTTTAAAGTTTTTACAGTAAAATTATAATCTAAATAATTAGCAAATCTAGCTGATTTTATAAAGCCTTGCTGAACTTCTTCTGGTGTTCTTACATCTAATAACTGAACTTTTTCTTTACTCAATAATTCTTTTAATTGAGTAGTAGTTATTGTTGCTGTTTTTTCTTGTGGACTAAAATTCGCAAAACAGAAAGCTAATACTACTATATAAAAATACTTTTTCATTCTATTTAAAATTTGAAGAACAAACTTGATCTGTTCTATTTATATTAGTATTTTTTATAGCTCCATAACCACCAGCAACATCTATTACATTATGAAAACCCCTCGCTTTTAAGATTGATGCAGCTATTACAGATCTATAACCTCCTGCACAATGGACGTAAAAATCTTCTTTTTTTGGAAATTCAGTAATATAATCATTCAAAAAATCTAAAGGAGTACTAGTTGCTACTTTAATATGTTCGCTTGTATACTCTCCAGGTTTTCTAACATCAAAAACTAATGCATCTCCCTTAATTTTTTCTTCTAAAAAGTCAGCAGAAACAGACTCTAATGTATCTATTTCTTTATTTGAATTTTGCCAAGAACCAAAACTACCTTCTAAAAAACCTAATACATTGTCAAAACCAACTCTTGATAGTCTTGTAATAGTATCTTCTTCTTTACCAACTGGTGTAACTAACAAAATAGGTTGTTTTATGTCTTTTACCAAAGCACCTACCCAAGGTGCAAAAGTACCTCCTAAACCAATAAAAATCGACTGTGGAATAAATCCTTTTATAAATTCTGATTGATGTCGTACATCTAAAATTAAAGCATCAGTTTCGTTAGCAATAACCTCAAACTCTTTTACAGATAGTGGTTTTGCACTTATTTTTATAACTTCATCTACATCTTTGTATCCTTCTTTATTTAGTTTAACATTCAATGGAAAATAAGCAGGAGGTGGTAACAAGCCATCTGTTACTTCTTTGATAAATTCTTCTTTAGTCATATCTACTCTTAATGCATAATTGGTTTCTTTTTGATTACCAATTGTACCTACAGTTTCTTTACTTAAATTTTTACCACATGCTGAACCAGCTCCATGAGCAGGATAAACAATGACATTATCTTCTAATGGCATAATTTTGTTTCGTAAACTATCAAATAAAAAACCTGCTAAATCTTTTTCTGTAATAGCTCCTTTTTGTGCTAAATCTGGTCTACCAACATCACCTAAAAACAACGTATCTCCACTAAAAAGAGCATGGTTTTTACCATTTTTATCTTTTAGCAAATAACAAGTGCTTTCCATTGTATGTCCAGGAGTATGTAGAGCAGTGATTGTGATATCTCCTAATTTAAATACCTGATTATCTTCAGCAATTACAGCATCGAAAGTAGTTTTTGCTGTAGGGCCATAAACTATTTTTGCTCCTGTTTTTTCTGCTAATGTTACATGACCACTTACAAAATCCGCATGAAAATGAGTTTCAAAAATGTATTTTATTTTTGCGTCATTTTGAGTTGCTCTACCTATATAATCTTGTACTTCTCTTAATGGGTCTATGATAGCAACTTCACCATCACTTTCTATATAATATGCTCCTTGTGCTAAACAACCTGTATAAATTTGTTCTATTATCATTTTATATTCTTTTTTATCAAAAAACAAAATAACATGAGTTATTCATTCTTTTTAATGATTTTTATCAGTTTATTATTTATATGCTTGGTGAATGTACTTTGCATATTTTTCTTGGTGCTTTCTATCTCCTGTTTTGTAAAATTTTACTGCTTGATTTACCCTCATAAAAAAATGATTGATATCAATAATTTGTAAGATTCCGCTTCTAAATAAATCATCTCTAACTGGTCCTTTTACGCCTGCAAAATAAAATTTTACCTTTTTCTTTTTATAGAATTTTATTCGTTCTTTTAAAATTTCTACACCTGTACTATCTACTCTATTGATGCTTTCTGCGTCTAAAACTATTAACCTTAAATCATCACCTTTCTTATCTGCTAAATCATCTAGTTTTTCTCTAAAGTAACTTGAATTGGCATAAAATAATTGTGCATCAAAACGAAAAACTAGAATATCATTTTCTATAATTACTTCTTCAAATCTATTTTTATTTCGATAAAAGTTAGAATCTGGTACTTTACCTAATTCTGTAACATAGGGTCTTGAGGTTCTAAAAATCAACACAATTAAAGATAAGCCTACACCAACAATTATTCCATATTCTATCCCGAAAATTAAGGTTGATATGAATGTAGCTAACATCAACCAAAAATCAAGTTTATTGGCTTTCCATAAAAATGATGCTTCTTTAAAGTTTATTAACCCAAATACAGCTACAATGATAATTGCTGCTAAAACTGTTTTGGGTAAATGGTAAAATAATGGTGTTAAAAATAATAGAGTTAAAATTACCATAATTACAGAAATCAGGGCTGCCATTCCTGTTCTACCTCCACTTTCTTGATTGATAGCTGATCTTGAAAAACTTGATGTTGATGGATATGCTTTAAATAATGAGCCTACAATATTACTTAATCCTAAAGCTATTAATTCTTGATTGGGTCTAATTCTATATTCGTCTTGTTTTGCTTCTAACGATTTACCAATAGAAATCGTTTCTAAATAACCAACCATTACTAATGTTAATGCTATTGGCAGTAATTCTCTTATTTGATCTAAATCGAATGTAGGTAAGGCAAATTTTGGTAATCCTGAAGGAATATCTTTAACAATAGCAACATCATTAAAGCTGTTTCCAAAATACTTCATAATTAAAATACCAAGAATTACTACTATTAATGCATTTGGAATTTTTTTGTTGATTCTTCTAAAAATGATGATGACAACTACTGAAATTAAACCAATTTTTGTGGTGTGATTGTTATAATCTGTTATCTGCAACCATATATCCTCTAAAACATATTGTATCTGATCGCTTTGCACAAAATCTACTCCAAATAAATTTCTGAATTGATTTAGACCAATAATCAATGCAACTGCTGACGTAAACCCGGTAATTACAGGTTTAGACAAGAAATTAACGATAAAGCCTAAACTGAATATTCCTAAAATAAATTGAATAGTTCCAACCATTAACGCTAATAAAATAGCAATTGCTATATAACTTTCTGAACCAGCTAAAGCCAATGTAGAAACTCCTGTTGCAACAATTAAAGAATCCATAGCAACTGGGCCAATTGCAACCTGTCTTGAAGACCCAAAAATAGCATACATAATTTGTGGTACTAATGCACAATACAAACCATAAATAGGTGGTAAACCTGCAATTAAAGCGTAGGCAATACCTTGTGGAATTAAAATAATACCAACTGTTATACCTGCAACTAAATCTCCTTTAAATAGCGATGTATTATAGTTGGGTAACCACTCTAATATTGGTAATACTTTTTTTATGTTCATTTATTTTTTGCTTTATGCCATTTACCTTTTGCTGTTTACCAAAAGTTAACTGCTTATAGCTTTTAAAATAGTTCTCCTTGATTTCTACCTTTTGTTTTTCCTAAATGCTTATAAGCCAATTCTGTGACTTCTCTACCTCTTGGAGTTCGCATAATAAATCCTTGTTGAATTAAAAAAGGTTCGTATACTTCTTCAATCGTTTCTGTATTTTCAGAAACTGCTGTTGCAATTGTACTAATTCCTACAGGACCTCCTTTGAATTTATCGATTATGGTCTCTAAAATTTTGTTATCCATTTCATCTAAACCATGTGCATCAACATTTAATGCTTTTAAAGCATATTTTGCAATTTGTATTGTTATTGTTCCATCTCCTTTAATTTGCGCAAAATCTCGAACTCTTCTTAATAAAGCGTTTGCAATTCTTGGTGTCCCTCTACTTCTTCCAGCAATTTCAATTGCAGCTTCCATAGAAATTGGGACTCCTAAAATATTAGAACTTCTTTGAATAATTGTAGTTAATAATTCTGTGGAATAATAATGTAATCGACTGCTAATTCCAAAACGAGCTCTCATTGGTGCTGTTAATAAGCCAGAACGAGTTGTTGCACCTATTAAAGTAAAAGGCTCTAAATTGATTTGAACTGTTCTTGCATTTGGACCAGATTCAATCATAATATCAATCTTGTAATCTTCCATAGCAGAATACAAATACTCTTCTACAATTGGGCTTAATCTATGTATTTCATCAATAAATAAAACATCACGTTCATCTAAATTGGTAAGTAAACCAGCTAAATCTCCAGGTTTGTCTAAAACTGGACCAGAAGTTACTTTTATACCAACTTGTAATTCATTTGCTAAAATGTGTGCAAGTGTTGTTTTACCTAATCCTGGAGGTCCGTGAAACAGAGTATGATCTAATGCTTCTCCTCTTTGGTTAGCTGCTTCAACAAATATTTTTAAATTTTCAAGAGCTTGATCTTGCCCAGTAAAATCATCAAAAGATAATGGTCTTAACTTCTTTTCAACATCTAATTCTTCATTAGAATAATTGGTGCTTTCTGGATTTAGATGTTCGTTCATATAAACAAAGATAAAAAGAAAAAGTAGTCTGTGTAAATCAAAAAATCCTTTCCAAATTTGGAAAGGATTTTATCTTATTATTTTATAATTTCATTGTTATGAAGGCTCTTCACCATCTAACAAAGGTGTTGTTTGTAAAACAAAATCTTGACCATGTAAATAATCACTATCATCATCATTAGGATCTACACGTTTACTATAATCATAAGCCCATCTGTGTACTTCAGGTATTTTTCCTGGCCAGTTTCCATGAATGTGTTCTACAGGAGTTGTCCACTCAATAGTATTTGAATTCCATGGGTTTTGTGTTGCTTTTCTTCCTCTGTAAATAGAAATAAAGAAGTTAGCTAAAAATATAATTTGTGCTAAACCACCTACTAAAGCAAATATGGTGATTACAACATTTACATCTGCTAAATCATCAAACATTGGAAAAGCTGTATTAGAATAGTATCTTCTTGGTAAACCTGCTAAACCAATAAAATGCATTGGCCAAAATACTCCGTAAGCACAAACAATAGTTATCCAAAAATGCCAATACCCTAGTGTTTTGTTCATCATTCTTCCATACATTTTAGGAAACCAATGATAAATACCTGCATACATTCCAAAAATAGCTGAAACACCCATTACTAAATGGAAGTGAGCAACTACAAAATAAGTATCGTGTATTGCAATATCTAAAGCTGAATCTCCTAAAACCAATCCTGTTAAACCACCTGTTACAAATGTAGAAACCAATCCTATTGAAAATAACATTGCTGGATTCAATTGGAGGTTTCCTTTCCACAAAGTGGTGATATAGTTAAATGCTTTCACAGCAGAAGGAATTGCAATTAATAATGTTGTGAATGTAAATACTGACCCTAAAAACGGATTCATCCCAGAGATAAACATGTGATGCCCCCATACAATTGTAGATAAGAATGCAATTGCCATAATTGACATTACCATCGCTCTATACCCAAAAATCGGTTTTCTAGAATGTGTTGATATAATTTCTGATGTTATACCTAATGCTGGTAGTAATACAATATATACTTCTGGGTGACCTAAAAACCAAAATAGGTGTTCAAACAATACTGGTGATCCTCCTTGATAATGTAAAACTTCTCCTGATATAAATATATCTGATAGGTAAAATGATGTACCAAAACTTCTATCAAATATTAATAACAAAGCAGCAGATAATAAAACTGGAAAAGAAACCACACCAATAATTGCAGTAATAAAGAAAGCCCACATTGTTAGAGGCAATCTTGTCATTTTCATTCCTTTTGTTCTTAAATTGAAAATGGTAACAATATAGTTTAACGAACCAATTAAAGATGATGCAATAAAGATAGCCATTGAAACTAACCATAATGTCATACCTGTTCCAGAACCTGGTATTGCCTGTGGCAATGCAGATAATGGAGGATAAATTGTCCATCCTGCAGATGCTGGTCCAGCTTCAACAAATAAAGAAATAACCATTACTACTGATGATATAAAAAATAACCAGTAAGAGATCATGTTCAGAAATCCTGAAGCCATATCTCTAGCTCCTATTTGCAATGGAATTAATAAATTTGAAAAAGTACCACTTAACCCTGCTGTTAATACAAAAAATACCATTATTGTACCATGTATGGTAACCAATGCCAGATACATATCAGGATTCATAACCCCATCTGTTTGATGTGGTCCTAAAAATGCCTCTATAATTGAAAATGATTTTTCTGGCCAAGCTAATTGTAAACGGAATAACATAGACATAAACACACCTATGATACCCATAAACATACCTGTTATTAGAAACTGTTTAGAGATCATCTTATGATCTTGGCTAAATATATATTTTGTTACAAATGTTTCTTTATGATGATGTTCTGACATAATCTTATTTTATTTGTAGTGTATTATAATTTTTTATTCTTTTATTACTGATGCTAAAGTTGGTTGTTTCGCAATCCACTTGTCATATTCTTCTTGCTCTACAACAGTAATTTTCATCTGCATGTTATAATGAGAAGCTCCACAGATTTTATTACATAACAGTAGGTAGTCAAATTCGTAAAGTTCTTCTCCTTTAGCTGCTCTTACTTTATTTATTCTCTTGGTTTTGGCTCTAACTTCAGATTGTTGTCTCATTTCTTCTGTTGTGTATTTTGGAGTAAATCCAAATTCAGTAACCATACCTGGTACACAATTCATTTGAGCTCTAAAGTGGGGCATATAAGCTGAATGTAATACATCTTGAGAACGGAATTTAAAATGTATTTTTCTTCCTTTAGGCAAATATAATTCTGTTACTTGAATATCATCTTGAGAGTTTTTATCTGACATATCAACTCCCATTGTATTTATTCCTTTAATGTAATTTACATTACCTAGACCTAAAGTTTTATCTTCTCCTGCATAGCGTGCATCCCACCTAAACTGTTGAGAATATACTTCTATCACAATCGGATCTTCTAATTCAGATAAATCCATTACATTATTCCACTGCCATAAACCATAGCCAATTAGCCCTACAAGAACAATAGCAGGAGTAACTGTCCATATTAATTCTAATTGATGGCTATCTGCATAAAATTTTGCTTTGTTATTTTTATTTCCTCTATATTTAAATGTAAAATAGAAAATTAAAAACTGCATTATAAACTGAACAATACCTATTAACCAAAATGTAATGTTAAATAATCTATCATCATGTTCTCCTTCTATTGAAGCAGATTCAGGAAGCATAACTACGTTAAGAGCTATTAAACAATAAATCATTATAGCATAAAAGAATACCATAAAATAAATTGCATATTTACCCTGCTTGGCGTTGTCTTTATCATTTGCAATATCACCTCTAAAATTTAAAATTCTAGTAATCTGCCAAAAACTTACACCTATTGCAACACCTATAAAAATATAAAATAGAGCTAGCATATATCTTTTCTTATTTGTTTAAATCTTTTCTTAATTAATGATGATCTTCTGAACCTTCTCCTCTGTGTTCAATATTATAATAGTGAAAATGCTCACTCTCTTCTAAAAATGGATTTCCTTTTGGTACTGGACTCGCTTTTTCGAAAGCACTAAAAACTGTATAAATAAAAATTCCTAAAAAGAATAACAATCCTCCTAATTCAGGCAAACCAAATGCTCCTTGACCACCAACTGTACCTGGCATTACCATAACATAAATATCTATGTAATGACCACCTAGAATTACCAAACCTCCAATAATCACAAACCAAGGGATACTTTTAAAATCACTATTAATTAATAATAATATTGGGAATACAAAGTTCATTACTAACATTGATAAAAATGGTAATTTGTATTCATTAAATCTTGCTGCAAAATAGGTAGTTTCTTCTGGAATATTTGCATACCAGATTAACATGAATTGAGCAAACCATAAGTATGTCCAGAATACAGAAAAGCCGAACATAAATTTTGCTAAATCATGTATATGACTATCATTTACACCTGGTAAAGCCCCTTTAGAACGTAAATAGATTGTTACAAAAGCAATTACTGTTAAAGCACTTACCAATAAACTTGCTAAAACGTACCAGCCAAATAATGTAGAGAACCAGTGAGGATCTAATCCCATAATCCAATCCCAAGACATCATAGTTTCAGTTAGCATAAATACAACCAGAAATATAACTGATGCATTGTAGTTTTTCTTATAGGTTTTATAACCATCGTTAGCAGTATCTTCTGCTATTGAATTCTTTCTTATAAACCATCTGTACGCATTCCAAAGTAACAAATAAACTATACCTCTAATTGTCCATCCAGGAATATTAATCCACCAAGATTTGCCATCAACTATGGCATCATAATTATCACTTGTAGGATCAAAAGTACCCTCTGCCATCCATGAAAACATATGATTCCAATGGAATACTGATGCAGATAAAATTACCAATACCATGATGATAGAAGTTGGTACTAAATTCGCAGTAATGGCTTCCATGACTCTAAATAAAACAACAGACCAACCAGATTGTGCTACTCTTTGAGCCGCATAAAATGCTAAAACAAGTAAAGAAATTCCTAAAAAGAAGAATAAAGCAACGTAAAATGCAGACCAAGGTCTATTTTTTAATTGATGATATACATGCTCTGCATGCTTATCAGTTGAATTAGCATCATGACCATGTACTTCTTTGTTTGCATGTTTTTGTTCATGATTATCTTTATTATCATGATTAGCAGTATCATGACTATCTCCATGTGAAGCTTGATGTGCCATCATTTCTTTAGCTTCTTCTAAAGAACTTGGCGCACTTAAAAAGCCATAACCAATACCTAATGCACCTACAACAATAAGTATAAGTGATGCTATTTTTAATTTACTTGAGAATTGATACATATCTTTCGTATTCTTCTTTTTGTAATTATTTTACTAAATCTGAACGTAATTTTTCAACGTAATGTGCAATCTGCCAACGTTCTTTGTACGTTAATTGAGATGAGTGTGAACCCATTAAATTTTTACCATGCATAATCACATGATAAATTGTACCCGAGTTTATATCTCTATCTGCATAACTTGGTATTCCTAAAAACTTTTCAGTTACTGCTAGGTGTCCTTTACCATCTCCTTTTTTTCCATGACAAGAAGTACAGTAAATCGTGTACATTGCCTTACCATTTTCTAAATTTTCTTCTGTTGCTTCTAAAGGATTTTTTAATTCAGCTTTAGATTTTTCATAACCATCTGGTGTATCAGGAATATCATAAGCTGGATGACCACCTCTAGGAATAGTACCTGCAACAGGTTTACTATTTACAGGTTTATTATTTAAACCATCTGCATCATCTACATCATAAGGTACAGATACATACATATCTGGCATGTACTGTAACTGACGCTTTCTTTTATCATTACAAGAAGAAATAACACTTGCAAAGATTACTAAAACGATAATTAATTTTAAATTTTTCATTATCTATTTATTAGTGCTTATCTACTACATTAATTTCTACAGCCCCTGTTTTAGTAAGTAGAGTCGTTAATTCTTCTACTGCACTTTCTTTTACAGGAATCTCCATTAAAAAATGGTCATCTGTAGTTCTAGGATCTGGATTTTCTGCCTCTTTAAATGGCCATATTCTACTTCTCATATAAAAAGTAATTACCATTAAGTGTGCTGCAAAAAACACTGTCAATTCAAATAGAATTGGTACAAAAGCTGGCATATTTTCAATCCAAGAAAAACTTGGTTTCCCTCCAATATCTTGTGGCCAATCTTGAATCATCATATAATTTGTCATCCAAATTGCTATAGACAAACCAGTAATACCATACATAAAAGCAGTAATCGCTAATCTTGTAGGTGCAATTCCCATAGCTTTGTCTAAACCGTGTACAGGAAAGGGACAAAATACTTCTTCTATATGATGATGTTCTTCTTTAACCGCTTTTACAGCATCTAAAAGCACTTCGTCATCATTATATAATGCATGTATAACTTTAGATGATTCCATATTTATTTTTTATCTTTTTTGTCAGTAGAATCTACTTCAATAATTTTCTTTTCTGCTAAAACTACAGTTGGTTTAGTAGGTATTCCTTGTTCCCTTCTCTTTTTATAACCTTCACCAGAAGATTTTAAAATAGTTTTCATTTCTGCAATTGGAATTACTGGAAAAGTTCTTGCATACAATAAGAATAACACAAAGAAGAAACCTATCGTTCCAATAAATATTCCAACATCTACAAATGTAGGTTCAAAACGCCACCAAGTTGAAGGTAAATGACCTTTACTTAAAACAATTGCAATAATATCAAAACGTTCGAACCACATACCTATATTTATAACAATCGATATAATGAAAGACCAAATAAAACTTCTTCTAATCTTCTTAATCCAAAGTAATTGTGGAGTAAATATGTTACATATTAGTAAAGACCAAAATGCCCATCCATAAGGACCAGTTTCAGCTCCTATAGACAAATACGTATAATATTCGTAAGGCGAACCTGTGTACCAAGCTATAAAGAATTCTGTTGCATACGCTACTGCTACAATTCCACCAGTTAATATAATTACAATATTCATATATTCAATATGCATACGTGTAATGTAAGCTTCCATATTGGTTACTTTTCTCATTATTCCTAATAAGGTTTGTACCATTGCAAATCCTGAAAAAATTGCCCCTGCTACAAAATAAGGAGGGAATATTGTAGAGTGCCAACCTGGATTGATAGATGTAGCAAAGTCAAAAGATACAATTGTATGTACAGAAAGTACTAATGGTGTTGCTAAACCTGCTAATACCAAAGATACTTCTTCGAAACGTTGCCAATCTTTAGCTCTTCCACTCCAACCAAAACTAACTAAAGCATAAATTTTCTTTTGAAATGGTTTAACTGCTCTATCTCTTATGGTTGCAAAGTCTGGTAACAAACCTGTCCACCAAAATACTAGTGATACAGATAAGTACGTAGAAATTGCAAATACGTCCCAAAGTAATGGAGAATTAAAGTTTACCCATAAAGAACCAAATTGATTTGGAATTGGTAGTACCCAGTATCCATTCCAAGGACGCCCCATGTGAATAATTGGAAACAATCCTGCTTGAAAAACCGCAAAAATTGTCATGGCTTCAGCAGAACGGTTAATTGCCATTCTCCACTTTTGACGGAATAATAAAAGTACTGCCGAGATTAATGTCCCTGCATGACCAATACCTACCCACCATACAAAGTTAGTAATATCCCAAGCCCAACCAATGTTCTTGCTTAATCCCCAAACTCCAATACCAGTTCCTACTGTGTAAAAGATACATCCAAATCCCCAAAGCATTGCTGCTAAAGAAATATAAAATGCCATGTACCAATTCTTATTTGCTTTACCTTCTATTGGCCTAGCAATGTCTTCGGTAATATCGTGATAACTTTTATCACCTAATACTAAAGGTTCCCTTATGGGTGCTTCGTAATGAGACATATTTTATATCTTAAATTTAATTACGCTTCGTTTGTATTTTTAATTTTTACTTGATAGATTACATTTGGTTTTGTCTGTAAGTAATCTAATACATTATAAGCTCTTTTATCTTCAACTAACGCTGTAACTTTATCTTCTTTATTGTTAATATCACCAAAAACTAAAGCTCCAGTTGTACAAGCTGATGAACAAGCTGTTTCAAATTCATCTGTATTTACAGCTCTTCCTTCTCTTTTTGCTTTTAATATTGTTGCTTGTGTCATTTGAATACACATAGAGCATTTTTCCATAACTCCTCTAGAACGTACAGTAACATCTGGATTTAATACCATTTTACCATATTCGTTGTTCATATTAAAGTCAAACTCTTCATTATTTGCATAATTGAACCAATTAAACCTACGAACTCTATAAGGACAGTTGTTTGCACAATATCTTGTACCCACACATCTGTTGTATGCCATTTGGTTTTGACCTTGACGTCCATGAGAGGTTGCTGCTACTGGACATACAGTCTCACATGGAGCATGGTTACAATGTTGACACATCATTGGTTGGAAAGTAACTTCAGGATTTTCAGCTTCAGTTTCTAAAGCTTTATACATATCTCCTCTTCCTAAACCTAACTCTTTAGCATCTTCTCTTGTTTCTACTTCTGATGAGTAATATCTATCAATACGCAACCAGTGCATATCTCTACCTACTCTTACTTCTTTTTTACCAACAACAGGAACATTATTTTCTGCATGACAAGCAATCACACAAGCACCACAACCTGTACAAGAAGTTAAATCTATTGATAAGTTAAAGTGATGCCCCATATCTCTGTTATGTTCATCCCAAATATCAATAGTATTTGCTTCTACTTCTTGGTGATCATATGATACATAAGCTGGCTTATTCCATCCATGGTGATGATCTTTTGGAGCTACTGTATTATATTCCTTTAGAGAAGCTACTTTTAAAATATCATGACGCCCTGCAATTGTTTTTTGTACTTGAGTACAAGCAAACTCGTGAGTTCCAGAAACTTTTTCTATTGAAACATTATATTGAATATTGTTCATGTTTGCATATAAAGGATATGCATTAACACCAACTTGCATTTCTTCTTTTAATCCGAAAGTTTTTCCAAAACCTAATGCTAAACCAATAGAACCTTTTGCTTGCCCTGGTTGAATCATTACAGGAACAACTACTTCTTGACCATTAACAGAAACTTTTGCATAATCTCCATTAATAGCTCCATTATCTTTTACTGGATTAGAAAAATCTAATTCTTTAGCATCAGCCATAGAAATTGTCAAATAATTATCCCAAGAAGCTCTCGTTATTGGATCAGGAAATTCTTGTAACCAAGGGTTATTTGCTTGTTTACCATCACCTAAACCAGTTTTGGTATATAAATTCAATTCAAAAGCTGAAGCTTTGGTTGCTCTTACTAATTGAGATGCAACATTTGCTATTAATACTGATTCTTGTGTTTCAGTATTAGTTTCAATTGTAGCGTTTGTAATTTCTTTTTTATAAAAACCGTTATGTAAAGCTGTATTCCAAGAACCACCATTTAAAACAGTATTGGTAGCATAAGTTTTTAAATATTCATAGTAATCAGTTGAATTTCCTGTTAAGTTTAACAGTACATCTTGAAACTGACGTGTATTAAATAATGGCTGAATAGTTGGTTGTGCTAAACCATAAGTAACTTCATCAAATTGTGTATCTCCCCAAGATTCTAAAAAGTGTGGAGTTGGTAATGCATATTCCATAGCATCAACACTAGCATTATTATCTGTTGACAACGCTACTTTTAAACTCACTTTTTTTAATCCTTCTGAAAAATCAGCTGTATTTGGTAAGGTATAAACTGGATCTATGTTGTAAGTTAATAAACCACCAACTTTACCAGCTTTCATATCTTTTACCAACTGTATTACTTCTGCATCATTTCCTTGACGAATATTTAAAGTATTATCGGTATCTATAATTTCGCTATTTAAAGCTTTATTAATTGCTAATGCTACTAATTGAGAATTTTTATCATTCAAACCTGTTAAAACAACACCTTTAGAACCCGCTTTTTTGAGTTCAGTTGCTAGTTTCTTGATTTCAGCATCTACAGGTGTAACTTTAGAAGAAACACTTTCTCCTGTGATTGCTTTATATAAATTTAATAAAGCATAAACTTGATTTGAAGGCTTTACAACAACTCTTTTATCTGAATTTGCTCCAGTTAAAGACATGTTACTCTCAAACTGAACATGGTAAGACATGTTGCCAGTTTCTGGTTTTCTACCATTGATGTAAGATTTTTCAAAACCACCATGGAAATCACCCAAGAAATCAGCACCAAAAGAAACTATTGTTTTCGCTTTATCTAAATGATAATTTGGCAACGCACGTTTACCATGCATTGCTTGCATTGCTTCTAATACTCCGTTTTCTGAAACAGCATCATAAATTACATGCTTTACATTTGGATATGCAGAGACAAACTCTTCAATAATTTTATGTGTAGAGGGGCTTGCTAAAGTTCCTGTAAGTAATACAACAGGCTTGTTTGCATTTTTTAGAGAAACTAATGCTTTTTTAATTTCATCTTCAGCTTGATTCCAACCAATAACTTCATTATTCTTTGTTGGCTCCTTTAAACGTAAATTTTCGTCGTATAAAGATAAAACAGCTGCTTGTACTCTCGCACTTGTAGTACCATTCGCCTCTTTATTTGGCATGATTTGAATTGGACGTCCTTCTCTTGTTTTTACTAAAATATTAGCAAAATCATAACCATCTGCCATAGAAGAAGCATACCAATCTGCAACACCAGGAATAGTATCATTTGGCTTTACAACATAAGGAATAGACTTTTTAACAGGTCCTTCACATGCAGCTAGGGAAGCTGCTGCAGTTGTAAATCCAACATATTTCAAGAAATCTCTACGAGTAGTAGAAGAATTTTCTAATGTTTCTTTATCTCCTAAAAACTTATCTGTAGCTATCTCTTCTACAAATTCGTTTTTACTTAACGTTTCAACAATAGGACTATCTTTTAGTTCCTCAACACTTTTCCAGTATTTTTTGTTTGAAGCCATTTATATTAGTTATTAGTAGTTAATTGTTGCTTTTTAGCTGTTACTAAAAAAACAACACCACAATTCTTCATTTTAATAGTGACATTTACCACACTCTAAACCTCCTAGCTGAGCTATAGTAACTTTATCTACATTATATTTTTTAGCCAATTCTTTATGAATTTTATCATAATAATCGTTGCCTTTTAAATCTACATTTGTTTCTCTATGACAATTGATACACCAACCCATTGTTAATGGTGAGTACTGACGCATTTCATCCATTTCTTCAACTGGTCCATGACATTTTTGACATTTTAAACCTGCTACTGTAACGTGTTGTGAGTGGTTAAAATACGCAAAATCTGGCAAGTTGTGAATTCTAATCCACTTTATTGGCTGTGTTTCTCCAGTATATTCTAAAGTTTCAGGATTCCAACCAGCAGCTTTATAGATTTTTGCTATTTCTTTATCTAATTCTGCCTTACCATAAGTCATTCCATCCCACTCAACTTTTGTACCTTCTGCAACTTCTGCTATATTTTTATGACAATTCATACAGACATTCACAGACGGAATACCTGAATGCTTGCTGTGTTTTGCAGATGAGTGGCAATATTGACACTCAATTTTATTTTCTCCTGCATGAATTTTGTGTGAAAATGCAATTGGTTGTAATGGCGTATATCCTTCATCAACACCTACTTTAAATATTATTCCAAAAACAACATAAGCTCCTATCAATAATAGAAATATTGTAGACGATACTTTTAAAAATGTATTTCTTTTGATTCCCTCCCAGAGTTCATGTAAATCTCTTTTAAGATTAGAAGTTGTTTCTGGTGAGGTATTTCCTTTTAATTCGTTTACTTGTTTTAATAAACTTGCAATCATTAAGAAAGCAACTACAATTGCTCCAGCTAAAAACCATATAATCCATTTTGGAGTATTATCTCCTCCATCAGGATTTGAAGGCGGAATAGGTCCAACAACCTTTTTTTCTAACTCTCCAACAGTGGTATAATATAAAATATCATCAATTTGCTGGTCACTTAATTGTGGAAAGGCAGACATTACTGAACCATTGTATTCTTCGAAAATAGCAATAGCATCCCTATCACCAGAGGCTCTTAATTCTGCATTATTTTTTATCCAAGCTTTTAACCAATCGTTTTCTCTTCTTTGTTCTATACCACCAAGAGCAGGACCAATTAACTTTTTATCAAGTTTATGACATGAAGCACATAGAGACTTAAATATTTTTCTTCCTTCTTTTTGACGTGCTTCATCCACTTCTTGTGAAGTAGTTGATAAGCTGAATGCAAAAAACAGAATGAATGTAAAACTCTTTAGAAGTACTTTAGCAAGTTTACTGTGTAAGGCTACACTTTTCATATTTACAAACTATTTTTAGTATTGTGTATAAAATAGCTCAAAAAACGGTTTTTGAACAGTTGCACAAAAGTACTACATATTGCTAAATTTTTAAAAGCTATTAGAATGTTAAATACTAATTTATAACAATTCTAAATAACATTTTATTCAATATTAATATGATGCTAGTCGTTATTTTTGTACAAACAAATTTTTATGATTTTTAAGAACAGAGTATATTTAGTAGTTGTTTTTTGTTTAACTTTTTCGTTTGGATTTTTTGCGCAAAGTAAAACAAATAGTAGTCCTGAAATTAAAAAGTTAATTACAAAAAAAAGAAATTTTAATAGAAAGTATGGCTATGGTTACAGAATTCAAATTTATTATGGAAATGAAACTAAAGCTAGAAGCTTGCAAAAGAAGTTTAAAGTTAATTATCCAAATGTATACACTAAATTAGATTATGAACAACCTTATTGGAAAATAAAAGTTGGTAATTACAAAACAAAACTAGAAGCTGACAAAGCCAAATTAGAATATTCAGAAAAATTTTCTGGTTTAATTGTTATTCCTTTGGGAAAATAAAAAAGAGCGACAAAATTGTCGCTCTTTTTTATAAAATATAATCAGTACTTATAAAATTCGATGCTTTTTTATCTAGTAATTCCTGTAATATGGCATTGTTGTATGCTGTGTCTTTAGAAGCAACAAAAGTTCTAATTGAAAATGAACGTAAAGCATCATGTACACTTAATGTTGCTACAGCAGAATCTTTTCTACCTGTAAACGGATACACATCTGGCCCTCTTTGAGCAGCACTATTTAAGTTTACTCTACAAACCAAGTTTACCAAAGTATCAATTAAAGGTGCTAACGTTTTAACTTCGCTACCAAAAACACTTACTTGTTGTCCATAATTCGATTCAGCCATGTCATCTAAAGGTTCTTGAATATTTTTAAAAGAAACAATAGGGATTACTGGCCCAAATTGTTCTTCTTTATAAACACGCATCTCTTTAGAAACTGGATATAAAACTGCTGGATAAATATAATTATCTGTAGTTTCTCCTCCTTTTTTATTGATAATTTTCGCACCTTTTTTAGTGGCATCATCTATCAATTCTTGAATATAAGCAGGTTTTCCTGGTTCTGGTAAAGGTGTTAATTTTACAGAATCTTCCCAAGGATTACCAAATTTTAAAGCATCTACTCTTTCTGCAAAACGTTTGTTAAATTTATCTACAATATGTTCGTGAACGTACAATACTTTTAAAGCTGTACATCTTTGTCCGTTAAAAGAAGTAGATCCTGTAATACATTCGTTAATGGCTAAATCTAAATCTGCATCTGGTAAGACAATTCCTGGATTTTTAGCTTCTAAACCTAACACCAAACGTAATCTATTTTTATATGGATGATTTGCCTGAATTGCATTTGCTGATTTACTATTTCCAATTAATGCTAATACATCAACCTTACCAGTTTTCATAATTGGAGTTGCTAAAACACGACCTCTACCATAGATGATATTTACAACACCTTCTGGAAAACTATTCTGAAAAGCTTCCATTAATGGAGATAATAATAAAACTCCGTGTTTTGCAGGTTTGAAAACAGTTGTATTTCCCATAATTAAGGCAGGAATCAACAAAGCAAAAGTTTCATTTAAAGGATAATTATAAGGTCCTAAACACAAAACAACTCCAAGAGGACCTCTTCTTATGTGTGCGTGAACTCCACTATTTTTTTCAAATTTAGCAGAATCACGATCCATTTGTTTGTAGTCCTCAATTGTATCATAAATATACTCTACAGTTCTATCAAATTCTTTTTCGGAATCTGGTAAAGATTTTCCTATTTCCCACATCAACAGTTTTACAACCTCACCTCTTTTGGTTTTCATTTGCTCTGCAAACTCTTCCATACACGAAATCCTATCTGCAACACGCATTGTAGGCCATAAACCCTGACCTTTATCATAGGCTCTATAAGCAGCATTTAAAGCTTCTAATGCTTCATTTTCTGTTAGGTTAGGAACTGTACCTAATAAAGTTGGTTCATATTCTTCAGTAGAAGAAATTGTAGAATATACTTCTGCCATTTCTCCTTTCCATTCTTTTAACTCACCACCAACTAAATATGTATTTTGGCTAACTAAAGACGAAATCTTATACTCGTTTGGTATTTCTTTAAATTTAGTTTTCATAATCATAAATTATACAATTACTCTATAAATTGAGTAGATTATTATTTTAATCAAATTTAGTTAATTTTATAATGACAACTATCCTTTGCTGTCTTAAAAAGCGAAAAGCTTTTCGATATTTACTATTATTGGATATATTAAGGATTTTGTGTATTTCTACACCAAAAATTGAAACAAATCTGGCTTGTCATTTAAATAGTCGCCAAAGAAATTATTTTCTTTCATTCTTTGGATTAAAGGCACTAAATCTTTAGATGATTTTAATTGTAAACCTACAACAGCAGCTCCATTTGTTCTGTTACTTTTTTTGGTGTACTCAAAATGTGTTATATCATCATTTGGCCCTAAAATCTCTGCTACAAATTCTTTTAAAGCTCCAGCTCTTTGTGGAAATTTTACAATGAAATAATGTTTCAAGTTTGCAAATAACAACGCTCTTTCTTTAATTTCTGCTGTTCTTGTGATGTCATTATTACTTCCACTTACAATACAAACTATGTTTTTACCCTTGATTTCGTCAGCAAAAAAGTCTAAAGCAGCAATACTTAAAGCACCTGCAGGTTCTACCACAATTGCATCTTTGTTGTATAAATCTAAAATAGTCTGACAAATTTTTCCTTCTGGAACAGTTATAACTTTGTGTAAGTTTTGTTGACAAATTTCAAAATTCAAATCGCCCACTTTTTTTACAGCTGCACCATCTACAAAAGGATCAATTTTAACTAAAGCTGTATTTTTTTTATTATTAATGGATGTTAACATTGATGGAGCTCCTTCTGGTTCAACACCAATAATTTTTGTTTCTGGTGATAGATATTTAAAAACGGATGACAAACCAGCTGATATTCCTCCACCTCCTATTGGCACGAAAACGTAATCAATTTTTTCTAATGCTTGTTCTAGAATCTCTAAACCAACTGTAGCTTGTCCTTCAATAACTTTTTTATCATCAAAAGGATGAATAAAAGTTTTGGTTTTTGTATCACATTCTTGTTTTGCAGCATTAAAAGCGTCATCAAAAGTATCGCCTTCAATAACAATTTCAATAAACTCTTCTCCAAACATTTTTACTTGTTCAATCTTTTGATTTGGAGTTGGAGATGGCATAAAAATCGTTCCTTTTATCTGCAATAATTTACAAGATAAAGCAACACCTTGTGCGTGATTTCCTGCACTTGCACAAACAATTCCTCGTTGTTTTTCATCAGCATTCAGAGAAGACATTTTATTATAAGCACCTCTAATTTTATAAGAACGTACCACTTGTAAATCTTCTCTTTTAAAGAAAATATTAGCATTAAACTGTTTAGAAAGATTCCTGTTTTTACTCAAAGGTGTTTTAGAAACTACTTCTTTTAAATTCTTGGCAGCTTCTTTTACGTTCTCTAAATTTGGAAAATAGATTGGGTTTGTAGGCATCGTTCAAATGTAAAAAAGAAACCTGTCAAACTCTTAAATCTGACAGGTTTTTTGTTAAAAAATTGGGGGATATTTATACTGATTTTATAACTTTCATTGCTGTCATAGAGGCTCTTAATTGCTCTCCTACAATTTCCACAGGATGATTTCTAATAATCTTGTTAATTCTAATCAATTCTTGGTTATCAACTCCATTTTCTGAACTAAATGGTTTACCAATTACGTTTGTAGAAATGGTTTTCATAAAATCCGTTAATAACGGCTTACAAGCGTGATCGAATAAATAACAACCATATTCAGCTGTATCAGAAATTACACGATTCATTTCTGCCAACTTCATTCTTGCAATTGTGTTTGCAATTAATGGTGTTTCGTGTAAAGATTCGTAATAAGCAGATGCATCTATAATTCCAGATTCTGTCATTGCTTCAAAAGCCAATTCTACTCCTGCTCTTACAAAAGCAACTAATAAAGTTCCGTGATCAAAATATTCTTGTTCTGGAATTTCATCCGAAGTTATTTCTTGTTTTTCGAAAGCAGTTTCACCAGTTGCAGCTCGCCATGTTAATAGGTTTATATCGTCATTTTCCCAATCTTCCATCATCGTTTTAGAGAAATGACCAGTCATAATATCATCCATATGTTTTTGAAATAATGGACGCATAATGTCTTTTAACTCTTCTGATAATCGAAATGCTTCCACTTTTGCAGGATTAGACAATCTGTCCATCATATTCGTGATTCCTCCGTGTTTTAAAGCTTCAGTAGTCGTTTCCCAACCATATTGAATTAATTTTGCTGCATAACCAGCGTCTATACCTTCTGCAACCATTTTATCAAAAGATAAAATTGCACCAGTTTGTAACAAACCACATAAAATAGTTTGCTCTCCCATTAAATCTGACTTTACTTCTGCCACAAAAGAAGATTCTAAAACTCCTGCTGTATGACCTCCTGTTGCAACAGCGTATGCTTTTGCTTGTGCCCAACCTTTTCCTTCTGGATCGTTTTCTGGATGAACAGCTGTTAATGTTGGTACTCCAAAACCTCTTTTAAATTCTTCACGAACTTCAGATCCTGGCGATTTTGGTGCCACCATAATTACAGTTAAATCTTTTCTAATTTGCATTCCTTCTTCAACAATATTAAAACCGTGAGAATAAGATAAAGTTGCTCCTTTTTTCATCAATGGCATCACAGCATTCACAACATTTGTGTGTTGTTTATCTGGTGTTAAATTAATTATCAAATCTGCAGTTGGTAACATTTCTTCATAAGTACCTACTGCAAAATCGTTAGAAGTTGCATTGATGTATGATTGTCTTTTTTGATCTATTGCTGCTTGTCTTAAAGTATAAGAAATATCTAAACCAGAATCTCTCATATTTAAACCTTGATTTAAACCTTGTGCTCCACAGCCCACAATAACAATTTTCTTTCCTTTTAAAGCGTTTACTCCGTCTTCAAATTCTGAAGCATCCATAAAACGACATTGTCCTAATTGCTCTAATTTTTGTCTTAATGTTAATGTGTTAAAATAATTTGACATTTTTTTTGTTTTAATTTTTAACGAGAGAAAAGAACAAAAAGAAAAGAACAAAGACTTAAAAAAATCTTTATTCTGAATTCTATTTTCTCTTTTCTTACATTTTTTTTAGTTGTTGTATGTTTGTAATAATGATGATATTTTCATCTCTTCTTTAGTAACTGCAATTAAGCCAGAACGTGTGTACTGCATAATTCCAAATGGACTTAATTTATTATACAATGCTACAATTTCTTCTTTTTTACCAGATTTTTCAAGAACAAAGAATTCTTTGTTAACGGTTACAATTCTAGCATTGCTTTCTTTAATGATGTTCTGAATTTGACGTTCTTCAAATAATAATTCTGATTTAATTTTAAACAAGCCAGCAATTTGATAAATAATATCATCTAAACTGTGATAATATGCTTTAATTACCTCTACTTGTTTTTCTATCTGACCAATAATTTTTTTGATGTTTACTTCATTCATATTTACGACAATGGTAAATTTAGAAACGCCTTCAATTTCTGAAGGTGAAGTATTTAAACTCTCTATATTGATATGTCTTCTTTGGAAAATTGCTGAAATTCTATTCAACAATCCAATATTATTTTCAGTATAAATTGATACTGAATACAATTGTTTTTCTTCTGCACTCATACTCGTAAGTTCAAGGTTTAAAGTTTAAAGTTTTAAAGTTCTCACTCAACTCTTTAATCTTTGTTCTTTATTCTTTATTCTTTATTCTTTATTCTAAACGTATATCTGAAACGCTTGCTCCTGAAGGAATCATTGGGAAAACATTGTCTTCTTTTTCTACGCAAACTTCCAAGAAATAAGCCTCTTTACTTTCCATCATTTCTTTTACAGCTGGTGCTAATTCTTCTCGTTTTGTAACTTTTTTGGCTTTTATATAATACCCTTCTGCTATTGCTACAAAATTAGGATTTACCATTTCTGTTGATGCATAACGTTTGTCAAAAAACAACTGTTGCCATTGACGAACCATTCCTAAAAAATCGTTGTTTAAAACCACTACTTTTACAGCTGCTTTTTGCTGAAAAATTGTACCTAATTCCTGAATTGTCATTTGGTAACCACCATCACCAGAAATAGAAACTACTTCACGCTCTGGAGCTGCCATTTTTGCACCAATTGCTGCTGGCAGACCAAAGCCCATTGTTCCTAATCCACCTGAAGTAATATTACTTTTAGAGACATTAAAATCTGCATATCTACAAGCTACCATTTGGTGTTGCCCAACATCAGTTACAATTGCTGCTTCACCTTTACTTTGAATATTGATTTCTTTCAAAACTTCACCCATTGTTAAACCTTCTTTGGTTGGATGAATATCATTCTTGATAACTTTGTCGTATTCAATTTGATATAGGTCTTTGAACTTTTGATGCCAATCTGCATGAGAATTATCATTCAATAATGGCAATAATAAGTCTAAACTTGTTTTGGCATCACCTAAAACAGCTACATCTGTTTTTACGTTTTTATCAACCTCTGCAGGATCTATTTCAAAGTGAATTACTTTTGCTTGTTTTGCATAAGTATTTAAACTCCCTGTTACGCGATCGTCAAAACGCATACCAATAGCAATTAAAACATCACAGTCGTTTGTTAAAATATTTGGAGCATAATTTCCGTGCATACCTACCATACCTACATTTAAAGGATGTGAAGTAGGAATAGCAGAAGCACCTAAAATAGTCCATGCAGCTGGGATTCCTGCTTTTTCTATAACAGCTTTCAACTGCTCTTCTGCTTCACTTAAAATAACACCTTGTCCCCAAACAATTAATGGCTTTTTAGCGGCATTAATCAATTTTGCTGCTTCCTCAACTTTGGCAATATCAGTTGCTGGAACAGGATTGTAGCTTCTTACTTGTGTGCATTTTTCATAAGAAAAATCGAACTCATCAAACTGAGCATCTTTAGTAATATCAACTAAAACAGGCCCTGGTCTACCACTTTTAGCAATGTAAAATGCTTTTGCAATTGCTTCAGGAATTTGTGATGCCTTTGTTACTTGGCAATTCCATTTGGTAACTGGTGTAGAAATACCAACAATATCTGTTTCTTGAAATGCATCTGAACCCAATAAGTGAGAAGGTACTTGACCTGTAATACACACCATTGGTGTAGAATCTATTTGTGCATCTGCAATACCTGTAATTAAGTTGGTTGCCCCTGGTCCAGAAGTAGCCATAGCCACACCTACTTTACCAGAAATTCTTGCATATCCTTGAGCAGAATGCGTTGCACCTTGTTCGTGTCTTGTTAATACGTGATGAATTTTATCTTGATATTTATATAACTCGTCATAAACTGGCATAATTGCTCCTCCTGGATATCCATACAAAATATCTACACCTTCTTCAATTAAACATCTTACAATTGCTTCGCTACCAGAAATACGCTCTGTTTTTTTAGCCTTTGTTTCTTTTTGATTTATGGTTTGTGTTTCCATATTTTTTCTTTTTAGATTAGAGAAAAAAGACACAAGAACAAAGACTTAACAATCTCTCTCTTTTCTTTTCTTCTTTATTCCTTTATCTATATTTTTTACAAATCAGTAACACATCCTTTAGATGCTGATGCTACATATTTTGCATATTTATATAAAATTCCCTTTTTATGTTTTGGCTCTGGAGCTACCCATTTCGCTCTTCTTTGTGCCAACTCTTCTTCAGAAATTAATACATTAATAGAATTATCTTCTGCACTAATTCTGATTTTATCTCCAGTTTCAATCAATCCTATTGCGCCTCCTGATTGTGCTTCTGGTGTAATATGCCCTACCACAAAACCATGAGTTCCTCCAGAAAAACGTCCATCAGTAATTAATGCAACTGATTTACCTAAACCTGCTCCCATAATCAACGAAGTTGGCTTTAACATTTCTGGCATTCCTGGACCTCCCTTTGGGCCTACATATCTAATGACGACTACATCTCCTTTTTCTACTTCTCCATTAGAAATTCCTGTATTTGCGGCTTGCTCACCATCATAAACCACAGCTTTCCCCTCAAACAACAAACCTTCATTTCCTGAAATTTTTGCTACAGCACCTTCTTCTGCAAGATTACCATATAAGATTTGTAAGTTTCCTGAAGATTTTAATGCTTTATCAGTTGGAAAAACAACATCCTGCTCTTCAAATTCCATAGCTTCTATATCAGCTAAATTTTCAGCTAAAGTTTTACCAGTAACAGTCATACAATCGCCATACAAATACCCATTATCTAATAAATATTTCATAATTGCTGGTGTTCCTCCTACTCCATGAACATCTTCCATCAAGTATTTTCCTGAAGGCTTTAAATCTGCAATTAAAGGAGTTCTGTCTGAAACTCTTTGGAAGTCTTCTAGAGTAAAATCAATATCTGCTGCATGTGCAATTGCTAAAAAGTGTAATACAGCATTTGTAGAACCTCCTAATGCATTTACTAGAGCAATTGCATTTTCGATTGATTTTTTAGAAATAATATCTAAAGGTTTTAAATCTTTTTCTAAAAGATTTTTAATAGCTCTAGCATGTCTTTCTGACTCTGATAATTTATTAGGATTTTCAGCAGGAATAGATGAATTGTAAGGTAATGCAAACCCCATACATTCTATTGCTGATGCCATTGTATTTGCTGTATACATACCTCCACAAGCACCAGCTCCTGGAATGGCTCTTTTTATAATTTCTCGATATTCATCTTCTTCTATTTCACCAGCTACTTTTTGACCTAAAGCTTCAAAAGCAGACACAATATTTAATTTTCTTCCTTTGTAATTTCCTGATGCAATTGTACCCCCATACATCATTATTGATGGACGATTTAAACGTAGCATAGATATTACTGCTCCTGGCATATTTTTATCACAACCAACAATTGCAATTAATCCATCATAACTTTGAGCATTCATCACAGTTTCAATTGAGTCTGCAATAATATCTCTTGAAACTAAAGAGTAGTTCATACCAGAAGTACCCATAGAAATCCCATCAGAAACTCCAATAGTATTAAATCCTAAACCAACCATATCAGCAATTTTACACTCGACTTTGACCTCATCTTTCAATCTATTTAAGTGCATATTACATGGATTACCATCATAACCAGTACTTGCAATTCCTATTTGCGCTTTTTGCATATCTTCATCAGAAAAACCAACTGCATACAACATTGCTTGTGAAGCTGGTTGAGACTCATCTTGTGTTAATCTTTGGCTGTGTTTATTTAATTTCATCTACTGTTTTCTACTTTTTATTAACAAAACTAACAGGTTTCTTTATTTTTATTGCATAAAACTCAATGTCTCTTTTTAATTTCAAGTCATAAAAAAAACATTTAATTATTTGTTTTTTAGATATTTAACCTTTTTCTATTATGATATTCAATACTTAAAATAAATGCAATAAAAAAACCTTCTATTTTACAAGAAGGTTCAATTTAAATTTTATGTATAAATATCACTTCTTTATCAACTCGTTATAATTACGATGACAATAATAATTGAAATGATATTTGATATTTGTTTTTTCATATTCTTTTCAAATATTTGAAAAAAGATTTATTTATCCTAATGAAAATTTATCTTTTTAAATAATAGTACTCTGACCCATGTGAATATTCTTGAAATTCATATTACTATCATCTTGATTTGTAATATAATCTGCTATAAAATCACCCACTTTTGAGGTTGTGGTAGATTTTTGAGTTTTACGTTTAATGTCTTTTGTTGTAATGCCTAATGCTATAGATTTTTCTACAGCTCTTTCAATAGCATCTGCTTCTTCTTCTAAACCAAGGTGTTCTAATAACATTGCTGCAGATAAAATTGAAGCTAGAGGGTTTGCTATATTTTTACCTTTTGCTAGAGGATATGAACCATGAATAGGTTCAAAAAGTGCATTATTTTTACCTATTGATGAAGAAGCTAACAAACCTATTGAGCCTGAAATGACACTTGCTTCATCAGAAATAATATCTCCAAATAGATTTTCTGTGAGAATAACATCAAACTGTTTAGGATCTAAAATTAGTTTCATTGCAGCGTTATCTACAAACATAAACTCTACTTCTACATCACTATACTCTTTAGCAATTTCTATAACTGTTCTCCTCCATAAACGAGAAGTTTCCAAAACATTAGCCTTATCAACTAAAGTAACTTTCTTTTTTCTATTTTTTGCTGCTTTAAAAGCCAAATGTGTTACTCTAGAAATTTCATCAACAGTGTATACACTTGCATCATAGGCAGATTTTTCATCATCGCTTATTTTTTTTTCTCCAAAATAAATTCCGCCTGTTAATTCTCTAAAAATGATAAAATCTGTACCTTTTATAACTTCTCTTTTTAAAGGTGAATTATAGATTAAATTATCATAGGCTTTTACTGGTTTAATTTTGCAAAATAAGTCAAGTTCTTGTCTTAATTTTAACAAACCTTGTTCTGGTCTTACTTTAGCACTAGGATCATTATCATATTTGGCATTACCAACAGCACCGAATAAAATAGCATCAGCATTTTTACAAATTTCAATAGTTTTTTTTGGTAAAGGGTTCCCATCTATACTCATTGCAGATGCTCCTAATTGAGCTTCTTTATAAAGAAAAATATGGTCATAAGCTTCTGCAACAGCATCTAATGCTTTTTTAGCTTGTTCTACTACTTCAGGACCAATTCCATCTCCAGGAATAACAGCAATGTTAAATTTCATAACGGATAAATTTTATGCTATAGCTATTTTTGAAGTTTTGTTTACTTCTTTCATTATTATATGAATATCGTTGTCTTTAACTTCTTTTTGCTTATCTGCAGTATTTAAAAATTCTTTGTAAGCTTCATCTAATTGAATCTTGGTTAATTCATAACCGATTTTTTTTGCTCTGTAAGCTAAAGCAGCTCTACCACTTCTTGCTGTTAAAACAATTGCACTTTCTGTGACACCAACTTCTTCAGGATCCATGATTTCATAAGTTTCTCTATTCTTTATCACTCCATCTTGATGAATACCAGAACTATGAGCAAATGCATTTGCACCAACAATTGCTTTATTTGGTTGAACTGGCATTCCCATACTTTCACGAACCATAATACTTGTATCATATAACAACTTTGTGTTAATACTCGTTTCAAGATTTAAATATGGATGTTGCTTTAGAATCATAACCACTTCTTCAAGTGCTGTATTACCAGCTCTTTCTCCAATTCCATTTATTGTACATTCTATTTGACGTGCACCATTGATTACTCCTGCAATAGAGTTTGCTGTTGCCATACCTAAATCGTTATGACAATGACAAGATAATATTGCTTTATCAATTCCTTTTACGTTTTCTTTTAGGTATTTCATTTTTGCTCCATATTCTTCTGGCAAACAATAGCCTGTAGTATCTGGAATATTTAAAACTGTTGCCCCAGCTTTAATAACTTCTTCACAAACCTTAGCTAGAAAATCATTATCTGTTCTTCCTGCATCTTCAGCATAAAACTCTACATCTTGTACAAAAGATTTCGCATATTTTACAGCATTTACAGCTCTTTCTATTACTTTATCTCTTGTAGAATTAAATTTGAATTTAATATGAGAATCACTAGTTCCTATACCAGTGTGTATTCTAGGAAAATTAGCATATTTTAAAGCATCAGCAGCTACTTTTATATCATTCTCCACAGCTCTAGTTAAGCCACAGACAGTTGCATTTTTTACAATTTTTGCAATTTCTGTTACTGATATAAAATCACCTGGGCTTGAAACAGGAAAACCAGCCTCTATAACATTTACCCCCAACACATCTAATCTTTCTGCAATAACTAGTTTCTGTTTTGTATCTAATTTGCAACCAGGAACTTGTTCTCCATCTCTTAAAGTTGTGTCAAAAATTTGAACTTGATTATCTTGCATAATTTTATAAATTACCTCATTTAATAATCAAATATATTTAAGTGGATTAAAATTAATAGTTACTTTTACAGTTCTATACGATTTCTATAATCATGTGCAAATACTTAATATTTTAATTATCAAGTTTTTATGCCTAAAAATGTTACATCAGCCAGTAATCAAAATGATGCACTTTTTGTCTTAATTAAGTCTTTGACAAAATCTGAAAAGCGTCAATTTAATCTTTATGTAGGTAGGTTAGAAGGTAATGTTGATGCAAAATTTTTCTCTTTATTTAAATTTTTAGAGAAATTAAAAGTTTATGATGAGAAAGTAATTATTAAAAGCGGTATTGTTTCTAAACAGCAATTATCAAACTTAAAAGCACATTTATACAAGCAAATATTAATTAGTTTACGCTTAAATCCTGCTCATAAAAATATCCGGATTCAAATTAGAGAGCAACTCGATTTTGCCACTGTTTTGTACCAAAAAGGACTCTATAAACAAAGTTTAAAATTATTAGATAAAGCTAAAAATTCAGCACTAGATAATGAGGAAAAGAATATTGCTTATGAAATTGTAGAACTTGAAAAAGTAATTGAAACACAGTATATTACTAGAAGTTTAAGTAATAGAGCTGATCAATTATCTATACAAGCAAAAACCTTAAGTCAACAAAATGTTACTGCTAGTAAACTATCTAATTTATCATTGCAATTGTATAGTCATTTATTACAAAATGGGTATGTAAAAAATAATGAAGAATTAGAATTTATCAATCGTTATTTTTACAGCAAATTGCCAAAATATGATTTTGAAAATTTTGGGTTCCGTGAAAAATTATGGTTGTATAAGTCACATTTATGGTTTAGTTTTTTAACCCAAGATTTTCTGCAGAGCTATAAGTATGCAAGTAAATGGTTAGATTTATTTAAAGAAGATAAAAAGTATATAAATCAACATCCTGTTTTTTATTTAAAAGGGAAAAATTACTTGTTAGAAGCTTCGTTTTTTGTAAAAAAAGCAAGTACTTTTAAAGAAGAACTGACGCTTTTTGAAGACGAAGTTGAGCAAAAAATAATCCCTTCTAATACAAATACTGATATTTTAATCTTTCAGTACTTATATTCCAATAAATTACACCTTCATTTTTTAGAAGCTACATTTGAAAAAGGTGAATATTTGGTTGAAATTATCAATAAAAAAATTGAGCAATATAGAAATAGACTTGACAATCATTACATAGTAATGTTATATTATAAAATTGCTTGTTTATACTTTGGTATGGGTAAAAATGAGGAATGTATATTTTATTTACAGAAAATAATTAAGTCTAAAAATCTTGGTTCTGCTGAAGATTTACAATGTTTTGCACGAATTTTAAATTTAATTGCTCATTATGAGTGTGGTTTAGATTACGATTTAGAAAGACAGTTTTTAGATACTTATAAATTTTTACTTAAGATGGAAAATTTACAAGAAGTACAAAAGGTATTCTTAAATTCTATTAAAAATTTAAGTGACATTTTTCCTCACGAAATAAAAAATGAATTTAAAAAAATTCATGCTGAATTAAAGAAATATGAAAATCACCCTTATGAAAAACGAGCATTTTTATATTTAGATATCCTTTCTTGGTTAGAAAGTAAAATACAAAATAAGCCAATTGCTTTAATTATTAAAGAAAAATCAAATTATATCAATAAATAATGAATTTTCAAAAATAGAAAAGCAATATTTTTAAAATATTCATATAAATCAACTGTAAAGAGTAAAAAAAAGCTCAAAAAAATTGAATTAAAAAATATAACTTTTACTTTTGAGTCGTGATTATATTACGAATACACATACAAACACGCAACACTCCATTGGTTAGTTTATCTACAACTAACACTACAACAACCCTTTAAGGGTTATTTTCATATACATATCGTTCAGGTTATCTATTGTTTTGAAAAACAATCACAAAATAAAATATATCAATATTTATCATTAAAAAAATGAAAGTATTAAAATTCGGCGGTTCATCTGTCGCAAATTCAAAAAACATAAAACAAGTTTTAAGCATAATAGCTAAAACATCTCAACATCAAAAAGTTGTAGTAGTAGTTTCTGCCTTTGGTAAAACAACAAATAATCTATTATCAGGTGCTAATAATGCATTGCAAGACATTGAATCTGCAAAAGAAATACTTGATAAAATTAAAGAGCTACATTTTCAAGTTATTGATGATTTAATCATAAAAAAGAAAAAGGAAGTTTCTGAAAATGTAGAATATTTATTCAGCAAATTACTATCTATTTATGATGGCATCTTCTTACTTAAAGAGTTATCTAACAAAACACTAGCTAAAATCTCAAGTTTTGGAGAAAGATTATCATCTTATATTATTGCAAATGCAGCAAATGAAAATTTAGACGCAATTCACAAAGAAAGTAGAGATTTAATAATTACAAATGATGATTATTTAAATGCTCAAGTAAATTTTGAAATTACCAATAAAAAAATTGATGATTTTTTCAATGATAATTCACATCAGATTACACTTTTAGGAGGATTTATATCCTCAAATAAAATTAATGAAACTACAACATTAGGTAGAGGTGGTTCTGATTATTCTGCTGCGATTTATGCTGCTGCTTTAAATGCGGACGAATTACAAATTTGGACTGATGTAAGTGGAATGTTTACAGCCAACCCAAGAGAGGTAAAACAAGCATTTGCAATTCCAGAAATTTCTTATGAAGAAGCTATGGAACTTTCTCATTTTGGAGCAAAAGTTCTATATCCACCAACAATACAACCTTCTTTAAGAAAGGAAATTCCAATACGAATTAAAAACACTTTTGAACCAGAGAATAAAGGAACTTTAATTTCTAAAAACCCTAAAAATATAAATGAAGTAAAAGGGATTTCACATATAGAAAATATAAGTTTAATTACTTTAGAAGGTGGTGGAATGATTGGTATTCCTGGTTTTTCAAAAAGACTTTTTGAAACTTTATCATCAGCAAAAATTAATGTTGTATTCATTACACAAGCTTCTTCTGAACATTCAATTTGTGTAGGAATTTATGAAAACGATGCCCAGAAAGCAAAATTATTGTTAGATGAAACATTTAGCATAGAAATCAACAGAAAAAAAATAAAACCTATTATTGTTGAAAATGATTTAGCAATTATTGCAGTTGTTGGAGAAAGCATGAAAAACTACCAAGGTTTAAGTGGACAAATGTTTAGTGCACTAGGTAAAAACAATGTTAATGTTAGAGCCATTGCACAAGGTTCTTCAGAAAAAAATATTTCTGCTGTTATCAATAAAAGTGATGCAAAAAAAGCTTTAAATACATTGCATGAACAATTTTTTGAAGAAAATATAAAGCAAATTAATCTTTTTGTAACAGGTGTTGGTAATGTTGGCGAACGCTTTTTAGCGCAATTAAATCAACAGAAAAAACATTTAAAAAAGAATTTAAAACTAAATATTCGTGTAATTGGTTTATCAAATTCTAGAAAAATGGTGTTTGATGAAAAAGGAATTGATTTAAAAAACTGGAAAGAACTTTTAGCAAATGGAGAACCAACAAGTTTAGAAAAGTTTTTTAACAGAACAAAACAATGCAATTTAAGAAATAGCATTTTTGTTGATAATACTGCAAACCAAGCAGTTTCTGAAGTGTATGAAAGTTATTTAAGACAAAGTATTGGTGTGGTTACTTGCAATAAAATTGCTTGTGCTTCTCAATTAGAAAATTACAAAACGCTTAAAGCTGTTTCTAGGAAATACAATGCACCATTTTTATTTGAAACCAATGTTGGTGCAGGTTTACCAATTATAGACACCTTGAAAAATTTAATCAATTCTGGTGACAGCGTGCATAAAATTCAGGCTGTTTTATCTGGAAGTTTGAATTTTGTATTCAATAATTTTGATAAAAATTCAACGTTTCATGATGTAGTTTTACAAGCGCAAAAAGAAGGATATACAGAACCAGATCCAAAAATTGATTTAAGTGGTGTAGATGTTGCCAGAAAAATTTTAATTCTTGCCAGAGAAAGTGGTTACGATTTAGAGTTAGATGACATTGCTAAAAATGCGTTTTTACCAGAAGAAAGTTTAAATACTGCTAATAATGATGATTTTTATGGGTCTTTAACCAAAAATGAAGCACATTTTCAGCAAATTTTTGCAGCAGCAAATGATAAAAATTGTCGCTTAAAATATGTCGCAGAATTTGCAAACGGAAAAGCAAATGTTGGTTTGCAACACATTCCTGCAGATCATCCTTTTTATAATTTAGAAGGAAGTGATAATATTGTCTTATTTTTCACAGATAGATACCCAGAAAATCCTTTAATTATAAAAGGTGCTGGAGCTGGTGCAGATGTTACTGCTTCTGGTATTTTTGCTGATATTATTAGAACTACTAAATAAGTATTCAGTTTGTAGTCTTCAGTCTCAAGTAGGCAGTCTTCAGTAAAAAAACTGACTATAAATTAAAAGATTAAGAACTATGACCTGTAAATTACAAACTAAAAAAGTTGGTAGTATTCAGTTGGCAGTATTAAGCAACAAACTGACTGCAGACTGAAGACTATTGACTGTAAACTGAAAAAATGGATTATTTAAAAATATTTTCTCCTGCAACTGTTGCCAATGTTTCCTGCGGATTCGATTCTATGGGTTTTGCTGTAGATGCAATTGGTGATGAAATGACATTCACAAAAACCGCAGAAAAAGGAGTAAAAATAACGAGTATTACTGGTGCAGATTTAACGTATGATGTTGATAAAAACGCAGCAAGTGCTGTTGTAAAAAAAATATTATTAGAAGCAAATGCCAATTTCGGAATTGAATTAACCATCCACAAAGGGTTTTCTCCTGGAAGTGGTTTGGGAAGTTCTGCTGCAAGTGCTGCAGGTGCTGCTTTTGGTGTAAATCAGTTTTTAGAAAATAAATATTCTGAATTAGAACTCACTAAATTTGCGATGTTTGGCGAAGAAGTTGCTTGTGGAACTCCAATTGCCGACAATGTTGCAGCAGCAATTTATGGAGGTTTCGTTTTGGTAAGAAGTTACGAACCTTTAGATATTATAAAACTCCCAGTTCCAGAAAAATTGAGAGTGGTAGCAATTCACCCTCAAATTGAAGTAAAAACCAAAGATGCCAGAGAAGTTTTACCAAAAGAAATTCCATTAAAAAACGCCATTACTCAATGGGCAAATGTTGGCGGTTTAATCAGCGGATTGTATACAAATAATTACGAATTAATAAGTAATTCTTTGGTTGATTTGGTTGCAGAACCAGCTCGTAAATCTTTAATTCCGTTTTTTAACAAAGTAAAAGAAAGTGCTGTTAATGCTGGAGCTTTAGGCGCAGGAATTAGCGGTTCTGGCCCAACCATTTTCGCTTTGTGTGAAGGTGATGAAATTGCAGAAAAAGTACACAAAGCTATTAATGAAGCGTATAAAAATACTGGAATTGATTTTGAAATCTTTATCTCAAAAGTGAATTCAGCAGGAATGAAAATATTATAAATTGTCTCCTCGAGCGCAGTCGAGAGGTTATATTTAGGTCTCGACTGCGCTCGACCTGACAAACAAAACTAAACAGAATGAACTACTACAGTTTACATCATAAATCGCCAAAAACAACTTTTAAAAATGCAGTTGTACAAGGTTTGGCAAAAGACAGAGGAATTTATTTTCCAGAAACAATTACGCCACTTTCAAAAGATTTTATTGAAAATATTGAAAAGTATTCCAATCAAGAAATTGCTTTTGAAGTGATTAAACAATTTGTGGGTGATGAAATTCCAACGCAGAAATTAAAAGAAATTATCGAAGAAACGGTTTCTTTCGATTTTCCTTTGGTAAATATTGACGATAATATTGCTTCTTTAGAATTATTTCACGGACCAACAATGGCTTTTAAAGATGTTGGTGCCAAATTTATGGCACAATGTTTAGAGTATTTTAACCAAGGAAATAAAAAGGAAGTCACAGTTTTAGTAGCAACTTCTGGAGATACTGGAGGCGCAGTTGCTAATGGATTTTTAGGTGCAAAAGGTGTGAATGTGGTTATTTTATATCCATCAGGAAAAGTAAGCGATATTCAAGAAAAACAACTAACCACTTTAGGTCAGAATATTACAGCTTTAGAAGTAGATGGTGTTTTTGATGATTGTCAAGAAATGGTGAAAACCGCTTTTTTAGATGAAGAGATAACAAAGACTTTAACCTCTGCAAATTCAATAAATGTAGCTCGTTGGTTACCACAAATGTTCTATTTTTTCTTTACTTATAAAGAATTAAAAAAGCTGAATAAAGAATTGGTTTTTTCTGTTCCAAGTGGAAATTTTGGGAATATTTGTGCAGGAATTATGGCTCAAAAATTAGGTTTACCTATTAAACATTTTGTAGCATCTACAAATGTAAATGATACTGTACCTAATTATTTACAAAGCGGAGCTTACACACCAAAAAAATCAAAAGCTACTATTTCTAATGCAATGGATGTTGGGAACCCAAGTAATTTTATTAGAATTCTGGAATTATATAATAATGACTTTGAAACAATAAAAAAGCATTTTTCTTCTTATAGTTTTACAGATGATGAAACTCGCGAAAAGATGAAAGCAATTTATAAAGATTCTGGTTATGTTGCAGATCCTCATGGAGCAGTAGGTTATTTAGGATTGGAAAAATATGGTTTAAAAGAAAACGAATTTGGGGTGTTTTTAGAAACTGCACATCCTGTAAAATTTTTAGATATTGTAGAAAGCACATTACCTGTTAAGGTTGAAATTCCAGTACAAATTAAAAAAGTAATAGACAAGGAGAAAGTAGCAACTAAAATTAGTTGTTATGATGATTTAAGGAAGTTTTTAGTAATTTAGATTAGTTACAATTTTCAAATAAAATCCCTTCATAATCATTACTTTCTAAATTTTTATCGATTAATAAAGTACAAAATTGTAAAAATTTTCTTGTAAATGACCTTATTGCTGTATTTGGTTTTTCCTCGTTGATTTGAGCTGGATTTAAATATATTAAGTCAGAATGCGCTGGATTACCAGGACTATTAACAAATACTTTTGAATTATTTGGTAGATATTCAAAATTTTCATTCAAGGGTGTATGTTTCAATATAGCTTCAAAATCTGGTCTACTATATTTTATGTAATTTGATTTAACATTTTCAAAATCCTGTTTAGAAAACAATAAAAACCCACAATATACTCTATCAGGAATCATTGAAGCAAATTCCTTGCATTTGTTTTCATTACAATATCTTGTTCTCTGTAGAGAAACCCCACCTTTATTAGGCATTAAAATTTCTCTATTATTTAAGTCGGAAATTTCAGAAGAAATAATTTTTCTTTTAAAATGTTTTGTAAATAGATAATGTACTAATTTTTCTGAACTTTCAATATTATTTGGGATTAAAATATCGTTACTCAAAAAATTTATTTAAGTCAGTTAATAAGTCCTTGTTTAATTCGTCAATTTTCAAAGCATCAACTTGTTTTATGTCAACTCCTTTTTTTTCTATAAAATAACCAAACTCTTTTTTACCTATCTCAAGTGAAAAAATTTCACTATTTGACTTTTCTATATCAAAAACAATAGTACCATAAGAAGAAGTATAAATTGATTTTAAATCAATTTGATCTACTATGGATGAGCTCAAGTTATCTAAAAATTTTGTACTATTATTTATCGTGTTTAAACTTAAATTTACTTCATAAGAATTATTCAAAGCAAAAGATTCTATATATTTTTTTATTAAATCTAGTTTATATTCATAATTATTTACAAAAAAATAAGTTTTCTTTAAATCTAAAAATTCTTCGTTTGTATTATTGAAATAATTATCATTTTGATTGATTAAATCAATCTTTTCTATTTCTGGATTTAATCCTGATAAAGCTGCAATTGTTAAAATATCCATAGCTATTTGGTTTTATGATAATCCTATTAGTTCCTGACATTCTTTTGTAAGAATATCTTTGAGAGCTCTTTTATTTTCATCATGTGCAATATCAAATAAATTAATAAACTCCTCATTAGAGAAAATATTCTTAAAGAGTTTCAATTCACTTAACCTAATTGCATATTGATGATCAATGACAATTTTTTTAACGTCATTATTAAAAGAAATTTCTATTTTATCTTCATAATTGTTCTCATTTTCTGTCCCTTTTGAAATCATTATAATTGTCCCATTTTTAGATGATAAAAATTTTTTATTAAGCAATTGAGATTCCTCATCCTTCATAAAAATAGACTCAACTTTTATATCAGTATTTTTATCAGACCAATTAAACTCATCTCTATAATTTAAGCTTATAGCATTTACATAAAAATCCACTTCACTAGACATAGTATATAAATCACTTTTAAAGCTATTTTTAAAGTTTTCCCATCTAGTGTATTTTCTAGTTTCAAAAGATACAACAGACATACTATTAGATGTGTTTTGTAACTTGAAAACATCTTTTATTGCTCCAGACTTATCATATCCTTCGAATACAAAACCTTCTATATCTTCTTCTTTAATCTCTACTGAATTCATAGATAAAATAAAATTCCTAGGTTTTATTAAAGATTTTTTAGCATATTTATTGAAACCCTTTAGTGGTATAACTTTATTATAAACATCTTGAGGTTTTAAAAATTTTTGAGGCGAAAAGATAGTAGCAACTACTCTATTTATAGAATGTATACCAGATATCGGTTTTAACTTATCTAACATTAAGAAACGTAAGTTTTTTTACAAAAATATATATTATTCAATAAATTTAGCGAAAATTTATACATAAAATGTATATTTTTTGTTAAACCTCAAAAAAACCATCTTCAGTAAAACAATAGTTAGTACAATTTTTTGGACAATCTTTGGTATTTAATCCTGTGAATAAGCTAAATGCTGGTAAAATTAATTGACTTTCTGTAACTTGAAAACAAGGCAACTTTATACGTTGTTTTCCTTTACCTTTAATGGAAACTCCTGGATGTGTATGTCCAGAAATGGTAAATGCATTTTTATCTGTTTTTTTAAAATCGTGAACAAATTTTAAGCTATAAATTTGTAAATCTTTGTGAAATACTTCTATTCCAAAATCCTCATAAACAATCGTTTTTAAACGATCATGGTTGCCCTTTATCAATTTAATTTTAAGATTGTTAAACTGCGTTAACCAATCTTTAAATTCATCTAAATCGCTATTATAAGATGCGTGAAATAAATCACCAACAACAATAAGTTCATTCGCTTTAAAATGATGAATTAATTCTAGTAATCTTTCCAAATCTTTGGCTAAAATAGAAGAAGGAATAGGAATACCACTCTTTTGAAAGTGGGCAGATTTCCCTATATGTAAATCACTTAAAATCAAGCTACTTTGAGATTTCCAAAAAATAACACGTTGATTGGTTAACTCTAAAACCTCATTATTACATAAAATTTTGTGAGTTACAATCTTACTATTTTGGGTCATTTTAAAGCTCGTTTTTGAATGCGTTCTATTCGTTTGCTTAAATCTTCATTACTCATGGTTCCTCGCAAACTATCTACTTTTAGAGGAAAGCTCAAAGGTGTAAAATTCTTCGCTCTTTTCAAAATGATTTTACTTTTCGAAATTCGTTTAAAAGCACTTTGTAAACGTACTTTTTCTAATTCGTAATCGAAAACTTCATTGTAAGCTTGTTTCAACAATAAATTATTGGGTTCGTGGTCGTTTAAAACTCTAAAAATTAATCCTGATGAAGACTGTAAACTCTTATTCGTTTTTCTATTTCCTGGTTGTGTTTGAATGACCAAACCTGCAACTACAGCAATGTCTCTAAATTTTCGAGACGCCATTTCGCTCGCATTTATACTTACAGTTACATCTTGAATTAAATTTTCTTTCGAGAATATTTCAGTAATATTTTCTTCGTTTAAAGGAATTTCTTGATCGCTTAACAACTCAAAACCATAATCATTTTGTGCAATTGTAAAGGTCCTTTTTGCAATTTTACTAATTCTATATGCAATTAAAGAAGCCATTATTTCGTGTACTAATCTTCCTTCAAAAGGATACGCAAATAAATGAAAACCTTCTTTAGTTTCTATCAACTCAACTAAAAATTCATCGTGTTTTGGAATGTGAGAATTGGCTTCTTGTCTTTTTAATAAAGGATGCAAAAATTTCAATTCTTTTTCTCTATTATTTGGCGTTAAAGCATCATTTAACTTTAATCTTAAAAAATGTGTTAAATAAGAAGTTAAAGGCAACCTACCACCCATCCAGCTTGGGGTAATCGCTTTTTTCTTTTTGCTTCTTTTTACCAAAACAGTCATGTCTTTTATTTGTTTCATCTCTAAAACCCTTCCTCCTAAAATAAAAGCATCACCCTTTTTTAATTTTGAGATAAAATATTCTTCCACCATTCCAATATATCCACCAGAAAAAAACTTTACAAATAGCATTACTTCACTTACAATTACACCAATATTCATTCTGTGCATCATGGCTATTCGTCTACTTTTTACTCGGTAAAATCCGTCTTCATCTAACACCACTTTATGAAATTCTTCATAGGCTTTTAACGTATTTCCACCTTGTGTAATAAAATGGATACACCAATCGAATTCTTCTTTGGTTAAATAATGAAAAGCGTGAATTTCCTTCACAAGTTCGTATGTTTCATCCGCTTTAAAACCTTCGCCAACTGCCAATGTTACTAGAAACTGAACCAAAACATCATAGGTTAACACATAAGGTTGTCTTGCTTCAATTACGTTTTGTTTTACGGCTTCTTTTACTGCTGAAACCTCAATTAATTGTAAAGAATGCGTAGGAACTGCGTACATTTTTGAAGTTTCAAAAGGCGAATGCCCACTTCTTCCTGCTCTTTGCATGAAACGTGCAATTCCTTTGGCAGAACCAATTTGAATGACACAATCTACAGGTTTAAAATCGACTCCTAAATCTAAAGACGATGTACAAACTACTGCTTTTAATAATCCGTTTGAAATGGCTTCTTCAATAAAATTACGTTGCACTTTATCAATAGAACCATGATGGATAGCAATTTGACCAATTAAATCGGGTTCTTCTTCTATTAAAATTTGATACCATAATTCACTTTGATTTCGCGTGTTTGTAAAAATTAAAGTCGTCGTATTTTCATAAATAATCGGAATTATTTTAGAACTCATTTGTTTACCTAAATGTCCTGCCCAAGACAATTCTTCCACTTCATCTGGCAACAAAGAAATAATATCAATTTTCTTCTTCTCTTTTGCACGAATCATTGTGGTTTTTACATCATAAGGAATTAACACATTTTTGGCTTCTTCCAAATTTCCAATCGTTGCAGAAATTCCCCAAATACGTGTTTTTGGTGATAAATTTCTAATTCTTGCAATGGCTAATTCTGTAATTACACCACGTTTTGAGCCTAGTAATTCGTGCCATTCATCTACAGCAATACAGTTTACATTTTTAAACCAACGTGAATTTCTTTTTTGAGAAAATAACAGGTGAAGTGTTTCTGGAGTTGTTAATATAACGTCTGGCATATTACGTTCTTGACGTCTTCTATCTTTGGTTGGTGTATCTCCATTTCTAACCTCAACTGTCCAATCTAAACCAATTTCCTCAACAGCAGTGTTCATAGCTTTTGCCAAATCTTTTGCCAAAGAACGCAAAGGACTTACCCAAATTAATTTTAACCCTTTTTTGTAGTTTTTTTGATTGTTAAAATAATCAATTACAACCGCTAAAAAAACAGAAAACGTTTTCCCAAAACCTGTTGGAGCAACTACCATTCCACTAAAATTATTATGGTAGCGTTCCCAAGTTTGGGTTTGAAAACTAAATGGCGTTTGGTTTTTTTCTGCCATCCAATTTTCTATGATTTTGTAGCCTTGTGTTTGTTTGAAGTTGCTCAAAATTAGTTGTTAGTTGTTGGTTTTTGGTTTCTTGTAATGTCTTTTTTGCAAAGTCATAAAGACACAAAACTGGGTGTTTTGTTTATTTATTTAATGTTTGTTTTTCGGTTTGAGTATCATTTAACTTTAAAAATTACCTGATTCGAGGACAAAATTAAGAATATTTAATTTGGTTTTTACGAGAAATTCTAATTAGCTCCTCTCCTACTCTACTATGAAACCGTTTTGTTCTGAATTTCAAATATTTACACCTCTTTTGGGTCCTTCTTAAACATCGAAGCAGTAGAATATTTGGTTTAACAATTTATTAATCTTTAATGACTTCAATCAATTTTTTATCTTGGTCAATTTCCCAAACATTAAAAACTCCATCACCATCAAAATCTGTAACAGCAATGGCTTTAGCCTTAAAAGAATTGTTTGTTACCTGTATTATTTCATACTCATAATAGGATAACAATAACTATCTTCTTTGCATATTGTTGAACGGGATTACTTTCATTTAAAATATTATCATAAGTATTAACTATCCTACCAACTTTATATACATTACTAGCTGCTTTTTTATAATCATCAACACTACTGCTACCTGTAGAGTTCCCATCTCCATCATAATGATGAACTCGACCATCATTTGGTGTTTTATTCCAAATATCATTAATATAGGAGGTTGCATCTGCGCCAGAGGGGTCTGCCCAATAAACTGGATTATTGTCAAATGCTGTATATGTACTCATTGAATGATGTGTTACAGGGTCAATGGAAGTAAATCTACCAATAGATGCGTCATACTGTCTGAAGTCCATCTCGTGAAGATTCAACCCTAAAGATTCTTCTAATTCAATACCATTATATCCGAACTTCTGCGCAACGCTGTTTCCATTGGAACTGGTAACATTATTGTATCCGCGATGTTTCAAACCAAAGGGATAGTAACTACCCATCTTTTTTGAGGGCTTTTACTCTTTTTTACCAGTTCCTCACACTTTCACTAGAGGCTATTTCAATGAACTTCTATTACAATACTAAAATAATTCTTTGTGTTTTATTGACCTAATATTTTTACTTAAAAAACATTGTTTGGAACGATTTATGTATATTTGTATATGTAAGCTTAAAAAAATATGGGAGCATTAGAATTAAGAAATAAACTGACAGAGCAATTTAATTTATTCATACAAGATGATTCAAAACTTGTAGCTTTAGATGGTATTTTTGATGCTATGAATGTAGTCGATTCTCCTTCTTTAGTTTCAGAAGAACATTACAAAATCGTTGAAGAACGTCGTCGTAAATATCATTCAGGAGAAACTAAAGGTTCTTCATGGGAGGAAGTAAAACAAAGCTTGAAAAGTAAATATGGCTTCTAAATTAATCATTGAACTTGAAGCTCAAAAAGAAATTTCTGAAGCAATAGAATGGTATGAATCCAAACAAGTTGGATTGGGAGAAGATTTTTTCAACTATTTAGATGGTTATTTTAAAACCCTAAAAAATGGAAAAGCTGCTTTTGAAATAAAAAGAAAACCAGTTTTTCGAGAACTTCCTTTAAAAAGATTTCCTTATATAATAATTTACGAAAAGTACAAAGACCAGATTATCGTATATTCTGTCTTCAATACATTTCAAGATCCTTTTAAAAAGAATAAATAATAGATTTTAATATCATATTATTTAAAATACCCTGGATTTTCTACAACAAATTTATCCGTAATTCTTATAATTTCTTTACCTTGAATAAAAAACGAATATTCATCAAGATAATCTTCCTCTTCATTAAATTCTTCTTCGACATATCTTAAGTCATCCATTTCTCTTGATACCTCAACAACAAGTTCAGTTACATCATTTTTTATCTGAATAGAATCAAATAAAATGTAATATTCATCTTTAGAATATTCCGACAAATGCTTTCCTTCTATTTCGAATAGTTTACCCCTGCTATTTATAAAAAGCACCAGTTTAGGACACTACCAGGATATCCATTACTGAATATCCTTTTTTACTATAATTAATGTGTTAACTTTTTGTTTTAAAATATTTAATGTTTTAAAAATTTATTATCAACTAATCTACACCATTACTCATAATTACTATTGCTTTTCAAATATTCTATATAATTATTTAAAAGTGATTTTATCTGTATTGATGCTACTGGATTCGCTGAGTGAACTTTGAAATTAAGATTAATTAAATCTAATTTACTTTTATAAACCAACCATTTGGCACAATCGTAACCATCCTTTAACAATTTATTTTTAGAATCAATCCCTAAATCATTATCAAAACTAATAAAACTTGGTGAACCATTTATTTCTATGTGTTTTTTGAATTCATTAAAACTTCTAACAGTTATAAAACCTTTTCTGAATGAATTTTTATATATCATATCAACATTTCTAATGTCATCTAAAAATAATTTATAACTCATTACTTAATTTAAAATATGTTTTTAAGGATTTTAACAAAAGAGAATGCAAGTCATCTCCATCAAATCTAATCTGTTCTTTATTAATATCAGATGGGTACGAAATAATTATGGTAATCATATTTTCATTTCTCTGTCCATCAAATTTAATAAATACTAAA
>NZ_MSCN01000001.1:3197569-3221898 GCF_002954685.1 Polaribacter porphyrae | reverse complement strand
CTTTTTGAGTTGTTCTACTTTTTGGTCATAAATAATTTGCAAATCATCAATATTATTATTTATACTTGTTGAGAATTCACTTCCTAAATATTTATGCGGATTATCATTCTTCCAATAATGAGCGGTTGATGGTTTTATAGTTGAAGTAAAATTATCAGGTAACAAATGATTTTGAATACCTAAAGCATAGCAAATTTTTACTGAAGAATGGTAAGATTTATACTTTTTCATCTCACAAATAAAAGCGAATTTTTACCAAAAACGAAATTGTTTTCAAAATTTAGAGCTTTTTGAAAATTCGAAAAACATTCTCAAAAATAGTGTGATTCGATGTATAAAAGGGGTACCAAACTACACTAACTCTTTGATAGTCAAATACAATTGGTTCGATAGTAGTGCATGAGGGGGAGCTTGGGAACAGCTCTTTGGAGTTGCGAGGAACGAACAACCTACAATGTGCTGTTTTGAGCGTTGGCACATAAAAACTTACATTGGTGGCTGGCAAGCGTGGGCTGATTCAGATTGGTTTTTTTGCGAGCTTTTGAGGAACGAAAAAGCGAAGCTTTTATTGTTCTTCTAACTCTTTTAAAGCATTTTCAAACTTCAAAAACACAGTTTCATCACAATCTAAAATAAATCGTATAATTTCCAATTTCCTCTTTATCATCTCTGATTCTGTCATCATCTTTTTATTTTCTTTTCAGGATTTTGCCAAGTATTAAACACAGAATAAACAGTCACTTTTTTATCTGTAATTTCATAAATAATTAAGAATGGAAAACGCTTTATAAAAGCTTCTCTATAAGGTTTTCGTTTCTGTGGAAAGTGTTCTGGATTTGTTATAATTCTTTCAAAATAATTATTCAAGTGGTCTAAAAATTCTTCTCCTAATCCAAAACGTTTTTCTTCATAATAAAGATAAGCCTCTATAATTTCTATATTGGCTTCGTCTTTAATTTCTAAAATATATTTCATTATTGAACTGCGTTTCTTGCATTTTGTTTCACTTGTTCCCAAGTAAACGATTTGCTTTCTCCTTTTAAATGGGCTTCTCTACGTTTATCAATCATTTGATATTGCTCTTCTGTTAATGTTACTTCTTGTTCATCTTTTTGGTAACTTTCTGCTAATGCTTTCATCATTTTCAGCAATCTTAAATCTGCTGTATTTATGTATTCTTTTACTGTATTTCTTAAATCTATAGTTGCCATAATTTATTGTTTTATTCCTTTAAAGATAATTCATATTACCTTTCTTTTACAAAGTTATCAATTATTTACAACTTTTATTCTTAAATAATTGGATGAAAATTATTTACGATTTCGTGTAAACTTTCTAAATCATCTTGTAAATAACGTTCTGTAGAACTTATATATCTATGTCCTGCTAAAACTTGAACTTGTCTTAAATTGTATTGTTTTAACCAATTTGCAATTACTGAAGCTCTTATTTGATGAATGTTATTTACTTTTTGATTGTAGCTTTTTAACTTCTTGATAATTGCTAAAACTATATTTCCTAATCGTGCATTATTTGGGATAAAAATTCTATTCGTTTCTAATGATTTTCTTATCAATATTTCTTCTCTAATTTCTTTGATATATTCTAAAAACTCTAGGAAAACAGTTAATTCCAATGTTAACAAATTGAGAATTATTAGTTTCAATAATAAAATTTAACATTTATTTAACAAAAATTACCCACAAAAGTGGAAAATCTTTGAATTAACAAGGTTTTAAATAGTGACTATACAATAATTTTTTTATAGAATCAGTATAATAAACCTTCTGGAGAAGAAGAGTTTGAAACTTTACTAGAGCATTATTCGGTTATCAGTTAAAAACAAATTCGAAATATCTGTATGAATATAGAATCTTTGGTTCATTTTGAGCAAATCAAAGGATTGATTTCTGTCATGGATGGAGATATCTTAACTTGATTTATAACTAGACATTAAACTCACATCCAAACTTATTAAAGTAAGGAATCTTAATCTGTTTACTAATCTTTAGCATCCTTGATAAAACTGTGTTTTTTGAAATATGTAATATTCTTCCAATACTTCTAACTCCACAACTTTCTTTTAATAAGCTTTTAATAAAATTATTGGTTTCTGGTTTATAAGCATTATAAACATATTCTGATTGATAACATCTTTTACAATCTTTACAGTAAAATCGTTGTTTATTATTACGTAATCCTTTCCTAATAGAATTAGAAGAATTACACTTGGCACAATTCATAACTTTTTTAAGCACCAACCTGCCTGCGGCAAGCAGGTTTAATACATTAAAATTATACAAAACTATATTTTATAAGCTCTAACGAATTTTCATTATTTCAAAGAACGTGAATAAGCCCCAATTAAGAAACTTACTCTGTGTTTAATTTGTTGATTACCAATATCTAATTCAAATCATTTTTCAAAAGTACTAATTTGATACATTACCAATCTGTACCATTACCACTTGTAGTTATTATTTTCATAAATAAATTCTTCTACTTTAATACTCCCTTTATACCAAGCCATATGACCTTGGTATTCAGAGTTGAACTTTCCTCGTATTTTAATTTTTTTACTAATGAAATTTAAAGGATTATCATTTTGAAATAAGAATTCTTTTCTTTGATTCTTTAAATCTTTAAATCTTTAAAAAAATTAAAATCTAGCCAAACCCTATTTTCAAAATTTGATTTTTTTCTACTTGATATGGAAGAATCTTCCATACTAAAATAAAAATAACCTGTTATTTCTATATTCTTGTTATGATAATCAGAAGGTGTTTTAATAATTTTTTCTATTGAAACTTGTTTATAAGACTCAATGCTACTTTCGTTTGTTCTTGTGGAATTTCCACAGCTTAAAATTATAAAAATGTTAAATACAAAAAACCTAAATTTCATTTCCTTATGTTTTGAATAATAAAACTATTGTTATTTACAAAAGTTTATTTGTTTTTTTTATTTTTACTTGTAGATTTTACTTTTGAACCAGCTTTAGAAGCAACACCACTTTCAGGTATTACGTATGATTTAAAATATTCTCCTGTTGTCCCCCTAATGCACCTCCAATATATCTTTTTCCTCCAGCATCTGCTTTGAAGAATTTGAACAACAAATCAACAATCAAAAATTAGTGGCGTAATCTCTTATCTTTTTGTCCAACTTTTTGTTGCAAGTCCAGCTACCTTTCTGATGCCATTTTTGAATGGTTTGAAAAAGGAAGAAAAAAGTATACAGATGAATTTAAAGCCTTGGAGTCGTTTGAATAAATATAGCTCTAAATAATAAAAAAAGATATTAAAGACGTTTTAAAATTCTTTTTAATGTAGCAGAATCTTTTTGATTATTCCAAAATAACAACAATGAAATTTCATTTTTATGAGGGTATTCCCTATAAAATACAGTTGTTTGTTCAGATATTACAATAGACTTAATATTGTGATTAGGATAGGTTTTTCCTACTACAATTCCAGTAGACATTCTTTGAACAAAATCTTCAACTAAAAGCACAAATTTTTCAATTTCTTGAAGATTCCATTTTAAATCGATAAAGTCAATTTCTTCGTAATAAGTAAGTTTGGCTAAGGTTGTCCAAGAAACTTCTAAAGACATATATTATATTGAAAGATTGTATTTATTACGAACTTCTGCCATTATTTCTGAATGAGGTGTTACCTCACCACGGTCAGCTTGTTTAATACTTTCATTTAATAACTCTTGGACTTCTTTAGGTAATTTTAAAAATGGATCAGTAGAATTTACTTTTTTCTTTTCAGCGAACTCAAAAATATCTTTCAAATAATTTACATTATCTGTATTTATAAGTTGGATTATTTTATTTCTTAATTCTATTGCTCCCATAATAATAAGTGATTACTCTAACAAATATACATAAATTATAACACAATTTATATGGTTTTAGTACAACATAAATCGTTCCAAATCATATTTTGCAAATAAATATTAGGTCGTTTGACAAGGTAATGTCCTAAATTGGCACTTGAAAAAGTAAGTGCTATGAAATGTAAAAAATGTAATTCAAAGAATTATATCAAAAAAGGGCTACGAGATAATAAACAGCGGTTCTATTATAAAAATTGTCAGTGTTATTTTCAATCAGAATATAATTATCGAGCTTACAAAGCTGATATAAATGAATTAATAGTTAGTTTATTAAAAGAGAGTTGTAGTGTTCGAGGAATTTCAAGAGTATCGAAAATATCTAAAGACACAGTTTTATCAAGAATGCTAAAGATTAGTAAGCAAATTAAAATTACATATTTCAACAAGTTTGGATGTAAGTTTGAAGTAGATGAGATGTTTATAAAAATAGCTAATGGTAAAAAACAGAATTGGTTAATCTATGCAATAGAACAAAAGACTAAAGATATAATTGGTTTTGTAATTGGTGGTAGAAATACAGAAAATCTGAAGATAGTAATTGATAAACTACTTCTACTCTATCCAACACGAATTTATACAGATGGATTAAATATGTATCCGAGTTTGATTCCAAAAGAAATTCACAAACGATTTCGATATTGTACTAATAGAATTGAGAGAATGAATTTGAACTTGAGAACTCATATTAAACGATTATCAAGAAAGACAATTTGCTTTACAAGAAAACAAAAATATTTATAAGCACATTTGAAAATTTACTTTTGGGGATAAAGATTAAAAAATGTGTTATATTTAAATTATGAGTGAAGCATATTACAATTATGGTAAAGAAGTTTCTCGAGAAGAGTTTGAAAAAGAACGAGAGAGGATTATAGCAAAACGACTTAAAGAAGCTGAAAATGAAGAAAATCTAATCGATGATGAAGATTTAGATTTTTATCTAGATGAATTACAAAAAATGGAAGCATAAAAATTTGGATTATAAAATTAAATATACAAAGGAATCAATTTCAGAACTAAACAAGGCATTGTCTTTTTATAGTTCTAAAGAATTAGATTTAGGTCAACGATTTAAAGATGCTTTTCATAAAATACGAATTCAATTAAAAGAAAATCCAGAAATTTTTAAAGAAATAGGAGCAAATCATAGAAGAGCCGTTTTAGGTTCTTCTTTTCCATATACGATTCATTATTCAGTTGATGTTAAGAAGCTCCCCCTTATGCGCTACTATCGAACCAATTATATTTGACTATCAGAGAGTTAGTATAGTTTAGACCCCCTTTTACACATCGAACCACACTATTTGTGAGAATGTTTTTCGAATTTTCGAAAAGCTTAAAAAAATGAAAATAGACCTACTTTTTGTTAAAAATCATCTACTACCAGATAATTTCACATCAACAATAAAACCCTCAACAGCTCATTATTGGAAAAATGATAATCCGCATAAATATTTAGGAAGTGAATTTTCATCAAGTATCAATAATAACATTGATGATTTACAAATTATCTATGATCAAAAAGTAGAACAAATAAAAAAGATGTTTGTTACTTTTTGTAAAGTCTATATCACCATTCTAAATTTTATTGGAGAAAAAGAGTTTAAAACAATTATCAAAAAGAACAGAAATTCCATCGTAAACCTTATTGAAGATATCACGACCAATAATAAAGAGAAAAATTTAATCTGTAAATTTCTAAAAATCACACCTCATTCTTTCCAAACTTGGAAACGATATCAAAATTATTACTGTGAGTTTTCACTAATCAATTTATGTTTTAAGAAAGTACCACAACAAATTTCAAGAAATGAAATTGATGTGCTAAAGAAGTTTATGAATAATAAACGATTTTATCATTGGTCAATGGCTTCAGTTTGGGGTTTAGCTTTTAAGCAAGGAAAAACTTCTATGGCAAGAGGTACTTGGTATCGTTATTTTAAAATTTTAGGATTAAATAAAGTAAGAACTCAATATAAGAAGAAGCGCAAACGTATTTCAACAAGAGCAAATATTCCTAATGAAATTTGGCATATGGATGTTACTTATTATAAAACCATAGACAACATCTAATATTATATTTATACTATTGTAGATAATTTTTCAAGAAAGATTATTGCTTATGATGTTTCCAAAAAACTATCAGCAAATATTAGATTAGAAAGTTTAAAACGAGCGATTAAAAATGAGTTTGATATTTCACTAGGGAAGTCGAATGTAGATTTAATAGTTGATGTAGGTTCAGAAAATAGTAACAAAACAATTCATGAGTTCATCAAAAATCAGCAAGTTCAAATAACTAAAAAGATAGCATTGAAAGATGTGAAATTCTCAAACTAAATAATAGAAGGAACTTATAGAATATTGAAAAGTAAATATTTTCAAGACAGACCAATATTATCCTCTTCAATACATCAAGAAGTAGATTTCTTTGTAAATGATTACAATAATGTAAGACCACATTATGAACATAAGATTTATACTCCAAATGAGATTTTTAATATACCATCATTAAAACAAATCAGACCTATACTAGAAAAATCATATAAAGCTCGATTAACAGTAAATCAATTAACTTCTTGTGAGAATAATTGCTAAAAGGGAAGAGAGAGGCAAAATGTATTAATAAAACTGATTTCTTGAAGCAAAAACCAAAATTCAAAAAATATTAATAGAAGAAAACTAAAATTTATAAGCAGAGAATCAGATTTTAAACCAATTTTATTCAGAAAAGAAAAAGTGGTTTTTCTTAAGGTAGTAATTCGAAAATTCGAATGAACTGATTAGGAAGTATTTGGTTTCTTTAATCCTAATGCTGATATAGGTTTAGCATTAATTTGCCATTTGTCTTTTCTAAAAGTATTTTGTTTTGACTCATGAGGTGGAGCCATGTGACATTTTCCAATTCTATTGTTGAAGGACCTTATAAAATTATGAAATCATATTACTTTAGAATTAAACAAATTCTATCAATCACAATCGAACAAGAACTTGAGTTTTTCATAAACAACTACAATGATGAAAAACCCTGTAATAAACACAAGATTTATACACCAAGTGAGGTTCACGACAACCCAGAATTAGCCGAAGTCAAATTGGTATTGAACAAATCCAACAAAGAACGATTGGAATACAATCGGAACTACTGTTGTAAGCTAATTACATAAAAACAAGATTATTTCACTTAATTAAATAAATAAGACAATAAAACCTTACTTTTTTATCTCTCAATATGTCAATGAACATAAAATGAATTCTTAAAGTAAAATCTTCAAGAAAATTTCGTTTCAAAAGTAGATTATTTTAGGAAAATAGTTTCTAAAATAATTATATGATTTATATATACTTGCATTCGAAAATTCGAATGAACTGATATGTAACTATTTACGTTATATCTAACTTTATTAATCAATTGATTCTCAATTTGTTTCTTTGGTATATAATCTCTTGATTTATTGTTTATCCCGATAGAGGTAGTCCCTTAATTTACTGTGATTCAGATGTGTTGATAAACTATTTTAAGTACATACCAATTTTTTTTAATTATACATACCTAAAAAATTAGTATCTAATTTATTTGTCTAGTTGGTTATTTTAATATAGTTTTAAAAAAAGCTAAAAATTCCAAAATAAAAAATCTTCAAAAAAGTATGCTAAACCATTTAGGGTTTAGTTTATTGTTTTATCAAATTAAAAACTATGAAAAAAAAATATTCACTGTTTTCACAGTTGCACTATCATTAAACTTTTACGCACAAACTGTAGAGAAAATAGAAACAGAAAATGGTCCAAAATCTGACTTTATTTATAAAGATGGGAAAATAGGTATTGGCTCTAACCTACCAGGAGAAAAATTACAGATTAATGGTAATTTAAGGCTTTATGGTTATGATTTGTCTAGGTATATTCGTTTTGGAGAAAGTTTGTATCAAGGGGCTTTTATTAACTATAATGGATTGGGTGAGGTTAATACCTTGAATATAGGAGTACATCAAACTAGTGATACGAATACGACATTAGATTATAACGCCATAAGTATTCCCAGAGCAACTGGAAATGTAGGCATTGGAACAGCAATACCTAAAGAAAAATTACAAGTAGATGGTAATTTAAGGCTTTTTGGTACAAATCTATCAAGATATATTCGTTTTGGAGAAAGTAAATATCAAGGAGCTTTTATCAATTATAATGGAACTGATAATACCTTAAACCTTGGTGTTCATAGTTTAAATACAGAAAATATAGCTAATGATTATAATTCTTTAAGTATTGCTAGGTCTACAGGGAATATTGGAATTGGGACAAAAAACCCAAAAGAAAAACTACAAATCGATGGGAATTTGAGGTTTTTTGGCACAAATATATCAAGATATATTCGTTTTGCTGAAGGCAATTACCAAGGAGCTTTTATTAATTATGATGGGACAGGTAATACATTGAATATAGGTGTTCACAATATAAGTAACAATGACATTGCAGATGATTACAATTCTATTAGCATAGCTAGGACTAAAGGTCATTAGGGATAGGTACTACAAACCCAGGTACTTGGAGATTAGCAGTTTCAGGAAAGGTTAGGGCAACTGAAATAAAAGTAGAAGCATTGCCTTGGTCAGACTTTGTGTTCTACAAAAATTATAATTTACCAACATTACAAGAAGTAGAAAAGCACATTAAAGAAAAAGGGCATTTAAAAGATATTCCGAGTGCTAAAGAAGTAGAAAAAAACGGAATCTTTTTAGGAGAGATGAATGCAAAGTTATTACAGAAAATTGAGGAATTAACTCTATATATTATTGCTCAAGAAAAAATACTGAAAAAGCAAGAAGAAAAAATTAAAGAATTAGAAATAGAAAAGAAAAAAAATGAAGATCTGGAAAAAAGATTAGAGAGGTTAGAAAATTTAATACTCAAAAAATAATTTATTATTTTTAAAATATTTAAAATAGAATTAAAAAAAATTTCTACCTTTATATCTAAATTGCTAATCCTCCATACATTACATCGTATTAATTTTTCTGAAGGGTTTTCAATTCAACAATTAAAAAATCTATTTATGAAAAAACTACTTACAATCAGTTTCCTATTGTTTATCTTTTTTAAAACTGTTGCCCAAAACCAAACAGTAAATGGTAATCTAACTGTTACAGGAACTTCAAACTTTACTGGTTTAATCAATGCTAATTCTGGTTTTTTTGATGGCTGGATAACTTACTCTCAAGCTCAAATAAATAGAAATAATGGTTACGTAGAATTACAATACAATCCAGACAACTTAAATGAAGGAGTTAAAATTTTTGGTCTTAAAAGTTATGCTACAATATGGAATGGTTTAACAGGAGAAATGAATGTAGGTGGACTTTTAAAGGCAAATGTAGGATTATCAGTAAAGGGAAATTCATTATTTAATGATGAATTGGGGATGTCTAAAATATTACATTCTAATAAATATCTATTTACTGTAGAAAATGATGGTTATTTAGAAGGAACAACCGCAGGGATTGAGTTTACATCTAAAAATACAGCAGGGAATACTTTATCTAGGATTATAGAAAATTACCAAGGTAAATTGAGATTTTTAGATATTGATGGTTCCACTGTATTTTATGAAAATGAACAAAGTACTGGAAACCATGATTTTAAAAATGGTACTGCTAATTTTGGAGGTTTATTGTCAGTTAATAAAGGAATTAATGTTTCAACAGGAGTATTTAATTCATCAGTGGCAACATTTACAGGAGCAAATACAAGTAGAGGGTTAGAAATAAGTACTTTTCAGAGAGGTTCAAATGATGATAGTGTAGATTTCAATGCTCCTTTTTCAGGAGGAATTCAAACTTTCAGTTTAGCAGGAGTAGAAAAAATGAGAGTTGATGCAGCTGGAGTAGATATCACTGGAACACTTGGTGTAACAGGAATTTCAAAATTTAATGGTACAACACCAATATCATTAAATTCTACAATTACAAATGGTAGTACTGGTATAAATTTTTCAGATAATGGAGTAAATAAATGGAGGTTATATAAAGAAACAAATAATAGACTTTATATACACAATATAGCTAACGGAACTTTCCCATTTCAACTTAATTCAAACAATGATTTCTATTTGAGAGGTAGAACATTTATTGAAGATGATTTACACGTAAATTCTACTTTATTAAATTTGGGTAGTTCTTCAAATACTAACCAAGTTAGAATGACACTTCAAAAAGATGTTAATAATTCATCAGGTTGGTATATGGGTTACCTTGCGACTAATACCAATAATTTAGGTTTTTATGGCTATGAAAATGCTTCATTTCAAATCTATACAAATAACAATCTAGCTTTCAGCATAGATGCTTTACAGAATACTATTTTTAAAGGATCTTCAGGAAATAATAAACTAACTATAAATCCTAACAGTTCTAATCAACAAATAATTGCATCTGGTGGTTTAAATTTAGGAGCTGGTACAGGGAATGTTAGAGTAAGTAATTTTGGTACTAATTCCGAATTACTTGTTGATGATACTAACCAAATAACTAAAGTTAAAATTAAGGCAATTGGCACATCAGAGTTTTTGGGTGGTGGTATTCAAATACCTAATAATAGTGCAATTTATGCTCCTAACAGTACAGGTTCGGAAACCAGTCAATTACTTGCAACAAGTGGAAGTAATCAATTGATACTTGGTCAGGCAGCAAGATGGAATGGTTTGGGTGTTTATTCTGGTGCAGCAGATTACACAATGTATATGGATAATGCTGGTAATGTTGGTGTTGGGACAACAACTACTGGATCTCATAAGCTAGCTGTTGAAGGTTCAATAGGTGCTAGAGAAATTAAAGTAACTGCAGAAGGTACTCCTTGGTCAGACTTTGTGTTTTACAAAGATTATAATTTACCAACATTAGAAGAAGTAGAAAAGCACATTAAAGAAAAAGGGCATTTAAAAGATATTCCAAGTGCTAAAGAAGTAGAAAAAAACGGAATATTTTTAGGAGAGATGAACGCTAAACTCTTACAGAAAATAGAAGAACTCACTTTGTATACCATTCAACAACAAAAAGAAATAGAGAAGTTAAAAAAAGAAAAAATAGAATTACAAGAGTTGAAAGATAAATTTGCCGAGTTAGAAAAATTAATCAAAAACGAGAAAAAACAATAATTTTAAATGAAAAAAACAACCTTATTTATAGCTGTTCTAGCTTTAATAATTTCAGGAATTTCTATTTACAATAACAAGAAAACTTCAGAATTAGTATATGTAGATGTTAATAAGTTATTAGATGGCTATAAAAGAACTAAAATTGTTAGAGGGGAGTTTGAAGCCAAAGCAAAAGTTTTAAAATCTAATGTAGATAGTTTAGTTACAGATTGGCAAAAAGAATTGAAGTTGTATGAGAAAGAGCGTACAAAATATTCTAAAAGAGAATTAAAGCTAAAACAAGAATTACTAGGCAATAAACAACAACAAATAAACAATTATCAGCAGGCCATTCAGAAACAGATTCAAGATGAAGATAAAAAAGCAACGCAAACTGTAATTAATGATATCAATGACTTTGTAAAAGAATATGGTAAAAGGAAAGGTTACAAAATTATATTTGGAGCTAGTGGTTCTGGAAATATTATGTACGCAAGAGAATCAAGCGACTTAACAGAGTTAGTATTAGAAGGATTAAATAAAGAATTTGAAGGAAAGTAAGTCATTTTCTGTCATTTCTGCGAATGCAGGAATCTCATTATTAATAATCACTGTATTGTGCTTTTTTAGCTGCTCAACAAAATCTTTTAATACAAAAGAAGAAATGTGGGGCTATTTAAAAAATAAAGATAATGGATATTTACAAAGTAAAAATATCAATGGTTACGATTTCTCTTTGATTTACAAACCAACTGATTTGCTTGTAGAACAAGAATTAGGAGAAGATAGGTCAAAGCAAAAAATAAAAGAATTACGAGATAAGTATAAAAATCAGATATATTTTACTTTATCAATGTCAAGAAATAACAAAGAATTATTAAGTACCACTCCAAAAAACAGGCAAGAGTTTGGAGCGATGGTTAATCAATTAGCTTTTGGAATGCGAGAAAAGGTTCATGTATTTACACAGCAGAAAGATACTTTAGAACTATTAGATTATAACTATCCTAGAATGTACGGAATGAGTCAATCTACTACTATGTTATTTGTATATCCAAGAGATGAATCATATTTAAAAGAAGAAACTCTAAACTTTACCATACAAGATTTAGGAACTTATACAGGTGAAGTAAAGTTTAAAATTGAAACTGATAAAATTAAAAAAGAACCGAATCTAAAGCTTAACTAAAATGGCCTTACTCAAAATATATAGATTGATTTTTATTTTAAGTATTTGTTTATTTTTTAATAATCAAATAACCTATTCTCAATATACTAGAGTAAAAATTGTTTTTAAAGATGGATCAATTTTAAAAGGTTTAAGCAAGAAAAAAGGCAGTCATCAAATCAAATTTAAAAAAGACAGATCGTCAAAAGCAAAAAAGTATCAGCTAAAAGATGTAGACGAATATTTTGAATACTATTATGGTAAAAAAGTTAGATTTAAATGTCTATACATTAAGGAAAGTAGAAAACACTTATTAATGCAAGAAGTCATTAAAGGCAAGGTTTCATTATATATTATTGGAGCATCAGGACAGCATGTTGGAATGGGGTTTGGTGGAAATAGTGATGGTTTTGGTGGTATTGGTGGACCTTCAAGCTTTTCTATTGAAAGTTATTATTTAAAAAGAAATGGAGAAGATTATGTACACTATATAACATCTACAGGTGGATTCTCAAGGAATTTTATAAAATATGCAAGTGAGTTTTTTAATGATTGTCCAAAATTAGTAGAAAAAATAAAAAAGAAAGAATATAAAAAAAGAGAGATTAGAGAGGTTGTAAAGTTTTACAACACAGATTGCAAAAAATAAAAAAGTACTATGAAAACAAGAAAGATCTCATTAAATATATCTTTAGTTACTTTAGGATTAACATTCCTTTTGTTTCTAAATATAACAACAACCAATGCCCAAGGACCAAATGCACCAGAAGCTGCAAGTTTCGAGCCAGTAGATGCTACAGATATGGTAAATTTAGTAACAGGAAACTTAAGTTATGTGTTACCATTATTAAATGTGCCTTCACCTGAAGGTGGTTATCCAATATCACTATCTTATCACGCTGGTATTGCTATGGAGCAAGAAGCAAGTTGGGTTGGTTTAGGTTGGAGTATAAACCCAGGCTCTATAAACAGAGCAGTAAATGGATACCCAGATGACTGGGGAAAAACTAACTATAGTGAATTCTTTTATGATAAAGGATGGACAGAAAACTATTATGGGCTTTCATTAGGTGTTCAGGTGACTGATGCAGTTTCTGTGGGTTTGGGGCTTTCTTGGGGTTCTAATCAATCTTTAGGTGGTTTTGTTTCGGCTAGTGTAGGTTTCGGAGAAGGGGGTTCAAAAGGAAGTATAGGGTTTAGAGCAGGAACTAATGGAGTAAGTATCAATGGTGGTTTAAAAGGTTTTTCTGCTAGTTTAGGTACGAGTGGAGTTGGTATTGGATATTCTAAGTCTGGTGTTGGTGTTAATTTAAATTGGAGTCCTTCAAATGGTATCGCTGGTGGTTTTTCAATAACCCAAGGAACTGGCAGTGAAGGAAAGGCATTAAATGGTGATAAATATAATAAAACTGCATCTGTAGGAATTAACTTTAGTTCAAACAGTATTTCTATAAATGGGAGTGCTAACGGGTTTGGAGCAGGTACTACCAATTATACCAATTCAGATGGTGGGGAATATGATGTAAATACTTCATCTACAAGTTTTACTATCCCAATTTATATGTTTTATATCGGTTGGAGTCACACTAAAATACAACGTTCTTTATTTAAGTATGATAATTTATACACATCTGGTATGTTGTATCCTGTTGAAGCAAATAAGTCTCAAGCTAATGGAATAGTATATTCAAATAAAATGGAAGGAAATCATTTTATGGATGTAAATGTAATGCAACCTTTTTCAAATAGTTCTAATGCTGACGATTTAATTGATAACGCTAATAGACATAACATAAATAACTTAATATTAGCTAATTACGATAATTACAATGTAAGCGCTCAAGGCCTTTCAGGCAAATTAAACCCATATACATACAAAGAATTAATTTTATCTGCAAGAGGAAGAGGGGAACAAAATAATGACAATGAGTATGTAACCTATTTAAACAAAAGTCATGATTTTTATACATCTATAGCCAGTGCTACAGGAAATACACCAAATGAAATAGATAAGAAATATTTTACCTTTTCAAACACTTATAATTCTTACTTAAAATTAAATCGAAGTAATTTTTCAAATCAAAATTCTAATAGTTCTGATAGTGAAAACATATTGAGTAAGTATACTACTACAGATAATAACAGCAATGGTTTTATAAATGGCAAGAGAAAAAAAGAAGGAAACCATATTACAACCTTTACAAATAAGGAAATTAGACAAGGAAATTTAAATAGTTTTATAGAGGCAAAAGAAGAATCCAGTACGTCTAATCTATTAGATAGAAATAATACAGAAGTTTTTTTAGATGAAGGTATAGGTGCATACCAAATAACAACAATGGATGGTAAGACATACCATTACTCTTTACCAGTATGTCAATTTGAAAGCTTTTATAAAAATTATCCAAGCCATAAACCCAATGGAGATGTAAATAATAGTGAAGATGATAATTTCTTTGAAATACAAAAAACAAAACCTTATGCAACACATTGGCTGTTAACAGCCATTACAGGACCCGATTATTATGATAAAAATGGAAATGGTAAAGTAGATGAAGCTGATTATGGCTATTGGGTAGAATTCGATTACGGAAAGTGGTCTGATGGTTTTATTTGGAAAACACCTAGAGAAGAAGTTGTGGATGAAAATGATAATACCAAAAAAACAACTGCTTATTCTTGGGGACGTAAACAAATTTATTATTTAGATGCTATAAAAACTAGAACTCATACTGCTTTATTTGTGAAAGACATAAAAAAAGACTCAAAATCAGATATAAGTGTGAATAGATATAAACAAAAAATACAAAATGAAATATTTGACTATAACAAACACCCTTTAAAATTTTCAGCAGGTATATCTAAATACGAAAGTACTAACTATGAGGGGTTAAAATTTATAAATTATTATGATATTGAAAACAATACGAATATCACTTATTATTATGATAAGTTCAAGAAATATTACAGTAGAAAAACTTCCTCTAAATATATTGATTTTACCGAAGTAAAAAGTTTATATTTAAAAAGCATTATCATAGTAAAAAATGAGTTATTGTCCAATAACATAAAGCAAATAAGCACCTCTTTTTCTAATTTAGTTAATGATAATTTTTTTGCAGGACACATTAAGGAACGTTCTAGTATTTTTGAGTATAAATTTAAATATTCGATTCCTCCAAATGCTGATGTGAATAAATCTCTATATGGATACCTTCATACTACAGGTTTTGCAATTGAAGGAAATGACTATAGTTCAACAATCGAAAAAAATAATATTAAAAGCCAAATTTCTAATAATATTTTAGATATCAAAGATATAGAAGGTTTAAATTTAGAAAGTCAAGCAATACAAGTAATTGATTTTGAACATGATTATAGTTTAGCAGACAAAGCACCCAATGCAACAACAGGTAGATTAACTCTAAAAGCGGTAAATTTTAAAGGAAAGTATGGTATACAACTAGTACCACCCTACAAGTTTGAGTATGAAACCCCTTGGCGAGATTATAATAAAGATAATATAGATGCTTGGGGATATTACAAAACCAACCCAGAAACGTGGAGTTTAAATAAAATTACTACTCCAACTGGGGGCAAAATCAATATTGAGTATGGTAAGGATGAATATGTAGCAGAAGCTGCGTTTTCAGAAGAAAAAGAGTTTTCAGATATCATTTCTGTTAACGGAAATTCAACAGAAATGGAAATGACATTCAATTCAAATATAGTTGATGTAAACAGTCATTTTGAGATTGGTAGATTTTATAGAGTAACTTATACCTATCATGATTGTGGTAGAGAAGATTGGTACACAGGAGATGTGGATTGTAATATTCAAAATAGAGATAAAAATTTTGAAGTAATAGGCAAAGGTTCTAATTGGGTTCGTATAAAGATAGGTAATGATAATCTTTCAATTTTTGATCCCACAAATCAAAGTTGTGGTCAAGAAGGTGAATGTGTGGATAATGTTAAAATTTACGGCACAAAAAATGGTTTCTCTTCACCTGTACAAGGAGGAGGAATAGTTACTAATAGCATCACTATAAATGATGGAGTTAAAGATATAGCAAGAACCGAATACAATTATAAAAGAGGGGTTACTTCCTATGTACCTTCAAAAGAACCAAAAGGGATTCCTTATGTATCAGAATTACCAGCTCCAATGGTTTTATATGGAGAGGTTGAGATGAATACCAAGGATGGTAATGGAAATTATTTAGGAAGTACTGTTTATGAATTTGAGACTTTAGAACCTAGAAAAGAAGAAACTGGTTATATTTTTAGTTTAGGAGAAGCGTTTCGAGTTAAAGAAAACCAAAATCAAACTTTTGAAAATGGAAAAGTAATCGCCAATAAATATACAATAGAAAGTAAATTAGGTAATATTGGTAGATTAAAGTCAGTTAAGAGTTTTAATGCAGAAAATCAATTGCTAAACAAAACTGAAAATCACTATAAAGTAGATTTAGATAATGATTTAGAAATAGGAGTTACCCAAGAATCATTTAAAAGTTATAAGAGGTATAGAAAGGATTTAAATAACGATAATGATTTTTTTGACCCTAATGAGGAAACATTTTATGTAAGTGCTACTAGTAAAATAAATTACCCTAGTGTTTTAGAGAGTGTAACCACAAGTCAAGGTAATTTTGAGGTCACAAAATATTTTGACAAGCACGATTTTTTAACAGGTCAGGTTTTAGAAACTAGAACCTATGCCAGTGATGGTGTTGCATTTAAGAGTAAAATTGTTCCTGCTTATCAAAGATATTCAGAGATGGGCAGTAAAATTGATAACCCAGATAATGCAAATATGTTAACCCAAACAGCAGCAAGTTATACATATTTATTAAATGAAGATCCTAATGCATCTCAAGAAGATAAAGAAACTGTTATTGGTGTTGGCATTACTACTTGGAATAATTTGTGGGGCTATAGAAATTATAATGGCCAAGAATCTGTACCTTCTAATTCTGATACTTATAAAGTTTGGCGAAAACATCAAAGTTTTATTTGGAAAGGAGATATAGATTCAGAAGGTAAATATCTTGGTTTCAATGAAATGAATGATGACGAATTTGAATGGGGTTTAGGAATAGCACAAACCAATTCAGATTGGCAACAAGTATCAGAAGTAACTAGATACGATCATTATTCAATGACTTTAGAGACAAAAGATATCAATGATAATTATGCTTCTACAAAAATGGGAGATAATAACTCTAAAGTAATAGCAGTTGCTAATGCAGCCTACAGAGAAATGTATTATTCTGGTGCTGAATATGAAATTATGGGAGCTGAAGGCAGTTCAATAGGTTATTTTGATGGGGAAGTTAAATTTTCTGGAACCAGAATGCCAAAAACGGAGACAGATATACCACACACAGGAAATTATTATTTACAAACTCCTTATGGTCAAAACGCTTTTGAAGTAAATATACCTACAAGAGCTGATAGAGATACTTATAGAAAAAAACGTTTCAAAGTATCAGTTTGGGTAAAGAAAGGCCAAGAGTTAAATGTAGGTATAAAAGTAAATAATGGTTCAGCACAAAGCTTTAATACAGACGAGACAATCCTTGCAGGAGACTGGTCATTATTAAATGGATATATAGATATTACAGATGCTGCAAGTTCGATTGCTATTACAAGCACTAACGGAACAATTGATTTAGACGACTTCCGTTTACACCCAATAACATCTTCTATGACGAGTTACGTATATAACGAATTTGATGAAGTCACCTTTATTATGGGAGCTAATGGTTTATCAACATGCTATGTGTATGACAATGCAGGAAGATTAAAAGAGACTTGGGTAGAAGTTTTAGATAATGATGCAGCTGGTATTATTGGAGGCTTTAAAAGAGTAAGTAAAAACTCTTATAATTATAAAAACGACTAATGCTATGAAAAAGAAGTTATATTTTTTAGTACTCGTATTTTTTAATTTTTGTTATTTTAACTCTTATACACAAAGTATTGATGATTTTGATGATGATGGGAATCCAACCTGTATAAGACCTACCTTATATTATAATGGATTAAATCTAAATGCTGCTGTAACTATAGATGTTCCATATGGGGTTTCAACAATAATTATAAATGCAACAGGAGGTACATGTACCAATATTTTAGATATTAATTCACCTGTAGATTGGATTTCAAAAAATAGTTCTAATAATACTTCTATAACTATTAATATTGATGAAAATGACACTCCATATGAACGTACTACTTTTGTAAGTATAATATCACCAGGTGCTGTTTTTGATAATAATATCCTTATTTTTTTAGAAGATATTAATGATAATCGAAATATTGTCCAACAATTTAGAATAAGACAAGCATTAAATCCAAATTATGAAATCTATTACACAGATTCAGACGGAGATGGTTTTGGAGATTATAATGCAGAACCTGTTATTTTCGTTAAGAGTGGAAAAAAACCAGCAGGAATGGAAAAAAATAATCTAGACTTTTGCCCATTTGATTATTTTACAACAAATAATGGATGTGAAGGACCCTACGAAGATATCAATTGGGTACGTTCTGCAAGTTATGATATTAAAGGAAACCTATTATCTGCTAGTAAAGGTTATTTTGATGATTTAGGAAAACCTATACAAAACCAAACTTTTGATATTAAAGAAAACCGAACTTGGGCAACTCAAACAATGTACGATGAACAAGGCAGACCAGCTTTTCAAAGTTTATCTGCCCCAATAACTAATAAAGGGCAAGCACTAAATTTTCAATATGAAAGTAATTTCATAAAATATGCTGATAATTCTAGAAATTTTACAACAACGGATTTTATAAATTCAGATACCTACAACCCATCTACTGTAGGAAATCAAACAAATACTTTAGGTTGGTATTATAGTGCTCAAAATGCAGACGAACCCAATCAAGACATCACAGATAGACCCTATTCTAGAACAATATACAGCACCTTAAACCCAGGTGCAGTGAAACAAACTATTGGTGGTAACAAAATTAATGGAGAATGGATACAAGGTCATTCTTTTTCAATGCCAGCCGCTCAAGAAATGTATTATGCTTTTGGGTACGACCACTTTGAAACCAATCCAGATATTAAGTATTCTTATCCAGAAATTTCATCTACTTTAATAAACAATTCTAATGTTCAAATTAACTGGTTAAAAGCTACAAAAACTGTAGTGCAAGATGTTCACAGTAATGAATCTGTGGTATTTACAGATACAGATGGTAAAACTCTAGCAACTGCAAGATCTGGTAGTAATGAAAACCCTATCTATGATAGGCCCTATGAAGTTGTTTCTTTAATTGGTAAACAAGGATACGTAGATATTCATATTCCTAAAGGTTGTGACAATACTTTAGAATTTATAGGAAATACAGACCCAAATAATTATGATATTTATGATTTAAAAACTGAATTGAAATTACAAAATAAAACAAACATACCTTCAGGATTTTATAGAGTTGTATGGAATGTTAGAGACCAAAGTTTAGAACATCAAAATCCTCATTTAGAAAAACCTGCACTAACTTATATCGAGAAATCTACTAGTAAAATCAAGAGGGTTTTTACAGAAAATATTGGGGTTCGTTATCGTGTTAATTATTACGATTTTAGTATAAATTATTATAATAAACAAGGTCAGTTAATCGCATCAAATCAACCATTAGGATTTGATAATTATGATTTTATCAGGTTAGAACCTTCTATTGGCTTAAAACATACTAAAGAGTTTATAGATATAAATCCTAATGTACCCAACTTATTATCCACCTTCACCTACAACGCATTAGGGCAGTTAACGGAAACAACAAGCCCAGATGAAGGCAATGCAAAATTCTTATACAGAAAAGATGGACAAATACGTTTTTCTAAAAATTCTAAACAAGATATTGATGAAGAAATTTCTTACACAGACTATGATGAATTTGGTAGACCTGTAGAAAGTGGAGTAATTACAGATACAGATAGCTTTGGTGGATTCGATTTTCTTAAAAATTATGTGGATGTGCCATTAAATCAAATCAACTTTAATGGAGACGAATTTAAAGAACAACATTTTACAGAATACGATTTTTTACAAAACCCAAATGAATTAACCAGCTTACCAGGTTTGTCTTCACTATATTACAACCCTACATTTTTAGCGGGTAATGTTGCTAAAACATGGAATAAAGAAGATCAAAACGGATCTATTACCTCTGCTACTTGGTACAGTTATGATTTGTATGGACGCGTAAAATGGATTGTGCAAAACATACCTACTTTAGGGGTAAAAACCATCGATTATGTGTACGATCCTGTTACTAGTCAAGTAACCAGTGTTATTTTTCAAAAACACAATGCTGCAGAATATTTTGAACACAGATACTCTTACAATATCGCCCAAGAATTAACAAAGGTAGAAACTAGGACAGCTAGTAATGCTAACTTTATTACCCATGCAGATTATAGTTATTATGAAACAGGAGCCTTAAAAAGAACCACTTTAGCCAACGGAATACAAGATATAGATTATGTCTATAATTTATCTGGCCAATTAAAAGCCATCAACCACCCAAGTTTAGCACAAGACAACCAACTTAACCCCAGTAGTAAAGATTTATTTGGGATGACTTTAGACTATTATAATGGAGATTATAAAAGAAATACTTCTAAATTTTCATTAAGTACATCACCCAATAACCAATACAATGGTAATATAAAAGGTATTTCTTGGAACACCAATAGCGACAATACCATACACGATTATATACAGTACGATTATACCTACAATAAATACAATTGGTTACAAGAAGCTATTTTTAATGGTAGAACCAACCAACAAAATGGTGCAGAAACCGATTTAGAATTAAACACACCTTTAACAGCGACAACAATAGCCAAAGCCACCAATTCTATTACCTTAAAACGTGATTTTTCTTTTATACCTACCAATGGTAGTACTTTTTCTGCAAGTATTGTAACAGCGGCTAACAATGGCGAATATGGAGTAGGCGATTACAACGTAACTGGGATAACCTATGATGCCAATGGAAATATAAAAAGCTTAAATAGAAATAGAAATTCAGATGATGTAAACGACCCTAACTCTAACAAAATGGACGAGTTAGAATATACTTATAAATCTGGTAAACCCAACCAGCTAGATTTTATAACAGACCATGCTGGATTTAAAAATGTTGGTGATATTGGAAACCAATTAGGCGTAAATTACCACTATAACAGCATTGGGCAGTTAGATGAAGATTGGGAAAATGTACCTGAAGCTCAAAAGACAGCTTATTTACAAAACAATAATAATTTACCCACTACAAATATTACTAAATATGAATACAATGCTAGTGGTTTGGTTACCAAAGTAAAATACAATGGTTTTACTAGAGTAGAATTTTTCTATAATGACAAAGGTTATAGAACAAAAAAAGTAAGCTACCAAAGTAACAGTACAAACATAAATACAACTACAGATTACGTGTTAGATGCTTCAGGTAGTGTTTTGGCAATTTACGAAAACCAGCAATTGGTAGAGCTACCTATTTACGGAGCTAGCAGATTGGGTATTTATAAAAAACCAAGCAATACAAGCGTGTACCAACTTACAGACCATTTAGGCAATGTACGTGCAGTAATTGCAGACAATGGTAATGGAATGCCAATGGCATTAGTTGCCACAGATTACTATCCCTTTGGGATGCCAATGTCTGGGAGAAAAATTGTAAATGGAGAAGAATATAGATACGCGTATCAGGGACAAGAGAAAGATGGTGAAACCCAAAAGGAAGCGTTTCAACTGCGTTTATGGGATGGAAGAATTGGAAGGTGGTTGACTACTGACCCTTATAGACAATATTCAAGTCCTTATGTTGGAATGGGGAATAATCCGATGAATGGAACAGACCCTGATGGAGGTAAATTTTTTGATTGGGTAAGAAAATTCGGAAGTAAAACATTTTATTGGGATGATAATATAAATTCAAAGGCAGCTGCTGATGCAGCTGGAGTTTCTTATGGAGGAAAAACTAAACAAGAAGCACTTGATAGTTATTATGATATAGCTGGAGGATGGGAAAAATTATTCGGAGCTAAATTAAATTTTGATGATGATAGTTTTTTTAATTTAAAAGTTATTCCATTATTTAATAAAATTATAAATGGAGTTACAGAAAGTTACAAGAAATATAATAATTTAAGTTATTCTGAAAAGCAGAAAATAATTGAAAATGATGAAGTAAATAGATATTTTGATAAAATAAGTCTTAATGGGAAAAAGTTAGAACCAGGTAAATGGATGAATAAATCATTTGAAATAAATGGAGTAAAACTAGTAGGAAACTTTGAAATTATTAAAACAGTAACAAAAGTTAATTTTGTAAATCATGCTAGATTTAGATATGATGGTCAAAATTTTGCAAAAGATGCTTATGTAGTTGGTTCAGGTTCTGGAGTTACTAAACTCGGGATAAATTTTACAAATGACATTAGGGGAGAAATAGGTGTTTTTTGGATTTGGTTTAACAACCCAAAAGATTGGCATTCAGCCGCTAATGCTATACAAAAATGAAAAAAATAATTACAATTATTTTGTCACTGTTTATTGCAATTATATTTATTGTAAATATAAGAAAGTATTATCTTACAAAAGATCTTATAAAAGATATTGAATTAAATACTGTGTCATTAAATTTATTTATAAGAGGAGACCTAGTAAATCATTTTGATGAGTTTCCAAAAGAAAAGAAAGATATAATTAATATATTTCATAGATATAAAATATACTCTGGAAATTCTTCTTCATTTCTAGATTACGGGTATAATATAAAATATGATAGTGTGAATGATATATCTTATGTTTATAGTTTAGGAATTGATAAAATTGACAATAACCTATATAACATTCCTTATAATACTATTGATAGTATAGGTCTATATACAGGCTCTTTAGAATTAAATATTAGAAATTTTCTAAAATCAAAGAAATCTGATATTATTTTCTTTGTTTTTAAAAATAATAATCTTTTTAATATTCCGAAAATTAAAGATTTAAATGATATAGTTAACCTTAAACTAGTATCAGAAATAAATGGGGTTTATAAGGCTTCATTAGGTTTAAATTTTATACCTAAAAAAAAGAAAGAAAATTTTATTTCTGACATAAAAAAAATTGAAAAGAAAATTAATAGAAGAAATTTTTTAGAAGAAGATTATATTAAGGGAAGAACAAAAACAATTTTTTTTAGGTATAAGGACAAAAATTTATCTATTATTTCTAATAATAATCTTTCAAACAAATTTGTAGAAAAGTATTATAATGAAATTGAAAGACATTTTTCTAATATAGATAAGTCTTATTTTGATTATGCGGTTTTTCCTATTACTTTTGTTGAAGAAATACTCCCCTGATGGCGCTAGAATGACACGTAATGGCTAGTGCTAGCATTTGCTAGTACCGTCAACGATAAGAAAAGAAAGCTATGCTAAAAGCATAGTTTTTTGTATTTTAGTTTTTGAGTAGAAAGTACAAATTCCATAATAAAGCAGGTTTATACTTTGTGAGTTTTGCTACAATAAACTGGATAGATGTTTTTACAAGACAAATGTATTTAGATGTGTTGGCAGACAGCGTAATCTATTGCCGTAAAGAAAAATGTATGGAGTTGTATTGTTATTGTTTTATGCCAAGTCATATCCATTTTATCTTTAGAAGTGCAAATGAACTACCATCAGAATTATTAAGAGATTTTAAAGGTCATACCTCAAAGAAAACCATAGAAGCTATAGAAAACAACCCACAAGAAAGTCGAAAAGAATGGTTATTATGGATAGCCTGTCTTGAGCGAAGTCGAAAGATTAAAAGAGCAGAAAAAATAATGCAACTACAAGTAAATATCAATTTTGGCAACACCACAATAAGCCTATCGAATTATGGAGTGGAAAAGTGATTAAACAAAAAATAGATTATATCCATAACAATCCAGTAGCAAGTGGTTTTGCAACCAATGCTGTAGATTGGAAATATTCAAGTGCAAGAAACTTTCAAGACGACGATACTATTTTAGAAATTGATAGCATTGGGTTTTTGAGCTAACGTATTCGATTAGTTTTTGAGT
>NZ_MSCN01000001.1:3146919-3194498 GCF_002954685.1 Polaribacter porphyrae | reverse complement strand
ATGTTTTATTATGTCTAGTCATTTTGCATCTACTTAAACTTGTATAAAATTTATGAAGAATAACAAATTTGAATCATCAATCCTTAACCACCTCCACTAACTTCTTATCTTGGTCAATCTCCCAAACATTAAAAACTCCATCACCATCAAAATCTGTAACAGCAATGGCTTTCGCCTTAAAAGAATTATTTGTTGCTTGTATTATTTCATACTCATAATTTGCAGAACCTCCATTTTTAACAGTTTTTTCAGATAGGAAATCAATGGCATTTAAATCTTTAGAATATTTAGAATACATAAAAAAGTGATTTCTTTGTAAACCATATAAATGTACCAAATGATTTTGGGCTTCTAAAGCTTTAGTTTTAGAGATTATAGGCATTAAGTTAGGCAACGCAATTAAGATTAAGATACCAATAATAACAAGAACTACAAGAAGTTCTTGCATGTTAAAGGCTTCTAATTTTTGTTTTAAATAAAGCTTTTTTTCTTTCATAAAATAGCAATACATATATTTAACTCAATCAAAAGTACTAAAATAATAATTATTTGTTATTTTTAGGTCTTATTATAATTGTTATTAAGAAAATGAAAAGATTAATTTACCCCATATTATTGCTATTTATATTCATTAGCTGTGAAGCAATTTTTATTGAAGATATTTCTGATACAAAAGTTATTCTTCTAGCTCCAACAAATAATGCTGAAGTAGTAACTGGAAGCATTCAATTTAATTGGGAAGAAGTTATAGATGCAAGCGAATATAACATTCAGATAGCATCGCCAAGCTTTAACCAAGCAAATCAAATTGTTCTAGATTCTGTAACCACATCTTCAATTATTACAAAAGAATTAGATGTAGGTTCTTATGAATGGCGTGTAAAAGCAAGTAATTCAGGTTACCAAACCAATTACACAACAAATAGTTTTACAGTTAAATAAAATATCAGTATTGTGATAAAAAAAAACCTCCTTTTATTTCTGTTTTTAATTTCTTTTTCAACTTCGTTTTTAGGTCAAGAAAAAGAAAATAGGATTGAACATTTAAAAGTAAAACTAGATAGTTTATCATCTTCGATTATTGGTTTATCCAAGAAAGTAGATTTTAGTTTAAACGATACAGAACTTCCTGTTTTTATAAGAGCAATTGCTAAAGAACATAAGCTTAATGTGAGTATTGCACCAAATTTAAGTCAGATTAGAGTTTCGCAAAACTTCTCTAACGCTACTGTAAAAAATGTATTATTACATCTATGCCAAGAATACAATTTAACTATTGAAAGTCTAGGTTCTATCTTAAGTATTAAAAAATACAATAAACCATACATACCTAGAGATATAAAAGCCATTTATGATAAAGAAAAGGATTTGTTCTCTGTAGATTTACAAAATGACACTTTATTTGTTGCCTTTAAAAAAATTACAAATATTACTGGTAAAAATTTAGTGTTTGCCCCTGGAATAGGAAATCAAAAAATCTCTTCATTTATCAAAGAAAAACCTTTTGAGAGTGCCATTGATAAAATAGCGTTTGCGAATAATCTTTCAGTTACCAAAACCAAAGACAACTATTATTTATTTGAAAGTGCCACAGCACCAAACCAAAAAGGAATTACAGACAAAAGAAGGCAAAAACCTGCACGTTATCGTAATTCTAATTTTTATTTTAAAATTCAAGATTCTTTAAAACAAATTATAGATGTTGATTTTGAAAATGTATCTATTGCATCTATTGTTAATGATATTGGTTTTGATTTAGGAATTAATATGTTTACTAGTAGCCCACTAACAGGGGCAGGGAATGCAACTGTAAAAGCATCAGATATTACTTTTGATATACTCCTTACTAAAATATTAGAAAACACAAAATTCAGTTATAAAAAAATTAATAACATCTATTATTTTGGTGATGATAAACAGGTTTCTTTAACTAGTAGTGAAACTATTCCATTGTTACATCGTTCCATAGAAATTATGAATACGCCAATTCAGAGTAATCGAAATTCATCGTTTATTGGAAATCAAGGTTTTAATACTGGTTTCAATGGGAGTCAAAATTTTAATGGAAATACTGGATTTAATCAAAATAATCAAAGTCAACGATTCAATAACAATCAGAACAATAGAAATTTAAATTCCAATACAAGAGGGAACCTTCAAAATACAAGAAATCAATCAGATGCTATTTTAGAATTGATTCCCCAAAATATTAAAGAAGGTTTAGATATCACAAGTGATGTTGAACAAAATGCTTTTCTAGTCAATGGGAACGCCCAAAAGATAGAGGCTTTTAAACGATTTTTAAAAACGATTGACAAACCTATTCCAGTAATTTTAATCGAAGTCATGATTATAGAAGTATCTAATACTACTTCTGTTACTACTGGTTTAGATTTAGGTATTGGAGATGCTCCAACAACAGATAAAGGAACAGTTTTTCCTAATGCAGACTTAACTTTAGGAGCTACAAGTATCAATAAAATTATTGGAGGGTTTAATAATTTTGGTACTTTAAACGTGGGTAAGGTTGTGCCTAACTTTTATGCTCGAATACAAGCATTGGAGTCCAATGGAAATATAAAAATTAGATCTACACCAAAATTATCCACCTTAAATGGTCACCAGGCTACTTTATCTAGAGGAGAACGCTCATTTTATGCAGTAACGCAAAGAAATACGATTGGTACACAAAATCCTGTCATTGCAGATGTAACTAATTATTTTCCCATTGATGCAGACTTATCTATAGGTATTAGACCTTTGGTTTCAGGGGATGGAAATATTACCTTAAGTATCAATGTATCTCAATCTGATTTTAACGGAGAACGAATAGATCCACAAGCTCCTCCAGGTATGAATTCAAGAGAGTTTACTTCTACCATTCGTGTAAAAGATAAAGATGTAGTCATATTAGGGGGTATTGAAGAAACCTCAAAAAATAATTCAGGTTCTGGTGTCCCTTTTTTAGCTAGAATACCTTTGATAAAATACTTGTTTAGTAAACGTGTAAGAACTGCTACAAAAAGTAAATTATCGGTATTAATTAAACCAACCATAATTTATTAAAATGATTGGGCAACTACTAAAATATGGGAATACATATACAGCCATTGAACATGCTGAACATAAAAGGTTTATTCTTTTACAACTGCAACGAAAAAAGAAAGAACTAGTACTTTTAAGAAAAAAATCTTTTCAATCTCAAGATAAAACTATCCAAGAGTTAAAAGGACAAAAGCATGTTTTTTTAGTAGTAAATAATGAACAAGTATTATCTAAAAGTATTGATTTTTTTCATGAAGATGAAAAAAGAGTAGTTAAAAATGCATATCCTAATATCAACACTAATGATTTTTATTACGAGGTTTTTAGTAAATCTAATACCTCTTTTGTTTCTATTGCAAGAAAAGATACTATAGACACTATTATTTCTGAATACCAAAAAGCAGGGATTTACGTAGTGGATTTTTCTCTTGGAAATCTAGTGATACAAAATCTTCAAAACCTACAAGATTACAATCAATTATCAACCTCTAATGCTATTGTAGCTTATGAGAATAAAGAACTTGTATCTATTAACGAAAAAGAATTAAAAAAAAACTATATCGTTAATGATTTAGATGTTGCAAATACAGAGGTTTTGTCATTGGCAGGAATAATTGCGTATTATACACAAAATGTTTCAAGCACAATTCAAAATGAGTTGTATGGTAAATACATACAAAAACGTTTTTTTGATATTGGTTTAAGAACAGGATTAGGATTTCTGTTGGTGGTCTTATTGATTAACTTTTTTGTATTTAGTCATTATAGGAATGAAGTTGGCACATTGACTGGGGAATTACAAATGAGTCTTAATTTTAAAAATCAATTAAATACACTTCAAAAACAAGTTACCCAAAAAAAACAGCTGGTTCAAAGTATGAATGCAGCTTCAAATAAAAGTATTTCAAAATATATTGATGAATTGGGTTCTTCTCTTCCAGAGAGTAATTTATTACATCAACTTACTTATCAACCCAAAGAAGGAATACAAAAGAAAGACAAACCACTTCTTTTTAAACAAAATTCAATTTCGGTTAAAGGCATCTCAAAAAATGATGTAGCATTTTCGAATTGGATATCTGCAATTGAAAAGAAAAATTGGGTTGAAGAAGTATCTATCTTAAATTATGGAAAAGGTAAAAAAAGAAGGGTTTCAGCTGATTTTGAATTCTTAATTCATACCAATGAACGATAAACAAAAAAATATCGCTTTGGTTATAGGTTTTGTGCTTCTCTTCATAATTTCCTATGTATTTTCCATTCAAAAAACTATTGATGTAAAAAAAAGTGCGAAAAGTTTGTATAAAGAAAAAGAATTACTAGAAAATGCAAGTCAACGTATCTTTTTGTTGCAGCAAGAAAACAAGTATTTAGATTCCATTTTAAAAGCTAAAGAAATTTCTATTGAAAATTCTTTTCAACAAACCTTATTACAAAAATTGAATTCTTTTCAAGCTAAAGTACCTATAGATATTATTGCTTTTAGTGAGCCTCATACTATTGAAGAAAATAGCACTCTTTTAAAAACATATTCTTTTGAAATTAAAGGCACTTTCAATGCGTTATTACAACTTTTGAACACGTTAGAAAAACAACAATTGGGTAAATTAGTTTCTGTAAAGTTTGAGAAAAAAAAGAACTACAGAAGAAATCGCGATGAATTAATAGGGCATTATTTTATTCAAAAAAGAACTCAAAGAGAATAAGAAGAGATGATTATAAGTATTGAAATCATATTTATAGTAGTGTTACTATTTCTTTTTTATCAAGATATAAAAGAGAGAAAAGTTGTGATATGGGCTTTAGTTTTAAGTTTAATTTTTGGTAGTTTCATAAATTATTTGAATCAACAACCTATTGTATTCATATCTAATATATTCATAAATGCTACATTTATAGCCTTTATTTTTGGAATATTAGGATTGTATGCAAAATTTAAAATGAAACAACGAATTTTTGATGTTTTTGGAATGGGAGATTTAGGCTTTTTTATGGTTTTAGCAGTAAGTTTACCCACATTATCTTTTTTAATGGTTTTTATCTTTTCTACTTTTTTTGCCTTGTTAGTTTTTCTTATTTTCAAGTATCGGTTTCAGCCTAAAACAGTGCCACTAGCAGGCTTACAAAGTCTTTTCCTAGCATTGGTATTGTTAGCGAATAAATTTTCATCTACTTTAAATATTTACGCTTTATAATGAAAAATCAGTTTGAAATAGCAACCAACTTATTACAATTGATTTCAAGTGAAGATGCATATCAATATCGAATTGTTCCTGTAAAAGAAACAGCTGATACTTGGGTGTTTAAAACAGATGCTACAAACCAAAAAACTTTATCTCAAGAGTTGAGTATTGTTTTTGGAAAAACTATTGAATTAGAACCAGAAGCCTCAAATGTTATTCAAAAATATTTGGAGAACAATTACAGAAGAAGAACAAAAACCAATCAGCAAAAATCACTAACCCATTCAGAAGATTTTCTGTTAAACATCATTTTTGAAGCCAAAGAAATTGGGAGTAGTGATATTCATTTTGAAATTTTTGAAAATCAAGCCAGAATACGTTTACGAATTGATGGAAAATTAATGGAACGCTATGTCATTTCTTTAGAAGAATACCCAAAGATTATTAATCGGATAAAAATAATGGCAAGTTTGGATATTTCAGAAAAAAGATTGCCACAAGATGGAAGAATTAACCTTACAACAGAAGAAGAGGATTTTGATATCAGAGTATCTTCTTTACCTACTTTACATGGAGAAAAGCTAGTCTTACGTATTCTATCTAAAAATAATGTACATGTTTTATTAGAGAATTTAGGGTTTACAAAAAATGAACTAACCACTTACAAAACAGCAGTTCAAAAACCAAATGGTATTGTATTGATTTCTGGACCAACAGGTTCTGGAAAAACAACAACGTTGTATGCCACTTTAAAGCTCTTGAATAAAAACGAAACGAATATTTTAACTATAGAAGATCCTATTGAATATACATTAGAAGGTGTAAATCAAGTGCAACTGAAACAAAATATAGGATTAGATTTTGCAAGTACATTACGTACTTTTTTACGACAAGATCCAGATGTGATTATGGTTGGTGAAATTAGAGACGTGGATACTGCAAATATGGCAATTAGAGCCTCTTTAACTGGGCACTTGGTATTGTCAACAATACATACCAATTCTGCTTGGGCAACTGTATCAAGATTAATAGATATGGGTGTTCCACCTTTTTTAATTGCAAGTACTTTAAATGTGAGCGTTGCACAACGTTTGGTTCGTAAATTATGTAACTCTTGTAAAAAAGAAACCAAAGGCCTACATCAACATAAAATTCATATAAATATATTAGATGAAATAGAAACACATTATGAAGCTGTGGGTTGTCCTAATTGTTATCAAACAGGCTATCAAGGAAGAAAGGCGGTTTATGAAATCATTCCGATTACGGAAGAATTAGTCCAAAATATTGCCAATAAAAAAATAGAAATCAATCAATATTTAAAAGACAATCATATAGCTACGTTACAAACCAATATGATAGCGCTTGTAAAAAAAGGAGTAACTTCCTTTGATGAAGTATATCCTTTTTTAATTTAATTTTGATAAAATTTGAAAAAGCAACAAAAAACATACATTTTACTTATTGCAGTGCTATTCATTTGGGGAGCAATTGGCTATCAAATCTATTCGCGTTTAAATCCTCCTACACCAGAACTCAATTTAACACAAGTTCAAAGTACATTTCAAAAGCAAAAAGTAGTAACTCAAACTCATTATGAAATTAAAGAAGAGTATAGAGATCCCTTTTTAGGAAAGTTTCCAAAAAAGAAAAAAATAATAAAAAGAAAAAAAGTAAACCCGAAGTCTAAAGTAATAATTCCTTTTCCAAATGTTGTATATAATGGTTTGGTAGAAGGAAATAAAACCAAGTCTTATATTTTAACCGTTAATAGAAAACAAGAGATTTTAAAAAAAGGAGAGACACATCAAGGGGTTAAACTTATTAGTGCTACTAAAAACGAAGCTGTGGTTCAATTCCAAAAACAGCGAAAAACTATTGTAAAGCAATAAATGAATATCTTTAAAAAAATAAAGGCAGGAGCATTACAATACGTATTGGTGATTTCTGTAATTATTGCCATTATCATTTTTGCTTTTATTTCTTTGATTTATCTTCAACAACGATTAACTATCAAACATAATTTTAGTAAAGAAGCTATTAGTAATACAATAGCCGTTTTTGATTTTATCAAAATTAAAGAGTTTCCTTATGATAAAAATAGTACGATTGAAGTTTTAGAAAACGAACATACAAATACTACTTTTCAAAAAAAGCATTGGGGTATTTTTGATATTGGTGTTGCCACTAGTACAGTAAAGAATGAATTTTTTCAAAAAGTAGCATTATTAGGCACACAAAAAAAGCAAAGAGATGCTTTGTTTCTTAAAGATAATAATACTTCACTAGTTTTAGTAGGGAAGACAAAAATTGTAGGGAATACATCTCTACCCAAACAAGGGGTAAAAACAGGAAATATTTCAGGAGTTTCTTACTATGGGAATCGTTTGATTTACGGGCAACAAAAACAAAGTAGTTCTAATTTACCAAAAATAACAAATTTAGAATCCCTCAAAACATTTTCACAACAAATACAAAGTAATGAATACGCTAATTTTGAACTAGAGGAAGGATTAAAATTACATCAATCATTTGCAAAAGAAGGATTACTATATCAAGACAATAACTCAATTTTTTTGCAAAATACAAGATTAACTGGGCAACTACTCATCGTTTCAAAATCCAAAATAATAGTGAGTGCATCAGCAACTTTAAAAAATGTTATTTTGATAGCTCCTGTTATTACCATAGAATCAAATACTAAAGGGAACTTTCAAGCGATTGCAACCAAAAAGATACTTGTTGAAGAAAATGTACATTTAGAATATCCTTCAGCATTAGTAGTTATCCATAAGGATACTCATCAAATTCAATCTCAAAGAACAAATCAAGTTAAAGAACTAAATAGTATTAAAATTCATAAAAATACAGTTGTTAAAGGAGTTTTAGTATATCAATCTGATAACATTCAAAGTAATTTTGATGCACAAATTCAAATTGCAGAAAGGGTTACTATTGTTGGTGAGGTGTATAGCTCCAAAAATATTGAGTTGCTAGGAAAAGTTTATGGTTCAGTGTATACCAATAATTTTATTATAAAAAAAAGCGGTGGTGTTTATGTAAATCATATTTATGATGGTGAAATCAACATTTCAAAACTTCCAGAGCAATATACTGGTTTGCAAATCGACCAATCTTCAAATCAAGTTGCAAAATGGGTAGATTAAAAAATACGTTTTTTCATAAAATAAAAGCATCTTCATTAACAGAAGTTATTGTAGCGACTTCTATTTTGCTGCTTGTATTTGCCATAGCTCTATTAACACTAAACAATGTAATGATGAGTACACTCCAAAAAGATACTCAAAGTATGGATACCGAAATTGAAAAACTCATTTATCAATATAAAAACCAACAACTCAAAGCACCATTATCTTATACTGAAGATGACAATACTATAACCATAGAAGAAATAATTATTGATGGAAATAAATTTATAGAATTTTCTATAAAAGATGAAATTAGAGACAAAACAAGAGCTAAAAAAATAATTGTAACTTCAAATGAAAGCTAAAAAACTAAAAGCATTTACATTAGCAGAAATGATAGTGGTATTAATTGTTGCCAGTATAGTTATTGCTATGGGTTTTTCAGTTTTAAATATGGTTCGCAAACAGGTAGTAACTATTCAAAAGAACTACCAAAAAAAACAGCAAGTGTTGTTGTTAGAATCACTTTTGCATCGTGATTTTAATTCTAATACTGCATTTTACAATATAAAAAATGATGAATTACTTCTTAAAAATACGAGAGATAGTATTACCTATACCTTTTATGAAAACTACATTATAAGGAATCAAGATACTTTTCAAATTGAGGTCCAGAATAAAGAATTATATTTAGATGGAATACAAGTAAAAGATAAAGTGATTGATGCACTAGAAATTAACTTATCAGAAAATTATGGAAGCAAGCAATTATTTGTGCAGCAAAGTAAAGATGCATCCTATTATATGAATAATGATTGAGACTTAATTTAAAACAATTAACTAAAAACTCTAAACAACAACCAATTGCCATTTCAACTAAAAAATATAGAAAAACAAAAAAAGCAAAGTGCTTCCTTTGATATTGATGCCTTATTAAAGAAGGAAATTACTTTTGGTAACTCTTTTTCGAATAAAAAAAAGGAGAATTTCTATACTGAATTGCAAGTGTTATTACATGCTGGATTAACCTTAAAAGATGCATTAGTTTTAATTTCTGAAGAACAAAAAAAAGAAAAGGATAAAAACCTATTAAAATCATTGGTAGATGAGTTAATTGATGGTAAAAATCTATCTGATGCCATAAAAAAACAAAAATCCTTTTCTTCATACGAATATCACTCTTTAAAAATTGGAGAACAAACTGGTACTTTGCAAAAAGTAACTCAAGAATTAGGTTTCTTTTACAAACGTAAAAACGAACAACGTAGAATTATTGTAAGTGCGTTATCTTATCCAATAGTAGTGCTTTGTACAGCTTTTTTAGCCATTTTGTTTATGTTGCAGTTTGTAGTACCCATGTTTGCAGATATTTTTAAGCAAAACAAGGTAGAACTCCCTTGGATTACCAAAAAAATAATGGTGGCTTCTACTCTATTTAAAGAATATTGGTGGGGCATTTTTGTGTTCATACTCTCAATAATAATATTAAAACAATTCATTCATAAAAAGGAATGGTATCTAAAATATACTTCAACAATTGTTTTAAAGCTTCCGTTAATAGGCGAGTTTATTCGAAAAGTAAAAATTGCTCAATTTACCCAAGCAATTACATTACTGACAGGTGCTAAAGTACCTTTATTAAATGGAATTCAACTCACAAAAAAAATGATTGGTTATTATCCTTTAGAAACTGCACTAGAAAAAGTGGAATCTGATATTTTACAGGGCAAAAGTTTACACCAAAGTATGAATAACTGTAAAATCTTTGATAAAAAAATGGTATCTCTTATTAAAGTGGCAGATGAAACCAATCAAAATGAAACCATTTTTAAAAGATTGACAGATCAATACAATCAAGAGATTGAATACAAATCTAAAATGATATCGGCTACTATTGAACCTTTTATCATACTAGTTTTAGGTGCAATTGTCGCTACAGTATTAATTGCTATGTATTTACCTATGTTTACATTGAGTACTGTAATATCTTAATATCTAATTACTTCTATTTTTTTAAAATTTCAACCCCAAAAATAAATTCTCAAATGAGCTTCTAAATATTCTTGATTTCTTGTAAAACAAATTGTTTTTCTAGATAATCTTTTTATGTGAGTTCTTAAATTGAGATTCATTCGCTCGATTCTATTTGTGCAATACTGAAATTGTTTGTGTATTTCTTTTGGAATTATACTAGGATATATATTCAATTTATCTGTATAAATTCTACTCGGATTTAGTAATAAAACTTTATGAACTACACTTTGTAAATTGTCTTTATTTCTGCCACCAATTCTAAAACCAATAACACTTCTCGTCTTTTGTTCTATTGCATAAATTAACCAATTCTGTTTTTTACCATTAGTAATTTTTATAAACATCTCATCAACTTCAAACTTGCATCCTAACTTATTGAAGTAAGGAACTTTAATTTGTTTACTAATCTTCAACATCCTAGATAGAACTGTATTTTTTGAAATGTTCAATACTCTAGAAATACCTCTATTACTACAACTTTCTTTTAATAAACTAACTACTAGTTTGTTTGTATTTGGTTGATATGCTTTATAAGTATAATCTGATTGAAAATACTTATTACAATTTTTACAGTAATGTCTCTGTTGGTTGTTTTGTTTACCTTTTCTAATAACATTAGAAGAAGTACACTTTGTACAATTCATAGCATTTTTTAGGTGCTAATTTAATACACTATGCGATATCAACCCCATATTTTACAGGTTCTAACAAATTTTTAATATTTCAAAGCACATAAGATACTGCTCTTTTTAGAGTGGTATATTTGTTTAACTTATTGATTTTCAATTTAAACTAGAACTCAATTTTTATAAGTGCTAATTTGATACATTACCTAAATGGGGAGAAGAAAATTTTACCATTTATGGGGATATTTATTTTAATATTTTCTTTAAATTTGGTTATTATTTAAATTTATTTGCTATGAAAAAAAAATTTTTAAGTGCTATTGCATTTTTTGTAATTAATGTGGTTTCTTCTCAAGAGATGCCTAATATTACACCTCCTTCACCAGAAGCATCAGCATTATCTAGATTTATAGAGGTTCCAGTATCTCATTATACGGGAATACCTAATATTTCTATTCCCATTTATACCATCTCTGAAAAGGGTATTCAAATTCCAATATCCTTAAGTTACCATGCAAGAGGGGTTCAAGTAGCAGATGTAGCTCCGAGTACAGGAACAGGATGGTCACTAATTTACGGAGGCAGTATTTCTAGACAAATTCGTGGAAAAGCAGATGATACAGGGTTTCCGTATGGTTATTTAGAAAACAAAAATGAATTTATGAACTATGCTAGTAGTCTTTCAGCAAGACAGGCTGTAGAGGTAAGAGAACAAGTGGATACAGGTTATGATTTTTACCCAGATCAGTTTTCCTTTAATGCTGGTGGTACAAATGGGAAGTTTATCCTGAATTATATGGATGAAGAACCATTATTGAAAACCTATGATGATGTTAAAATTAGTTATCAAAAAGGAACAGGAGGGCAACGTAATAATAAAATAGTTTCATTTAAAATTATTGATAAGAATGGAAATATCTATTATTATGGTATTTCCAAGGATGGATTTCGTGAAGGACTTGATCGTCAGGTATCAAATGGATGGACTTATTTTTACACACTTATAGATCAAGATTCTAATCAAAATGGAACTGAAACGGTTTATAGTTCTTGGAAGTTAATGGATATTGAAACTGCTTATGGAGATGTAATCAGTTATCATTATACACAGCAGTCTTTTGTAAATTACAGTAAATCTTATGATAATCATCTTGTGCCTACAGGTGCAGTAACAAATGGTGTTGGAGGAATGAATGATATAAATCAAATCTACACGAAGCTAAATAAGGTTACAAGTTACGAGAGCCATTTGGATTCTATTACTTTTAAAAGCGGTAAAGTTGAATTCACTCAAAGTTCTAATTTTCGTGATGATTACAATGGACATAGTTTAGATCGTATTACCGTGTATAATTATAATAATAAGCAAGTAAAATCTTATAAGTTAAATTACAATTACACAACTAGTTCAGAGACTTCGAATGTACTTCCTAGCATAAGATCCAATTCAACTATCTTTGCAAAATCACAAAAAAGACTGTTTTTGAGTTCCATTGAAGAAGAGGATGATATGGGTACAAAATTACCTCCTTATAATTTTACTTATAACTCAACAGTATTACCTAGCCGTTTTTCTAGTTCTCAAGATTATTGGGGGTATTATAATGGTGCCGACAATGGTCCTTTTTTACGTCTTTTTGACTATTTCCCTTTTACTTCAGATAGAAGAATTCATAAAGATAAATCAGAAGCTGGATTGCTCAAAGAAATCGAATATCCAACAGGTGGAAAAACTAAGTTTACGTACGAGAATAATATTGGATCTAGTCCAGGATATGGCTATAGTGTTTTAATACCTAATATCAATCCAAATTCAGAAAATACTATTGATTCGATTTACACAAAAAGTGATTTTGATATTACACAAGGTAGAAATTGGACAAAATCAATTACAATTCCCAAAGGTGTAGAAATTTCTTTAAGAGTGGATTGTATGCATTTTAGAGATCCAAATGATACTGTAACACCAGATTGTATATTTGAGTTTAATGCAAACGGAACTGTATTAACACCAAGTAATAACTATACTTTTTATTCACAGCATATAGGAACACCAATTGTAGGTCAGCCTAATTATGTAAATTTAAACATCAATGTAAATGCACCAACATTTCCTGGCGTATTTCCTGATTTATATTTAAACCCAGCATACGATTTTTTTATTAGATTAAAATATACTGTTAATGATGAATTACAAAGTTTGTATGCAGGTGGCAAGAGAATTAAAAGTATAGAAACTATAGATGAAAACGGAACTACAATCAAAGAATTTGAATATTCTGGAGGACAAATTGTAGGGTTACCTTCATACATTAATAAAGACAATTCAAATGGTTTTGAAGTACTTACCCATTACTTTAGTTCAGATAGTAGGTATGGTAGTTTTCAGCCTAATACAATTGGTTACACAAATGTCATAGAATATGTTGGGTCTAAAGAAGAAAACATTGGAAAAACTGAGTATTCATTTACCAATGATCCTGATAGTGGTGGAGATTATTATAATTTCCCTTACCACCCTTCTAATGATAATGAATGGATTCGTGGTAAAAACTTAAAAACCAAAATATTTAAGAACACTAATAATAACTATGAGTTAATAAAACAGATTGAAAACACCTATGATTATGGAGGGGATATTATGGTGTCTGAATTTGATAATAATTACCCAGAACATTTAGGTTTTATGGATGCTAACTTCCCTTCTGGAGCTGATTTTTTTATTGATATTCCTGTTGATCGTCGTGTTGAAAGAACAATCTCTAAACTACCCTTTTTTATGAGAGATAGAAGGCCTCTTAACGCACCTGCTAACAGTGCAGGAAGATACCGAATTTATTATGTAACAGGAGGAGTTCAAAATATTAAAACAACTACAGAGACAACTTACAATAATTCAGGTAGTTTGGATACCGAAACTACTTATCTCTACGATTACGACAATCATCATCAATTAGCAGGCTCTGAAATATTAGATAGTTATGGAGATGTACTGAAAACAGAGAATAATTATTTAATTATTGATAATGCAAACACTTTTCGCATACTTCCAACATTAATTGCTAGTTACAAAGGAAGTACAAAGCTATCAGAACAAAATACAATATATTCAAGCTTAGTGCCATTTCTTCCAGAAAAAATCCAAACCTCCAAAGGCACAAATTCTTTAGAAGATAGGATTGTTTATCATAATTATGATAGTTGGGGTAATCCTATCGAAGTAAGTAAAAAAGACGGAACACATATCGTTTACATATGGGGTTATAATCAAACCCAGCCCATTGCTAAAATAGAGAATGCAACTTTTTCGGAAGTAGAAGCTGCCGTAAATGGTTTATCCAACTCAAATTATAATTCTCTTCTAAAGATTAAAACAGTTTCGAACAATGATAACGATAGAACTATTGGTGCTTTAGGTAATGAAGGTGCTTTAAGAGCGGCATTAGAGAACTTACGAGCTTCTTTACCTGATGCTCAAGTCACTACCTTTACTTATGATCCTTTGGTGGGTGTTACGAGTATTACAGATCCAAGAGGACAAACCATCTATTATGATTACGACAACTTTAATCGCTTAAAGAATGTGAGAGATAAAGATGGAAACATCCTAACTGAAAACGAGTACCACTACAAAAACTAATTACCATGAAAAAGAGAATATATCGAACACTAGCAACAAGTTTTGTACTTGTGCTATTTTTATTGCCTAATGTATTATCGGGACAAACGACCACAGAGAACTATGTAAAGACCAAGACCTATAAAGTAAAAAGTACCACTTCAATAGTTAAACCTACCAAAGAACAGGTCTCAATCAGCATCAATTATTTTGATGGTTTGGGTAGAGCTAAACAAAGTGTTCTTGTCGAAGGTGGGGGCATCGTTCGTCAACAAAATGAAGCACAATACGATTGGACGATGAATAATATGGGGTCTACTGATTTTTACAACCAGAATGGAACTACTTCAGAAAATCAAATTGTAAACGGAACTACACCATTTGGTGATACCGATTTATTGTGGGAGTGTAAACCAGATGCTACTAGTGGAGCTGATGGGGGTTGGAATTCAGATGATTTTACAGTTGATACTAACAAAATGTATCGATATAGCGTTTGGGTAAAGCGTACAGGTAGTCAAGATGGGCAAACTTACCATGGTACAGAAGTAGTGAATAATTTAGATGGTAGTTATAATTCTAATCCTTATTTTTTATCTGGCATTGATTTACCACAGTTAGATACTTGGTATCTAATGGTTGGTATAATACACCCTAGAGACTATACAGGTAGCGATTCTGATGTTAGTGGTGTCTATGATACTAATGGGGTAAAGGTACTAGATGGTTCAGAGTTCAAATGGACAACCACATACAATACAACAAGAATAAGGAGTTATTTATTTTACACTACTGATACAAATGTTCGCCAATACTTTTGGAGTCCTTTGTTTCAAGAGATTAATGAGACCTCATTAACCATTAATGACATCGTAAATACAGATGAGGTCATTTTACCCAATGCCTTGAGTGCTAAAGATATCGTGACTCATTATGAGTACGATGAATTTGGTAGACAAAGCAAAGAATTCCTCCCTTATACATCCACTAGTAATGGAGGTAACTTTAGAAATGGAGATATTGCTACCACTACCAAAGACTACTATCAAACCAAATATACAGAAGATTTTGCAGGGGTGAATTTACCAGATGTTACTGCTTATTCTGAAAAAACATTAGAGAGTTCACCTCTCAATAGAGTATTTGAACAAGGGGCACCAGGTGATGATTGGAAAATCAACACTACATCATATTCTTCGAAAGGCTATTCTAATAATAGTCATACCATAAAGTTTGAATACGATACCAATGCTGCTAATGAGGTTAAACTATTTAGTGTTAATACTACGTATGCAAATTATACCTATACACCAAGCTTACAGGGAGGTGCAAACAGTTATGCTGCAGGTGAACTGACCAAAACCATTACCAAAGACGAGAATTGGGATGCGAATCAAACACATCCAAAAGACCATACTACAGAAGAGTTTAAAAACAAACAAGGGCAGGTAATCTTAAAGAGAACCTATGGAGAATCAAAAGTTAATGGGGTTGTACAATCATCTGTGGCACATGATACTTTCTATGTCTATGATAACTTTGGAAACTTAACTTATGTCTTACCTCCCAAAATAGATGCCCAAACAAGCACTTTAGCAACAGTAGTGAGCAAACTAAATGATTTAGGATATCAGTATAAATATGACCATAGAAACCGATTGGTGGAAAAGAAAATTCCTGGTAAAGGTTGGGAGTATATTGTCTACAATAGGTTGGATCAACCCATTATTACCCAAGATGCCAATCAGCGATTAAATAACGAGTGGTTATTTACAAAATATGACGCACTAGGAAGAGTTGTTTATACTGGTCTATGGATAAATTCACAATCTTTGTCAGCAACTCACGGACATGCTAGAAATACTTTTTACAAAAATGTAGAAGAATTAAGCAGTATAGCTAACGTTGCAGGTACTAATATTTACTATTCTAGAAATGGTCTTCCTGGATCAAATATTCAAAAGATTTACACCATTAACTATTATGATATTTATACAGATTTGCCATCAGGTTTTACAGCCCCAACAAGTGTTTATAGTTTGAGTCCAAATATCACTTCCAATACCAAAGGTTTACCAACTGTAAATAAAGTTAGAATTTTAGGAACAGACGATTGGATAACAACGGTTACCTATTATGATGAAAAGGCACGTCCTATTTATGTGTATTCTAAAAATGATTATCTAAACACTACTGATATAATAGAGAGTAAATTAGATGATTTTACAGGCAAAGTTTTAGAAACTAAAACTACCCACTCAAAGACAGGAAGTTCTACAATTGTAACCATAGATCGTTTTGAATACGACCATATGGATAGACTCATCAGTCAATCACAACAAATCAATGACCAAGTCTCTGAACGAATTGTAAAAAACAATTACGATGATATGGGACAATTGGATAGTAAAATTGTTGGAAATGGTACTAAAAGCGGGTATAAAGATGTGACTAGTGGGATATCTGTTAATGGAAATGAAATTATCAAGACTGGTCAAGGTGAATGGGAAGCTGGTTTAGCAACATTAGGGGCAATACAAGGTGATGGCTATATCGAATTCAAAGCTGATGGGCCTATTAACAAAGTTTATAAGGTTGGATTATCTAGTACTAATGCAAATGCACATTATAATACAATTGATTATGCTATTTATATAAGTTTTTATGACGAAGTTTATATTATTGAGTCTGGCTCTAACAAAGGACAAAAAACAACCTATTCTTTAGGAGATAGGTTCAAAGTTGAGCGTATTGGAGATCAAATATATTATAAGAAAAACGACGTTACCTTTTATACATCTTCAAGCAACTCTTCAGGTAGATTAATTGGTGATTTGAGTATGCGTCATAATGGTGCAATAATCAAAGATTTTAAAATTGTAGACAACGAAAACGGATTACAAAAAGTAGATTATAATTACAATGTAAGAGGTTGGCTCACCAAAATTAACGATACTGAAAATATTGGTGCGGACCTATTTAGCTTTAAACTGAATTATAATCAACCAGAACTATCATTGATAGCAAATGGAAATAATTTAACCACTAAATTATATAATGGTAATATCAGCGAGACCTTATGGAAAACAGCTAATGATATATCCAATAGTAGTTCGTTTGTTCGTGGTTACAGTTATAATTATGATGCACTTAACAGAATAAATAGTGCTTGGAATAAAAACAATAATAATGGAAGTGGTAGCTTTCTTGATTATTCTTTACATGGTGTTACATATGATAAGAATGGAAATATTGAAGGTTTAGAAAGAAAATCAAATTACGGGTATAATTCAATCGATAATTTAGATTATTTCTATGATAATGGTAATAAATTATTAAAAGTAGAAGATAATGCTCCTAGCAGTTATAAATCAGAAGGTTTCAAAGACGGCATAAATTCTGGCAATGATTACACCTATGATGCCAATGGAAATATGTTAACGGATGCTAATAAAGGAATTACATCCAATATAACTTATAATCATTTAAATTTACCTAAAACAATTGGTTTTTATCCAAGTCAATTAGCAACAATATATTATCATTATGATGCTACAGGAAATAAGTTAAAAAAGTATGTTACAGGTCAAGGTATTGGTTCTACTACAACAGAATATGCTGGAAATTATATTTATGAAAATGGTGCTTTGCAATTCTTCAACCACCCAGAAGGCTATGTAAAAGTAGATAATGGTGTTTACAATTATGTATATCAATATAAAGATCATCTAGGGAATGTTCGTTTATCTTATACAGACAATACCAAGAGTTACGAAAATATTATTGACAGTGATTTTGAAGATAGTTTTGATGGTTGGCTTCAAAATGGTTCTGTAAACTATACTTTAGAAAATGGAAGATTAAAGGCAAATGTAATGACTTCATGGGAAGGGATTCGTTATGAATATGATAACATTACAGGAGGCGAGGATTATACATTTAAAATTAAATTTGATAAAGCTAATACACAATCTGTTGTGCGTTTTTATGTTTCTGAATATGATGCTAATAATAACCATATTGGCTATAAAGGCTTAAACTATAATTTACAAACTGGAGAATATACGTATAACTACTCTGCAAGTAGTAATGCAAAAAATATTAGAATACATCTAGACAAAGACAATAACAATCTTACCACTGAAACCCAATTCTACGTAGATTATATTACCTTTACCAAAAGTTCTTTAGATATTATTGAAGAAAGTAACTACTATCCCTTTGGCTTAAAACATAAAGGGTATAATAACGTAACTTCACCGAATGGAAATTCCGTGGCGAACAAATATGGATACGGAGGAAAAGAAAAACAAGATGAACTTGGACTGGATTGGCACGACTTTGGAGCAAGAAATTACGATGCGTCTTTAGGACGATGGATGAACCTTGACCCTTTGGCAGAAATCAATCAAATGCAATTTAGTCCATATCATTATGTTAAAAATAATCCTATTAAATTTACTGACCCAGATGGTTTAATATGGAAAGACCCATCAGAAGCTGATAGATTGAAAAAGAACATAAGGTCTAGAAAAGCTAGTATTCAAAGGAGTATTAATAGGATTCAAGGAAAGTTAAAGAACCAAAAAAATATGTCTAAAGATGAAAGGGCTAGAAAGCAAAAGAGAATTGCTAATAAAAAAATAGCTCAAGGTAGATTAGATAGTTCTATAAAAGACGTTGATGCTTTAGGCGCAGATCAAAATCATACTTACGATTTAGTTTCTGGAGGTGAAGTGAATTTTGTAAAAAAAGGTAAAGATGGTGTTATTAATATTCAAGGCCCAAATAGTGCTCTTCATATCCACGAAATAAAACACGTGTCATTATCTCTAAAATCAAGCAGTGGTTTAATGTTTGATAAAAAAGGGTTATTAAAACCTGCACTTAATAATAATGGTATGCAGGACGAGATTCAAGCTTATGGTGCACAATGGGCTTATAGTCCTGGTTCTGTCCCTGGTTCTGTTAGCGATTCTGGTAATATTAACTGGACAACTTTAGCTCATTTAAAAAATGAAGACGGTGTTTATGTTTATCCAGCTCTAAGAACAAGGTATGTTAGATGGCAAAAGCAAAAGAAGATAAATAAAAAACTAAAAAGACAAAGAGAACGAGATGCAAAAAAAAATAATCAATAGTATATTAATTTCAATTTTAATTTTTGTTTTTATTTCTTGTAATACAAATAAGTTTATATTAGAAAAAATACAAGGAACTTACATTCAAAAAGAAAATAAAAGAATAGCACTTAATTTTAAAGATAAAAATTTTGTTATCGTAGATAATTTTGAACCAACTCATTTAGCTATCCAAGAGTATAAATGTTGTGATACTATTGCTTATGGAGATTGGTCATTAATTAAAAATCAAAATTTTATATCTTTAAAAACTAATGAAGTACTAGATACTTTTTATCTTAACATAGATGTTGAGGAAAAAAACACTAATGAAAAAGATATTACTTTTATTATAGATAATCCAATTGAAAAAGGATATAAAAATTTAAATAGTACTAAAGAGCTTTTGTACTCTATTAGTATTACTAAACAAGATGGGGAGATTGTAGAGAAAACATCAACTAACAAAATTATTTCTATAAGTAATGTTAATGAGATTAGTATGTTTGAAATTACTATTTACCCTAAATGTAATATTCCATTGAGGCACTTATCGGCTAAAGTAGTTTACACAATGCCCTATACTGTTAAAGCAAACAACTCTAATGTATTTAAGGTAAATATATCTGATTTAACTTATAAGTATTTAACTTTAAAAAGAATGAATAAAGATTATGTCAGAGTGAGAAATAACAACAAACTTATATGGGATGGTAAAGAATATATTAAGAAATAAGAAGTAGCGTAAATTGCGAAATAGTATAGGGTAATGGTACAGAATGGTAATGGTACAGATTAGTTGATAAAGAATTTTTGAAATTTAAAATATTGTAAAACAATAAATTATCGGATTAATTATAGTAAAAAAAAGATGAGCATATAGCTCATCTTTTTGTTGCAGAGTGAATTTAGAAGGGCTCCCCCTATTACCTGGCTCCCCCTCATGCGCTACTATCGAACCAATTCTATTTGAATATCAAAGAGTTAGTGTAGTTTAGAACCCCTTTTACACATCGAACCACACTATTTTTGAGAATGTTTTTCAAATTTTCGAAAAGCCTAAAAAAATGAAACAATTTTGTTTTTGATTAAAAATGACCTTTATTAGTAAAATGAAAAAGTACAATTCTTATCATTCTTCAGTAAAAATTTGCTACGCTTTAGGTATTCAAAATCATTTGTTGCCAGATAATTTTACATCTACAATAAAACCCTCAACAGCTCATTATTGGAAAAATGACAATCCGCATAAATATTTGGGAAGTGAATTTTCATCAAGTATCAATAATAATATTGATGATTTACAAATTATTTATAATCAAAAAGTAGAACAATTAAAAAAGATGTTTGTTACTTTTTGTAAAGTTTATATCACTATTCTAAATTTTATTGGACAAAAAGAATTTAAAGCAATCATTAAAAAGAATAGAAATACAATTGTTAATCTTATCGAAAATATTACTAATGATAATAAAGAGAAAAATCTGATTTGTAAATTCCTAAAAATCACCCCTCATTCTTTTCAAACTTGGAAACGCTATCAAAATTATCATTGTGAATTTTCATTAATTAATTTATGTTTTAAGAAAGTTCCACAACAAATTTCACGAAATGAGATTGATGTTCTCAAGAAGTTTATGAACAATAAACGATTTTACCATTGGTCAATCGCATCAGTTTGGGGATTAGCTTTTAAGCAAGGAAAAACTTCTATGGCTAGAGGTACTTGGTATCGTTATTCCAAAATTTTGGGATTAAGCAAAAAGAGAAATCAATACAAGAAGAAACGAAAGCGTATTTCAACAAGAGCTAATATTCCTAATGAAATCTGGCATATGGATGTTACTTATTATAAAACTATTGATAATATTCAGTATTATATTTATACAATTGTAGACAACTTTTCAAGAAAGATTATAGCTTATGATGTCTCAAAAAAACTATCAGCAAATATTCGGTTAGAAAGTTTGAAAAGAGCCATCAAAAATGAGTTTGATATTTCAGTAGGGAAGTCGAATATAGATTTGATTGTTGACGGAGGTTCAGAGAATAATAATCATACGATTCACGAATTTATCAAAAATCAGCAAGTTCAAATAACAAAGAAGATTGCATTGAAAGATGTTAAATTTTCAAATTCAATAATAGAAGGAACTTACAGAATATTGAAAAGTAAATATTTTCAAGATAAACCGATATTATCGACTTCAATACATCAAGAAGTAGATTTCTATGTAAATGATTATAATAATGTAAGACCACATTATGAACATAAGATTTATACTCCTAATGAGGTTTTTAAAACACCATCATTAAAACAAATAAAACCCATACTAGAAAAGTCATACAAAAGTCGATTACAAGCAAATCAATTAAATTCTTGTGAGAATAATTGTTAAAAGAGAAGTAATAGTCAAGATTTGAATTAAAAAACTCTTTTCTTAAGGCAAAAACCAAAATTCAAAAAATATTAATAGAAGAAAACTAAAATTAATAATTAGAAAATTAGATTTTAGACCAATTTTATTCAGAAAAGAAAAAGTGGTTTTTCTTAAGGTTGTAATTCGAAAATTCGAATAAACTGATTAGGAAGTATTTATATTCTTTAATCCTTTTAATAGTAAGACTTTTCTTGTCGTTTGTTAATTCTGTTTTCTCAAAGTTTTATGTTTTGACTCATGAGATGGAGCCATTTTACAGGGCAAAAGTTTACACCAAAGTATGAATAACTATAAAATCTTTGATAAAAAAATGGTATCTCTTATTAAAGTGGCAGATGAAACCAATCAAAATGAAACCATTTTTAAAAGATTGACAGATCAATACAATCAAGAGATTGAATACAAATCTAAAATGATATCGGCTACTATTGAACCTTTTATCATTCTTATTTGGGGTGCTATTGTGGCTACCATTTTAATTGCTATGTATTTACCTATGTTTAAATTGAGTACAGTTATTTCTTAAAAAATACAAATAAGGTTAACAATTTGTTAATTATTAAGGTTTTGCTATTTTTTACATATAAGAATAAATTTATTTACTTTCCTTTGTAAAAAACTGCTCCCAAAATGAAATCTACTTCATTTTCCGTATTTACAAAATTTATTTCTATGAAAAATTTATTTTATAGCATTGTATTGCTATTCCCATTAGTTTCTATTTCTCAAGATTTGCCTACCATTATTCCGCCATCACCAGAGGCAACTTCATTAGCGAAATTCACAGAAATACCCGTAGGTCATTACACTGGACTTCCAACAATTAATGTACCAATCTATGAGATTAATTTAGATGGATTAACCGTTCCAATTGGTTTATCTTATCACGCCAGAGGAATCAAAGTGGAAGAGATTGCTTCTAGAGTTGGTATTGGTTGGGCACTTAATGCAGGAGGAGCAATTACCAGACAAATAAGGGGGAAAAATGACTTTTTAGGTACATATAGTTACTTTAATGGAAGTTTTTATGGAGATTTCGAATCAAATTCTTCAACAAGACAGAATGTATATACAGCTGGTATAAATGACGAGTTAGACTTAATACCTGATCAGTTTAGTTTTAATTTTGCAGGTTATTCAGGTAAATTTATTTTTGATCAACAAACTAAAGAACCTATTTTACAAAGCTATGACGACTTAAGAATAGAAAGAATTGGTACTAATGATAGTTCCCTTCACTTTATTATTAGTACAAAAGATGGCTTTCAATTTTATTTTGGGAATCCTGAAATTACCAATACTACAAGAGAAGCAAAAAGCAAAGATCTAATAAATACTCCACATGTGTTAACTACTAATGTGACTACTAGTACTTCTTCAGCCAATACAGTAAATACTTGGCATTTGATAGATATTGTAAGTCCAAATGGAAAAAAAATACATTTTAATTATGAGATAGAAAATTCTGAGTTCTACAGAAGATCTTATGACCAAAAAAGTAGTGGAGGGATTATAAGTTCTCATTTTTCTAGAATTACACAAGAGCAGTATCAAATCAAAGAAATTGTTTTCGATAAAGGTAAAGTAAAATTCATTAAAGATATCAATAATGAACGAGATGATCTGAAAGGTGGCTATGTGTTAAACTCTATTGAAATTGAAAATAACTATCAGCGAGTTAAAAAATATAATTTTAATTACAGCTACAGTAATCCTTCTAATACCAATGATGGTAATATAAATTATTATTTATTTAATGATACTGAAGCTAGAACAAAACTGTTTTTAGATAGTATCGAAAGCGTTGATAATAACAACATTTCAGGATTATATCGTGGATTTGAGTATACGAATAAAAATTTGGTACCCAACCGTTTTTCTAATTCTCAAGATTTATGGGGATATTATAATGGAGAGAATAATGGTTCATTTCTGACGGATTTTGGCTATGGTAGTCAATCCGTAAGTAGAGAAGTAGATACCATAAAAGCGCAAACAGGTTTAATAAAGAAGATGATCTATCCTACTGGAGGTTATACGAATTATACTTTTGAGGCAAATAAGGCCATTATCCCTGACTATTTTAAAGATTTATATTATGCAAATCCAAATCCTGCAGGTCAAAACAAATCGGCCTATCTTTCAAAGAGTACAATTACTCTAGTATCTAGTACCTCTCAAAAAAACACCTATGAGAGTAGTTCTTTCGATGTTTTAAGCACTGATGTTGGACCAATTAATGTGCAAGTATATCTTAATGGAAATGCTGTTAATTGTGAATTGGATCAGGGAGGTAATCAAAATTCTAGTTGTAACTATGTGTTTAGTGTAGTAGATAGCAATGGGCAAGTTGTTTACGTAAATGGTACTCCATTGCTTTTATATAAAGCACATAACAGCGTTTCATATGATATGGCTATAGAGCCTTTACAAACTGGGAATTATAAAATAAGAGCAGAAGTTTATGGAGCAAATGATGATCCTAATGACAGAGATAATAGTTTTATTGTTACTCTAAACTGGGGTAGTATTATCAACTCAAATCAACCAGACTTAATTTATAGTGGTGGCTATCGTATCCAAAAAATAGAAAACTATAGTGCAGATAATGGAACAATAACTAGAACTTATGATTACCTTAAACCAGATGGTTCAAGTAGTGGATTGGTATTTTCTTTACCAAGCTATTACTATATCGAAGATACCCTAACGCTTTCTAATGGAGTAGTAGTACCTCGAATAAATACTCAATATGGAGCACGACCAGGTAGTCCTCTTTCTTATGAACAGGGAAATCATGTAGGATATAGTCATGTAACAGAGTATATTGATTCAGGTAACTTACAAGGAAAAGGAGGAAAAACAGAATACGAATTTACAGCATTTCCAGACGGAGGAAAATTTTATAAGTTCCCTTATACATTAGCGGTTAATAACGAATGGCTTAGAGGAAAACCAATTTTAATAGAGTACTACAAGAAAGGTGAAAATTCTTCTAATGACTTCGATATTGTTAAAAAAGAAGAATTTACTTATAAATATGCAGATTCATTTTCTTTTGGGGATTTAACAGATCCTTATAATCTTAGATTTGAACCAGATAATGTTATTCCTAGTATGAATTATATTAAGAACAGATTAAAGTTTTACAGACCATTAATTAAGTTTAAAATAGATAATAATGATGGTAGTACTGCAGGTCCAAACAACTATAAAGTCTACTATTTAACAAGTGGTGTACAAAAACTCTTTGAAAAAAAGAAAACAATATATAATACTAATGGTACACTTTTTATCTCAACAAAATACAACTATGATTACGACAATCATTATCAATTAGCAGGCTCTGAAATATTAAATAGTCATGGAGATGTACTGAAAACAGAGAATGATTATTCAATTATTGATAATTCAAATACTTTCCACATACTTATAAATAAAACAACAAGTTATAAAGGAAGTACTAAATTATCAGAACAAAATACAATATATTCAAGTTTAGCCCCATTTCTTCCACAAAAAATCCAAACCTCCAAAGGCACAAATTCTTTAGAGGATAAGATAGTTTACCATGATTATGATAATAAAGGCAATCCAAAAGAAGTAAGTAAAAAAGACGGAACCCATATCGTCTATATTTGGGGATATCATAAATCACAACCCATAGCCAAAATAGAAAACGCCACTTATGCTCAAGTTCAAAGCCAAGTAGCTAATTTACAGATACTATCAAATTCTGATAACGATAGAACTATTGGTGCTTTAGGTAATGAAGGCACTTTAAGAGCAGCATTAGAGAGTTTAAGAAATTCCTTACCCAATGCACAAGTAACAACCTTTACTTACGATCCATTGATAGGAGTAACAAGTATTACAGATCCAAGAGGGCAAACCATCTATTATGATTACGACAACTTTAATCGCTTAAAAAATGTAAAAGATAAAGACGGAAACATCTTGAGTGAGAACGAGTACAACTATAAAAACTAATTGCCATGAAAAAGAGAATATATCAAAAACTAGCTACAAGTTTTGTACTTGTGCTATTTTTATTACCTAGTCTTATAATAAGTCAAACTACCACAGAGAACTATGTAAAAACAACTACTTATAAAAAGAAAACAACTGATGGTACTTATGATGCTGTAAGTGGGGTAACATTAACCAATGATGATAAATCAGTAAGCATTAATTATTTTGATGGTTTAGGTAGAGCTAAACAAAGTTTGGTTTTAGGTGCTGGAGGAAATAAGCAGGATTTAGTAACACATTTTAGTTATGATGAATTTGGAAGGCAAGTTAAAGAGTATTTGCCTTATGTAACTAATAGTAGTTATTATTCATATAATAGAACTGGTAATGTAATAGAAACTACCAACCAATATTATCAAAACAAATACCCAGATGACTTTTTAAATCAACCACTTTCAGAGGTAAATGCATATTCAGAAAAAGTATATGAAAATTCACCATTAAACAGAGTTTTAGAACAAGCAGCCCCTGGTAAAGATTGGAAAGTTGGTAATGGGCATACCATAAAATTTGAGTATGATACAAACAAAGCAAATGAAGTTTTACAATTTGAGGTAGAATTTGATAATGGAAATACACAAGCACCAAAATTGAAATTAGAAGGTTCTTATTACAATGCTGGGGAATTGTACAAAACCATTACCAAGGACGAAAACTGGAGGACATATGATGGAAAAGACAGAACGACTGAAGAATTCAAAAATAAACAGGGTCAAGTTGTCTTAAAAAGAACTTATAACAATGGTAAACCTCACGATACATATTATGTCTATGATGATTTTGGAAATCTAACCTATGTATTGCCTCCTTTAGCAGCTGAAAAAACAAAAATTTATGAAGTACAAAGTATCACAATATCTAGTTCTAGTTTATACATATCTGGTGGTGGTGGTGGTACCTCTAATGTAACCGTAGGTATTCGAATGGTATCACCAGGGAATTTTGAAATCTATTCCAGTATCTATATCTCTCCATCTCCAATTTCTAATATAAAGACTGGTGATATTGCAGATATACCTTTTATGGACGGGCTTTATTTGAGTATTGCATCCAGTAGTACTTATAATGACCCATATTATCAGTCAACTTCCTACTATATTTCAAATAACAAATTGCAATGTTCATCATACGGTACTTCAGGCGCCTATACGTATATAGGCAATACGAATAATACGATTAGTCTTCCTCAAAACTTACAAGGGTACAGTGCAGCTCAAACTCAAGTAGAAGTTAGCAATATGCTAAATAAGTTATGCTATCAATACAAATATGATTCTAGAAATCGATTAGTAGAAAAAAAGATTCCAGGCAAAGATTGGGAATATATTATTTATGATAATTTAGACAGACCTGTACTAACACAAGATGCTAATCAAAGAAGCAACAATAAAAGAGAATGGCTTTTTACAAAATATGATAAATTAGGTAGAGTTATTTATACTGGAATTTACACGCACTCTTCCAGTTTAAATCAGTCGCAAATGCAAAATCATTTTAATATAGCGCCTACACAATCATCATCACAAAAACTAAACTATGAAACAAAATCTTCTTCCGAATTTGGAAGTACTTATGTAAGTCATCATTACACAAATCTACAGTTCCCTTTCAACAATATTGAAATACTCACGTTAAATTATTACGACGATTATGTTTTTAATAGAGCAGGTTCTGCCACAGTCGTTTCTACAAAATACAATACAAACTCAATAACACAGACAAGAAATTCAACTACTAATGTAAAAGGACTGGCCACAGGGTCAAAAGTTAAAGTATTAGATGAAAGCCCAGAAAAATGGATAACTACGGTTAATTATTATGATGAGAAAGCGAGACCAGTTTATGTATTTACAAAGAATGAACTTTTAGGAACAACAGATATTATAAAGTCAGAATTAGATGATTTTACAGGTAGATTGGTAAGTACTGAAAGTATCCATCAAAAAACAGGCAAAACAGATATCACTACTATAGATAAATTTACGTATGACCACGCAGATCGATTGTTAACACAAAAACAAACTATTAACAGTCAGGCAGAAGAGTTAATTGTAAAAAATACTTACGGTGAGCTTGGTCAGTTAGAAAACAAAAAAGTAGGAGAAGCAGAAAATAATGAACTTCAACAAATAAATTACCAATATAATGTTAGAGGTTGGCTCACCAATATTAATGATCCACAACAAGGTCTGGGTAGTGACTTGTTTTCAATGGAGTTAAAATACAATGATGATGGTACAAGACTATACAATGGTAATATCTCAAAAATATACTGGAGAACATCGGGGGATAATAGTCGAAGATATTATAACTTTTATTATGATGATTTAAATCGAATAAAAAGCGGATATTATTACAGCTGGAATCAAGGAAATAAGTTTAGTTTAAGTAATGTGAATTACGATAAAAATGGAAATATCTTAAATTTACAAAGAAGGGGGGCAATAGTAGCACAACCCAATGCACACACCCATAGTGATTATGGTTTAATGGACAACTTAAGTTATTCCTATGATGGCAATCAACTATTTAGTGTAGAAGATTCAGCAAATCCAGATTTTGGATTTAAAGATGACGACAACACAATCCCTATAACAGACTATGCATATGACCAAAATGGTAATATGATACGAGATGTTAACAAGGGAATTTCAAGTATATCTTACAATCATTTGAATTTGCCGACAATAGTATCAAAAACTTGGGGTTCAGAAACAGGTAATATCACCTATGTATATGATGCCACAGGTGTAAAACTAAAGAAAACTGTGAGCACTGGAGCTACAACAGAATATGCAGGAAATTATATTTATGAAAATAATAACTTGCAATTTTTCAATACATCAGAAGGCTATGCAACACCACAAAATTCATCAGATTATAGCCAAGGTTTTGATTATATTTACCAGCACAAAGATCACCTTGGGAATGTGAGAGTAAGCTTTACAGAAAATAAAAATGCTGTCCCATCTACAACTATTTTTACAGATGGTTTTGAGAGTGGGAGTATGCCTAACTGGGACAAGAGCGAGAACTCATTTGGTTGGGCATTAACAGAAATAGATACCAGTAAGAAAAAAACAGGAAATTCTTCTGGAAGGATAGACTCAAATTATCCATCTGTTTGGGGTACATATGTATATAGTGATATTTGGACGCCAATCAATAACACTGAGGATACGTACTATACAGTTTCTTGTTGGATATATGTAGAAGATACTGGGAATAATAGTTCAAGAATCTTCCTATCAGGAAGAGAAGCAGGAGAAACTGGATATCCAAGTAAAAATTATAGCAGTACAACTTTAACGACAAGAGGACAATGGGAATATATGGAGAGGTCTGTATTAGTACCAAAAGAAATAAAAGAATTAAATGTTAGGATAGACAATAATGTAGAGGGTAAGGTTTGGTTTGATGATGTAAAGATTGTAAAAGGTAATACATCAAGAACCATTGTAGTTGAAGAATCTAACTATTATCCTTTTGGACTCAAACACAACGGGTATAATGACGTGAAAATTCTAGGTGCTGGTAATCCACTAGCACAGAATTGGAAATACAATGGTGTTGAGTACAATGAAAGTTTAGGACTGAATTTGTATGAAATGGATTTGCGTATGTATGACCCTGCTATTGGTCGTTTTAATGGAATTGACCCAGTTGTACATCATTCAATGTCAACTTACACAGCATTTGATAATAATCCTGCATTTTGGGCTGACCCAAGTGGAGCAGATGCACAAACTATGAGGATACAAGATTTAGATGGTAATTGGCATAGATTAACAGAAGGCAAAGATTATACAACGGTATACCAGGCGAGCGATGATTCTGAGCAAAAACCTGATGATGATGTAACTGTTAACTCTAATGGAATAGTTACGAAAGTTGTAAAAAATAATAAACCTAACAGATATTTTGACGAGAATGGGAATGAAATTTCTTTTCATGATGCTAACGATGTAGATAAAGATTACGCTAATGGATCTTGGCAAGTGGGAGATAGATTATATACTCAAATAACCGTTAAGCAAATGAATCAAGCTATAATTGATAGAGGTATTATTTTTGAAAGATATTACGCATATTTTGCAGGCTTTTTTGCTGCTAGTTGGTTTAAAGCAGCTATCAAGGGTCATGGTGATTATGATTTTGCAGAAGGTTGGCTTATTGATTTAGCAGAACATAAAATATTTGCTGATGATAATTTAAGATCTAGAAGTAGAGCAACTTATACAGATGATTCAGGTTTTTTTAGATTTGGAAATACTAATAATATATATAATTTGTATGATGCAGGAAATTTTATGTGGGGTAGAGCTATGGGAATATCAGGTTTTAGTTATGGTGAAATAAAATTTGGCTCACAGGCAAATGAAGTATTTACAGATACTGCTGCTGACCAAAAAGCAATTAAAAATGGATTTAACTCAAAAAAGAAGAAAAAATGATTAATAAATTAAAAAAACAAACTTTTTTTTCATTATTTTTTTTATCTATTGTCTTGGTTATATATTTTATACCTAACATTTTGGATAGAGATTATTATAGAAAAATTCTGGGGTTAATAACAATATATGTATTTTATCCTTTTCTTTTTTTATCAGTATTTTTTTCGATTAAAAATTTGATTCTAATAAATTCTAATAAAAAAAAAATTTCAAAAAGGAAATGGATTATAGTTAATTCTTTAAGTATCATTTTTATCCTTTTCTTTATTGTTAAAATAATTTGGGTAATGTTAGGGGTAGTGTAGTAAATTAGCACTTTTATGATTTTAGAAATTATCACTACTGAAGGTAGTGTCCTAAACTGGTAATGTCCTAAACTGGCACTTTTGAAAAATGATTAAAAATAAACACTGATAATCAGTTGGTTAAAATATGAATAAGTCTCTTAATTGAGGCTTATTTACGTTGGTAGTGTAGTAAATTGGCACTTTTATGATTTTAGAAATTAAAATTTCTTAATATCAGTTAGTTAATAAAAAGATACTGATCTAAAAAGGACAGTATCTTATGTTCTTTGAAATATTAAAATTCGTTAGAGCTTATAAAATATAGGTTTGTATAAGCTTAATGTAGTAAATTGGCGCTTGAAAAAGTAAGTGCTATGGAATGTAAAAAATGTAATTCAAAGAATTATATCAAAAAAGGGTTACGAGATAATAAACAACGGTTCTATTGTAAAAACTGTCAGCGTTATTTTCAATCAGATTATACTTATCAAGCTTATAAATCAGAAACAAACAAATTCATTTCTACTTTATTGAAAGAAAGTTGTGGAGTAAGAAGTATTGCTAGAATATTAAATATTTCTAATAAAACTGTTTTATCAAGGATGCTAAAGATTAGTAAACAAATTAAAATTCCATATTTTAATAAGTTTGGCTGTAAATTTGAAGTTGATGAGATATTTATAAGAATTGGAAATAAGGATGTTAGAAATTATTTGACCTATGCTATCGAACAAAACACCAAAAATGTGATTAGTTTTACAGTTGGTAGTAGGAATACAGAAAATTTAAGATTTGTTATAGATAAAATACTTCTACTTCATCCTAAAAGAATTTATACAGATAAATTGAATATTTATCCAACTATAATTCCGAAAGAAATTCATAAGAGATTTCAATATTGTACAAACAGAATTGAGAGAATGAATTTGAATTTACGAACTCACATAAAACGATTATCAAGAAAGACAATTTGTTTTACAAGAAATCAAAAATATTTGGAAGCTCATTTGAAAATTTATTTTTGGGGATAGAAATTGAAAATTATGTTATATTTAGATTATGAGTGATAAATATTATAACGGAGATAAAGAAGTTTCCAAAGAAGAATTTGATAAAGAACGTCAGCGAGTTATTGCTCAACGAATTAAAGATGCAGAAAATGAAGAGAATTTAATTGATGATGAAGATTTAGAATTTTATTTAGAGGAATTACAAAAAATGGAATCATAAAAAGTTGGATTATAAAATTAAATACACAAAGGAATCAATTTCAGAATTAAACAAGGCTTTTACTTTTTATAGGTCTAAAGAATTAGATTTAGGTCAACGATTTAAAAAATCCTTTCAAAAAATAAAACTTGAATTAAAAGAAAACCCAAAACTATTTAAGCAAGTAGAAAATAATCATAGAAGAGCTATTTTAAGTTCTTCTTTTCCATTTACAGTTCATTATTTAGTAAACGAAAAAACACGAATTGTAAAAATTATTGGAGTATTTCATCAGAGTAGAAATCTTGAATTAGTTAAAGAGAAAATTAAGATTCGAAAAATTCATGAACTTAAACATGAAATGAAGATGAAGAATCGAATGAAAGAACTTGAAAAAACGCGAAAAAGAAAAGAATTAGAAAAAGGTAAAGGAATAGATAGATCAAGATTTAGAAGTAGATAATAAAATAAAGAATGGATAATAATTCTAAATTGAAAATTATTATCAAAAGTATAAGTTCTTTGAAAATACCGTATTAAAACCTAGATAAAGGTTGTAAAAATTGTTAAAAGGTCAAAAAAATGACCTTAGATGACTATCCATTCGGCTTAAAACATAAAGGGTATAATAACGTAACTACGAGTAATGGAAATTCTTTGGCGCAGAAGTTTGGCTACAATGGGATGGAGTTAAATGACGAACTTGGACTAGAATGGCACGACTTCGGTGCTCGTAATTATGATGCCGCACTTGGAAGATGGATGAATCTTGACCCCTTGGCTGAGCAAATGCGTAGGCATTCTCCTTATAATTATGCTTTTAACAATCCTATATATTTTATTGACCCCGATGGTATGGCTCCAGTTGATTGGTATCTTGATGCAAAAACAGGAAAATTATTAGGTGAAGACGGTGCAGCATCTAACAACATAAGAGTTATCCATAAAGAAGATTTTAACGATATAAAATCTGGAAATGGTGGTTCTACCAAATCACTAAAAGCTACAGCACAACTCCAGTCTTCTAGTAGTGTTGTAACTATAGATAATAAAACAATTAGATCTAGTATAGACGATGTAAATAATGAAACTGTTTCAGATCAAACTGCAGAAAGACAAACTTATATAGTTTTAAAAACAGATCCTTACAGTGAAGGAAATCCTACAGCAGAAGTTACAGCTATTAGAGGAAATGATGGTGTAGACGGAGAGACAACAATGTCAGTAGATACCAAAGCTAATGGAGTTCAAACTGTAAAAGGAGGTAAGAATATATTACTAGGTCAAGTACATTCTCATAATTTAACTTCTGATCCAGGTAAAGTTAACACTCCAGGAACCTCAACAAAAGATCTTAATGCCTCAAATAGTTTTAATGTTCCTATTTATGCAATTGATTCATATAAGGGTAAATTGTCAATAGGTTTTAGTGGACCTGATATGCATAAAGTATCGAATGGTAAAAAAACTAATTTTATAGGTACAACTGCGACATCAAATATTGGTAAAGATGCTTTGAATACTTTTTTGAAAGCTCAATTTTAAGTTTAAATAGTTATGAAAAAAATAGAATTATTAAGAGTATTACTTTATTGCACTATTTTGTTGTTTATGTCTTGTAAATCGGATATATCAAAAGAAGAAAGGATATCGACAGCGATTCTTTTACCTATGAAATTGTTGATGCCAATGAGTTTCAAGAATTAGAGAATAGTATCAATTCAGCACTCAATTTCTGTATTGAAAAAATGGAGTCGCAGACCTCTTTAAGTAAAGAAACAAAGTGATTTTTACCTAGCTGTCGGGCTTCCCGACCGCCAGAGTTCGCCATTTTAAAAGTGGCGAGGGTAAAACTCAATAAATCAAACAGTTGTAAGTACCTCGCCACAAAAACTAAAAACACAAGCAAGGTCGAGAGGCTCGACACCCAATACATAGAAAATCAACAAAAAGATACTGAAATAAGTTCAGCATAAAAATGAAGAAACTACTGCTAAAAAGCACCTCATTTATCACATTGATAGAAAGCTATACCGAATGGTTAGATGTGCTTGGTTATGCTTCTTCTGTAGAAAATCACAATGAACTTAAGGAGTCAATAAAAAAATTAAGAGAAGATTTTTACTTCTTTAAAAAATCTTTAGAAAAAGGAAGTGTGAATTTTGAAGGTATTAAATAAAGTAAAAAATAATGGAGAGATATAATCTATTATTTTTTATAATTTAAAAATCTTTTTAGGTCTTTAGGGTTGTCTTTATTATTCCAGAATAAAAGAAGTTCAATAGTTTGAGTGTCTTCAAAAATATCAAAATATAAAGTCGTCTGCTTAGAAATAACAAAAGACCTCATATTAGTTTTTTCTGAAATTTTACCTTGAATAATACCAGATTCAAGTTTGTCAACAAAATTGTCAACTAAATCCATAAAGTTAATGATTTGAGTAATAGTCCACTTATCACTAATCTTTTTTAATTCTTTTGCATAGGATAATTCAGCAGAGGGAGTCCAAATAACATTCATATTACTATCCAGTAATTCCGTATTGTTTACGGAAGTCAGCCATCACTTTTTTGTGAGGTCGAACTTTTCCTTGGCGAGCTTGTAATCTGCTTTCCATAAGTAAATCTTGAATTTCTGCAGGAAGTTCATCATAAAAATCTGATGATTTTTCTTCAGAGGAATAACTGATATGTAAAGCATTTACCATACGCAAAAACTTATCATCTGATGAGTTAATAATATCAACTAATTTATTTTTTAATTCAACTGTTCCCATAATTATAAATGATTACTCTAACAAATATACACAAATTATAACACAATTTGTGTGATATTAGTACAACATAAATCATTCCAAACCATATTTTCTAAATAAATATTAGGTGGTTTGAGAACAAAAAAGTAGCTTTGGTTTTAAGCTATGCCGCTTCTTTGAATGAACTGATAGCGATAATTGTTAGTAAACATAAGGGTTTCCGAAGATTGGAAATAAAAAAACCTCACCAAAATGGTGAGGTGTCTAGAAAAGCTCCCCCTCTTGGACTCGAACCAAGGACCCTCTGATTAACAGTCAGATGCTCTAACCAACTGAGCTAAGGAGGAATTTGCATCCCATGCTTGGGTTTTGCGAGTGCAAATATATATTTTTTTAAAATATTGCCAAATACTTTTTAAAACTTTTTTTAATAAAAGTTTAAGTCTTTTTATTATTAAAAATAAACAAGTCTTTATTGTTAAAATTGTATTTTTGCTGTAATAATTAGCTTATATAAAAAGCATAAACTATTGTATGGATAAATTTTCGTTCCTAAACGCAGCACATACTGGCTTTATAGCCGATTTATATGACCAATATTTAATTAATCCAGATTCTGTTGAACCTAGTTGGAGAAGTTTTTTTCAAGGTTATGATTTAGCCAATGAAAATTATTCTCTCACAGATAATGATAATTCAACTGCAGAAATACCTTTAGAAGTTCGTAAAGAGTTTTTAGTGATAGATTTAATTAACGGTTATAGAACTCGAGGTCATTTATTTACAAAAACAAATCCAGTTAGAGAAAGAAGGCAATATCAACCTACTTTAGCTATCGAAAATTTTGGTTTATCCGAAAACGATTTAGATAAAGAATTTTCTGCTGGAGAAATTCTAGGGCTTGGAAAAACTTCCCTCTCAAATATCATAGAAAACTTAAAGAGAATATATTGCGATTCAATTGGAGTTGAATATATGTATATGCGTAATCCTGAAAAGTTAAAGTGGTGGCAAAATCGTTTAAATGATAATGATAATCACCCTAAATACTCTGTAGATTCTAAAAAGTACATTTTATCAAAATTAAATCAAGCTGTTACTTTTGAAAGTTTTTTACAAACAAAGTATGTTGGTCAAAAACGTTTTTCATTAGAAGGTGGAGAAACACTAATTCCTGGAATTAGTGTTATGTTAAGAGAAGCTGCTGAAAAATTTGGTGTTAAAGAATGTGTTTTAGGAATGGCTCACAGAGGTCGTTTAAATACTTTAGTAAATATCTTTAAAAAACCTGTTAGAGATCTTTTTAGTGAATTTGAAGGTAAAGATTTTGAAGATGAAGATATAGATGGTGATGTAAAATATCATTTAGGCTTAACATTGAGCAAAACCTATAGAGATGGTAATGAAATCAAAATGAATTTGGTTCCAAACCCATCACATTTAGAAACTGTTGCAGCTGTTGCAGAAGGAATTACAAGAGCAAAAATTGATAGAAAATATGATGGCGATTCAAGTAAAATTTTACCAATTGTAATACATGGAGATGCAGCTATTGCTGGGCAAGGAATTGCTTATGAAATAGTACAAATGGCAAAACTAAATGGTTATAAAACTGGAGGAACAGTTCATATTGTGGTAAATAATCAAATAGGATTTACTACCAACTATTTAGATGCACGTTCAAGCACTTATTGCACAGATGTTGGTAAAGTAACCCTCTCCCCTGTTTTACATGTTAATGCTGATGATACAGAAGCTGTATGCCATGCAATGCAAATGGCTCTAGAATTTAGAATGAAGTTTAAAACCGATATTTTTATTGATTTATTAGGATATAGAAAATATGGACATAATGAAGGTGATGAGCCTCGTTTTACACAACCAAAATTATATAAGGCAATTTCAAAACATAAAAATCCAAAAGCCATCTATGCAGAAAAATTGATAAAAGAAGGCTCTATTGATAAAGATTATGTTGAAGAAATTACCAATGAGTTTAAAGAAATGCTAAACCATGAATTTGATAAATCTAAAGAAGATAAAACTTCAAAGGTTAAAGAATTCATGAAATCTACTTGGGAAGGTTTTGAAAGAGAAGACCAAGAAGCTATGTTAACTTCTTTGGATACAACATACCCTGTTGATAAATTAAAAGGTATTGCTAAAGTGGTATCAACAGTTCCTGAAGGTGCAAATTTTGTAAGAAAAGCAGAACGTATCTTAAAAGGTAGAACTAAAATGGTTTTTGAAACCAACGAATTAGATTGGGGAATGGCAGAAAATTTAGCCTATGGTTCTTTAATGGAAGAAGGTTTTAATGTTCGTATTTCTGGGCAAGATGTTGAAAGGGGAACTTTTTCTCACAGACACGCTATTTTACGTGATGAAAAAACTGAAGAAAGAATTAACCTGTTAAATACAAACCCAAATAATAAAGGAGAAATGACAATTTACAATTCGTTATTATCTGAATATGGAGTTTTAGGTTTCGATTATGGTTATGCAATGGCCAATCCAAATACTTTAACTATTTGGGAAGCTCAATTTGGAGATTTTTCAAACGGAGCTCAAATAATGTTTGATCAATATATTTCTGCTGCTGAAGATAAATGGAAAGTTCAAAATGGAATTGTAGTTCTATTACCTCATGGATATGAAGGGCAAGGCTCAGAGCATTCATCTGCAAGGATTGAGCGTTATTTGCAATTATGTGCAGAAGATAATATGACTGTTGCAAATTGTACAACTCCTGCAAATTTCTATCATTTATTGCGTCGCCAAATGAAACGTGATTACAGAAAACCTTTAATTGTGTTCACACCAAAAAGTTTATTACGTCATCCAAAAGCCATTAATTCTATAGAAGAGTTAGCAACAGGTGAATTCCAAGAGGTTATAGATGATACACTAAACATTGATGGAGTTAAGAAAATGGTGTTCTGTATGGGTAAATTTTATTATGATTTACTAGCAGAAAGAGAAGAACTAAATAGAGAAGATATTGCCTTAATTCGAATTGAGCAATTATTCCCTTTGCATAAAGAAAAGATTCAAAAGATTATAGACAGGTATCCAAATGTAGAAGAGTACATTTGGGCACAAGAAGAACCAAGAAACATGGGAGCTTGGAGTTACATGTTGCAACGTTTTGAATTGAAAAATTTAAGTGTTCGTTCTCGTAAATATTATGCTGTACCAGCTGCAGGCTCTAGTACACGTTTTAAAAAGCGTCACAGAGCAGTTATCGATAGTGTTTTTAATAGTTAGAAAAATTTCAGAATAAAAATAAAGAAACATGAGTGTTTTAGAAATGAAAGTTCCTTCACCAGGAGAATCAATTACAGAAGTAGAAATTGCAACTTGGCTAGTTGAAGATGGAGATTATGTTGAAAAAGATCAACCTATTGCAGAAGTAGATTCAGACAAAGCAACCCTAGAATTACCAGCAGAAGAAAGTGGAATCATCACTTTAAAAGCAGAAGAAGGTGATGCTGTTGCAGTTGGTGAAGTAGTGTGTTTAATAGATACAAGTGCTGCAAAACCAGAAGGAGATACAGCAACCAAAAAAGAAGAAGCACCTAAAGAAGAAGTTAAGGAAGCTCCAAAAGCGGCTACTTATGCTACAGGAACAGCTTCTCCAGCAGCTAAAAAAGTATTGGCAGAAAAAGGTATAGACACTTCTTCTGTAAAAGGAACAGGAAAAGATGGTAGAATTACGAAAGAAGATGCTGTAAAGGCAATCCCATCTATGGGAACTCAACCTGCTAACGGAACTCGTGGAACAGAGCGTAAGAAAATGTCTATGTTACGTAGAAAAGTAGCAGAACGTTTAGTTGCTGTAAAAAGTGAAACAGCCATGTTAACTACGTTTAACGAAGTAAATATGCAACCTATTTTTGATTTACGTAAACAATTTAAAGAAGACTTTAAAGCGAAACATGGAGTTGGTTTAGGCTTTATGTCTTTCTTCACGTTAGCAGTTGTAAGAGCTTTAAAAATGTATCCAGATGTAAACTCTATGATTGACGGAGATTTTCAAATAAAACATGATTTTCAAGATATTTCTATTGCAGTTTCTGGTCCTAAAGGATTAATGGTACCTGTAATTAGAAATGCAGAAAACTTATCTTTTAGAGGAGTAGAAAGTGAAGTAAAACGTTTGGCTTTACGTGCAAGAGATGGTCAAATCACTATTGATGAAATGACAGGAGGAACATTCACAATTACTAATGGTGGCGTATTTGGTTCTATGTTATCTACACCAATCATAAATCCTCCACAAAGTGGAATTTTAGGGATGCACAATATTGTAAACAGACCTATTGCTGTTGATGGTGCTGTAACTATTGCTCCTATTATGTATGTGGCTTTATCTTACGATCATAGAATTATTGATGGTCGTGAATCTGTTGGTTTTTTAGTGGCTGTTAAAGAAGCGTTAGAAAATCCTGTAGAATTGTTAATGGATAATAACCCAGCAAAAGCGTTGGAAATGTAAAATTGTTAGAATTTTAGACAATTAGATTTTTAAATATATAGATCCCAAGTTTTTACTTGGGATTTTTTATTTTAGCTACAATATCAATTGCTTCATTTTTAGTATTAATATTTAATTTCTGATAAATATTTCTGATATGGTATTTTACAGTATTTAAAGTAATAAACAATTCATCTCCTATTCTTTGATTTGTATATCCTTTAAAAATTAACAACAACACATCTGCTTCTCTATCTGATAAATTATTTTCACGAATTAAACTTTCAATATTTGTTTCTTCAGAATTATTACTTTTAAATGCGTTTATTTTAGTTAAATATTCTTTAATCTCTTCTTTAAATTTTTCGTTTTCTTTATGCAACATTTTTATTCTATAAGTAATAGCGTATGTTAAAATTAACATTTCGAATATTGCTCCAAACTTTACAGTATTTAGAGAAATATTTTGTGTTTTAAAACCTAAATCAACAGGGACTACAAAAAAGATTGCAGAAAATAATATTAAAGAATAACCAAATACAAAAAAGATTGCAAATTGATGTTTCTTTAAAATAATTACGGCAAGTACCCAATAGTAGAATAGAATAAATAATGAAATAGTATTTGCTATTGCTATAAAAACATATTTATGAGTAGGAATAAATAAGAAAAAAGTAAGTACAGCTATAAAGAGTAAAACCAGTCCAATTCTATTGCTTTTTGGCAAAAAGTAGGCTAGATTCAAAAAACGATTTGCAAACAGTGCTCCAAAAATTGGAATTAAAGGATGTGTTAAAACTGTACTATATTTCAAAAGAGAAGAAGGTATTATCACTTTTAATAACCCTTCATAATCTGAAATACTTAAATTGATAGCAATTAAAAATAAACAATAATATAAGAAAGTTTTATCTTTTAATGAAAAGAAAAAAAACACATTCACAATAAGAACCATCAAAACAAACCCATAATAGATTCCGTTTGTAAAAAAAGCATATTTCTCTTTTAATTGACTTCTTTTAAATTCTTTTATTTTTAATGGAAAGTGAACTTGATTTTTAAAATGAACCTTAAAATAGTAAGTAAATTCTTTTTTATGATTATCTATTGCCAAAGAAAAATGAGTCTCTTCAATATTACTATATGGTATAATTTCAAAATTTCTATAAACAATTATATCAGCAATTGTACTTTCTTTTATGTCAAAAATAATTGTCTTGTAATCTTTTTTATCTAATAAATTTATTTTAAACCAATAAATACCGTTTTGAAACCCAATTTTAGGATTTTCTAACACTAACATTTTTTTATTAGTTATAGAATGTATTGTTTCAGCCTCTTGCAGATCTTTAAAATAAGAAATTGAAAATTTTAAATTATTACTATTATTTTCTTGAAAGATACAAGAAACAAAAAAGAAGAGTAAAATTATTAATAAAGTAGGTTTAATGATTTTTCTCAAGATATAAGACGTTTATTTTTTTTCAAAAATACAAAATCTAATATCTATTAAAATAAATTAATTTTCTGTTTTTACTATTAAAAAATAGGCTTTTTTAACAAAACCACCTCTTTTGGGTGGGCGATAATTAAAGCATATATATCATTTTTGTAATCAAAATTAATAAATGATATTTTTAAAGAGAACTCCCTTGTGGTTGATTTCTGGTGTATTATATGGCTTATCTTGGCCTATATTTCAACAAGTAAATTTATCTTTTTTAGCTTGGTTTGCTTTTGTACCCTTGTTTCTTTTTTTAGAAAAGAACACAGATAATTTTACCAAAAGCATAACGTCAAGTTTTGGCACTGTGGTAATTTTTGAAATGATAGCTGCAGGATGGCTTTTTAATTTTCCAACAACTACTTTAAATGTATTACTAATGTTCTTTTTAGAAGACATTTGGTTTTTCTTCCCTTTCTTTATTTTTTATTTCTTTCAAAAAAAATTTACATTTCAAAAATCCATCTGGTTATTTCCCTTTATTTGGATGATTTGGGAATGGATTTATCTAGAGCTAGAGTTTACAATGGGTACGCATCTTTCTGCGTATTCCCAAAGCAGTAATCTTTGGCTTATTCAATATATAGATATTACTGGAATGTGGGGAATATCTTTTTGGTTACTTTTTTTTAACGTTCTAACTTTTAAAGCATATAAAAACTGTAATGAGGAGTTATTTTCGTTATCATTCTTAAAAAAAATCAGTTTTATTGCTTTACTAATGCTAGGTATACCGCTTATATATGGTATGTATAGTGCCAACAAATACAAAGATTTAAAAGGTAAAAATTTAAATGTTACTGTTGTTCCCACTCAATTTACCGCAAAAGAACTATTAAATCCCGAAAATTACTATTGGATAATAGAAAATACTTTAAAAAAAACAGATTCTTTAGCTCTTCGTATGAAAGATAAAGGAATATATAGTGATTTGTATGTATGGCCAGAATCTGGATTAGTATATTCATTACAGGAATCAAATTTAGAGGCTATACTTTTTGAAGCTGTTACTGATTGGAAATCTGCATTAATAACAGGAGGAAGAAGTATAAAAGACACAATAAGAGAAGAAGAAAATGGTGGAAATTACGTTTCAGGAATTTTAATTTCACATAAAGATAGAAAGCCTAGTTATCATCATAAAACAGTTTTATCTCCAGGTCAAGAAGGTATTCCTTACCATTCTTTACTTGCTAAAATACCTAATTTTCCGATAAAAGAAAATGACCCTCGTTTTTTTAATAAAGGAAAGCACTCTAAACCCATAGAGTTAATCACAAAAAATAATACTTCTTTTTTAATAGGAGTTTCTCTGTGTTTTGAGCAATGGTATCCAAAACATTGGGCAGAATTATCAAAAAATGGAGCAGAAATTTATACCCATTTGGCTGCAGAAGGTTGGTATGGTGATGTTGGTTTTATGACTTTTATGGCTAATGTATCTAGAATACGTTCCATAGAAAATAGAAAGCAAACTGTACGTTCTGCAAATATTGGAATTTCTTGTTTTATAGACCAATTTGGAAGAACAACAAAAATAAATGATAAACCTTATCTACCTGTAAACAAAACGCTAATAGCTTCTAATAGCACTACTTTTTATGCAAAAAATCCTAATTTTTTTCCATTTTTGGTAGGTCTAATTTTTTTAATAGTAACAATAAAACAATCTTTAACTTAAAATAATATATTATGAGAAAACATCTACCCATTTTATCATTACTCTTTTTTCTATTAATGATAAACTCAATACAAGCAATCGTATTAGCTATTGGATCTAGTAATCTTAAAAGTGCAAACCTATCAAAACCAAAATATTTTAAGAGAACATATAACCATTTTGAAGTTAATAAAAATGCTAATATTGTTAAAAAAGAAGATGATATTGAAATAACATTCGAAGATTTTACCAATCATTTTGAAATAGGAAAACAAAGAATTGTTTCTGTTACTAGTGGTTCAGTTTCTATGGATATAGGTAAAATTTCTTCTGGAGTAAAAGAAACATGGGTTTTACCAAATCTTTCTTCAGTTAACGGGTATAAAGCTTTTACTGTTGAACAAGAAAGCGCAATTGGTACAAAACTTTATAATATTGCTGAGTATGGAACACATCACTTATCATCTACTAGTTCAAATACTAAAGAACTTTATGATTTAACGACAGGAGATTTATTTTTTATTGGATATAGTACTATTGAAGATGGAGATTTTGTAGCATACCAATATGATCAAACAAAAGCACCAATACCAATAAAAATAGGTTTAGAATTTAAATCAATTGTAAAACTTGAAGACGATGATAATTCGTCAAATTATGTTCAATACACAGATACTTATTATGTAATTGGTCAAGGCACATTACAAACCTTTGATGATGGTGATGCTGAAGCTATGAAAATGATTTATAGAGAGGAAGAAAAAGAATTTGAGAACAACATAGAGATCTCACACAGAGAGCGTTATAAATTGGTTTTTTACAGTAAAAAAGGACATTATGTTACTGCTGAAATTACTGATCCTTGGAATTCAGAAGATACTGTAAATTTAGAAAATATGATATATCAAAAATTAGCAGGTAAAACAGCTTCTGTAAATGATGAATTACTAACAGATATTACCATTTTCCCAAACCCTATTGCTACAGGTGCAACGCTTACAATCGATTCTAAAATTTCACTAAAAAATCATATTGTAGATATTTACAACACAAACGGACAAAAAGTAAGCAGTCTTCCGTTTGCTGAAAAAAATAGTAATCAGTATGAAACTACAATTTCTAACAATTTAGCAGAAGGAATTTATTTTTATAAAATTCATGATAAAAAGGGGAGTTTTATAAAAAACGGAAAACTTTTAATCAAATAATAAAATTTAATCAATTTTAACACAATCCCAAGCAAATGCTTGGGATTTTTTTATTTCATCTAAATTGATTTTATATCTTGCAATAAAAAGCTCAAATGCCAAAAAATCCTGAACTAGAACTTGCTTTCGATTTTATCAATAAAACCGATAGAAACCTTTTTATAACAGGAAAAGCTGGTACTGGTAAAACAACTTTTTTACATAAAATAAAAAATGAATCTTTAAAAAGAATGGTCATTGTTGCTCCAACAGGTGTTGCAGCCATAAATGCAAAAGGAGTAACTATTCATTCTTTTTTTCAAATGCCTTTTGGTCCTATTTTACCAAATCAGACTAATAACCAGCAACAACGTAGATTTTCCAAAACAAAAATTGATATTATAAAATCGTTAGATTTAGTAATCATTGATGAAATTTCTATGGTTAGAGCAGATTTGTTAGATGGTATAGACCAAGTAATGAGACGTTATAAAAACCGAAATAAAGTTTTTGGTGGAGCTCAAGTTTTAATGATTGGAGATTTACAACAGTTAGCTCCAGTAGTAAAACCTAATGAGTGGAGTTTACTGCAACAATATTATAATACAGTATATTTTTTTAGTTCTAAAGCTTATCAAGAAGCCAATGTGGTTTCAATAGAATTGAAACATATTTATCGTCAAAAAAATGAAGATTTTATTAAAATATTAAATGAAATTAGAAACGATAGTTTATCCTCGGAATCAGAGAAAGTATTAAATAGAAGATACAATCCAGATTTTTCACCTACAAAAGAAGAAGGTTACATTACTTTAACAACACATAATAGAAGAGCTAATGCAATCAACGAATCTGAACTCAATAAACTAAAAAATAGCACTTATTTTTTTGATGCAGAAGTTAAAGGAAAGTTTAACGAAAACGCTTATCCAAATGACGAAAAGCTAGCATTAAAAATTGGAGCTCAAGTAATGTTTATCAAAAATGATTCATCATTAGAAAAAAGATATTTTAACGGTAAAATAGGAATTATTACAGATATTTCTAGAGAAACAGTAACAGTACAGTGCCCTAATGAAGTAGAAGAAATTGTTACAGAACATGAAATGTGGGACAATGTAAATTATTCTATTAATGAAGAAACTAAAGCAATAAAAGAAGACATTATTGGCTCTTTTAAACAAATTCCTTTACGTTTGGCTTGGGCAATTACCATTCATAAAAGTCAAGGGTTAACGTTTGAAAAAGCTATTATTGATGCTGAAGCTTCTTTTGCTCATGGGCAAACTTATGTAGCTTTAAGTAGATGTACTTCTTTAGAAGGTTTGGTTTTAAAAACCCCAATTTCTAGCAATGCAATTATTAATGATGCTACTGTAAGTTCGTTTAATGAAACTGTGGAAGAAAATCATCCTGATGAAAGAGAGCTATTAGATTCTGAAAAACAGTTTCAATTGAATTTAATTTCAGAATTATTTGATTACCAACCGTTTTTGTATCCTATAACTAGAATGATTGATATTTTTTACAGAAATCAAACTTCTATTAAAGGCGATATTATAGATCATTTACAAACGATTAAAGATGATGGAGTTGTAGCTTTGATGAAGGTTTCAAACGAATTTAAAAATCAGTTAAATAAAATTTCAGAGACTAATATCCTCCCTGAAAATAGTAGTCAAATTCAAGAACGATTTACAAAAGGCGTAGATTATTTTTTAACAGAAACCATTAATAAAATAGTAACTCCTTTATCAAAAATTGAATTTTCGTCTGATAATAAAGCTGTAAAAAAAGACTTCACAAAACAGTTTGATAATTTACAAGAAAAGTTATCAGAAAAGGTTTTTGCTCTTAAAAAAATGACAGAAGGTTTTAAAATAAAAGATTATTTAAAAGTGAGAGCTGACGCTGTTTTACAAAAAACAGCACCTAAAAAAAAGAAAAAATTATCAACTAGAAAAGATCCTTTATTGGCATTAAAATTGCGTGAATTACGTGATGAAATTAGAATTGCAGAAAATATACCAGCGTTTCAAATTTTTACGCAAGAGACCTTATATGCTATATGTGATGCTTTACCCAGAACAGAAAAAGAGCTTTTAAAAGTAAATGGAATGGGTAAAATTCGCGTAAAAAAATACGGAGAAGAAATTTTAGAAGTTATTGAAACGTATTGCAAAGAAAACGGAATTAATAAATTTAACGAACAAAAAAAAGAAGATAAAAAATCTACGAAACAAATTACTTTTGAACTATTTAAATCTGGTTTATCACCTAAAGAAATAGCTAAAGAACGTAGCCTAACTTTAAATACAATTCAAAGTCATTTAATGTCATTTATACCAACAGGAGATGTTGATATTTTAGAGTTAATCCCTTTAAAAAAGTATAAAAAAATTATTAAAGAAATAGAAGAAGTTGAGTTTAAAAACTTAACAGAACTTAAAGAAAAGGTAGATAAATCATTTACTTTTATGGAACTACGAATGGTATTATTATCTATGAATTAAAAAAAATTAAGAACATGTTACAAAACTCATATAAATTTTTATTAATAATCATACTTTTTATAGGTAGCTCTAGTAATAGGTTAAATGAAGAGATACTTTATAAAAAATCTTTAGAGGGTAAATCAGATTTAAACAACTCAAAAGCAGTAGATTTTGGAGAACTAGTTGTAGAAACTAGTTGGATATCTAAAGATAAAAGAAATAGAGATACTTTTAAAGCAAGTGAAATAGATGATAAAGAGTGGATGGATGTTTATGATAATGGAATTGTAAAAATGACCTGTCTTGCTCCAAAAAGTCATAGAACAGAATTAAAAGAAAATGCTGGAGTTGAATCATCTTTAAACACTTTTAAAAAGATGGAATATACAGCTACCTTAAAAAACATACCTTATAATGGTGTAACTATAGCACAAATTCATAATAGAGGTGGTGTAAAAAGACCTTGGATTCGTGTTTATGTAGATGATGATAGACACATAAAAATTAAAGCAACAGAAACCACACCAGATGAAAAAAAATCTACTTATAGCACTTATGTAGGTCCCTTATACACTGCTGAAAGTGAATTTTCTATAAACATTACAACACAAAATGGTTTGGCTACTTTTGAAATAAAAAATGAAGGGACTTCTTTTAGCAAAACCTTATCTCCAAGTTCAGATTGGAATAAATATAAAAATAATTATTACTTAAAAGCAGGTGTTTATACAGAAGGCAATGATGTTGAACCAATTCTAGAAATTAGTGCTTTTTCTATACTATACAAATAAGTAATGAAAAATGTAGATTTATTCCTTTTTTGTTAACTTTATAACATCAATCAAAAACTTTTTAAATATGAAATTAGGTGCAATGTCCATCAGTTTAGCAGTAAAAGATATTCATAAATCAAGAGATTTTTATGAAAAACTAGGGTTTACTGTTTTTGCAGGCGAAATCGAAAAGAATTATTTAATCTTAAAAAACGGAAACGCTTTAGTAGGTTTATTTCAAGGAATGTTTGAAAATAATATTCTAACTTTTAATCCTGGTTGGGATGAATCTGCCAATAAATTAGAAGATTTTGATGATGTAAGAACCATTCAACAACATTTAAAAAGTGAAGGTGTAAAACTAGAAACAGAAGCAGATGAAACGACTTCTGGACCTGCAAGTTTTGTGGTTTTAGATCCTGATGGAAATGCTGTTTTGATTGATCAGCACGTTTAGTTTTTTTTAAATATTTTGAATTTGTCATTTCGAAATGAGCTTTTTCAGCGATTGAGGAATTTTATAAATAGA
>NZ_MSCN01000001.1:2657553-3144840 GCF_002954685.1 Polaribacter porphyrae | reverse complement strand
AATATTATATAAAATGAGATTCCTCCTCATTCTTCGTTCGGAATGACATCCGTTATAAAATTTATTTAGAAATTTATCTACTTCAAGTCTTTCAACAATAATTGTACAGACTTATAACCATTCCATTCATTTTCATCTAAAACATATGCAATATCAAAATCATCTTGAACAAAAGCTATTTTATCACCTAAATTAAAACCTATGGCATTATAGGTTTTTTTATTATCTCCTTGAAAAACATTTAGTTTTAAATGGGTTTGCTCCTTCCCTACTTTTTTCCCAAAACCATTATCTCTAACACAACTCGTTTTAAAAACAGGTTTCATATTCTGTGGTCCAAAAGGTGACATTTGCTGAATAATTCTAAAAAATTTTGGTGTTATTTCTGATAAATCTATCTCTGCATCAATAGAAATTTCTGGAGTGAGTAGTTTTTTATCAATGGTTTTCTCTACAACTTCTTCAAACTTATTTTTAAAATTTTGATAATTTTCTGGCAGTAGGGTTAAGCCAGCTGCGTATTTATGCCCACCAAATTGTTCTATAAATTCGCTACATTTTTCTAAAGCATTATACACATCAAAACCCTTTACAGAACGTGCAGAAGCTGCTAATTTATCGCCACTTTTGGTAAAAACTAAAGTAGGTCTGTAGTATTTTTCTATTAACCTAGAAGCTACAATACCAATAACTCCTTTATGCCAATTTTCTTGATAAACAACAGATGTAAACCTGTTTTCTTCCTCATTATCAATAATTTGAATGAGTGCTTCGTTAGTAATTTTCTTATCTAAATCTTTTCTATCTGCGTTAAAAATTTCAATTTCAGCTGCAAATTTAGTTGCAGTTTCAAAATCCATTTCTGTTAACAATTCCACAGCATAACTTCCGTGTTTTAATCTTCCTGCAGCATTTATTCTTGGAGCTATAATAAAAACTACATCTGTAATTGTAAGTTCTTTTTTCTTAATTTGATAAATTAAAGCCTTAATACCATTTCTTGGTTTTTGGTTAATGACTTGCAGACCATAATAAGCCAAAACTCGATTTTCATCAACCATTGGTACAATATCAGCAGCAATTGCAGTAGCTACCAAATCTAAATAAGGTAGAAAATCTTCTATAGTTTGATTTCTAGAAACTCCCAAAGCCTGAATCAATTTAAACCCAACTCCACACCCACAAAGTTCATCAAAAGGATAATTACAATCTTTTCTTTTTGGGTTTAATACTGCAACTGCATCTGGAATGCTATTATCTGGTTTGTGATGATCGCAAATAATAAAATCAATATTTTTTTCTTTTGCATAAGCTACTTTTTCGATTGCTTTAATACCACAATCTAGTGCTATAATAAGAGAGAAATTATTGTCTTCAGCAAAATCTATTCCTGCATAAGAAATGCCATAGCCTTCTTCATATCTATCAGGAATATAAGTGGCTATATTTAATGTTATGGTTTTTAAATATGATGCTACTAAAGAAACTGCAGTTGTTCCATCTACATCATAATCACCATAAATTAATATGTTTTCATTGTTAGCAATAGCTGTTTCAATTCTTTGCACAGCAATATCCATATCTTTTAGTAAAAAAGGATTATGAATATCTTTTAAACTTGGGCGAAAGAATTTTTTAGCTTTCTTAAAAGAATCGATATTTCTTTGACAAAGAATTTTAGCAATGATTTTATCAACTTGTAAATCTCTAGCCAGCTGTTTTACTTTCTCTTTTTCTGGTTCTTTTTTTAAAGTCCATCTCATAGTTTTATGCTGAAATTGCTTCAACACCTTTTTACTTATTTCTAATTATACTTCTAGATGATGCAAGTGAATTTCTGTTTCAACCTCTGCAAATTGACGAAACATTTCCATAACTCCACAATATTTTGTAACAGATAGATTTACTGCTTTCTGAATCTTTTCTGGCTGTAATTCTGCATCTGTAAAATGATAATCTACTTTTACTTTATTATAATATTTAGGATGTTCGTCTGTTAACTCTCCTGTAATTTCAATATAAAAATCAGCAACTTCAGCTCTCATTTTTTCTAACAAAGAAACTACATCTAAACCAGAACAACCTGCCAAAGATGATAGCATTAGAGCTTTTGGTGCAAAACCTACAATGGCTCCATTATCTTTAGATTTATCAAACATTGTTAATTTATATCCACTTGGGTTATCGCTTTCAAATTGCGATTTTTGAGTCCATGTTGTAGTTACTATATTTTTAACCATAATTTATCTTTTATTAAAAAAATTAAGCCTTAAATTGTGCTTGAATACAAATGTAATAAAACAGATAGAAGTTAATTCGTATAATGTTTAAATCTATTCATTTTTCTAATCTTTTAAGCAGCATTGTTTTTTTATTTTGCTGTATTACCTTCTATGCACAAACAAATAACGCACCTTCAATTACTGCCCAAGGAAGACAAATTTTTTGCCCTGGAAGTCCAATAAACATAGTTACAGATTTTACAATTTCAGACCCAAACAGTGCAACTGTTGAGTTTTTTTTTATACAAATATCTACTGGTTATCAAATAGGTTTCGATTTATTACGATTAGAGGGTAGCTATCCAAATATTGTTACCAACTGGAATCAAAATGATGGAAAACTTACTTTATTTTCTGTAAATAATCAAGGTATTCTATTAACTAATTTAGAAGATGCAGTAAAAAATATCATCTTTACAACATCTACTATAAATGTTTCAGCAGAAAAAACATTTTCTTTAAGTATTGATGAAGCAAATTATTTACCGTTAACAGGTCATTTTTATGAGTTTGTTGAAAGACCAAATATACTTTGGACACAAGCAAGAGTAGAAGCCGAAACTAGAACTTATTTTGGAAGAAAAGGTTACTTGGCAACACTAACCAGTCAAGAAGAAGCAGATTTTGTTGGGAAACAAGCTTCTGGTGCAGGTTGGATTGGTGGATCTGATCAAGAAACTGAAGGCGAATGGAAATGGGTTACAGGACCAGAAGCAGGCACTATTTTTTGGAGAGGACAAATTAGTGGAACTACACCAAACTTTGCCTTTTGGAATAGAGGTGAGCCTAATAATTTTAATGATGAAGATTATGCACATATTACAGATCCTGATGTAGGTATTTTTGGTTCTTGGAATGATTTACCTAATGAAGGTGGCACAGGCCTTTTTATTCCAAAAGGCTATTTAGTAGAATATGGTGCTCCTGGAGATCCATCACTTCAAATTGTGGCAAGTACAAGCATTTATATTCCTCAAATTACCTCAACTACCAACGCTACAATTTGCGAATCTGGTACTGCAACAATTTCTGCAACTTCAAATGAAGGCGAAATTTTCTGGTATGATAACCCTAATATAGGCACTCAACCAGAATTAGCAAGAGGTAACGATTTAACTATAAATAATATTACCTCTACCACCCAGTATTATGCCTCAATAGTTGTGAATGGTTGTACTACACTACCACGAATTCCTGTTACAATTACCTTAAATCAAAAGCCAACTATTACTTCTGTCACTAATGATATAATTTGTTCTGGTGCTGCTATTTTAAGTGCTGAAGCATCAGAAGGAAATGTATATTGGTATGAAACAGAAACTAGTACAACACCTATTTTTGTGGGTGATAATTACAAAACACCTAATTTAACAGCTACAACAAGTTATTTTATTGAAGCTAATAATAGCAATTGTATTTCTGCAAATAGAACAGAAGTTACTGCTGTTGTAGATAATACTATACCAAGTTTTGAGATAGCCCAAACTAACTATGTGCTATGTAAAGATGTTGGTTCTGTAGATTTAGAAACCATAAATGCTCAAGGTAACTATAGATATGTTTGGAAAAAAGAAGGAGCTTCACTTTCTGAACAAACATCAACCATAAATGTAAACTCTTCAGGAACCTACACAGTAAGTGCTGTTTCAGATGCAGGATGTACTTCTTTAGAACAAACAATTGTAGTTACAGAGTCAGAAAAATCAAATCTTACTAAAGATGATATTATTATTACTGATGATTCTAAAAATAATTCAATTCAGGTAGTCAATTTAAATTTAGGTAGTGGAAATTACGATTTTGCTATTGATAATATTAATGGAATTTACAATTCATCAGGTTTCTTTCAAAATTTATCAACAGGAATACACACCTTGTATATTAGAGATAAAAACGGCTGTGGTACTCAAGAATATCAATTTTCTATTTTAGCATATCCAAGGTTCTTTACACCAAATGGAGATAATGAAAATGATTTATGGATGATAGATGGTTATGATAAAGCATTTTATACAAAATCAAATATTTATATTTACAACAGATATGGAAATCTAATGTATACTATAGAACAAAATGACCAAGGTTGGGATGGTAATTATGGAAGTAAAAAACTACCAGAAAACACGTATTGGTTTAGAGTTGTTTTAACTGATATTAATGGATATTCTATAGAAAAAATTGGAAACATTAGTTTAATACGATAACAATATGGCATTAGTAACACCTTTATTACCAGAACACGATTTAGAAACAAAAAAACTAGCAGAGTTTTTTAATGAAACTTTGGGTTTTTGCCCAAATTCTATTTTAACAATGCAACACAGACCTTTAATTTCTAAAGCTTTCATCAATTTAAATAAAGCTGTTATGGATAATCAAGGGCGAGTAACATCAGCATTAAAAAGAATGATTGCTTGGGTTTCTAGCAACGCAACTGGTTGTAGATATTGCCAAGCTCATGCAATAAGAGCTGCAGAACGTTATGGAGCAGAACAAGAACAATTAGATAATATTTGGGAGTATAAAACACACCCTGCTTTTTCTAATGCAGAAAGAGCCGCTTTAGACTTTTCTTTAGCAGCTTCTATGGTGCCAAATGCTGTAAATGCTGATATTAAAAAAGAATTGTATAAATATTGGAATGAAGGCGAAATTGTAGAAATGTTAGGTGTTATTTCTCTCTTTGGCTATTTAAATAGATGGAATGATTCTATGGGAACAACTTTAGAAGAGGATGCCATAGATTCTGGAAATCAATATTTAGGGAAACATGGCTTTGAAGTTGGTAAACACGATGGTTCTAAATATTAATTATCAAAATAAATTTTGAGTAATAGAGTTATTCATCCAGATTTTTTAAAGCACTTAAAGCACAAAGAAGACGCACTTATAAATTTATATTTAGGTTTACGAGACTTTATTTTAGAAATTCATCCAAAAAGTAACGAGTTATTGTATCACACACACGCTTTAACATCTTTATATTCTGTTTCTAAAAAAATGAGTGATGGTTTTTGTATGATTCCTATTTATACAAATCATCTTAACCTTGCTTTTAATAAAGGAACTATTCTTAATGATTCTAATAAATTATTACAAGGCACAGGAAAATGGATGAGGCATATATCTATAAAGACTGAAGTAGATTTTAAAAATAAAGAAGTAGAAAAATTAATACAATCAGCAATAGATTTGGCTTTAGAAGATTCAACTGCTAAAGAAATGAATAAAGGAATAACAATATCAAAAATTAAGAATTGAGGCTATCGTTTTCTGTAATTCTGGAATAACATTTTGCTCAAACCAAGGGTTTTTTGTCAACCAAAATCGATTTCTTGGTGATGGATGTGGAAGTGTAAAGTATTTTGGTAAATATTCAGGATAATTATCTACAGTTTCAGTGAGAGTTCTTTTAGCTTTATCTTTTAAATAATAATTTTGTGCATACATTCCTATTAAAATAATGAGTTCTAAATTTGGCATTTTATCAAATAATTGTTGATGCCATTTTGGAGCGCATTCTTTTCTTGGTGGTTTATCTCCACTTTTTCCTTTTCCAGGATAACAAAAACCCATAGGTACAATTGCAAATTTTTCTACATCGTAAAAATCATCATCATAGACATTTAGCCATTTTCTTAATTGTTTTCCACTAGCATCATGCCAAGGAATTCCAGATTTATGAACTTTAGTTCCTGGAGCTTGCCCGATAATTCCAATTTTAGCATTTTTATGACCAGTAACCACAGGATTTGCTCCCAAATCTAAATGAGGTTCACAAAGTGTGCATTTTTTTATTTGGGATAAAAGGTTTTGCATTTACGTTATTAAAGTTAATACTTCACCTTGATAATCTAAACCTTCAAAACCAGTTTTCATAAAATTTCTGATATTTTGGTGAGAAGTTCCATTTGCATCATTCAATACAGATTGATAATGTTCTCCAAAACAAAAAAGAGCTTCCTCTTTTGTTAGTTTTTGATGCATTGCAAATGCAAATAATTTACAAGAACCTGAATTCTCTCCTACTTCATTTTTAATATCTCCATTTGCAAAAGAAGTTGGTATAAAGTGATAATTGGCTTCAATTACTTGCATTGTTTCAGAAAATGTAATTTTTAATGGGTTTGCTTCTAATCTATTTTTAAAATCTTGAATTGTCATTATTATTAAAAATTTACATCAAATAAAGTCATTTATCTTATCTTACTCTAAAGAAAAACAAAATTCTTTGTTATGAATGATTACTTTTTTACGTTATAGAAATAAGAATGAACAAACAAGACTTTAAGCTTAAAGTATTTTCATTATCAGAACGTATTTATCCAATGGTTGCAAGAATGCTTGGTAGTGATATCAATGCTGAAGATGCCATACAGGAAATCATGTTAAAACTATGGGAAAAGCGAAATAAAGTTGCGAAACATCCTAATATAAAAGGGCTGGTTTTTTTAACTGCTAGAAATCATTGTATAGATGTTATCAGAAAAAAACCAATGATTGTAGAGGATGCAACAATATATTTTAAAACCGTAAAATCTTCTGATTCTCATGTGGATTTTGAATGGCAAGAGTTACAAAAAATTGTATTAGAAATTTTGAAAGAAATTCCAAATCAGCAACAAGAAGTTTTTATGATGAGAGATATTGATGGTTATGAATTTACAGAAATAGCTACTGCTTTAGAAATAAAAAAAGAACATGCTCGTGTTTTATTATCGAGAGCAAGGAAATATATAGGTATTGCACTAGAAAAAAAATATAGTTATGAAAGAGGAACATATTAAAAATCTTATTCAAAAATATAAATCTGGAACAACTTCTTTAGAGCAAGAAAAGACTTTATTTGAAACTACTGATATTCCTGACAATAGTATTAAAAAAGTATCATCATTTGTAAAAAATAGTAAAAAAGAAGTTCCAGAAAATTTCAATGAGAAATTATGGGATTCTTTTGAAGGAAAAACAAAAAAGTCTAATAAATTCAATTATGGTTGGCTTTCTGTAGCAGCTTCTATTGTGCTGATTATTACACTTTACATGTATAGTAATAAAGAAACTGAAATGACAATTGCAGAAAAAGAAGCTTTATTAAACGAAGCAAAAGCAATGTTTGAGAATGAAAAACAAGAAGAAAATTATAAAATTATTTTAGAAAATGAATTGGTAATTGTGTATTCTAAAATTCAATAAAAAATAAATAACATAAAAATGAGAAAACTAGTATTCGTAATAATAATGGCTTTGTTTACAATTTCAATAACACAAGCTCAAAAAAAAGAAACTAAAATAGAAGATAAAGAAAATCTTTTGGTAAAGTTACAAGAAGGAGCAAATCCGATTATTTATGTAAATGGAAAATTGTTTGATTTTCCAATGGAATTAATAGATCAAAGTAAAATTGCATCTATTATGGTTATGAAAAAGCAAGAAGCTTTAAAAAAATATAATGCTCCAAATGGAGTTGTATTTATAAAAACGAAAGAGATGAAACAGAGTGAAAATATGTATCAAAAAGTCTCTAAAGAAACTAAAGTTTTCTCTGGTAAGAAATCACCTATGGTTCTTATCGATGGTAAAGTTTCTGATGAAAAAACCTTTAAAGAGCTTAAAACCTATGAGATTGAAAGTGTTAAGATTGTTAAAGGAAAGAAAGCTATAAAAGAGTATAATGCACCAAATGGAGTCATCATTATTAAAACTAAAAAAATGTAGATTTAGAAACACATTTGGATAAGACATTTAAATTTATCTTTATTTTAAACCAGCTAAATAAAATTTATTTTGAATTTTATTTACCTTTTTTTTTAAAACTGCTCTATTTTAAATTTAAAAATTTGTTCACTTTAAAATTGAAATTATACTAAATCTATTCTCATGTCCTAAAAAGTAAAATTTAGGGGAATAGTTTAGCAAAATAAAAATCATGAATTATGGAATTTATAGATAATCGTTTTAAAGAAATAGCAGTTTCAATTATAGTTCTAATATGTGTATTAAGTCTTATTTTTCAAGATCGAAAACAAAAGAAAAAACTAAATATTTAAAAGAAATTATTTTAATCTGTTTAGGATTTCTAATATTAAGTATTTAGTATCATTTTTTCCCCTCAACAACAATAACAATCTCTCCTTTTGCAGGTTTATTAGTATAATATTCTAAAACTTCAGTAGCAGTTCCTCTTTTTGTTTCTTCGAACATTTTTGTTAATTCTCTAGAAACAGAAACCTTTCTATCTGCACCAAAATATTCTACAAAATTGCCCAATGTTTTTAGTAATTTATGAGGAGATTCATAAAAAATAATGGTTCTTTTTTCTTCAGTCAACAATTTTAATCGAGTTTGACGCCCTTTTTTTACGGGCAAAAATCCTTCAAAAACAAACTTGTCATTAGGTAAACCAGAATTTACCAAAGCTGGTACAAATGCAGTTGCTCCAGGTAAACATTCTACATCAATATCATTTTCAACGCAAGCTCTTGTCAATAAAAAACCTGGGTCAGAAATGGCTGGTGTACCAGCATCAGAAATTACAGCACACGTTTCTCCGCTTTTTATTCTGTTTAAAATCCTTTCAATCGATTTATGCTCATTGTGCATATGATGACTATGCATTTGTGTAGAAATCTCAAAGTGCTTTAATAATTTTCCACTTGTTCTTGTGTCTTCTGCTAGAATAAAATCAACTTCTTTTAAAACTTTAATCGCTCTAAAAGTCATATCTTCTAAATTACCAATTGGGGTAGGAACTAAATAAAGTTTACTCATACCACAAATGTAATTATTAATTTAAATTTAGCTACATTAGTCTTTAGCATTATGATTTTTGAAACACATACATTAAAAAACACCTTGAGCACTTTTATAGAAAGTGTCTTTTATTTTAAAGGATTTCAACCAGAACATTCTATTGAAAGAGTAGTTCCTACAGGAAATTTATTCATCATTTTTGAGTTAGATGGATTTACAAGAAATACTTTTGATAATGAAACTTTAAAACCAAATGGTGTTTATAATAAAGTGTGGATTTCTGGAATTCACAAAAACTATTTGTCTATTTCTGCGCATCAAAATTCAGAAATGTTTGTCATTCAGTTTAAACCTTTTGGAGCTTATCCTTTTTTAAATATTCCAATAAATAACTTGAATGATAAAGTAGTTGCTGCTGAAACAATTTTTGGAGACTCAATTTTACAATTAAGAGAAATCATTAAAAATAAAAAAACTACAAAGGAAAAATTTGAAATTGCAGAAAGCTTTCTAAACAAGACTTTTAAAATAAAAAAACAACCACAAAAAGAGTTAATTGAAATAATAAATACATTAAAAGTAAAACCTTTTTTAGAACATAATTCTATCGTTAAAAGCTATTCAAAAACTCAAAAACACTTAATACATCAGTTTAAAAAATTCTGTGGATTAACTCCTAAAACACTACATAGAATTTTCAGGTTTAATGAAGTTTTATTAAAAATAAGAAATAAAGAAAAAATAGAGTGGTCTCAAATTGCCTATGAATTTGGGTATTCAGATCAATCTCATTTTATCAAAGAATTTAAAGAATTTTCTGGTTTTAATCCTCAAGAATTTATCTCCTCAAATTTTCATAAAGGAGAACCTAATTTTTTCCCTCTAGATAAAAAAGGTTAATTTTTTACTATTGATATTTATAAGAAGTTTGTTTTTTTGTCATATAACTCCAAAAATATGAGAAATCTATTGGTATTCTTTTCACTTTTTTGCTTACCAATAATTTTAATGGGGCAAAAACTGGAAGATAGAATACTTTCGGAAATAGATACTACCATTGCAAACAACATCGTTTTAAAACAAAGTTTTACAGTAAATGTTCCCATAGATTCTGTATGGAATGCTTACACAACTAAAAAAGGTTGGGAAAGTTGGGCTACATCAATTGCAGAGGTAGATTTTAAAATAAATGGAAGAATTAGAACCAATTATAACAAAAAAGGGGAAATTGGAGATAAAAACACAATTACTCTTTATGTTGTAAATTACATTCCTAAAAAGCAAATTACATTACAGGCAAAACTCACAAAAAACTTTCCGGAGTTTATGAAAAAAGACGAAAAAGATTTATTCAATATTATTCATTTTAAAGAAATTAACACCTCAAAAACAGAGGTTATTTCTTATGGTATTGGCTACAAGAATTCCAAAAAATACAACTCCCTTTTAAAATTCTTTATTCAAGGAAATGTAACATCTTGTGGTAATCTTATCAACTATTTAGAAACCGGAAAAACTTCAGTAAAATATTAAGTTATGGACAAAGCTTTACAAACTATGATTGGCAATATGCCAGAAAAAACAGGAAAATCATTAGAAGAATGGAAAAAAATTTTAAAAGAAAAAGCTTTTGCTAAACACGGAGAAGCAGTAAAATTTTTAAAACAAGAATACAATGTAACTCATGGATTTGCAAACACAATTGTTTCACTTTCTAAAGAAAATAATAACACAAATGAAGATTTAGTTGCAAATCAATACAAAGGAAAAGAGCAATTATTGCCTATGTACAATAAACTTATTGAAGTTGTTTCAAGTTTTGGGAATGATGTTAAAATAGTACCTAAAAAAACAAGTGTAAGTGTTGTAAGAAAGAAACAATTTACATTGATAAAACCAGCCACAAAAACAAGAATAGATTTAGGTTTAAAACTAAAAGACAAACCAACTACGGATAGACTTGGTAATTCTGGTTCTTTTGGAACTATGTGTACACATAGAGTCCAATTAACAGAGGTTACACAAATTGATGAAGAATTAATTACTTGGTTAAAAGAAGCGTATCAAAAAGCCAATTAATATGAAATAACTTTTTTCATTTCAAAATTTGAAATTTCTACTCCTTTTCTAGTAATAGTATTCTCTTTTATCAATTGAAACCCCTTGGAAGCAAAAAAAGGAAAGGCAGTTTTGCTAGAATGTGTAGTGAGTTTTATGAACCCTAATTTTTGAGATTCCTTTTTTAAAGATTCATAAAGTATGGAAGCTATTCCTTTTCTTAAAAAATTATGATGAACGTACAAAAAATCAATATAATCTTGCTCTAAAGAACCAAAACCAACAATTAAATTCTTTGTTTTTACAATAATGAAGTATTGATTTTTGATTTTATGAATCCATCTTTCTCTATTTTCAACAGATGATATCCAAGCAGAAATTTGAGATTTATTATAATCTTCACAACACGTTTTTTCGATGGTGTTTTTAAATAAAGATAATATCTCATCTAAATTTTTAATTGAAGCTTTTTCAACTAAATAATCCATAAAAGTTATATGCTCTCATAGTTTTCTACAGTAATATCTGCAACCACATCTCCAGTATGTTTTGTAGAAAGTGGTTCAAACAGTAAAATATGAACTTCTTCTTTAGCAACAGGTTTGTGTTCTACACCTTTTGGTACAATATAAAATTCGCCCTCATTTATCGTGATTACTTCATCTCGTAAATGCATTTCTAGAACACCCTTTTTCACCATAAAAAGTTCATCTTCATTGTCATGTTTATGAAAAACAAATTCTCCTTTTATTTTTGCTAATAAAATTTGTTGACCATTTAATTCGCCTATTTTCTTTGGTGACCATTGGTCTTCAAATAAATTGAATTTCTCTTGAATATTAATTACGCTCATAGCTTCAAATTTACAAAGAATTTATAGGAATAAATCAACTTACAAAACTATTCGTAATTCCTTTAATTTGATTAATTTTGCAGCTAAATCCTGAAATAAATTCAGGATGACAATTTTATTGGTTTTCGCTTTGCGAAAGCAAATTTTTAAAGACAAAAAATGTACAGAAGTCATTCTTGTGGTGAGTTGAGAGCATCACACATTAATACAGAAGTAACGTTAGCAGGTTGGGTTCAAAAAAGTCGTGATAAAGGCTTCATGATTTGGGTTGATTTAAGAGATAGATATGGAATTACACAGTTAATTTTTGATGAAGAACGCACACCTAAAGCAATGATGGAAAAAGCAAAATCTTTGGGTAGAGAATTTGTGATTCAAGTTACTGGAACTGTAATTGAGCGTGAGTCTAAAAATGATAAAATGGCTACAGGTGCTATTGAAGTTTTAGTTTCTGAATTAGAAATTTTAAATAAAGCAAAACTACCACCATTCACCATTGAAGGTAATACAGATGGAGGTGAAGATATTCGAATGAAATACAGGTATTTAGATATAAGAAGAAACCCTGTTAAAGACAGTTTGATTTTTCGTCACAAAGTAACTATGGAAGTTCGTAAATACTTGTCTAATCAAGAATTTATCGAAATTGAAACTCCTTATTTAATAAAATCTACCCCAGAAGGAGCACGTGATTTTGTAGTGCCAAGTAGAATGAATGAAGGTCAGTTTTATGCCTTACCTCAATCTCCTCAAACCTTTAAACAACTCTTAATGGTTGGTGGAATGGATAAATATTTTCAGATTGTAAAATGTTTTAGAGATGAAGATTTACGTGCTGATAGACAACCAGAATTTACACAAATAGACTGTGAAATGGCGTTTGTGGAGCAAGAAGATATCTTAAATATTTTTGAAGGATTAACACGTCATTTATTAAAAGAAATCAATGGAATTGAGATAGAAAAATTCCCAAGAATGTTGTTTGATGATGCTATGCGTTTGTATGGAAATGACAAACCAGACATCCGTTTTGGAATGAAATTTGGAGAGTTAAATGAAGTAACACAACACAAAGATTTTGGGGTATTCAATAACGCAGAATTAGTTGTTGGTATTGCAGTTCCTGGTGGAAATAAGTACACCAGAAAAGAGATTGATAACCTAATTAAATGGGTAAAAAGACCACAAGTTGGTGCTTTAGGTATGATTTACTGTAGAGTTAATGAAGATGGTACTTTTAAAAGTTCTGTAGATAAATTTTACAATCAAGAAGATTTAGCAAAATGGGTTGAAGTTACAGGTGCAAAACCTGGAGATTTAGTGTGTGTTTTATCTGGAGAAACCAACAAAGTAAGAGCACAAATGTCTGCTTTACGAATGGAAATGGCAGAACGTTTAGAGTTAAGAGACCCTAAAGTATTTGCTCCACTTTGGGTAATAGATTTCCCTTTATTAGAATTAGATGAAGAAACTGGGCATTATCATGCAATGCACCATCCATTTACATCACCAAAGGAAGATACTCCAGAAGGATTTATAGAGTTAGCAAGACAACTTACTGGAGCTAAAGACAAGGAGTTGCGAAAAAAATATCGTGATAATCTTAATAAGCTTAAGGCAAATGCTTATGATTTGGTTTTAAACGGAAATGAAATAGGTGGAGGTTCTATTCGTATTCATGATAAGAAAATGCAAGCGAATATGTTTAAATTATTAGGTTTTTCTGAAGAAGAAGCCAGAGCGCAATTTGGTTTCTTAATGGACGCTTTTGAATATGGTGCACCACCTCATGGAGGTTTGGCTTTTGGTTTAGACAGATTGGTTGCCATTTTAGGAGGTCAAGAAACGATTCGTGATTTTATTGCCTTCCCAAAAAACAATTCTGGTAGAGATGTTATGATAGATGCACCTGCTTTTATAGATGATGAACAATTGAAGGAATTGAGTTTGAAGTTGAATATCCAGAAATAAAACAGTTAAAAATATATTTTCAGACCTGTCAGGTTTTAAAAACCTGACAGGTCATTTTTTGTTTATATTTTTATTAATAAGTCTAAAATTAGATCGTTATTTTAGCTACTTTTTTTGTAATTTTAAAAAAGTTTTATAACAGCACTTAAAGCCTTTAATCACAGATACTTAATACGAGATGATAAATTCTATTATTGATAATTTAGATATTATTGACTTTGCAAAAAAAAGCAAGGATTTTGATATTGATATTTTTGATAATAAAAAATACGGAATAGTAGAAGTTTATGGTAATGAAAATCAACCTGCTTTATTTTTAAAAGAAGTAGATTCATTTGATGGAAATACTTTAAAACTTATTGCTGATATACATAAAGATTGCTGGAATTTTCAAAAAGTATTATTTCTGTATGTTTATACCAAAACAGAAATAAGAATTTACAACTGTTCAAAAAAGCCTTTTGGATATAATCAAGATGACGTAAATTTTAATTTTAAAAAAGAACTCCAAAATCTAGAACTTTTTTCTTGTAATAAAACAGATAAATCAAAATTAGAAACCTTAAACACCCTATTTTCAAGAATTGCTATTGATACAGGTTTTATATGGTCAGCTATTGAGGCTGAAGAAATTAGAAAGGAGCTAAATCTGCAGCATAGAGTTGATAAATTTCTGGTTAAAAGTCTAATTAACGTTGCAGAAAAACTAGAAAAAGAAGGTTTAAAGGATAAAGATATTATTCATAAACTGATAATGCGTTCTTTATTCTTATTGTATCTAGAAGACAAAGGAGCAACTGATAAAGAGTTCTATAATTATTTTTCTGACAAAGCAACAACGTATTTTGATATTCTTAAAGACCCAAAAGCAACTTATAATCTATTTGAAAGATTAGCAGATGATTTTAATGGAAGTTTGTTTACCATTACAGAAACTGAAAAAGATTTGGTAAAATCAAATCATTTAGAATTAATCGAAAAATGTTTCAAGAACGGTTATGTAGATGATAATCAAATATTCCTTTTTGAAGATTGGCGTTTGTTTGATTTTAAAATTATTAGAATAGAATTATTAAGTGAAATTTATGAGAATTTTTTATCTAAATTAGATAAAAAAGGAAAGAAAGACACAGGTACTTTTTATACACCACCTTCTTTAGTTGAGTTGATTTTAAATGAAAAATTACCTATTCAAAATAACGAAACCGATTATAATATTAAAACACTTGACCCAAGTTGTGGTTCAGGGATATTTTTAGTGCAAACGTTTAAAAGGTTGGTAAAACGTTATGAAAAACATCATAATATTAAGAATCTTACTGATTTTAATATTTTAGTTGATATTCTTAAAAAGAATATTTTCGGTATTGAAATAGATGATAAATCAATAAAAGTTGCAGCTTTTAGTTTGTATTTATCTTTATTAGACAATCTTGACCCAAAAACAGATTGGTGGAATAAAAAAATACAATTTCCTTATTTGATTAATGATCCTAAAAATAAAGATAAAAAAACGCAAGGATATAATCTTTTTATAAGAGACACCATCTCTGATTTTGAAATTGAAGAATTACAAAATTTTCAACTAATAGTGGGAAATCCTCCTTTTGGAAAGCTTATTTCTCCAGAAAAAGATATAGAAAATAAACAAAAAAATATAAGAGAATACTGCAACAAAGAAAAGTTTGCAAAAGAAATGGTCTTACCATTTTTACATAAAGCAACTTTTTTAGCTCCAAAAGGAGAAATTGCTTTAATTTTTAATACCAAAGTTTTAACAAATACGGGTGGAACTTATCAAAATTTTAGAAGTTGGCTTTTTTCTAAAAATTATATTGAAAAGATTTATAATTTATCAATTTTAAGAAAAATCCCCAAAGAATTTGGAGGTCAATTATTTGGTTCTGCTACAACACCAGTATCTATTATTTTTTATCAAAACGAAAAACCTATAAAACCAAAAGATTCAATTATTTATTATGCTCCTAAAACCTACATCAAGAATTCTGTTTTAGAAGGAATAGTCATTGATGCTACAGACGAAAAATATTTACCAAGAATAGAATGTGAAAAGAAAGATTCTAAAATTTGGAAAATTGCAATGTGGGGTAGTTATTCTGATTTTGAATTAATGGAAAAAATTAATTCAAAGTACAGTTCTTTGGAAGAATATTTTAAATCAAATAAAAATGAATGGATTAAAGCAACTGGTTTAAATGCAGATTCTAAAAACTTAAACTTTACTCCTAAAAAAATTATTCTAACTCAAAAAATATCAAGGTTTTTTTCTAAAAAAGCGATTTTTAAAAACTCAAAAAAATTTAGAAGTATTGATGAAAAGTATTTTAAACCTCCATTTATAATAATTAAACAGGCGCAAGAAAATAAAGAAATCTGTGCTTCCTATTTTCAAGAAAAAGCTTTTTGCTTGAGTTCTGCATATGTTATTAATGGTAATTCAGACATAAATTTAAAAAAATCATTAACAGCTTTAATTAACTCTAAAATAACGAAATACTATTTATTTTTAATTGCATCTTCTTGGGGAATAGAAAGAGAGAGAGCTTCATTTAAAGAATTACTTTCTGTACCATATTTAATAGACAACCTTGTTTCGAATAAGATTTCATTAAAAGTTAACAAAATCATTTCTATAAAAAATTCAAATGAAGTAAATCAAGATATTACTCATTTAGAAAAAGAAATTGACCAAATTATTTATAATGATATTTTAAAATTATCTAAAGACGAACAAATAGTAATTAATGATACAATAAATTACAGTTTAGATTTGTTTGAAAATCAAAAAAAATCTGACGCAGTAAAACCTGTATTAGAAGTAAACCATTTTACAAATCGAATAACTAATTATTTAAACAATTGGTTAGATGATGTCAATCTAAAAGTATCTGCAACTCATTATAAAATTGATAGAAATTGCCCTTTGTATTTAGTAAAAATATCGTTTGGTAATAAGCAAAAGAGAACAATTACCTCTACTGACGATGTTTCTAAAATTCTTAAAAGTTTAGACAAAAAACTATGGGAGGAAGAAGCTCAAAATTTATATTTTAGAAAAAATTTAAATTATTATGATGTTGATGATGTATACATCATAAAGCCTAATCAAAGACGTTTTTGGAGCGAGACTGCTGCTATGATAGAAAGTAAGACGCTACTAATTGAAATTATGAAAGGAAATGAGTAAAAGCCTTCATTTAATCAATAAAATAAATTTAAGTTTTGAAATTAAATGTTTTGAAGTTTTAATAAAATCATATCACACGTGTTTATCAAATAAAATATATTCTATAGACTGGGAAGAAAAGACTTTTTCTTCGCATTTAGTGAGTATTATGAAAAAATGTAAACTTGCCAAAGAATATGAGTTTACAATTACAAAAGAAGAAGAACTTGAAGATTATGAAATTGATAATGGCTTAAAGCCTCCTAATAAAGCAAACCCAATAGATATTCGATTTCATAATATTTGGCTTAATCAAAGGTTAGATTACAATGTTGAAGCAAAAAATATATCAGCTTCTCAATGGAAAAAAACGTCTGGAAGTATTGTAAACGCTTCTTCACAAAAAAAAGAATATATAACAAAAGGGATTGACAGATTTTTAACAGGTCATTTTAAAAATAAGAAAGGCTGTATGTTAGCTTATATCGTAAATGGTTCAGTTGAAGAAGTAATTTCTAGACTTAATGGTAAAATAGAATTTCAAAAGAATAAATCTGAAATTATTTTTTATGATAATTTATCTGTAAGTAAACTAAAAATATTTCAATCCAATCATACAAATAGAAACCTAAAACATCTATTTTTTGACTTTGTAAATTAAAATTTATGAATAAAACTGAAATTAAAATATTGGAAGCTATTCAAAAAAATAGGCTAAATATTAAAAAATTAGGAGAAAGAAATTGGTATAGTTATTTTATTAGGATAACAGAATTAGTTTGGAGTAGAAATTTGTATGATGGATATCTAATTGAAGTTTATGATAAACAAAAATATCATTTAGCAACAATTAAAATATAATTTCAAATCTTGTGAAAACAAGATTTTTTAAATTCTAAAAATGAAAAAATTAGCCACACTTTTACTACTTCTCACATCAATAATTTCATTTTCACAAGAAATTACAGGAAATCAATTATTAGAAAAAGCAATCCAATTTCATGACCCAAATGGAAATTGGGAAACGTTTCTAGGAGAACTTTTTGTAACTATGGAAACTCCTAAAAGAATTCCAAGAAAAAGTAAAATCAATATCAACTTACCTCAAGAATACTTTTCAGTAACTGCTAAAAAAGATACAATTATTACAAATTATACAGTTTCTGGAAATGAATTTTCAATTAGTTTTAATGGTAATGAAAATCCTTCTGAAGACATTAAAAAGAAATATAGTTTAAATAAAGAAAGAGCAAATTTGTATAAAAATTATTATACGTATTTGTATGGATTGCCAATGAAATTAAAAGATGAAGGCACAATCATCCATCCAAAAGTAGAAAGAAAAAAGTTTAAAGGAAAAGAGTACTTGGTCTTAAAAGCGACTTATAAAAAAGAAGTGGGTAAAGATACTTGGTACTTTTATTTTAACACTAAAACCTATGCAATGGAAGTCTATCAGTTTTTTAAAGATGAATCTAAAAATGATGGTGAATACATTTTACTGTCAGAATTAGAAACTATAAATGGAATTAAAATGCCAAAAATTAGAGCTTGGTATTATAACAAAGACAACAAGTATTTAGGAACCGATATTTTATCGAAAACAAACTAAACGTCATTGCTAATGAAATGAAGCAATCTCTTAAAAATAAAGAAAGATTACTTCGTATACTTGTAATGACAGTGAATAAAGAATGCCAACCAAAAACAAATACTTAAAACAAATTTTACTTTGGAGATATAAATATATTTCTGAACGTCAGTTTATTTATGTGTTAAGTATTTTAGTGGGTTTGTTAGCTGGTTTAGGTACTGCTGTTTTAAAAAACTTAACCTTCTTTTTTGAAGAAGTATTAGAAGGTAAATTTATTAAAGATTTCCACTATTCTTTATATTTTATCTTTCCTATTATTGGCTTAATTTTAGTTTTTTATATCAAAAAAAGAATCATAAAAAAAGAAATTGGCCATGGTATTTCTACAACACTTCATGCTGTTTCTAAACGCAATGGAATTATAGAAAAATACAAAATGTATGCTTCTTTAATTACAGCACCAATTACAGTTGGTTTTGGTGGTTCAGCAGGTTTGCAAGGACCAGCTGTAAGCACAGGAGCTGCTTTAGGTTCTTATGTTTCTCAGTTGTTTCATATGAATACCAAAACTAGAATGTTATTAATTGGTTGTGCTACTGCAGGTGCAATGTCATCAATGTTTAAAGCCCCAGTTTCAGCCATTATTTTTGCTGTAGAAATATTTAGTTTAGATTTGGCTTTTGCTTCTTTAGTTCCACTTTTGTTAGCATCGGTTTCTGCAGTAATTACTTCCTATTTTTTCTTTGAAAAAGATGCGTTATTTGGTTTTAAATTAGTTGATGCTTTTCAAACTAAAGACATTTTTTATTATGTTATTCTAGGTTTTGGTACTGGAGTTGCATCCATTTATTTTTCTAAAATTTACTTTAAAATCAACAATTTTTTCAAAAAAATTAAAAAACCGATTCATAAATTAATTATTGGTGGAATTGCAATTGGAATTATGCTCTATCTAATTCCTCCTTTGTATGGTGAGGGTTATGGATTTATAAACAACCTGCTAAATGGAAATACTGCAGAAGCATTATCAGATATTCCCTACAAAGTTGATTTAAACAATATATGGATTGTTATTGGGTTTTTATTTTTAATTGCCTTATTTAAAGCGGTTGCAATGACTACTACTTTTGCTGCTGGTGGAGTTGGTGGTATTTTTATACCGACTTTATTTATGGGATCTGCCTTGGGAAATTTATTTGCAAAAATTATCAATGCACTTGGTGGAAATGTGTCTGAAAGTAACTTTACATTAATTGGTATGACTGGCTTAATGGCTGGTGTTTTACATGCGCCTTTAACTGCCATTTTCTTAATTGCAGAAATTACAGGTGGTTATGAATTGTTTGTGCCTTTAATGTTAGTAGCAGCCATAAGTTTCGCATTTACAAAGTACTTTATATCCAACTCCATTTACACCATAGAATTGGCTAAAAAAGGAGAACTCATCACTCATAATAAAGACAAAAATGTGTTAATGATGATGAAAATAAATAGTTTGATTGAAACTAATTTTAAACCTATTTATCCAGAAATGTTGTTAGGTGAAATGCTAAAAAAAGCAGTAGCAAAGTCAACAAGGAATTTATTTCCTGTAATTAATAAAGAAACACAGCAGTTTTTAGGAATTGTTTTGCTTGATGATATTAGATCTATAATGTTTGATACACAAATGTACAATTCAGTTGCTGTTGAAACATTGATGAAATCTGCACCAGAAATAATTTTTTACAATGATTCTGTAGCACAGGTTATGCAAAAATTTAAAGATAGTGATGCATGGAATCTACCAGTGATTAAAGATGAAAAATATATAGGTTTTATATCAAAATCAAAATTATTAACAGCTTATAGAAAAAAATTAATAGAAGTAACGAACTAAAAAACTATGGAAAAAAACAACCGATTTTCTAAAAACATGAGTTTTAAATCTGATGCTGAATTAGAAGCTATTATTGAAAACAAAGATAAATACACAGAAGAAGCTCTACAAGCTGTGGTTTGGGAACTTGAGAAAAGAGAATTACGAAAAGAAGGAGAAATTGTAATTAAACAACCCATTTTTGAAGAAATAGAAAAAGTAGAACTTACACATTCTAATAGAGAAAATGCTTTCGATGAATTTGAAGTACCTACTTTATATTCAAAGAAAACAATTCAAGGTTTTACTATATTTTTCAGTACAATTTTTGGTGCTGTTTTATTGATGTCTAACCTTAAAACGATGAACAAGTCGAAAGAAAGTTTATATGTGCTTTTATTTGGGATTGGGTACACAATTCTCACTTACATTATCATTTTTTCAGTTGGAGCTAATTTTGTAGTTACCCTTATTTTAAATTTAATCGGTTATGCAATCTTAACTGAATACTTATGGAATAACTATTTAGGGAAAGATTTAAGTTATACCAAAAAAGGTATTACTAAACCTCTTGTTATATCACTATTAATATTAGGATTTATTATTTTCCTACAATTTTTACCAATGATTTTAGGAGAACCAATGGAATGATTTTAAAACCAAGCTTCTGTATTTTTTTCTAACTGCTTTTGACTTTTTAACGCTGTTTTAGATTTTAAATCGTTAATTCCGATAAATAATGACGTATAAAGTAAAAATAATATTTGAAGCTCCCCAGAATCAGCAACTAACAATTTAATATTATTAGTTGCTAAAAAAGATTCATCAAACTCGGCTATTTTTGTAGTGTCTTTGTATATAGATTTCTTCTTTTTATAATTTACTTTTATTTGATAAACACTATTTAACAATTCAATTTTAAAAACAGTATTTCTTGTATTTTGTGAAATTAAGATCGATTTTTCTCCACCATTTTTAAAAATTAAATACACCATTTTCCATTTCCAAAACTGAAATTTTTTAGTGACTGAATATAATAATTTATCATTATCTTCTTTAATTTCGGCACAAGTTTTACCAAACTCCATATACCAGAAAGAAGTTAATAAAGGAGTTTTTTTACCCTCTTTTAAAAGAATTAACTCATTATTGTTTTGTGAAATTTCATAACTTATTTTACTCATCATTTTTCTGATTTAAAAACGCTATCATTTTGTCAGGAAAATCAGTAAAAGCTCCATCTATATTTGCATTTATCAATAATTCTTTCATCATTTCATCAAAAGAATTAAACTCATCTAAAGCATCTGCTCTAAATGTGTACGGGTGTACTTTTAACCCTAATAAATGAGCATCTTTAACTAACGATGTAAACGTAAATTTACCATTTATTTTTTTATCTAAAATTTGCTTGTACCAAGGTCCTACTCCATCTGCATATGTAGCAAAATGTTTAAGTTGATTTACTTCATCAGAAAACTCAATCAACTGTACTAAAAATAACTCTGATTTTAATTCAAAGCGAATTCTTTCTAATTCTTTGGCATCAAAGCATTGTAAAATACAATTGTCTTTTTTTGTTTTATAGCCATAATCTGTTAAAACTTTTAACACAATTTCAGTCAAATTTTTACCTTCTTTTTTATGAAATTCTGGTGCTTTAATTTCTGGATAAATTCCAATATTTTTTTGGGTTGATGCATTTAAACCTTGAATTAATTCTATTTCTTCTTGCAAAGAATGGAGTTTAAAATTCCCTTTCCCTTTTGGAAAACGATGTTTATAAACTTGTTGACCCGTTTTTGGATTGAAACGTTCTGTAACTTGAAGTGTTTTTAGTTCATCAAACGTAAAATCAATTACATAAAACCGACCATCTTTTCTTTTTTTATTTGGGAATTTTATAGCAACATCTGTTACATCATCCAAATAAATATCATGTATAACAATAGGTACATCATCTTTACTCAATACTAAATCTTGTTCAATAAAATCAACATTCATTGCATGAGCCATAGCCTTTGCTTCAAGGGTGTGTTCAGGCAAATATCCAGAAGCTCCTCTATGAGCAATTACTATTTTGGTATTCATTTTTGATGATTTTTTAGTTTGATGACATGAAAAAGTTAAGAAACTAATTAATAATAATACATATTTCATTTATTGAAATTAAAAAATAAAGATAGAACTTTTGTAGTTTTGTAATATGAAAATAACATTAAAAATTATGTTCATCATCTTTTTAGTTTGGATGATTATTGGTAGTTATCTTATAAACACAGAACATGAAAAAGCTGAAGTTGTAATGGGTTTAGGTGTTTTGTTTCTGTCTTTTATTTTTATGCCTTTATTTATTTATTATAGATATAAAGATGGCAAATACAAAAAGTATATTATTAATGACGAAAAATTAAAACAGGCGTTTAAAAATGTTGGTAAAGATTAAATTGGGTTTTTAATTTGACTAATTTCTCTCAATAAACTTGATAACCTATCAAAATCAACATAGGTAGTAGGTCTATTTTTATCCTTAACTAATTTTTTTAACTCTCTAATGTCATCAATTAATGAATGAGTATCAAAATTAGTTTGATTAAAATCATCCCAATTATCCGTTGAAATTAGCTTATAAATATCAGTTTTTACTTTTATTGAATAATTTTCAGAACCCTCTAGTTTTTCAATAATTTTCTGAAAAATAATTTGAAGTTCTTGAATAGTAATTTCCATATCCTACTTTCTCAAAAAAGCATATACAGGAAAATGATCTGAAAAACCACCTTTATACCAAGGTCCTACATAAGTTCTAAAAGGATTTCCTTTAAACTTACCTTTGTAGATTTTCATCCATTTTTTATTATATACTGCAGCATAATAAAAAGACAATGGATTTTCTTCTTCTTCTAAAAAGTTTTTAGAAAATATAATTTGATCAAATAAATTCCATTTTCCATTATAAGTTAAAGAACCAGCTTTACCATTATCAAATAAACTAACCATAGGGTTATAAAAATCATCTCTAACTAAATATTCTTGAATACTTTTACTTGTTGGGTCATCATTAAAATCGCCCATAATAATTATTCTTGGGTTCATTTCTTTCTCTCTAATTTTTGCTACAATTTCTCTAACCGTTTTTGCAGCAGTAATTCTCTTGTGTTCTGTTTTTTCTGCTCCATCACGTCTAGAAGACCAATGATTAACTAAAATATGAGTAAGTTCTCCATGCAAATAACCACTCACTTTTAAAATATCTCTAGTGTAATCTCTTTCACCATGTTCGTTTTCTAAAAAAACTGGATGTGTAGAACTTTCTATCAACTCAAAAGCTATTTTATTATACAGCATTGCAACATCTATTCCTCTTTCATCTGGTGAGTTATGATGCACATATTGATAATTATGCTTTCGTAAATAACGAGATTTTGCCAAATCATTAACAACCTCTCCACTTTCAACCTCTACCAAACCAACAATTGCTGGTGGGTATTTAGATCTGTTCATCCCTAATTTAGCAATAACAGAACTTAACTTTTTTATCTTGGTTTCATAACGCTTCAAGGTCCATCGCCTTCTACCAAAAGGTGTAAACTCGTCGTCTCTTGTATTGGGATCGTTTATAGGATGAAAAAGATTTTCGACATTATAAAAAGCTATAGTGCTAACACTTTTTTTACGTTTTGGATAAAGTAATGAATTTAACATGGGAGAATATTTTTACGTAAAAATAACAAAAACTAACTTTATCCTTTTATTTTATTAACTTAAAGCTAACGTTTTATTTTTAATTCTAAAATATCTTTGTAACTCTCTAATCTTTTAATGATTAAAAAAGAGAAGAAGTAAAGTGTAAATTTGAATTAATTGAAGTAAGCCTTAACGTAAGTTGAGGCTTTTTTTATGCTTTTACTTTTCCGTTAAAATATAGTTAAAAAGAATGCTAAACATTCTTTTTTAATAGTATTACTTTTATATTTGCAGTAAATATATTTAACATGAAATATTTTTTAGTTTTACCAATTATTTTTTTATTTACTAGCACTTCTTTTTCTCAAATTGATGAAAATCAAACTGGTGCTTGGTACATGTATTTTTACAACCATCAATTTAAAAATTCACAATTTGGTATTCAAGGTGATTTCCAGTACAGAGATTGGCAGTTTTTAGGTGACCAAGAGCAATTATTACTTCGTTCTGGTTTAACATATACTCCAAAAGACTCTGGTATTATGTTCACATTAGGTTTTGCTAATATAACTACAGGTCAATTTGGAGATTCTGACGATACTTTTAATGAAAATAGAATTTATCAAGAAGCACTGATACCAAATAAAATAGGGAATAGAGTTCTAATAACTCATCGTTTTAGATACGAACAACGTTTTGTAGATAACCAAGATTTTAGAACAAGATATAGATACAATCTTTTTGTTAACGTACCTTTTAATAGTAAAAGTTTAAGTCCGAAAACTATATATGGAGCCTTCTACAATGAATTATTTATTAATGGAGAAAGAGGTATTGGTAATGGAAATCCAGTAGCTTTTTTCGATAGAAACAGAACGTATTTAGGTTTAGGTTATGTACTGAACTCAAAAATTAGATTTCAAGCTGGTTGGATGAAACAAACTACCAATACTTGGGCAAAAGGACAATTACAATTTAGCATGCATCACAATTTTTAACAGTAACTTTTAAATATTTATTTATGAAAAATCTTATAAAGTATTTTGGAATTTTAATAGTATCACTATCAGTTATATCCTGTATAACAGATAAGAAATCTGAAAGTGCAAAATCAACAGTAACAGAAACAGTAAAACAAGCTCCTGTAAAAAGTATTTTAACAGCAGAAGAACAGGAAAACATGACTCCTGATGAAATTATAGGAAAACTTAAAAAAGGAAATGAAAATTTTGTGAGCAATAACCTAACACAAAGAGATCATTCTTCACAAAGAAGAGAGGCTATGATTGGCCAGTATCCAAAAGCAATTGTACTTTCTTGTGTAGATAGTAGAGTACCAGTAGAAGATGTTTTCGATTTAGGAATTGGAGATATTTTTGTGGCTAGAGTTGCTGGAAATATAGAAAATGCAGACATAGTAGGCTCTATGGAATTTGCTACAGCAGTTGCAGGTTCAAAAGTGGTAATAGTTATGGGACATACAGCTTGTGGAGCTGTAAAGCACGCTGTAGATAATACAAATGCAGCTTCAATGGAGATGAATTCCTTACAAAATTTATTAGATGAAATAAAACCTTCTGTAAAAGCCACTCCAAAATCTGGCGAAATTTCTTCGAAAAACACAGAATTTCTAACAAATGTAATTCATAAAAATGCTAAAATTACTGTGGAGGACATTAGAAAAAGATCACCAAAAATGGCAAGTTTAGAAGACGATGGAAAAATAAAAATTGTAGCTGCAGTGTATAATATGGCTACAGGAAAAGTAGAATTTATATAATATTATTATTTGAATTAGTTTGGTTGATTGATTTAGTTGGCATCAAAAGATTGTTTTTGGTGTCAACTTTCTTTTTACCTTTGTTACTTATGATAGATGCAAAAGAAGCCATTTCAGAAAAAGTTGTGTTGATAGGTATTATTACCCAACAACAAGATGAAACAAAATCTGAAGAATATTTAGACGAACTCGATTTTTTAACCAAAACAGCAGGTGGAGTTCCTGTAAAACGTTTTGTTCAAAAATTAGAAAGACCAAATCCTAAAACTTTTTTAGGAGCAGGTAAGTTAGATGAAGTTAAAGATTATATACACTCTAATAAAGTAGGCACAGCTATTTTTGATGATGAATTATCTCCTGCACAATTACGAAATATAGAGAAAATTCTAGATTGTAAAATTTTAGATAGAACTAATCTAATCCTTGATATTTTTGCACAAAGAGCGCAAACCAGTTCTGCAAAAACGCAAGTAGAACTAGCTCAAAGTGAATATTTATTACCACGTTTAACGCGTCTTTGGACACACCTTGATAAGCAAAAAGGAGGAATTGGAATGCGTGGACCAGGAGAAACTGAAATAGAAACAGACAGACGTATTATTCGCGATAAAATAGCAGTTCTCAAAAAACGATTGAAAACCATTGATAAACAAATGGCAGTTCAAAGAAAGAATCGTGGTAAAATGGTAAGAGTAGCTTTGGTTGGTTACACCAATGTTGGAAAATCTACCTTAATGAACGTAATTAGTAAAAGTGATGTTTTTGCAGAAAATAAATTGTTTGCAACTTTAGATACTACAGTACGTAAAGTGGTAATTAAGAACATACCTTTTTTAATGACAGATACTGTTGGTTTTATTCGAAAATTACCAACACAATTAGTAGAATCTTTTAAATCTACTTTAGATGAAGTTCGTGAAGCAGATTTATTATTGCATGTTGTTGATATTTCTCATCCTAATTTTGAAGACCATATCACATCTGTAAATTCTATTTTAGATGATATTAATTGTGTAGATAAACCTACTGTAATGGTTTTTAATAAGATTGATGCTTACGAATACGAAACTATAGATGATGATGATTTAGTTACTGAAAAAGGGAAAGAACATTATACATTACAAGATTGGAAAAAAACTTGGATGAGTAATAATGACGTTGAATCGATTTTTATATCAGCATTAAATAAGGAAAATTTAGAAGAATTTAAGGACAAAACTTACGAAGAAGTTAAGAAAATACATATTCAACGTTTTCCTTATAATGACTTTTTGTATTATGAATATAAGGAGGAGTAAATTTTAAGAATATTTAGTTTTAATACAGAAAACTATATAACAGAGTGAACAAGACAATTTTTGAAATTACGAAAATGGATTGTCCTTCAGAGGAAAATCTTATCCGATTAAAATTGGATGGAATTTCAAACATTGCAAATTTAGACTTTGATATTCCAAATAGAAAATTGACTATTTTTCATAAAGGAGAAATTGCCCAAATTGAAAATTCGATTGTCGAACTAAATTTAGGAAGTAAGAAAATCTCAACTGAAAAAACCAACCAGACTAATTTTAAAGAAAATAATAATCAGAAAAAAATACTTTGGACAGTTCTTGTAATTAATTTTGCTTTTTTTATTATCGAAATAACAACAGGTTTTATTTCAAAATCTATGGGTCTTGTTGCAGATAGTTTGGATATGCTTGCAGATAGTTTTGTTTATGGAATTAGTTTGTTTGCTGTTGGTGGAACTTTAATTAAGAAAAAACGTATAGCAAAAATTGCTGGGTATTTTCAAATCGTACTTGCAATTATTGGATTTATAGAAGTTTTAAGACGTTTTTTCGGAGACGAAAAACTTCCTGATTTTTCAACAATGATTATCATTTCAATTTTTGCACTTATCGCAAATGGAATTTGTCTTTATATTTTGCAAAAGTCAAAAAGTAAAGAAGAGGCACACATAAAGGCAAGTATGATTTTTACCTCAAATGACGTAATTATCAATTTAGGAGTAATAATTGCAGGAATTTTAGTAAATTATTTAAGTTCTAATAAACCAGATTTAATTATTGGAACAATAGTTTTTATGCTAGTAATTCAAGGAGCATTTCGAATATTAAATTTGAGTAAATAGAAGGTTTAATAACTATTCATTCCCATCCTCAATAATTCCCATTTTTTTTGCACGAGTTTCCCAAGATTTTCTAGCTAATGCTTGTAGGTCTGCAACATTATCAGTCTCATCCATAATTTCTAAACCTAATAAAGTTTCAATTACATCTTCTTGAGATACTAAACCACTTACAGAACCATATTCATCTACAACTAAAGCTATGTGTTCTTTTTCTTTGATTAATTTATCAAACAAATCTGGTATCGATAATTCTCTATTCGTAATTAAAATATCTCTTCTAATAGAAGCCAAAGTTTCTTTACCTTTTCCATTGATAATAGCTTCTAATAAATTATCTTTTAAAAAATAACCCGTAATTTCATCAGGATTTTCTTTAAAAACAGGAATTCTAGAAAAACGTAATTTTTTATGACCATCATAAAAAGATTGAATGGTTTGACTTTCGTCTGCAGTTTCTAAAACCGTTCTTGGTGTCATTACATCATTAACTTTTATCTCTTTAAAACCCAATAAATTTCTAATAACTTTACTTTCATTTTTCTTAAAAACACCTTCTTTTTCAGCCATATCTGCCATCACTAAAAACCCTTCTCTACTTAAAACACTTCCATGACCTTTACCTCCAATTAGTTTCGTCGTTAATTGTAAAATCCATAAAATACCTGTGTATTTTAATGGAAAAATCATCACTTTTAAGGCTTTTGCTGTAAAATTTGCTAATCCTTTCCAGTATGTAGCACCAATTGTTTTAGGTATAATTTCTGAAGCTACTAAAATCAAAATTGTCATAATTGTAGAAACAACTCCAACCATAACATCTTCTGTAAACTCAATACCAAAAACGCTTCTGGTAGTAGATCCATATAACTCTGCATAAGCTACTTTTGCTTGTACACCCACTAAAATTGCACCTACAGTATGTGCAATTGTATTGATAGTTAAAATAGCAATTAAAGGTTTATCTACATCCTTTTTTAGTGTTTCTAATTCTGCTGCATAGCTTTCTCCATCACTCTTTTTTAAATTGATAAAAGTTGGGGTAATACTTAAAAGCACTGCTTCTAAAATAGAGCAAAGAAATGAAAAGAAAATTGAAATAGTTGCGTATATAATTAGTAATGTCATCCAAAGGAATTTAGAATACAAAAGTAACTAAAATATAAAACCTCAAGAAGTTCTTGAGGTTTTATAAATATGATTTTTAAAATTATTTAGAAAGCATAGCTTAAACCAAATAACCAATACGTTTGCAGTTTGTTATCTATACTATCAAATGTTGGAGTTGTTAATGGAACTGGTAAAGCAGAATTTACGAGAATTGCATTATTTAAAGCTTCTTGTCTATTATTACGTAAACCAAACTCAAACCCTAAACCAATTCCTTTCCATAACGTATAGCCAAAAGAGTTGGTCCATGTCCAGTTAGATAAGTTAGAACTTTCATAACTTTGAAATAATGACAAATTAGATTTTACACTTAATTTATTGTATTTTTTAGTATAATCTGCTACAACTTTTGCTCCAAGAGAAGAATCAAAAACAGTATTACCACTACTAAATACAAAGTTATAGTTTCCTGGATGTATTACAACTACTAAGTTGTTTGTAGGTGTCCAAGTTAAACCTGCACCTAAATCTAAATAACCAGGATCATTAAAATTATCTATAAAAGTAGTTCTATATTCTAGTAAACCAGACACAGCCCATTTTTTATTTAATCTTCTACCATATAAAGAGCTAATATTAAATACATCTGTAGCTGTATCAAAGCCTTCATCTCCAGTTACATTTTTATCATCTAGCTTAACCCAACCAAGATTAATGTTCATAGAGTTTCTCCAGAAAAATTTATCTTCTATTAAATTAGCAAAAGCATTTACTGTAATTCCAATGTTTCCTGCATTTGCATCTGGAGCATTTCTTGCATACCAGTTATTAAAACCTGATAGACTCATACCTACTGTACCAAAAGCACCTTTTCTCCAACCAGGAAGTGCGTCTATTTTACCTTGTATAGCATTTGCTTTAGCCTGTAATTTAGAAATTGAATCTTTTTTAGAAGCCAATTCTTTTTTTAATTCTTCTGCAGTCTGTCCATTTACAGAAAAGTTAATCCCTACCAATAAAAGTAAGATTGTTAATTTTTTCATTTTTAATTGATTTTTTTATTTCGACGTGCAAAAATACACTTTTATTGTTTAGACCAAAAAAAGATTAATAAGTCACTTTTTCATGAAAGGTATAATTTACTCCCAATCCAAAAAGTTGTCTAAATTGTATTCTTGACGAGGAATTATCATCTATAATAGTATGAAACGTGGTGTGCATTTTTATATACTTGTTTACTTTAAAGCGAATATTGGTTTGGTAATCTACATCAATATTACCAAGATTAGCTAAATAATCAGTATATAGATTTAAAATATTTTCCATTTCAATATTCTCCATCAAATTAAATTTGTAGTACCCAGAAAAGTTGAATCCAATACCAAAAGCGGTGTTTCTACCTTCTTCTACACCAAATTTACCTGAAAAAAAATCATTTACAAAAGTATATCTAGCATTTGCAGGTGCAATATTAAAATTTAAGTTGTCAGATTTTTTCCAAAGCATACCAGGACCAAAAGTTAAATATGCAGGTGATAAAAATTCGGATACTAAAACTCTTGGCTCTACTTTGTAATTATATCCTTTTGTGTATTGGGTTCTGAAATTTACAATAAATGATAAAAACCAATATTTAGTGGTTTTATAACCTAATAGAGAATTAATTTCAAGTCTATCATCTGTTTTTCTATATCCTTTATCTTCTATATAACTTAAACCGTAACTTGTAATTAATCTTGTATCCCAGTTAACATTGTTTTTTTTATAATTAAAATCATAATTAATATTAATGTTACCAGCAACAGTGTTTTCACCACCAGAAGCCCAATTAGAAAATGATGATTGATTAAAAATAAAAGCAAATCTTCCATTTATTTTCCATTTTGGAAGTGGTTCTTTCTTTTTCTGTGATTGTAAGCTAATTGCAAATAGAATGAAAAAGATGTAAAAAATTCTTTTCATAACAAAACTCTATTTATAATATATATCTAATAACATTATTTTTTTGACTTGTATAATGGTACAGTTGAGCAGGCCTCACCAAACATGATACTTTTAACAATAGGCTGTAATTTTTCTATTAAAAAAGCAAAAGCAGAGTTTGGGATAGGTTTATCTGCACAACCTTTTAAAATAACTGGCTTGTTGGTAAAGTCTTTAAAATCTAAAAATGAAATCAACTCTTGGTAAATTACAGTTTCTAATAATTCTAAATTACCAATAACAACTTTATTTGCGTAAGGTGTTAATTCTGATGCAACTAACATAAATGCCCAAGAAGGTATAATAGCATCAACAGAACAAGTTACTGCCACAAAATTATCTTTGTATTGAGACCAATCATGGTTTTTTACATGATTTCTAAAGTCAGTTTCTTTTAAAATCAATTCTTGAAACAACCAATCTTTAATATCAAATAAAACACGTTTTCCTTCAGGATATATTTCTTCTAAATCAAAGGTTTTTAGTTTGCTGTTTGCTACTCTGTTTATAATTTCTTCTGCCATTTTTTTATTTAGTATCAAAGTTGAGATTTCTCAATCGCTTAAAAAAGCTCATTTCGAAATGACAGTTGTTATTTTTTACTGAAAACAGCAACTGCCAACTGAAAACTTTTTTAAAGCATCCCTAATTCTAGTTTTGCTTCTTCACTCATCATATCTTGTGTCCAAGTTGGGTCAAAAGTAATTTCTACTTCACAATCATTTATTTGCTTTAGTGTTTTTACTTTGTCTTCAACTTCTACAGGTAACGTTTCTGCTACTGGACAGTTTGGAGAAGTTAAGGTCATTAATATTTTTGCATTGTTTTCATCAGAAACAAAAACATCATAAATTAAACCCAATTCGTAGATATCTACAGGAATTTCTGGATCATAGATGGTTTTTAAAACTCTTATAATTTTATCTCCAATCTCTTCTAATTCTTTATCTGTCATTTTTAAATGTCTTAATTTGTCATTCGAGTTTGCTGTGCAATTGCATACATTTTTATCTGTTTAACCATAGAAACTAATCCATTTGCTCTTGTTGGAGATAAATGTTCTTTTAACCCAATTTTATCTATAAAATTAGTTTCAGCAGTTAAAATATCTGCTGGTTTTTGATTTGAATATACACGCAATAAAAGAGCAACTATTCCCTTTGTTAAAATAGCATCACTGTCTGCTGTATAACTTATTTTATCTTCATTTAATTCTGAAAACAACCACACTTTAGATTGGCATCCTTTAATTAAATTTTCTTCTAGTTTATATTGCTCATCTATCATTGGCAAAGATTTACCCAATTCTATGATGTATTCATAACGTTCCATCCAATCATCAAACATAGAAAACTCGTCAATAATTTCTTCTTGTATTTCTTTGATAGTCATTTTTTAAACTTATTTTTGTGGCTTTGTATAAAACACCATTTTAACAAGTGGCAAAAATACGATAAAAGCAAGTAAATAGAGTTAATTAACTAACAAATTCCTTCCTTTTAGGAAGGTTAGAATAGTAAAATGAGTAAATTATTAGCAGTTGGTACAGTAGCTTTTGATGCAATTGAAACTCCTTTTGGAAAAACCGATAAAATTCTTGGTGGTTCTGGAACTTTTGTGGGTTTAGCAGCAAGTCAATTTGGAATAGATACAGGAGTTGTTTCTGTTGTTGGTGGAGATTTTCCTCAAGACTATTTAAATATGATGAACACCAAAGGCATCAACACAGATGGTATTGAAATTATTAAAGAAGGAAAAACTTTTTTCTGGAGTGGTAAATATCATAATGATATGAACTCTAGAGATACCTTAATTACTGAGTTGAATGTATTAGAAAATTTTAAGCCAGTTGTGCCAGAAGCTTTTAAAAATGCAGGTATTGTAATGTTAGGAAACTTACATCCTTTAGTGCAAGCATCTGTTTTAGATCAAATGACAGAAAGACCAAAGTTGGTAGTTTTAGACACAATGAATTTCTGGATGGATATTTCTCTAAACGAGTTGCATGATGTTTTAAAAAGAGTAGATGTAATTACGATTAATGATGAAGAAGCTCGTCAGCTTTCTGGTGAATATTCTTTGGTAAATGCTGCCAAAAAAATCCATACTATGGGACCCAAATATGTTGTAATTAAAAAAGGAGAACATGGAGCATTGTTATTTAATGATGGTAAAATGTTTTTTGCCCCAGCTTTACCTTTAGCAGAGGTTTTTGATCCAACAGGTGCAGGAGATACTTTTGCTGGAGGTTTCTGTGGCTATTTGGCAAAAACAGAAGATATCTCTTTTGAGAATATGAAAAATGCAATTATTTATGGTTCTAATTTAGCATCCTTTTGTGTAGAGAAATTTGGAACAGAACGAATGCAAGAGCTTACAAGTGATGAAGTGAAAAATCGCTTGCAAGCATTTAAAGAATTAACACAATTCGATATTGAATTATCATAACTAAAAATCCGCGCCTAAAAACGCGGATTTTTTTATACATTTTAAAAACAAAAACGATTATATACAAATGAGTGATGCTATTAAACACGAATGTGGAATTGCACTTGTTCGCTTAAAAAAACCACTACAATTTTATAAAGACAAATACGGTTCTGCTTTTTATGGAATAAATAAAATGTACTTGTTGATGGAAAAACAACACAATCGAGGACAAGATGGTGCTGGTTTTGCAAGTGTAAAGTTTAATGTTGAACCTGGCACACGTTATGTAAGTAGAATTCGTTCAAACCAATCGCAACCTATACAAGATATTTTTGCTCAAATTAATGAAAGAATAAATGGTGTTTTTGAGGTAAAACCAGAAAAAAAAGAAGATGTAAAATGGCAAGAAGAAAATATGCCCTACATTGGAAACTTATTTCTTGGGCATGTACGTTATGGAACTTTTGGGAAAAATAGTATAGAAAGTGTGCATCCTTTTTTGCGACAAAGTAACTGGAAACACAAAAATCTTATTGTAGCTGGTAATTTTAATATGACTAATTCTAACCAAATGCTACAAGAATTAGTTGAGCTAGGTCAGCATCCAAAAGAGTTTACAGATACTGTAACTGTAATGGAAAAAATTGGTCATTTTTTAGAAGATGAAGTTGCAAAACTCTACCAACAAGCCAAGAAAAAAGGATTCAATAAAAGAGATGCATCACCCTTTATTGAAGAAAATTTAAGCTTAAAAAAAATACTAAAAAGATCATCTAAAAATTGGGATGGTGGCTATGCAATGGCTGGTTTAGTAGGTCATGGAGATGCTTTTGTGTTAAGAGATCCTAATGGAATTAGACCTACATTTTTTTACGAAGATGACGAAGTTGTAGTTGTAGCTTCAGAAAGACCTGTAATTCAAACTGTATTTAATGTTACCATAGATAAAGTTAAAGAATTAAAAAGAGGGCATGCTCTAATCATTAAAAAAAGTGGAGCTGTTTCAATAAAAAAAGTAAATGAACCTCAAGAAAAAAAAGCATGCTCTTTTGAGCGTATTTATTTTTCTAGAGGAAGTGATGCTAGTATTTATGAAGAACGTAAAAATTTAGGGAAATATGTATTTCCTAAAATTTTAAAATCTATAAATTCTGATGTTTCAAATACTGTTTTTTCCTTTATTCCAAACACAGCTGAAACCTCTTTTTATGGAATGACAGAAGCTGCTGAAGATTTATTAAATCAACAAAAAACAGCAAAAATCCTTGCTGGAGGCACAAAATTATCAGCACAAAGAGTTACAGAAATTTTATCAGAAAGACCACGTTTTGAAAAAATAGCCATAAAAGATGCAAAATTAAGAACTTTTATAGCTGATGATAATTCACGAGACGATTTAGTAGAACACGTTTACGATATTACATATGGTGTTGTAAAACCTACAGATAATCTGGTAATTATAGATGATAGTATTGTACGCGGAACCACACTTAAAAAGAGTATAATCAGGATTTTAGATAGATTAAACCCTAAAAAAATAGTAGTAGTTTCTTCTGCCCCACAAATTAGATATCCAGATTGTTATGGAATTGATATGGCTAGAATTGAAGCTTTTATCGCTTTTAAAGCTGCTTTAGAATTATTAAAAGAAACAAATCAATATTATATTGTAGATGAGGTTTATAAAAAATGTAAAGCACAACAAACCAAAGATGATACTGAAATTGTAAACTACGTTAAAGACATTTACAGTCCGTTTACAGCAGAACAAATTTCTACTAAAATTGCGCAAATGTTAAAAACTGAAGATATAAAAGCTGATGTTGAAGTAATTTATCAATCTATAGAAGGTTTGCACAAAGCTTGCCCAGATAATTTAGGCGATTGGTATTTTACAGGAAACTATCCTACTCCTGGAGGAATGCGTGTGGTAAATAAAGCTTTTATCAATTTTTATGAAGGCAATAACGAAAGAGCATATTAATTTAAAAAACTAACATTTACTTTAAAAATAGACTTTTATATAAAAGTCTATTTTTTTATTGATTACTGATTATGAATTTATTAGCTTAAAATTTTTATAAAAAACTATTTTTTTTCATATTTGTTAAAACTACCTAACTATGAAAAAATTATTCTTCTTACTCTTATTTTTATTTGTAATTTCTACTAGCTTTTCTCAAAATAATAAAGAAAAGATATTAAATTTAAAAAGTCAATTACTTAAAACTGACGATGATTCTTTAAAAGCAAAAATTTATGGAGATTTAACCTGGTATTATAAAGAGTTTTCAATCGATTCTTCTCTAAAGTACGGAAATAAAGGACTAGACTTACTAAAAATAATAGATTTAAAACCACTGTTAGCTCAACAGTATAGTGATTTAGCTGGTGTTTATTTGATAAAAGGAGATACCAAGTTAAGTGAAGAGTACTATAAGAAAGCTTCTTCAATTCGTAAAGATTTGAAAGACACTTTAGGTGTGGCTAAAATTAATGCCAATTTAATGGCATTCTATATTAAATTTAATCAACCAGATTCTGCAATGATTTATGGGTTAAATGCTGTTAAAATTTTTGAACAAAAAGGAATTCTAAATTACTCAAACATCATTAAAAGTAATCTTGCTTCTTTAAACAAAGACTTAAGAAATTATCAAAAAGCATTAAACTATAATTTTGAAATATTAGATTATGCTTTAGAAATAAAAGATGAAAAACTTACTGGAAATCTATATAATAATATAGCTTCTATATATAGGTTACAAAAAAAATTTAAAAAATCTATACAATATTACAAACGTGCAATTGAGCTTACCAAAAAAAATGAAAACTTCAGAACATTAAGCATTGCTTTAAATGGTTTGGCTAGAATTTATTTTAAAAATAATGAGGTAAATAAAGCTATAGAAACTTCAAATGAAGCATTGAAATATAAATCATTTTTAAACTCTGAAGTAGAAATTGCAGGTCTAAATTATTTATTAGGAGAGCAGTATTTTGAACTATCTCAATTAAAAAAATCGAAGGCATATTTATTACGTGCACTACCCTATTTTGAGAAAAATATAGATAAACAAAAAGTAGCTGAAATTTACTATTTTTTATCAATCATTTACGGTGTACAAGGAAATAAGAAAAAAGCTATACAATATAAAGTTAAGAAAGATAGTCTGTCAGACTCCTATTTTAATGAAAAAAATAGTAAAGAATTGGTAGAGTTAGAAGTAAAATATCAAACAGAAAAAAAGGAAAATCAGCTATTACAAACCAGAACAGAAAAAGCAGAAACAGAGCTTTCTCTAGCAAAAACAAAGATTTGGGCTTATATTTTATTTGGAGGATTAGCAATATCAATAGTACTATTTTTCGCAATTTCTCAACGAAGAAAACGAAAAAACCAAGAAGCAATAGTTGCTGAAAAAGAGAAAGGTTTTAAAGCGATTATTGATGCCCAAGAAGAAGAACGTAATAAAATAGCTAGAGAATTACATGATGGAGTTGTACAACAAATTGGTAGTGTAATCTTAAAGTCGAGAAATTTATTTTCTAAACAAAATTTAACTGAAAATGAAGATACAAAAGAAGTTTTAGAAAGTTTAGAAAACTCGAACAAAGATTTAAGAAATATTTCGCATCAAATGATGCCAAGAGCATTAAAAGAGTTGGGTATTATACCTGCTTTAAATGATTTACTTGAAGGTAGTTTAAAGTTATCTAACATTACATACAGTTTAGAGCATTATAATATTGATGAACGCCTACCAGAAAAAATTGAAGTAACCATATATAGAATTACTCAAGAACTTATCAATAATATAATAAAACATAGCAAAGCAAGTGAAGTTAGTGTGCAATTATTTAATTCAAATAATACTGCCATTTTAATCGTAGAAGATAATGGTGTTGGTTTTTCATCCAAAGAGGATAAAAAAGGAATTGGCTTACTCAACATAACTAGTAGATTAGACATGGTAAATGGTAATGTTAATTTTGAACCAAGCCCTAAAAGTGGTACTTTAGTAACTATTAAAATTCCACTATAAATGCCTATTAAAATACTTATTGCTGATGACCATCCTTTAATAGCAGAAGGTATAAAAAATACTTTTCAAAATCAGATAGATTTTAAAGTGGTTGCAATTGTCGAAAACGGAAAAGCAGTTTTAGAATATTTAGAACAACATTCAGTAGATGTTGTTTTACTTGATATTAACATGCCAATTATGGATGGTATAGAATGTGCAACACACATTACAAGAAATTATAATGACGTAAACGTTGCAATGTTATCTATGCATCAAGAATCGTCAATTATTAAAAAATTAATAGAAATCGGTGTAAAAGGCTATATGCTAAAAACCATACCTTCAGATGAGTTGCTACTTGCTGTAAAAAAAATAAATAGCGGTAAAGAGTATTTTAATGCAGATGTTACAAAAGCTTTACTTTCTGATGATAAACCAAATACTTTACGTCAGTTCTCGAAAAAATCACCTTTATTAGATGATTTAACTACAAGAGAAAAAGAAATTATAAAATACCTTTCTCAAGGGTTTACCAATACTCAAATAGGAGAAAAACTATTCATTAGTCCAAGAACTGTTGATACTCATAGAACAAATATTATGCGTAAAATTGATGTTCATAATGTAGCTTCTTTAATACGTTTTGCTTTTCAAAACGGACTTACTTCTTAAAATTACGGTAAAACCCGTAGTTGATTACGTAAATTACTCTATTTACATTGCCTCTTTTCAAAACTACTTTTGGAGTGTTAATTCATCACATCCTAAAAAAATAGAAAATATTTTACAAACAGTATCTCTTTCACATTTGTTTTTAGGATGAATTAACAAAAGAAAGGATACTGTTTTTTTATAAAAATAACAACCATGAAAAAAGTAGTTCTAGTAATGCTATTAGTAGCTCCAATGTTAGCTGTAGCACAAATTAAAGGTAAAAACTCTAAAGATCCTTACACTTCTAAAAAAGGAAAAGAGTATAAAAAAGGAGATGTCATAAAATTAGCAACTCCTAGTAATGATGAAAAATATGCTTTTGTATATAAATTCAAATCTAGTTTGTCTTTTGGTAATATAATGAAGACAGTTAAAAATGTAAACGACGTTGCTAACTTAAATGTAAAAAGTACAGAAGGCATAAAAAATGCCATTAATACAACAAAAAATTTAGCCAATAATGAATTGATTGACAGTTCAATTGCCTCACTTCAAAACAAAGTAGTATCAGAAAAATACATCACTGAAAATGCATTTGATAAAAAATATTCTGGTAAAGGATATACAATTAAAAATTTCAAAATTTTTGAAGATAAAGAAACAGGTACAAAAATAGTACATGCAATTGCAAAAGGTAAAGGTGGGAAAATTGCCATATTAATAGATGCAGCTGAAGAAAAAGGCGAAATCTAAAATCAATCTCTTGATTTGGTTTTGAAGTGTAAAAGCTTCAGAATCAAATCTTTTTAATTCATCCTAAAAATAGAAATTATGAAAAAATTATTACTAATTCTATCTATAATTACATCTTTAAATAATTATGCACAAGCAACTCTTGTAAAAGATATTAATCTTGGAAACGGCTCTAGTAACCCAAGTGCAAAAATTGTTTTTAAAAATGAAGTTTACTTTGCTGCAAATAATGGCATAAATGGCACAGAGCTTTGGAAAACAGATGGTACTGAAGCAGGTACTGTTCTTGTAAAAGATATATATGCAGGTATAGAAACAGGTATAAAAAACTTTAAAGCTTTAGCCACTACAGATTTTCTATACTTTTTTGCAGTAGAAGACAGCAAACAATACTTATACAAAACTGATGGTACAGCAACAGGAACTGAAAAGGTAAAAGAATTTTCATCGGTCAATGAAATGTATGATGAAATAAATGGTAAAATCATTTTTTCTGCTGAAAATTCACTCTGGGCTTCAGATGGTACAGCAGCAGGAACTGAAAAAATAGCAACATATACCATATTTGGTGCAGATAGATTTGTTAAAAACGGAAATGAAATTTATTTTTCTGCAGAAGCTTCATCTTCGATAGGAAAAGAATTATACAAAACTGATGGCACAGTAGCTGGAACAGTTTTGGTGAAAAATATTAGATCTGGTTCATCAGATTCATTCCCAAATCAATTTACTGTATTAAATGGAGTAGTATATTTTTCTGCTAATAATGGTTCTTCTGGTACAGAATTATGGACAACAGATGGTACTAGTTCAGGTACAATAATGGTAAAAGATATTAACCCTGGTTCTGGTAGTACTTTTGCTTACAACAGTAGTTTAAAAAATTTGAATAACGAGCTTTTTTTTATCTACGATAATGGTTTATGGAAATCTGATGGTACAGATGCTGGAACATTAGCTGTAAAAGGAGATTTAGGAATTATAAAAACACTTTTTATTGTAAATAATAGTGTTTTAGTTATCGCTTATAATGCTACAACACAAAAACAAGTTATTTGGGTTTCTGATGGCACAGAAGCAGGTACCACAAATTTTAACCCAAATTATAGAGAATTTGCTCATAATAGTGAATACGGAATAGTTGGTAATAACTTGTATTTTCAAGGAAATACAGTTACAGAAGGTTATGAACTATGGAAAACAGATGGTACAGAGGCTGGCACATTTTTGGTAAAAGATGTTCATCCACAAGGTGATGATAACAATATAGAAAACATTGTAGATTTAAATGGAAAAGCTGTTTTTACAGGTTCTGATGGTAATTGGTTAGGCAAAGAACTTTGGATTTCTGATGGTACAGAAACTGGCACGTATATGCTAAAAGACATCAACAAACTTGGTAATAATTCATCTTCTCCTTCTAATCATTTTCAGTTTGGAACCAAAATTTTATTTTCTGCAGATAATGGAGAATATGGAAGAGAACCTTGGGTTTTAGAAAATGGAACTGCAACACTTTTAAAAGACATCAATGTTGGTGCACTATATAGCAACCCATCTAACTTTATAGAACTTAATGGGCTAGTATATTTTTATGCAACATCAGCAGAAAAAGGAAAAGAATTATGGAAAACAGATGGTACTGAAGCAGGAACTGTTTTGGTAAAAGATATTAATCCAAATGCTGGGAGTGGAATATCTTCAAACTATTTAATTACCTTAAATGGTAAATTATATTTCTATGCTTATGATGCTGTAAATGGTTCTGAATTGTGGGAGAGTGATGGTACAGAAACAGGTACAGTTTTAGTAAAAGATATAAATACTGGAGCTGCAAGTAGTATAAGAAGTGGAGAGTTATATGTTTTTAAAAGTAAAATTTATTTTAATGCTACAGACAGTAGTAATGATTATGAATTATGGTCTTCTGATGGAACTGAAGCTGGTACAAGTTTGTTTTATGAAGCCAATTCCTCTTCTAGTGGAAGCCCAGATAATTTTATTGAATTTAAAGATGGTTTACACTTTAGAGCAAATTCTTCATCAGGAAGTAGAATGTTTAGAACTGATGGAACTAATACCTTTTCTGTAACAGATAAAGGATATAACAATATGACTGTATCAGGTGAGTATCTATATTTTGTATCTACTTATAGCAATGGAGGAGAACTTTGGGCAACCCAAAGTGGAGTTTCACCTTACCAAGTAAAAGATATTAGACCAGGTTCTGGAGGAAGTAAAGGAAGTTTTCCTTCACTTTTAACAGATCATAAAGGAGTGCTGTATTTTGTTGCAAATGATGGTACAAATGGAACAGAACTTTGGAAATCTGATGGAACAAATTCTGGAACTGTTTTAGTAAAAAATATTGGTTCTGGAAGTGATAGTGCCTACATGACACAACTTATAAGTTTTGGAGATAAATTAGTTTTCGGTTCTGGAGAGTCTAGTAGTTCTCAAGAGGTTTGGGTATCTGATGGCACAGAGAATGGTACAAAAATTCTACAAGAAATAAATCCATCTACAGAACAATTTAACAGTGGTAGCAGACCTCAAAGCTTTTTCGTAAGCAATAATATTTTATACTTTTCTGCAAATAACGGTACAGTTGGTAATGAATTATTTATGCTAGAAGAAGCTGCATTATCAACAAATAATCAAACTTTAAGTGAATTGGTAGAAGTTATTATTTATCCGAATCCAACATTAGATATCTTAAATATTAAAGTTGATAATAAACAAATACAAGCAATAAGTATATTTAATTTATTAGGCAAAGAAGTTTTAAAATTAAAAAATATAGATAAAGAAATTAATATCTCACAACTTTCTAAAGGAATGTATATTCTTCAAATAAAAACAGATAAGAACACTTTTATTAAAAAAATCATTAAAAATTAATCATTATGAAAAATTTAAAATTTTTACCATTTATTACTTTGATAACCCTATTATTAATTTCTTGTGAAAGTAATAATTCAACAGAAGAAATGATGGATGATCCATCAAATATAATTGCCAAGAATAGTTTATCAACAGATACAAGCTCAGGCAATTTAAACTATTATTCATTTACATCATACTCGCTTTCTAATGGTATTGTTTATGACTTTGTTATCGCAGAAAAAAAACCAACTGCACAGAGTACAAATTTAGGAACTTATGTAAGATTGTTTATTAAAGAATTGCCAACACAAAACAAATCATTTGTGCATAGACCGGATGCAGATTTTAATATAGAAAATGATGAATATTTTTTCAACAATGCAAGAATAGGAGATTCAGGCAGTCAAGAATGGTATAGCCCATTTATAAATTCTAGACCAACTTCAGATTTAAAAGTTACTATTGAAAACGGAGTTGCTACTTTTACAAGTGTAGATGCTGAATTGTCAGATAATTTTGTTAGTCCTATAAGCTCAACTAAAAAGTTTACTGTAAGTTTTTCTATAAATTTAAGTGAATTAACAGGAGCATCTGTAACTACTTTTACTGATTTAGCTAATTAAAACAATAATAAAAAAAGCATCCAGTAGGATGCTTTTTTTATTATTCAGTTTACAAAAACTTATTTTGCTTCAGCATAACGTCTTTCAACTTCATTCCAGTTAATTACTTTAAAGAAAGCATCGATATAATCTGGTCTTCTATTTTGGTAGTTTAAATAATATGCATGTTCCCAAACATCTAATCCTAAAATAGGTGTACCTCCACAAGTAACACCTGGCATTAATGGATTATCTTGGTTTGGTGTAGAACAAACCTCTACTTTACCTCCTGGATGAACACATAACCAAGCCCAACCTGAACCAAATTGAGTTGCAGCAGCTTTAGAAAAAGCATCAATAAAAGCATCTTTAGAACCAAATTCAGCTTCGATAGCATCTTTTAAATCACCTGATAAATAACCTCTGTCATTTGGGTTCATCACTGTCCAAAATAAAGAGTGATTGTAAAAACCACCACCATTATTTCTTACAGCACCATTGCTCATATCTAAATTAGCTAAAATATCTTCAATAGATTTTCCTTCTAAATCAGTACCTGCAATTGCAGCATTTAATTTTGTGGTATATCCATTATGATGTTTTCCATGGTGTATTTCCATAGTTTTAGCATCAATATGTGGCACTAAAGCATCGTGTGCATATCCTAATTCTGGTAATTCAAAAGCCATAATTTTATTTTTTAAAGTTTACATTAATTTTTGTTTAACAAATTTAAAGATTAATTAAGCGTTTTACAACATATTAGCGTTTTGTTAACTTATGAAACCATAGGCAAAAATTATCTATCGATTTTTAAATATTCTTTAAAAAAGGTAACATACCATTTTAAGTCATTTTTTAGATATTGTTCAGTATCTTCTATCTGAAAAATTAAATGATTTTTATTTTTATTATCCAAAATAAATAATCTGCCTTCATATTCATCTTTTTCCTCAAAAATATCAAAGTATATCTGTTCAATGTTTTGATTACTCAAGGTAATTTTATCAATTTTTAATTGATGATTATGTAAGATTTTTGTTTTTCGATTAGATTTATTTCTAACAACCATTTTCTTTAAATGAAATAACGCAGTTCCTAGAAAGAAAAGAATTCCAAAAATTATTTTAATAAAATTATTTCGAACCAGATTAACATCTAAAAGCAACATATAAACTAAAACAAGCCCACCAAATACTGGTAGAAGAATTAGTCCAAAAAAAGTTACAAAGTCAAATTTAGATTTACCAATTATAGTTTTTTGTCCTTCTTTAGAAAAAGAAATTTTATTTCTTTTAAGTTTTGCAAATAGTAATCTTAAAGTTTTTTCTTCCAAAATTTATTCCCCAAAAGTTTGCATAAACTCTGTTACTTTTTTTACCATATTTTTACTTCCACAAACAAAAGGTACACGTTCATGCAATTCAGTTGGCTCAATTTCCATAATTCTTTTAGTTCCATCTGTAGCCAAACCACCAGCTTGTTCTGCTAAAAAAGCCATTGGACTACATTCATAAAGCAAACGTAATTTTCCTTTCGGATTTTTAGACCCTTTAGGATACATATAAATGCCACCTTTAATCATATTTCTATGGAAGTCAGAAACTAAAGAACCTATATATCTACTTGTATATGGTCTGTCTCCTTCTTCTGCTTGGCAGTATTTTATATACATTTTAATTCCTGCAGGGAAATCTAAATAATTCCCTTCATTTACAGAGTAAATATTTCCATTCTCTGGAAATTTCATATTTGGATGCGATAAATACCAACTACCTAAAGCTGGGTTCATCGTAAAACCATTTACACCATTTCCTGTTGTATAAACCAACATTGTAGATGTCCCGTAAACAATATAACCAGCAGCTACTTGCTTATCTCCAGATTGTAAAAAATCTTTCAATTCTACTGGAGTTCCCACAGGTGTAACTCTCCTAAAAATAGAAAAAATTGTACCAACAGAAACATTTACATCAATATTAGAAGAACCATCTAAAGGATCCATTAATATTACATATTTATTCTGATGTTTATTGTCTTGACTATTAATAATAATAAAATCGTCCTCTTCTTCACTTGCAATACCGCAAACAATATTTCTGTTGGTTATGGTTTTAATAAATACATCGTTGGCATAAACATCAAGTTTTTGTTGGTCTTCTCCTTGTATGTTCGTGTCTCCAGCAGCTCCTGTAATATCAACTAAACCAGCTTTATTTACTTCGTGATTTACAACTTTACCTGCTAATCTAATAGAGTTTAATAATCTTGATAATTCTCCAGAAGAATATTTAAAATCATTTTGGTTTTCGATAATAAATTCGCCTAGAGTTTGATTTTTTCCTGCCATTTTTTAGGTTGATTAATATTTATGGCAACAAATATCTAATTTTTTTAACAAATCATTATCCTTTAATATCGGTTTTATAACAACTAATCGTAAAATTTGTTTTAATTTTTAAACAAATCAAAAATAAGTGTTGAAAATATCCAAATATTTCTAGTCGATTACGAATCAACTATCTTTGAAAAAAATTAAAAACATGAGTTTTACAATTCGAAAAGGTAAAAAAGCAGACATGCAAGCTGTATTAAATTTAATTACAGAATTGGCAGTTTTTGAAAAAGAACCAGATGCAGTAGAAATTACTGTTAATGATTTGCTAAATGATGGTTTTTCTGAACATCCAAAATTCAAAATATTTGTAGCTGAAGAAGATGAGAAAATAATCGGAATTGCTCTTTTTTATGAAAGATATTCTACTTGGAAAGGTAGAACAATTCATTTAGAAGATTTAATTGTAACTAAAAATCGACAAAAAATTGGTGCAGGAAAAGCACTATATTCTGCAGTTTTACAATATGCTCACAATAATAATTTTAATAGAGTTGCTTGGGAAGTTATAGATTGGAACAAAAATGCAATCGATTTTTATAAAAGTACAGGAGCTACATACTTAAATGACTGGTCTGTAGTACAAATGAATAAAGAAAATTTAGCAAAATTTATAGAAAACAATTAATCTCATTGTCATTTCGAGTGAATTTTGATGAAAGGAAAAAATTATATCGAGAAATCTCAAAAATAATCAATATGTATTTTATAGGTTTTGATACCTTACAAGATGAAAATTAAAAAAAAATGAAGATTTTTAAATTTGGAGGAGCATCTGTAAAAGATGCAGAAAGTATAAAAAATGTAGCTTCTATTATTAAAAATGAAGGAGCAAAAGATACGCTTGTAGTAATTTCTGCAATGGGTAAAATGACGAATGCTTTTGAAGATGTAGTTGATGCCTACTATAACAAAGAAGATAGTTTACCAGAAAAATTAAATTTTATAGAAGAATATCATAAAAATATTTTGAGTTCTCTATTTGATAAAAGTGATGAAATCTATGAAAAAGTAAATGTTCTTTTTGGTGAGTTGGGATGGTTTTTGGCAAGAAATACATCCAAAAGATATAACTATGTTTATGACCAAATTATTTGTTTTGGAGAATTATTATCAACAAAAATTGTAAGTGCATATTTAGAAAAAATTGGGCAAGAAAATGTTTGGTTTGATGCCAGAAATCATATAAAAACAGATAGTAATTATAGAGATGCAAAAGTAGATTGGAAATTAACTCAAGAGTTGATTACAGAAAAAATTGATACTAGTAAAATTAATATTACTCAAGGTTTTATTGCTGCAAATGATACAGAAAATACGACAACATTAGGTAGAGAAGGTTCAGATTATACAGCAGGTATTTTTGCATATTGTTTAGATGCAGAAAGTGTAACTATTTGGAAAGATGTAGATGGGGTTTTAAACGCAGACCCAAGAGCTTTTAAAGACACTACTTTACTAGAGCAAATCTCATACGAAGAAGCTATAGAAATGGCTTTTTATGGAGCATCTGTAATACATCCAAAAACACTACAACCTCTTGAAAGAAAAGAAATTCCACTTTTGGTTCGATCTTTTGTGAATCCTAAAGAAACAGGCACAAAAGTTACTAAAGGAACAAGATTGGTGCCTTATATTCCTTGTTTTATTGTGAAGAAAAATCAGATATTGGTGTCAATTTCTGCATTGGATTTTTCTTTTATGGTAGAAAATAATATCAGTTTTATTTTTCAAAAACTTCATGATTATCAGTTAAAAGTTAATCTAATTCAAAATTCTGCAATTAGTTTTTCTGTTTGTATTGATAATAAATTTAATAAGTTTGATGCCTTTTATGACGAGTTAAAAACTCAATTTAAAATTGATGTACAGAAACAGGTTGACTTATACACTATTCGCCATTTTGATGATAATGCAATAAATCTCATCAATCAAAAAGGAGAATCCTTACTAACACAGGTAAATAAAGAGACCTCACAAATTGTTGTTAATCCTAATTAACCTAAAAAGTTTGTTTTATTTTTTTTACTATGTTTGCAGTTATCACTTACGATAATTTATGGCATTAGTAACATCAAAAGAAATTTCACAAGTACTTGGTTTAGAGAAACTTGGGTTTCTTGGAACATTTATTGGATGGCTTCTTATTAAAGTTTTACGAATTTCTGCACTAAACAGAATTTACAATAGAAACAAAAAAAAGTCTGATGTAGATTTTTTAAATGGTGTTTTAAACGATTGTAATATTAAGTTTGAAATACCAGAAGAAGATCTTAAAAGAATTCCTAAAACAGGTTCATTTATTACTGTTTCTAATCATCCTTTAGGTGGTGTAGATGGGATTTTATTGTTAAAATTATTGCTAGAGAAAAGAACAGATTACAAAATTATTGCTAACTTTTTGCTGCACAGAATAGAGCCTCTAAAGCCCTATGTAATGCCTGTAAATCCTTTTGAATCTAGAAAAGATGCAAAATCTAGTGTAGCTGGTATAAAAAATGCGTTACTTCATTTAAAAGAAGGAAAACCTTTAGGTATTTTTCCTGCTGGGGAAGTCTCTACATACAAAGATGGTAAACTTAAAGTAGATAAACCTTGGGAAGAAGGTGCTGTTCGTTTAATTAAAAAAGCTGAAGTACCTGTAATTCCTATTTATTTTCATGCAAAAAATAGTCGTTTATTCTATCTGTTATCTAAAATCAGTGATACATTAAGAACTGCTAAATTACCATCAGAAGTAATTTCTCAAGAAGGAAAAGTCATAAAGGTAAGAATTGGAAAACCTATTTCTGTAAAAGATCAAAAAGAGTATAAAGAAGTGCCTTCTTTCTATGAATTTATTAGGAAGAAAACTTATATGCTAGCTAATCCTTTTGAGAAAACGAGTAAGATTTTATCAACAGAAAAAATAAAAATAAAAAAACCTGCTAAAAAAATTACAGCTCAAAGAAGCCTAGATTCTTTTATAAAAGAGGTAGATGCTTTAAGAGATAATAAAGGTAGGTTATTAGAAAGTAAAAATTATGAAGTCTTTTTTGCCAATGCAAAACAGATTCCTAATTTGTTACATGAAATTGGTAGATTACGTGAAATTACATTTAGAGATGTAGGTGAAGGCACAAATAAATCAATAGATTTAGATAAATATGATAAGTACTATTATCATATGTTTTTATGGGATAGAGAAGCTAATTGTTTGGCTGGTGCTTACAGAATGGGATTAGGAAAAGAGATTTATAAAAAGTATGGTATTAATGGTTTTTATGTACAAACACTATTTAGAATAGAGCCAGAGTTACATCAAATGATGGAAAACACCATAGAAATGGGACGTGCTTTTATTATTGGTGAATATCAACAAAAACCTATGCCATTATTCTTACTCTGGAAAGGAATTGTGCATGTAACTTTACGTTATCCAGAGCATAAATATTTAATGGGTGGTGTATCTATAAGTAATCAGTTTTCAGAGTTTTCAAAATCTTTAATGATAGAGTTTATGAAATCTCATTATTACGATCCTTATATAGCACAATACATTCAACCCAAAAAAGAGTTTAAGGTAAAGTTAAAAGATGCTGACAAAGATTTTGTTTTTGATGCTACAAAAGCAGATATGCAAAAGTTTGATAAAATTATTGATGAAATTGAACCAGGAGCATTGAGAATTCCTGTCCTTATCAAAAAATATGTAAAACAAAATGCAAGATTAGTAGCTTTTAACGTTGACCCAAAATTTAACAATGCTGTAGATGGTTTAATGTATATTAAAGTATCTGATATTCCTGAAAGTACTGTAAAACCAGTAATGGAAGAATATTTGGCAGAGTTTGAACGTAAAGCTACTGAAGCACAAAAAACACAAAGTAACTAGCCTAAATAATAACGTAATACTTGAGTTCTAGATTTAGATTTTAATCTCTTAATGGCTCTTTGTTTTACTTGTCTTACACGTTCTCTTGTTAAATCGAAAGTTTTACCTATTTCAGCCAAATTAGAAGGTGAATGTTGCCCCAAACCAAAAAACATTTTAATGACTTTAGCCTCTTTATGAGAAAGTGTATCTAAAGCCCTATCAATTTCTGTGGTTAAAGATTGTTGTATTAAGTTTCTATCTGGTTTTGGAGATTCATCAGCTTGTAAAACGTTGTATAAATTAGAATCTTTACCTTCTCTAAAAGGAGCATCCATAGATAAATGCCTGCCAGAATTTTTCATTGATTGAGCTACATCTCTAACTGTAGTATCTAATTCGTTTGCTATTTCTACATAAGTAGGTATTCTTTCATTCTTTTGTTCTAACCTAGAATATACTTTGTTAATTTTACTAATACTACCAATTTTATTCAAAGGTAAGCGTACAATTCTAGATTGTTCTGCCAGAGCTTGTAATATTGATTGACGAATCCACCAAACAGCATAAGAAATAAACTTAAAACCTCTGGTTTCATCAAAGCGTTTAGCAGCTTTTACTAAACCCAAATTACCTTCATTAATTAAATCTGATAATTTTAATCCTTGATTTTGATATTGTTTAGCAACAGAAACAACAAAACGCAAATTCGCTTTTACCAATTTATCTAAAGCTCTTTGGCTACCTTCTTTAATTTTTACAGCAAGTTCAACTTCTTCATCTGCAGTAATTAAATCAATTTTACTAACCTCTTGAAAATATTTTTCGAGTGACTTTGTATCTCTATTGGTAACTTGTTTTGTTATTTTAAGTTGTCTCATGTAGTTTCTTTTTAATTAAATAAATTGTATTTTTTCTTAATTTTTAAATATTACTTTCATTATATTTCACAATATTTGTGTTTGGTTTTGTTTGTTACAAATAAGAAACATACTTTTGATTTGCATCAATATTTTAAATACATAAAACAGCTGTGCGTTTTTATGTTTTATATTTGCGATTTAGAATAAATGAAAATTTAGCAGTAAGCTAGAAAACGAGAAAATTAGATGACTGTGTTATATTTGTATAAGAGTAAAATACTTTTGAAGATATAATTTGATAAACAGTCGAAATTTTCATGTGATGCTAAATTACGAAAAATTAGTCAATTCTGCTAAAAAACAAACGTTTTTATGCTTTTTTTAATTAAAAATGATAAAAAAAGAGCATTTTTTGTAATTTTAGGAATTGACAATTCAACGATTAATATTAAAAAAGTTTTACATTTCTTTTACTTTTGATAATTGGAAATAGAAGAAATAAAAACAGAAAAAAAATATGAAATTAACAAAAAAAATGACTACACTTTTTATGGTGATAGCTCTATTGTTAAGTTCATGTGGTTCTAAAAGTGAACGAAAAAAGAAAGTTTTTCAAAACAATCCTAACCTTTTTTTAATTTCTTATGATAATGGAAAAGAGGAAATTTTAAGAAAAGATAGTAAAGGTACTTATTCGTTTGATAATTGGAACGCTTTTAATGTATTAAATACAGAGTTGTATCAAATTGAAGATTTAAAATTTAAAACTTCAAAAACACGTATCAATAATTTAGAAAGATTTGTTAATAATTTGCGTACAACTATGCCTAATTGGTTAAGTAACATTAATGTTATTCAAGATATTGAAGATGTTCAAGAAAAATATCAGAAACTCTTAACTGAAAAGAACAATTCAACAAAAGAAGTAAGAGATAATTGGCAGGCACTAATTGCTGAATTTATCCAACTTCGTCAAAGTATAGAAACAGTTGTTCAGACCTATACTCAAGGTCAATAATTTCTTTATAAAACCTGATTCATCATTTACTCCAAAAGAGCAAAGAATCAAATTGTATGCGTTAAAAAGAACGCTACAATGCTTTTATCTTTGTATCGTAAAGTAAAACAATTATGAAATATATAAAGAATATAAAATTAGTATTAATATCATTTTTTTTAATGTTAGGTGCTTGTAATTCTAAAGAGGAAAAGAAACAAGCCTATGCTCAAAATCCTAATATCTATATGGTTGAGTTAGAAGATGGAGAAACAATAATGCTTAAAAAAGATTATTATGATACGTTTTCTTTCGAAAACTGGAATAATTTTAATGTAGCCAATACAAGATTATTACAAATAGAAGAAAATGATTACAAGACTTCTATAAATCGTTTGGTAAACTTAAAACCTTTTATTAGAAATTTATCAGAAACAGCACCTGAATGGTTAAAAACAGAAGAAGTACTTGAAGATATAAATGATGTTGAAAAAGAATACAAAGAACTATTGAAAGAAATTGATGGTTCTACTAAAGAAGTGAGGGAAAATTGTAAAGAGTTAAATGAAGAATTCGATGAATTAAGAGAAAACATCAATGAAATCGTAGAAGATTATACTAATAGTTAATATAAAAAAATGATTTAGAAAAGAAAAACGCTGTTCCAAAATATTGAAACAGCGTTTTTTACATTAAAATCGTAAAGTTGCACCAATTAAAAAGTTTCTTGTGGCTTGTGGATAAAAACCAGCATAATCACCAGTTGTAGTTCCTCCATTTCCATTAGAAAAATCGAAAGTTCCATAATAACCTCTATCTACATATTCTTCGCTAAAAATGTTATTTACTAATGCTGTTAAAGTAATAGATTTGAATATTTTTTTCGGATTTATTTGATAAACTACATTCAAATCACTTGTAAAAAAACCTTCTAGAACATCAGCTTCTGAAACAGCACTGTCTAAATTACTCATAAATTGTTCGCCTACATATTTAGATAAAAATGAGATTTGAATATTTTCTTTAGGCTGATAAGTAAAAATGTTACCAGCTACAATATTTGGAGAAAAAGACAGATTTGTAGTGCCTAAATTTTGTACACTTCCATTTAAAGACCTTGTAAAATTTCTATTTTTATTAGTACTCAAAGCAAGGTTTGGCCTTACAGAAAACTTTTCAGATAATGTAATATCTGCATCTATTTCAATTCCAAGTCTATAACTATCTTTAGAGTTTATTCTAATTGGTGCTCCTACATCATCTAAATCACCTCTTAAAACCAATTGATTGTCATAACTCATATAATAAATATTGGTGTTTAGTTTTACATTTTCAGATTTTAGTCTCCAACCAAACTCATAATCAAAAAGTGTTTCATGAGCAACAGGATTTTTAGTTACATTACTACTTTCAAAATCGTTTCTATTAGGTTCTCTGTTTGCTACTGCAAAAGAGGCATATAAATTATTATTTTGATTGATAGCATAAGTTAATCCTAGTTTAGGATTAAAAAAATCAAAATTTGTATCCACATCAATCGCATCTCTATCAGAAGTAATTCCTTTTGTTTGATAAGATACAAAACGACCTTGTAAATCTACATATCCAGATAGTTTTTCAGAAATATCGAAGTTAGCTTTTGCAAAAATTGAGAAGTCATTTTTAGTAGCATCAGAAAAATAATAACGATCTCTAATGTTTACATTAGGTGCTAAATCTTCTCCCCAAATTACTTCTCCAAAATGATCTCCTGTATAATTAGAATACGAGATTCCAGTAATCAAATTGATTTTATCCGTTTTGTAATTTGCATTAAAATTAAATACATAAAAATCGTTGTCTAACCAACGTCTTACAATTACATCTGTACCATCAACAATTAAATTATTAAAATCTGCAGCAGTTTCATTTTCTTTAAATTGTTCAAAAAAACCTGCTCCTTTTGTATAGTTTAAACCAAGATTTGTAGACCAATTGTCTGTCCATTTTTCATTCCAGTGTAACTGATAGTGATCTTGTTTGTAATCATCCACTTCATTTTCATACGTGTATGGATTTTGTCTTCTATCTTGTTCTAATTCAGTAGCTGTAAGCCCAAACCAAGATTGGTATGTTCTTTCTGTTCCACCAAAAGTAATGGCTTTTATCAGTGTGTTTTCATCAGTATAAGTTCCTTGTAGAAAGTACGATTTTAAATCTGCAAACGCTCTATCTACATAACCATCAGAATAAATATTAGACAAACGTCCTGCAATTTCAAAATGCTCATTCAATTTTCCAGTACTAAATTTTACAGTATGTTTTCTTGTACCAAAAGAACCAAAAGAATTAGCTATTTCTCCAAATGCTTCTTCTGAAACAGCATCTGTTAAAATGTTTAAACTTGCCCCAAAAGCTCCAGAACCATTGGTTGATGTTCCAACTCCTCTTTGTAACTGCAGATTTTCTGTTGATGATGCAAAATCACCTAAATTTACCCAAAAAGTTCCTTGGCTTTCTGCATCATTATAAGGAATTCCGTTTATAGTTACATTAATTCTCTCGCTATTAGAACCACGCACATTCATGTAGGTGTACCCCACTCCTGCTCCTGCATCTGATGAAGAAACCACGTTTGGCAAGTAATTCATAAGAATAGGAATGTCTTGCCCTAAATTACGTTTTGCTATTTCTTTTTTTGATAAATTAGAAAACGTAACAGGAATATCTGCATTTACTCGAACTGCAGAAACTAAAACCTCATCTAAAATAGTTTGATTTGGTTTTAAAACAACTGTAATTTCTTCATTATTATTTAATGAAATTACTTTCGTTTCATTTTTGTAACCTAAAAAAGAAAACTGAACTGTATAAGTTCCTTTTTTTAGATTGATGCTAAATTCGCCATCAAAATTAGTAGAAGTTCCTCTTCTAGTTTCTTTAACTAAAATACTTGCACTTGGCAAAGGTTCATTGTTTTCATCTACTACTTTTCCTGAAAGTGTAAATTGTTGGGCGTTTACAAGCATGCTTGCAAACAAGAATAAAAAAATGGATATTTTTTTCATTTTAAAAAATTTTAAAACGAATAAAAAGAGGTAATTATTCTTGTAATTAATATTGAATAATTATTGATGTCATTACGAGTGTAAACGAAGTAATCTCTATATTTAAAGAGATTGCCACAGTAATTTTTCAAATTACTTCGCAATGACATTAAAATCCCTAAACAGCATTACCTGTTCTAGGTTCATTGGGTATGATCTCAGCCGAATTTCAGTTGGCAGTTTACAGTTGGCAGTTTACAGTGAAACACTGAATACTGAATACTGAATACTGAATACTGATAACAGCACCCCTTTATGAGAACAGCACAAAATTAAGTTGGTTTTTTTTACTGTGAAATAGAAAAGTGATTTTTTTTATAAAATCTACTTATTACAATTAACCAAAATTTGATATGAGTTAATTTTTAGACCAAATACCTAATATATTTACAAAAATATAATACCAATCATGAAAAATTATACTTTAATAACTTCAATCTGTTCTGCTTTTATCTTGTTATTTTCTATTTCTACTAACTCACAAGAAAAAGAAAATGAAAGTGGTTTAGATAAATTTGTTGAGTTTTTTACCTTTTATCCTAATAAAAAGAAAGCAGCAAAAGATTCAACTTTATATGAATCTAAAATTATTACTGCACCAATAATTAGTTATTCTCCAGAAACAAACTTTGGTTTTGGAGTAGGAGCAAAATATTTATTTAAATTTAAAGGAAGTGGAGAAGAAACAAGAACCTCTAACATGCCAGTTTCTTTACTTTATACTTTAAATAACCAATTTTTTGTGTATTCTGGTTTTGAGATTTTTACAAATCAAGAGAAATGGGTAATTTCTGGGAATATCAGATTTCAAAACTACCCAAGATATTATTATGGAATAGGAAGAAATACCCCAGAAACAAACGAAGAAATTTATGATTCATTTCAATTTTTAATTGAACCCATTCTTATGAAAAGAATGTTTGCAAGATACTTATTTATTGGAGGTGGTTTTAGATATAATAAAATTTATGACACAACTGTAAAGCCAAATGGTTTATTAGATACAAACAGACCAACTGGTTTCGATGGCTCTACTTCTACAGGTTTAGAATTTGCTTTATTGTATGATAGTAGAGATAATATTTTAAATGCATCTAAAGGTTGGTATTTTGAATTTACAAGAGGTTTTTACAACACATCTTTAGGTGGTACACATGATTTTGATTTAACAAGATTTGATTTACGCCATTATTTAAGCATATCAGAAAACAATAATGACGTTATAGCATTCCAAGCAATTGGGCATTTTGCTAATGGAGATGTTCCATTATCTGAATTAGCACTTTTTGGAAATGAACAAATGATGCGTGGTTATATAGAAGGTAGATATATTGAAGAGAATTTACTAGCAACTCAAGTAGAATACAGAAAAACATTTAAAGACAGTCGTTTTGGAATGGTAGCTTTTGTTGGTACAGGAGATGTTTTTAACAAAACTACAGATCTTAAATTAAGCGATTTAAAATTAAATTTTGGAGTAGGTCTTCGATTTATGTTAGATAAGAAAGAAAAGTTGAATTTAAGAGTAGATTATGGAGCTGGAAACGAATCTGATGGAAACTTCTACGTAAATATTGCTGAAGCTTTTTAAAAATTATTCAAGTTTTGGTCTTTTTCTTAAGGCTTTTTTAACAGAAGTTCTCTGTTTATTTTCGAGCCTTTTTTTAATTGCTGCTTTAGATGGTTTTGTTTTTTTTCTTTTTTTAGGTCTAATTAGATTTGTTTTAATCAGCTCTAAAAAACGTTTTATTGCAATGTCTTTATTTCTATGTTGAGAACGAGTTTCATCACAAAAAATGATTAATAAATTATCATTTGTCAATTTTGATGCTAATTTAGATTTTAAAAGTTCTTTTTCTCTTTTTGAAAGAGATTGGGAATTTGCTAAATCAAAAGTTAATTCTATTTTAGAGGAAACTTTATTTACATGTTGACCTCCAGCACCAGAACTTCTAATGGCTTTAAAATGTAATTCTTTTAAGATATTTTCTGTATTCATTTTGCTTAAAAATAAAGAGTAGATAAAAAAATGAATAGATGAGCGTCTTTTGTTTATCCTCTTTTTTTATTTATCAATAATCATAAGAATGCCCAAAATCTCCATTTTGATGTAAAAAATGCATATCTAAATCTATTAAACTATCTGAAAATGAATGAAGATTTTCTTTATCCTCAATAATCTTATCTATAGCTTCTGTGGCTTTTTGCAAACGGGTTTCTTTGTCTCCTTTTAATAAAAGATATGGTTTGTTATTTTCTTTTAGAGCTTTTTCGAAAGCGTTAAACATTTCTAAACGTTGTTTAGGTCTGTCTCTTAAATCATCAGCTTCCCAAGGAGTATCTATGTAGGTTAATAAATACAAATCGTACTGATTTTTTTTAGCAGCTTCATTTAACTGTGGTTCTACAAAACCACCATAAAATTCTTCTGAATACACTTTGGTTTCTAATAAATCTGTATCACAAATTAAAACTTTATCTGCTTTTTGGGCAAGTTTATTTTCTAGATTCATTTGCCCAAAAGCAATAGGTAAAATATCTTTTTGCTCACAAGTTTTACGCTCATTATTCCACTTTTCTTGTAAATACTCACGTGCAAATTCTGGAGCCCAAACTGTGTTGTAATGATTGGCTAATTGACGAGAAAGTGTTGTTTTACCAGTAGATTCTGGACCAAACAAAACGATTTTTACAATGTTAATGGGTTCTTGTATAAGTGTTTTTTCCATGCTAAATAACCAAAAATGGCAATAAAAGTGAATCCTAGATATTGAAAACTTGTGAATGTAAATCCTTTATAGAAGTATAAAGGTACAGAAATGATGTTTCCTAAAATCCAAAACAACCAATTTTCTATTTTTCGTTTTGCCATCAACCACATACCAACAAAGAAAACAGCTGTAGTAAAAGTATCTGCATAAGCAACCCAAGAAGTCCATTTATCAAAATAATTGTAAACTAAATAAACAAAAATTAAAGTTGCAATAAATATAAAAACAGATGTCTTTTTTTCTTTTTCTGATGTTCTAGAAATTGGTGTTACATGCGTTTCATCTACTTTACGTGTCCAAATATACCAACCATAAATGCTCATTATAAAATAATATCCATTTATCATCATATCTCCTAAAAGTTCCCATTTAAAGAGTAAATACACAAAAATAGAAGTACTAATCATACCTGTAGGGAACACCCAGATTTTATTTTGTTTAGAAAACCAAACAGAGAGAAAACCAAAAACTACTGCAATGATTTCTAAAGTGATGTGTAAAGTAGAGTAGTCTTTGTATTGTCCAAAAAGGAAATCAAAAATTTCTGACATTTAATAATGTAATTATTTTTAAATGTCAAAAGTAAGAAGTAAAAAGTTAGTTGATTAATAATTCTTGTAACTTTTTGTTGGTGGTTTTCTTCATTTTTAAAATTATATCAGAATTATTCAACTTTTTATTGAGTGGAATTTTATCATAAAAAATGCCTCCTCCTTTTTCTCCAATAACAGTTATCCATGTTTTACCACTAATAGGTATTTCTTCAAATTTTAAATTATTTTTTAAACGAGAATTATAAATAAATGACTTCAATTCTTTATAAGTAATGTAAAAATTAAAGCCTAAAAATTGATTTCTTATATCTATTAGATTAAAGTTTAATGTAGTATCTACATCAACTATTTTATCAATATTAATCCATCCAAAATCACTATTCCTTAACAGAAAATATTTAGGATATTTAGATTTAATAAAAGAATTGTAATTCTTAAATTTTGACAATTTTTCATTTAATTTACTATAAAACTCTATAGAATCTTTTTTTATAAAAGTTGACATCCAAATACCACCACCTTTGTATATCGGAAAAATAGTATCTACCTCTTTCAACATTTCCCACTTTATAAATTCAGTAGAAGTTTTTTGAGTTTTAAAAACATTATTGTTTTTTAATTTACCTTTAGGTGGATAAACAGATAAAACTTTATCTTTTTTTAAATTAATTTCTTCCTCATTAGATTTAAAAGAAATATATAAAACACCATTAGTTTCTAAAAGCTCATTTTTAGTAGTAACAGTATTTATATTTCTATATAAGATTTCTTTAAAATCATATAATTCAATTAATTCTAAAGTAATTTTGTCATTTTTAGAAATATCGAAATCTTCTCTATTGAAATTAATTTTTGTTCCATTTTTCCCTTCAATTAATTTAAATGACAATGTATCTAAATCAAAAATTTGGGTTTTTTCAAATTGAAATTCTTTGAAATGATTTTTTGAAATAAAGATAGATTTTTCATCTTTTTGGCAACTAGAAATTATTATTAGAGTTATTAATAGTAAGTAAATGTTTTTCATAGTTGATATATTTTAGTATGACAAAAAATACATTATCAATTAACATACCAAAAGCTAGTATGCAAATACACAAGTAAACCCTTCAAACTCTAAAAATTCGATGTTGTAAAAAGTTGTTTCTCCATTAAATCGAATTTCGCCAGTCGTTTTTTTATCAGCAAAGCGAAAATCATTAATATAAATATGATGCAAGAACAAAAGTTTTTTCTTTCCGTAGATTTTATACAAACTCTCTTTTGCTGCCCAAACAATGGTGAGTTTGCTAATTTTTGCATCAACATTAGCAATCGTATTGTATTCTTGAATTGGCGTGAATTTATGTGCAATTTTCAAAATCTTCTCACGCTGCTTTTCAATATCAATTCCAACAGGCAAATCATCAGAAATTATAATTGCGGTAAACGTAAAAGAATGTGTAATAGAAATGAATTTACCATCCTCTAAATGCGGTTTTCCAAATTCATCATAAATCAAATCAAAATCTGAATAGTCAGCTATTTTTAGCAAATGCCTTATACTTAAAAATCCTTTTTGATGAATTTCAGACTTCATCGAATTTAATCGAGTTTCACTCTTTTCAGAAAGCAAAATTCCAGATTTTAATTTATCAATAGTTTCTTCAATCTTCCAAATCAATACTTTAGTAGTAGAACTAACAGTTAAAGTTTTATAAAGTGCCATAGGTTTTCAAAAAGGATGTTGTATCTTTGCCATCGCAAAATTTAGACAATAAATATACATAATATGAGCACAAAAACAGCTTACGTACCATTTAAAGTTAAAGATATTTCTTTAGCAGATTGGGGAAGAAAAGAAATTGAATTGGCAGAAGCAGAAATGCCAGGATTAATGGCATTAAGAGAAGAATATGGAGAGTCTCAACCATTAAAAGGTGCAAGAATTGCAGGATGTTTGCATATGACAATCCAAACTGCAGTTTTAATAGAAACTTTACAAGCTTTAGGTGCAGAAGTTACTTGGAGTTCTTGTAATATTTTCTCAACACAAGATCAAGCTGCTGCTGCAATTGCTGCTGCAGGAACTCCAGTTTATGCTTGGAAAGGAATGAACGAAGAAGAATTTGATTGGTGTATAGAGCAAACTTTATTTTTTGGTGAAGATAGAAAACCATTAAACATGATTTTAGATGATGGTGGAGATTTAACCAATATGGTGTTAGATCAATATCCAGAATTAGCTGAAGGTATCAATGGGTTATCAGAAGAAACTACAACTGGAGTGCATAGATTATATGAGCGTGTTAAAAATGGAACTTTACCAATGCCAGCAATCAATATTAATGATTCTGTTACAAAATCAAAATTTGATAACAAATATGGTTGTAAAGAATCTGCTGTTGATGCAATTCGTAGAGCAACTGATATTATGTTAGCAGGTAAAAGAGTTGTGGTTTGTGGTTATGGAGATGTTGGTAAAGGTACAGCTGCCTCTTTTAAAGGTGCAGGTTCTATTGTAACTGTTACAGAAATCGACCCTATTTGTGCGTTACAAGCAGCTATGGATGGTTTTGAAGTGAAAAAACTAGAAACTGTTATGGGTAATGCAGATATCATTATTACAACTACAGGAAATAAAGATATTGTAAAAGCGGAGCATTTTAAAGGTGTAAAAGACAAAACGATTATCTGTAATATTGGACATTTTGACAACGAATTAGACATTGCTTGGTTGAACGAAAATTATGGCAATACTAAAGTAGAAATCAAACCTCAAGTAGATAAATATACAATTGATGGTAAAGATATTATCATTCTTGCTGAAGGTCGTTTGGTAAACTTGGGTTGTGCAACTGGGCATCCTAGTTTTGTAATGAGTAACTCATTTACAAACCAAACTTTAGCTCAAATTGAGCTTTGGAATAATGCAGATGCTTATGAAAACAAAGTATATATGTTACCTAAACATTTAGATGAAAAAGTAGCAAAATTACACTTGGCCAAAATTGGTGTAGAGTTGACAGAATTGCGTCAAGACCAAGCTGAATATATTGGTGTTACTCAAGAAGGTCCTTATAAACCTGAGCACTATAGATACTAAAAACAGTTTTTAGTTGTTTGTTGTTAGTTATTAATAGCAACTTAAATTTAAAAGCTAAATGTCATTTCGACCTTGTGGAGAAATCTCATAAAACTCTAAAATCCTTACATTAATTTGTAGGGATTTTTATATATTAGAAAAAATTAAAGGATGAATATTGTTTCTTTAGAACACAAATTAAACGAGATAGAAAGTTACATTACTCAATTTGAAAAATCAAAACTAAAAATATCAAAAGCAACAGTTGGCTGGCACTTAGACCATAGTTTAAAAGTAATTAATGGTGTAATTACTACTATGAAAACTTCTGATGTTGGCTCTTATAAAGATAATTTTAGTTTTCTTGGAAAAGTATTTTTTACAATAGGTCACTTCCCAAAAGGAAAAGCAAAAGCACCAAAAAGAGTACTACCTCCAAAGATTATTTTAAAAGAAGATATTATAAATCAACTTGTAATAGCTAAAAAGAATATACAAGATATATCTAGTTTGAATGAAAACGCTTACTTTAAACATCCTATATTTGGTAATATAAATAAAGTAAGAGTTGTTCGGTTTTTAGAAACTCATACCAATCATCATTTAAAAATTATTAAGAGTATTTTAAAATAGTTATTTATCAACTTTAAAACCGGTTACTAATAATCTTTTAGCACCTTTTAAACCACATTTTTGGTAATTATTATAGGCTTTTGCAGCTCGTTCTCTAATTTGTAAGTCAGTCTCGTTTTTAATCCAACCATCAATTGCCCATTTTAAGGTATAGGCTTCAGGAGCCATTAACCCAGTTGTCCAAACTAAAGGGTTTGCCTTTGTTTTTTTAATATAAGGTTTAAAATAGTTTTTACTAATACAAGCTAAAATAATGACATCTCTTCTAGTAGTATTTTTAGGTATAAAATTTCCTTTTACAGAAAACTCCATTAATCCATCATGACCAACATAACTTAACAATTTTACATCACCACCAAACTTTAGAGTTATATTATCATGTTTTATAGTTTCAGAATTGTGCCCAGCAGAAGCTTCTAAAAAATCAATTGTTGTATTCTTTATATATTTTCCATCATAAGCATCAGCCAAAAGATAAATATTAGAAGTTTTATGTTTAAACAAAACTCTTTCTAAAATTTTAGGATTTTTACTTTTAATTTTTTTAATAAAAGTCCAATCATTACTTCTTTTAAAGTGGGTTTTCACTCCATATAAAGCACCCCAATATAAATTTGTTTTTGGGTTTTGTCCATTGCCTAACTTTTTTGGCACTGGTACAATACCTTGATTGATATTATCACATAAAGCTACAAAAACATGAATGGTTTTTTGCGAATAAAGAGTTAAACCCAGTATTAAAAAAATAAATACAATAAGTTTTTTCATAAAAATAAAACACATAAAAAGAAACTTTATTTTTTTGGAGTTTAATTTTTTTAATGAAGTGATTAAAAAAAGATTAATTTTACTTAAGTAAGGATTAATAATTTATATCTACTTTTTTATGACTAAAAACGATAATTTTTTTGATAAAGTATATGATGTTGCTCGTCAAATTCCTTTTGGTAGAGTAACCAGCTATGGAGCAATTGCTACGTATTTAGGTTCAGCAAGATCTGCAAGAATGGTAGGTTGGGCCATGAACAATTCAGGTAATCAACAACCAGAAGTTCCTGCACACAGAGTGGTAAATAAAAAAGGCCTACTTACTGGCAAACATCATTTTGATGGAACCAACTTAATGCAACAATTATTAGAGAGTGAGGGTATAAAAGTCATTGACAATCAAATTCAAGATTTAGATACTGTTTTTTGGAATCCTATGAATGAGTTATAACTTGTCATTCTGAATGAAATGAAGAATCTTTAACGTATTCTGTTTGTCACCTTGAGCGCAGTCGAAAGGTCTTTTCAGTATCTCATCAATCTTTACAAAAAAGTTTCATCAAATGTATCTCCTTTCCAATAATTATAACTTTTTTTATTGATCGCAACTTTCTTTAAAAAACCTCTTTCTACCAATTCTTCAATATCAGTTCTTGCAGTTTGATTGGTTACAGCGTACGTATTTTCAATCTCTTTTACTGTAAAAGATTTTGTAGCGTTTTTTTCTAATTTGTACAATATTTCTGCCTGTCTCTCATTAATTTCTGGCTGTTGCAAAAATTTTAAAAGTTTTACCTCTTCTTTTTTCTTTTTTGCAACATATTTCTTTAAGTCTTCAAAAGCTTTTAATAATACTTTTACTTGATAATGAATAAAATAAGTAACATCCATATCATCAATTTCAGTATAGATGTAAGCTTTTTCATATTGTACTTTTGTTTGCATAATTACTCTAGAAATGGATAAATATTCCGTTAACCAATACCCATTTTTTAATAAATACCAATAAAAAATAGCTCTTGCAGTTCGTCCATTTCCATCTACAAAAGGATGAATATAGCCAATCAAAAAATGTAAAATACTTGCTTTTACTATAGGATGAATAAAATCTTCTTTTGGATTATTATTAAAAAACTCTACAAAAGAATCCATTAAACCTTCAAGTTCTTCAAAATTTGGAGGAGTGTGTACTATTTCTCCTGTAATTTCATTGACAACGTTAATTTCATTGTTAGTTCTAAAACCACCTACAAATTCATTTTCTAAAGTATTTTCGGTAACTAGTTTATGTAGTTCAAATAATTTTTCAGTTGAAATATCTTCGTCTTTCTGTTCACTAATAAATTGAATCGTTTTATAATTATTCAATATCATCTGTTCAGAATGCGTTTTGGGCTTTTTATTTTTACGCAACATTTCTTTCGCTTTTATACGTGTTGTTGTTGCACCTTCAATTTTTGATGAAAAAAAAGCTTCTTCCATCAACGCATTCTTTAAATATTGTTGTTTTTCTAATTCTGATAAAAGTTGTTCTTTTTGTAAACCTGCTCCAAAGTTAAAATCTAAATAATGAAGTTTTTGTCGTAGATAATTATTTTCATTGTAGTAGTATCTTATATAATTTTGATTTGAACTAAATAAATATTTCCTTATTCTAGTGAATTTTCTGGATGCTTTAGTGGCTATCCAAAGTAATTCGTTATTCATAAATTTGTCAAGAATTTTACTCTTTACTGCTCTTTTGAAATCATCTATATTTTTATGATTAAGGTATTTTATTTTATCCCAATAAAGATATTCTTCTTCTATTTTTGTGATTACTTCCTGCCCTGTATATAAAATATCATTCAAATAAGCATAATCTAAACCTACAAACTCTCTTTCGATATCAATTTCTGGCGCTTTCTCAATCATAATTCAAAATATTTCCTAATTTTTGAAAAATTTACAAATAATTACAAATATACAATTTATTCAATTATTTCCTAATTTTTGAAAAATTTACAAATAATCACACATTTTACCTTCAAGAATATCATTTTTTCAACTATAATACTGAACTATCAAACCATAAACAAACACAATTTTTTAGGTTTATTTTATAACTTGTAAGCTGTATCTTTGCAATGTAGATTAAATAAAAATAAGGTTTAGAGATTTAGTAATCTAACGTCTAAAATCTAGAGTTTAAAGACTAAATATGAGTTTTAAAAAACAAGATATATACCAAGCATTAGAAACAATTACTGCACCAGGAGAAGGCAAAAGTTTAATTGAAAATAATAATGTTAAAAATGTAGTCATTTTTGGCAACGAAGTTAATGTAGACGTTACTATTAGTAACCCAACATTACAAGCCAAAAAGAAAATTGAAGCAGAAATTACCAAAGCCATCAAGACCAATGTTGATGAAAATATTGAGGTAAAAATCAACTTAAAAGTAGAGAAACCTGCTCCAAAAGAAGATCCGAACTTAATTCGCGGTAAAGAAATTCCGAATATTAAAAATATTATTGCAGTAGCTTCTGGTAAAGGTGGTGTAGGTAAATCTACAGTAACCTCTAACTTGGCGGTTTCTTTGGCAAAAATGGGCTTTAGTGTAGGTGTTTTAGATGCCGATATTTATGGGCCATCGCAACATATTATGTTTGATGTTGCAAAAGAAAAACCACTTTCTGTAAATGTAGATGGGCGTTCTAAAATGAAACCAATCGAAAATTATGGTGTAAAATTATTGTCTTTAGGTTTTTTCACAAACCCAGATCAAGCTGTAATTTGGCGTGGACCAATGGCTAGTAAAGCTTTAAAACAGTTAATTTTTGACGGAGCTTGGGGAGAATTAGATTTCCTATTAATAGATTTACCTCCAGGTACTGGAGATGTGCATTTATCAATAGTACAAGCATTACCAATTAATGGTGCAGTTGTAGTTTCAACTCCTCAAAACATTGCATTGGCAGATGCCAAAAAAGGAGTAGCAATGTTTCAACAAGACAGCATAAAAGTGCCAGTTTTAGGAATAGTTGAAAATATGGCGTACTTTACACCAGAAGAATTGCCAAATAATAAATATTATATTTTTGGACAAGATGGTGCTAAAAATTTAGCACAAGATATCGATACCAAATTTTTAGGAGAAATACCATTAGTACAAAGCATTCGTGAAGCAGGAGATGTTGGGCATCCAGTAGCTTTACAAAATGGAACTGTTTTGGAGAAAGCTTTTGAAGATATTACCAAAGAAATGGTAGCCCAATTATTAAAAAGAAATGCAAACTTACCACCTACTGAAGTTGTTAGAATTACAACAATGAGTGGATGTAGTGCAGTAAAAAAAGTAAATTATGACAACAGAAGAAACTTTAAATAATGTTGAAAAAGCTTTAGACGAAATTCGTCCTTTTTTAATGAGCGATGGTGGTAACATCAAATTACTTTCTATCGAAAATGATATTGTAAAAGTGCAATTAGAAGGTGCGTGTACGGGTTGTTCTGTAAACCAAATGACCTTAAAAAATGGAGTAGAAGCTACCATTAAAAAGTACGCACCGCAAATAGAGGAGGTTATTAATGTTGCTTAAATAAACACTATTTTGGGCGTTACTTTATGCAGCAAGCAAGCTGCATTAAAGTCAGGCTTTCAGCACTCGCTTTTTTTACTTGAAAAAAGTAAAAAAGAGCTCAAACAAATGCTTCAATCCTTAACGCACTCATCAACATAAAAAAACCTCACAAGCATAAAAACTTGTGAGGTTTTAAAAAATATAAAAATGATTACTACAGACATCTTAATTATTGGTGCAGGACCAACAGGATTATTTACCGTTTTTGAGGCAGGTTTATTAAAATTACGTTGTCATTTAATAGATGCCTTACCACAAGCAGGTGGCCAATGTTCTGAAATTTATCCAAAGAAACCGATTTACGATATTCCTGCCTATCCAGAAATTTTAGCTGGCGATTTAACAGATAAACTGATGGAACAAATTAAACAATTTGAACCTGGTTTTACCTTGGGAGAAAGAGCTGATACTATAGAAAAACAGGAGGATGGAACATTCATTGTTACAACCAATAAAGGCACAAAGCATCAAGCTCCAATTGTGGCTATTGCAGGAGGTTTAGGTTCTTTTGAACCAAGAAAACCACCAATTACAAACATTGCCAATTTTGAAGACAAAGGTGTAGAATATATTATTCGCAATCCAGAATTTTACAGGAATAAAAAAGTTGTCATTTCTGGTGGTGGAGATTCTGCTTTAGATTGGTCTATTTTCTTAACAGATATAGCGTCATCTGTAACCTTAATTCATAGAAGAAACGAATTTAGAGGCGCTTTAGATTCTGTTGATAAAGTTCAGGAATTAAAAGATGCTGAAAAAATAACTTTAATCACTCCAGCAGAAGTAAAAGGAATTATAGGTACTGATAAAGTAGAAGGTGTTTCAGTAGTAAAAAAAGGTGAAGACCCTTTTACAATTAAAACAGATCATTTTATTCCACTTTTTGGTTTATCACCTAAACTAGGGCCAATTGCAAACTGGGGATTAGAGATTGAAAAAAATGCGATTAAAGTAAACAACGCTTTAGATTATCAAACCAACATTCCAGGAATTTATGCTATTGGTGATGTAAACACCTATCCAGGAAAATTAAAACTAATTTTATGTGGTTTTCACGAAGCAACTTTAATGTGCCAAAGTGCTTACAAACGCATTCATCCTGATAAAAAATATGTGATGAAATATACTACAGTTGGTGGTGTAGAAGGTTTTGATGGAACAAAAAAAGAAGCACCAAAAGCGGTTATTAAAAAGATTGAGTAACTTACATATGTCATTGCGAGTTTACGAAGCAATCCATTCATCAAAATAATTTATGTATTTTAGATAAAAATTAAACTATGATACCACAAAATATTCTTCCACATTATCCTTTTTTTGACAGATCCTTATCTGCTTATGATTTATTAATGTTTGGTTTAGGTTCATTTGTAATAATCTCAATTCTACTTTTTTACTACAACAGAATCCTAAAAAGTAATCAACTAAAAAGCGAATTACAAAATCCAATTTACCAATCAAGAGATATTTTATTACAATCAAATTCACAATCAATAAACTTTGTAATCCCAGAAAAAACAACGTCAACTTGGGTAAAAGTATTTGTTTTCATTTTGATATTTATTTTTACATTCACACCATTTAGCGATTTTTTATAAAATCAAATATTTTATTTTTATTTATTCTAAATAAATACTTACTTTTGCAACGTGAGTGTTTTTGCAGACATACAATTTAATATTCAATTACAAAAAGTTACATTTTGTAATTATCAATTAACTATTGATGACAAAAAAATGAAACTCTCTTTTCCTCAATTATTACAATTACGAAATAAAATAAATGAGCTTACTACTGCAGAAAATTTAGAAAATATTATTCAAAATGAAAATTTTGTGTTGTTATTCATTGCAGATAGAAAAGATCTTGTGTTTCTAGAAGTTCCAAAATTACTAGACTTAAAAGAAGAAATTTCACTTTGCTTTTATAGTTATCTCTAATAGTACTATAACGAATCCTCTTTTATTTAGATTATCTTTAAATTTCTTTTCAGCCATAGATATAACCTTTAATTGATGTATTTTTGTATAATATATATTTATAATTATGAAAACAGCAATAAGAAGACAAATGACAATTCATCCAGAAGTTATGGATGTTTTAAATGAACAAATAGCATTAGAAATGCATGCGTCTGCCTCTTATTTAGCAATGGCTTCTTGGTGTGATCAAAGAGAGTTACTAAATAGCAAAGCTTTTTTTTACAAACAAGCTGAAGAAGAAAGAGAGCATGGAATGAAGATTTTCAACTTTGTAAATGATGCAGGTGGAGCAGCAATTTCTCCAGCAATTCCAGAAGTAAATAACGATTTTGAAGGTTTAAGAGAAATCTATGAAAAATCTTTAGACCAAGAAATTCACGTTACACAATCTATTTATAAATGCTTTAAGCAAGCAAGAAATGTTGATGATTTTGCATCGGAAGTTTTTTTACAATGGTTTGTAAACGAGCAAGTTGAGGAAGAAGATACTGTAAGAAGTATTTTGGATGTTTTTGAATTAATGGGAGATATGCCATTAAAAATGATAGACGAAAGATTACCAACAGAATAATTCAGATTCTCATTAAAACTATAAAACCGAAACAAAATTGTTTCGGTTTTTTCATGCTTTAAAATCAAATTAATAAATCTCCTGCTCTTTTTGTATCTTTGTGTAAACTACGAAATCGATTGAAATGTTTTTAGACTTACTTTCGCATCTTAAATTTCTAATAAAGCGTAATCCAGAATGAGGCTTCGTTCTGTCATTCCTGCGTAGGCAGGAGTCTCAATTTAGAAAAGAACAATTATTAACAAGATTTCTGTTTTTACAGAATTGACAAATTAATAAAATTATGCCTTTTTATCATAAATTAGGAGAAATTCCACCAAAAAGACACACACAATTTCGTAAAAAAGATGGCAGTTTGTATTACGAACAATTATTTGGTACTATTGGTTTCGACGGAATGTCTACCAACAGTTATCACGAGCACAGACCAACTATGGTCAAAAAAATTGGGAAACAATATTCAGTAAAACCAAAAATTGCCAAAGCTAATAATATTCAATCTTATCGTTTCAAAGGTTTTCAAGTAAAACCAGAAAATGATTATTTACAAAGTAGAAAAATAGTACTAACAAATTCTGACTGTAATATCATTTTAGCAGCACCAAAACAATCTACAAAAGAATACTTTTATAAAAACACAGATGCAGATGAAGTAATTTTTATCCACAAAGGAACAGGGAAATTAAGAACGCATTTAGGAAACATCGATTTTAAATACGGAGATTATTTAGTAATTCCACGTGGAATTATTTACAAATTAGATTTTGATGATGACAATAACAGATTGTTTATTGTAGAATCGTATTCGCCTGTTTATACACCAAAACGTTATAGAAATTGGTTTGGTCAATTATTAGAACATTCACCATTTTGTGAACGAGATTTAAGAAGACCACAAGAATTAGAAACTTATAATGAGTTGGGAGATTTTTTAATCAAAGTAAAAAAGCAAGGAGAAATTATTGAAATGACATACGCTTCACATCCTTTTGATGTGGTAGGTTATGATGGATACAATTTTCCGTATGCATTTTCCATTCATGATTTCGAACCCATTACAGGTCGTATTCATCAACCACCACCTGTGCATCAAACTTTCGAAACCAATGCCTTTGTAATTTGCAGTTTTGTGCCTCGTTTGTACGATTATCATCCGAATTCAATTCCTGCACCATACAATCACAGTAATATTGATTCTGATGAGGTTTTGTATTACGTAGATGGCGATTTTATGAGCAGAAACGATATAGACCAAGGGCATATTTCTTTGCATCCAGCAGGAATTCCTCATGGGCCACATCCAGGAGCAACAGAGAGAAGTATTGGGCACACAAAAACTGAAGAGTTAGCAGTTATGGTAGATACTTTTAAGCCTTTACAAGTTACAGAAGAAGCAATGAAAATTGCCGATGAAGAATATTATAAATCGTGGCTTGAGTAGACAGAAAAAAGAATCAAGAAGCAAGAAAAGAGAGAAAATAAGACATAATAAAGAGATTGGAGAAGAGAAAAAGACATAACTACAAGAATTTGAAAATTTGACAAATTGGAATTGAAATTGTAGATGATGTTTATTCTTTAATTGAAAAGTTTCCAAAAGATGAAAGATTTGGATTAATTTCTCAAATTAGTAGATGTTCTGTTTCTATTCCAAGTAACATAGCAGAAGGTTCATCTAGGTCAGATAAATCTTTTTCTCATTTTATTGATATTGCTTTAGGTTCTTCTTTCGAACTCGAAACACAATTAACTATTGCATTTAAAAGAAATTATATAAATAAAGAACAATTAACAAAGATTGAATTTAAGATTCAAGAATTTCAAAAGATGACAATGGGCTTTCAAAACAAGCTATAAAAAGTCTTTATTCTTGACTCTCTTTTCTTTCTTCTATATAGCAAGAAATGAGTAAAAAAGAAATAAAATCAGTAAATTACGGTTTAGAAAAAATATTTGAAGGAGCACAAGATTTCCTTCCATTATTAGGTACAGATTATGTAGAATTTTATGTAGGTAATGCAAAACAAGCAGCCCATTTCTACAAAACAGCTTTCGGATTTCAATCGCACGCATATCGTGGATTAGAAACTGGTGCAAAAGATTCAGTAAGTTATGTGTTAACACAAGACAAAATTAAGTTGATGTTAACCACTCCATTAAACAGTAAATCACCAATAAATGATCATATTGTTAAACATGGAGATGGTGTAAAAGTTATTGCACTTTGGGTAGAAGATGCAAGAAAAGCGTATAAAGAAACAACCTCAAGAGGAGCAAAATCTTATATGGAACCAACAGTAGAAAAAGACGAGTTTGGTGAAGTGGTTAGAGCAGGAATCTATACTTATGGAGAAACTGTACATATGTTTGTAGAGCGTAAAAACTACAATGGTGCTTTTTTACCAGGATTTCAAAAATGGGAGTCAGATTATAATCCGCCAACAGCAGGATTAAAATATATAGATCATATGGTGGGTAATGTAGGTTGGAATCAAATGGATATTTGGGTAAAATGGTATGAGGATGTTATGGGTTTTGAAAACTTTTTATCTTTTGATGATAAACAAATTCATACAGAATATTCAGCATTAATGAGTAAAGTAATGTCTAATGGAAATGGACGAATCAAATTCCCAATAAACGAACCTGCAGAAGGAAAAAAGCGTTCACAAATTGAAGAATATTTAGATTTTTACGAAGGTGCAGGAGTGCAACATATTGCAGTAGCTACAGACGATATTATAAAAACAGTTTCTCAATTGCGTTCTAATGGAGTAGAATTTTTATCAATTCCACCAGAAGAATATTACAGAGCAGTTCCAGGAAGATTAGAAGAACATAGCCACGAATTAAAAGAAGATATCGAAAAATTAAAAGCACTAGGAATTATGATAGATGCTGATGAAGAAGGATATTTACTGCAAATTTTTACAAAACCAGTAGAAGACAGACCAACTTTGTTTTTTGAAATCATTCAAAGAATGGGAGCAAAAGGTTTTGGAGCAGGCAACTTTAAAGCATTATTTGAATCTATAGAAAGAGAACAAGCGAAAAGAGGAACGTTGTAAAAAGTTGGCAGTTTTTTAGTAGCAGTTAGCAGTATATTCTTCAAGGCTTTTAAAAACTTGCAGGTATCTATCAAATATTGAACAAACCTTTCAGTTTTTTTAAAGACTGAAAGGTTTTATCTATTCAGCAAAACTGTTTTATCTTTGTATATTCATTGTTACTTACCATTAGATGAAATCCATAATTAAATTAACATTCATACTGATTTTGATTTTTAATTGTACCAAAGAGAATAAAACTAAACCTAAAATTGATTTGACAAAAAAAGTCAAATACGGAGCTATAATTTCTGAATATCTTGAATCTAAAAAGTATGAACCAACTCTGATTTTTAATAATCCATATAACACGAATAAAAAATCTACTATTAAACTCGCTGATAATGAAATCAATTGGTCGGAGAAAGATAACGCGCTCGAAATTATAATTAATGGAACTGAAATAAATACGTCAAAAAAAGTTACTCTGAATTATAATTGGGGGAAAAGTGTTGACAGCGTCAATTTTGCAAATAACGTAAGACAAATCAAATATTACGAATCTGATTCTCTTCTGGGTTTTGTACTTACCAATGAACCTTGTACTGGATTAGGTTGCAGTTCAAATTATCAATTGATTTATGACTTGAAAACAAAAAGGGAAAGTTATTTTGGAAGATTTCGAACGGGTTTTGAATTTGAATTGTATGATTTCAATCAAGATTCAAAAATTGATTTTTTAAGTAAAACTTTTTATGGTAGAAATGAACAGATGATTGATACTACAGAATTTATAATGTATAGTCAAACTAAAAATGGTAATTTCCAAGAATTTAGAACTGAAGAACAAAATAGATTTACTTTCAAACATATTTATCCGCAGATTTACCCTGAACGAGATAAAGACTCACTAAAAGAGGAATTTGTAGAAAATTGGATTGAAAAAATAAATAATAACGGTAGGTAAAAATGTATAACCGCAATTACGGCGGATTCGACTATATCCAAATTCACTTTGAATTGCGAGCGTCAGTACTTAATCAAAAAACAGTAACTTTAAACCCGTAACTGACGGTTACACGAAACTGATACATCAACCAAAAAATGAAAAGAGAAGAAATTCTAAAAGCCATAGAAGAAAAGTACGAAAAACTAGGTGTTCCAGTAGATGCGATGCTAGAGGGTTTGTTGCATAGCACACCAATCACGTATTGGGATTATATTCAAACTGATGCACTTTTAGGTTTGCAAACACCAAGAACAACACAACCAGATGAAATGGTATTTATCATGTATCATCAAGTAAACGAATTGTTGTTTAAAATGATTTTATGGGAAATAGATCAAGTAGCAAAATCTACAGAAATCTCTGCTGATAAGTTTTCAATGCATTTGGGCAGAATAAGCAGATATTTTGATATGCTTTGCAGTTCGTTTTCAGTAATGGCAGATGGTATGGAAAAAAAACAATATTTAAAATTTAGAAACACCTTAACACCTGCAAGTGGTTTTCAGTCAGCACAGTATCGAAAAATTGAGTTTGCCTCCACAGAATTAATCAATTTAATAGATGCACGTTATAGAGAAACTATTGATAGAAATTCTTCATTTAAAAATGCCTATAATCATTTGTATTGGCAAGCAGCAGGAAAAAATTACACGACAGGTCAGAAATCTACCTTATTAAATCTTTTCGAGAAAAAATATATGGGAGATTTTATCGATTTTATGGAAGATTATAATGATATCAACCTTTCTTTAAAATTTAAACAATTACCAAAAGAAGTACAAGAAAATCCAGAATTAATAAAAGCAATGCGTCATTATGATTATACTGTAAATGTAAAATGGGTTATGGCTCATTATAATGCTGCAGCTAAATATATTGGAGGAGATGATTCTGACTTAAAAGCAACAGGAGGTAGTAATTGGCGAAAATATATGCATCCAAAATACCAACGACGAATCTTTTATCCTTATCTATGGACTGAAGAAGAGTTAAAAAACTGGGGAACTTTTTAACATTAAAAAAGTTAAAAAATTACCAATAAAAATTTAGTTTATCGCTTTTTTTACTTTTGGAACAGTAATTGTCATTCGTTTTTCATAAGTTTGATTTTTTATGAAAAAGTATCTCTTCTATTTATTAATAATATTCTCATCTTCATTAATTTGTCAAGAGAAAAAACCTGCATTTCAAAACGGAGAATGGTTAAGGTATAAAATGAGTTACAGTGGTTTTTTAAGGGCTGGTTCAGCAATATTAGAAGTTCACGAAAAAGAATATCAAGGTAAAAAAGTTTTTTATACCAAAGGAACAGGTTGGACATCTGGTATGATAAAATGGTTTTTTGAAGTTGACGATTTGTACGAGTCTTTCTTTGATAAAGAAACTCTAAAACCTTATTTATTCAAAAGAAAAATAAATGAAGGTGGTTATAAAAAACACAGAATAACTAGTTTTAATCATAAATATAAAACAGCTTACGTTCAAGATTTTACTCAACAAAAAGATACCTCAATTACTATTGGTAATATACAAGACATGCTTTCTTCATTTTACTATTTAAGAAACCAAGATGTTTCAAAATTAAAAAAAGGAGATGAAATAAAACTAGACATGTTTATTGATGCTCAAACATACCCTTTTAAACTTCGTTTTTTAGGCAAAGAAACTTTAAAAACTAAATTTGGTAAAGTAAGAACGTTATTATTTAGACCTATAGTTCAATCTGGTAGAGTTTTTAAAGCTCAAGAAAGCGTTACTATTTGGATTACAGATGATGCAAATAAAATACCTATAAAGATGAAAGCTTCATTAGCAGTTGGTTCTTTACGAGCTGAATTAGAAGCTTATAAAGGGCTAGCAAATACTTTTCAGAAACTTTAGATAATTTTAACGAAACCGTTTTATTAACTTCTGTTTTTAGGGTTAAAATAAATCAATTTTATTTGTACTTTTGAGATTGATTCAAATTAGCATAACTTCATTGAAAAAAGCACTAATTTTATTGGTATTAATTCTATCATTTTCTTCATGTAAAAAGGAAAATAAAAACCAATCTTTACCACAAAAAATAGAAGAAAAAAAGCCAGAAATTAGATTTGGATATAATTTAGACAATTACAAAATAATTCAAGATACTATTAAAAGTGGAGAAAGTTTTGGTGTAATTTTAGACAGACATCATGTTATGTATCCTAAAATTAATCAAATTGCTTCTATTGTAAAAGATACTTTTGATGTTAGAAGAGTTAGAGCTGGTAAGCCATATACAATTTTAGCCAGTAAAGATTCTATTGAAAAAGCACAAGTTTTTATTTATAAACATGATAAAATTAATGCCACAATTTTAGATTTTAAAGATTCTATAATAAAGGCAAAACGCTATAAAAAACCTATTAAAATTATCGAAAAAAAAGTAGAAGGTATTGTAAATACAAACTTCACTTTTTCTATGGATAGTTTAGGGTTAAAACCAAACTTAACTTTTAATGTTGCTGATATTTATGCATGGACATTAGATTTTTACAAACTTCAAAAAGGAGATTCTTTTAAATTAATATATGAAGAAAAATATATAGACGATAGTACTTTTGCAGGTTATGGAAAAATTAAATCAGCCGTATTTAAACATAAAGGAAAGAATCTATATGCTTTCAGATATGTAGCAGATTCAATTTTAAATATTCCTGAATATTATGATGAAGAAGCAAATATGCTTCGTAGTCAATTTTTAAAATCGCCCATAAAATTTCAATATAGAATATCTTCGAGATATAATTTAAGAAGAAGAATTGCTTTCTATGGCAATAGAATAAGACCCCATAAAGGTACTGATTTTGCTGCCAGAGTTGGTACTCCTATTATTGCTACTGCAAGTGGAACAGTTACTGAATCTAAAAGAAGAGGAGGCAATGGAAACTATGTGAAAATTAAACATAATAACACATATTCTACACAATACTTGCACATGAAAAGGCGAAAAGTAAAACGAGGAGATTATGTGAAACAAGGAGATATAATAGGTACTGTTGGAATGACTGGTAATACAAGTGGACCCCATGTTTGCTATCGTTTCTGGAAATATGGAAAGCAAGTAGATCCATTAAGAGAAAAGTTACCAGCAGCAAAACCGATGAAAAAAAGTGTTAAACCCAAATATTTTGAATTTATAAAAACTCTAAAATATCAATTAGATTATAATCAAATACCCATAGAAGAACCAGAAGAAATTTCTGAAACTATTGCAAAAAATTAACAATGGCTTTACAAAACATCAACCCTACTACTACTAAATCTTGGCAAGAACTATCAAATCATTTTAATGAAATTAAAGATATTAACATTAAAGATTTGTGTAAAGAATCTAAAAGAAAAGAAGATTTTTCGATTCAGTTTAATGATTTATTAGTTGATTTTTCTAAACATAGAATTACCAAAGAAACAATCAGTTTATTAGTAAACTTGGCCAAAGAAGTAGGACTAAAAGAGGCTATTGAAAGTCAATTTTCAGGAGAAATAATTAATGTTACTGAAGGCAGAGCTGTGCTTCATACAGCATTGAGAAGTTCTACTGATGATTCTATTTTAATTGATGGTAAGGATATAAAACCAAAGATTCAAAAAGCATTAAGAAAAATAAAAAGCTTTAGTAATAAAGTTATCTCTGGTAAATGGAAAGGCTATACAGGAAAATCGATTACTGACGTCGTAAATATTGGAATTGGAGGTTCAGATCTTGGCCCTGATATGGTTGTAGAATCTTTAAAATTCTATAAAAATCAACTAAATACACATTTCGTTTCTAATGTTGATGGTGATCATGTTTCTGAAGTCATCAGAAACTTAAATCCAGAAACTACATTATTTGTAATCGTTTCAAAAACATTCACTACTCAAGAAACCATTTCTAATGCAGAAACTATTAAAAATTGGTTTTTAAAATCGGCAACTATTTTTGATATTCCAAAACATTTTGTTGCAGTTTCTACAAATTTAGAAGCAGTAGATAGTTTTGGTATTGATAAAAACAATGTTTTCCCAATGTGGAATTGGGTTGGTGGTCGTTTTTCTTTATGGTCTGCAGTTGGTTTATCAATTTCTCTATCTGTTGGGTTTGACAACTACAAAGCACTATTAGAAGGTGCTGAAGAAATGGACATTCATTTTAGAAATGAAGATTTCGAAAATAATATTCCTGTAGTTTTAGCTTTAATTAGCATTTGGTATAATAATTTTTACCAAGCAGAAACAGAAGCAGTTTTACCTTATTCCCAATACCTGTCTAAACTTCCTTCTTATTTACAACAAGCAATTATGGAAAGTAATGGGAAAGGTGTAGATAGAAATGGGCATAAAATAGATTATCAAACAGGCACAATCGTTTGGGGTAGTACAGGTACAAATATGCAACACGCTTTTATGCAATTAGTACATCAAGGAACTAAATTAATTCCAGCAGATTTTATTGGGTATAAAGAATCCCTTCATGGTTTAACAGATCACCATAAAAAATTAATGGCAAATTATTATGGGCAAATGGATGCTTTGGCCTTTGGTAAAACAAAAGAAGAAGTTCATCTAGAATTAAAAGTTTCTGGTAATCAAGATAAAATAAACCAATTACTACCTTTTAAAGTTTTTGAAGGAAACAGACCAAGCAATGCTATTCTTTTTGATAAACTCACACCAAATTCATTAGGTAAATTAATTGCTCTTTACGAACATAAAATCTTTACTCAAGGCATTTTATGGAATATCTATAGTTATGATCAATTTGGAGTTGAATTAGGTAAAGAACTAGCTAAAAAACTTTTAAATAAATAAAAGATAAACTTCTTTTTTAAAAACACATCAAAATCTTAACAAAAAACTCTTGTTTTGTTAACAACTTTGTTGATATATAAGCACTTGATATTCAGTAAAAAATTCATTTTTTTTTACATTTGTTTATCTTAATTTTTTGTTAAACCTTAACCTTAAATTAACATACCAAACAGGTAAAAGCAAGATTTTTGCCAAACATTAAATAACTTAAAATTAAACAATGAAAAATTTTAAAAACTTATTATTTGTAGCTTTATTTTTTATGACAGCTACAGTTTTAGGACAAACTAAAATTACTGGAACAATAGTTGATGATGCCAATCAACCTTTACCTGGAGCTAGTATTTTAGAAAAAGGAACCACTAATGGAATTGATACAGATTTTAATGGTAAGTTTACTTTAAATACTAAATCTGATTCAGGTGTTTTAGTGATTTCTTTTATTGGTTTTAAAACGAAAGAGATTGCTTTTTCATCTACAAAAACTAATTTAGGTAATATTAGATTGGAAGAAGATGCGGTTTTAGATGAAGTTCTAATTATAGCTTCTGTAGCAATAGATAGAAAAACACCTGTTGCTGTATCTAATGTTAAAAAAGCAGATATCCAATTAAAATTAGGTAATCAAGAATTTCCAGAAATACTAAAATCTACACCAGGTGTTTTTGTAACTAGAAATGGTGGTGGTTTTGGTGATGGTGAAATTACAATGCGTGGTTTTAATTCAGAAAACGTTGCTGTAATGATTAACGGTATCCCTGTTAACGATATGGAAAATGGTAGAGTATTTTGGTCTAACTGGGCTGGTTTAGGAAGCGTAACTTCGCTTGTACAAACACAAAGAGGTTTAGGAGCTGCTAAAATTGCAGTACCTTCTATTGGTGGTACTATAAATACAATAACAGAATCAACAGACGCACAAAAAGGAGGTTTTTTTGGTTTTGATGTTGGTAATGACGGTTATACTAGGTATGGAGCTAAAGTATCAACTGGTTTATTAGATAATGGGTTTGCAGCTACAGTTTATGCAGATACAACTACTGGAGATGCAACTTATGCTGATGGTACAAATTTTACAGCTATATCTTATTTTTTAAATTTGTCTTACAGAATAAACGATATGCATAAATTATCCTTTAATGTTTTTGGAGCAAAACAACGTCATGGACAACGCCAAAACAGGTCTTTATTAAGTGAGTATAGATTAAGTGAAAGAGGAAGTCGTTACAACCCAGATTGGGGATACAAGAATGGACAAATTACCAATATAGAAGATAACTTCTACCATAAACCATTAGCGTCATTAAATCATTACTGGCAAATAGATGATGTAAGCTCTCTTTCAACCTCTATTTATGGCTCTACTGGAACTGGTGGTGGTGGTGGAACAGCTGGTGCTGAACAAAGTAAATTTACAGACAACAGCTATAGAATAGGTAATTTTGGCCCTGTAGATTTAGATAGAATAGTTGATGAAAATATTGCAAGCGGTACTAATGGTGCTACAGCAATATTAAGAGCTAGTAGAAACGATCATGTATGGGTTGGCGCTTTGAGTGTATATAACACAGAATTAACAGAAGATATTGATTTAAATGTCGGTTTGGATTATCGTTGGTATGTAGGAGAACACTTTCAAGAAGTTACAGATTTATTAGGAGGACAATATTTTTTAGACGTTAGAAATGGTGCTCCAGCAAACGTTAACAGGTCTTTAAGTGAAAGTGAAACTCAAGTTGGTGATAAAATTAATTATCATGATAAAGGATACCATCAATGGATTGGAGGTTTTGCACAAGCTGAATATGATAAAGATGATATTTCTGCTTTTGTAGCAATAAACTACAATAATAGTAGATACAAAAGAGAAGATTTTTTTAATAAGCTAGATAGTGATCCAGAACAATTAACTGATGCTCAAAGTTATAATGGTTTTGGTGGTAAGTTAGGTGCCAATTATCGTATAGACGATGTACAAAATGTATTTTTTAACGTTGGGTATTTTGAAAGAGTGCCTTTTTTAGATGATGTTTGGTTGAACTTTAGTAATGACGATTTAAACGTTGGTTTAGAAAATCAAAAAATAACTAGTTTTGAATTAGGTTATGGATTACGTTCAGAAAAATTTTCAGCGAATTTTAATTTATATCACACTATTTGGAAAAACAGAACTGAAACTGCAAGTCAAGGAAGAGGGGTAGATCTAATAACTGCTAATATTAATGGTTTAGAAGCCCTTCACCAAGGGTTAGAATTTGATTTTGAATATCGTCCATTTGATTACTTAAGAGTAACTGGTATGGTTTCTGTAGGAGATTGGAGATGGAATAATAATGTAACTGATGTTCCTTTCTTTGACATTGACAGAAATCCTACTGGAAGAACAACTGATATTTATTTAAAGGGTATCCCTACTGGTCGTTCTGCACAAACTACTAGTGCACTTGGTGTTCGATTTGATTTATCTAGTGAAACATCATTAAGTTTTGATGTAAACTATTATGATAGATACTTTGCTGATTTTAATTTACAAGCTAGAGATGAAGAATCTTCATTAAATGTAAAACCATGGGAAGTACCAAGCTATTTCTTATCTGATATTGTTTTTAGACACGGTTTTAAAATAGGCGATTTAGATGCTTCAATAACTGGTAGGGTAAATAACTTGTTTAATGAGGAATTTATAAACAGAGCAGACGATGGTATAGATAGTAATGCTTCCACAGCACAAGTATTTTTAGGTCAAGGAAGAACATTTAGTATAAGTACAAGAATTAACTTTTAAATATAAATAAAATGAAAAAAATAATTTATTTACTAATAATTACTGCTTCAGTATTTATTTCATGTAATTCTTTAGATGAGGTTAATGCTGAAATAGATGCAATAATAGATGCAGAAACAATTAATGATGGTGATGTAGAAGATTTAGTGATAACACTAACTGAAGATAACTACTCATCAATAGGATTAAGTAATTTTTACTTCTCAACAGAAGATGAAGCTAAAGAAAAAATACCAGCCTTTTTAACAGCTACTTACCCAAGATTGGGTGTAGATTTTGATGCAAATGGTGTTATTGTATCTGCTTCATCAGCAGTAGTTACATATAATCTTTATAACCCTATAAGTAATATTGAGAGAAAATCTTATACTTTAACAGATGCAGACTATACAGCTATAAACCTAACAGCTTTAAATGGTAATAACGATATCAATACTTTTTTTAATGCTAAATTCCCAAATGAAGTTAAAGGAACTATTTATGATTTAACATATTTGTCAGATCCTATTGTTACAGAATATACACTAACTAATGATGATTATGATTTTGTTGGTAATGGCCGTTTCAATAATTTTGATATTAGAACAGGAAGAGCTGAAGAAACTATTGAAGCTAGGAGATTAAAAATTCAAACAATTTTATTGAATAATTTTCCTGATGCAAACATTGATGATAAATATAAGGTAGCATACAAAGCTTTTAATGATAATTTTCAAACTGTAGATTTAGAAATGTTCGTTCAATTAGAAGAAAACCCTACTGATGCATCTAAAACAACCGAATATACTTTGCAAGATGCAGATTATGCTCTTATTGGTAACGGAACTTTCAATAATTTTGATATTAGAGATGGCAGTGCTGAAGCAGATGTAGAAGTTAGAAGAGGAAAAATTGAGACAATTTTACTTAATAATTATCCAAATGCAGCCAGTGGAGATTTCTTCATAATTACATATGATACATTTGCTGGTGGTAGTTCAAGACCAGTTTTAAAAATGATTCTTCAGTTTGATGGTACTAATTATAATATTTTTGATGTAAAAGTATTTGCGTTGTACACATTTGCTCCAGAACCAATAACAAATAAATTTGTATTAACTGATGAATGGGCAGCTCCTATTACATTTACAGCAGAAGAATATGGTATAATGGGTGGTAGTAGTCGTTTTGCTAATTTTAGTGGATCTGTTGAAGATGCTGAACGTAGAATTAAAATTTACTTCAAAACAACTTTATTCCCTTTTGCAGCAGAAGGAGATTTCAAAGCAGTTCAATATAATAATTTTAATGGAGGAGTTTCTACTATTAATACAAACTTTATGTTTGATGGTAGTGATTGGAATTCGATTTCTGAAAGTAATGAAATTTCACTACAATTTGGGCATGATGGAACAACTTGGGTACCAGATAATACTATTAAATATACTTTAACTAATGCAGATTTTGAATTAGTTGGTAATGGACGATTTAATAATTTTGATGTTAGAGCAGGTGCAGATGAAGAAACTATTGAAGCTCGTTTAGCTAAAATAAATACTATTTTATTAAATAATTTTCCACAGTACGGATTAGATCAAAAGTTCTCTGTTTCTTATGCTGTTTGGGAACCAGGTGATAATGTTTATACAATGAATGTTATTAATGATGGTACTAAATATATTTTACAATAAATAATTTAATTATTTATTACAATAAAAAGGGTAACAATTATTATAGTTGTTGCCCTTTTTTGTTAAGATTAAATCAGTAAAGTTACTTCACAAAAAAACCGTAACAACTAAATTACGGTTTTTGTACTGAAGATGGGACTTGAACCCATACGAGCATTACTGCTCACTGGATTTTAAGTCCAGCGTGTCTACCAATTCCACCACTTCAGCATTGGTATGTTTTATGGAAATAGAGCGAAAGACGGGATTTGAACCCGCGACCCTCACCTTGGCAAGGTGATGCTCTACCCCTGAGCTACTTTCGCAGTCTTTTTAAAGAACTTTCTCAAAAGTGATTTTGAGAGGTGCAAATATAATAAGTTTTGTGTACTTGACAAATACTTTTAAATAATTAATCCTAAAAATTTAAAATTAATTTTTAATCAGCATTCGTTTAATTTCATTCAATTTCATTAAAGCTTCGATTGGGGTAAGTGTATCAATATTTGTAGCTAAAATTTCTTCACGAATATTTTCTAACAAAGGGTCATCCAATTTAAAAAAACTTAATTGTAAATCTTCATGTTGTGTCTGTTTTAAAACATCTTTTACTTCATAATCTTTATTGTTTTCTTCTAGTTTTTTTAGAATTTTATTTGCTCTATGAATCACCATGTTTGGCATTCCTGCTAATTTTGCAACGTGAATTCCAAAACTGTGGTTAGAGCCACCAGAAACCAATTTACGCAAGAAAATAATATTGTCTTCCAGTTCTTTTACAGACACATTAAAGTTTTTAATGCGCTCAAAAGTGGTTGTCATTTCATTGAGTTCGTGATAATGTGTGGCAAACAACGTTTTTGCTTTAGATGGATGTTCGTGCAAAAATTCAGAGATTGCCCAAGCAATCGAAATTCCATCATAAGTTGAAGTTCCACGTCCAATTTCATCTAACAGCACCAAACTACGTTCAGAAATATTATTTAAAATAGAAGCTGTTTCGTTCATTTCTACCATAAAAGTAGATTCGCCCATAGAAATATTATCACTTGCACCAACTCTTGTAAAAATCTTATCTACTATACCTATTTTAGCGTTTTGTGCTGGTACATAACTTCCCATTTGCGCTAACAAAACTATAAGCGCAGTTTGTCTTAAAATGGCAGATTTACCAGACATATTGGGTCCAGTAATCATAATAATTTGTTGCTGATTTCTGTTTAAAACAACATCATTTGCAATATAGGTTTGATCTATAGGAAGTTGTTTTTCAATAACAGGATGACGTCCGTTTTTGATGTCTAAATCTGTGCTTTCATCCATAATTGGACACACATAATTATTATCAACAGCTATAACAGAAAATGATAGTAAACAATCAATTTTTGCAATAATTTGTGCATTTTCTTGAACAATATCAACAAACTGAATGATATATTGCAATAATTTAGAAAAAATTTCTTGTTCTAATTTGGCAATTTTTTCTTCAGCTCCAAGAATTTTGGTTTCGTATTCTTTCAGTTCTTCAGTAATGTATCTTTCAGCAGAAACCAAGGTTTGTTTTCTGATCCATTGTTCAGGAACTTTATCTTTATGTGTATTTCTAACTTCAATATAATACCCAAAAACGTTATTGAAAGCGATTTTTAGACTTGTAATTCCTGTGGCTTCAGTTTCGCGAGCCAACATATCATCTAAATACTGTTTTCCAGAGTTAGAAATCGCACGCAAATCATCTAATTCTTGATGTACATTATTGGCAATTGCATTTCCTTTGTTGATGTTTACTGGAGCATTATCAAATAAAGTTTCAGAAATTTTATCAATTAAAACCTCACAAGAATGGAGTTGTTTTCCTAAATTTTGAACAGCTTTATTTTTACTTTTTTCTGATGCTGATTTTATAGGTAAAATAGCTTTTAAAGAATCTTTTAACAACACAATTTCTCTAGGTGAAGCTTTACCTGTTGCTACTTTAGAAATGAGTCTTTCTAAATCTGAAATTTGTTTAAGTTGATAAGTTACAGTTTTAGAAAAATCATTAGAATTGATAAAAAATTTAACTAGTTCGTGACGATTTTTTATCTCCTCAATATTCTTTAAAGGTAATGCCAACCAACGTTTTAAAAGTCTTCCACCCATAGGTGAAATGGTTTTATCAATAACATCTAAAAGCGTTACTGCATTTACAGAATTCGGATTGTACAACTCTAAATTTCGGACTGTAAACCTGTCCATCCAAACATAATTGTCTTCTGCAATTCTGCTAATTTGCTGAATGTGTTTTAGCTGATTGTGCTGCGTTTCTGATAAATAATACAACACTGTTCCAGCAGCAATAATTCCGTTTTTTACATCTTGAATTCCAAAACCTTTTAAGCTTTTAACCTCAAAATGATTGTGTAAAGTTTCGTTTGCATATTCTTTTTGAAAAACCCAATCATCTAAATAAAAAGTATAATATCTGTTTTCAAAAAGCTCTAAAAATTGTTGCTTGTTTTGTTTCTGAACCAAAACTTCACTCGGATTAAAATTTTGCAACAATTTGTCTATGTATTCTGCATTTCCTTGTGCAACCAAATACTCGCCTGTAGAAACATCTAAAAATGAAATTCCGAGTTGTTTTTTATCAAAATGAACAGCAGCTAAAAAGTTGTTGGTTTTGCTTTGTAAAACTTCGTCATTTAAAGAAACTCCTGGTGTAACCAATTCTGTAACACCTCGTTTTACAATGGTTTTGGTCATTTTTGGGTCTTCTAACTGATCGCAAATTGCTACACGCATTCCAGCTTTTACCAATTTTGGTAAATAGGTGTTTAAAGAATGATGTGGAAAACCAGCCAAGGCTGTTTCCGAGTCTGAACCTGCACCTCTTTTTGTTAATGTAATTCCTAAAACTTGTGCTGCTTTTTTAGCGTCTTCCCCAAAAGTTTCGTAGAAATCTCCCACACGAAAAAGCAACATTGCATCAGGATATTTAGTCTTGATGGCATTGTATTGTTTCATTAAAGGAGTTACCTTTTTCGCCTTTGATTTTGCCAAGTTTTTAGAAATTTTCAGTTAGTTTTGCGAAGTTACAAAAAGTAGGCAGTATTCAGTATTCAGTATTCAGTTTTTTACTGCTAACTGCATACTGCTAACTGAAAACTGAATTATGAGAAAACTTAAAAATAACGAGCTAGGTAGAATTTCGGTTGATGAATTTAAAGCCACAAAAAAAACACCTATAATTGTAGTTTTAGACAACATTAGAAGCTTGAATAATATTGGTTCTGTTTTTAGAACTAGTGATGCTTTTTTGATAGAAAAAATCTACTTGTGTGGCATTTCTGCAACTCCACCAAATAAAGATATTCATAAAACAGCTTTGGGTGCAACAGAATCTGTGGAGTGGGAATATGCTGAAGATACTTTGACTTTAGTTGAAAAACTAAAAACAGAAAATGTAAAAGTTTTAGCTATTGAGCAAGCAGAAAATTCTACTAAACTTGATATTTTTTATCCAGAGAAAAACACAAAATATGCAATTGTGATGGGAAATGAAGTAAAAGGCGTACAACAAGAAGTTGTTAATGTTTCTGATTTGTGTATTGAAATTCCGCAATTGGGTACCAAACATTCTTTAAATATTTCTGTGACTACAGGTGTTGTTATTTGGGATTTGTTTCAAAAAATGCATCAAAATGATTGATTTTTCATTATAAATCATTATTTTTAAAATATTAACCATTAAAAATTAAAAAAATGAAAGAAGAAATTTATTTAGATGAGTATGCTAAAAGTTTAAATCCTGGAGATGGAGAGCTTGATGGTGGTGGAGAAGATGAAGGTGGAGATGGAGAAGATGTGGATTAGTAAAGAGTCAATTGCATCAAAATAACAACTTAACGCCTTGGTAAATCAAGGTGTTTTTTATATGAAAAAAATAATTTTTATTTTACTATTTATTATTAACCAAAGCTTTTCTTTTGGACAAGATGACAGTATACCTAATTTATTAAAGGCATATAAACAAACTAAAGATTCTACACTTATTCAAAAAGCTCTACGAATAGCTAATAAAAAAAAGAATGATTCATTAATACGAGAGGTAAATATTGTCTACGGTATAGAAAGTTATCGTAAAAATGATTTAAAAAATCTTAAAAAAAGTGAAATTAACTTATTAAGAAATTATAAAAGGTTTTATGATTCTTTATCTCTTGCCAAATATTATCATTATAAAGCATTAAATTTTAGAAAAAGATATGTAACAGATAGTTGTTTTTATTATTATCATAAATCTAAAAATATTTCAATTCTTTTAAAAGACTCTTTAGCTGTTGGTAGAAGATTATTATCTATGGCTAGAATTCAAGAGCGTGAGAAAGATTATCTTGGGAGTGAAATTACTTCTATTAAAGCTCTACGTTATTTAGAACCTATAAAACCTAATCGTTATGTTTCATATTGCTATAATAATTTAGGTTTAATTCTTTCTAAAATGGGTAGATATAATAACGCAAGGCAAAACTATCTAAAATCATACAAAATAGGATACTTAAATAATGATTTAAAATTATTAAATGTTTATATTGATTACCATAATAATACTGCTTCAACCTATCAGCTAGAAAAATTTTATGAGAAATCTAATGAATATTATTTAAAAATAATTAAAGATAGTATAAAGAAAAAAAGTCCTACTAGATTTTATAATGGAATAGAAAATATAGCTTATAATAACTTTAAAATAGGTAAATATAATGAAGCTCTAAAAGGATTTTTAAAAACATATAATTATAGAAAAAGTATTAATGATACAAGAAGATTAACAACATCTTATTCTATTCTTGCTGAATATTATTTGAGTCAAAAAAACTACAAAAAAGCAAAGAATTATGCATTAATGGGAGTAAGAACTGCAAAAAAAACCAACTATACAAAACGAATTTTAGAAAACTACAACTATCTCTCAAAAATTGAAAAAGGAGAAAAAGGGAAATCTTACTTAAGAAAAATTATTAAGCTAAACGATAGTATACTAACAAGTGAAAGAAACTTAAAAGATCAATTTGCAAAAATTATCTATGAAACTGAAAAAAAGGAATTAGAAAATAATTCTTTAAAAGCCGAGAATGAAAAAAAAGAGTTACAATTAGAAAAAGAACAGCAACAAAAAGTTATAGGTTGGCTAGTAGCCTCTGGGTTTTTATTGATATTAGCATTTGGATATGTAATTGTAACTAATAGAAGAAAAAAATTATTGTTTGAATCTAAATTAAAACAAGTGGAAGCTCGCGAAAAAGAACGTCAACAAATTGCTAAATCTTTACATGATGAAGTTGCTGGAGATATTAGGGTTTTGCATAAAAAGTTAGCTCAAAATAACTTGATTGAAGAATCTAAAGAATTAGATAGAGTAAAAGAAAATGTAAGAAATTTATCTCACCAATTAAGTAGTGTTTCTTTTGATGAAGTTTCGTTTAAAGATCAAATTGTTAATTTAATGTCAGACTATTTTGATGCTAATTTTAGTATCAAAGTTCATGGAATTAATACTGTAAACTGGGCAACCATTAATAAATCTATCAAAAGAACTTTATTTTTATCGATTAGAGAGAGTATCCAAAATGCTGAAAAATATGCAAATGCTAAAATTGTTATTTTAGATTTTACAGAGACTAAAAAAGAAATCATATTAAAAATTAAAGATGATGGAATTGGTTTTGACCTAAAAAAACAAAAAAGTGGTATAGGGTTAAAAAACATGAAAGAGAGAATTGAAGATATAAGTGGTATTTTTATGATTGAAAGCGAAGAAAATAAAGGAACAACATTAATAATTAGAATTCCCAAAAATGGAAAGTAAAGTAAGAATTTTAGTAGTTGATGATCATCAGTTGGTAATTCAAGGAATTTTATGCTCTTTGAAAGAAGTTGGTGATTTTGATATAGTTACTGCAAATGATTGTGATAAAGCTTTTCAACTTATAAAAAACAGTCTAAAAACAAACCCTTTTCAGCTTTTATTTACAGATTTAAGCTTTGATAATACCACTGAAGATTCTTTAATTGATGGTGGAGAAGAACTGATTAAAGCCATTAAAAATAATGAATTTAATCTTAAAATTGCTGTGATTACTGGGCATACAGAAACAAATAGAGTATATAATGTTATCAGTAATTTAAACCCTAATGCGTATCTATTAAAGAGTAAGTGCGATGCTACTGAAATTGGATTTGCAGTAAAAAAAATGTTGGCAAATGAATTTTATTATACGCATGAAATTCATCAAAAAATAATGCGTAGAAATATCATTCAAATTCAAATGGATGACGTTGCTATTCAAATTTTGAAAGAACTACCCAATCATGCAAAAATTTCTAATCTTGTAGGAGTCATTAAAAAAACAGATGGAACTTTACTAAAGTTACGTTCCATAGAAGCTAAATTAAGTAATTTAAGAGCAGATTTAAATGCGAATAATAACACAGATTTGGTTTTAAAAGCTAAAGAATTAGGTATTATCGATTAGTTTTTATCTTTTTGCGGAAATCCACATTTTATCTTTCGGTTTTTTACATTATTAAACCTAGAACAGTCTTTACTTTTGATATATAATTTTTCTGAAAAAGAAGAAGTAAGAAGAAAAAGTAGGGAAAAATTGCTATGAAAAGAATTTGATGTCCCCCACACAATTATATGAAGAGACCTTTTTGATAAAAAATCAGAAAGGTTTTTTTATATCCCTAAAATCATTTTAGCGATTAAGAAGTAAATCAAAATTCCAAAAATATCATTAGAAGTTGTAATAAAAGGTCCAGTTGCTATTGCAGGATCAATACCTCTTTTGTTTAGAAATAAAGGTACAAAAGTGCCTATTAAACCAGCTACAATAATTACTGCTACAAGCGAAGTAGAAATTGCTAATGCTGTATCAATTTTACCTTCATAAGCCCAGACAAAGAAAAAAAGGAATAGAGCTAAAATAATTCCATTTAAAGCTGCCAAAAGCATTTCTTTTAACAACCTGCTATTAATACTCCCTTTTACATCATCATTTGCTAAACCTTGCACTATAATAGCTGAAGATTGAACACCTACGTTACCTGCCATTGCTGCAATTAGAGGTGTAAAAAAGAATAATGATGCATATTTAGTAAAAACACCTTGAAAGCCTTCCATAATAATAAATGCTCCTATACCACCAACTAAACCCAGAAAAAGCCATGGTAAACGAGCTCTGGTTAATTGTAAAATACTATCATCAGAATCTACATCTTGTGTTAAACCTGCTGCTAATTGATAATCTCTTTCAGCTTCATCTTTTAATACGTCAACGATGTCATCAATAGTAATTCTACCTAAAAGCACTTTATTATCATCTACAACTGGTATAGCTTCTAAATCATATTTCGCCATAATTTTCGCAACTTCTTCATCATCTTCATTTACATTTACAGAATCTACTTTCGATTTTAAAATATCTGCAATCTGTTGATCTGATTTTGCAATGATTAAATCTTTTAAAGACAACCTACCAACTAACTTATCTTCTTTGTCAACCACGTAAATAGAATGTACTCTTGTAACGTCTTTTGCCTGACCTCTAATTCTTCGCATGCAACCAGCTACTGTCCAAGTTTCATAAACTTTTACCAATTCTTTTGCCATTAATGCACCAGCAGTATTTTCATCATAAGATAAAAGCTCTTTGATATCAGCAGCTAGCTCATCATCTTCTAATGCATTAATTACACGTTTTTGACGTTCATCAGAAAGTTCACCAATAATGTCTGCAGCATCATCAGTATCCATTTCTTCAATTTCTTCTGCAATTTCTTTAGCTGATAAATTTTCAAGAATTTTTTCACGAATATCAACTTCTAACTCTGTAAGAATTTCTGATGTTTTTTCACTATCTAAAAGCTTAATGATGTAAATGGCTTCCTCGAAATTTACTTCGTCTAAAACCTCTGCAACATCTGCAAAGTGTACTTCTTTAAACAATGTAGTAATGGCACTTTCATTGTTAGTACTAATAAGCTCGGTAAGATTTTCTAGAAATTCATTTGTGATTTCAAATGCCATGTTTTATGAGTTTTTGCGTGAGTGAAATAAACTCCAAAACCGATAATTGTTCTGGTCTTTTCGCAAAGATAGGGTCTTCTTTTAAAGTATCCGAAAGTTTGAATGATTTTAAACTAGAACGCAACATTTTTCTACGTTGATTAAATGCTGTTTTTACAACTCTAAAAAATATCTTTTCGTCTACAGGAAGTGTATAATTTTCTTTTCTGATACATCTTATTACTCCTGAATCTACTTTTGGTGGTGGACTAAAAACATTTGGTGGCACAGTAAAAAGATACTCAACATCGTAAAAAGCTTGTGTTAATACTGATAAAATTCCATAGACTTTAGAACCTTTTTTTTCAGCAATTCTCATGGCTACTTCTTTTTGGAACATTCCTGAAAGTTCTGGTACAACTCCCCTATTCTCAATGGCCTTAAATACAATTTGACTAGAAATGTTATAAGGAAAATTACCAATAATAGCTACCTGTTCTTTTTTAAAAAGTGATGTTATATCTTGTTTTAAAAAATCACCCTCAATAATTTCAAATTTTTCTGATGAAGTATTAATGCTGATTTGCTCTTTTTTAAAGTTATCATTCAAATACATAACAGACTCTACATCTAACTCTAAAACTGTAACTTTTAATTTCTTTTTAAGCAAATATTTGGTTAAAACACCCATTCCTGGACCAATCTCCAAAACATTATTGTATCCTTTTTCAGTTAAAGTATCTGCAATTTTTTTTGCTATGCTTTCATCATTTAAAAAATGCTGACCTAGGTATTTTTTTGCTTTTACAGACACTGCTCTAATTTTATACTATTTTAACAAATATACAGTTAAAATCGGCATAATTATTGGTGATTACAGAAATTTAAATCAACCAAAATGTATAAAAATTTACTAATTTTTAGTGTATGTATTGTTATGCTTTCTTTTCAAGGGTTTTCTCAAAATGGAAAATTGAATAACGCAAAAGAAAGTCTAAAAACCACCTCTTCTACAACTAATTCTTCTTCTAGCAAAAGAAGTTCTAAAAGTTCATCTAATGACGATGATTCTTTTTTTGGTTCTCTTATAGCTGAACTATTTATAAAATTATTCTCTTACACAGCTTATGGAGTAGCTATTGAATCTCCCTTTGAATATGATAGTAGTATGCATTCTGCAGAGATTGCCAATTATCCTTATGAAACCAAAGATTATGGAAATTTTATTTATACAGATTCTACAAATTATAAGATAATTAGGCTAGATATTTATAATCGTTTTTTGCTAGAAAACAAAGATTTGTTTGGCAATAATTTAGGGTTAGATTTTCGTTTTCTAAAACGATTCTCTTTAAACGCTGATTTTACAAGTTTTTCTGAAAATGTAAGTGGTAAAAGAGATAATTTTACCATGTATTCTGCAATTTTAAAGTATCATAGAATTAGAACACAACGTTTTGATGCTTGGTTTGGTTTAGGAGCTACTCATGTAGCAAATAGTGTTAATGAAACTGGTTTTACTTTTGGTGTTGGAGGCGAATGGTTTATAAAAAAACCAATAAGCTTATTATTTTCTCATCAAACAACTAGCATAAATGCTGAAAGAGTTAATAACACTAAATTGCTTTTAAAATACCATATAAAGCATTACAGAATTTCTACTGGATATGAGCATTATAGACTAGGAGTGTCTAAAATTAATACTTTTTCTTTAGGGATTGAGGTTAGTTTTTAAGAGTTCTATGTTCTTTAATAAACTTTGTTGGGTCTAGATAACCATCAAATTCTTTAGAATATCCAGCACCTAAAGGTAAATCAACTTTATCTCGTATTTCTAGATGAAGATGAGCATAGTACAGACCATTTACATTACCTATTGTTCCTATTTTTTCTCCTTTTTTAACCCATACTTTATTTTTGACTAAAATAGTGTCACAATGAGCATACAAAGATTCAACAGTTTTTTTATTAGATAGATAATGTACTATTCTTATCACGTTTCCCCAACCACCTTTATAGTTTTTAGTTTGAGAAACGTATCCATTAGCTATTGCATAAATTGGGTCTCCTAAATCAGAATTACCACCTTTTACTGAATTCCAATCGTCTCCTAAATGATAATTTTCTTGAAATTTTTGAGCATTGTAATATCCTTTACCATTGGGTTTTCCTACAGGGAAATCAAAAGATTTCGCTATATAATTTTCATTTATTTTAAATGTATCTTTAGATACTATTGTAGTAGGTTTAAATTCTTTTTTAACTTGCTTTTGGCTTGAGTTTTTACATCCAAAGATTATCAAAAAAAGAATAAAGGCTCTGTGCATTTAATTACTCACATTTGTAGGATAAAACTCTTTTATTAATCGTAATTCTGTTCTAAAAGCTAGCATTTTATCTCCGAATTTTTTTACACCTTTAATACGTAGTTTATCTGCATCTTCTTTATAATACAACTCAATATCTTCTCTAGTGTTTGCAGTGTATTGTACAGAATAGGTCTTACCTCCCATTTCTTCATTCACCAAAACTTCTGTAAATTTTGCTGATAAAAATTTACCTGTATTTAAAACATCTAGAATATGTGTTTCCATCCAAGTTAGCCATTCATTATGAATAGTTTCATCTACATTTATTGTTACGTTGTATATGTACATTCTTTTTTGTTTTTGGTTGATGTTTTTTAGTTGCTGGTAAGTATTCGTTTTTGATCTTCGTTAAGAACCATAAACCAATAAATACAAACTAGAAACTAAATAGTATCTCCTCTTAATTTTCTATACTTTTTTCGAGCATCAACCAAATAAATACTTGAAGGATGTTCAAAAACAATTTTTTGATAGTACTCTTTGGCTTTTTCAATATCATTTAGATGAATATTGTAGGTTTCTGCAATTAAATAATATACATCATCTGTTAAAAAACCTTGATTATCTGCAGCAATAATCTTTTCTAAACTACTAATCGCTTCTAAATATTTTGCTTGTTTTATGAAAAGTTTTGCTTGCAAATACAAAACATCATCATAAATAACCTCACCAGGTTTTGCTCCGTTAAAAAATTCATTTTTACTTTGATTTTTTGGAGATAATAAGTTTTCTAACTCTTGTAAAGCTGTTGCGTTTTTATTTTGATAAGCTAATAATTCTGCTTTTGCAAATTGTTTAAGACCTGATGGAATTGAATCTACAGGCTCATTATCAGTGATTTTTAAGAATAAATTTACTGCATCATTTGCAATTAATTGTGTTGTAGAACCTTTTAATACTTTAGCTTGTGCTTTTGCCCAATCAAAATCACCTTTAAAATAACTAGTTTGTGCTACTTTAAAACGTGCTTCTTGTGCCAATTCAGAGCCTTTTAATTGTGTTTGAATTTGAGAAAAATAAATCAGAGCCTTGTTAAATTTACCTCTAAAAACTAAAACATCTCCTAATTTTAGCTTGATTCTTCCTTTATCAAATTTTGATGTCGTAAAACTCAAAGCTTCTTCTAAAACTGTAGTTGCTTTTTGAGGTTCATTTTTGGTAAATGTTAAAAAATCTGCATATTCAACTTGAAGTTTAATAGTCTGTTTATTTTTACCAAACTCCTTAAAAAGAGTATTAAAAATAACTTCTGTTTCAGGATTTCTGGTAGCTACAGCAATTTTTGCTAAATACCAATTTGCATCAATTTTTTCATCTTTTAAAATTGATTCTTTATCAATAAAATCGAAACAAGATTTAGACGTTTCATAATCTTTATTATCGAAAGCATTTTTGCCCAAACTAAAAATATCAGATAAACCTGTAGGATTTCTTTGGTACAAAGCTTTCTCTTGTATCAACGCTTTTTTATAATCTTTTTGTTGTGCAAATAACCAACTTAATAAGATATTCCATTCGTTTTTTGGATTGCTTATCGACTTTCTTAATAAGGTTTTTCTAAATAAAATATTAGTTTCATTTTCTGCATCATCTGTAATGTATTTGCTAGCATATCGTTGAATTAGATTTAAATATTGAGCATTTTTATCAATCAAATTAATGTACGATTCAAACATCAATTTAAAATCTCCTTTTTCACCATAAATCTGTGCTATTTGAAAATTATAATTAGAACTTTCATTTAGCTGCATTGTTTTTTCATAAGCATTTATAGCATAATCTAGTAAACTGTAATTTTTAAATAAACGCCCAATTAAGCCTCCATAAGCAGCATTGTTTTCTAAAGAGTTTAATGCTTTATCATAATTTATTTTTGCTAATTCTTTGAGTTGTTGTTTATCAAAATTATGCCCTAGAAGCACATACAAAAATCCTTGTGTTGGGTTTTTCTTTATTTTTTCTTTTAATAAATTTTCGGCAACCAAAAATTTATCTGTTTCTTGATAACAAGTAATTAACCTTGTTAAATATGTGGTATTAAAGTTACTTTTACCATACAACTTCTTATATATTTGAGTTGCTTTTTCATATTCACCTTGCCTAAAATAGGTTTCTGCCAAAAAAAAATCATTTTGATCTTTTTGCTGCCCGTAAGAAAAACTGTTAGCAACGATTAAAAAAAGGAGTACTATTTGCTTCATACCAATTCAAAGATAATCAACATAAATGTTAAAATTCTATTAAACCCATCTTATTTTTAGATGCTTTTTGTAACGTTTTGGCACGAAACTTGTCTATAGTATAAATAACCAATCAAAACGAGATTATGAAAGATCTAACTAACAAATACGAAAATGCAAAACAAAACTCGATTGAGTTTATGCAAAATGGTCAAATAAGTGCTTATTTAAATTCACTTTTAGAGATGAATAAATATAAAAGATTAATGGTTGCTGTTGTAGCAAATTAAATTAGTTTACAGTCAGTTTTTGACTGAATACTGCCAACTGCATTACTGCCACTATAAAATCTAATTAATCACATCAAAACCAGTATAAGGAATCAAGACTTCCGGAACTTGAATTCCATCTTCAGTTTGATAATTCTCTAAAATTCCAGCCAAAACACGTGGTAAAGCCAAAGAGCTTCCATTAAGCGTGTGTGCCAATTCACTTTTACCTTCCTTATTTTTAAATCGTAGTTTTAACCTATTTGCTTGAAACGTTTCAAAGTTTGATGCAGAACTAATTTCTAACCACCTATCTTGAGCAGTTGAAAACAACTCAAAATCAAAAGTTAAAGCTGCTGTAAAACCAGTATCTCCACCACACAAACGTAGAATTCTGTAAGGTAACTTCAGCTCTCTTAATATATTTTTGATGTGTTCAACCATGCCATCTAAAGCTTGGTAAGAATTATCTGGGTGTTCTATTCTAACAATTTCTACTTTATCAAATTGATGCAATCTGTTTAAACCTCTAACATGTGCACCATAAGAACCAGCTTCTCTTCTAAAGCAAGGTGTATAGCCAGTTACACAAATAGGAAACTCTGTTTCTTGCATTAAATTACCACGAAACATATTTGTAATAGGTACTTCTGCAGTTGGTATTAAATACAAATCGTCTTCTGTAACATAATACATTTGCCCTTCTTTATCTGGTAATTGCCCAGTACCAAAACCAGAAGCTTCGTTTACTAAATGTGGTACTTGTACTTCTTGGTAGCCTGCAGCAGTATTTTTATCTAAAAAATAATTGATTAAAGCACGTTGTAATCTCGCTCCTTTTCCTTTATATACAGGAAAACCAGCACCAGAAATTTTTGCACCTAAATCAAAATCGATGATGTCGTATTTTTTTGCTAATTCCCAATGAGGAAGTGCATTTTTGCCTAAATCAGGAATTTTTCCTTCTTTAAAAACCTCTTCATTATCTTCTTCTGATGTACCAGCTTTTACAGATGTATGAGGCACATTCGGAATTTGATATAACAAATCTTGTAACTCATTAGCAAAATCATTTAGTTTTTCTGATAGTTCTTTAGAACTTTCTTTTAGCTGCTTTGTTTTTTCTTTCAACAAAGTTGCTTTTTGTGCTTGCCCACTTTTATATAAAACTCCAATCTCTTTAGATAACTTATTAGATTCTGCTAAAGTATTATCAAGCTCAACTTGCGTTGCTCTTCTGTTTTCGTCAGCAGTTAAAACTTGTTTAATAATGGTCTCAGCATTTGCAAAATTACGTTTTGCTAAACCCTCTAAAACAGCTGTAGTGTTTTCTCTAATATAGTGTACTTGTAACATTTTTTGGATGTTTTATAAGGCACAAAGATACACGAAGATATAGAAACTAACAATCTAGTTTAAGGATTGTTTTTAATATAATCTCTAGCAATTTTTTCATCATTTTTTAGTTGATGAATTAGCTCTTCAATTGAAGCAAATTTTTGTTCATCTCGTAAAAAATACATAAGCTCAATCGTTAAGTTTTGATTGTATAAATCTTGATTAAAGTCAAAAAAATGTACCTCTATTGTTTGATGATTTCCATCAACAGTAGGTCTGTTACCTATATTCATCATTCCAAAAACATTAATATTATCAATTTTAGATTGAACTACATATACTCCAGTTTTTGGAATTAACTTATAGCTTTCTTTTACATCAATATTAGCTGTTGGGTATCCTATTTTACCACCTAGTTTTTTTCCATTTACAACAGCTCCATTCAACATAAAATAATATCCTAAATAATCGTTTGCTGTTTTTAGATTCCCTGTATGTAAAGCTCTCCTGATTTTTGTTGAGCTTACAGATACATCATCTATATCTTGAGCAGGAATTTCCTCGACAGTAAAATCATATAAGTGGCTATATTCTGTAAGTTGTGTAATATTTCCTTCTCTGTTTTTACCAAAATGATGATCGTAACCAATAATTAATTTTGAAATATTAAGCTGATTTACTAAAATATCTCTAACAAATTCTAGAGCAGTAGTTCTCGAAAATTCTTTACTAAAAGGATGAATTATCAAATAATCTAATCCTATTTTTTCTAATAAATTAGCACGTTCTCCAATAGTATTGATTAACTCTAAAGAAGCATCCTTTTGCAATACCATTCTTGGGTGAGGAAAAAATGTCAATAAAACAGATTTTTTATTGGCTTTTTGGGCTTCTAATACCAATTTTTCTATAATTTTTTGATGTCCAAAATGAACGCCATCAAAAGTACCAATAGTAACAAAAGTTTTCTCTTTTGAAGAAAATTTAGAAATGTTATTTACAATATCCAAAGGTTAAATATAATTGAATTACAAATGTACAATAAGTAGGTTGTAAAATATAATCTATTACACCTGTTTTAATATGATTATAACACAATTAAATTCCTCTTTTTTTGCCAAAATGATAAATTAACAAATCAATTATTCAGAAATTCAAAAAAAATTGTATTTTGCGTATTAGTTAACAAATAATTCAAATTATGATAAAAAAAATTTTACTTGTTGCATTTATAGCTTTCGGTAGTTTAGCAATGGTGGCACAAACCACTGTTACTGGTACAGTTAAAGATGCAAAAACAGGAGATTTACTCCCTGGAGCAAACATTAAGATTTCCAACAAAGCAGTGGGAACTAACACTGATTTTGATGGAAACTTTGTTCTTAAAGTTGAGGATAATCCGCCTTTTACACTAGAAATCTCGATGTTAGGATTTCAAACAGAAAAAGTTCAGATTATAAAAAACAATCAAAAAATTGAAGTTTCTTTAAAAGAGAATGAAACTTCTTTAGATGAAATTGTAGTATCTGCTTCTAGAACTCCAGAACGTATAATGGAGTCACCAGTTACAGTTGAAAGAATGGACACGAGAGCCATCAAAAACACTTCTTCACCTTCTTTTTATGACGGTTTAGAAAATCTGAAAGGTGTAGACATAAATACGAGTAGTTTAACATTTAAATCGGTTAACACTCGTGGTTTCGCAACATTTGCAAACACACGTTTTATGCAATTGGTAGATGGTATGGATAACTCTTCACCAGCATTAAACTTTGCTTTAGGAAACTTACTTGGTATGTCTGAATTAGATGTAAAAACAGTTGAACTATTACCAGGTGCATCTTCTGCGTTATATGGTGCAAATGCCTTTAATGGTATTATGTTTATGACTAGTAAAAGCCCTTTTGATCACCAAGGAATTAGTGTTGCATTAAAAGGAGGTATTACAAGCCAAGAAGCTGCTGGAAATAATGAATTTACTAATTTTAATATTAGAATGGCACATGCTTTTTCTGACAAATTTGCTGCAAAAGCTACTTTAGAATATTTAAAAGGTACTGAATGGTTTGCTACAGATTACAGAAGTGTTGATGATGATGGAAACTATATTCCAGGGGAAAGAGACCCTGATAATCCAAGACCAACTGATGACCCAAACTATAATGGTGTTAATGTACATGGAGATATTGCTTCTCTTAATTTAGGAGGTTCTATCGGAACTGTAAGTAGAACAGGTTATAATGAGGTTGATTTAATGGATTATGATGCAAAAAGTGTAAAATTTGGAGCATCCTTAAATTATAGACCTTTTGGAGATGATCGTTTAGAAATTATTTGGAATTCTAAATTTGGAACTGGTAACACAATTTATCAAGGAGGGCAAAGATATAGCATCAAAAACTTTTTTATGGAACAACATAAATTAGAAATTAGAGGTAAAAATTTCTTTGTTAGGGGTTATACAACTGCTGAAGACGCAGGGGATTCTTACAATTCTTTATTTGCTGCTTTAAATATCAATAGAACTTGGAGTTCAGATGCAAATTGGTTTGGTGAATATGCTGCAGCTTATTTGGGAGGTGTTCCTGGAGTTACAGCTAGTAATCATGTAGCTGCAAGAACATTTGCTGATAGGAATAGGTTAAATCCTGGTACTCCAGAATTTCAGAAAGCTTTTAATGATGTTATTATAAATCCTGACTTAAAAACTGGGGCAAAGTTTAGAGATCAAACAAAATTATATCATGTAGATGCAAATTATAACTTACGAGACCATATAGACTTTGCTGAAATACAAATAGGAGGTTCTTATAGATTGTATTCTTTAAATTCTTTTGGAAATATATTCACAGATGCTGATGGACCAATTGATTATAATGAATATGGTGTTTACACACAACTACAGAAAAAATTTTTAGATGATCGTTTAAAGTTAACTGCATCTGCTAGATATGATAAAGCTCAAAATTTTAATGGTAATGTTTCTCCAAGAGTATCTTTAGCCTATGCAGCTGGTGAAGATAAAAATCAAAATTTTAGAGCTTCTTTTCAAACTGGTTTTAGAAACCCTACAACACAAGATCAATATATTGGTTTAGATGTAGGATCTTCAATTCTTGTTGGTTCAGCCCCAGATAATCTAGATAGGTTTTCAACAGTAGTTACTGGTGGAAATGGTATTGATTACACAATTACAGGTAGAGATGCCTATGAAAGATCTTATTCTGAATTTTCAATCAAAAATGGTAACCCAACTAGAGCAATTGCAACACTTGTACAACCTGAAAAAGTTACTGCTTATGAAGTTGGGTATAGAGGTTTACAAACTATTGGTGACTCAAGGTTTACCATTGATTTAAGTGTATACTATAACTCTTATGAAGATTTTATTTCTAATAAAAACGTAAGAGTTGCATTAGATAAAAACCTAACAGGTACTGCCCTAGAAACAGCTTTAAAAACTAGAGGTAGTTATGCAGATTTACAGATATATACCAATTCACCTTCTGATATAAGTTCTTATGGAGCTACTTTAGGAGTGAATACAAAGATTTTTGAAAATTATAGTTTAGGTGTTAATTATACTTATGCTAAATTCGATTTTGACAATACTACAGATCCAGATTTTGAGGCGGGTTTCAACACTCCAGAACATAAAATAAAAGTGCAATTTGGGAATCCAAATGTATTCAAAAACTTTGGGTTTAATGTTAACTTTAGATGGCAAACTGAATTTGAATGGGAATCATCTTTTGTTGATGGTGTAATTGACGAAAGAACTGTCATAGATGCACAAGTAAACTACAGAGTACCTTCAATTAAATCTGTATTTAAATTAGGTGGTTCTAACTTAACAGGACAAGAGTATTTGAGTGCTCCTGGAGTTGGTGCAATTGGTTCTCAATATTACCTTTCTTGGACAATTAATAACTAATAAAAAATTAAATAATTTATGAAAAATTATAAATATATAGCCTTGTTTCTTTTATCAATAGGAGGTTTTATGTCTTGTGATGTAAACAACGAATTAGACCCTATTACAGAAGAGGCTGAACCTGTGGTTCAATTAAATACTAACGGATTAGATTTCTCTAAATATGTAGCTATTGGGGCATCATTTACATCTGGTTTTACTGATGGTGCTTTATTTATTAAAGCTCAAGAAAATTCATTCCCAAGCATATTAGCTTCAAAGTTTGGAACTAGTTTTGCATCTCCATTAATGAATGATAATATTGGTGGTTTTGTTTTAGGAAGCACTGTTGTGCAACCACCTAGGTTTTATTTTAATGGTGCTGGTCCTGCTAGGCTAAATGCTGTACCTACTACACAAGTTACTGCAAGAGCTTCTGGAACTTCATTTAACAATTACGGTATTCCTGGAGCTAAAAGTTTCCACCTAACGTTTCCTGGCTACGCAACTTTAAACCCATATTTTGGCAGAATGGCTTCTGCACCTAATGCAACAGTTATGGGAGATGCTTTAACCCAAGCACCAACATTCTTTACTTTATCAGAGATTGGTGGGAATGATGTTTTAGGTTTTGCACTTTCTGGAGGAGCAGGTGTTGATCAAACAGGAAATTTAAACCCTGCTACTTATGGTTCTAATGATATTACTGACCCTAATGTTTTTGCTCAAGTTTTTTCTGGAATGGTTACAGCATTAACAACTAATGGAGCAAAAGGAGTTGTAGCTAATGTACCTTACATTACTTCTTTGGCTAACTTTACAACTGTTCCTTTTAATTCAATTCCAATGGATGCTGCTACTGCTGCTCAAGTAAATGCTGGTTATGCACCATATAATGGTGGTTTACAACAAGCTTTAGCTGCTTTAGCTGGTACAGGTTTATTAACACAAGCAGAAGTTGATAGGAGAACAATAAACTTTACTGCTGGGCAAAATGCAGTTGTAATTATAGATGAAGATTTAACTGATTTAGGAGCAATTAATCCTGCTTTTGCAGCTTTACCAAAATACAGACAAGCTACTGCTGATGATTTACTTTTATTAGCTAGTTCAAGTTTTTTAGGTACAACTGTTGGTGGTAATCCTGCATTAATAAATGGTGTTTCTGTTCCACTTGCAGACATGTGGGTTTTAACACCAGAAGAGCAAACAGCTATTAAAACAGCTACAGATGCGTATAATACCACTATTCAACAAGTTGCTTCTGCTAACCCAAATATAACTATGGTAGATTTTAAAACTGTTTTACAAACTGCTTCTACAACAGGTATTATGTTTGATGGTAATTTAATGACTACTGGATTAGTAACTGGAGGTTTAATAAGTTTAGATGGTGTACATTTAACTGGTAGAGGTTATGCACTAATGGCTAATGAAATTTTAGGTGCTATTGATACTGAATTTGGTTCAAACTTCTCTGTAGCTACTGATGGTTTAGCTAAAGCAGAAAACTATCCTACAAATTATAATCCTTCTTTAAGATAAGGAATTTTAAATTTCAAACAAAAAAGGTTGAGAATAATTCTCAACCTTTTTTGTTTGAAAATGTATTCTTAAGAAAGCATCATTTGCGCCCTTTTAACTCCTTTTACTAAAACATCAATTTCTTCTTTGGTATTATAAAATGAAAAAGAAGCTCTTATGGTTCCTGGAATTTGATAAAAGTCCATAATTGGTTGTGCACAATGATGACCCGTTCTAACAGCTACACCTAATTTATCTAAAATAGCACCAATATCATAAGGATGTATATTTCCTACATTAAAAGAGATTACTGCAGTTTTATCTTTAGAAGTTCCAAATATTTTTAAATCCTCTATTTTAAGTAATTCTTGAGTTCCATATTCTAAAAGCTCATTCTCGTAATCGGCTATAGTATCAAAGCCAATAGAATTCATATAATCAATGGCAGCTCCAAATGCAATTCCTCCACAAATATTAGGAGTTCCTGCTTCAAATTTATGGGGCAAACCTGCATAAGTTGTTTTTTCAAAGGAAACAGTAGCAATCATTTCTCCTCCACCTTGATATGGAGGTAATTTTTCTAACCATTCTTGCTTACCATACAACATTCCTTGTCCTGTTGGGCCACATAATTTATGTGCAGAAGCCACATAAAAATCAACATTTAAAGCTTGTACATCTGGTTTAATATGAGGCGTAGCTTGTGCACCATCAATTAAAACAGCAGCATTTACTTTATGAGCTGCATCAATAATTTCTTCTATTGGGTTTATAGTTCCTAAAGCATTAGAAACATGATTACAGAACACTAATTTTGTATTTTCATTTAAAAGTTGATGGTAAGTATCCATATCTAATGTTCCATCCAATTGCATTGGAATTACCTTTAAAACGGCGTTTGTTTTTTCGCACAACATTTGCCAAGGCACAATATTAGAATGATGTTCTAAAGCAGAAACAATAATTTCATCTCCTTCTTGCAAAAGTGATGCAAAACCTGAAGCAACCATATTAATACTATGTGTTGTGCCAGAAGTAAATATAATTTCGTAAGCTTCTTTTGCGTTAAAATGTTGTTGAATTTTAATACGAGCTTCTTCGTATTTATCTGTAGCTTCTTGACTTAAAGTATGTACACCTCTGTGAATATTAGCATTGTAATTCGTGTAATAATCAACAATAGCATCAATAACCACTTGTGGTGTTTGGGAGGTAGCTGCATTATCAAAATAAACCAAAGATTTTCCGTGAACATTTCTCTTCAGAATTGGGAAATCTTTGCGAATTTTATCAACATTAAACATAGAAATCGATTTAAAACACAAAGATAAACCTTGATTTTTGAAACTGATAAAAAAGACAATATGATTTTCTTATTTTTACATAACTAAACTATTTCGAAATGAAAATTTTTAAAAGAGTCCTCATATTACTGCTGATTGTAATTACAGTTATTATGATCGTAAATTATCCAAAATTGAACATTCTTTCTGGATATTCTGCAAAAAATACGGCATCCTCCGTTTTTGTAGCCAATAGATCTTTAGCGTTTACAGATAAAACTGACAATAATTTTGCTCCTGTTAATTTAGCTGATGATGAGGTAAATCTAAATACAAAAACAGCAACTTCATCTGCATTTGGATTATTAACTAGAAAAGCTATTTATAGAAAGGGTTTAGGTACGGTTTTAACACTTTCAAAAGAGGATGAAAATGCAAAGTATTTGGTACCTGATAGAGTGTTAGCTCCTAATAACATTACTCCTTATCCTTATGGAAATGGAAAACAAAAAGATACCCTTTTTACTAATATTGAATACACCAAATTAAATAAAACTGTTGCTTCTGTATTTGGGAGAAACCAATCTAGAGCAGTTTTGGTTATATATAAAGATAAAATTATAGCTGAAAAATATGCCAAAGGATTTAATAAGCATTCTAAAATATTAGGATGGTCTATGACCAAAAGTGTATTAAGTACTGTTTTTGGTATAATGGAATATCAAGGAAAATTGAAAGTAACTGATAAAGCACCAATTACTTCTTGGCAGAAAGATGAACGTAAAAACATTACCATTCATAATTTATTACAAATGAATTCTGGTTTAGAATGGGATGAAAACTACGATGAAATTTCTGATGCAACTACAATGTTATTTTTAGAAAGAGATATGACCAAAATACAAGAAAATAAACCATTAGTAGGCAAAATAAACAGTTCTTGGAATTACTCTTCTGGAACTTCTAATTTATTATCAGGGATCGTAAGAAGTCAGTTTTCTACTCATCAACAATATTTAGATTATTGGTATTCTGATTTAATTGATAGAATTGGGATGAACTCTATGATTTTAGAAGCAGATTTGGCAGGTAATTATGTGGCTTCTTCTTATGCTTGGGCTACTCCAAGAGATTGGGGCAAATTTGGTTTGTTATACCTACATAAAGGTAATTGGAATGGTGATCAAATTTTTGCTAAAGATTGGGTTGATTATGTTACAAAACCTGCACCTTCTTCTGAAAATAGTTATGGTGCACAATTTTGGTTAAATGCAAATGGGCGACTAAAAGATGTTCCAAAAAACATGTACTTTGCTGATGGTTATCAAGGTCAACGTGTATATATTTTACCAGACCAAGACTTGGTAGTTGTAAGAATGGGCTTATCTTGGATGGATGAAAATACTTTTTTGAGTGGTATTATTTCATCAATTGAATAAAATAACCAATTCTTCCTGTAACAAATAAGGTATTTTTCTTTCTAATATAGAAATCTGCTATCAGTTTCAAGAAAATGGTTTCTAAAAAAATCCTATATAAAAACAGACGGAATACAATGAAAATTTCAAAAAAGGAATTATTTATTGGAAGCCTCATGGGTTTATTTACGACAATAATTTTTTACTCTTTTATAAAATTAATTGGTAAATCTTTACTTGTTTTTGATGCTATACTTCATAAATATGAATTAATAATCTTAAATGAAAATGAGCAATTCTATTATAATTTTTTTATTGCTTTCATTTCATTGAATTTTTCTTTTTCAATTATTTTTGAATTTTTAATTAATAAACCTAAAAGATTTCTAAGCAAATACAATTATAAAAAGAAGAATATTTTAAACCTTCAAAGAGTTTCAAACTGGTTTTTTATAAATTGGTTTTTTAGAATTTCATTTATGTTTGGAATTTTAGCATTAAGTTTTGATACAAAAGATTTTTTCCCAGAAATAACATATATATTTTATTTAATTATAATTGTTTTTTTAGGGCAAATGTGGATGTCTTTTAAGTCTTTTTTATCAAAAAATAAATTAAAAAGTTTTATATTATTTATAACACTTACTCTATTATTTGCTTTTACTATTTCTAAAATTGAAGTTATTAATAATGAATCTATAGATAAATCTATTTTATCTAAAAATTTCTTATATAAGTATAATATACAAAGAGTAACTTCAAATTCTTTTACAAAAATACCTGATTATAAACCTTTTTTCTTTGATATTTACGTTACAAAAAATAAACTAATTACTAATAGTGATGTCAGAGATTCAATTATAAAGACAAGGTCACTAAAAGAGCAGATATTAGATTTTCAATCTAATTTTTCTAGCCTTTACCATCCATATTTATCTTATATTCTACATATTGATAAAAATACCAGTATGCTAGATGTTAAAAACCTACATAATAATTTAAAAGAATTAAAAGCTAGAAAAATTTATTATTCTTTAAAAGACAAGAATATTCCTTTTTATTTCTCTACAAATAAAGCTTTCGGTTTTATTCTAAAAAATTCTATAATTGGCAATACAAATCGTAAACTTATTAAAATCAAAATCTTAAACAAGATAAAAGTTCGTTTTGAGAATAACACTATATCTATGAGAAAGCTAAAAGAATTAATTGAACAAAAAATACTCAATGAGGGTATTTCTCCCTTCGTTCTTTTATTTAATGAGCATACTAGCTTTGAAAGCTATTTTAAAGTTTTATCACTTACAAGAGATATTGTTAATAAATTTCGAAATGATTATGCAGAAAAAAGTTATAATACCTCTTACCAATCTTTATCAAAAGAACTTAAAACCTCTGTTAGGGATAAATATTATTGGAAATTTGTTAATATAATGAATTAAATTATTCTTTACCTTTTATCAAACTTAAAACAACAGCTACAATTCCTAAACCAATTGTTATATATGCATTTGTGTTATCTTGAGCTTCTATCAAATCTAAATCTCCAATAGAGACTTGAGTCTCTGGGATTACCAATATATAAATTCCGTAAGCTAAAAGGATAATTCCTACTATTAACAGTACTATTTTTATTGTTTTATTCATAATAAGCTGATTTAAAATTTAACACAAAACTATAGTATAATAAAATTTATGTTTAACGCAATCAAAATATACTTTAACTGATATACTTATAAATCAAAACCAATATTAACACCCAATTTTTGAGCAATTAATTTTGTAATTCTAGACTTTACTTCAGGAATTTTTACACTCTCTAAAACTGTATTTGCAAAAGCAAACATTAATAAAGCTTTTCCTTCTTTTTGAGGAATTCCTCGTTGTTGCATATAAAATAAAGCATCATCATCTAACTGACCAATAGTACAACCATGAGAACATTTTACATCATCAGCGAAAATTTCTAGTTGAGGTTTGGCATTAACAGTAGCTTTATCACTCACCAAAACGTTATTATTTTGTTGATAAGCATTTGTTTTTTGAGCTTCTTTATTTACAATTACTTTTCCGTTGAAAACTCCTGTAGAACGCTCATCATAAATTCCTTTATAATCTTGATGCGATTCACAATTTGGCTCTATATGATGCACCAAAGTATGATGATCTACATGTTGTTTTCCTTCTAAAATGGTAATTCCTTTTAAAATAGAATCCATATGTTCTCCATTTTGATAGAAATTTAAATTGTTTCTAGTAATATTTCCACCAAAAGAAAATGTATGTACAGAAACAACGCTGTTCGATTTTTGATCTATATACGTATTATCAACCAAAGAAGCATTTAAATTATCATTTTGAATTTTATAACAATCTACAGTCGAGCTTTTTGCAGCAAAAATTTCTGTAACTGCATTGGTTAACACAGCGTTAGATGTTAAACTTTGATGACGTTCTGTAATCTGAACATGCGAATTTTCTTCAACCACAATTAAGTTTCTTGGCTGAATCATTGTTGCAGCTTCAGAACCTGTAGTAAAATTGATGATTTGAATCGGCTTTTGAACTTCAATATTTTTCGGAATATGAATGTAAGCACCTTCTGCAGCAAAAGCCGTATTTAGACTTGTTAAATTGTCTTGTTTAGCAACTTTATTAAAATAGTTTTCAATTACAGCTTTGTACTTTGGCTTATTTAAAGCGGATGACATTAAGCAAACATCAAAATTTTCGTGTGTAGTTGCCGATAAAAAAGAACTGTATTTTCCATCGATAAAAACTACTTTATACGTATCAATATCATGTATAAAATACTTTTTTACATCTGCTAATTCTACTGCTTTTTCACGATCTGGAAAAATGCTAAAATCATTTTTTAAAATACTATTTAAAGAAGTGTATTTCCAAGCTTCTAACTTTTTGGTTGGGAAACCTAGCTTTTCAAAATTCTCAAAAGCTTTGGTTCTTATGTCGTGAATATCAGAATTGGTGTCCACTTTATCTTCAAAAGCTACATAAGATGATACTATTTTATCTTTCATTTCCATGATAGAACTATTTTTTAATTTTAAATGATTTCTGGTTGATGAAAAACGTCAGCATTTATTGCTTTACTTTCATCAACAACATTCCCTTTCTCTAAAACTCTTTTTAATGTTAATGCAATTTCGTAAGCCAATAAAGGCGGAACTGCATTCCCTATTTGTTGGTATTGGCTTAATCCTTTTTCCCAACTCATTTTAGTTCGCATTCCTTTGAACTCAAAATCATCTGGAAAAGACTGCAATCTTGCACCTTCTCTTGCTGTAAAATTTCTATCCAATTTTGGATGAATAAAATTACTTTGAAACGATGCTGCAATGGTTGGTGCAGGCTTATCTCCATGCAAACGTTGGTTATTCTGGCTAAATTTTACCGTTGATTTTTTTCCAGGATTGCCTCTTTGCACAGCTCCATGAGTTTCCCAAACATCTAACAAACCTTGCCCATTTTTTATGGCTTTAAAACGATTTATTAAACGCTGTGTGTGTCTCATTGCAACATGATTCTTTACATTATTAGAGTTTTTTCGCATAAACTCTTGGTATCCATTTTTTACTTTTTTTGTGTATTGCTGTATTGGTTTTCCTTCTGATGCATGAATGGTTGGCAAATCAGAAATCGCTTCATTTACAGTAATTTCTTTTTCGTATTTCTTTTTTGGGAATTCAGGCAAAACTTTCAAATCTTTACGAATTCCTATAACAATTACTCTTTGTCTAGCTTGTGGAACTCCAAAATCTGAAGCTTTTAAAACTTCGTATTTTACTTCGTATCCATATTCTCCTGCATTTTCAAATTCAGCTATAATTTGTTTTATTACTTGCCCAGATTTCATAGAAAGTAATCCTTTTACGTTTTCCATCACAAACGATTTTGGATTGTACCAATCAATTACTTTTACAAACTCATAAAACAATTTATTTCTAGGATCATCTGCAACTTTATTTCTTTTTTTATTAGCTAAACTAAAACCTTGGCAAGGTGGTCCACCAATAACAACATCTATTTCTTTGTTGATGTGCTTATCAAAATCTTCTTTTTTGATGTCTGATAAATCTCCACAAATAAATGGCGTTTCAGGAAAATTAGCAGTGAATGTTTTCTCGCAATTCTCATCAATATCTGATGCTAAAACCGCATTGAAACCAGCCCATTTAAAACCTAATGAAACACCTCCACAACCAGAAAAAAGATCTATTGTATTCAATTTTTCAGTTTTCAGAATGCAGTTACCAGTTTACAGTTTTGAAAACTGAATACTGTGACTGCAAACTAATTTATACAAGTTCTTGCTTAATCCAATCGTAACCCTTTGCTTCTAATTCTAAAGCCAAAGAAGCATCACCAGTTTTTACAATTTTTCCATCGTGTAAAACGTGTACAAAATCAGGAACAATATAATCTAACAAACGTTGATAATGTGTAATTACAATTACTGCGTTATCTTTTGATTTTAATTTATTTACTCCGTTTGCAACAATACGCAACGCATCAATATCTAAACCAGAATCTGTTTCATCTAAAATGGCTAATTTTGGCTCTAACATTGCCATTTGAAAGATTTCATTACGTTTCTTTTCTCCTCCAGAAAAACCTTCGTTTAGAGAACGAGATAAAAACTTTCTGTCAATCTCCAACAATTCAGATTTCTCACGAATTTTCTTCAACATATCTTTTGCAGGCATATCTTCTAAACCTTTTGCCTTACGAGTTTCGTTGATTGCTGTCTTGATAAAATTGGTTACAGAAACTCCTGGTATTTCCACTGGATATTGAAATGATAAGAAAACACCATTATGAGCTCTTTCTTCAGGAGCTAATTCGCTTATATCTTCTCCATTTAATTCTATAGTTCCGTCAGTTACTTCATATTCTTCCTTGCCAGCAACTATATTTGCCAACGTACTTTTTCCAGCACCATTTGGTCCCATAATTGCGTGAACTTCACCTGCATTTACTTCTAAATTCAACCCTTTAATGATTGATTTTTCATCGATTGTAGCGTGTAAATTGTTAATTTTTAACATCGTTTTTTAAGCTATTTGCTTTAAGCTTTTGGCTTTAAGCTGTTTAATAATTTTTCTAATTTTTGATAATCTAATGGAGAGTGCTGTATGATAACTGTTGCATTCTTCTCTTTTGCAAAGGCTTCAAACTTATCCATACTTTCTAGAGTTTGTTTTACATCATAATTAAATGAGGGTACACCTTTATTTTCTCTATTTTCTTCAAAGTGATATAAATCTCCTGTTAACAAAACTGGTTTTTCTAGCCCAGCAACTTCAACATATAACACTTGATGCCCTATTGTGTGACCTGGCATGTATTTGATAACTACAGTTCCATCTCCAAAAACATCATAATCGCCATTTATTTTTTGAACTTTAGTCAGCATTGCAACAGCTGGGTTCTTTACTTTTACTGAATCTCCAGCAACAGCATTATATTCATTTTCTTGAATTAATAAAGTGGCATCTTTCATATAATTTGCATGTCCTGTGTGATCAAAATGAGAATGAGACATTGCAAAATATTTAAAATCTTCAATTTTAAAATCAATCGATTTTAATTGATTTACTAAAGAATCTGGTCTTTGAATAGTATAAACTCCACTTGGATCTGTATAAGGTTTAGGAATTACCATTTGTTCTGGTAAACCTGCATCCCACATTAAATTTCCTTTAGGATGAGAAATTACATAATATGCATCTGTAAATTGCTTTGATTGCCCAGTGTAAGTAGTATCTTGAGAAAAAACCTCTAATTTATTTACTAAAATAGAACCACCAACCAATTGATATAATTTTACATTTGATTTTTCAATTTTATTCTGAACTAAGTTTTTTACTCTTTCTCTATGATGTTTACAGCTTATAACGCTAATCGCGAGAAATAAAAATAGTATTTTTTTCATTTGATTGTTTAAAATCCTGCAAGGTCTTTTTTTGACCTTGTAGGTATTACATGTTTATCCTACAGAACCTTCCAAACTAATTTCCAATAATTTTTGTGCTTCTACAGCAAATTCCATTGGAAGCTTGTTCAAAACCTCTTTACTAAATCCATTTACAATTAAAGCAATTGCTTTTTCAGTATCAATTCCACGTTGATTACAGTAAAACAATTGGTCTTCTCCTATTTTACTTGTGGTTGCTTCATGTTCTATTTGTGCGGATTTGTTTTTGGTTTCTATGTATGGAAACGTATGTGCTCCACATGCATTACCCATCAATAAAGAATCACATTGAGAGAAATTTCGTGCATTTTCTGCTCGAGAATTAATCTGTACTAATCCTCTATAAGAATTTTGAGATTGCCCTGCAGAAATTCCTTTAGAAATGATGGTTGATTTGGTGTTTTTACCCAAATGTATCATTTTTGTTCCTGTATCTGCTTGCTGGAAATGATTGGTTACTGCAATTGAATAAAATTCACCAACAGAATTATTTCCTTTTAAAATACAAGAAGGATATTTCCAAGTTACAGCAGAACCTGTTTCTACTTGCGTCCAAGAAATTTTGGCATTGGTTTCGCATAAACCTCTTTTGGTTACAAAGTTGAAAACACCACCTTTGCCTTCTGCATCTCCAGGAAACCAGTTTTGTACAGTAGAATATTTGATTTCTGCATCATCCATAGCAATTAACTCTACAACAGCTGCATGCAATTGATTTTCATCTCTTTGTGGAGCTGTACAACCTTCTAAATAAGAAACATAACTACCTTTGTCTGCAACAACTAATGTTCTTTCAAACTGACCAGTTCCTCCTTCATTAATTCTAAAATAGGTTGATAATTCCATTGGACATCTTACTCCTTTTGGAATGTAACAGAAAGATCCATCAGAAAAAACAGCCGAATTTAATGCTGCATAAAAATTATCTGAAGTAGGTACAACTGTACCTAAATACTTTTTTACCAGTTCTGGATGTTCTTGAATTGCCTCTGAAATTGGCATAAAAATAATGCCTTTTTCAGCTAACGTTTTTTTAAATGTTGTGGCAACAGAAACAGAATCCATTACAATATCTACAGCAACGTTTGCAAGTTTCTTTTGCTCATCTATAGAAATTCCTAATTTTTTAAACGTTTCTAATAAATCTGGATCTACCTCATCTAAAGAATTTAATTTTGGTTTCTTTTTTGGTGCAGAATAATACGCAATTTCTTGAAAATCTGGTTTAGGATACGTTACATTTGCCCATTCTGGCTCTTCCATTTGTTGCCAAACACGAAAAGCTTCCAAACGCCATTCAGTCATCCATTCTGGTTCGTTTTTCTTTTTAGAAATTGCACGAACAACATCTTCATTTAGTCCTTTTGCAAAGGTTTCACTTTCTATATCTGTATAAAAACCATATTCGTATTCTTTGGTTTTTAATTCCTCTTCTAATTGTTCTTCTGTATACTTCATAAATTCAAAGTTCTTTGTTTAAAATTCAAAGTTGGCTTGCTAACTTTTGTATTTGCTTCCTTTGAAATCACTTTTTTTCAAATAATTAATAAAACCACCAATCATTTTACTTAAAACAAGTGCTTGTTCTTTTAATTTAATAAATTCATTTTCATTCACATAGTTCCTATCTAAAACTCGATATAATTGAGATCTTGTTTCACCACAAGATGCTTTTGCTATTGATAAAAATTGAATGAATTCTTTGTTTCCATTTCTTTCAAATCCTTCTGCAATATTATCCATTACTGAACCAGAAGAACCATCTATTTGACTATATAATTTGTAATCTTTTCTTAATTCTGAATTATTGGCTAATGTATTAATGTCATTACAAAGAATTCTAGAAAGTTTCCAAATTTCTAAATCTTCGAATTTTGTAACGGTTGCCATAACTTTAAATCTTAAACTTTTAAATTTTGAATTCTTTTTCTATAAAGAAAAAGACTCTCCACACCCACAAGTTCTATTGGCATTAGGATTGTTAAACACAAAACCTTTTCCATTTAAACCTCCTGAATATTCTAAAGTTGTCCCTACTAAATATAAAAAGCTTTTTTTATCTACGATAAGCTTTACATCATTTTCTTCAAAAATTTTATCGTTTTCTTGTTGGGTTTTATCAAAAGTTAAATCATAAGATAAACCTGAACAACCACCACTTTTTACACCAACTCTCACATAGTCTTTAGCCGCGTCAAAGCCATCTTCAGTCATTAACTCAATGACTTTTTTCTTTGCTGTGTCTGATACTTTTATCATAATTTTAAATAGATTAAATCTAAAGTGTTGGCAAAGATACTATTTAAGTTAAACAAAAGAGATAAATTTTCATTAACAAGTGCTATGAAATCATTAGTTTTATTGATTATTCTTGAAAATCAGGATTGTTCACAAAATCATCATCAGAAAGCGTTAAAAGAAAGGCTTTTAAGTCTGCTTTATCTTTTGCAGATAAACCTACTCCACCTTGATTTACTTTTTTCATTAATGGATCAATAGTTGATGAAGGTTTTAAACCTTCTGAATAATGATTGATAACCTCTTCTATTGTTACAAAACGACCATCATGCATATAAGGTGCTGTAAATTTTAAATTTCTTATGGATGGTGATTTGAATTTTCCATTATCTGCAGGATCTCCAGTAACTGCTCCCAAACCTAAATCAGAAAAAGAGGCATCTAACCCATTGTTATGAAATTGATTGTCTGTCCAAAGTGGATTATTATCACTTCCATGACAATGAAAACAATCTCCTCTTGCTTCATCCATAAAAATATTAAAACCATTTTGTTCTTCTGGTGTTAAAGTGGCTTCTCCTAATAAGTATTGATCAAATTTTGAGTTTCCAGAAATTAAGGTACGTTCAAATTGTGCTAATGCTTTTGTAACTAAAGTTGAATCTATATTTGAAGTGCCAAATGCTTGTAAAAATAAAGTTGGATATTCAGAGTGATTTTGTAACTTTTTAGCAACATTTTTCCAGTCAGAGTGAAGCTCAATAGGATTTAAAACTGGTTCTAAAGCTTGATTTTCTAGACTGAAATCTTTTCCATCCCAGGCGAATTTTTCATCAAAATTCCAAGCCAAATTAAAGAGTGGCATTGCATTTCTAATACCTTGTTTTCCATCAATTCCTGAACTGAATTGTAAATTATCTGTAAATGCTTTTTGCGGATTGTGGCAACTAGCACAAGATTGAGTTCCATCACCAGAAAGTATTTTATCAAAAAATAATTTTTTACCTAGTGCAACCCCTTCTTGTGTAAGCGGATTATTTGCAGGTACAATTTGATTAATTAATTTTTCTTTAAAAAGCTGTGGTATTTTTAGTTCATAGACAACAGGCGTGTAATTTTCTTCTTCTTTGGATGTGCAATTCATCAAAAGAAAAAAAGAGAAAGTATAAAGCCAAGCTTGTTTCATTTTTGAGGTTTCTCCATAAAGTTAAGATGAAAACACGAATTTTATTAATTAATATCACCTAAAGAAAAAACTGTCTTCCCATTTGCACTCATTAGTTTTTGTGCTTCAAAATTGGGCATTAGCACAGTATTTAGTTGATTTAAATCCCATGTATGAGGATTTCTAAACCATTCAGCAATATTTACTTTTACAGTTATTTCTGAATTACTAATAAAACTTAATGTACCTAAATCAACTTCAAAAGATGTGTCTTCGTAAACCAAGTTATTAGGGTCTGACCTGTCTACAGCTCTAATTGCATGGTAATTAAAGTTTGCATCTTGATTGTTATTGTCTTTATACTTGCCATCAAACTGCATATAATGATATCCACCACCCAACATTGATGGTACATTAAAATTAACTGTATTCAAATCTTGATAAGCTCCATCAATATTATCATCATCTTTAAAACCGAAACGAAATTTTAATTGATAGCTGCCAGGTACTATTTTTTCTGAAAGTTGTAAAGTAAAATTATCGTCTTTTTCTAAATCTATTAAGGTATAGTCGCTAAACGTAAAAGTTTCATTATCGTTTATTAAATATATATTAGAAAGTAAATAACGTAAACGTTCAATTTTTAAAAAATCTCCATTTTTAGTTTCAAATTTAAAAGTATCTAAATCTGATGCAGTTAAGGGTGAGGCAAGCCAAAAGTGTTCAAATTGTAATGAAACTGATATTTTTTCTACTTCAACATCATCAGTTGAGTTACATTCTATAAGCAAGAATGATAAGCAAATTAGTAGTAGTATTTTTTTCATTTTTCTATTTTAATTTTATAAGTAAGGCATCTGAAAAACCCTTGTTTACATTTATTTCTTGATCTGAACTCCAAGATTCTCCTACAATAATTGCTCCATTCTGAAACTCAACTATGCTATTAGCCTCTTCTAATTCACTGCCTCCAATACTTTTTTGCCATTCTAAAGTACCCTCGTTATTTATTTTAATGACCCAAACATCTTTATTGCCTTTATTTTCTGTTACATCTGTATCTGCACTTCTTGAGCTACCTACTATTAAAAAACCTCCATTAGAAAAAGGAATTATTTTTTTAGCACCTTCAAAAGAAGACCCCCCAAAATTCTTCTCCCACAATAATTTACCATCAACATCAATTTTAATAACCCAAATATCTGATGAGCCATTATTTTTACTAATGTCTTTATCTAAACTTCTTGAGTTACCGACTATCAAAAACGCATCTTCAGGTGTTTTACTTATTGCATAAGCTTCATCAATTTCAGAACCCCCAAAGTTCTTTTCCCAAAGCAAGGTGCCAGAGTTATCTACTTTAACAACCCAGTAATCGTAAGTGCCTAAATTATTAGAAATGTTTGTATCTGCACTATCACTAAAACCTGTTAATATATAATTTCCATTATCAGTTTCAGCAATGTCTAATAGGGTATCTGTAAACAATCCCCCATAATATTTAGACCATAGTTTATTACCATTTATGTCTATTTTTATTAACCAATAATCGCCACCTGCATGTTTATTAGCTACTTTAGAATTACCTTGCCCTCCAGAAGCTGTTACATCTAAAGAGCCTCCTAAAAGAATAGAATTATCTGAAACTTGTTTTATAACAAAGGCTTGGTCTGAACCAGAAAACCCAAAGTTTTTTTCCCAGATTAAATTGCCATTTTCATCGATTTTTACAACCCAAAAATCATAATTGCCTTCGTTATTTGTAACATCAACATCATTACTTCTGCTAAAACCTGATATTATAAAAGAACCATCATTGAGTTCAATAATATCTCTAGCTCTATCGTCATTTGAGCCTCCAAACGTTTTGTTCCAAACTAAATTATTACTATTATCAAACTTTAGTACCCAATAATCATAACTATCATTAGTTTTTTCTTTGATATCAAAATCTGAACTTTGAGAATGACCAACTGCAATATAACCACCATCAAAAGTACTTTTTACAGAAAGGAATGCATCATTCTTTGAACCTCCAAAAGTTTTGATAGTTTCAATTTGAAGCGTTTTATTATATGTATTTTGATATACACTTTCTTTTGAGCAAGAACTTGCAACAAATACTAAAATAATGTAAATAATGCTATTTTTCAAAAGATTACTACTGTTTTTTGAGTATAAATAAGCCTTTTTCAATATCACTAATTACAATTTTACCACTATTAAAAAATGGATATACATTCCAAACTCCATTAAAAGCAGGGTTATCATCTTCTGGATACGTATCAAAATAACCTGTTTCTGTCATTGTTTTAGAAGCAATATTAGAAATATCGTGAAAACGGACTCCTGCTCTATAATTAGCTAAATAAAAAGTGTTCCCTTTTACATAACCATTATGGTCTATAGCTTCTGTGGGGCCAGAATATTCAAATAATAGTTGTGGGTTGTCTAAATCTTGTAAATCAAAAATTAAAATTCTCGTTTTAGCCACTTTACCATCAGTTTCATCTAGCTCATCACCTACTATAAAGTAACGCTGATTTTCTGTGAACCAACCTTGGTGTGTATAACTATCATTTGCATAAGTAATTTTTGCAATACTTGTAGGGTTTGATTTATTTGTTACATTAGATATAACAACTTCATTTGCTCCAAAACGCTCACCATTACTACCTATCAATATTTCTTGACCAGAGTAATCAGTATCTGGGCCATTATACATTACCACTTGTGCATCATGAGAATAACCACCAGCTGCATATCCACCAGCTGCAATTGGGTTTTTAGGATCTCTAATATCAATAAAAAATGGACCCCCACTAAATTGATTTGAGCCGACAACATATGCAAAACCAGAATCTTCATTAATTACGATATTATGAGCATTACCAAAAGCGGTAAAGTCTTTATCTGATGCAAATGTTTCTGGTGGATTAGCCACATTTCTTAATTGTGTTAAATCAAAAACTTGCATGCCATGGTTTGAAGCTTCACTCACAATAAAAGCATGATTTTTATATACTTTTACATCTCTCCAATCACTATCTACTGTTCTTGTGGGCAGTTTTCCTAAATATACTGGATTATCAGTGTCAGAAATATCGACAAAAACAGTACCGTCTTTTACACACATCACCACGTATTCTTTATTAGTGGTTGGGTCTGTCCAACCCCAAGAATCGTTTGCTTCTTCAGAGGCAAAAGTTGACATTGGTAAATGAAGTAACAAATCGTAATCTTTACAAGGAAACTGACCTGCAAAACCTTCATTACAAACTACTTTGTTTGAAAGTGTAGTATCACAAATATCTCCAACTCCATCACCATCAGTATCTTTTTGATCTGGATTTGCAGTTTGTGGGCAATTATCTACATTATCTGCAACACCATCATTATCTGAATCTATAAAATCATCACAGGCATCACCAACTCCATCATTATCAACATCTTCTTGATTTGGATTTGCAGTTTCTGGGCAGTTATCTACTGAATTCTCAATTCCATCATTATCTATATCTGTATTTACTTCTTCTTTAGAGCAACCAAAAACAAGTAGTGCAAAAATAAAAACAAAAGTAAAATGTGTAAACTTCATCTGATTTGAATTTAGTTTACTAAATTACTGAATAAATTGTAACTATTTTTGTTAAAACCAACTTTGTAAATTATATTGTTATAACTATCGAAGTCTTTATCTTTGCAGTATGTTAGAAGATAAAAACCAAAGTAAAACATCATTAGCAGAACTTGGCGAGTTTGGCTTAATAAATCATATTACAAAATATTTTAAGGTTGAACACAAATCAACAGTTAAAGCAGTTGGAGATGATGCTGCAGTTTTAGATGCTTCTGAACTGCAAACTCTAGTTACAACAGATTTATTGATAGAAGGCGTTCATTTTGACTTGAGCTATATGCCTTTGAAACATTTAGGGTACAAAGCTGTTATGGTAAATTTATCTGATGTGTATGCAATGAACGGAAAAGCTGAACAAATTACAGTTTCTATAGCTGTTTCTAACAGATTTCCATTAGAAGCTATTGAAGAATTGTATGCTGGTATTCAATTGGCTTGTGATACTTATAAAGTAGATTTAGTTGGTGGAGATACTACTTCTTCTACCAAAGGAATGTTGATTTCTGTAACTGCCATTGGTAAAGCTGATAAAGAAGATATTGTATATAGAAGTGGAGCAAAAGAAACAGATTTAATTGTGGTTTCTGGAGATTTAGGTGCTGCTTATCTAGGATTACAAGTTTTAGAAAGAGAAAAACAAGTTTTTAAAGTTGATCCAAATAATCAACCTGATTTAGACAATTACACCTATTTAATTGAACGCCAGTTAAAACCAGAAGCACGTAAAGATATTTCTGGTTTGTTAAAAGAGTTGGAAGTAAAACCAACCTCTATGATTGATATTTCTGATGGATTATCTTCAGAGCTTTTTCACATTTGTACACAAAGTAAAGTGGGTTGTAAAATTTATGAGGATAAATTACCTTTAGATCCGCAAGTAATTTCTACTTGCGAGGAATTCGAGTTAGATTCTACAATGGTTGCTTTAAGTGGAGGAGAAGATTACGAATTGTTGTTTACAGTTCCTATTTCTGATTTTGATAAAGTAAAAGCTAATCCGAATTTTTCTATTATTGGACATATTACAGCAGAAAACCAAGGTTTACAATTAATTACAAGAGCAAACCAAGAAATTGAATTGAAGGCTCAAGGTTGGAATGGTTTGAAAAATAATTAACAGACGCTATTTTAAAATTTTTGAACTTACCCATTTCAGTTTTCCATTATTTGAATAAAACAAGAATTTTCCATCTGCAGATAATGATGGCGCAAAATCTTGATTTGTGATATTAATTTTAGTTCCTAAACTTTTAGGTCTTGTCCAGTTATTGTTTTTATCTTTTTTACTAAAATATAAACTACTATTGCCTTTTTTATTTATTGAAAAAATGATAACACTTTCATCAGGAAAAATGTAAGGATCAAATTCGTACTTGTCTGTACTAATTGGGTTACCTACGTTTTTGGGTTTAGAGAATTTATTTTTACCCAAAATTTTAGCAGTATAAATATCAAAAGAACCATTTCCACCTTTTCTGTTTGAAGAGAAAAAAACATTTCCTTTGTCTGAAATGGAAAAGAAATATTCGTTAGAATCATCAGAATTTATTGGTTGTGGAAGAGGTTTTGGTTCTAACCAATCATTATTTTTACGGTCACTAACCCAAATATTCCAATCTAATTTTTTGTCATTTTTATGGGTAGGTCTTTTTGAAATAAAATATATGCTATTTCTATCTTTGGTTAAAAATGGATCTGCATCACTATACTTCAGACTTGAAAAAGAAGCAATTTTTGGCTTACTCCATTTGTTATTTTCCTTTTTTGAAAAGTAAATATTTTCTTTATTATTAATTGTTGTGAAATAAATTTCATCACAACTTTTTATTTCAACGTTAAATTTAAAACTTCCGTTTAAATCTAATATTTTTGGGTTAAAAGTCTGTGGAGTAAAATCGGGTTTTGGTAAGTTAAAATAATTACACTTACTTTTTTGAGCGTTAATTTGAAAACAGAATAAAATAATTATTGAGATAAAAACAAGGTTTTTATAAGAATGTAATTTCATTTTAAATTAGTAGATTTTATTAGTATTAACACTTGGTCTTTGGTCTTTAAACACATTAAATACAATTTGTAGTATTAATCTGCTTTTTATTTGAACTCATTTTAGCTACAACTGAATTTTTCGAATGCCTCCTTTTGCTCCATATTCAGAAATGTAGAGAATTTTGTTCTTTTTATCACTTGTAATTCCATTTGGGTAATTAAATGATGCTTCTTTTAGCAAACCACCTTTTGTTTCTGGTTTTCCATTTCCTGCAAATACTTCTACTTTTCCATCCAAAGAAATTTTAAAGATTTTACTTACTGCAATTCCTGTTGCATAAATAGTATCATCAAGCACAGTTAAATGTCCAATTCCCCAACCTTGAATTACAATATCTTTTAATTCAGCTATTTTGCTAATGGTTCCTTTTGGGTTTATAGAGAATATTTTTGCTGTTGCAAAATTGGCTACAATTAAATTTCCTTTCGAATCAAAATCGATTCCAGCAGTTCCTATCAATTCATCATCTTTTACAAAAACACTAACTTTTCCTTTTTTATCAATGGTATAAATTTCTGGAGAGTTGTAATTTGTTAAATAGATAATGCCATTTTTATCGGTTTTCATTCCAATTGGCCAGCCTTTAACTTCTGCAAATTTGGTTTGATTTCCTTTTTTATCAACCTTTAAAATAATGCTTCGTTTTGTGTTATTATCATTGTTGATGTATAAATTTCCATCTGCATCTTTTACAGTTCCTATTGGTCCAGAAAGATTGGTAATGGAATCTAATAACTTGCCATTTGGAGCTACTTTATAAAGTCGTTTTCCACTTCCTCCAGTCTTTGCAAAAACTCCATATTCAGAAATATAGAGGCTACCATCTTTATCTACGTTTAGAAAACCATTTGCAGGAAAATCAGATAATAATGTTTCTACTTTGGGTTGATTATTTTGTGAAAATGTGTAATTTGATATGAATAATATCAATATAATACTCTGTATAATTTTTCTCATTTTAGATTGATTTGATTCTGAAATCGAAATATAAAATGAATAATTTCTACAAGAGTTCGTTTGTATCAATTGAAACAAAAAACTAACCTTTTAGCTTCAGTTTTTTGATATAATTAACAGGAGTTGTATTTGTAATCAACTTAAATGCTTTGTAAAATGTAGATTTAGAATTGAAACCAACATCTAAAGAAATGGCTGAAATTGTGTGTTTTTCTGCATCACCTTTTTTAATTCTTTCTATAAATTCATCAACTCTATAACTATTTATAAATTCATAAAAATTAGTGTTGTAACTGTTGTTAATGAGCCAAGACAAATCGTTATTAGAAATTTCTAATTCGTTTGCCAAATCACCCAAAGATAAATTAGTTTTATGATAAATTTTATCCTTTTTAAGTAATTTTTCTATTTCGTTTTTTAATGCTAGAATTCTTTCTTCTGTAAGTCTTTTTTGTGGTACTTTTTTAATTTCAGATTTTATAGCAACCTTAAAAATTTCTGGTTGTGATAACACATAAAAACCTATGATATAAATAAAAATAGGTATAGAAATCCAAACCATATCATAATTGAATATTTTGGAATAATAACCTAATATATAAGCAGAAATAAATCCGAGAATCCAAGCCAATATGCTAAACACATAAGCTCCTAAAAAATATTTAGAAAACGAAACAATATTTTGATTAAATGAGATTTCTTTTGATGCTGACAAACGATATTTCTTTAAAATAGAATAGCTTTTATAAACAAAAAAACTGTTGGTAATAATACCTAACAATTCAATAAAAAAGTAGAATTTATTGAATTTACCTGTAGTAACTTTTTCATAATAAACATCATTATTCATACTAAATGTATAAAATGCATAAATACAATAAATAATTGCTGGTATAAAATACCAAATCTTCATTTTCGGTTTTTTATCATCTCTAAATAAAAGTGATTTTAAAAAAAGCAACACTAATGGTCCAAAAATAAAAACAGTTCCATCTACACTAGTTCCAATTCTAAAGAGTAAAATATCTTTGTAGAATCGCAAGAAAAACAAGCGTCCTAAAAGCATTACTACTGCTAATATTAGTATAAACGCAAGAGTTCTATTCGCCTTATTATTCTGTTTTTTTACAAATAATAGTGTAGTAGAAATAAACAATCCAATACTGATACCAAATAGTAAAACAAAGTCTAAAACACTCTCAAAAATCATTATTTAAATTTAAAGACAAATCTACTTTAAAGGTAAGAATTATAAGTTTGAATCTGTACAAGTGTACTTTTTTTAATTAAATAGCATTTAAAAAAGGAATCATATTTTCTTTGTAACTGTTTCCAATAGGAATTTCAATATTACCAACTTCAATATCATTTTTAGTAAACGCAGTTATTTTTTCGCTATTTACAATATAAGATCTGTGAATTCTGATAAAGCGTTTGTCAATTTTTTTCTCGAAAGAAGAAATACTTTCTTTTATCATTAAAGTATCTTCTTTAAAATGAATTTTTATATAATCTTTAAAACTCTCTAAATAAATAATTTTATCAAAATCTACTTTAATTTGTTTTTTAGCTTTATTTACAAAAACGTAATTGTTTTTTTTAATGTTTTTTATATTTGAGAAGTTACAATCAGTATTTTTAGTTTTTAAGAATTTTTGAATCGCAGCAAAAAAGCGTTCAAAGAAAATAGGTTTTAGTAAATAGTCTAAAGCATCTAATTCGTAACTATCTAATGCATAATCTCTATAAGCTGTTGTAAATATTACTTTAGGTTTATTTGCTAAATTTTTTATAAAAGTGGTCCCTTTTAAAACAGGCATTTCTATATCTAAAAAAAGTAAATCTACTTTTTCTGTAGTTAAAATAGTGCCTGCTTCAATTGCATTAGCGCAAGAAGCTATCAATTTAAAATTGGGTAGTTTTTCAAGATAACTTTCTATAAGTTCTCTTGCTAAAGGTTCATCATCTACAATTACACAGTTATACATTATCTAGTTTTAAATTGGCAGAAAACCAGTTGGTATTATTTTCTATAATTAAATTATAAGCTCTAGGATATAATAATTCTAACTGTTTTTTAATATTTTCTAATCCTATAGATTCTTTATTTGATACTATATTTATATTTGTTGGCTTGCTGTTTTCTATTGAAAAAACAAGGTGTGTTTTTTCTTTTGTTATTCTGATATTTATTTTTGCTTTATCAATCTCATTAACAACACCATGTTTAAAGGCGTTTTCTACAAATGTCAACAACAATAAAGGAGCAACTTTTTCTTCTCCAGTAATATTCTTTTCAAAGGTGATGTTTACCCGATTTGTATATCTTATTTTTTCTAAAGAAAGGTAATTTTCTATCAGCTCAATTTCTTTTTTTAAAGGAACAAAATCATCATTACATCTATATAAAATATAATCTAATATTTCTGAAAGTTTTTGAATAACTTTTGGTGCATCATCAGATTTTTTTAAAGCTAAAACATACAAATTGTTTAAAGTATTGAATAAAAAATGAGGATTTAATTGATTTTTTAAAGCAGTTAATTCAGCTATTTTTTTCTGCTCATTTAAATGTAATACGTTTTGTTTTTCTACCAACAATTTAAAAATCAACAATAATAATGTTGGATATAAAAGATATAAACTTTTTACAATAAACTCGCTATAATTAGTTAGCCTTCCAAAAAAAGAAGTATCATTAAAACGTTTTATATAATTCTGATACGTTTTGGGAAAAGTTGGTTCGAAATAATTCATATAAATTAAAGTACAAACCACATAGAACATCAATAAAACTCCAACAAAGGATATTATAAAAGCATTTTTTTTCTTTTGATATAAGAGATTCGGAATTAAGAATTCTAAAATAATAAAAGCCATTGTAATTTGCAAACCAGATCTTATTACATAAGTAATTATCAATTCTTCTGAAGTTGTATAGTACCAGCTAGAAGTTGATGCAGAAAACAGAAAAATTAATATCCAGAATATAAGATATTTAAGTTTTGAATTTTTTAAAAATGTTCGGATATTTTGCACCATTTTTTTGTAAAAAATAAAGATACGATTCTAAAAGGGGTATTTATAAAATAAAGTATAAATACTAATAAAGTGATGTCTAACAAGCATTAAACGACTACAAAACAACTCATCAACTACTTTCTTCTGTTTGGCATTGGGTAATTTACATCTGTCTGCATCACATAAAACAAGTAAAAACGATATCTACTTTGGCTAAATAATTTAAAAAACAAAAGATGATATCAATTAAAAAACAAACAATTATTTTTAATAAAACTACAATATTAGTTTTGTTATTCGCTTTACACTCATTGCTAATCGTTTCTCAAAAATCGAATTGGAAAATAGATACTAATCATACAAAAATTGGCTTTGAAATAACCTATTTTAAAATTGGAAATATTAAAGGTGTTTTTGATAAATATTCGGGTTCTTTTATACAAGAAGATGGTAAAATTTCTTCTGTAACTATTACTATTGAAACAAATTCTATAAATACAAATCAATCCAATAGAGATAAGCACTTAATATCAAAAGATTTTTTTGATGCAACCCAACACCCAAACATAACATTTGTAAGTACTAATATTCGTAAAACAGGAGAAAAAGAGTATGAAATAGAAGGCAATTTTACAATGACAGGCATAACAAAAAGTATTGTTTTAAAGGCGATTGATAAAGGTACATTTATACACCCAAGATTTAAAAATAATAACAAATTTCTTACAATTACTGGTGTAATTAAAAGAGAAGAATTTAATGTTGGCACAAATTATCCACCAGCAAAATTTGCTTTAGGACAAGATGTAAAACTTACTGCAGAAGTAAATTTAGTTGAAGAAAAATAAATATGAAAAACACTTTAATTTTATTAATTCTAATTGTTTTTTCTTCTTCTTTAATTGCACAGAAAGGAACTGTATCAGGTAAAATTTTAGATAAAGAAACCAAAGAAGCAATATCATATGCAAACATCATTATAAAATCTTCTGACAAAATAGTTTCTGGCGGAATTACTGATAATAATGGAAGGTTCAAAATTTCAAAAATTGAATTAAATACGTATACTCTTGAGGTTCAATTTATAGGTTTTAAAACATTTTCTAAAACAATAGCGTTTACTAAAAATAAAACCAAAATTGATTTAGGAACTATTCTTTTAGAAGAAGATGCTACTTCTCTAGATGCTGTGGCAATTACAGTAGAACGTTCTACAATTATGCAAAAAGTTGATAGAAAAGTTATAACTATTGGTAAAGATTTAACCACAGTTGGTGCTTCTGCAAGTGATATTATGACAAATATACCTTCTGTAAGTATTAATCAAGATGGAGATATTTCTTTACGAGGAAATGAAAATGTTAGAATTCTTATTGATGGAAAACCAACCAATTTATCATCAAGAGAATTGTTACAACAAATACCAGCAACTTCTTTAAAAACGATTGAGTTAATCACAAATCCGTCAGCAAAGTACAATCCTGAAGGAATGAGTGGAATTATAAATTTTATCTTAAAAAAAGATGCGAATTTAGGTTTTAACGGTTCGTTTAATACTGGTTTTACTTACGGAGAAAGAGCGAGATACAACAACTCCATCAACCTAAATTATAGAAGAGGTAAAATAAATTTTTATGGAAATTATGGGAATAATTTTGGCAAAAGTCTATCTTTTGGAAAAGTTACTAGAACAATTGAAAAAACTTCACAAACCACAGATAATGTTAACGATAATACTTCTCATTTAGTAAAACTAGGATTTGATTATTTTATCAACGATAAAAATACATTCTCTTTTTACACCAATCAAAATTTTGTAAATAATAATATTGATGGTAATAGAGGTATTCTCTTTTTTAACAATCCTGCTGATAATTTTAATCAAATTGATATTACCAATACAGAAAATACCAATGCTAGTTACAATTTTGATTTTAAACACGATTTTAATAAAGAAAAACACAGTATTGAGCTAGAGGTAGATTACAACACTTTAGATAGTGAAAATACTTATGATTTTATTTTTTCAGGGAATAGACCTTCTATAGATTATACAGAATTAATTGCCAACAAGAGAACAAACACAACTATTAATTTAGACTATACAAATCCAATTTCAGACAATACAACTCTAGAATTAGGTTTAGAAACTAGAATTAGAAAAACCGATAATATTTATGAAACTGGAAACCCAAATTTTAACAACTCTGCATTTTCTTATGATAGAGAAATCTATTCTTTTTATGCAACTATAAGTCAGTTTTGGCATAAATGGCAATACAATTTTGGTGTACGATTAGAAGATTATAATGTGGCTGCAAATTTTTTTGAAAACGGAGAAGCTCCTTTTTTCTTCACAGATAAATTGTTTAACATATTTCCTTCAGGATTTTTAAAATATGTGCCCAGTGAAACTAGTAAAAACTCATATCAATTTAGTTTTAGTAGAAGAATAGACAGACCTTCTTTAAACCAAATAAACCCAATTAGACTTTTAAACACCCCTCAAATTATTATCACTGGTAATCCAAGTTTAGTGCCTCAATTTACAAACTCGATAGAATTAAATTATACCAGAAAAATTAATAAAGGCAATATTACTTTTGGTGGTTTTTACAGACAAATTTCTGATGAAATTAATAGAAGAGGATTTTTTGACACCAATAATCCTAATTTATTAATCATTGATTATGATAATTTTGATGATAATAATGCTTACGGTTTAGAACTTTCTGCTTCCTACAAACCCTTAAATTGGTGGACAATTAACAGTAGTTTTGATGTGTATTCTAGAGAACAAAAGGGTGTTATAGAAAACGAAAGTGTGTCTGTAAATAATACTTTATTAAATGCAAAAATTAACCAAAGTTTTAAAGCGAGTAAAAACTTAACCTTTCAATTGTTTGCTTTATATACTGGAAAACAAAAAGTTTTACAATATGAATTGAAAGAAAACTACTTTGTAAATGCAGGAGCTAGATATAATTTTGCTAAAGGAAAAGGAACATTAAGTGTTAATTTTAACGATATTTTTAGAACGCAACGTTTTGCTTTTGAGGCATACAGAACCATTATACAAACAGGAGAATTTCGAAGAGATTCTAGATCTGTTTTTGTAGGACTTTCTTATTTATTTGGCGGAAAAAACAAAAATTTAAAACGCAAAAAAAGAGATACAAACGTAAAAGCAGATAAGTTTTTATAATAATTATTTGAATAATAAAGAATCTGCCATAAACCCTTTAAAATGAATTTAAAGGGTTTTTGTTTTAGGAAGTCGCAATTAATTACTCCTTCTTTGCTCATCATCATTACTAAAACCTCTATTTTTTACGTTTACTTTTTTGTTACCAAAATCGTAAGAAAGTGAAATTCTAAAGTTTCTAGAACTTTCATTCTGACTGTAATTTTGCGGAATTCCATTTACGCTAGAAACGTAATCCCTTAAACTTGCTGTATTTAAAACATCATTAAATGATAAAGACATTTTTATGTTGTTTTTAAATTGATGCTGTAATGCGAAAGATAAATCTACCATTTCTCCCATACTAAATAAACCTCTGTTGTGTTGAGAACTATACCAAGAATTTACTTGTAGTTTCGTGTTTTCACTCAAAGAAAATGTATTGTTTGATGTTACATACAACTGCAATCCGTTTTTTGGATTTGTACCAATATCTTTGGTGAATTTTGTAACATAACCTAACAAATTAACGCTATTTTGACTTTTAAACCAAGAAACTTTGTTGTAAGAAAAGCTTTCTGTAAACGTATATCTATATGTTTTAAAATAGTTTTCTCTTGTAACTATTTGATCTTGATTTTGTGCATCTGTATTAAAAACAACACTATAACCATCATTCGTAATGTTTAAAGAAAAACTGGTGCTTAAATTATTTTTATATAAGTGAGAAACTTCAAAATTATCTGAAAAAGAAGGCTGTAAAAACGGATTTCCAACACTATAACTATTATCATTTATATAAAAACGAAACGGATTTAAATCTCTAAAATTAGGTCTGTTAATTCTCTTACCATAAGCAAAATTAAAGTTATTATTGTCATTTTTTGCGTAAGAAAAATATAAACTAGGGAATAATTTGCTGTAATTATTCTTGTTTTCTGTATTTATTTCTGCATTAATCCCTGTGGTTTTGGTATCTTCAAAACGCAAGCCAAATTGCATCGTTAATTTATCATTTAGTTTTGTGTTTCCAGAAAAATAAGCTGCCAAAACGTTTTCTTTATATTCAAAAGCGTTTGATCTGTTTGGGTCTAAAATAGGATTTCCAGAAAGTGTATCAAAATACAAAACATCACTTACAGAGTTTGTAAAACTAGCCTTAACACCATAAGAAAGATTTACTTTTTCTATTGGATAATCTAAATCTATCTGCGTACTAAAGTTGTCAATTTTTTGATTTGCAATATTTAAAGCTGCAGAGCTAATACCTTGTGATACTCCAGAATTATTAAATTGTTCTGTATTAAAATCTAAAGTATTATTAGAGTTGAACGTAAAATAATCTGCATCAAAAGAAATATTTTTACCTGAATCATCTAATTTAGAAATAATGTGAAAATTTACTGAATGATTTTGGCTATCTCTATGATTATCTGCTTCATTTTGCAAACTTCTTTCCAAATTATTATTGCTGTCAAAAATAGTTGAAGTTGTCATAGAATTGATATTTGGGTTGGTTTGGTTTCCTAAATATTGTACACCGAAAGTAGTTTTATCAGAAATTGCATAGTCTATTAAAAAACGTCCTGAAAATTGATCTCTACCCATTTTACCAATCAAATCTATTTCCCAAAAATTATTAGGATACTCAATTGCTATTCCTTCTAAATTTTCTAATGCTCCTTTTGTTGCATTTATACTTGTTGATAAAGAAAATTTGCCTTTATTGTAGAAAAAATTATTGTTTAAAGTGGTAAAATTATATCGATTTTGATTGTAAGAAACAGTAGTAGCATTTCTCCAAGAATCTTGAATTCCTTTCTTTAAAATAATGTTAATCAATCCTCCATTTCCTGCAGCATCGTATTTTGCTGGCGGATTTGTAATTACTTCAATTTTTATGATATCACTTGCAGAAAATCCACTTAAAAAACTCATTAATTCGTCACCTGCTAAAGGAGATAATCTACCATTTATCATTACTTGTGTTGCTCCTTTTCCCAAAATAGACAAAGTATTATTCTGCATTTGAATACCTGGAGCAACTCTTAAAACATCAACTCCATTTCCGCCAACTGCAGCAATACTTTTTGCTACATTAAAAACAAATCGATCTATTTTTCTTTCAATAACTCTTTTTTCTGTTTTTACTACAATTTCATCTAAAGCTTGTGCATTTTCTTTGAGAATTAGTATTCCTAAATTGATGTTTTTATCAACAATAATTGTTTTTGATAACATTTGATATCCTAAAAAACTAATTTCTAAAGTATATGTTCCTTTTACTGTTTTTAGCTCAAAAGTTCCTTCATCTGTTGTGGTAGTTCCTGCAACTATTTTTTGAGTTCCATCTTTTAAAATCACATTTGCAAAAGGGATAACATCTATGTTGTCTGATACTTTTCCTGTTATGGTTTGTGCAGCTAAAATTCCTGAAAATAAGAGTGCAATTAAAATTTGTAAAGTTTTCATTTTTGTATTCATTTTTTTTGTTTTTACCATTTTAAGAATGTTTTAAAACGGTTGTTTTGTTTTGATGATACAAATGTGCAATTGAAAACCATTTTGTGCGACCGAAAGCACAAAGTCGAACCATTTTCTAAAAAAGAAATCAGTTCGACTTTGTTTTACAAACGTTCGACTTTACGTTAAATGATTGATTTTAAGTTATTTTAATTGTTTAAAACAACTTCTAACAAATATATTAAATTGGTAATATCACTTTTAAAAGATGGATATTCTTTTTTGTGAAGTTGTGTTGCTACACCAAGATATTGAATGAGTATGTTTTCAAACTGTCTAGATTTTAGTAAATTTTTATTACTTGTAACAGTCTTGGAATTCTTAATTTCTAGATAACTTTCAGACAGGTTTATATTATCAAAAATAGTTTTTAAAGAACCGTTAACTTCTATAAAATTGTTAGCTTTATCTAAAGATTCATGCACAACATTTTCTTGAAACTTAAACGTCTCTAATTTTCTATTCCAAGCACGTAATAAGCTTCTTAAACTATCATTTTTTACATTTTTTAAACTACTTGAAGAAGTAAATTCAGCAAAAGCTGCATTTTCATAATTTACTTCAATAGCTCTAGTAATTGGTAAGAAAAGTAATTCAGATAAATAGGTTTCATTAAACTCTTTTTCTAACGTGTTTGAGTTAGACAGATTTATTAAATCTCTAATATTTTCTATAAGTTCTCCAAGTGTCTCTTGTTCTTTTTCAAGAATCTCTAAATTATTTTGTAATTCTTCTTTTAGTACTTTAAAATGATTCTTCTGTATTTCTATACGATCAGAAATATCTTTTTTATTATTAATATATAGTGCAATTAAAATACCAATTACTACTAATAAGATTTCTCCAAAAGCATATAATACATATTTACTAAAACCACTTTTAGTAATTGTACGAAATCTAATTTTTCTAAAAATTTTCATTTTTATATCTTTTTAAGCTGTTTTTCTATATTGAGTTGGCGTTAAACCTGTGTGCTTTTTAAAAGCTGTATTAAAAGAAGATTTTGAATTAAATCCAACATCATATAAAATTTCAAGAACTGTAAATTCTTTTTTCTCTGGGTTTTTTAGGATTTTTTTGGCTTCTTCTATTCTAAATTCGTTTATAAAATCAAAAAAATGTTTCTCTAAATGTTGATTAATTAAAACTGATAAATCTCTTGGATTCATTTTAATTTTTTCTGCTAAATTTCTAATAGTTAATGATGGATTTAAATATGGCTTTTCTGTTTTCATAAATAAAATAATAGCATCAATTTCTTCTCTATTGATATTGTTTTTAGCAGCTACATTTAAATCTGTAATCAATTTTATATTAGAATTTACGCCGCTAAATAAATTAGGATTTCTCAATGCCTTTAAAACATACCAACATGCAAAACTTAAAACAGCAATACTCATTCCGATTTGTGCAATTTGAAAATTGTTTTGCTTTCCAAAGAACTTTAAACTATTCTTAATAATGGCAACACCATATAGAAAACTCATAAATAACAACAATTGAAACAGCCATTTGTAAGTTTTAATATTATTATTAGAATAATTTTCCAAAAATATTTTTTTTGCTCTTTTCAAAACAATAAATCCAAGAACAATGTAAATAATGGATTGTAAATGCAATGAAATATGAATGTAAATAATTTCATAAAGCGAATTAAAATTTTTGTAAAGTGCTATTTTTTCATCTGTACTACTCAAATAAAATCTTGGAATCATCACAAAATTGGCAGCAAAAAAAGGGATTGTATGCCATAAATGTTTTTTTTGTATTCTAAAATCAGAATAGCAAACAGATAAAATATATAAGAAAAATGTAGGAAGCGTTAAGTGTGTAAATTGATCTTTAGCAACTAAAAAATTATTTGGTTTTTCAAAGAAAATTTGAAGAAAAAAACCACTAAATTCAAATGCATTTAATATTAAAAAAATAGCAAAAAGAATATTACTTATTTTGTTTTTTGAGCTAACGCTTAATATAAATATAGCCAAAAGCACAGTTACAAAAGTGGATAACAAGCCAATAATTACATATATATTAAAATCCATTTTAAGCTTTTTTTCTAAATTGAGTTGGTGTTAAACCTGTGTGCTTTTTAAAAGCAGTATTAAAAGAAGATTTAGAATTAAAACCAACTTCATATAAAATTTCGAGAATCGTAAATGCCTTTTTCTTTGGATTCTTTAATATTGATTTTGCTTCTTCAATTCTATATTCATTTACAAAATCAAAAAAATGTTGATTTAAATGCTGATTTATTAAAACAGACAAGTCTCTAGAATTCATTTCAATTGCTGAAGCTAATTTTCTAATGGTTAAACTTGGATTTAAGAAAGGTTTTTCATCATTCATAAATTGTTCTAAAACTATTAATTGAGAACTATGTTCTAAATTTTCTTTTGATCTTTTTATTTCTTTTGATGTTTTTAAATCAACACGTATTCCTTTAAATAGTTTTGGTGAATTCACCGCTTTTAAAAATATCCAACAAATTAAACCAATTCCAAAAATTAAGACGATTGTTCTTAAACTATTGGTAGTTTCTAAACTCAAATGCAAACGAGCATAATTTTTAATCCAAGTTAATGCTTGACCAATAAATAATAAAATTGCTAATTGTTTTAGCCAAACATAATTTTTAAAAGCACTTTTTTCTGTAAAATTTTCTAGCAATAGTTTTTTATACCTTCTTATGTAGTAGATTTCTGCAATTAAATACCCAAGGGATAGTGCATCTCCAAGATAATCTAAAAACTTAATTTCTAAATGCGAATTGTAATTTTCATAAAATAATTTCTTTGCTTCTTCATCTACAAAAAAGAAATTTGGCATTAAAATAAGTATGGTAATTATCCATGGTAATAAATGGATTAAATGTTTCCATTTTAGTTTAAAATCCGTATAAATTATAGAAAGAATATATAAAAATAATAGTGGGTTTTTAAATGCAGAAACACTATTTCTTAACATGTCAAAACCTAAAGGTAATGTTATAAATTCAGTGTAAAAAAATACACTAATATCTATAGCAGTAATAATCAAAAAAGCTGCTAAAAGTTGATTTGGCAGTTTTTTTTCTCTTTTAACCGTTAATAAAAAACTAGAAAAAAGTAAAAATAAAATTACAATCAGTAACGCTAAAAAAGGAATTATAGACTCGTAATTCATAAATCGAAGATACTTAAAAATTACTTTAGCAAGATTTTATAAATTCTTCTATTCTTAATTTATTTTAAGGGATATAAGAGTTACAAATAATTACAAAAGCCAACCAAGAAATTGAATTAAAATCCCAAGGCTAGAATTCTTTAAAGAAGTAATTTAGAAGTTTCGTTTAACGGTATTGTATATGAAAAGTAGCGGATTTTATGCACGGACTTTTCGGTTTATAACATACTTTTAATTAATTGACTATTTTTGTGTTAAGCACTAAAACCGCTATTTTTTATATATGTTGTTAGGGCACGTTTTTATTCCTCAATCTGGTCGATAATCCAATTTATCCAACTCGAAATTGTAGATGCTCTTCTGTGAAATGTAACGTCAGAATTGATATTATACAAGTCAGATGTTTTCATTATTTCGACAATTGCGTTTATGCTTGGTTGTTCAGAATTTTCAAAATATGATTTAATTACTCGATTAAAAACTCGATGAGATAGAATAAGTTTAAAAAACTCTATTTGTCTGTCTGTAATGTTTAAACTAAAAATACGTTTGCCTAAATCCGTTAAAAAGTAATTTACTTCTCCGTTTTCTCTTGATTTATCGATCAGTCCTAAATATCTTCCTGCGTCTGTATAATAATTAGTTTGTCTAACGTCAAAATCATAGTTTACAGTTAAATATTCACGTGTTAAAGAACCATTTTCGTTTAGCAATTCACAAAGGTTAATTACTCTATCAAACGAGTCAGCTTGTGGAAAAGGAACTTCTAATTCCGCTGTTATTGGTGTTTCGTTTGCAATTTTTTGAATTAATTCCAAGTTTATTGCTCCATCACGAATTACATATCTTTTCTCACTTTTTAATTTTAGCGAATTATAATGATTTGGATCTTCAAAAACGTATTCTCGAAAGTGGAAAATACCATTAGAATAAGTTAGAAAAATTGGTTTTATTTCTTTGGCTATTTTGTTATTCCACAATTTGTATGGATAATACATTTGCCTAATCAAAAAGTCTTTTGAAATTGAGTTTTTTGCCTCAATTAAACTTAATGAATTAACTCCTTCATAACCACCATCTATTTCTATCTGACTGTTATTTACAACAATGTTTAAATTAGATTTTAGTGTTTTGATATTAAAATCAAAACTTGATGAACTCATTCGACCACTGACAGTTGGTTTTATTTCTTCATCTTGCACAAAATCTTCTATAATTCCCGTAACAAAAGCACAGTTTAAAGCTGTCGATTCGCTTGTAATATTATCGTGTTTAATACTTTCTAAATAATTTGGAAAGTCAATTTTAATTGGTGTTGGATCTTTGCTCTCAAAATCTTTGAAAGTCTCAAAGTCTGAAATTACATAGCTACCTCTTGAAATTGGTAATATTGAAAGTTCATTTTCTGCAAAAATTTCTGGTAGTTGTGATCGGAAATCAAATTTTGTCATTAAACGAGCTTCTCGAAACTCATTAATTTGTGTAGAATTAATTTCGAAAGCACCATTTTTTAAAACATTTTCCGAGATTTTATATTTTGCAAATAGCTTATTCCAAGCAATGTCGTTTTTTGTATCACTCATAATTTCTAATAAGTACTTCGTCAACTTCTCCACGTTTTGAAGCGTCTGAATTAATTGCTCTGTTTGCTTTTACAAATGTTATGTCGTATTTACAATAAAGATCTAAAATTAGTTGAGTTGCGGAATTTGAAACTAAAAATTTAACTCCTTGTTTGTCGAGTTTATCACACAAATCTCTTAATCTAACTTGGTCGAACATATTAAAACCGCCCTGAACGTAACCTGTAAAGTTTGAACTTTTTGAAACTGGGTCATAAGGTGGATCAAAATATACAAATGCTCCTTTTCTAATATTTTTTACTGCATTTTCAAAGTCACCATTAATAATCGTAATGTCGTTTGCATTAAAATATTTACTAACTGCTCTAATTGTTACGTCATTGACAATATTTGGATTTTTATATTTTCCAAATGGCGAGTTAAATTCTCCCGAATTATTAACTCTGTATAAACCATTGTAACAAGTTTTGTTTAAGAAAATAACTCTTGAAGCTTTTTTTACATCTGAAAGTTCGTCAAAACCTTCTCGACGATCTAATGCTCTGATACTGTAAAAATATTCAGATTCGTTAACGTGAGTTTTTAAATCTTCAATTAATTCTTCTGGTTGATTTTTTATAACATTGTAGGTATTTACAAGTTCAGAATTGAAGTCATTTACAATTGCTTTCTTTGGCTGAATTTCAAATAATACTGCTCCTCCGCCAACAAAAGGCTCGTAATAAGTCGAATATTTTTTTGGCAATAACTCATTAATAGCTGGCATTAATTGTCTTTTTCCGCCAACCCATTTTAGGAATGGTGCTATTAATTTATTTTTTTTCATTCGGTTGTTTTGTCGAGATCTACAAAGTAACGAAATTGAACGGACTTTTTTTAAGAAGAACGGACTTTTTTCAAATGTGCCCTAATATGTTTTGGATATGCAACGTTTTAATGTTTTATATCCAAAGTTAAACGAAGTTCGTGTTTTAAAGTTTATAATCTATAAAAAACCTTTTATTGTATATATAAGTTCTTCCCTATTCTCTATATGGCTCATATGGCCATTATGAAAAAGTGTAATCTCTGAACTTGTTTTTTCAGCTTCTTTAATTAAGTCTTTATAACCTAAGACAGGATCTTTTTTACCAGCAATAATTAGTTTTTTAAAATTGTTGTCTGCTAATATATGATTTCTATTTGGACGAATTCTCATACCTTCTTGTGCAGCAATATAACCTTGTAAAGAAGTTTGCAAAGCTTCATTTAAGGCAAATTGTATTTCCTCTTTAAAAAAGGTTCTACTTTGCTTACCAAACAAATTGATAAAAGACATTCTTACCATATTTGTAAAATTATTTTGAACCATTTTATTAGCTCTTTCTCGTCTATATTTTAGTTCATCATCATCAGCATTAGAAGTAGAATTCATCAAACACAATCCTTTTATTTTCAGTGGATTTTTTTCAGCAAAAGCCAAAGCTACATAACCACCTAAAGAATGCCCAACCAAAATACATTTTCTAATTTTTAAATACTTTAAAACAGCTTCTATTGTTTCTGCAAATAATTCCATAGAATGCACATAACCTAAACAATCTGATTTTCCATGTCCTAATAAATCAATTGTGATTATTCTATTTTTTTTAGAAAGTTCAGGAGTAATTTTATCCCACATTGTAGAGTTTTCTAAAAACCCATGAACTAATACAATTGTAGCTCCTTTTCCAACATCTGAAAAAGATACTTTTGCATTTTTAAAAGTGATTGAGTTTAGCATCACACAAAAATATGTATATTTCAAGAATAAAAATCTACCAAAAGATGAACAAAACAAAAGAAATTTGGATAGGAGGTTTTGCTCTATTCTCGCTCTTTTTTGGAGCAGGGAACTTAATTTTACCTCCAACTTTAGGTGCAAAAGCAGGTTTAGATTGGTGGATTGTAGTGTTCGGTTTTGTACTAACTGCAGTTACTATACCCATATTAGCAATTTTTGCACATGCTAAATTGCAGGGTACTTTATACGATTTTGGTAAAAAAGTATCTCCAACATTTAGTACTATCTATTGTTTTCTAATTTATATCATCGCTATCGCAATTCCATCACCTAGAACAGCTGCTGTAACTCATGAAATGACAGTGCAACCTTTTTTTGAAACTACTACACTTTTAACCAGTATTATATATTTTGTTTTGGTGTTCATTTTTGTAATTAATAGATCTAGAGTTATAGGTTTAATTGGTAAATTTTTAACTCCAATTATCGTTTTTATCTTACTAATAATTATTGGTATTGCTATTTTTAATGCTCCAGAGACTATTAACACTACAACTTTTATTACCCCATTTGTAGATGGTATTTTAGAAGGATACCAAACCTTTGATGCTATTGGAGGTGTAGTTGTAGGTGCAGTAATTATTATTTCTTTAAATTATAGTAGTCATACTACTTTCGAAGAAAGAAGAAACCTAATTAGAAAAGCAGGTTTAATTGCAGGTACAGGATTATTATTAATTTATGGAGGTCTAATTTTAAGTGGTACTTTATTTTCATCAACTTTTGCAAAAGATGCATCTAGAACAGAAGTTTTAACGGAATTAAGTGTACAAACTTTAGGGAATTTAGGTACTACTTTTTTAAGTGTTTTGGTTGCTTTAGCTTGTTTTACAACAGCTGTAGGTATTGTAACTGGTACAGCAGATTATATTAAAGGTGTATGTAAAAATTCACAAAAAGCATACATTGTTACTGCTGCATTAGCTTCTATAATCGGAATTATAGTTGGGAGTTATCAAGTAGATTTTATCATTACATTAGCTGTACCTTCTTTAATGTTTTTGTACCCAATAACTATTGTATTAATTTTACTAAATATTGTTTCTGATAAATTTGCATCAAAACTAGTATTTAGAGCTGTTGTTTTGGTAACTTTTATTTTTAGTATTCCAGATTTTTTAGGGTTTGTTATTCCCAGAGAAAGTTTAACTGGTATTAAAAGTATTATTCCACTTGCAGAATATAGTTTAGGTTGGGTGTTACCAGCTTTATTGGTTTTTGGTATTTTGAATTTTAATCAGTTTATAAAGGATACTAAAAATTAAGTTATATAATTTTAAAATAACAAAAAAGCGTAAACCTATGCTTACGCTTTAATGCACATTATATATGCTTAAAAAATTGGGGGTATATATAAATTATAGCAAAGATTAATTATAAGTAATAGTTAATCAAAATGTTAAAACAAATTTAACATTATTAACTACAAATAAAATTGACCTATGATAATAAATTGGTCTTTTAGGAAGTTGATTTACGAATTCTACTCAAACTTTCATTTGTAATACCTAAATAAGATGCAATATGGTAATTCTTTATACGTTGTTCTATTTCTGGATAGTTAGTTATAAATTTCACATACCTTTCCTTTGCTGACAACGATAAATAATTAATAATTCTTTTTTGAAAATGCGCGAAAGCTTTTTCTAATTTACTTCTAAAAAAGTTCTCTACAGATATCATTGTAGAACATAAAATTTCCATATCATTTCTAGAGAGTTTATAAATAACAGCATCTTGCAAGCACTCAATGCTCATTACTGATTTTTCGGAAGTAAAGAATGATGTATAGTCACTAATCCACCAATCTTTTATAGCAAATTGAGTAGTGTTATCTTTTCCTTTACTATTTATAAAATAAGATCTTAAACAACCACTTAAAACATAAAATTGATTATCTACATATATGTTCGGGTTTAAAAGAATATCTCCCTTTTTTAATTCAATTCTTTCAAATTTATCATTCGCAAATTGAATCTCTTTTTTTGATAGAGAATAGTTTTTAAAGATTATAGACGCAATTGAAACTTCGTTTTTCATTTAACCAGTTTAACCAATAAATTAGGTAAGTAACTCGTTATAAATATACTAAAAAAGAAATGATTAATTTTTAAAGCTATTTTTTTTGATAGAAATTAGAGATTGTATAATTTTAAAAATAAACTCGACCAAACATAAAATAAAACAAAAAAATGGCAGTTCAAGATATTATAAAATACACTTATAAAGATATTTTTTCTGTAAGTACAGTTCAGTTTAAAAAAGCTTGTAAAATTGATCATTCTGTACAACAAAATGCCTATTCTATTTATTGGATAAAGGAAGGAAAAGGAATCTACAATATTGATTTTGAACAATATAATTTTGAGGATAATATTTTATTTTTTTTATCGCCAGGACAAGTTTTTACAGTAGATTCTGAAGAAATAAAAACTGCTTATAAAATTACTTTTGTAAGAGATTTCTACTGTATTCAAACACATGATAAGGAAGTGGCTTGTAATGGAATTTTATTCAACAATATTTATGAAACTCCGTTTGTAAAACCTTGTGAGAAAGACACTAAAAAACTTAATTTTATTTTAGAAAGTTTAATTGATGAGTTTCAACAAGAAGAAACTGCACAGTATGATATGCTACAATCTTATCTAAAACAATTTATGATTTTTGCTGTGCGTGTACAAAAAGAAAACCATATAATTAAAGAAAATACAGAAACACGTTTATTTAAAGATTTTAGCACATTAGTTGAGCAGAATTTTAGAAAAATGCATGCTGTAACAGATTATGCAAACAGATTAGGAGTTTCGCCAAAATCTATCAGTAAACATTTTCAAAAACTGGGTACTAAAACTCCATCAGATTTTATAAAAAATAGAATTTTATTAGAAGCCAAACGTTTATTAATTTACACAGATAAAACTGTAAAAGAAATCGCGTTTGAACTTGGTTTTAATGATCCTGCATATTTTACACGCTTCTTTACAAAAGGCATTTCAAAATCACCTCTTCAATTTAAAAAAGAGTTTTAAAAGATTACAAAATCAATATAAAACCTCAATTACTTAATTGTTTTTGAGGTTTTTTTATGCACTTTTTTATGTAATCCAAACCAAAGGAACTTTTGTCCATTTTTAAAGGTTGATGTTGGTTGCATCTTTGTACCAGAATTAAAAAACAATCAGAAATTATGAAAACAATAGAACAAACACATTGCCCAAACTGCTGGGGATTTCAAACGTATGAATACCAAACAGAAGAACAAGAAGTTTGCGAAAGCAATCAAATATAGAAAATAAGTAAAATTAATAATAACAAAAACAGATGTTGAACTAAATTCAACACAAAGTAATTATGAGCACATTTAATGTACCCACAAAAAACGAAGTATCAGAAAACAATCAAGCAATTTTTAATCAACTAGAAAAAGGTTTAGGTTTTGTACCTAACTTATATGCCTCTTTTGCACATAGTAAAACTGCATTAGGTAACTTTTTAGCTTTTGGCAACTCAAAGACAAGTTTTTCTGCAAAAGAAAAAGAGGTCATAAATTTAGCAGTAAGTCAAGTAAATGAGTGTATATACTGTTTGTCTGCACACACTGCAATAGGAAAAATGAATGGTTTTTCTGAAGATCAAATTTTAGAATTAAGAACTGGCAATGCTCCTTTTAATGAAAAGTTAGATGCTTTAGCAAAATTTGCAAGAAGTGTAGCTATAAATAGAGGTGCTGCAACTGAAGAAGTAATCGAAGATTTCTATAGTGTGGGCTATACAAAAGGAAGTTTAGCTGACGCTATTTTATTAATTGGTGAAATTACCATCACAAATTATTTTCACAGAACAACAGAAGTTCCTGTAGATTTTCCAGTAGCACAACCATTAGTATTAACAACAATTTAAATAATAATAAAATTAAAGACAGAAATCATGAAAAAAATAATCGCAATTTTAGTAGTAGTAATAGGTTTCGCATTTAACACAAATGCACAAGACAAAATGATGAAAAAAGAAAATGTAAAAACAGTTTCTTTAGAACAAACAAAAGGTGAGTTTACACAAAAGCAAATTACTTTATCTGAAGGAACCTATATTTTTGAAATCTCAAATAATAATGTTGGTAAAAACGTGGGTTTCGTATTGCAACCAAAAGGTAAAAATGGTCAAGAAAACCATATTAAAGAAGCTTATGTAAAAGCTTTGGTAAAAAATAATACAAAGCAAATTTCAAATGAAGTTACACTAAAAAAAGGGACTTATACCTATTTCTGTCCTTTAAATAAAACACCAGAATACACATTAATAGTAGAATAAATTAAGGTTTTTAAGGTTTAAAAAGCGAGCAAATGCTCGCTTTTTTTATTTACAATTGGTTTTTTTCTTTCTATTTCCCATACATAAGTATATGTCCAGAAAAAAGAATGTTCTGGATTACTTCAACCTTTTGGAGGAAATCTAACTTCTGCTATTCCTTTATAATTAATTTTTTTTGCAAATCTTATAGGGAAAGTAAATACTTCTTTCCCTTAAATGCTATCTAATTTTATTAAATTTTTAGGTTCAGTTTCTTATCCGAAACAAACAATTGAGCAAAATAAAAATAATAGGATTATTGCTTTTTTCATCAATTAAATTTTTACAGAAACTTCAAAACCAATCCCATCAGAAATGGCACCATCTTTAAATTTACTTGTATAATTTACATTCCATTCTCTCCTATTAATTTTAAATCTAGTTTTCATTTTTTTATTTTTATAGTCAAATTCTGCATAAAAATTAATGGGTTTAGTAATTCCTTTTAAGGTTAAATTTGCTTCAATTCTGGCATTATTAGAATTAGAATACTCAACCTTTGTAAAGATTAATTTAGCTAAAGGATATTTAGAAACATCAAAAAAATCGGGATCTTTTAAATGATCTATTAAGTTGTCTTTTCCTTCTTGTTCCTTAATATCTGAATTTGTCATAGAATTCATATCTATTACAAATTCGCCACCAGTAATAGACTGTCCTGTTTTTATTAAGTATCCTTCTTTAAAATTGATATATCCATCATGTCCACCAAAAAAGAAAGTGAGTTCTCCAATCCATTTTATAGTGCTTTTTTGAATATTAATATTTAATTTTTCTTGTGATGAAATGGTAATGTTTGCTAGCAAAACTGTAATAATACATAAGACGATTTTTTTCATGTTTTTAGTTTTAAATGAATTTTCTATAAAACTATTTTGAGTACTTGAAAAAAGTGTCAAAAAAATGTAAAAGAAGTGTCAACAGTTGTAAAATCTAATAAAATTGTTAGTTATTTGTATCAATATGAATAAAAAAGAAGTTTTTTTTGGAATTGTATTATTGTTTTTCGCTTTTACTTTATGGAGTTTTTATCCTCAAAAAAATGATACAAACGATTTTTCTGAAAGAGTAAAAATAGCTTTAAGAGAAGTAGGTAATCAATTATTGTTAAGTGAAGGCGATTCTACTTCTTTAATTCTTCCTGTAAAAAGAATATTAGAAAATAAATTTGAAATTTCTTTTGAAAACAAACTTGGTTTTGAACCTGACCAATTAGTGAATTTTTTAAAAGTTTCTGTGAACAAATCATCACTTTCTAAAAATTATAGAGTTGAAGTTTTGCAGTGCTTTGATAACGAAGTTGCATATAGTTATGAAATAAATATTGATGAGGAAAAGACATTAATACCTTGCTCAGGAAGATTTTTACCAAAAAAATGTTATTTAATTCAAGTTCATTTTTTAGATAGTAGAGCTTTAAAAAACAAGACACTCTATTATATTTTTATCCCTTTAATTTTAGTTTTTTTTTACTGGCAATCTTTTATAAAGAAAAAGAAAAAATATCTAGAAAATAAGAATTTACAGAAACATAAAACTTTAGGAAGTTTTATGTTTTATCCAGAACAGAATAAACTGGTAAAAAAAGCTAAAGAAATTGCATTATCTAAAAAAGAATGTGAGTTACTAGAAATTTTTATTACAAATGCAAACAAAGTTGTAAAAAGAGAGGAGCTTACCAAAAGAGTTTGGGAAAATAATGGTGTAATTGTAGGCAGAAGTTTAGATACTTATATTTCTAAATTACGAAAGAAACTTAAAGAAGACAGCTCAATTAAGCTGATAAATATTCATGGTGTAGGTTATAAATTAGAAATAAAAGAATAGGTTATTATTTTCTAATAGTTATCATTTTAATTTTTGTTGATGGATTAATTTTAGATTCATCAATTTGGTAAGAATTAAAAAAAACACCTTCTAATAAAAAGTGATAATCGCCTGCCATTAAAGTAGTTCTACCTTCAATTTCACTACCATGAGTTTCACTGTTTGGGTAGTTTTCTTTCACTTCTTCAAAAGTACTTCCAACTCCTATGCCTTTGTCAGTTTTGTATTTTGGCGATGTTATTTCTATTTTATTAATTGATTTTTTATCAAAAGAATTTATATAAACAAAACCAATTTTTTCGTCATCTTTATTAAGTAAATTAAACCTTTTAAAAATTTCTTTTCCGTTTTTGTTGTCAATTTTTTCTAATCTTTTTGAGTGAGATTTATAAGAATCGCCAACTTTAACGCCATCAACTTCTACTTCTGTAATTAGATATTTGGCATCAATTTCGAAATCAACATAAGAAGTGTTATCATAATTACTTGCTAATTGATTTGATGTTTTCTTTTGGTTTTTACAAGATGTAAAACTTGCTAGGGTTAATAGCATAATTAAAATCCAATTCCTCATAATCTCTTCATTTTTAATTTAATACATATCAAAATTAAAGAACTAAAAAGAAAAATCTCTTAAATATGTGTTAATGCAGTATGTATTTAACTTACCTTTATATACAACTCTTAATATCATGTTAAAAAAGAAGAACAAACATCCGTTTTAGTAGGTAAATTAGCTCGTTCTCCAAAACCTGGTAATCCATCAGCTACTCCTAAATTATGCTGTATGTATTTACCTGTATTAATATAGGCTATTGGCTCTTTTTCTCCAGTTTCAATGCTCTTTAGTAATTCCTTTACTTTCTGTTTATTAGAAATTTCCATTTTCTCTATTTTATTTATTCTATTACTTGTTTTATTTACAGTTTTACAGCTTTGTAAAAAATGATTGTAAACACAATTAAAATTATGATTCTTTTCATTTAATAATGATTTAATTCGTGATGCAAAGCTGCAAGAATATATGGTTATGAAAAAGGTAATAAACGGAAAAAAGATGATACTTTTACTCCTTATTATGTTTTTCTCTAAACGCTAATGGAGTAGTGTTTAAGTTTTTTTTAAAGAACTTAATAAAATTTGTAGGTTCCTGAAAACCTAGTGAATATGAAATTTCCTTACTATTATTAGTAGTGTGTACAAGTAATCTTTTTGCCTCTAAAATAATTCTATCATTAATGATTCTTTTAGGACTTCTCCCTAATATTGTAGAAGTCGAAGCATTTAATTTTTTAGGAGTAATATGCAATTGACTACAATAAAAATCAACTTTTTTGTGAGTAATAAAATTAGCTTCTAACAACTCTTTAAATTGCATTGTATACTCTAGGTTTTGATTTTTATCAAACTCATTAAAATTTAAACTTTTCTTTACTCTTTCTGCTTGTAATAAGAAATTATATAAGTAGTTTTTTAAAATAGTATTTTGAATATTATCTTTAGATATAGATAATTCTGATTTGATCTGGTTAAAAATCTGCAGAAAAGTATATTTAGATTCTTCAATCTCTACTTTAGAAATCGATTGTAAATCATTAAAAAGAATATTTGTTTTTAAGTATTTAGTGTCTTGTTGAGTTTTACAAAAAAAATCATCAGTAAATAAAATAGCTTTACCTTTAACATACTTCTTTTTATCAAAACGCTGTACACTATTTTTAGGAACAAAAAGTAATGTATTATCTTTCTCTATCTCAATGAGTTTAAAATCAATCCAATGTGTTGTTCCTCCTTTTTGGAACCATAAAACATGATAAAATTCTGCTCTATGAGGTTTTATCATATCATTATAAAAATTTCTATAAAAATAACTGAAATCGAGAATTTCTAACTCTTGAGGCAGTCCTTCTTTAAAATCATATTTTTTAATAATTTCAGTCACTAATGTATAGTATGCTTTTACAGTTTTGAAATATACTTAAATCATTCTCAAAATAAAAGCTGTATTTTTGCGTTTTTAATATTTTGTAGAGCTTGTTAAATTACTATAAATATCCTAATAATACTTCAAAAGAATGGGTAACCTTTGTACATGGTGCAGGAGGCAGCAGTTCTATATGGTACAAGCAAATTCGCGATTTTAAAAAACATTTCAACGTCCTTATTTTAGATTTACGAGGTCATGGAAACAGCAAGCCAAAGTTAAAAGATACTTTTAACCCCAAATATACTTTTGACTCAATTACTAACGATATAGTTGAAGTAGTTGAACATCTAAAAATCAAAAAATCACATTTTATTGGCATTTCTTTAGGTACAATTTTAATTAGAAATTTAGCTGAAAAACGCCCAGAATTAGTACAAAGTATGATTATGGGTGGTGCAATTATTAAACTTAATTTTCGCTCTCAAGTATTAATGAGGTTAGGTGTTATTTTTAAATCTGTTGTACCTTATATGTTATTATACAAGTTTTTTGCTTTTATAATTATGCCAAGAAAAAACCATAAAAAATCGAGACTACTTTTTGTAAATGAAGCTAAAAAATTGTATCAAAAAGAATTTTTAAGATGGTTTAAGCTTACATCAGAAATTAATCCATTATTACGTTTTTTTAGAGCAAAAGATATTAAAATTCCTACGCTTTATATTATGGGAGCTGAAGACCATTTGTTTTTACCTTCTATAAAAAGCATTGTTGCCAAACATATAACTTCTTCCTTATATATAGTTGATAATTGTGGGCATGTGGTAAATGTTGAACAACCAGAAGCCTTTAATAATCAAACGATTGGATTTATTCATTCTTTAGTATAAAATAACACGCAAAAACACATAGTTTTTACGTGCTATTAATATGTAGCTATTCTATTTTAATAGGAGATGTTTTAAGAATACCATCCGCAGTAATTAATAAAATCATTTTTTCTTTACCAATATTAAAACCTTCAAAATTAAGTGACTTTAGAGCTCCTTTTATAGTTAATTTATCGAGAATTATTTCTTTTATTTCTTCATTTATAAGTTTTTTGTAGTTCTCTAAATCACCTGCAATTTCTACTTTAGATTCATCCAATATTTTTTCCATATAAAATTTATCTGCTAACCAAGGAACAGCTTTATCAATTAAAATGCTGTTGGTATTCGATGTAAACTTTAAATCTTTTAGACGAACAACTTTTGTAATCGAGTCATATTCTGGAAATAAATTAAACCATAACTCACCTTTTACCCTTTTTTTGAATAATCCCTTGATTTTGCCTTTAAAATCAATTCCTATAGCTATAGTTTGGGCATCTACATTTTTACTTCCATAAATAAATATTTTATTAACTTTTACTTTATGTTTTTTATTTTTAGAAAAATAGGTCTTACCAGCAATCTTTTCGTTGATTTCTTTTTCAAGTTTATCAAAAGATATTGAAGTTGGGAGATAAATATTAAAATTCCCATCTTTTAATTGATCTACAGTTAGGTTTGGTTGTGGATCTTTATAGATTTTTGGTGCGTCTTTGTATGCTAACTTTAATTTAGATGAAAGCCCCACTTTAATATTAAAAGAATTACTATTAGAACTAATGTTATTAAAATAAAGCCCTGTAGGTTTTGTTTCTAACCAAGCATTTTCTTGAAGATTAATAGGTTTGCCTAATTTGGTCCAATATTTTTCTACTTCTTTTTTAATATTTACTTTGTTTACTTCAGCTTTTAAGAGATTATTTAGATTAGGAATTGCCTTATTAATAGCCTTTTTTAGTTCAGGTTTTACTAGACTTTTTACGCTAATAGTTATTTTAGGGTTTCCAAATATTGGTCCAACAATGTTTCCTAATAAAGGTATTTTTATTACTGCTTGGTGTAAAGATGCATTTAAATCTGTAGCTACATCAAAACTGTAATCTGGTTTAAGTTTTAAATCTACGTCTAAATATACAGTTGCTCTAGCTGTACCTCTACCTGTTTTGGTTACGTAGGCAAAGAAAATTTTTTTTCTTTTAGCACCATAAACATCTACTTTGATAGGTATTGCAAAACGCAATTTACTTCCTGAAACAGTAAATGATATTGGGCTATTTCTGTATAAACGAACATCACTTCTATAAAAACCTCCAATACCATTTTTTTGATGATAAACTAATCCTTTTGGGATTTTAGTATTTAAAAGATTTTGTATTTCTTTGATTGAGAAATTAAAGGGAAGAGTAATAAAAGAGTTTTTATACTCAACTTTTTTAATTGTTCCTTTACTTGGTTTTTCAGGGTAAATCTTTTTTGCACAACTAGTAAGCAATACAATAGTTAGAATTAAGATAATTTTCTTCATAATTAAAAGTTTTAGAACTCAAAATTATTTGAAAAAAACACTAATAAATATCCCTACAAATAGTGATATTTATTATAATCATGAATTCATCAACTCCTCTATTTCTTCAGCTTCTATAGGTATATTTTGCATTAAATTAAAAGGCTCTCCTTTTTCTTTGATAACCACATCATCCTCTAAACGAATGCCAAAACCTTCATCAGGTATATAAATCCCTGGCTCAACTGTAAACACCATATTTGCTTGCATAGGCTCATGTAATAAACCATAATCATGAGTATCTAAACCAATATGATGACTTGTACCATGCATAAAATATTTTTTGTAAGCTGGCCATTTAGGGTCTTCATTTTGCACATCAGCCTTGTCTAATAAACCTAGTTTTAGCAATTCAGAAGTCATAATTTTACCAACTTCTACATGATATTCTTTCCATAAGGTACCTGGAACTAATAATTTTGTTGCTTCTTTTTTTACATGGTTTACAGCATTGTAAACAGCTTTTTGTCTATCAGTGAACTTTCCATTTACAGGAATTGTTCTACTCAAATCACTTTTATAATTTGCATATTCTGCAGCAATATCAAACAAAATTAAATCACCATCTTTACATTGTTGATTATTTTCTATATAATGCAATACGTTTGCATTATTACCGCTTGCAATAATTGGAGTATAAGCAAATCCTTTAGATCTGTTTCTTAAAAATTCATGCATTAATTCTGCTTCAATTTCATACTCCCAAACATTGGGTTTTACAAAGTCTAAAATTCTTCTAAAACCTTTTTCTGTAATATTACATGCATGTTGCATTAAATCCAATTCAATTTGCTCTTTTACAGAACGTAGACGTTGCAAAATAGGATTACTTTTAGCCACATTATGTGCAGGATATTTTGCCAATAACCATTTTGTAAATCGACCTTCACGTGTTTCTGTTTCTACTGAAGCCCTATAATGTTCATTAGTATTGATGTAAAAAGTATCTGCATAAGTAATCATTTCAAACAATACTTTTTCTAAATCTTGTAACCAATAAATTGTTTTTACACCACTTGTTTTTGTAGCAGCTTTTTTGGTTAGTTTTTCACCCTCCCAAACTGCTATATGCTCATTAGTTTCTCTAACAAAAAGCACTTCACGTAATTCCTCATTTGGGCAATCAGGAAACAATAGTAAAACACTTTCTTCTTGATCTACACCAGATAAATAAAAGATATCTCTATGTTGCTCAAAAGACATAGTACTATCTGCGCTAATAGGATAAATATCGTTAGAATTGAAAACGGCAATACTTTTCGGCTTCATTTGAGCCATAAAGTTTTTACGATTTTTGATAAAAAGTTTAGAATCTATTGGATGATATTTCATGCTAAAAATAATTTTAAAATCAAAGGTAGCAATAATATTATCAACAAAAAAGAGGCTTAAAAACGCTTCTTTTTAGCAGTACCTCTTCTTTGTTTCCCAGAAGTATTATTTTGATTATTTCCTTTAAAATGAGGCTTCCTTTTAGGTTTTTTCTTTTTTGAATCACTAGAATTTGCTGGTTTTTTCTTTTTACCAAAAGATCCCTTACTTTGGGTAGCTGCTCTTTTTGCAGAAGCAGTATCTGTAGGTTCAAATCCTTTTACAATTGTAGATTCTAATTTCTCATTCAGTAATTTTTCAATTTCTTTTTGATATTCAGTCTCTTCACTACACACTAAAGAGATTGCTTCTCCTTCAGCTCCTGCTCTTCCTGTTCTACCAATTCTATGCACATAATCTTCAGGTACATTTGGCAATTCGTAATTGATAACATGAGGTAATAAAGGAATATCTAAACCACGTGCAGCAATATCTGTAGCTACCAAAATTCTAATGGTGTTTTCCTTAAAATTTTTTAACGCTTTTGTTCTTGCACCTTGACTTTTATTTCCATGAATTGCAGCAGCTGAAATTTTTGATTTTATCAACTTATCAGTTAATCTATTTGCACCATGTTTGGTTCTTGTAAAGATTAAAACTTGATTCCAATTGTTATCTTTTATCAATTGAATGGTAAACTCTGTTTTTCTTTTTTTATCAACCTTAAAAACTTTATGAGTTACTTTTTTAGCAGTGGAATTTTGAGGAGCAGTTTCTACAGATATAGGATTTCTCAAAATACCAGAAGCTAACTTTTTAATATCATTAGAAAAAGTTGCCGAAAACATCAAATTTTGACGTTTAACAGGCATAAAACTAATAATTTTGTTAATGTCTCTAACAAAACCCATATCTAACATTCGATCAGCTTCATCTAAAATAAAAACATCAATCCTTTTAAAAGAAACTGCTTTTTGTTCATGTAAATCTAATAATCTACCTGGAGTTGCTACTAAAAAATCTACACCTTTTCTTAATGTTGCTATTTGTGATGCTGGTTTTACACCACCAAAAATTACTGCAGATTTTATATTTACATACTTACTATATTCTCTTACGTTTTCATGTACTTGAGCCGCTAATTCTCTAGTTGGTGTTAAGACTAAAGCTCTTAAAGGTCTATATTTTGGATGCTTGGTTTCTGATAAATATTGTAAAATAGGTAAGGTAAAACCTGCTGTTTTTCCTGTTCCTGTTTGTGCAGAAGCTAAAATATCTTTCCCTTTTAAAATATGTGGAATTGCTTTTTTTTGAATTGGAGAAGGTTCAGTATATCCTTTTTCTGCAATAGCTTTTAAGAAAGGATCTGATAAACCTAGGTCTTTAAATGACATGTGTTTGTTTTAAGAAAAAACAGAAGTATGTTTTTAGATAAGTACAAATGTACATTCTTTAATTTAAGAAAAATGTAAATTTGATATGAATAAAAAAAGATTGTCTAAAAAGTAATTTTTAGGCGATTTCCTTTTTCATTTTTTTAGTTTGTTGTTTTGATTGTGATTTTTTTGTTAAAAAGTCCAATTTTAAGAAAGTAAAAGCGATTTTATATCGCTAAACTGAACTTATTCAAGTTGTATACCATTGCAATTTGTCCTATTTCTACATTTACTTTATCAATTCCTCTTAAAATAAAGTTTTTAAAGTTCATATTGTGTTTTATACATCCAAAGACAGCTACCACGTCCCAGCAACGTTATTTTCTTTTAGCAATACCTTGCTCACTGATTAATAGTGTTCTATGATGCAATCGTTTTTATTTATTACAATGACTTATCAACGGGCATCCCTTGCAATTTTTAGCTTGATATCAATGAATTTCTTTTTCAAAATCATTTTTTGTTTTCTTTTTATAAACACTAATGTTAGTCATCGCTTATCAGATAAAACAGTAATAAGTGTCTGTTTCTTTTATGATAGTATAACTGATCTAGACGAAATAGGTTCATTTTTCCCTTCTTCTTATCTAATTGTTCTTTATGGAAGTAATTACATTTTACAAAAGCAGTAATATTTTTATTCTCAAAATCAGTATAGTTTTCTATATGATTATCAACGTAGTCTTTTAGTTTGGGGGTTATCAGCTATTATTTGCGCTAGTATGTAATTGGTTAGATATTGATTGATCGTAGAAGCTTGTATATTATAGGTGGGTTTTAGTTGTCTATTCTGCACATAATCCTCCTTCATTTACATAAAAGTAGCATAATATCTATTTTACGTGAAGAATACAGATTACATAAATAAGCATAAATGATAATTTTGAGCAACATTCAAGGATGATAACTGAAGTCCCTCCTCTTTTGTAGCTTTGCTCTAGACTACTTATATCTAAATAATCTACAATCGTGTTTACAATACGAACTGGATGATTAACAGAAGTTAAATCATCATAACTGGGTGGTAAAAGACTTAACTAATTTTGCTAATAGACCTTAAAGACTACTTTTTTGCTCATTCTCTAAATCTAAAGTAAGAATTAAAAAAAACAAAAAAAGACTGCCTTTTTAGACAGCCTTTTTACTATATATTTTCTTATCTATAAACCTCTTGTCCAACCAGTAGCCCAAGATGGAGCAGCAGCACCATTCCCTGCACCAGTTGCAGTTGCTTCAGTAACAAATGTAGATCCTTTAGCACCTGTGTAATTAGTTATTTGAAAACCAGAAGCTTTACTAGCAAACTCAACAGTAGTCATTGTTAAATCTCCAGCTTCTATTCTTACAGCTGCTTCAGCATCTGTAGATTTTACATTAATACCTAAATCAACATTACTTGTGTAAAAGTTATCAATGGTAAATGCACCACCACCTTCTTTGTAATATAACGCTCCTTCAGTTACTGGTCCTACAACCGTAATATTTTTTAAAGTAGCGTTCGTTACAGGAGTTGCATTACCATTATCGCCATTGTTAGAACCTTCTATACCTGCTTTAGCACCACCAGAAATATACCAGAATTCTCCTGTACCTGCCCATCCATCAGCAAAATCGATAGAATCATCACCAGAATTAGTAGAAACTAACCATTTACCATTTACAGTTCCTCCAAAAAATTCAATACCATCATCTCCTCCTTCAAAAGATTGAACATACTCGAAAGTAGTACCAGAACCAACACCAAATAAAGAAACTCCATTAAACTCTTTAGAGCTATTAAAAGTAGCACCTGTGTATTCAACTCTTAAATAACGAATAGAACCTGAATTATCATTAGAAACTGAACCTCCATAAGTTAAATCTGCAACTTCGGAAGTAGCAACTGAACCAACATTTGTTGGTGCTTTACCACAAATTACTAAACCACCCCAATCTGAAGCAGCAGGGTTTGTAGCACCAGAAGTCATAACTACTGGGTTATTAGCCTCACCTTCTACAAAAATTTGACCACCTTGTGCAACAGCAATGTAAGATGCTGTTCCACCAGTAGCTTTAATAGTTGTACCAGCAGGAATTGTTAATTTACCACCATCTTTTACTACAAAAGAACTAGTTAATAAATACTCAATATCTTTGTTTAAAGTGATGTCTCCTGTAACTTCACCAGCTAAGTTTTCTGTAGTTACTCCAGAATTACTTAAACCTCTTGTCCAACCAGCAGCCCAATCAGGAGCAGCAGCACCTTTACCAGCTCCAGTTGCAATACCTTGTATTAAAAATGATTGGTTTAAGCCTGCATAATTTGTTACTGAAAAACCAGAAATGTTATTAGCAAACTGAACATTTGTCATCGTTAAATCTCCAGCTTCTATTCTAGCAGCTGCTTCAGCATCTGTATCTTTTACAAATACACCTAAATCTGTACCTGCAATGTAAAAGTTATCGATATTAACTGTACCACCACCTTCTTTGTAATATAAAGCACCTTCTGTTACAGGTCCTACAACAGTTATGTTTTTTAAAGTAGCCTTTGTAACTGGAGTAGCGTTTCCATTGTCTCCATTGTTAGAACCCTCTATACCAGCTTTAGCTCCACCAGAAATATACCAATATTCTCCTGTACCAGCCCAACCATCTGCATAATCAACTGAATCGTCACCAGAATTTGTTGAAACTAAATATTTACCATTAACAGTACCACCAAAAAATTCGATGCCATCATCTCCACCTTCATACGACTGAACATATTCTACTGTTGTGCCAGAACCAACACCAAATAAAGAAAGTCCGTTAAATTCTTTAGAACTGTTGAATGTAGCTCCTGTATATTCTAACCTTAAGTAACGAATAGAACCAGAATTATCATTAGAAACTGAACCTCCGTAAGTTAAATCAGCAACTTCAGAAGTTGCAGTTGCACCAACGTTAGTTGGAGCTTTACCACAAATTACTAATCCACCCCAATCAGCAGGAGCAGGGTTTGCAGAAGCAGACGTCATTACTACTGGATTGTCTTTATTACCATCAATAAAAATTTTACCTCCTTGAGCAACTGCAATGTATGATGCAGTACCCCCAGAAGCTTCTATTTTTGTACCAGCTGGTATTCTTAAAACACCACCATCTCTTACTACGTAAGCAGCAGTTAAATCATAAGTAATTGAAGCATCTAAAGTAACATCTGTAGTGATATCTCCAGATAATTTATTGTTAGCTGTACAAGGTTGACATGAAGAACCTCCACAATCTACTCCTGTTTCATCTCCATTTTGAATTCCATCTGAACATGATGCAGTTATAACAGGATCATCACTACCACATGATACTACAAACGTGAAACTAGTTAATACTATTAAAATTGATAAAATTTGTTTTTTCATTTTTGTTTTAATTTATTTTTTCAACTCCTCAAAATTAGGTTTGATTGCGTTAATTAAACGTTTCTGTAAACTTATGCTTAAGTTACCCTTGTGTTAACTAAAAGTTATAGCTTAACGATAAATTAAAGTCTACACCTAAATTAAATGAAGTAACCAGAACATCTTGAACTTCTTGAGTTCTTTTTACTGTTGGATTTAGAATATTGTTTACTTTTAAGCCTAAACCAATATTTTTATTTGCATTATATTTAAAAATAAAGTCTAATGTTGGGATACCAGAATCTACAATATCACCTCTACCTAATTCTGTAGCTAAAGCAAATATTCTATCAGAAAAATAATTGAAAGCTACTGTTGACTGTATACTTTTATCTTTCTTAAATTCTTTTAAAAATGAAATATCTGCATTTAATAATAAATCTGATGCTCCTGTTAAAGAACTTTCAGCAAAAGAAAAATCAACACTTAAAGGAAAACCTGCAGCTGTAGTTTCGGTAAATACTTTATTAGCATCTAAATCTTGGTTGGTTTGCAAGTATGAAATGTTTAAACCTACAGAGAGTTTTGTTTTTAAAGTATTTTCTTCTGTTTCAACTTCACTTTCAATAATGTTTTTTCTAGCTTCTAATTCTATACCATATGCTGTAGCCAAATCACCAGAATTTACCCAACTCACATCATTTGAAGCGGAGTTAATTGTGATTTTATTGATTGGATCATTAATAAATCTGCCAAATAACCCTACTGATATTATTTCATCAGATTTAGGAAAGAAATCCCATTTAAAATCTAAATTATAATTGGTGGAAGTATATAGAGCTGGGTTACCAAGTGTTGTTAATGTAGGTGTTTCATCGTATTGAAATGGAGCTCTTTCTTTAAATTGTGGTAAGGTATAGGTTTTACTGGCAGCAAATTTTAAATTATTTTTTTCATCAAGTTCGTACTTTAATGATATTGATGGTAGTATTTCTAATTGATCTAATTCGCTTGAACCTTGCTGTAATGAAGTGTCAAAACTTAAAGATTGATTAATCTGTTCGAATCTAATACCAACTACAGCTGTAAATTTTTCAGAAAATTTATATTCTCCATTAACAAAACCAGCATGGATTGTTTGGTCACCCCCATAAGATTGTGGTCTTAATACATCTATACTAGTCCCTAAACCACCTCTAAACGTTCTAATATCAAATAAACCAGCATTAAAATTAGCTTGATTAAAGTAACTATCTAAATTGTAAATATCATTAATTAGAGGTTGAGGAACTGCACTTGAACCTCTATTACGTATGGCAAAATTAAATTGTGTAGCATTAAAATCTACGTTTTTAAATCTTCCATTGTAGCCTAAAGTTACTTTTCCTAAATAGTCTTCATCTTCGTTTTTATCAAATTTATAAGAAACTGAAGCATTTGCTGCTAATTCTTCTTCTTCTAAATCTTGAAAAAATCTATGATTATCTGATTGATTTAAAGTTTCTTTAAAAGATTTTGGTCCATTAGGCACATTCCAATCATCTGGAGTTAAGATTACTTGACGTCTGTTAGGAATATCATTTGCTACAAAATTGTATGCTCCACCCCAGTTTACTTCTATATTCTCATTAATTTTATGATCTCCTAAAAGTTGATGAACAAACAAGGATGTTCTTTCAAATAATGCTCTTTGAACAAATGCACCTCCATTTGGAGCATAATCAAATATATCTACACTACCAAAATACTCTTCTTGGGTTTGATTTGTAGTATTAATCATCAAGGCATTGTATCTAAATTCATTGGATTTGTGCTTTAATAAAATATTACCCATAGCAGTAAAATTTGTTTGATAGATGTAAGATGTGTAATCATAATCTCTTCTAGCAACTGCACCTGTATTAACACTACCTCTATTTACCCCTTCTCTAAAGTTATAATCATTATTAAAAGAAGCTACTCCAAAAAAGCTCAATTTAGTGTCTTCTCCTAGCTCATAAGAATCTCCACCTTTAATAGATAAACTCAAATTTATTGGTGTATTAGCTTCTTCTCTATCCCAACTTGTACCAAAATTATAATTGTTTAATGGAAAGTTTGGAATACCTACATCATAAAAACCAGTGTAATTAGGACCATCATTTAAGTAAAAAGTGTTTTGACTTATAGCTTCTGAATTTACTGCTGAACCAAAACCTATTTCTAAAAAGCCTTGACCTTTATACTTTTTTGATGATATATCTATATTAGCTCCACTAAAATCTCCATAATTTTTAGTATTAAATGTTTTATCTATCGATATAAATTCAATAATATCAGTAGAGAAAATACCTAAATCAATATTTTTATTGGTAGGGTTATTAGATGGTAATGGTAACCCATTTAAAGTAGTTGTGTTATACCTGTCTCCTAAACCTCTTACAAAGACACTACCTGAACCTTGTTGTTTGGAAATACCTGTAGTTTTAGTTAAAGCAGTTGCAGCATCACTTACTCCTTTTTTTATCAATTCTTGTTGACCTATTTTTTGATCTATGGTTACCGCTTTTTTTTGTTGCAGTAATAAAGCAGATTCTTTTTCTCTACTAGTAGTAGTTTTCACAACAACTTGATCTAAAGCAACACCTTCTTCAGCAGACATTAATTGATTTATAGTAATTGTTTCACCTGCCTTAATTGCAAATGGTTTTTCAATTGATTTATATCCTAAAAAACTAAAAACGATAACATGGCTCCCAGCAGGAACTTTTAATGAATATTTACCATCAAAATCGGTTGTAGATCCTATAGTAGTTCCTTTAATAATTACATTTGCGAATGGTAATGGCTCATTCCCTGCTTCTTTATCAGTTAAAATACCTTTAACTGTTGCATTGTTTTGAGCTATTGAAATTTGACCTAAAGCCAAAAATAAAATAAATAGAATTTTCTTCATTTCTATGACATTAATTATTTTGCAAAAGTCTATTACTTTTGTAAAGTCTTTGTTAGTTAAGAATTATACTTGTGTTAATAACCTGTTAAGTTAATGTTACCTGATTTGAGTAAATCTAATTTATATTTGAATCTCTTTGGAAAACTATCTGTGAGATTAATGTTTTATATCATAACATTTAGATAACATTATCAATTTATGGAGTAATTAAATTTGTTTCTTTGTAAAAAATTTAAAAAATGGGAGATCCTTATGTGTTAATGCTTGTTGCATTAGCTGTTCTAGCCATAGTAGATTTAGTAGTTGGTGTTAGTAATGATGCTGTAAACTTTTTAAATTCTGCAATAGGTTCTAAAGCAATTTCTGTAAGAAACATTATGATTATTGCTAGTGTTGGTGTTTTCTTTGGTGCTGTTTCTTCTAGTGGAATGATGGAAGTTGCCAGAAAAGGAATCTTTAATCCTAGTATGTTTATGTTTCAAGATGTTATGTTCATATTCATGGCAGTAATGATAACAGATATATTGCTTTTAGATGTTTTTAACTCATTAGGAATGCCTACTTCTACAACAGTTTCTATTGTTTTTGAGTTATTAGGTTCTGCTGTAGTTATTGCATTGATAAAAATCTCTCAAAATGATAACGAGACATTTTCTGCAATTTGGAACTACATTAACTACAATACTGCTTCAGATATAATATTAGGTATTTTACTCTCTGTTGTTGTAGCCTTTACTGTGGGTGCTATTGTACAATATTTTTCAAGATTAATTTATTCATTCAACTTTGAATCTAGGCCTGCTTATATCAACTCTTTATTTGGGGGTTTTGCTATAACTGCAATAACCTATTTTATTATTATTAAAGGTTTGAAAGGAACTCAATTTTATGGAAGTATAGAAGATTATTTAGAAGGAAATACATTAGAAATTGTAGCTTTTAGTTTTGTTATCTGGACTTTAATTTCTCATTTTTTAACAAAAGTATTGAAACTTGATATTTTAGTTATTATAATTGGGGTTGGTACTTTCTCTTTAGCCATGGCTTTTGCTGGTAATGATTTAGTAAACTTTATTGGTGTGCCAATTGCAGCACTAAATTCTTATGAAGCTTGGAGTATATCTAATATTGCTCCTGATGCTTTTTCTATGGGTAGTTTAGCTAAAAAAGTACCTTCAAATATTTGGTTACTTTTATTGGCTGGTGCAATTATGGTAATTACTTTATGGACATCTTCTAAAGCAAAGTCTGTAATCGAAACAGGTATTAACTTATCTAGACAAGGAGAGGGTCATGAGAAATTTCAACCAAATAATGTATCTAGAATTGTAGTTCGTTTTTCGATGTTTTTAAATGCTGGAATTAATTATATTATCCCTAAAAACACGCAGACTTATATCAATTCAAAATTTGAAAAACCCGTTGTAAAATTACCAAAAGACAAAACATTTGAAATGCCTGCTTTTGATCTTGTTAGAGCTTCTGTTAACTTAATTATGGCTAGTGTTTTAATTTCTATTGCTACTTCAATGAAATTACCTTTGTCAACTACTTATGTAACATTTATGGTGGCTATGGGTACTTCTTTAGCTGATAGAGCTTGGGGACGTGAAAGTGCTGTATATAGAGTTGCAGGAGTATTAAACGTAATTGGTGGTTGGTTTTTAACAGCAATTATTGCTTTTGTAGCTGCTGGTATTGTAGCGTATTTAATTAGTTGGCATATTGCTATGATTCCTGTTTTATTAGTAGTAGTTGCCTTTCTAATTACTAGAAACTCAATTGCTCATAGAAAGAAAACAAATGAAATTAAAAGAAAAACGTACATTGAAAGATCTGAATCTATCACTATAAATGGTGTAATTGAAGAAAGTGCAGATCATATTTCTGGTGTTGCAAGTAGAATTAATAAATTATACACGAATGTTGTTAATGATTTAGCAAATCATGATTTAAATAAGCTGCGTAAAACAGATAAACATGTTGCAAAATTAAATGATGAAATAGACGATTTAAAAGATAATGTTTTCTATTTTATTAAATCTTTAGATGAAACTTCTGTACAAGCCAGTAAGTTTTATATTTTAGTATTAGGTTATTTACAAGATTCTGCACAATCTATAAGTTATATTTCTAGAGCAAGTTTTAAGCACGTAAACAACAATCATAAAAATTTAAAAAAGGGACAGCTTAAAGATTTAAAGGAAATTAATAATCAACTTAATGAAATTCTAGAAAATATCAGTGCTATTTTTAAATCGAGAAATTTTGAAGATTTAAATTCTATTTTAATGCAAAAAAGAGATTTATTAACCAAAGTAACAGCTTCTATAGAAAAGCAAGTAGCTAGAATTAGAACTGATGAAAGTAGCCCAAAAAATACTACTTTATACTTTAGTATTCTTTTGGAAAGTAAAGATTTATTGAAAGCACTAACTAGTCTTTTAGAAACATACGAAGAGTTTTATTTGAGTACTAAATAGTAAACTGAAAAAAGATTCTGTATTAGAACCAAAAACCTAAATTAAATAACCAATAACTTCTTTTTGTATCTGGAGACCAACTATATTTTAATTCAATTGGCCCTAAAAAAGAATCGTAACTGTACCCTAAAGCATAACCAGAACGTATATCTTTAAACAATTCTATATCTTTAAATACATTATTGTCTATACGTGCATAATTGGCAATAAAACTTGCATAATTTTTTTCGGTAATAGCATATCTTAAAGTTAATTCTGATTTTATAAACGATTTAGCAGACAAATCAGAAAATTCATATCCATATAAAGAAATAAATGTATTAATATAGTTTTGGTTATAACCTCCTAAATAATAATCAAAAACTGTTGAGTTAGGGTTATCTAATGTAAAACCTGCTTGATTTGTATTTTGAAATGTTAATTTATCCCAAAAAGTAGTTGCAAAGCCCAAAGTACCTGTTGCTTGAGAAAATCTTCTAAAGTTATTTTGATAATCTGATGAAGACAAGTACCATTTAAAACTTAAATCTGCGAAATAACCTTTCGTTACAAAGTATTTTTTATCATAAGTATCTAGTTTTAAATACCCAAAAAGGCTATAATAATTACTTCTATCAATAATTGTTTTTTCATTGTTGCTAGTAACAACAGTTTCTGTAGAAATATTAAGGTGTTTATGTTCTGCTCCTAAACCCAATGCAAATTTTCTGTTAAACGTTGTCTGTATAAAAAATTGATTGGTAATGTCTGTATAATTCAAGTTGATACTACTAATATTTGGTAACTGAAAAGTTGCTAAACTAAACTTTGCATTATCTCTAAAGTGATTATACCTAGACCTAAAACCATAACTGATATAAAAACCATTATCAACAAAATAGTTGAGATTATATCTTAAATTATCACCTAAAATAATATCTAGAGAAAGTAAGTCGTTTTCAATAAGTAAGTGTTTATGACTATAATTTGCTAATATGCCAGATTTATACAAAAAATCGTAATGAGCTCCTAAACTTATTGATGCATTTTCTTTAGATTCTGTTAATGAAAAACTTAATTCATAACCATCATCTTTATTCTTTTTTAATTTATAATCTATTCTATCATAATTCTTTGTGGCTGATAGTAAATTTATTTTTTTTGATATCTCATACCTGCTAACACTATCTCCTTCTTTAATATTTAATTTACCTAATACAAAAGCCCTAGTATAGAAGTTAGAACCTTTTAAATCAATTTTAGAAATATATCTTTTAGAAGTATTTATTTTTAATGATTTTCTTTTCTTTTTTGAATGTTGTTTTTTTGATATCTCTTCAAAAATTTTGGTGTATTTTTTTGCTTCTATCTCTCCTTTTTCTAAAATTTTATCTTTTTTATCAAAATCAACTACATTAAATTCGAAGATATCTGGATGCACATAAACATCTAGTTTCTCTTTTTCTTTTTCACTTTTATTGTACATTTGATAACTCACAATCTGATTTAATATAGCTATTGCAGAAGTTAACTTTTCCTTTTCAAACAATCTACCTTCTACATCAACTCCAATTATAATATCCACACCTTTAGATTTCATTATACTTACAGGGAAATTATTAGCTACACCACCATCAACTAAAAGTTTACCATCACAAAAAACAGGATTTAAAAGTGTTGGGAATGAACTACTTGCTCTTAAGGCTATAGGTAAAAAGCCTTTTTCTAGTAATACTTCTCCCCCAGTTTCTACATCTGTAGCTATACAAAAAAATGGAATTGGTAATTTGGAAAAATCATCGATATCTTCTGTTGAATCTAATAATTCGCAAAGTAAATTTAAGACGCTTTGCCCTCTAGAGATACCTTTTGGTAACCCCACCTTTCCTTTACTTACAGGGAGTGCAATCTTCGTCTTTTCTCCATGTTCTTTTTCAAAAAATGTTGATGTACTTCTTGGTAGTTGGTCTCTTAAAATTTTTATAAAATCTGTTTCTTTTACAATTTTCTCTATTTTTAAGCCTGAATAACCTGCAGCATATAAACCGCCAATTATGGCTCCCATACTTGTACCACCAATATAATCTAACTGAATACCAGCTTTATCTATCTCTTTTAAAATAGCTATATGTGCAAATCCTTTTGCACCACCTCCACTTAAAACCAAACCAATTTTTGGTTGTTTTTGTTGTGAAAAACTAACCATAGAAATTAAGAATATAAAAAAAAGTAATTTGTTTTTCATTCTCTTAAAGATTATCTAACCTATCACAAACTTTATTAATATGGTCTAATCCATATAAAAAGTCAGATTCATCTATATTCATCCATTGAAATAATTGAAGAATTATAGTGTAATGTTGTCTAGCATAAAGTGAGCTTTTAATTGGCTGAGTTTGATTAAAACAGATTGGCTCATGATGAGCAATTCTATTTCTAAAATTATTAATTTTTTTCAATTCATTAAAAACATAGTTCTGATTATATTGGGTTGTTGGAGTACTTATTGGTTTTGAAGGGAATATTCTTAACATTATTCTGTGAGTTGCATTGAATTGATATCTAGCAAACATAAACCTCCAAAAACCAAAACCTAACTCTGCAACTAATTTATTATGTGTATAAGAATTTCCTAGCTTTGCAATAGCATCGTCAATACTCTTTTTTGTTTGCCAACAATTTCCGTTATCAAAAATTCCATTTAACTGGACTCCATCTTTTAACCAATTAGTTCCTAAATGTGATATACATTGCTTATCAATTTTATTTCTCAATGCAATCTCAAAACAACTAATTATTGTAAAAAACTCTTGAGATAATTTTAGGTTAAGACGATACAAAGTCATCGCTTTCTTAGTATTGTTATTACAAGCAAGAAAATATCTATTCATTCTAGCTGAAGATAATATTTCCTTAAACTTATTATATTGCATTTATTAGTTATTTTGTCAAAATAAATATAATCATTACTTTTGTGTTATCTTATTCCCAATAGTCCCTGATTTTTCAAACTGTTGGGTTCCGTTTTTTATAATATTACTTTTCTTTTTTCGGATGATAAAACTGATACACTTTCATAGCTCTTGCATTACCAATAACTTCTTTTAAACTGTCTAAAGAAGCTTCTTTAACACGTTTTGCGGATTTAAATTTACGCAATAAATTGGTAATGGTTTTATCACCAATATCAGGTATCAATTCCAACTCACTTTGTATAGCACTTTTACTACGTTTGTTTCTATGAAAGGTAATTCCAAATCTATGAGCTTCGTTTCTTAAAAACTGTGTAATTTTTAAAGTTTCCGATTTTTTATCTAAATATAAAGGTATTGGATCATCTGGATAATAAATTTCTTCCAAACGTTTTGCAATACCAATTATTGCTATTCTACCTCTTAAACCTAAAGTTTCTAAAGCTTTTACACCTGATGATAATTGTCCTTTTCCTCCATCAACAATAATTAGTTGTGGCAAAGATTCGCCTTCTGCTAGCAAACGTTTGTATCTTCTAAAAACAACTTCTTCCATAGATGCAAAATCATCTGGACCTTCAACCGTTTTTATATTGTAATGTCTGTATTCCTTTTTACTAGGTTTTCCATTTCTAAAAACTACACAGGCAGCCACAGGGTTTGTACCTTGAATATTAGAATTATCAAAACATTCTATGTGTCTTGGTTCCTCTTTTAGACGCAAATCTACTTTCATTTGTGCCATTATTCTGTTTACGTGTCTGTCTGGATCAACAATTTTTATCTGTTTGAATTGCTCCATTCTGTAATATTTTGCATTACGTTCAGAAAGCTCTACAATACGTTTTTTATCACCCAGTTTTGGGATGGTAACTTTTATATTTTCGCCAACATCAACAGAAAAAGGAACATAAATTTCTGGCGATTGTGAGTTAAAACGTTGTCTAATTTCTACAATAAACAATTCTAATAGTTCTTGATTTGTTTCATCTAACTTTTTCTTTATTTCTGTGGTATGCGATTGAATTATTAATCCGTTAGAAAGCTTTAAAAAATTTGCATATCCATGAGTGTTATCACTTATAATAGAAAAAACATCAACATTATTTATAGATGGGTTAACCACTGTACTTTTTGCTTGGTAATTACTTAATCTATCAAGTTTTTCTTTTATTTTTTGAGCCTTTTCAAACTCCATTTTAGAAGCAAAATCTAGCATTAAAGTATTTAATCTCTCTAAACTTTCTTTAAAATTTCCTTTAATAATGTTTTTAATTTCCTTGATAGAATTATTATAATGAGTTTCAGTTTCTAAACCTTCACAGGGTCCTAAACAATTGCCTAAATGATATTCTAAACACACTTTGTATTTACCTGCGTTTATTTTTTCTTGACTTAAATCGTACTTACATGTTCTAATAGTATATAGCTCTTTGATTAAATCTAATAAAATTTTTACTGTTTTTACAGAGGTAAAAGGACCAAAATACTCAGAACCATCTTTAATAACTCTACGTGTTAAAAATACTCTTGGAAAACGTTCTTTTTTAATACACAGCCAGGGATAACTTTTATCGTCTTTTAGCAATACATTGTACTTGGGCTTGTATTTTTTAATGAGATTATTTTCTAATAAAAGTGCATCTGTTTCTGTCTTAACAACAATATGTTTAATGCTAATAATATTTTTAACAAGCACTCGTGTTTTACCACTATCGTGTGTTTTTGTGAAGTAAGAACTGACTCTTTTCTTTAAATTTTTAGCTTTACCAACATAAATTATTTTGTCTTCAGCATCAAAATATTGATAAACTCCAGGTGAATTTGGCAAGGTTTTTATTTGAAGTTCTAAAGATGGAGTCATGCTCAAAAATACATCTTTTTACGAGCTTCTTGAAGAAAACACTTCAAATAAAATTTTCTGTCTAAATAAAGAACTCAAACAAAATTCTAAATTGGCTTATTCTTAAAATTAGCATCAATAATTAAATTTCTAAATCAACTAAATGAAATATTTAAGGTTAAAAATTTCAAAGATTTTATCAGTTTACAAATTCTTGAAAAATTATGTATTTATGATGGGGCTAATTGATGTAATAATACACCACAAAAAATATGAATTAACCACAAAAACATAGGTTTATTTGTTTTTAGCAAGCAAGTTCTAACTTTGAAATTTATATTGTAATACTTTAGAAAAATAAAATGTTTTAATATGAAAATCTACAAACAAAAAGTTGCTTTTATTAAGTACATAACTATATTAATTATTGCTACTTTTCTAACATTTTTCTTTCATGAAATGAGTCATTGGATAGCTTATGAATTATTAGGGTATGATGCTAGTTTTACCTTAAATGGAGCTGGTGTAAAAGATGCTTCAAAAAAATTATCAAAAACTGAACAGATAATAACAAGTGCTTCTGGGCCAATATTTACCATTATCCAAGCTATAGTATTTTATTTAATTCTTAAAAAAAGAAATAACATTTTATTATATCCATTTCTATTTTTACCCTTTGTTATGAGACTTGGTGCAGCTTGGGCTAATCAATTTCAGCCAAATGATGAAGGTAGAATTAGCTTAAATTTAAATCTAAACTTATATACTATTTCTTCAATTGTAGTGATTTTTCTTTTCTTTTTAATTTTTAAAATTTCGAAATACAATAAGTTTTCACTATTTTTAAATGTTATTACATTTGTAATTTCATGTATTCTAATGCTAGGTATTGCCTATTTTGATGCTAAATATAAACTTCGATTTATATAAAATAAATCTACGTGTTTTTAAAAAATTCATTTTCCTATACTCGCACTCTAAAATTTCATCTTCTTATAGGAGTCTTACTGGGTTTGTTTGTCTTATTTATTATTTTCTTTTTAAAACCTTTTGATACTGGTACTTCTACTCTTGCATTTAAAGAATTTTATTTTCTAGTTTATGGAGTTATCACTTTTTTTAGTTATTTAATTTTTCACTTTGTTTCTTCTTTCTATTACAGTAAAGTAAAAATTTGGAGAATTTTTGAGGAAATTATACTTTGCTTATTATTTGTTATTGCATCCATTATAATTTCTTTCTACTACACTGAAATTTTTATCAATAATAAACCTGAAAGAGTAACCAATACAAACTATTTTTTCAATTGGTTTAAAATTGTTTTTTTAGGTTTTGGTTTTTTATTATTCTTTTCTGCTGTTTTTTTAAGGAGAGCAATTATTAGACCGAAAGTTGACAATAATATACCCAAAATTACAATTAATGACCATGTGAAAAAAGTTAGAATCTTTGGAAGTTTAAAAAAGAGTTCTTTTTTAATTGATTTATCAAATCTTGCATACATAAAATCTGAAAATAACTATGTTACTATTTTCTATTTTGAGGAAGATATTCTTAAAGAAAAACTATTCAGATGTACGCTTACAAACATAAAAAAACAACTTCCTTATTTTTTAAAAGTACATCGTTCTTATATAATAAACCCTGCGTTTATCATCTCTTTAAAGGGTAATAAACAAAATGCGAGATTATATTTAAAAAATGTAGCGTTTGTAATACCAGTTTCAGCTCCTTTTTTTGAAGTTGTCTATAAAAAATTGAAAATATAACTATAGATTTGATTTAAGTTATAGTAATTGTAAAACTACTATAACACCAAAAAGTAAGTTTTTATATAGAGTATATTTATATCTAAAAAGTATTTTTAGTAGATAATGTTTTAAAAAAGTTAGCTTTTGTATTATCTACAACTTCTCAACCATACAAGGCAGATAATTGGTAAATTTTAGAAATCTCTTTATTATATTTCACGAAGAGTTGATTTTCTATACGATGCTTTGCAAGGATTCTATAAAAAATTTAAGAATATTTTATAGATCTCATTAAATCATTTCGATTAAATAAATATATTCCAGAATATTTATTTAATTTTAAAATCAAAATTTATATAAAAATTATGTTACAGTTTTTTAAACTTAACAAGTTTGTTCTTCTAATCTTCTTATTACTTACATCTTCTTTTCACGCTCAAAACGAAATAGATAGCCTTAAAAGTCTTTTACCCAAATCTAAAGGAATTCAAAAAATAGATGTATTAAATAGCCTTGCAAGTTATTTATTAACTGTAAAACCCAATGAGTCAAAAGAACTATTAAACCAGTCATCTATTTTATCTAAAAGTTTACAATACCCAAAAGGAGATGTTAATAGAATGTTGGTTTATGCCACTTACTATTCTAAAAAAAACAAATTGCACAAAACAGATAGTCTTCTTAAAATGGCTATAAAGATTTCTGAGAAAAATAATTTTCAAAAGGAATTGGCAAATATTCAGCTCGCCTATGGGGTAATGAAATTAAGAGAAGGGAGATATGCAGAAGCTATTGAAATACACTTTGAAGGACTTTCTTATGCTAAAAAATTAGATAATAAAGATTTAATAATTAATCATATACAAAATATTGGATTAATTAAACAAAGAATGGGTGAACTAAAGGAAGCTAATAAATATTTTATAGAAGCGTTACAAATAGCCAAACAAAATAAGCTTGCATATAGATCTGGTCAAATATACCTTAACCTTGGTGTTTTAGAATACAAAAAAAACAATCTTGGCCTTTCCATAGATTTTAATAAAAAGGCATACAATATTTTACAATCTACAGGAGATCTTACAGAAACAGCTAGAGCGTTGAACAATCTTGGCTTTGCTTATAATCTTATTGGTAAATCTGATAAAGCAATAAGTTACTACAATAAATCATTAAAGTTGAGAATGATTTCAGGAGATAGTTTAGGACAAGCAAGGGTTTTGCTAAATCAATCTAAAATATTTAAAAAGAAAAATCAACTCCAAGAGGCAATAGGATTAGCAAATCAATCAATAGAAATATTAAAAAATCTCGATAATTTAATCATACTGAAAGATGCATATACACTTGTATACAAACTCTATGAAGAGGTTAAGCTGTATGACAAAGCTTTAATTTCCTACAGAAATTATGTTGCAATAAAAGACACATTAAATTTTAGAGCTAATGTTAACAAAATAAAAGAATTAACTTCTAAATATGAGTTTTCTGAGCTAAAAAAAAGAAATCAATTAAATAGACAAAAGCTAAAAAAAAGAAATCAAGATTTAATTATAGCTCTATTGATTTTAATACTAATCACTTTTGTTTTTCTCATTAATAGATATCAATTTAAAAAGAAGTTAAAGATTAGTCAAAATGAATTAAAAAAAGCATTAAATAATGATACTGCTGACTCAAAGAAAAATATGAATGAGATTATAGAAAACCTCAAAAATGTCATTATTGATAAAAAAGATTGGTTATCGTTCATCTTTTATTTTGATATACTGTACCCAAATTTTTTTAAAAATCTATCTAATAATTATAAGGACTTAAATTTTACAATTAATGAACAAAGACTTATCTCTCTTATAAAGATAAAACTTACTACAAAAGAAATTGCTAGTATTCTTTCGATCTCTCCTGCTAGTGTTTTAAAATCCAAAACAAGACTAAAGGATAAGCTTGATTTTGATTCTATCAAAACCATGGACAAGTTCATAAGAAATTTATAAGAAGATATAATTGATTCTAACGTGAGTTAATAATTATAAAAAAGACTCATGTCATGGTTTTGTCTACTTTTTGTCAGGGTATTGTAGCTATGAAATAGTTTTTTTAAATCTCATTCTTCTATAGTTTTACAGAATATATTTAAACTAATTTATTTTTAATAACTAAATACATCAAGTTTATGATTATTTTAAAGCTTAAAAGATTGAAAATCTTAATTACACTATTTTTATACTTTATATCCCATTGGTCGTCAGGACAGAGTACTTATTCTACTAATTTTGAAGATGGTAGTAAAACAGGTACATACACTACTGGTAATGACGTCTTAAGTGGTATTACTTGGACACTACAAGAATCTCTAATAGGTACTGATGCAGCCAATGATCGATTCAACGGACTGAAGTCATTGCGCTTGAGATATAGAACAAATGGTACTCCAGGGATAGCTACTATGAATTCGGATGTGACTGGTATTGAGACGATATCATTTAAATATGCTCGTTTTGGAACTGATACAGATCCACCTGTAATTAAAGTAGAGTACAGTACAAATTCAGGATCCACCTGGATACAGGCTGGATCTGACATCGATACAGATGGTGTTACTACACTTACAGATTGGAGTCATACGATAAACGTTGTGGGTAGTGTAAGAATTAGGCTAAGAACTGTTAATGGCACCAATGGTCGTAGAGCTAACATTGATGATTTGGCATTTACATCGACAGCAGATACAACACCACCAGTATTTGAAAACAGCACACCATCTTCATCTTCTCTAACTCATACAAGCTTTACTTTAGGCACAGATATAGACGAAGCAGGAACAATTTATTATGTACTTTTAGCTGATGGCGCTACTGCTCCTTCATCTGCTCAAGTAAAGGCAGGAACTGATGGTAATGATGCTTCAGGAATAACTTCAGCAAGTCAACTTGTTAACTCTGGTGGATTTACGCATGATTTTAATATTTCTAGTCTTTCAGCAGGTTCTTCTTACGATATTTATGTCGTTGCAGAAGATGATGAAGGAAGTCCAAACTTACAAGCCTCCCCTACACTGTTAGAAGTCACAACCACTTCTACACTTACTTGGGATGGTAGTTCTAGTAATGATTGGGCAACAGCTGCCAATTGGACACCAGCAACCATTCCTGGCTCTGGAACTGATGTTACCATTCCTTCAGGTTTAACAAACTATCCTACTGCATCTGGTGCTGTAACAGTAAATACTGTAACCATGGCATCTGGTACTTCTTTAATTGCTAACTCTACATTTGCTGGAGCTGTAACTTATAATAGAACTGTTCAGTTTGTTTCTGGTAATTTAAAAGGATGGTATTTAATGGCTTCTCCTGTTTCTGGTGAAACCTATGACAATGATTACGTAACTGCCAATAATATCGCTGCTAATGGAACAAATAGAGGTATTGCTTCTTATAACACAAGTGGTGACTCTTGGTTGTATTTGCAACAAAATAGTTCTGGAACTTTTAATAATGGTCAAGGGTATTCTATCAAAAGAACTAGTAATGGAGATGTTGGTTTTACAGGAACTTTAAATACAAATAATGCTGGAGTAGATGTGGTATTATCTAATAGTTTAAATCGTTTTAACTTATTAGGAAATCCTTATACTTCTTACATTAGTAGTGCTACTTTCTTAAATAACGAAAGTGCTATTTCTGAAACCAAAACACTTTGGGTTTTTAATCAAACATTAGGGGTTAATGGAGAATATGAAGTGAAAGATATTAGTGATGCTATGATAATTGCTCCTGCTCAAGGGTTTTTTGTAAGAGCAAATACTGCTGGTGGTACTTTTAACTTTGCTGAAGCCAATCAATCTCACAACAGTTCTGATACGTTTCAAAAAAGTGTAAGTAATTTGGTAATAAAATTATGGATCAATGACGGTACTATTAAAAACTACGCTAGAGTTAAATACTTACCTAATGCCTCAAAAGGTTTTGATGTTGGTTTTGATGGGGAATTATTTAGTGGTGCTGCAAATACTTTTGCTGTTTATTCTCATCTACTTGAAAATAATCAAGAGAAAAAATATCAACTACAATCTTTACCTAACTCAAATTATGAAAACATGGTAATCCCTATAGGGGTTATAGCTAATTCTGGTAAAGAAATTACTTTTTCTACTGAAACTTTAAATTTACCTGCGGGTTTAAAAGTGTATATAGAAGATAGAGAAACGAATACATTTACTCGTTTAGATGAAGCTAATAGTAACTATAAAATTACTTTAAATACTACCTTGAGTGGTATTGGTCGTTTCTACTTACATACTAGAAGCTCTGCTTTAAGTACAAATGATATTACTTTAGAAGGAGTTAGTATTTATTCTAATAATAATACACTGCGTATTACTGGAATGAATAGTGAGAATGCCAAAGTTAAAATCTATTCTGTTTTGGGAAAAAAAGTTTTAGAGAGTTCTTTTTCTTCAAAAGGGGTTTCTGACATTAATTTACCAAAGTTAAATACTGGGGTTTATATTGTTCAGTTAACTTCTGAAAAAGGAAAAATAAACAAAAAAATAGTACTAGAATAATAGCTTTAAAATACAGATATATCATGAAAAATAATAATAAAAAACAAGATACTCATCAAAATATTACTCGTAAAGAAGCTATTAATAAAATAGGAAACTATGGTAAATATGCAGCATTAACTGCTCTTGGAACTTACATAATTCTAAACCCTAAAAAAGCTCAAGCTCAAAGCCCTGAAGCGCCTGGAACTGGGTTTTAATAAAAAACAAAAAAAGCGAGGCTAAACCTCGCTTTTTTATTCTATAAAATTATTTAAAAATTGAGTTTCTGTAGCATCTACAACTTCCCAACCATAAAGAGCCGATAATTGGTAAATTTTAGAAATCTCCTCAAAAAAACGAGTCTTAGCTTCTTTTTTTAGATTGATAACTGCTGTAGTTTCTTTAATTTTCTGAATACTTTTTTGTTGTATTTGATTCAAATCTTCTTTAGAAAATGAGTTAAACTGACTTTGTTGTAAATCGAAGTATTTTACATCTGGAGCGATAGAAACTTCTTCATCTGGAATATTGTTGATGTAAATTTTCTTTTCTAAAGAGTCTACTTGAATTTCTAACTTTGATAAATCGTACCCTACTTCAACTTTTGCATTTACAGTTACAATTGCTTTTTTATCAAAAGAAACCACATCATAAAAGTATTTTTTTGAGTCTTTATAATTGTAAACTTCAGAAAAACTAGCACTAGAAACTACCAATTTACTCAAATTATCTACTGCATTTAAAACAACTTGAGTTTCTTCTTTTTTAACAATGTTATTTTCTTTTTGATACCAAAATTTGGCAATAAAGAAACCCAGTAAAAAAACAAGAATATATCTAGATACTCGCATAATATTAAGTCTATAAAATAGAAGACTTTAGAAAGTTAGTGAAAATTCTCTAAACTTCTTCTGAAATTGCAGTTTCTTGTTCTTTTTTCTTTTCTTCTTTTGGGAAAGCTTGATTGCTGAAAAAGAATAATAGTACTACACCAATTGAAATAAAAGAATCTGCTGGATTAAAGATATATTGAAAAAATGTAAACGGATCTCCACCAACAAAAGGAATCCAATTTGGTAAGTTTCCACTCCAAATAGGGAAATAAAACATATCTACTACTTTACCAAAAAACAACTTACCTGTTGTAGTTTCTGGGAAAATAGTGGCAACACTATGAGCAGGATGATTAAAAATAACTCCATAAAAAACAGAGTCTATAATATTACCTACTGCTCCTGAAAATATCAATGAAATAGCAATAATAACAGCATTGTGAACTTTACGTTTAATGGTACCAGCTAACCAATAAACTATAGCTATTACAGCAACTATTCTAAATAAAGTTAAAAAAAGTTTACCAGCATTACCCCCAAATTCAATACCCATTGCCATTCCATTATTTTCGGTAAAATGAATTCTAAACCAATCGAAAACTACAACTTCTTCGCCCAATACAAAGTGAGTTTTCACATAGATTTTTATAACTTGGTCTAAAATTAATGCGATTATAATAGTAAGAATTGCAATATTCTTTTTTGACATATTTTTAATTTATTCGTGCAAAAATAAGAATATTATTAAGAATAGATTAACTATTATCTAATCTGTCTAAAAGTTCCTTTTTGTAAGATTTTCCTACAGGGATTTTTGTGTCATTATTGAGAATAACTTGGTTTCCATCAATCATTTTTAAATGATTAAAATTAATGAGATATGATTTGTGAATTCTGATAAAATCTTTGGATAATTTCTTTAAAAAATCAGATAAAGTTTGTGGAGTGAGTATCATTTTATCAGCAAAAATCTTTACATAATTTCCATAAGCTTCTGCATGATAAATTTCATCAAAATTTAGTTTAATAATTTTTTTATCACTCTTAACAAAAATACTTTTTACAGTTTCTTCTTGTTTATTGATAACTACTGTTTCTGAAACCATGTTTTTTGATACTTTTTGAACGGCCTGCATAAAACGTTCTAAAGAAAATGGTTTTACCAAATAATCAGTTACTGCCAATTCAAAACCTTCTAAAGCAAACTCTGGATATGCAGTTGTGATAATTACATTAGGGCTTTTTTGCAAAGTTTTTAATAAACTTAAGCCTGAAAGTTTTGGCATATTAATGTCTAGAAACAAAATATCGACTTGTTTTTCTTGGAGAACTTCTAAAACTTCAAATGCGTTTTTACAAGAAGCTACTAAATTCAAATATGGAAATGCATCAATATAATTTTCTAAAATTTGACGTGCAATTGGCTCATCATCAGCAATAATACATTTTAGGTTTTTCATACTTCTAGAGTTAAATTTACACAATATAAATCATCTGTTTTATCAATTTTTAACTGATATTTATCAGTATATAATAACTCTAACCTTTTTTTTGCATTTACCAAACCAATGCCACTTTTTCCTTTTTCTAAATTGTGATGTTGTTCATCTATTATATCAATTGTATTTTTACAAGTAAATTTAATTTTGTCATTTTCTTCTGATATGTTTACGAGAACTTTACTCTGTTCATTTTCTAAATTCCCTAGGTGTTTAAATGCATTTTCCACAAAAACTATAAATAACATTGGTGCTATTTTTAAGTTTGAAAAATTACCAGAAGCTTTAAAATTGATATCGGTTTTATCTTCTAACCTAATTTTTTCTAAAGAAATATAGTTTTTTAAATACGTGATTTCTTTTTCCATAGGTACTAAAACTGCTGCAGTTTCATATAAACTATAACGTAATAAATCTGATAATTTTAACATTAAATCAGGTAATTTATCCGACTTAATTACAGACAAGCCATACAAATTATTCAACGTGTTGAATAAAAAGTGCGGATTTAATTGTGCTTTCAATAACTTTAATTCTGCTTCCTTTTCTTGTTGTCTTCTTACAAAACTATCTTTTGCCAATTTTGTCGCTGTTCCAAAAACGAGCGTTAAAATTACTCCTCCAAAAATGTTGGGTAGCATTCTTAATTCAAACCTTTCAAAAAAATCACTCAAAAAAAAGACACCTAAAAAGGTAAAAAAACTAATATTTAATAGGCTTAAAAAAACACCAAATTGTATTTTCTTTTTAAAAAAATATGGTAAAATTTTAAGATTTTGAATATACGTTAAAGGCATTATAAAAGCGATAAAAAATAAGGCCACAATTAACCTATTTTCTGCCTGAATGATAATCATAAAAATGAGTAAAATAAAAATCCATACAAATAAGTTTTGTACTATCTTATTATCTATCCATTTATCTAGTTTCGACATTTTTCTCGTTTTAAAAGATGTTTCAAAAATACAGTTTCATACTCAAAACTTATTTTTTTAGTGATAACTGCTCCTCTTTTTGGTCTAAACATTCGTTTTTTAATGATAATAGTATTTCTGTAAGCTTATCATTAAAGTAAAAGTGTTCATCATTCTTTTTTTTACAAGCTTAAAATCATCTCCACTTTTGTGGTATAAATTTTAAAATAATAAAAATGAAAACTTTACAACAACTTATGCTACTTGCTTTTTTTCTAATTCAAACAGTATTAGGATTTAGCCAAAATAACAATTTAGAAATTTTATCAAAAAAATACGATACTTCTATAAAAGAGCAAAATAAAGGTATTGCAATTCTGATTAAAAAAGATAATCAAATTAGTAATTTGAGTTTAGGAAAATTCAATCTAAATGAAAATAGTGTCTTTAATATAGGAAGTGCATCAAAAACAATGACTGCTATATTGGTTTTACAAGAACTTGAAAAAGGAAAAATTGGCTTAAATGATAGTATTGGGAAATTTTTAAGTCCTATTAAAAATGTAGCCAATTCTCTTACAATATCTCAATTATTAGCTCACGAAAGTGGTTTGGATGAAGTAATTGGCAAAAATATTGTTGATTTATTTTATGCAAAAAATGATTCGATATATAATGTTAATTTACTAAATCAAGTTGAAAAAAATAATCCTGAGCAAATAGGTAAATTCAATTATTGCAACACCAATTATTTTTTATTGGGAAAAATTCTTGAAAAAATAACAGACCAAAGTTATTTTGATTTGGTTAGAGAACGTGTAATTGAGCCACTTCATTTAAAAAATACCTATGCTTATGTTCATAAAAACTTACCAAATTTAGCTACTCCATATCATAATAATAAAGACGTTTCTAAACATTTAAATTATAAGTTCTTTGCAAATATTGCTTATGCTGCAGGTAGTGTTGCCTCTACTCTATCTGATATGGAAGTATTTTACACATCACTTTTTGAAACAGAAAAACTACTTCAAAAAGAAACTTTGGAGTTAATGTTATCTTCTGGAAATGAAACTTATGGTTTAGGCATTTTTAAGTTCGATAAAGAAAACCAAACTTCTTTTGGCCATGGAGAAAACAATATTGGTTATGCTTTTAGAAATCAATATAATCCTGAAACAAAAAACTTGTTTTTAGTGTTTTCTAACAATATTTCTATTCCTTCAAGAAATTCCTTGACAAAAGATTTATTAAATTATTTAGACAATAAACCTATAAACGATTTTGAAAAAGTTGATTTTGAAAAGTTTAAAAAATATACTGGAACCTACTTACTAAAGGAGGCTAATTTACAATTAAAAATTGTTGCTGAAGGTACTAAAATGTTTATTGTAGTTGATGCCCAAGGCATAAAAAGTGAACTTGCGCAAAAAAATGAAAACTCACTTTCTGATAAAGTTGTTGGTGTTATTTTATCAAAAATTGATGGAACTACTGAACGTCTAAAATTCAAGCAAAATGGATTTGAAACTACCATTAGTAAAATTGAAATCAATAGATAAAAAACTAGTTGAGTTTTATATCTATTGCTTTTAATTCAAGTAATGGATATTTTTTTTAATCATTCTAATTTAAATTAGAAATATTTATATATGAAAAGAAAGTAACTACATATATTCTCTTTTGATTAAAGCTATTTTATTGTGTAAACTAACAAATAAATTTTGGCATAAATTTAGCTGTTTTTTACACACTTTGTTGGCTGTAGTTATTTTTTTGTAACTTTGTGCAGTTCATTTACTTAAATGGATACCTTTAAATACATATGAGAGACTTTAATTTACATAGAGAAAAAGCTGTTAATAGCCTTTTGTTTGTAATAAACAATCTTGAAAAAGCAGATACTCACAAAACTTATAAAATTCTTTATTTCGCTGACCAGAAACACTTATTAAAGTATGGAAGACCTATTTTTGGAGATACTTACGTTAAAATGGAATTTGGTCCAGTTCCTTCATTTGTCAAAAATGTTGTCGATGAGAATATCCAAGGATTAGAAGAGGTTGTAGCAAAGTACAATAGGTATTTTGTTAAATCTTTGGTTGAGCCTAATTTAGAATGTTTATCTGAAAGTGATATTGAGTGTTTAAGCGAATCAATTCAAGAAAATAAAGATTTAGATTTTAAAGCTCTAACAAAGAAATCTCATGACTATGCATATAATAAAGCTATATGGAATATTAATTATATAGATATGGCAAAAGCTTTAGGTGCAGACGAAAGTCTGCTCAAATTTATTAGTATGCAAAAAGCTAATGATAATTTAGAGTTGATTTAACAATGAGTTTAGGGGATTTCTTTCCAGATGATTTAAAAAATCAATTTGCTAAAAGAAATATAGATTTAGGTAGTGCAATTTTAATTCAGATTCCTAATTTCACAGTTAATTATGACAAATACATTATTGTAGTTTCAAAGAATAATTCAGATGATTTTTTAGCTTATGTTGTCATTAATTCTGAAACAAATACAAATGTTGCATATAATTCTTATTTGAAGTCACTACACGTAAAAATTGATAAAGAAAATCATTCTTTTCTTGACAGAGATAGTTTCGTAGATTGTTCTAAATTAAGAGAGTTTCTAATTAAAGATGTCATAGATTTTTTGGCAGAAAATCCAGAGAGAGCTATCGGTAATGTAAGTCCTGATGTTTTAAGATTAATTCATATTACTCTCTCTACAGCTACAACTATAGAACCTTTTATGAAGAGGAAGTTTGGTTTTTAATCACAACCAACTATTCATTCTTTTGCTATCTTATAAATCAAATTCTTATATTTTTTAATATCCTGTTTAAATTTCTTTTGAATAATTATCCATAATAGAATACCAATTAACAAAAGTATACCTCCAAAAATAATTTTAGATTGATTATTGCTTACTTCAGATACAATACTAATTATAACAAAAGCACCTAAAACTATATGAGCGTATAATATAAGTTTTATTAAAAAATGCTGTGCAAAAACAATTTTAATCTTTGTATTACTATTATCTTTCGATTTTATCAGTTTCCCTTTTACCACAGTCCAATTATGGTAAGCAATATACCAACCATATTTAACTCGTTTACGGATTTTAAAAGTGATTTGTTCATCATTTTCAATACTAGTTTTTAAAACAAACCCTTTTAAAGAATCAAAATTTGAATGAAATTTATTATTAATTTCTGCGGTACTTTTTTCTGAAATAAAATTCCATTTTTCCATTATTTTTCGGGGTTTTCATTAGTAATCTTAAAATATTTAGCACTTTTTATCAATACGCCTTTTTTACTTATAAGTGGATGTTTAGTTCCCCACCAATTAAACTGCAAATAATAAGGCACAAGTTTGTTATTCAAACTCATTTCAAATTCTACTGATGTTCCGTTTGTTGACCATTTCAAATTATTATCAATAGCGTTTAAATCAATAAAAGCTTTAGAAAACTTTCTATCTTGCAGTTTCACTGTTATTGTATCTGATTTTTTCATAGGTTCAGAAAATGAAATATTAATTTTTGTTTTTTCTGATAAGTTTGTTATTAGAACATCTTTTGGTGAAATTATTTCTGGTTTTGATAAATTCTTTTGAACTTCAGAAGTCCATTCTAACATTTTAGGATATAAATCTTTTATAGTTTCATCTTCCTTCTTTGTGTTGTAGAACATTAAAAGTTGTTGTGTAAATAAACGAGAATATTCAAAACCTCTACTATCATTTTGAAAACTCCAATATAACCCTACTTCATCAGCAAGATTTGGAAAATGCTTTTGTAAAAAAATATCATAAATTCCCCAAGTCATATATTCATTAAACACTCCAAAACCACCATTTTCATTATAACCACTTTTATTATCCCATAATTTAGCATCAAAATTTTTGTTTACTAATTCTTTAAATTTATCAGTAGTTGGGTTCACATAACCATGATCCATTTCAGTAAAAAGACTGTGTATAGAAGTTGCAATATTTTGTTTATTTATTGAAATTGTATCAGACAAAACATAATCAGGAATTGTTATAAAATCAGCAACAGTAAGTGAATCAATATTTCTATGGCAATTCATTCTATACACAAAAGGAGAAAGAACAACATTGTATTTATTATCTATGGAATATTGCTCACCAAACTCCTCAATCAAGAATTCTCTCATTTCATTCAAGTATTGTGTTTTCTCATACTTATCAGAAACAGCAGTATAATAAGCTTTATTTTGTTTAAAAAAATCTCTGAACTTCGATTTTTTTACAAAATCATTTATTAGATCTAAATGATTATCAAAAGGTTGAAATCCTTTATTGGTATAAAAATTAATCTTTCTTTTTAGTTGATTATTTTCGTCAAATTCAAACGCATAAGAATCTGTTCTAAAACTTAAATAATCTTCCCATTTTTTTCTAGAATAGTTTACAGAATCTAATAAAGAGTGATTCATTACAGGTTTAAAGTACTTCATAACTTTATTATAGTAATCAAAGTCTTTTCTAACTTCTCCCACATCAATTTTTCCATATTGAGTGAGTGCCAAAATAATATTAGCGAGTTCATAAGTTTCTGGGTATTGAACACTTATTATTTTATCTGACGCTATACTTTCTTGTTCTGAGCTTTTGCAGGAAGAAATAAAAAATATTAGCAAAAAAGAATAGATAACAATTTTAAAAGATTGATTTAATTTCATTTTGATAATGTATTTATTAACGATTTATCTATCTAATAACTTCTATAAACGATCGTAAATTCTATATAAAAGTAAGTTTTAAGTGAGAAAAGTCCATCTTTTAATGATAAAAGGCATTCTAATGCTTGTAAACAACTTCATTTTTATGATAACCTTGTTTTTGAAGGTACATCATCAAAGTAACTTCATTTATCATTCTTTTTTTTTTAAACATTATTTCTATAAGACTTTTGGGGTATAAACTTTAAAACAATAACATTATGAAAACTTTAAAATCACTTACAATTTTAGCTTTATTATTAGTTCAAACAGTAGTTTTTGGACAAACTAAAAACACAGAAACTATTCAAAAAAAGGAGAGTAAATCAAAAAAAATTAATACTAAAAATCTAAAAAAGTTTATAGGTACTTATGAGTTAACAGAAGCCAACTTTACATTAGATATTATTCAAGAAGAAGGAAAAATGTATATCGTTACTGAATTCTCTAAAGACGAACTTTTATTAAAAGACGAAAATACCTTACACGAATTTACAAGAGGCGTTGATTTGCAATTGATTGAGGGTAATAAAAATGCTTTAAAATTTACTCAAAATGGTTATGAAACTACCATAGAAAGAGTAAAACCAAAAGCTAAAAAATAATAGTATGCATTTAGAGATTCAAAATGTATCTAAAAAATACAGCAAAGATAAATATGGATTGAAAAATTTTTCAATCCATATTGAAAAAGGAATTCTAGGCTTGTTAGGTGCAAATGGTGCAGGAAAATCTACACTTTTAAAAATGATTGCTACTGTAAGTAAACCAAGTTTAGGAAACATCACTTTAAACAAAAATAACATTGTAAAAGATGCCAATTATATGCGACAGCAATTGGGTTTTTTACCTCAAGATTTTGGAGTGTATCCTAATTTGAATGCTTACGAATTTTTAGAATATATGGCTGCAATGAAAGGAATTGGAGGTAAAAATTTAAGAGCCAAAATACAGCAACTTTTAGAAGGTTTAAACTTAATTGAAAATGCAAAAAAACCTATTGGCACGTATTCTGGAGGAATGAAACAAAGAGTTGGTATTGCACAAACATTGTTAAACAACCCAAAAATTGTGTTGTTTGATGAACCTACAGTGGGTTTAGACCCAGAAGAAAGAGTACGTTTTAGAAACTTAATTTCAGATTTGGCTAACGATTGTATTGTTATTTTATCATCGCACATTGTGTCTGATATTGATACTATTGCTGACAAAGTTGCCATAATGAAAAGTGGAAAATTGATTGAATATGGCAATCAGAATCATATTATAAATCAAGTTGCTGATACCGTTTTTGAAACTATAATTGATTCCAATCAAATTTCAAATTTTAAAGAAAAGCACCTTGTGGTTAGCACATCAAGAATTAATGGGAAACTAAAAATTAGATATGTTTCTCAAAATCCTGTTCAAAATTCTATAACACAAAAAGCAACTTTAGAAGATGCTTATTTGTATCTCAATTCAATAATCTAAACTTTAGATTTCTCAATTTTGCTTTGCTTCATTCGAAATGACAGAGAACTTATAAATAAATCAAAATAATACAAATTAAACTCATAATCAAAATGAAAAAATCCACACGAAATTTACTAATCGCTGCTTCAATTTCTATGTTAATTCTACTAACAATTGCTATATTTTTTGCTGATAAAATCCAAATAGGAATCACACATTTTTAAACCTTACTTATGAAATCATTTTTAACAATCATAAAACTAGATTATTTACAACGTACTAGAAATTACAATTTTCTAATTACATTATGTGCTAGTTTGGCAATTGCCTATACGTTTGTTCCTGAACCTAATGCAAATTACTCCACAATTAGAATTAGCGATTATATTGGATTTTACAATTCAGCCTGGTTTGGTTATGTAACTGCGATTATGAGTAGTATTTTTCTATCATTAATTGGGTTTTATTTGGTAAATAGTGGCGTTAAAAATGATATTGAAACCAAAGTTGGACAGATGATTGCATCTACCCAAACTACTAACTTTGCCTATTTAATTTCAAAAACGATTGGCAATTTTTTATTGCTACTCACAATTGTATGCATCATTTTTATAATGAGTATTGTACTCTTCTTTTTATATAATGATGGTTACCCTTTTCAAATAGTCGATTTTATAAAACCTTATCTCATTATTACAGTGCCAGCAATGTTTTTCGTGGCAAGTTTGGCTGTTTTTTTTGAAGTTATTCTGGCTAAATATCAAGTATTACAAAATGTAGTCTTCTTCTTTTTATTCTGTGCTTTAATAGCCTTTACACCAAAAAATAAAGATGAATTTGCTTTCGATGCTTTTGGAAGTAAAATTGTAATGTATCAATTAGAAGACACAGTTAGAACGCTTACCAATACTGATAAAACAACAAGTATGAGTATTGGTTATGTTTTAGGAAATACCAAAAAAGCGAACAAGTTTGAGTTTAATGGAGTTCAATTTTCATCACTATTTTTAATCAGTAGATTTTTTTGGATTCTAATCAGTTTTGGTTTGGTTTTTTTGTCCTCAAAAGTATTTCATCGCTTTTCTATAAACAAGAAAGTAAAATCAATAAAAAAACTAAAAATTATAGATTCTAAAATAGGATTTAAGGAGATTAATTTATCAACTTTAATAGAAGCAAAAACGAATTATTCTATTTTTTCATTAATAAAAACCGAGTTTTTGTTATTAGTTAGAAAAGGTAAAAAATGGTTGTGGTTTGTAAATATTTCTGGAATGATTTTATTAGGGTTTCTATCTTTAGAGATGGCTCACAAAATTGTATTACCTATTTTATGGTTTTTGCAAGTACACAGAATTTCTGACATCGCTACAAAAGAAAAAAGTTATAATATGCATCTTTTTGCGTCATCATCTTACAAGCCTATTCAGCGAATTTTTGCATCAAAAATAATCGCATCTCTTTTATTGATGTTTATAATTTCATTACCCTTAATTTTGAAATATAGTATTAATTTTGAAATTTTAAATGCTGGATTTATTGTACTTGGTTTTGTATTTTTAACTTTTTCATCAATCTTATTGGGGCAAATAACCAAGGGCAAAAAACTATTTGAAGTTACTTTCTTTTTGGTGACTTATGCAAATATTAATGAGATTCCGTTCTTTGATTATTTTGGTGCTATTAAAAATGATTTAGGGAATATTTATACTATTTTAATAATTATTCTGTTACTTTTGGGGACAACAATTTTCCTGAAAAGGAAGTCTGTACAGAAGTAAACGAATGAAAAAAATCTTTTTAGCTTTAGTATTATTGCTGGCTGTTAGTAGCACTTTTTCTCAAATCAATTTAGAAAAGTTTACAGATTCTGTAAAAAAAATACCCGTAGATAAATTTATAACATTATCTACTAGTTATCTTTTTAAAACAGAATATGAATCCCAAATGAAAATTCTTTCTGATGTGATTTTAAAAAAAATAGCGGATAAAAAACTTAATGAAAATCAGCTTATTTATGCCTACAGAGTTTTGTATTTAAATTATTATCATAATAATGAATTTGAAGAAACGATTAAATATGGCAAATTATCAGAAATAGCCAGTAAAAAGTTGAATTCTCATCACTTTGAATGCCTAGCCAATATTATTTTAGGACAGTCTTATTTTGAGCTAGGAGATTATGATGTATCCATAAACTATCACATAAAAGCGCTTAAAATTGCTACAGCACAAAATATTATAAATTTAAAAATTGCAACCAAAGCAAATATTGGTAAATTTAAATTAGCTTGTAATGATTTTAATGGTGCTATTGAAATTTTAGAAAAAAGTATAGAAGAAACTGAAGACAACAAAACTGCTTATTTAAAAGGTTTTTACCCTGAAACGTATAGTGATTTAACATTGGCTTATGTTAAAACTAACAATCTAAAAAAGGCTAAAGAGTGTAATATAATAGGTAAAAAGTATGCTAAAAAGTTCAACTATTATTTAAATGTGAATTTAATGAATGAGGCAATTATAGAAATGCATAAAAAAAACTATGATAAGGCTCTTAAAATAATTGACAGCACAAATAGTATAGTAGAAAGAACTCACGATAAGTTTAATTTTGTAGCGACTCAACATTTGAATAAAGGAAAAATTTATTTTTATAAAAAAGAGTATACAAATGCACTTAAAGAATTATTAACTCTTGAAAAATTAGAGAATACAAAAAGAATTAATAATTTAAATTTCCAAGAAGGTTTCTCGCTTATTGCTAAAACATATGCTGCTTTAAATAAGAATGATTTTGCTTTAAAATATTATAAAAAAGCATTAGCTACTTTTACTGAAACTCAAAAAAAGAAAGTGGAACTAATTTCTAAAATCACTGATAAATATGATGAAAATCAGATAAATCAAATTTTGAAAAATAAGAATTTATTAGCAACAGAATTTATTCATAAAAAACACTCGATAATTGAAAAGGAGATACAAAAATTAAATTCAGAAAAACAAGAAAAAAATATTTTTATATTGATTATAGTTGCCGTTTTTCTTCTTCTAATAACCACCTTTGGATTTGTAACTTTTAAATCAAGAAAAAAAAATAAACAAAAAGTAGAACAACTTCTAGCTAGAATTTCAGAAAAAGAGACAACTTTCAAAAAAAATGTAAAAACCAATACAGAATTAAACTTAAAAGATTCAGAAATTGAACGAATTCTCAACAATTTAAAAGATCTTGAAAAAAACCAATTTTATTTAAATACAAATTGTACAGCTGCTAATCTTTCTAAAAAATTAAAGACAAATACAACCTATTTATCAAAAATTATCAATCATCATTATCAAAAAAGTTTTACGAATTACATAAATGATTTGAGAATAGATTATGTTTTAAACCGCTTAAAGAAAGATAAACTTTTTAGACGTTATTCTATCCAATCTATAGCTAATGAAATCGGTTTTAAAAGCAGAGAATCTTTTAACAAGGTATTTAAAAAAGAAACTGGTATTCTTCCTTCTTATTTTATAAAAGAACTCAATAAAAATTCCTAATTCTACCAATAAATAGATTCTTTTTTTTGCAAAGCATCTATGCCTAATTTTATAAAATTAGGCATAGATGCTTTATAAATATAGGCATTAACACTTTTCTAGAATAACATAATTATTGGTTATTTACGTAGATCAATAATTTTTTGTAGATGAAAAAAAAATACATTATTCAATTAGCTGCCTTACTTATTTTTAATATTTCTTTTGCTCAAGTAGGAACCAGTTTTTCTGAACCTACTGGTACATCAGTTAGTTGGACTGACTCTAACAAAAGTACTCATCAGTTATCAAACGACCCATCAAGACCAGCAGTAGAATATACATTTGGTTCTAATGGAATGTCTGAATTAGGATTTACTTCAAAATTCATTTCTACTAGACAACCAGGTTCTAGTTCTGCAAATGCAGGTATTTCAAATGATAATATTGGTGTCGTGACTGGATCGTTTTTTTCTTCTGAAACTGGATTTACTATAGGTTCAGGGAATGTTTATACAATTGAAGATCCTGATGGAACAATTCAAATTGAATTTGACGAGGTTGATCTTTCAGGCACTAGCGCTCCAGTTTTATCCTTTAAGTATGGTTTTAGAGGTGCAACTTATGAACAATCTACTTCAGGAAATGATCGTTTTTTTGTAGGTATAAGAGTGAATGGAAGTTCATCAATAATTACTCTTTTAGACACTGATGGAGGAGGAACTTTAGGTGGAGGCAATTTAACTGGAAATGACTTAAATGATGGTGCTAATAAAGTAATTGTTGGTTCAGAGCAAACATTTAGTGTAAACTTATCTGCATATATAGGCAATAGAGTAACACTGGTTATAGAACTGGACACAGATGCTGATTCAGAAGATTTTGCTTTTGATGATATACAATTTTCTCAAGGCTCAAGAGTACTTCCCAATCAGGCTCCAACAATTACTACTTCAGCTGCTAGTTCAATAACTTCTTTATCAGCAAATCTTGCTGGTAATGTAACTAATGATGGTGGACAATCTGTAACTGAAAGAGGTATTGTATATGCTCTAACTACTACTAACAATAATCCAGAAATTAATGGAACTGGAGTTACTAAAGTAGTAATAGGAACTGGCACTGGTGTTTTTAACCAAACTATTAACGGTTTAGCTAATAGTTCTACATATTCTTTTAAAGCTTATGCTATAAATTCTGTAGGTACGAGTTATGGAAATGTTCAATCCTTTACAACCTTAAATATAGCTCCAACTATTAGTACTTCAGCTGCTAGTTCTGTTACTGGTTCATCAGCAAATCTTGCTGGTAATGTAACTAATAATGGTGGAGAATCTGTAACTGAAAGAGGTGTTGTATATGCTTTAACAGCTACTAACAATAACCCAGAAATAAATGGAACTGGAGTCTTTAAAGTTGTCAATGGTTCCGGAACAGGTATCTTTAATCAATCTGTTACAGGATTAACACTTAACTCACAATACTCTTTTAAAGCGTATGCTACCAATACTGTTGGAACAGGTTATGGGGCTACAGAAACATTTACTACTTTGGCAAATGATACGAATACTTTGACAACAAATGGTAATTGGTCTACAGCCAGCAATTGGTCTTTAAATAGAATACCCATAAGCACAGATAATATTCAGATAAATACAGGTAGCACAGTAAACCTTGATGTTTCAGCTTCTGTAAATAATATTAATATAAATATGGGTGGTACTCTAAATATTTTATCAGCAAACGCTCTAACATTAAATGGAGACCTTACTCAAAATGGAATCTTTAATATTTTATCTAGTGCAACAAATAACGGTTCGTTAATTATAAATGGAACGTCTTCTGGTAATGTTAATTATTTAAGATATGTTACTACGAATTGGCATTTAATTAGCTCACCAGTAGTTGGCCAAGTGGTTAGTGGATTTGTTGGGCAAGTAAACACAAGTGGCAATAAATATGCTATTGCACCTTACCTTAACAATACAACCTCTTTGTTACGTTGGAATTACTTTACAGATAATACTGGATTAAATAATGTAAATACTGCAGGTAATTTTACCACAGCAAAAGGTTATACTGTTCAAAAAAGCACGATTAGTGGTACTCTTACCTTCTCTGGAGCTTTACATCTTACCAATCAACCTATTGCCATTACAGATGGTGGAGATGACCCAAATGGAAATCGATGGAACCTAATTGGAAATCCTTATACATCTAGTATCAATGGAAATAATGCAGCAAATGCTATGCATAATTTTTTAAAAGTCAATATTGATTCTGGTAGTTTAGACCCATCTAGATCTGGCTTATATTTATGGAATGGATCTGCTCCTTACGAAATTAAATCTATAGACGATGCTGCTTTTTACATAGCTCCTGGCCAAGCATTTTTTGTTCATGCACCTAATAATGGAGGAACTTCTGCTTCATTTACAAGAGCTATGCAAACGCATCAAACAGGAAATATTTTCTTGAAAAGTTCTTCTAATTACCCAGAATTGATACTAAAACTTTCTGACAGTAAAAATACAGCAACTGCTAAAGTTAGATACATTCAAAACAAAACTACAGGTCTAGATGTAGGTTCTGATATTGGAACGTTTACTGGAGAAAATTCTCAATTTAATATTTTTACCCATTTAGTAAAGGATAGTAAAGGTATCGACTTTGCAATACAAGCATTACCAAACACCAACTACGAAAATATGATAGTACCTATAGGTATTAACGCTGAATATGGAAAAGAGATTCAATTTTCAATACATACCACAAATTTGCCCACTAATTTAAAAGTATATTTAGAAGACAAAAAAAATAACACCTTTACTAGGTTAGATCAGGAAAATACATTTTATCAAATTAATTTAGAACAAAATGAAAAAGGAATTGGAAGATTTTATTTGCACACAAATCATAGTTCGTTAAATATTGAAAATGAGGTAAACTTTAAAAATATAGTTATACATAAATTAAATGCATCTACTGTACGAATTTCAGGATTATCAAACCAAAAAATAGACGTATCTATTTACAATACAATTGGTAAGCTAGTGCATACAACTTATTTTATCTTAAAAAACTTAAAAGATATTAACCTCCCAAATATATCAAAAGGAGTCTATATTATTAAACTAGAAGCTAAACTTGGTAGTATCAGCAAAAAAATAATAATTGAGTAGTTCCTAACCTTAAGAAAACAAAAATGAAAAGTAACCATAACACAAATAAAATTACTCGTAAACAAGCTTTGAAAAAAGTAGGCAACTATAGTAAGTTTGTTACGCTTACTGCACTTGGTACATATATGATTTTAAACCCTCAAAAAGCTCAAGCTTCTAGTCCAGAAGCTCCAGGATCTGGTTTTTAAAAAATATTAACATACCTTAAAGAAATAAAAATACCATTTGAAAGAACTGCTATGCTTTGATAAATTCTAATTTTTTAATGTACTAAAAAAGCCAACTTATACATCTAAAAAAGGTGTAGAGAAATTACTAATAGCATATTTAAAAAGGAAATTAATATTGTTTCAGCCTATCCACAAAAAAAATTAAGTGCAGTATTAACGCTAACGCCCAAATTTATTTTGTAATTACTATTCTTATTTGTCTTTTTGAAATATTAAAGAGTTCGATTGTGTCCAAATTTATAAATTTTAGCATACTATTCTTTCTAGAACAACTTATTTATTGGTAATTGGATATTGAATTCAATATGTATGGAAACTACGAAAATAAAAGCGCCAAAAAAGATCTGGAGTCCTTTAAAAAAAATATCATTTAGATTCTTTTTCAGCTACTTCTCACTCTTTATTATATTTCAAAATAACACAACATATCCATTTTACAAACATGTAGAAGAATTATTTAACAAAGTACTTTACAAAATAATTCCTACAATTGGAGAAACTATTTTAGGGATAAGCTACACCATTAGAACTGGTCCAAATGGAAGTGGAGATACCACCTATGACTATGTTTTACTGTTTACCATCTTTATCATTTCTATTTTAGCTTGTATCATTTGGTCTTTACTAGATAGAAAAAGGAAACATTACAAAAAAATGTATTATTGGCTCACTGTTGCTATTCGTTTCTACATTGGTTTGATGTTGATTAATTACGGAATGTGGAAGCTTATTAAACTGCAGTTTGGTTATCCAAGTATGCAAACGCTAACACAGACTTTTGGAGAATCAAGCCCAATGCGTTTGGCATGGACATTTTTAGGTTTTTCTAAAGGATATAATATTTTTATGGGGCTTGCAGAAGTTGCAGCAGTATTTTTATTATTTAGAAGAACACTAGCATTTGGTTTAATTATTACTCTAGCAACTACTGCAAATGTAATGGCTGTAAATTATTTTTATGATGTTCCTGTAAAAATAACATCCACCCATTTAGTAATGATGACATTATTTTTGCTAGCCTATAATTTCAAAGAATTATGTGATTTTTTCTTTTTCAAAAAGCCAGTAAAATTAAGTATTATAGCAAAACCTAAAGTCGCAAAAATTCCTAAAATAATATTCTTGGTCTTAAAAATTTTGATTATTGTAAATATTGGATTTGGTTTTTATTCTACAAAACAATACCAAGACAGGTCTTTAGAAGGCGTAAATGATACAAGGATAAAAGGGTTTTATGAAGTAAAATCTTTTGTAGTAAATAAAGACACTATTTCTAGAGAAAGTAGAAGCGGAATTAAAAAATGGAAATATTTATTCTTAAAGTATAAAAGATTTGCTATGGTAAAAGACTATAATAACAAAGGTAAATGGTATAAATTAAAAGTAGATAGTTTACAAAATAAATTCACATTAGAAGATTATAGAGATTCTTTAAAAAAATATGATTTAAGATTTGAAAAAAAAGATAGTATTTTTCATATAAGAGGTAACTTTCAAAAAGATACACTATCTATTAAGCTTATTAGAACTGAAGAATTTAGAAAGAAGTTTTTATTAACTAATAGAGGTTTTCATTGGATAAACGAACGACCTCTAAATAGATAAAATATTATGTATCGTTTTTTATCTATTTTATTTATTTTTCTTTTAACATGTCAAAAACCCAAAACAAATACAGACAATTTTGAACTCTTTAAAGTCAAAAATTCCGAAGGACTTCTGATTGTATTTCCAGGTGGAGGAAGCACATCAAAAGAAACCAAAATAGAATTTAAAATTCTTAAAAAAGCAATACAAAATAAAGTTTCTGTGTTGTTAATGGATTTCAATCGTCATTTATGGATTGATGAAAATGATGCTAAAAAACTGGAGAAAAGTATAAATAAAATTGTAGAAGAAAGTAATTTAAATGTTGATAATATTTTTATTGGAGGCATGTCTATTGGAGGTACAGTTGCGCTTTCGTTATCAAATTATTTAGCAAAAACAAACTCAAAACTAGATCCAAAAGGAGTTTTTGTTGTAGATTCTCCTATTGATTTGTATGGGTTGTATCAAAGCTCAAAAAAAGATCTTTTAAGAAAAGATTTTTCTGAAGAAAGGTTAGCAGAACCTAAATGGATTATCAATTATTTTGAAGAAGAATTCAGCAAAGATTCTTTGTTAATCAATATTCAAAAATATGCCCCCATTACTTTAGAAACCAAAAACACTACAAATATTGATGCGCTAAAATTTAAAAAAATTCGCTTTTACACAGAACCTGACACCTTATGGTACAAAACCAATAGGCAAACTGATTTTGAGAGTACAAATGCCTATTTGCTTCAAAAAACAGTAGCTCTTTTAGAATCAAAAGGCTGGAAAAAAGCCACCTTAATTCAAACTAAAAACAGAGGTTTTAGAGCAAATGGAGAAAGAAATCCACACAGTTGGTCCATTGTAAATGTTGATGAATTAATTAAATGGATGTTAAACTAATATGAAATATAAAATAGCACTATTTGCACTGTTAATTAGTCAAATCAACTTTGGTCAAATTACAAAAACAGAAACACAAAAGATTAGAAAATTTTCAATTATAAAAATGAAATCTTCTTCTTTTGGTAATCAAGAAAGAACCTTAAAAATAGCTTTACCAGAAAATTACGATGCCAAAAAAAAGTATCCTGTAATTTATACTTTAGATGGGTATTCTCTTTTTGAACCTACATTAAATTATGTAGACGTTTTGAGTAAAACAAATGATAAAGATGTAGAAAATTCTGGAGAAAACGTAATCCCTCAGTGCATCATTGTAAGTATTATTCATACAAATAGAGGTTTTGAAACTGAACCCAATTTTAATGGAATGGAGTATTTGGAGGGTCCAGAAAAGCTGAAAAATTTTTTAATTTCTGAAGTCTATCCTTATATAAATTCTACTTACAATACTTCTGGTTTTAATGCTATTATTGGTCATTCTAACACTTCACATTTTGTGACTTCTTTATTATTTCAAGAGAAAAATCCGTTTAAAAATATTATTGCATTATCATTGGTGGAAAGTGTTCCAAATTACAATGAAATTATAATAAAAAAATTAAAATCTGCTTTTAATGTCAGTTATTTTTTAGGTTATGGAGTAAGAGATAACCAGTTTAGTAAAATGGCCAAACAAATACAATCTAGTGTATCTAAAGATAATATTGAAGTTAAAAAATACAATGCCAATCATGCAGATTTACCCACTACAGCCTTGTTAGATGGTATAAAATTTCTTTTTAGAGCATATAAAAAATTTGATGATTTTACTGAAATTTCAAAACAAGAAAACTTCAGTCCAACATCTTATTTTAATAATTATCAGCAAAAAATGAAACAGATTTATGGCATCAATACCACCATAAATGCTGATGATTTTGATTACTTACTTGTTGAAACCATAAATAGTAAAAACAAAAAAGCCTTTGAAAAGCTTGTGAAATTTGATGAAAAAAGAAATAATTTAACTTACATGCCAATTGTGATGTTTCATGACAGAAAAGATTTGGGTGATGTAATAGAAGCAAAAAAAATAGCCTATGAGATGTTGGAGAGTAAAGACTTTCAGGTATACCGTTTTTTATTAGGACAATTAGATAATTTTAGTAACTTTTTTATCAATGATTTAGAATCTGCAGAAGAAGCCATTTCTTTTTTAGAGCAAGGAAAAAAGAACTTCAAAAAATATCGATTAGAATTTAGTTATTTTATTGCAAAAACTGCAATAGAAACTAACACTACTTTAAAAAAGGGAATAAAAAACTTAAAATATTGTGTCAAAAATTACAAAAAAAATAGATATTTTTCTCAAAAAGAATTGGAGCTTTTATCAAAAAAAATAAAAAGTTAGTTCTAGTTTTTATTTAATAAAATAAACATATAAATAATGAAGTCTATAACTCAATGCTTTACAATTTACCTGCTTTTCATTTCGTTTTTTAGCTGTAAAAAAAATGAAATACAGTCTACTAATTCTAAAGTTGAAAAATACAAGGATTTTGTAGCTAAAATGCATCAAAAAGGTTTTACAACTGGCAACATTTTAGTTTACGAAAACGAGAAAATTATTTTTCAAAGTGCAAATGGTTTACGTTCTATAGACCCTGTAGATTCTTTAACATTAGATTCTCAATTTAGATTGGCTTCAATCAGTAAACAGTTTACAGGCATTTCTATAGCAAAACTGAAAATTGCTGGTAAAATAACCTACAACCAGAAAGTAAACACCATATTAAAAGATTTTCTATACGATAATATTACCATTAAACATCTACTCCATCATACTTCTGGTTTAGCTGATTATGAAGCAATTATTGAAGAAAATTTTGAACCCAAAGATTCTGAAAAAAGATACATTTTAGGAAATAACGAAATCTTGGAGGTATATTATAAAGTGAATCCAAAACTAAATTTTGAACCAGGTGAACAATGGGAATATTCCAATACAGGTTATATGGTTTTAGCTTCAATTGTAGAAAAAGTTTCTGGTAAACATTTCAGTATTTTTTTAAAGGAAAACATCTTTGACCCTTTAGAAATGAATAATTCTACACTCTATAATTATCAGGAAAAAAGAGACCCAAATATGCCAAATCGTGTTTTTGGGTATAGTACAGCTTTCAATCAAAAGGACTTATATTTATATGATTATGATATAGTAAATGATGTAAGAGGTGATGGAGGTATCTATTCTACTTTACACGATTTATACAAATGGAATTTAGCAATATCAAACTATAAAGTACTTCCAAAAAAAGAACTAAAAGAAGCTTGGTCTTGGGGTTCTTTAAATGATGGAACCAAAACTAGATATGGTTTTGGTTTTAAATTTTTAAAAGACAAAAAAATGCCTAAAACTGTTTTTCACGCTGGTGAGTGGGTTGCTTTTGGTACTTTTTTACTCAATGAATACGAAACAAAAAGCGGTTACATTGTACTTACCAACAACAACACCCCAAATCATATTGCAATTACAGATGCCATTGATAGTATTAGAGCAGACAAGCCTTACAGTTTACCTAAAAAATCAATTGCAGAGAGTTTTGCTGGTTTAATGTATTCAGAAAATTTAGCAAAAGCAATGCAATTTTTAGATAACAATAAAAATGATAGCGAACATTATTTTATTGATGAAAATCATTTGAATTATTTAGGAAGTGTATTAGCAAGAAATAAAAATATAGATGAAGCTTTAACAGTTTTTAAATTAAATATCGAACGATTTCCAAATTCTGCAAATGTTTATGATAGTTATGGAGAAGCTCTACTGATAAAAGGAGACTCTTTATCAGCATTAAAATACTTTAAAACTGCCTATAAAATGGATAAAAGTTTTGAAAATACAAGAAGGACAATCTTAAAAATAGAAAAAGCACTAAAAAACTAATGAAAGCTGTTATATATGAAAAATATGGTAAGCCAAATGTTTTAAAATTAACTAATATAAAAAAACCAATACCAAAAGATAATGAAGTATTAGTTAAAGTTGTAGCAACATCTGTAACAGCTGCAGATGTTAGATTAAGAGCTTCAGACTTCCCAGCTTTATTTTGGTTACCAGCAAGAATTATTTTTGGATTATTTAAACCTAACAAGAAAATTTTAGGACACGAATTCTCTGGAATTATAGAAGAAAAAGGCAAAAACGTAACAAAATTTAATATTGATGATGCCGTTTTTGGAACAACAACTATGCTTAAATCTGGAGCTTATGCTGAATACCTTTGTGTGCCAGAAACTTGGAAACATGGAGTAATGGCTTTAAAACCAAAAAGCATATCTTTTAAACATGCTACATGCTTACCAATTGGAGGAATGACAGCTCTTTTTTTATTAGAAAAAGCAACTATTTCTAAAAATAAAAAAATACTTATTTATGGTGCATCAGGTAGTGTAGGTAGTTATGCTGTGCAACTTGCTAAACATTTTGAAACATCTGCAACAGGCGTTTGCAGTTCAAAAAATATGGAAATGGTTAAAAACCTTGGTGCAGATAACCTTTTAGATTATAATCAACAAGATTATGCTACTTTGGATGAAAAATATGACATTGTTTTTGATGCTGTTGGAAAAACTACGAAATCAAAAGCTAAAAAAGTGCTAAAGAAAGCTGGTGTTTTTGTATCTGTAAAAATGATGACAAAAGAAAAAAATGAATATCTTTTAAAACTCGCTGATTTGACAAAAAATGGAAAATTAATTCCGTTTATAGACAAAGTTTATCCTCTTGAGAATATCGTAAAAGCTCACAAATATGTTGATACAGGAAGAAAAAGAGGAAATGTAATCATCGAAATAAACAAAAAATAAACATATTGAATTCAAGAAATAAAGTACTTATAATTTTACTCTTATTATTATCTATCAGTAATTTTAGTCAACAATTAAAGCTAACAGATTTCTACAAATACAATCCAGCTTTAGAACATAAAGTAGATAAAATATTTAACAGCTTAAATGATACTGAAAAAGTTGCACAAATGATTGTAACTTCTGCTGGAGAATTAGGAAAACCTGAAAGTATAGTTTTCAAACTTGCACAAGAAAATAAAATAGGTGGTGTTGTTTTTCTCAAAGGAACTTCTGAAAACCACGAAAAAATGATTGATAGCTTAAATACCATTAGCAAATCTAAAAATCAACTGCCATTATTATTTTCTATTGATGCAGAACCTAGTTTGTATAATGGTAGATTGCAAGGCACAAAACCTCTAATGAATACTATTGATATCAAAACTGAAAAACAATCAGATTCAATTGCAATAATTATCAATAATAAACTTTTAGAAATTGGTTTTCATCAAAATTTTGCGCCTGTTGTAGACATCAGTCCAGAAAATGAAGCGATTAAAGACAGAAGCTTTGGCAGTGATAAAAATAAAGTTATCCAATTAAGTAATCAATTTATAAAAACTACTCAAAATCAAGGAATTGTTGCTACAGCAAAACATTTTCCAGGTCATGGTTTGGTAAAAGGAGATACGCATAAAAAATCGGTTTATATAGATGGAGCATTGCAGGAATTAGAGATGTATCCTCCTTTAATTAATGACGGAGTTTTATCGATTATGATTGCACACATTACCATACAGAATAATGAAAAATATGGCACAAATGGTTTGCCTGCAAGTTGTTCAAGAAAAATAGTTACTACTCTTTTAAAAGAAGAATTGGGTTTTAAAGGATTAATTATTACTGATGCTTTAAATATTATGAAAGCAGTAACAATTATTAAAAACGCACCACTTTTAGCCTCTAAAGCAGGAAATGATATGTTGTTAATGCCTATTGATGAAAGCGAAACGATTACTTCTATTCTTGATGAAATGGAAAAAGATTCAGCTTATAAAACTCAAGTTTATGAGTCTGTGAAAAAAATTATTCGATTTAAAATTTTATTAAACCTAATTTAATTCTTTATGAAAAAAATATTTTTCCTCTTTACAGTTTTAATAACTAATTATGGATTTTCACAAGCTAAAAACATTGATTCTTTACAAATAGAAAACTTAAAAAAAGAACTTCATCAAATTAAAATTGAAGATCAAACCTTACGATTTTTATTACCAGATGTAACCAAAAGATTTGGTAATAAGTCTGATGAATCAAAATATATTTGGTCTTTAATTCACAAACAAGATAGTATTTGTGAAGCAAAAGTTATATCAATTTTAAAAAAACATGGTTGGTTAGGCAAGAGCATAATTGGTGAGGATGCGAATCAAACTTTATGGTTGGTTGTTCAACATGCGCAACTAAAAAATCAAGAAAAATACATATCACTTTTAAAAAAATCTGTTGACAAAGGCGAATCTAAACCTTGGCATTATGCTTTTTTAAAAGACAGGATTTTAATGAGAAATGGCAAAAAACAAATTTACGGAACACAAGCTTTCTGGGATAAAAAACTAGGTAAAATGAAAATTTATCCAATTAAAAATCCTAAAAATGTAAATGAAAAAAGAAAAAAGTTAGGTTTAGGAACTGTTGAAGAACATGCTAAACAGAATGGATATATTTTAAATGACTAAAAAATGAAAAAAATAGTACTTATTTTAATACTAATTATTAGCTGTAAGTCAAAAAAAGAAGCTGAAATAAAGCCTTTTCAACAATTGTCTTCTTTAGTAGATAATTATGCTGAAAACACTTTACAAAAAGAAAATATCAACTCAATTGCATTAGCTATTTATAGAAATGGAGAAGTATATTATAATTTTTATGGCGAACTTGATAAAGGAAAGAAAAATACACCTAACAATAATACTTTGTATGAAATAGCATCCATAACCAAAGTGTTTACAGGTTCTTTAGCAGCAAAAGCTGTTTTAGAAAATAAGATTCGTTTAGAGGATGATATTAGAAAATATTTAGAAGGTGATTACTCTAATTTAGAGTTTGAAAACATACCAATTACTATTAGCAACCTGTTGACACACTCACTTGGTTTTAAAACAAAACACCCTAAAAGATTTTCTGATATTAATGATAAAATTGCTGAAGGCTACTATAAAGATAAAGAAATAGACTATAATTTTAATGACTTTTTAGATGATTTAAAATTGATGAAATTAGATAAAAAACCTGGTACTTATTTTGAGTATAATAATGTAGGTTCTGAATTGATGGCTTATATTTTGCAAAAAGTATATCAAAAAAAATACAAGGAAATTGTGTACTCTTTTCTGAAAGAATTGGAGATGAACAACACTTATTTAATAGATTTTGACAAACACAAGCATTTTTTAGCAAACGGGTATGATGAACAAAATAAATTGGCTCCTTATTACAAAAATCCTTTATTAGGTGGTGCAGGTGGAATGATTAGTACATTACCAGATTTAATAAAGTTGCTAAAATTTCAACTAGAAAGTAAAAACCCTTTAATAAAAGAAGCCACGAGAGTTTTGTTTAAAGATGAAGAAGGCACACAAATGGGGTATTTATGGCAAGATTTAGGTACAGCCAAAGAAGAAGGTTTTTATTATTCTAAAACTGGAAATTCAATCGGAATTCATAGTGGAATTTTAATTTGTCCAGACAGTAATTATGGACAAATTATGATTGTCAATAATAATTCTGATGCTGCTAGTAATGATTATTTTAATTTATTTTACACCATAGAAACTGATTTGATAAAATTCCCAAAAATCAATTTAAAATCTTATATAAAACCAAAACTTTTGGTTGATAAAAAGGCAGCTAAAAAAGAGTTCAATCAGTTAAAAATTAATGAAAACAAATACTTTAATACCAATTTTATCTTTAATTTAAATGCAATAGGTTATGAGCTTTTAAAAGAAAATAAAATTAAAAAAGCCATTGAAGTTTTTCAATTTGCTATTTCAGAAAATCCAAAAAATGCAAACTTGCATGATAGTTTAGGGCAAGCCTATTTTGAAAATAAAGACTTTGAAAAATCTAAAAAAAGTTATTTAAAGTCTTTAAAATTGAATCCTAAAAATGAAAATGCAGAAAAGTATTTGAAGAAAATAAATCATATTTTAAATGTTAATTCTAAATAAAATTTATGAAAAATAAAATCATCTTTTTACTATTTATTTTAAGTTATACTGTTTACTCTCAAAATTGTAATATAGGAAATGAGACTGCAACAGGACAATTTACTACTGCAAGTATTAGTAGTAATGTATTAGTTGGCATAAAGGTTAATCTAACAGAAGAAGGTACATTAAGGTCTTTAAATGTAATAGGTAATATTGCTGGTTCAGGAATTAAAATGGCACTTTATGATGATAATTCTGGTGTACCAAATGACTTAATAACTTCAACTAGTGCAAATACTCTTAAAAATGGTATAAATTCTTTTGTAGTAACTCCAAAACTCTTGCCTGCAGGAGATTATTGGATTATGGCTATCTATGAAACTAAAGGAAATAACACCAAAGTTAATTTTTCTGCAAGTGGAAATACTGCTTATTTTAAAAATATAGATTATAATGATGATTTACCAAACAATGCTTCTGACTTTAGTTCGTTTACTGGGCAAGATTATTTATATTATTTAGGAGTTGATTGTGGAAATACCTTATCTAATCAAAATTTTAAATTTAAAAAAGTTGTATTATATCCAAATCCAAGTAATGAATATATTCAGGTTTTGAATTTAGATAAAAAAGCTAATTTTTCTATTATAAATTTGAAAGGACAAGAAATATTAAAGGGAAATATTAAAGATGAAAAGATAAGTATAAAAAACTTGAAACCTGGATTATATTTTATCAAAATTGACAATAAAAAAAACTTGAAATTTATAAAAACATGAAATATTTAATTGCTCTTTTTATGTTTGTATTATTTGCTTCAAACCTAACCGCTCAAAAAAATCCTTTTATCAAAGAGTATTTGGAGAGATTAGAAAATTCAAGAAAATATACATTACTAGTAGCAAAAAAAATGCCTAAAGAAAAATATAATTTTAAAGCTTCAGAAGGGTCATTAAGTTTTGCTCAAAATTTATTACATATTGGGTATGCTATGGATTGGCATAGCCAATCACTTTTAGGAGATAGAAAAGCTAGAACTTGGCAAACAGATACAGTTTTTAAAGTAGCTAATAAATCTAAAAAACAGATGATTACTCTAATAGATGAAACTTTTAATGAAGCTATCAAACTAATTTCAAAATTTGAAATAAAAAAACTAGATGAAAGATTAGATTACTTTGGTTTAAGTAGAACTAAAAGACAAATTTTAATGTTACTTGCAGATCATATTACACATCATAGAGGTCAAATGTTAGTGTATTTAAGATTGAATGATATTGTACCTCCTAGATATGTTTTATTTCAATAAGAACTATTTATTTATAAGAATTTTTCAAAATAACATTCCCTTTTACAGTTGTAACTTCTAATTTATTAAATGTTTTTTTTGGTGTTTTTTTATATTTTCTTTTATAGAGAACACCATTAACTTCAATCTTACCTTGGTTAGAATTTACATCTATTTTTATGTTATTGATATTTGCATAAACATTACCTGAATAAAGTTTAACTATTATTTTGTGTTGTATTTTATTTAGTTTAATAATTCCGTTATCTATGTAAACTGATAATTTATTATTTATACTTTTTGAGGTAACATCAACATTTTCTCCAAAAATATTTATGCTTATTCCTTTTGGTACTTTTATAACTGCATCAGCTCTTTGCAACCTTTTGGTAATAAATTTTCTAAATATAACTTCTCTTGTTTCTGTTCCAGATAGCTCAAATTTTATAGTTACCTGTCTATTTACGGTATCAACTTTTATCAATTGGTCATCATAGTTTTCTGCATATAAAATAACCTCAACAAATTCGTTATTTGAATTTTCAATACTCAAGTGATCTAAACCAGAAGTATCAATGGTAACCACATTAAGTTTTGACTGAAACTGTTTCAGGATTTTTTTCTGTGAAACACAGAAAAAAGTAGTGAATAAAAAAAATATGTAGATAGTTTGTTTCATAAAAAAAGCTTCTGTAAAAGAAGCTTTAATTTGTGTTAGTTATAAATTTATTGTTTACGTTTAGCTTCAATGCTTAAAGTTGCATGAGGTACTAATTTTAATCGCTCTTTCTGAATCAATTTACCAGTAACTCTACAAACGCCATAAGTGCCATTTTCTATACGCAATAGAGCGTTTTTTAAATCTCTAATAAATTTTTCTTGACGAATTGCCAACTGAACATTTTTCTCTTTATTCATTACTTCAGAACCTTCGTCAAAAGATTTAAAAGATGGTGATGTATCATCTGTACCATTATTTGCATCATTTTTATAAGCACTTCTTAATAAAGCTAAATCTTCTTCAGCTCTAGCTATTTTCTTATCAATAATTTCCTTGAATTCTTGTAAGTCTTCTTCTGTGTATTTTACTTTTACATCTGACATTTTCCTACATTTTTTCTATTAATATTCTACTTTTTATGGCATCAAATTCAATTTCTGTCCCATTATTTAATTCATCCACAAAAACCAATTCTTTGGTTAATGTTTCACTCATAATGTAGTCTTTATTATCAGTGATAGATTGTTGTAGGTTTTGATAGTTTAAGACCGTTAATTTAATTTTATCTGTTACCTCTAAACCACTGTCTTTACGAGTATTTTGAATTCTGTTTACCAACTCTCTAGCAACACCTTCTTTACGTAAATCGTCTGTTAAAGTAACATCTAAAGCTACAGTTAATCCGCCTTCATTTGCAACCAACCAACCTTCTATATCTTTTGATGATATTTCTACATCTTCGAGCCCTAAATTAATATTTTTTCCATTAATTTCAACAGCAATGTTTTTATCTTTTTCTATTTTGTTGATATCTTCTTGCGTAAAATTTTTAATTTCTGATGCTACAAAACGCATATCTTTCCCAAATTTTGGACCTAAAGCTTTAAAATTAGGTTTAATTTGCTTGATTAAAATATCTGAAGCATCATCTAAAATTTGAATTTCTTTGATATTTACTTCGTGCTTTATCAAATCTGCAACTGCTAAAATCTCTTCCTTTTGCTGATTGCTATCAACAGGGATCATAATTTTCTGTAATGGCTGACGTACTTTAATTTTTTCTTTGGCTCTTAACGATAATACTAAAGAAGAAATTGTCTGTGCATTTTCCATTTTACGCTCTAAAGATTTATCTACAAAACTATCATCAAAAACAGGAAAATCTGATAAATGAATACTTTCTGAAGTTTCTTTGTGGGTTACAGAATTTAAATCTTGATACAATCTGTCCATAAAAAATGGTGCAATCGGACTTGCCAATTTTGCAATCGTTGTCATACAAGTGTATAACGTTTGGTATGCAGAAATTTTATCGGTTTCATAAGTGCCTTTCCAAAAACGTCTTCTACTTAAACGCACATACCAATTACTTAAATAATCTTGTGTAAAATCGGATATTGCTCTTGCAGCTCTGGTTGGCTCATATTCAGCATAGAATTTATCAACTTTATTGATTAACGTATGTAATTCTGATAAAATCCATCTGTCTAATTCTGGTCTTTCATTTTGAGGAATATCTGCTTCTGCATAGGCAAAACCATCAATATTTGTGTATAAAGAAAAGAACGAATACGTGTTATAAAGTGTTCCAAAAAACTTACGTTTTACCTCTTCAATTCCTTCTAAATCGAACTTTAAATTGTCCCAAGGATTTGCGTTAGAAATCATATACCAACGTGTGGCATCTGCTCCATATTTACCTAAAGTTTCAAAAGGATCTGCTGCATTTCCTAAACGTTTAGACATTTTCTGTCCGTTTTTGTCTAAAACTAATCCGTTAGAAACTACGTTTTTATAGGCTACAGAATCGAAAACCATAGTTGCAATTGCATGTAAAGTATAGAACCAACCACGAGTTTGATCTACGCCTTCAGCAATAAAATCTGCTGGAAAAGATTCGTTTCCATCAACTTTGTTTTTATTTTCAAACGGATAATGCCATTGTGCGTAAGGCATAGAACCTGAATCGAACCAAACATCAATTAAATCTGACTCACGTTTCATTGGTTTTCCTGATGCTGAAACTAAAGTAATTTCATCAACAATATTTTTATGTAAATCTATTTTGGCATAGTTTTCATCTGACATATTTCCAACTTCAAAATCAGCAAAAATATCTGCTTCTAAAACTCCAGCTTCCACAGCTTTTGCCATTTCTTCTTTTAACTCTGCAACAGAACCAATACAAATTTCTTCTTTACCATCTTCTGTTCTCCAAATTGGTAATGGAATTCCCCAATAACGAGAACGCGATAAATTCCAATCGTTTGCATTTGCCAACCAATTTCCAAAACGTCCAGTTCCTGTAGATTCTGGTTTCCAGTTGATGGTTTTATTTAGCTCATGCATTCTGTCTTTTACATCGGTTACTTTGATGAACCAAGAATCTAATGGATAATATAAAATTGGTTTATCTGTTCGCCAACAATTTGGGTAACTGTGCTTGTATTTCTCAACTTTAAAAGCTTTATTTTCATTTTTTAATTTCAGTCCTAGTCTTTCATCAACAGATAAATATTTATCTTGATTTTTAAGAACGTCAACCATTTTTTCTTGTTGATTTTTTAATTCAACTTCAAAATCTTCTTCATTTAAATATTCTGATTTTACATATTCGCCTGCAAAACCATAGACTTCATCTTTAATTTCTTTTCTAAATTTACCTTGTAAATCTACTAAAGGCACTAAATTATCGTTTTCGTCTTTTACTAATAATGGTGGAATTTCTGGGCTTGCTTGTTTGGCAACCAAAGCATCATCTGCTCCAAAAGTGGGTGCAGTATGTACAATTCCTGTACCATCTTCTGTAGTTACAAAATCGCCAGCAATTACTCTAAAAGCATCTTGTTTATTCTCAAAATCTAAATTGAAGTCTAATAATTGTTCGTATTTGATACCTACTAAATCTGCTCCTTTAAATTCATTAATAATTAGCCACTCTTTGGGTTTTGAACCTTTAAAAAGTATATCTGAATCCTTATGCTCTTTTAAAGTCACTTTTCTGCCCACTTCAACTTTTCCATTGTATGGGTCTACAAAATGTTTATGAAATAAATCTTTTGCAAGAATAACCTTATTAACAATAAGTTTATAAGGATTCATTGCTTCAACTAATATATAATCTATTTTTGAGCCAACAGTTAATGCTGTATTACTTGGCAAGGTCCAAGGAGTAGTTGTCCACGCTAAAAAATAAATATCACCTAAATCTTGTAAAAAATCTGGCAACGTTTTATTTATCGCTTTAAACTGTGCAACAACTGTTGTATCTGTTACGTCTTGATAGGTTCCTGGTTGATTTAATTCGTGAGAACTTAAACCTGTACCTGCTTTTGGTGAATATGGCTGAATTGTATAGCCTTTGTAAATTAATTCTTTGTTATAAATCTGCTTTAGTAACCACCAAACAGATTCCATATATTTTGGTTCGTAGGTAATGTATGGATCATCCATATCTACCCAATATCCCATTTTTTCGGTTAAATCGTTCCAAATGTCTGTGTAACGCATCACAGCTTTTCTACATGCTGCATTGTAATCTTCTACCGAAATTTTCTTACCAATGTCTTCTTTTGTAATCCCTAATTCTTTCTCAACACCTAATTCTATTGGCAAACCATGCGTATCCCAACCCGCTTTTCGCTTTACTTGATACCCTTTCATGGTTTTATATCTAGGAAAAATATCTTTAATAGCTCTAGCTAAAACGTGGTGCACTCCTGGAAGTCCGTTTGCAGAAGGTGGCCCTTCAAAAAACACATAAGGTTCTGCACCTTCTCTTGTAGAAACACTTTTTTCAAAAATGCTATTTTCTTGCCAATAATTAAGAATTTCTTCTGCTACTTTTGGTAAGTCAAGTCCTTTATATTCAGGAAATTTCGCTTTCATTTTATCTCTTTTCTGATAAGGATGCGAATTTATGAATTTTCTTTAAATTAATACATATAGGTTGTGAGTAATATACACTTTACAATCCTCTTTCATTCTTAATCTTCTCATAAGCATCTTGAATGCTTTGAAACTTTTCTTTTGCTCCTTTTAGATGTTCATCTCCCAAATCTCTTAATTTATCTGGATGGTATTTTTTAACCATTTTTCTATATGCCGTTTTTACTTCATCATTAGATACAGATTTGTCTATTTCTAAAATCTTATATGCATTCCCAGATTCATCATAAAACATAGCTTTTATAGATTCAAAATCATATTGGTTAATGTATAAATAGCCAGCTATTTTTTTTATCTCATCAACTTCATTTTTTGACACAAATTCATCAGCTTTTGCAATTCCAAATAAAAAATGTAACAATTGTAAACGAGATGCATGAGACATATGCTCTCTAATTTGAATACATACTTGACGTGCAGAAACCTCTTTTTTTACTATTGCTTTAAAAAGTTTAAAAGCATTATTCGCTCTTTCTTTTCCATACATACTCAAAAATTGAGAACGTACAAAATTAAGCTCTCGCTGATCTACTTTACCATCAGATTTAATTACAATAGAAGCCAAAACTAGCAAACTCATTTCAAAATCTCCTGATTGTGTATTAGAGTGTGTTTTAGTTGTTCTCCTTGGTTTACCTCTATCATAGTCTATTTGTTCTTGCTTAAAACCTTCAATTTCAAACTTATCAACAAAACTACCTAATGCAAAGCCAATTGCTGCTCCTATTGGTCCTCCTAAAGTAAAACCCAAACCTGCTCCTAACCACTTGGTAAAACTTCCCATAAAATTTATAAATTTATCTCCAAATATAAACAATCATTAAGTTGTGTTGATTTTTTAGTTCGAAAAAATATTTTCTTACGCAACCATATCTGTAGAATATCATCTACTAAAAAAGATAACATTTATGAAATCAAAAAAACTTATTGCACTTTTTACGTATTTAATAGTTTTTATTGGCTGTAAAGAACAAAACAATGATATTATCTGTACTCTTGAATTTGTATATGGTTTAAACATTACTTTAATTGATGCTGAAACTTCTAAACCCATAGAAGGAAATGTAAAGGTTGTTATTAAAGATGGTAATTATGAAGAGGTTTTACAAGGTGTTGAGTCTGGTATTCCATTTTTTGGTGCTGGAGAAAGATCTGGAACGTATACCATAACAATAACATCGAATAACTACAAAACTTTTGTAAGCAACCCAATAGTTGTAACTGCTAATGAATGCCACGTAATAACAGTAACCAAAACATTTAATTTAGAGCGTAAAATTTAGAATTATTATTCTTTATAGTACTATCTAAATTGTTGTTGATTTGTTATTTATAGTTAGCTGTAATTTAATTAAATTTGCAATATTAAAAATCTAAATATTTAGAATTATGTATCCAGAAGAATTAGTAAAACCGATGCGTAACCAGTTAATTGACGCTGGTTTTGATGCATTATATACCGCAAATGATGTTGATAAGGCTTTAGCCAAAGAAGGAACAACTTTAGTAATGGTAAATTCTGTTTGTGGTTGTGCAGCAGGTACTGCAAGACCTGGTGCTATAGCATCTTTAGGTGCAGATAAAACACCTGATAATTTAACAACAGTTTTTGCTGGTGTAGAAAGAGAATCTACGCAAAAAGCTCGTGAATATATGATTCCTTTTCCACCTTCATCACCTGCAATTGCACTGTTTAAAGATGGTAATTTGGTACACATGCTAGAGCGTCATCATATAGAAGGTAGATCTGCACAAATGATAGCACAGAATTTAGCTGCTGCTTACGAAGAGCATTGCTAAAGAAAAGATATAAGAATTTTTAAATTCAAGAAACAAGATAAAAACCATACAAATTGTGTGGTTTTTGTATTTTTATAAAAACTATAATTATGCCTTCAATATTATCAACTTATACCAAAGAAGAACTTTTAAAGAAACTAAAAAAGCAAAAGAAAATGACTTTTGTACAAGGTTTTTTGGTATTTTTAATGATTATCGTTGCTATTTTTTCTACTATTGAAGAGGGAGTCTCTTATTTAACCTTTTTACCTCTATTTTTTATACCTATGCTTTTTGTGATGTTAAATGAGGTGAAAAAAATAAAAAAAGAATTAGATTCAAGAAGATAATATGTTGAAAAATATATCTATCAAAACTATTTTTTTAATTGATGCAGTTGGTGCTTTATTATCAACCTTTATTTTAGGATTAGTTTTGGTAAAGTTCAACAACTTCTTTAAATTACCAAACAATATTCTCCTTACTTTTTTTTGTATAGCATTTATGCTAGGGGTTTATTCATTTACTTGCTTTTTTACCATCACTAAAAATCATAATTTTTTTCTTAAAATTATTGCATATTTAAATATCAGTTATTGTTTGTTTACTCTTGTTTTATGTTTAATTTATTTTGATAAGCTTACATTCTTTGAAAAAATCTATTTCTTTGTAGAAATCATTGTTATTTTAATACTAGCTTTATGGGAATTGAGAATTGCAAAAAAATTTAATTTATACCAAAAATGAATCAAGAAAAACTAATAACAAATACTATCGAATTTGTAAAAGAAGAGCTTAAAGATGCAGAAGGTGGACACGATTGGTTTCATGTAGAGCGTGTTTTTAGAAATTCTTTAGCAATTGCCAAAGAAGAAAATGTAAATATTCTTGTAGTTTCATTGGCGGCTTTACTACATGATATTGCTGATCCTAAATTTTATAATGGAAATGAAAAAATTGGTCCAAAAAAAGCTAAAAAATTTCTAATTAAACAAAAAGTACCTAAAGAAATTGGGAAACATGTAGTGAAAATCATCAAGCATATTTCTTTTAAAAATACCTTTCAAAAAAATAAAAAACAATTTTCTTCTATAGAATTAAAAGTTGTACAAGATGCTGATAGATTAGACGCTATTGGAGCTATTGGTATTGCTCGTTGTTTTAATTATGGTGGATTTAAAAATAGACCCTTGTATGACCCTGAAATTAAACCAAATCTAAATATGACTAAAGAAGAATATAAATCTTCTACTGCACCAACAATTAATCATTTTTACGAAAAATTATTACTTCTAAAAGAGAGAATGAATACTGAAACAGGGCAACGAATCGCTACTGATAGACATTTATTTATGGAAAATTACCTTAATCAATTTTACGATGAGTGGAATGGTGTTTTGTAAATTTTTAATTTTCCATAGCTACTTCTAGAGCAGTAATTTTATACTCTAAAATAGATAATTCCTCACCTTTTTCTATAATTTGTTCTATCGTTAAATTATTACTTGTGTTGATGTGATCGACTATTTCTTTACTCTTAAAATTATAGTATTCTAGTGCTTTATTAATTTTATCATCCATAATTATTGTATTAAATCTTTAATTTCATTTCTATATTTTGATGCACTTTTACCTACAAATTCCTTGAATAGCTTATTGAAATGAGAAAAATTATTAAACCCACACTCAAAGCTTACATCTGTAATACTCATATTACTTTCAGATAATAATTTAGTGGCATGTACAACTCTATACTCATTTACTAATTTTGTAAATGTTTTGCCAGTTGATTTTTTAAAATATCTACAAAAAGCTGGCACTGTCATACTTACCAAATTAGCTACTTCATCTAAACTAATGTGTTCTTTAAAATTCTCATTAATATGCTTATAAATAACTTCTATTTTATCACTATCTTGATGTATCGCTTCGAAGGCATAACCATCAGCATTTAATAGAGTATAGTCATCTGTTTCTGCTAAATCGTTTAATATTTGTACAAAAGATGTTATTCTTTCTACACCTTCAAGTTCTATTAATCTCTGAATTTTAGCTCCAATCCTCTTTTTTATTTCAATATTAAATCTTATCCCTTTTTTTGCTCGCTCAAAAAGTGCATTAATAGCAGTCATTTCAGGAATCTTAAAAAACTCTTTTCCTAAAAAATCTGGTTTAAACTGAATTAAGGTTTCAGAACCATTGGTAGTTAAACGATCTAAATAACCCACATGTGGTAAATTTGAGCCTATTAATACTAATTGACTATTGTTAAAATAGCTTATATGATTTCCAATATGTCTTTTCCCTTTTCCTTTATTTACATATACAATTTCTATCTCTGGATGAAAGTGCCAAAAAGGTGTATTCGTTTTTAAAAACTCTTTGTGGTTTTTTACTAATAAGGAAGTACCAAAGTTTGGAGTAATTTTTTCTAACGTTGGTTTTTTATTCATCATGTCACAAAAGTACAACTCAAAAGATTCAAATTCTACATAGAATTAACAATATTGTATTCTATTTTAACTTTACATTAAATTAACAATCGTAAAGTTGTTAATTTAGTATACAAACATACCAATTTTGTTGTTTTCGACTAGCTTCTTCAGTAATAACTTTGCAGTATAAATTTAAAACTATGGTAAATAGAGAAAACATTTTATTAATAATAGTAATTATAGCTTTTGCAATTTTAGCTATTGCACAAATTGCCGCAATTATTTATTTGTTGGCAACCAATAAGAAAGAAGAATATATTAATTAAACCTAAATATTATGAAAACAATGAAAAGAAAAATATTAATAGTAGTTTTTATGCTGACAGCAATGTTTAACTACGCAAACAGATTAAATGAAACTTTATCAAACTTGAATATAGAAAAAGTAAGGGTCGAATTCAAAAATGTAAAAAAGGGAGATTTTTTAACCATAAAGAATGAAGATGGTATAACACTTCATTCGGAAACTATTTCTAAAGAAGGAGTTATAAACAAAGTATTTGATTTTTCTAATTTAACAGAAGGCAACTATGTTTTTGAGCTTGAAAAAGATTTTGAAATTAAAATAAAATCTTTTAAAGTAGAGGATGGTAAAGTAATATTTAACAAAGATTCAGAACAAGTAATTTTTAAACCAGTAGTAAGAAGCAAAAGTGAGTTATTACTTATATCTAAAATTTCTTTTGATAAAAAACCGCTACAAATCGTATTATTCTTTGAGGGGGAAAAAATTTATTCTGAAACTGCAAAAAGTACCACTATTTTAAACAGAGTTTATAAGCTAGATGCAGATAAAAAAGGAAATTACAAGGTAATTATTTACAATAATGGTAGAAGTTATACCAAAAGATTCAAAATTTAAAAAATTGTTTATTAGTTAATTGTTGAGTTTATATAAATTAAACTCAAAGAAAACGAGCCAAAATTGGCTCGTTTTCAGTTTTTAATTATTTGGAAAATTAGGTTTTCTTTTTTCTAAAAAAGCAGTTGTACCCTCTTTAAAATCTTCTGTGCCAAAACAATTACCAAATTCTTCAATTTCAATATCAAAACCATTTATTCCGTCTTCAAAATTTGCATTTACTGCTGTAATAGCTGCTGTAATAGCAACTAAAGAATTTCTCATAATTTTACTGGCAATTTTTTCGGCTAATGGTATTAATTCTTCTTGAGAAGTAACATGATTTACCAAACCCCAATCTTTAGCTTCATCTGCAGAAATCATGCCTGCTGTCATAATCATTTCCATAGCTTTTCCTTTACCCACCAATTGTGGTAAACGTTGTGTGCCTCCATAACCAGGAATTACACCTAAAGAAACTTCTGGTAAACCCATTTTTGCATTATCAGATGCAACTCTAAAATGACAAGCCATTGCCAATTCTAAACCTCCACCCAAAGCAAAACCGTTCACGGCTGCAATAACTGGAGTTGATAAATTCTCAACTAAATTGAATAACATCTCTTGTCCTTTTCTAGCTAAACTACCACCTTCATTTACAGAAAAATGAGCAAATTCAGAAATATCTGCACCAGCTACAAAGGCTTTTTCTCCTGCACCTGTTAAAATGATTACTTTTATATTACTATCTTCTTCTAAAGTTTGAAATACATTTGATAAATCCTCAATAGTTTCCTTATTTAAGGCATTTAATTTTTTAGGTCTGTTTATAGTAATACTTGCAAGACCTTTATTTTGAGAAACTAAAATATTGTTGAATTTCATTTTTATTGATATTAATACCTTTCGATTATTCTAAAGGTAATGGTTATTATATTATTCTTTAGGCAAAATTACAGTAAAAATTGTGCCTTCACCAACTCTTGAACTAAATGAAATAGTACCATCATAAGCTTCAATTATATTTTTTATCATAGGTAAACCTAATCCCATTCCACTTGATTTTGTCGTAAATTTAGGTTCAAAAATTAAATCTTTTACTTCATCAGAAATCCCTTTTCCATTATCAGAAACCATAATTTTAATATTTTTAGTATCTGATAAAACTTTTACTTCTATTTGTGGTTTCTCTTCTTTTTCTGATGCTTGTAAAGCATTTTTTACCAAATTCGTTACAATTCTAACTAATTGTGTTTTGTCTAGGTTGGCGAATAACTCTTCTTCTTGGGGTTTATATGTAATAAAATCTTCATAGAAAATATCTAATGCTAATTTTACAACACTAATCACCTCAATTTTTTCTCTTTTTTGTGATGGCATTTTAGCAAAATCTGAAAAAGCGGATGCAATAGAACTCATTACATCTATTTGTTGAATTAAGGTTTGGCTATATTCTGCTAATTTCTCTTTGATATTCTCATCTTCTGGGTTAAACTTTCGTTCAAAACTTTGTACAGACAAACGCATTGGTGTTAACGGATTTTTAATTTCATGCGCCACTTGTTTTGCCATTTCTCTCCAAGCTTGTTCTCGCTCACTTTTTGCTAGTTTCACAGCACTTTCTTCAAGCTGATCTATCATGTTATTATAGGCATCAACCAATACTTCTATCTCTGAGCTTGCAGAACCTAAAATAATTTTTTCATTACGCTCATTTAGCTTCGTTTGTTGCATTCTATCTGAAATAGTTTTGATAGATTTTGTAATATAACTTGATAAAAAATAGGCAAAAATAATAGCGATAATAAACATGATAATGTAAACTAAGCTTAATCTATAAATAAACTCTTCTAGTTCGTCTTCGATCTCTGTATTATCTTGAGTAAACTGAAGTTCTAAAATACCAATTCGTTTAAATTTAGGATCGTTTATATACGTATAAGAAATTTGATAACCCATACCATCTTTCACGATAGGAATTAATATTCTATGACTAGAACTTTGTGCAAGTTCATTGAGAATTTCATAACTTAAAGGCGGTATATTTTTATCTTCAAAAGCATTAACTTTAGAAGATGCTAATAAATTACCATGCAAATCGAAAATAGAAATATTTAACTTGTTTATTGATGAAATTTCATAAATTCGTTCTTGAAATATTTTTGTTAAATTTTCTGTATTAACAGGATATGTTGTTTTGTTGGTTAGTTCAAGTTCAATGGTTTTTATAGTGGTTGCTTCTTTTCTTTCAAAACGTTGAATATTATAATCTTTAGTTTGCTCATCATATTGATAAATTGTAACCACCAGTATTAAAATTGATGCCAATAACACCAACAGTGTCATTGATAAAAAGATGCGTATTCGTAAAGAAATTTTCTTATAATTAAACAATTTGCTAGTCTATTTTTATACGTTTTGTTTTCATGGTTAAAAAGTCATCAAACTTACCATCATTATCCCAATCAAATTTACTTTCTCCTAAAAAACCTTCTTGAGTTTTGGTAATGTGATAACCAACTTTCATATTTCTATTATTATAAAAAAACTCAACAAAAAGAGAATCGTTTTTTACAGACCAAGTACCATCAGAATCAGAAATTTTTTCGCCTTTTCTATTTACAAACCAAGCATTAAACGTACCATCTTTGTTGTATTTAGATTGTGCTATAAGTTCTGGATTATTATCAAATTTGTCTTCATAAACATTTAAAGAATCTGTGTTCTCATAAGTTGGCATTTCTAATTTTAAATAAATGGTTTGCCAAGAGTCTGCCATATATTCTTTGAGTGATTTTTCTTTAGAACAACCAACAATAAGCATTCCAAAACAGCAATACATAAAAATATTTTTGAGTTTCATAAATTGTCTTTAGTAAAAATTTACATCACAATATAATTAATATTCTTGTTAAGAATTTATTAAAGGTAAAAACTTACTTCTAAACTTAAAAATTAATGGTAAGCCTCTTGCTAAAATCCAAAGAGTAAAAGCTATCCAAATGGCTACCAATTTATAGTCTAAATAATCGAATACTAACAATGTTGGGATAAAAACAAATGCTGTAGAAAGGATTAATAAGTTTCGTAAATACTTCATAAAACCCATTCCTTTAAACATTCCATCAAAAATAAATGTTAATGCACTTATTGGCTGTGTGAGTAAAACTATCCAAAAAACATGATTAAACGCTACTAAAACATTTTTTTCTTGGGTAAAAATCTCTCCTATGTAATTATAAAATAGAAAACCAAAACTCGCAATTAAAACTCCAGTTACAATCCCATATTTTGTTAGTTTATTGCTTAATTTAAGTAAGGTTTTATAATCTTTTGCTCCTAGTAATTTTCCTGCTAAAATATTACCTGCACTAGAGTAGCCATCAATCATAAAAGCACCTAACAACCAAATATTAATACCAATTGTATAAGCTGCAATGTATTCCTTTCCATAATCTGTAGCGTAAGCTGTTGCAAAATATAAAGCTGTATTTAATGCAATAGTTCTGATAAATAAATTACCAATCATACCCAATAATTTTGGAATTTCTGAATGAAAAGGCAAACTAATTTTTAACGAAATACTTGTCTTTTTAATCAATAAAATCAAAGAAATTACAGCCATAGATATCTGTGCAAAAACACTTGCATAAGCAGCACCTTCAATATTCATTGCAGGGATAAAGCCTTCAATACCATAAACTAAAATAATATCTAAAACAATGTTTAACAAAGCTCCAACAATAGCAATAATCATTGGGTAAAACGTGTTTTGCAAACCTCTAAAAACCCCAAAAACTGCAAATACGAAAAGTGAAAATGGAAAGCCGAAAATTCTGATTTCAAAATAAGATATACAATAGTTTAAAACTTCTCCAGATGCATTGTAAAATTGAAATATTTCTTTGGCAAAAGGGTAAGAAATAGCCAAAACGAATAAGCTACCTAAAACTACAATTGTAATAGCTTGTATGGGTAATCCTTTTATTTCATCAATTTTATTAGCTCCTAAATATTGAGAAACTATAGATGATATTGCACTTCTAATTTGTCCAAAAACCCAAATTAGCATAGATATAAATGCACCAACAATACCTACAGCAGCAAGGCTTTCTGTTGCATTATTATCTATATTACCAATAATTGCAGTATCTGTAATAGATAATAAAGGTTCTGCAATACCTGCTATTAATGCAGGTATTGCTAATTTGTTAATTCTTTTAAAACTTATATCTGTCTTCAAGAAAAAATTTTTGCAAAGGTACATATCTAAAAATGAGTTTTCTCTTTTACTGTTTGAAAAATGAGTAACTTTGCAACATTAAATTTTAAGTTATGCAACACATTTTAGTACCTATAGGATCTACAGAAAACGCTAAAAATACATTACAATATGCTATTGATTTTGCTGCTGAAGTAAACGCAAAAGTATTTGTTTTTAGGGCATATAGTTCTCAATCGAAAGCAGGGACTATGATTAATATTGATGCCATTATTGAACGTGAAACTAATTTGTATTTACGAACAATGGTAAATGCAGTTGATAGAAAAAACGTTGAGGTAAAACTAATTTCTGCCAAAGGTTCTGCTGTTGACAGTGTACTTGCTGTAGATGAAGAATTAGGTATAGATTTGATTATTGTAGGTGCTAAAAGCAACTCGATAAAAGAAGAAATTTTTCTAGGAAGAACAGCAGGTAGTTTAGTAAAACAAACAGATTTACCTGTATTAACTGTACCAGAAGAATATCAGTTTTCTAAAATAAATAGTATTTTAATGGCATTTAAGTCTGGAATGATAAAAAGTAAAACTGCTTTAAAACCACTACAACATCTTGTTAAGAAATTTAATTCTAATGTAAATTTGTTGCTGGTAAAAACACCAGAATATACTGAAGAAGATTTAATTATTCACGAAAACTTGAAAACACTACAAACTACTTTAACTGTTACAGAAAACAGAACTACTTTTCAAGGGGTTTTAGAACATTTTCAAACTCATAATCCTGATATGCTTTGTGTTTTTAGACGTAAAAGAGGCTTCTTTCAAAAAATTTGGGAGAAAAACACAATTCTAAAAGAAGAATTTCATACTACAGTTCCTTTATTAATTTTAAAAGGGGAATAATTTAGTTTTTATTTTTGAGGTGTAAATGATAAAACTTCAAGAGAAAAATCTAAACCGCTTACACAAAAAACTTGTTCAGAATAATATGATATTGAATTATAGTTAAAATCAGTAACTATTTCTGCTAAAGGAACAAATACAAAAATCAAAATAAGGAAAATAGACATTAATTTAACGCTGTTAGACTCCTTATCAGTTTCTGAATAATGTATTATAAGTTGATCAAAGTTATTTTCCATTAATCAAAGGTAATTAAAATTAATACTTCAAATCAGCAGGTTCTATAAAAGGAATATTTATATCAAAAATTTCAGTGATATAAATCTTTACTTTTTCTATAAACTCTTCTAATTTCTCTTCTGTAATGTCTAATTCTTTTTTTCTATAATTTGATGAAAAATTAACCCCTAAAAACCTACTATTCAGATTTTTAAATGAATAAATTCCTGCTTGAATAGGTTTGGAAAAATCAAATTTTTTGTCTTTTGTATAACAATAAACATACAGTAAAACTTGAATTGCTTTTAAGTGTTTTTCATCACGTAAATTCTCAAAATCTGGTACTCTTAAATTACCACTAGTTACTGTACCAGTTTTGTAATCTATAATTCGTAAAACACCATTCAATTCATCAACTCTATCTACTTGCCCATGCAACTTTATAGGGAAACCTAAACCATTAACTATAATTTCTGTAGTTAACGTTTCTTCTGTTGCTATTATCTTTAATTGATTATTTTTATCAGCAACCAATTCTCTTTCCTTATTTAAAAAATTAATTACAAATCTATTGGCTACTTCAAAAATTAAACGATTTTTTCCTGTAGAAATATCTCCATTTTTAAATTCTTCTTTAAAATATTTAATTACTAATTTTTTAGTCTGTTTTTTCATCTCATCAATATGAGCTACAGTCAAAAATTTGTTAATAATAGGTGTGTACAATTCATCTAATGTTTCATGAACTACAGTTCCTAGAGTATTGTATGCAACTGTTTCTTCTACATCATCAAATTCTTTTAATTTTAAAACTTTTTGTTTGTAAAAAGCAATAGGATTATGAAGATAATTAGTTAAAGCTGATGGTGAGATCCCTTTTTTTGCTAGTATTTTTAAAGCGTCTAAAGTAGAATTGTCTTTTTCAATTTCTTTTAACTCTATTTTTTCTGTCACTACTTTTGGAGAAACAATTTTATGTACAATATCATCTCTCATCATTTCTAGTTGGCTCACAAATCTGCTTTTTTCTCCACTTCCAAAAGCATCATGTTCAGTATTATATACAATAAAAACGTTTTTAGCTCTTTGTAGTAATCTAAAAAAGTGATAAGAAAAAATAGCATCTTTTTCTCTATAAGTGGGTAACCCAAATTCGACTTTAACATCAAAAGGAATAAATGAATTTTGTTGTGAATTTGCAGGTAAAATACCTTCGTTAGTAGAAACCAAAATAATGGTTTCAAAATCTAGAACTCTTGTTTCTAGCATTCCCATTAATTGTAAACCTTTTAAAGGTTCTCCTTGAAAAGATAGATTTTCAGAGGCAACCAACTGTTTAAAAAACAAGGCTAATGTTTTTAAATCAGGAAAATATTGATACCTTTCTTCAAAAGATTTTAGCTGATTAAAAATTTTATAAAATCGGAACAAATGTTCTTTTTCTAAAGCATCTACATTATCTTTTAAAAGATTAATAATATTTAAAATTCTTTCAATAAAATTACCTACAGTTTTTAACGGATTAAATAAAGTTATAAAAACCTCTTTTACTGAATTTTCAGTAGTTTCAAATAATTTTTTAATATTATTATTATTAATAAATGTTTGATTTTTTGCTGCAATTTCTTTTGAAAATCTTGAAATATTTGGCACCAAACTTAATATAGATTGATGTTTTAAAAAACGGATAATATCTTTATAGTAAAACTCATTTTTAGCTACTTTTTGTAATTTTTCCTGTGAATTGAATAGCTGAAAAATAGCTAATAGTAGGTTTGTAATTGGTACGTCTTTTAAAGGATAACCCATAGTTACATTTACAGCACTACAGTTTTTAGGTAAGGAGTTTAATGTGATTGGCAACAAGGCTTCATCTGCTAAAATTAAAGCTGTATCTCTAAAATTGGTTACCTTTTCTAAAACTTCTGCAACATATTTTACTTGCGTTACATTTTTTGAAGCTCCTATAACTTCGATATTTTTAGATTCTGAAAAAGAATTTGAAATTGTTTTTAAAGGTTTTTTCTCGTAATATTTCCAGTCTTTTTGATATTTTCTGATAAATTTACCTGCTTGATGATTGCTCTTAAAAAAAACTGTATCAATATCCCAATAAACTTCACTATTCCCTAATTCTAGTACTTTTTGGAACAAAAATTCTTCTGCCTTATTCAGTGCATTAAAACCAATAAAAAAGAATTTTTTATGACTATTTTTATCTAAAAAATCATCTATTTTTTTGCATGACTGTCTATATAACAATCCTTGATAACCTGTATTTTTATCTACTAAAAATTTGTAAAAAGCATTGTAATATTCATTCATTTTTTCTAAAAAATCATAATGATTTTTCATTAATTCAGTTTCTTTAAACTCGCCTTTTACAGACCATTTTCGCAAACGTTGAATATCTCTCAAATACACAAAAATATCTTTTGTATTTACCAAATGTTGGTCAATTTCATTGAAATCTTGTAGTACAGTTATTGCCCAAGAGCTAAAAACATCAAAAGTAACAGGGCTTTTTTCTATGCTTTTATAAACTCCATAAAAATGAAATAATAATTGAAGATTGTCAGCTTTATGGAAACCAGAAACTTGATGAATAAACTCCTCAATATTTAAAATTTCTGGTAAAAAGCCAACATCAATCTTGTCTTTACAGGTTTGCTTTACAAAGACTTTTGCTCTTTGCGATGGTAAAATAAAAACTACATCTTTGAAAGAAGTTGTGTTTTTTAGAATATCATCTACTGTTTCAGAAATAAAAGATTGTATCAATTTTTTTATTTGAATTTGGTTTTCTAAATTACAAAAACTTACTTTTATAGTGCCATAATTTTATATTTTTTTAGATGAAAAATGAATTGAACGTAGTTGGTATTCAGGCTGATTTGTTTTGGGAAAATCCGAAGAAAAATTTAGTGTTTTTTGAAAATGAAATTGCAAAATTATCTAGTGAAACTGATCTAGTCGTTTTGCCAGAAATGTTTACTACTGGTTTTACTATGAGTCCAAAAAATATAGCAGAATCATTAGATGGAGCTTCAGTAAAGTGGATGAAAACTATTGCTAAAAAATACGATTTGGCAATCACAGGAAGTTTAATCATCAAACATAAAAATAATTATCATAATCGCTTACTTTTTGTACATCCTTCAGGAGAAATAGAAACTTATGATAAAAGGCATTCTTTTACGTTAGCTGGAGAAAATAAAGTGTATACTTCTGGAAAAGAAAAATTAATTGTAGATTTTAAAGGCTGGAAAATTTGCCCACTAATTTGTTATGATTTACGTTTTCCTGTTTGGGCGAGAAATACTGAAGATTACGATCTTTTAATTTATATGGCAAATTGGCCTGTAGCTAGAGTTAAAGCTTGGGATACACTTTTAAAAGCACGTGCCATTGAAAACATGAGCTATGTAATTGGAGTAAATAGAACAGGCAGTGATGCTAATAACTATAAATATTCTGGTAATTCTTTAATTATAGATTATTTAGGTAATGAAATCTCTAATTTACCGAAAAATCAAGTTGGAATTATATCCGCTTTTATTAATAGAGAAAAGCAGGACAACATTCGTGAAAAACTAGGTTTTTTGAATGATAGAGATTCTTTTTCAATTGATTTTTAGTAAAAAACCCTCAAAGCCTATATAAACTTACGAGGATTATTTATTAACTAACTTGAATTCGACTTAAAAAATATTGTTAATTAGTTAGATAAGAATTTTGTTATATGAGATTGTTGTCATTTCGACTGAAATGGAGAAATCTTATACTAAATTTGAGATTTCTCAACTCCATTATGTTTCGTTCGAAATGACAATAATCTAATTGTCAATTAAATAATCTATAATAATTAGAAAAGTTATATCGAACTCACGTTAACTAGGTTGTAACATCCATTTGAACTTAAATTCAGTATCTGGTATTTTTATTCTTTCAGTAATTCTATACATTCTATCTGGAAGATTCATTAAAAAATCTCGTGCTTTTTCAGCTTCTGGTGTTAAATTTAATATCTTATCAATCTCCCACATTGAGTTCATTTTCTTTAAAATATCAACATAATCAAAACCTGTGTAAACACCTATTCTTTGTGCTACTGTAGAAAAATCGTCAAATAAACTTCCTTTTGCACCAAAAGATTCTCTTAAATGCATGGCAGGCATTACAATTTTATGTTTCATCATGTGTTGAAAAGCCAACATCATTTCACTTGCATCAATCTTAAAAATTTCTTTTACAAAATGTGCATACGCTTGGTGATGACGCATTTCATCACCAGCGATAATTTTAGACATTTTTGCCAAAGCTTTATGTCCCTTTTTTCGAGCAATTTTAGCTACATTGTTGTGAGAAATATAGGTTGCCAATTCCTGAAACGTAGTATATACAAAGTTTTTGTATGGATCTGTTGAAGTACCAATATCAAAACCATCTGCGATTAAATGTTGTGTAGAAATCTCAACTTCACGCATATTAACTCTACCTGATAAATACAAGTATTTGTTTAATACATCTCCATGCCTGTTTTCTTCTGCTGTCCAAGTTCTTACCCATTTTGCCCAACTATTGTCTGGATCTTGAGAAACACCATCTAAATCTAAAAGCCAAGATTCATAGGTTGGTAAAGCTTCTTCTGTAATGGTATCGCCTACTAAAACTACCCAAAAATCATCATGTAAATCTTTAGATAATTCTCTAATTTCTTCTACTTCTGAAATGAATGAGTTTTCTTGAGAGTTTGGCAAAAAATCTGTAGGTTGCCATATTTTTTCAGCTGGTATTAAATATCTATTTACGAAGTCTTGCATACTTTTTTCTAAAGTTAACATCACTTCTTTTCTTACATTTTTTATCGACATAAATTTATTTGATATGCTCCTTAATTATTGATTCTGTTTTTTCTAATAATTCATCAAAAGGCATAGAATCAATTTTTAAAGGTTTGTGAGTAGTAATTGTAATAGGACTACCTATTCCTAGTGGAAATTTTCCATATTTAAATACTTTCCAAGAATTATTAATGGTTAAAGGTACTACATAACCATCTTTATTATATTTAGTAATAACTTTTAAGCCATTAGTGGCAAATTTTTTTGGTGCTCCTGTTCTACTTCTTGTACCTTCAGGAAAAATAATGGCTCCCCATTTATTTTTATTGATTCTTTTTGAAAAATCAACAAGTGCACTAATTGCTTGTTTTGGGTCTTTTCTATTAATGAGTGCTGCACCTCCATGTCTTAAATTGTAAGAAACACTTGGAATCCCTTTCCCTAATTCAATTTTTGCAACAAATTTTGGATGATGTTTTCTAAAAAACCAACCAATTGGTGGAATATCAAAAGTACTTTGATGATTAGAAACAAAAATTAAAGAAGTGTTTTCTGGTAAATCATATTCATTTTTACAGTAGATAGGAACACCTATAAATAACATAGATTTTACCAAGAAGAAATTTAAAATCGCTACAACTTTTGCATGTGCTTTATACCCAAATAGATTTAAACTTAACCATTGTAATGGATGAAAGATAACTAATAGTAAAATAAATACTACTGCAAAAATTGGAGATAATATATAACTAATAATTTTCATTAACTAAACCAATTGTTCCATGGAATTCTAGAAAGAATAAGAAATAAACCTAAACCATAAAAAATAACAAACATTTTAAACTTACCAGCATCTGTAGTTTTCTTTTTATGTTTAGACCAACCAATAGTAATTAATACGATAGCAAAAATCATTGTTATTGGATGCTCAACTGCTAATAGTCGAGTTGCTTTATCTGCCATAACTTCTGATGCATTACTTTTTAAACCTTTATACCAAGGAGACATAAAATACCATGCTAAACCTATAAGTAGTTGAATGTGAGTAACAATTAACGTAAATAATCCGATTCTTAAATCTTTATTAGTAAATTGTTTTTTTTGAGTAAGCCCTATTATTGCATTTACAACTGCAAAAATTAGTATTAACAATACTAAATACGCCCAATATGAATGAATTTCTTTCATGAAGTTTGTTTTATTTAATGGTAAAGTTACAATAATATCTAAAAAAAACTCCAACATTTCTGATGGAGTTTCTCCGTTTTAAATAATCAAATAATAACTAGCTCTTTAAATTTTTAATGATGTTTAAAGCTTCTCTAGTTTTACTTTCAATTTTATCATAGTCAAAATTTCCATCAGCATCTTTTGCCATTAATTTTGAGCCCATTCCAACACAAGTTACACCTGCATTAAACCAACCTGTTAAATTTTCTTTTGTTGGTGCAACACCACCTGTTGGCATTATACTTGTCCAAGGTTGAGGCCCTTTAACACCTTTTACAAATTGAGGACCATAAATATCGCCAGGAAATAACTTTACAATTTCACATCCTAATTCTTCTGCTCTTGCTATTTCTGTTAAAGTTCCACAACCAGGAGACCATAAAACTTTTCTTCTGTTACAAGCAATTGCAATATCTTCTCTTAAAACTGGAGTTACAATAAAGTTTGCACCTAAAGCCATGAATAATGAAGCTGCTGCTGCATCAGTTACAGAACCTACACCCATTACCATTCCTGGTAATTCTTTGATTGCATATTTTGTTAATTCTCCAAAAATTTCATGAGCAAAATCACCTCTAGCTGTAAACTCTAATAAACGAGCTCCACCATCATAACATGCTTTTAAAACTTTTTTACTTACTTCTATATCACTATGAAAAAATAAAGGAACCATTCCTGTATCTTTCATTACTTGTGCTACTTCTATTCTTGAATATTGTGCCATCTTAAAAAATATGTATTTATTTGATTGTGTATTTGTTTATCTGTAAAATTGAATAAAACAACTTAACAGATAAACGAATAAACACTTGTATTATCTAGCTACTCTACCAGAAGCATCACCTCCCATTAATTTTTCTACTTCAGATACAGTTACCAAGTTGGCATCACCTTTAATTGTATGTTTTAAACAAGATGCAGCAACTGCAAAGTCTAATGCGTTTTGATCATCTTCTGGATATTTTAACAATCCATAGATTAATCCTCCCATAAAAGAATCTCCACCACCAACTCTATCTACAATATCAGTAATCTGATATTGGCGAGTTTCGTACATTTTTTCTCCATCATATAAAACTCCTGCCCATGTATTGTGAGAAGCAGAAATAGAACCTCTTAATGTTGTAATTACTTTTTTAGCTCTTGGAAATTTTTCCATCATTTGCTTACAAACAGATAAGAATGCTTCAGCTTTTACATCATGACCATGTTTGTGCACATCTAATCCTTCTGGATGAATTCCAAAATGTTTTTCTGCATCTTCTTCATTTCCTAAAACTACATCACAGTAAGATGTTAATTCTGTCATTACTTTTTCTCTGTGAGCATCATCACAATATTTCCAAAGTTTAGCTCTATAATTTAAATCTGTAGAAATAGTAACGCCTTTGGAACTTGCAGCTTTTACAGCTTCTAAACATACATCTGCAGCTCCTTGAGAAATTGCTGGAGTGATACCTGTCCAATGAAACCATTCTACACCATCAAAAACAGCATCCCAATCAATCATTCCAGACTCGATTTCTGCAATTGCAGAATGTGCTCTATCATAAACTACTTTAGAGCCTCTAGATACTGCACCTGTTTCTAAAAAATAAATTCCTAACCTGTCTCCACCCCAAACTATTTTGTTAACATTAACACCTCTTTTACGCATTTCCATCATTGCACACTGCCCAATATCATTCTTTGGTAAACGCGTTACAAAATCTACATCAACTCCATAATTAGCTAAAGAAACTGCTACATTAGATTCTCCACCACCATAAATTACATCAAAATTATTTGCTTGCGAAAACCTTAAAAATCCTTGAGGAGCTAATCTTAACATGATTTCTCCGAAAGTTACTACTTTACCCATTTTTACTCTAAATTTTAAGTTTATAATTAATTGGTTAAACGTTTAACCAATGTTTCAAAATAAAATCAAAACCTATATTCAACTATTTGTTTTGATTATTCTAATTCAAACTGTATCTTTGTTTAAACGATTAAGCAAAGATATAAAAATTTGGCAAAAAAAAACAAAACTACTATAAAAGATATTGCAAATGTGCTAAATATATCTGGTGCTGCTGTTTCTAAAGCGTTGCATAACGACTCTAGGATTAGTGAAAAAACTAAAAAAGCAGTAAGACAAGTTGCTAAAAACTTAAATTATCAACCAAACCATTTGGCAAGTGCTTTAAGAAGTGGTAAAAGTAAATTGGTTGGGGTTATTGTACCTAGAACCAATAGTAATTTTTTTGCAGCTACCATTCATAATATAGAAGAGGTTTTAAATGAAGAAGGCTATAACATCATCATTACACAATCTAACGAATCTTATAAAAAAGAATGTGCCAATATTGATACACTTTTGTTTACTCAAGTTGATGGAATTATAGCATCAATGGCAAATGAAACTGTAGATCTAAATCATTTTGAAAAAATTAAAGCGGCTGGTATTCCATTAATCACTTTTGATAGAGGTGAGAATGATTTGAATGTAGATTATATTGGTATTGATGATTACGATAGCAGTCATGTAATTGTGAATCATCTTGTAGAACAAGGATGTAAAAGAATTGCACATATTAGTGGTTTTAAACGAACTAGAATTTATAATAATAGAATTAGAGGATATATTGACGCTTTACAAAAACATAATTTACCTTTAGAAAATGAGCTTCTACTTGAAAGTGATTTATCAACAGAAGATGGTAGAAAAAAAATGCAACAATTATTAAATTTAAAAAACAGACCAGATGCTGTTTATGTTGCTGGAGATTATGCTGCTCTTGGAGCTTTACAGATTTTAAATGAAAAGAAAATTAAAGTACCTCAAGAAATTGCATTAGTTGGTTTTGGTGATGAACCTTTTGCAAATATGGTAACTCCAAAAATAACAAGTGTAAATCAACATTCTTATAAGATTGGTAGAATTGCTGCTGAAACTTTTTTAGGGTATTCTAAAAAAACTAAAATTGAGCAGTCTTTGAATAAAATAATTTTAGATGCAAAACTAATTGTAAGAGAATCTTCTTTAAAAAATTATAATTTATAAAAATCTGATATTGTGATTTTTAAACAAAAAAAGAGCTGATTAAAATCAGCTCTATGTTTTTACAATTTATAAATCCCCCAACTTATAATTGATATCTACACAAATATAAAAATCAATTTACAAAACTTTAACAATCTTCGGTAATTGGGTTTTTTCTGTGGTTGAATGGTAGAAAAGTATCGTTTAATAGAATTAAATAATGTTAAAGTAAATTTAATTTCTTCATTAACTCTCCTTTATTAGATCTACTAACTGGTACAACATCTTTATTAACTAGCACAGTATTATCTTCTATATCAATAATTTCTGAAGTATTAATAATAAAAGATCTGTGTACTTTAAAAAATAAATGTGTTGGTAGTTTATCTTGAATTTTCTTTAACGTAGAATGAACTATATAGTTCTTTTCTTTAGTTTTTATATTGATATAATCACCTTTTGCTTCAATTAAAAATATACTTGGTATGTGTACTTTTACTAGTCTTCTATCAACATTTACATAAATATGTTCTGGTGTCTCTTTTTTTTCTATAATAGATTCTTCAACATTATTAGAAATAGAAAAGAGCTTATCTAGTGATTTATCAAATCTTTCTTTGTTGATTGGTTTTACAAGGTAATCTACTACACTTTTATACTCAAATGCCTCTAATGCTAAATTCTTATCAGAAGTTGTTAATACAATTTTAGGTGGATTCTTTAGTGTTTTGATAAAATCAAAGCCAGAAAATGTGGGCATGTGTATATCTAAATATACCATATCTACTGTATTGCTATTCAAGAATTTAATAGCTTCAATTGCTGAAGAAAATTCATCAATAACATTTATTTTTCCTGAATTTAAACATAACTGTCTTGTAATCAGCCTAGCAGTTGCGTCATCATCAATTATAATACAATCCATTCTACAAATAAAAAAAATTACTAGTATAAATATACATGAATTTTGTTTAAAATTTTAATAAAATCATCATGTAATTCAGTATTTCCTTTTCTTAATTGTTTTTCGAAGTTTGTAGCTAATTTTAATCCTTCTTTAAGACCTAGTAAACTTATTTTATGTTTAATTTTATGAACATCTTTGGATGCTTCTTTGTAATTTTTATTTGAGAAATTTAATGTAAAATCTTCAACTTCTTTAGGATATTCTTTTCTCATAATATCTAAAATACTGTTCTGAAAAGATTCATCTTCACCAGCAATTTCTTTAATAAAGGATAAATTTGGTTCTTCCATGATATTATAATTCTATTAGGTAACTATTGTATTTCTCCAAGTTTCTAATACAGTAATTAAATTTTTTGCATAATCTTTATAACTTGTAGGTTTACCATAAAAACCAAACGCTCCTAATTTTAAAATCTGCTTAAAATCTTTTGCTCTTTTAGATGTTGACATTATTATAAATGGAATATTTTTGAACTTTATATTACTTTTTAATTCAGATAAAAATTGAATTCCGTTCATCTTTGGCATATTTAAATCTGAAACTATCAAGTCAAATGTATTTTCAGAATTAAGGATTTTTAATGCATTTTCACCATTATCAGCTTCAAATATTATGCTTTTAAGTTTAATTTCTTTACAAACTTTCTTAAACTTTATTCTTTGCAATTCATCATCATCTACTAGCAAAATTGATAGAGGTTTCATAATTGAGGTTTTATTCCACCTTAAAACTCTTAAAAAAATGCTGTCTAATTTTATTTATTTGATAAATTGTTTACAAATATCCTTAAAAGGTAATTTTTAGTAGTTAAGTTGTTTTTAATTAAATAGTTATCTGTCTATCAATTTGTTGATCTAATGAAATAAAAGTTTCTGTTCTCGAAACTCCCTTTATATTTTGTATGTCTTTATTTAATAAATACATTAAATCTTCATTATTTTTACAAAGTATCTTTATAAAAATCGCATAATTACCAGTTGTGTAATGGCTTTCTATGACTTCTGGTATCTCTTTTAATCTTTTAATTGCAGATGAATATTGACTAGAAGAATCTAAAAAAACACCTACATAGGCAGTAGTTGTATAGCCCAAAGCTTTAGGGTTAATTACCATTTTGTAACCATCTATGAGTTTCGATTTTTCTAATTTTCGTAATCTTTGGTGTATTGCAGCTCCAGAAATACCAACTTCTCTTGCAATACTCAATACAGGTGTTCTTGCATCTTTTACTAATCTTCTAATTATAATTTTATCAATTCCGTCAATTTTCATTTTAAAAATTTAGTATAAATATAAAAAAATAGAGAATACAAAACATGTATTCTCTATTTATATTCAAGATTATAATTACTATTGCAATTTATGCTTTCATTTCAAAATCTTCCATAAATTTTGTTGTGTAATTACCTGATATATAATCTGGATGATCCATCAATTGTCTATGGAAAGGAATTGTGGTTTTAATACCTTCTATTACAAATTCATCTAAAGCACGTCTCATTTTATTGATTGCTTCTTCTCTAGTTTGAGCAGTAACAATTAATTTGGCTATCATAGAATCGTAATTTGGCGGAATCATATAACCAGCGTAAACGTGTGTGTCCATCCTTACTCCATGACCTCCAGGAGAATGGAAAGTAGTCACTTTACCAGGTGCAGGTCTAAAATTATTATGAGGATCTTCTGCATTAATTCTACACTCTATAGAATGTAATTGTGGATAATAATTTTTCCCAGAAATTGGCACACCTGCAGCAACTAAAATTTGCTCACGAATTAAATCATAATTAACTACTTCTTCTGTAATAGGATGCTCTACTTGAATACGAGTATTCATTTCCATAAAATAGAAATTTCTGTGTTTATCTACCAAAAATTCTACAGTACCTGCACCTTCATATTTTATAAATTCTGCTGCTTTTACTGCAGCATTACCCATATTTTCTCTCAACTCATCTGTCATAAAAGGAGAAGGTGTTTCTTCTGTTAACTTTTGATGACGTCTTTGCACTGAACAATCTCTCTCTGATAAATGACAAGCTTTCCCAAAAGAATCACCTACAATTTGAATTTCGATATGTCTTGGCTCTTCTATAAGTTTTTCCATATACATATCATCATTACCAAAAGCGGCTTTAGATTCTTGTCTTGCAGAATCCCAAGCTTCTTTTAAATCTTCTGGTTTCCAAACAGCACGCATTCCTTTACCTCCACCACCTGCAGAAGCTTTTAGCATTACAGGATATCCTGTTTCTATAGCTAGTTTTTTACACTCCTCAAAATCTTCAATAACACCTTCTGAACCTGGTACACAAGGTACACCTGCAGCTTTCATTGTAGCTTTGGCATTTGCCTTATCTCCCATTTGGTCTATCATTTTACCAGTGGCTCCAATAAACTTGATATTGTGCTCTTCACATAAATTAGAGAATTTAGCGTTTTCAGATAAAAATCCATATCCTGGATGAATAGCATCTGCATTTGTAATTTCTGCTGCTGCAATAATATTAGACATTTTTAAATAAGACTCACTACTTGGAGCTGGTCCTATACAAACGGCTTCATCTGCAAAGCGAACATGTAAGCTTTCTTCATCTGCTTTAGAGTAAACTGCTACTGTTTTGATACCCATTTCTTTACAGGTTCTAATAACACGTAAAGCAATTTCACCTCTGTTGGCTATTAATATTTTTTTAAACATAAGTAAGAGTTTTGGGTTATGTGTTTTAGACTATTTAAGACAGGAACTAATCCTTAATTTAAATAGAGCTTAAACTCTTTTTAAGATGGATCAACTAAAAATAAAGGTTGATCAAATTCAACTGGAGAAGAATCATCTACTAAAACTTTAACGATTGTACCAGAAACTTCAGACTCAATTTCATTAAACAACTTCATTGCTTCAATAACACAAACAGTATCACCAGCACTAATACTTGTACCAACTTCTACAAAGTTTGGTTTATCTGGAGCTGGTTTTCTATAAAAAGTACCAATAATTGGAGATTTTACTGTGACGTAATTAGATTCATCACTAGCTTCAGATTTTACTGGTTCAGTAGTTTCTGTTATTGGTTGTGCTGCTACTGGAGCAGGAGCAGTTTGAGGCATACTCGCCATTGGTGCTGCTTGTACAATTGTGGTTTCTGTTTTAGCAGAACCTGTTCTAATGGTAATTTTTACATCTTCCATTTCTAACTTTACCTCGCTTGCGCCAGATTTAGCTACAAATTTTATAAGATTTTGAATCTCTTTAATATCCATACTTCTTATTGTTTAGTTATTAATTTTATGAATTATATGCCCATTTTAAGTAAATAGCTCCCCAAGTGAAACCACCACCAAAAGCAGCAAAAATTAAGTTATCTCCTTTCTTTAATTGATTTTCATAGTCTGCTAATAGAAGTGGTAATGTAGCTGATGTTGTATTACCATATTTATGAATATTCATCATAACCTTTTCTGGGCCTACACCAACTCTATTCGCAGTTGCTTCTATTATCCTTTTGTTAGCTTGATGTGGCACTAACCATTGAATATCTTCTTCTTTCAGATTATTTCTAGTTAGCATTTTTTCTGAAACATCTGCCATGTTTGAAACTGCATATTTAAATACAGTTCTACCTTCTTGATATACATAATGTTTATTAGCTTTTACAGTTTCTAGTGAAGGTGGCATTATCGAACCACCAGCTTCAATTCTTAAGAAATCTCTTCCTACTCCATCACTTCTTAAAAACTCATCTTGTAGACCAAAACCTTCTGTATTAGGCTCAAATAAAGCAGCTCCTGCTCCATCTCCAAAAATAATACAAGTAGCTCTGTCATTGTAATCAATAATAGAAGACATTTTATCAGCACCTATTAGTAAAACTTTTTTATATCTCCCAGACTCAATATAGCTTGAAGCTGTTGACATTCCATATAAAAAACTAGAACATGCAGCCTGTAAATCGTAAGAGAAAGCATTTATAGCTCCAATTTGAGAAGCAACATATGCAGCTGTTGCTGCAACTGGCAAATCTGGTGTTGCAGTTGCAACAATTACCATATCAATTTCTTCTGGACTAATATTGCTTTTCTGAATTAAATCTTCAGCAGCTTTTATGGCCATAAACGAAGTACCTAGTCCTTCTCCTTTTAAAATTCTTCTTTCTTTTATCCCTGTTCTTGAAGTAATCCACTCATCATTAGTATCAACATAAGATTCTAACTCTTTATTAGTAAGAACATAGTCAGGAACATATTTTCCAACTGCTGAAATTGCTGCAGTAATTTTTGTCATAATTATGATTTATTTCTAAACATTAGAATGTTCAAAAGTAGTGAAAATTATTTCACTTATTCCCCAAAAAAACACCAAAAGGACACTATTTTAACCTAAAAACGCAGAAAAACCCTCAAAAATGAGGGTTTTTCACTATTTATTTAATGAATTTTTACGCTTCTGCTGCTGCAGATTCTAAAACAACTTGACCTCTGTAATATAATTTACCTTCATGCCAATGTGCTCTATGATATAAATGAGCTTCTCCTGTTGTTGGGTCTGTAGCTATTTGTTGCGCAGACGCTTTATAATGCGTTCTCCTTTTATCTCTTCTAGTTTTAGATATTTTTCTTTTAGGATGTGCCATTTTATGTCTTTTTTTCTGTTATTAAATTCTTTAATTTATCCCATCTAGGATCTGTAGTTGCTACAGTTTTTTCTTTTTTTATTTCTAATTCTTTTAACTTGTTTAAGGCTTCAGATTCCATTGTACCATCCAAAACTTTTGGATGCACTCTTTTGTTAGGAACTGCCAAAACAATCATTTCGTAAATAAATTGTGCTACATTAAATTCATAAGCTTCATGAGGTAAAATTAAAATCTCCTCATTATCATCGTTAAATTCTGGTCCAAACTTTACCACCAATGACATTTCTGAATCCATTTCTTGATGATATAACTCATTACTTACATCACAAGGTACTTCTACTGTACCTTCTGTGATAAAATTAAGCTCGAATAATGTGCTTTTTTTTACAAAATGTAAAGAAACTTTAATTGATGAACTCGTAAATTCATCGTAATTAAATGCTTCAAAGAACTTATTATCAATTGTATAATCAAACTGGTGTTTTCCTTCTTTTAATCCTACAAATTGGATATTGTAATCTTTCAATTCTCTCATAATCAAACATCATTTGAGCGTGCAAAGATACAAAAAAATGTATTTCTGCAATATTTTTATCAAAAAAAGTAATTATTTAACAACCAGTGGTTTTTCTGTTAGTCCCTTGTATTCACTTCTTGATTTAAAAACTTGAAGTGCTGTAAACAAAGCCTCCTTAAATGATGATGGATTTGCCACATTTTTACCTGCAATATCATAACCTGTTCCATGATCTGGAGAAGTTCTAATATGTCCTAGTCCTGCTGTAAAATTGACACCTTTACCAAAAGATAATGCTTTAAAAGGTGCTAAACCTTGATCGTGATAAGTTGCTAAAACGCCATCAAACTGTTTGTAGGTTTCTGAACCAAAAAAGCCATCTGCTGCATAAGGTCCAAAAACTAGTTTTCCTGTTTCCTTGATTTCATTTATTGTAGGTTTTATGATTGCATCATCCTCTTTGCCAATAACACCATTATCTCCACAATGTGGATTCAATCCTAAAACTGCAATCTTTGGTTTATTAATTCCAAAATCTTGTTTTAAAGATTTATGCATTGTATCTACCTTACTTTTTATCAATTCTGGAGTAATGGAATTCGCAACATCAGCAATAGGAATATGACCCGTAATTAAGCCAATTCGAAATTCATCTGTCATTAAAATCATTAAACTTTTTCCTTCCAAATTGGCTTCTAAATACTCTGTATGGCCTGGAAATTTAAAATCTTCAGATTGAATGTTTTCTTTGTTGATTGGTGCAGTCAACAAGACATCAACTTTATTTTCTTTTAAATGTTTTACTGCAGATGCTAACGACTTTGCTGCGTAATTTCCAGATTCTTTAGTCGCTTTTCCTAGCTCTATCTTTACATCTTCTTTCCAAATGTTTAAAACATTTATTTTATTAGGATTCACTTGATTTATAGAAGTAATTCCATGGACAGGAGTTTCTATTTTTAATGCTTTTTTATGATAAGAAATCGCTTTTGTAGCGCCAAATAACACTGATGTACAAAAATCTAACATTCTCTTATCTTGGAATGTTTTTAAAATTACTTCAATACCAATTCCATTTAAATCTCCAATTGAAATTCCAACAATTATTTTATCCGTTTTCTCCATCCTTATCTTGTATTATCCGTATTTTTGTGATAACAAAAGTAACTAATTTTTAACGATATGTTTACAGGAATTATAGAAACACTTGGAGTGGTCACTAAAGTAGAAAAAGAGCAAGAAAATGTTCATTTAACTATTAAAAGTGATATTACAAACGAACTTAAAATAGACCAAAGTGTGGCTCATAATGGCGTTTGTTTAACTGTTGTGGCTATCAATAAAGATGAATATACTGTTACTGCCATTAAAGAAACTTTAGATAAAACCAATATTGGAAAACTAAAAAAAGATACGCTTGTTAATTTGGAACGTGCTATGAAACTAGGTGACAGATTGGATGGACATATTGTACAAGGTCATGTAGATGAAACTGGAGTTTGTAAAAACATTGAAGACGAAAATGGAAGTACAGTCTATACTTTTGAATACAATTCTGACAAAAACAATGTTACCATAGAAAAAGGTTCTATTACTATAAATGGAGTAAGTTTAACCGTTATTAATTCTACAAAAAGTGGGTTTTCTGTGGCTATTATTCCTTATACTTGGGAGAACACTACTTTTAAAACTTTACAACTTGATGATACTGTGAATCTTGAATTTGATGTGATTGGGAAATATGTGGCTCGTTTGACGAATTTGTAGTTTTTACTTTACAAGTATAACCATACAGTTTGTCTTGCTGATAGCATCTCACGCAATTATTCTCAAGGATTCTTTCAGAATGACAAATATTGTGGAGAAAATTAAGTGTTAAACCTTCGCTTCTTTCTTATGCAAAAATCGCGTCAATTTCATAGAAAGATCTAATAAAATGATTTTTGCATTTCCATTTCTTTCAATATGATACATTGCTTCACTAATTTCTTTTTCGATTTCTAGGATATTTCCTGAATGTACAAAAGGTGCGAATTTAGCAATATTAAAACCGGATTTTGTTTTCATAAAAACCAACTGATCAGACTTGTAGTTTAATAAAAGTGCTTGCCTAAAAAACTGCAAACAGTAGTTTAAAAATCGTTTTTGAGTTTCACGACCAGTTTTTGCAATCGCTTCAGACCATCCAATTAATTCTTGCACAACAGCTGCATTTCCTTTGGCTCTAAACGCAGTTCTAACCCAAGTTACAAACCATTCTTCAAAAACCAAATCATTACCATCGTTTTGTAATAAATGAATAGCCTTGTTAAAATTACCTTCAGCTTGTTGCGAAATTTTGGAAGCTTCATTATCATCAACTTGATGATTTACAACCAAAGTATTAGCAATGTCTTGTTCTGATAAAGCTGGAAAATGCAACGCTTGACAACGAGATTTAATCGTGTTTATAATTTGTTCTTCATTTTCTGTTATCAGCAGAAAAACAGTTTTTTGAGGAGGTTCTTCTATCAATTTTAATAATTTATTAGCTGCAGCAATATTCATTTTTTCTGCCATCCAAATTATCATCACTTTAAAGCCACCTTCGTAACTTTTTAGTTTCAATTTTTTTACGATGTCTTCTGCTTCATCAACCCCAATTAAACCTTGTTTATTTTCAACGCCAATATGTTGTAGCCAATTGAACAAACTTCCATAAGGTTGCGTTGCTATAAATTCACGCCAATCTTCTAAAAATAAATTGCTTACAGCATGTTTTTTTACAGAATCGTTTGTAGTTACAGGAAATGCAAAATGCAAATCTGGATGCTGTAACTTGTTACACTTTAGGTTACAAGCATCTACATTATCGGAAAAATTACACAACAAAAACTGTGCATACGCAATTGCCATTGGCAAAGTTCCACAACCCTCTTTACCTACAAATAATTGCGCGTGCGGAATTCTGCCATTTTCAGCAGATTTTATCAAATGTTTTTTGATATGTTCTTGACCTATAATTTGGTTGAAAAGCATAAGCAAATATATGATTTTAGAACCTTTTTACTTTATATTTTGTATTTTTAATGAATCCATAAATGAAGAAATCAAATATGAAAAAAGCACTTCAAATTTTAAACGGAATTGCATTCGTATCAACTGTTTTTATCAATTACTTATCCAATACAGGAGCTATGAATAACAGAACTATTGGTAGTTTGTCAGATTCAATTCGTTCACTTTTTACACCAGCAGGTTATGCATTTTCTATTTGGGGATTAATTTATCTGTTCCTTTTCGGGTTTGTAATTTACCAAGGAAGAAGCTTATTTTTAAAGGTTAAAAATGATGATTTCGTAGAAAAAGTTGGTTTTTGGTTTATTATTTCTTGTGTTGCAAATAGTGCTTGGGTTTTTGCTTGGATTTATGAATATACAGGTATTTCTTGCATTTTTATATTTCTATTACTTGCTTCAATTTTAAAAATTATTATCAATAATAAAATGCAAATTCAAGCTGTGAAAACATCAAAATTATTACTTATAAGTCTACCTTTTGTAATTTATGGAGGTTGGGTTACTGTGGCTAGTGTTGCAAATGTTTCTTCTTATTTGGTTAAAATAAATTGGGAGGGATTTGGAGTTTCAGCAGAAATCTGGACAATTATTATGATTGTAATCGCAACTTTAATTAATTTAATGATGCTATCTAAACGCAAATTGTACGCCTTTGCTTTGGCTGGTGCTTGGGCTTTAACTGCAATTGGCGTTGCAAATAAAGAGAATTATTCCACTGTTTCTACTGTTGCATTAGGAGCTGCTGTCTTGTTGGTTTTAGCCACTTTAATTATCAAAATAAAAAATTCAACCTCAAAAAATACATCAACATAAAACTATCGAAAACGATAACTTAACTTTTCAATTTTCAATTATAAAAACCGTAAATAAAAAAGTATTTTTGTTGAAAATACAATCAAAATGAAAACATTAAACGATTTTAATTTCGAAAATAAAAAAGCAATAATTCGTGTAGATTTTAACGTGCCTTTAAACGATAAATTTGAAGTTACTGATACTACCAGAATTCAGGCTGCAAAATCAACTATTATTAAGGTTTTAGAAGATGGAGGAAGTTGCGTATTAATGTCTCATTTAGGTCGTCCAAAAGGAAAACAAGATGAATTTTCTTTACGTCATATTGTAAAATCTGTTATCGATATTATAGGTTGTAATGTAAAATTTATTGATGATTGTGTAGGTACTAAAGTAGAAGAAGCTGTTGCGAATTTAGATGCTGGAGAAATTTTATTATTAGAAAACCTTCGTTTTTATGATGAAGAGAAAAAAGGGGACATTGCCTTTGCTGAAAAACTATCAAAATTAGGAGATATTTACGTAAACGATGCATTTGGAACTGCTCACAGAGCTCACGCATCAACCACCATTATTGCCCAATTTTTTGAAAATAACAAATGTTTTGGTAATTTATTAGCTAGAGAAATTGAAAGTATTGATAAAGTTTTAAACAACTCTGAAAAACCAGTTTTAGCCATTTTAGGTGGTGCAAAAGTATCTTCAAAAATTACGGTAATTGAAAATATTTTAGACAAAGTAGATCATTTAATTATTGGTGGTGGAATGACATTTACATTTGTAAAAGCACAAGGAGGTTCTGTTGGAGATTCAATTTGTGAAGATGATAAAATGGAATTGGCTCTAGATATTTTAAAACAAGCAAAGGAAAAAGGAGTGGAAGTTCATATTCCTGTTGATGTTATTGCTGCTGATGATTTTAGCAATGATGCAAATACTAAAGTTTTAGATGTAACCCAAATTCCTGATGGATGGCAAGGTTTAGATGCTGGTCCAAAATCTTTAGCAATTTTTGATGAAGTGGTTAACAAATCTAAAACTATTTTATGGAATGGTCCTTTAGGTGTTTTTGAAATGGAATCTTTTGCAAAAGGAACCATTGCTCTTGGGCATTCTATTGATAACGCAACCAAAAACGGAGCATTTTCTTTAGTTGGTGGTGGAGATTCTGTTGCTGCTGTAAAGCAATTTGGTTTTGCAGATAAAGTAAGTTATGTTTCTACTGGTGGTGGAGCCATGTTAGAAATGCTAGAAGGAAAAGCTTTACCAGGAATTGAAGCGATTTTAAAGTAAGATTTCTTAAAAAATATGTTAAAAAAGTTCTCAAAATTTGAGAACTTTTTTTGTGCTTCAAAATAAAACTTAAATAAGCCCTATTTTTGCAACTCTTTTAATTTATTTTTAATGAAATACACAACTTTACCAAATACAGATAACAAAGTTTCTAAAATATGTTTAGGAACTATGACTTGGGGAAATCAAAATACAGAAGCTGATGGCCACGAACAAATGGACTATGCATTAGAGGCTGGTGTAAACTTTTTTGATACAGCTGAATTGTATTCAGTACCTGCAACTCCTGAAACTTATGGAGCTACAGAAAAAATTATAGGAACTTGGTTCAAAAAAACTGGAAACAGAGATAAAGTAGTTTTAGCTTCTAAAATTGCTGGTGGTGGAGACTATACAGCCCATATTAGAAAAGGTGGTTTAAATAAAGAAAATATAATTGATGCCATTCATAAAAGCTTAAAACGTTTGCAAACAGATTATATTGATTTATATCAATTGCACTGGCCTAATAGAGGTGTAAATGTTTTTGGAGTTCGAGATTTTCCAACTCAAACAGCAGATCAAGAAGCAGAAAATCATTTTGAAATTCTAGAAACTTTACAAGATTTTATAAAACAAGGAAAAATAAAACACATTGGCTTATCTAACGAAACTCCTTGGGGAACTATGAAATATATGCAAACTGCAGAAGCTCATAATTTACCAAAGCCTGTTACCATTCAAAATTCGTATTCTATAATTCATAGAGGTTATGAAATTGGAATGAGTGAAGTTTCTATGCGTGAAAACATAGGTTTATTAGCATATTCTCCTTTAGCACAAGGTGTTTTATCTGGTAAATATTTAAATGGAAATTCGCCTGAAGGTTCTAGAGGAAACCTTTTCCCAAGATTTATTGCACGTTATATGGGAGATGGTTCTTTAGAAGCTGTAAAAAGATATGAAGCAATCGCAAAAAAAAACGGAATTACATTAACTGAAATGTCTTTGGCATTTGTAAATCAATTACCTTTTGTAACTAGTAATATTATTGGAGCTACAAAAATGAGTCAGTTAAAAGAAAATATAAATTCTATAAATGTGGATTTATCTGATGAGATTTTAAAAGAAATTGAAGGGGTACATACTGCTATTCCTAATCCTGCTCCATAAAGATGCCACTTTAATTCCCAAAAGGGGAAAATAACACTCTTAAATTATGAATATTTTTAAATCATTTTTCAATAAAAAAGAAGAAAAACCAATTCTATCATATCAAGATTTTTGGGATTGGTTTCTAATCAATGAAAAACAATTTTATAAAATTGTAAACAAGAATGATAGTAATTATATCTCCAAGAATTTCTTTGATAAAATTGCTCCAAAACTAAATCAATTAAAAGAAGGAATATGGTATTTAACAGGAATGTTAGATGATAATACTGCTGATTTAATTTTAACTGCGAATGGGAATATTCAAATTTTTTACATTATTGAAGAATTAATTGCTACTGCTCCAAAAATTAAAGGTTGGAAATTTAGAGCTCATAAACCAGAACACAACATCGAAAATATCGGGATTAACATGGCTGGATATTCTTTTACTAGTAAAAACATCTTTTTCTATTCTAATGATTTACAAGATTATCCTGATGAAATTGATATTACAATAGTTCACGAAGATTATAATGAAGAAAATAAATCTGATATTATAAATGGTTGTTATTTATTTATAGACCATTATTTAGGAGAGTTAAACTCTTTAACACTTATAGACAATATAGATTTCAAAAATAAGAGTGATGCTGATAAAGAATTGATTCCTATTGAAAAATTAAAGCCTTTTATTATTTGGAGAGAAAAGGAATTCGTTGAAAAATATGAAGGTGCAAGAAGAGAAACTGAAAGTGATTCTTATGCTAGTTTGGAAGCAACACTCCAAAGTGGAAATAAGTTAATAGCAGTTATTAATACTGATTTACTTGAATGGGATGCAAAAGCTTCTCATCCTTGGGTTTTAAGGTTTGAAATAAAATATAATGGAGAAAATAATAATGGTTTTCCTGATGAAGAAACTTATCAACTTTTAAATAAAATTGAAGATGAGATCAATAGTGAGTTAAAAGATTTTGAAGGTTATTTAAATATTGGTAGAGAAACTGCTAACGGTTTAAGAGAAGTCTATATTACTTGTAAAGAATTTAGAAAACCTTGTAAAATTGCTGATAAAATAATCACTAAATATTCGGGAAAAATTGAAATTGGATATGAAATCTTTAAGGACAAATATTGGCGCTTTTTTGATAAGTTTAGAAGTTAAAAATAACTTTTATTTTAATAATTCAAAACCTCATCTTTACAGATAATTTTATTTCTATAAACTTATTCCATTAAAATAGTAATCCTAAATTTTCTTTTACTTCTAAAGTTAAGTTTTTTCTGAGTATTTTTTCTTTTAAAAACTCATTTATTGATTTATTCTTCGCTGTTCCACTTTACCGTTTTTCAACTCATATCTATCCCCACTTTCTTTACAAGTAGCTAAACCATTTTCATCAAAATGCAAACGATGTCCATATTCTGAAACCCAACCAATTTGTTTTGACGGATTGCCTACAACCAAAGCATAAGCAGGAATTTCTTTCGTAACAACTGCACCTGCTCCAATAAAAGCATATTCGCCAATATCATTACCACAAACAATAGTTGCATTTGCACCTATACTTGCCCCTTTCTTAACAATTGTTTTTAAATATTCATTTTTTCTATTTACTGCACTTCTAGGGTTTATAACATTCGTAAACACCATAGATGGCCCTAAAAAAACATCATCTTCGCAAACTACACCTGTGTAAATAGAAACATTGTTTTGAACTTTTACATTATTGCCTAAAACAACATCTGGAGAAACTACTACATTCTGACCAAGATTACATCTTTCGCCTATTTTACAATTAGACATAACATGACTAAAATGCCAGATTTTTGTTCCTTTATAAATTTTACAATTATCGTCTATTACTGCAGTTTCATGAGCAAAATAATCCATTTTAGTATTTATTTTAAATGTTGATTCTATTGTGACAAATGTAATAAATAAAAAGCCCAACTTAAAAGTTAGGCTTTGATTTTAAAGATTGGGAATAGTAATTAATCAACCCTAAAAGTTATGGGTAGAGTATATCTAACTTTTACAGGTTTGTTTCTTTGTTTACCTGGTGTAAAATGAGGTAATTTATTTATCATTTTATCTGTTTCTTTCTTTAACTTTGGATGAGGAGCTCTAATTTTAACATCAACAACATTTCCTTTGGCATCAATAATAAATTCAGTACTAATTCTATATTTCCCGGAATTTAACCCTAATTCATTTGCTAGATTTAAATCAAAATTACGCTGTACAAAACGTTTCATTTTTTTATCAAAACATATTTTATTTTCTTCTTTTGATAAACCTTCACATCCTTTAAAGACAGGTGCATTTTCTATTCTGATAAAGTCAACCTCATCTTCTGGTTTTATATCATACCCTTCGTCTACTTCAATAATATCTTCTGGATCTATTTCTACGATATCTTCACTTGGGTCATCAATAACTGTTTCAATAATATCATTATCTCCTTTTACAACTTCATCAGGAATAAAAGGCTGCTGTTGAGGTACTTCTGGTGTTGGCTCATTTTTAGGTTCTTTAATCACAATTACATCTTGATCTGGTTCAATAAATATCCTTTCTGGAATATCTTCATCTAAAATTGCTAATTGTTTTTGTAATGTTTCGTGCTCTAGAGTGATGTAAACGATAAAGAGTACTAATACAAGTCCTAACTGGGTAAAAATGGTTGAGAACTTTTCTAATTGTTTGGTTGGTAGTTTTTTTGAATTGTTCATAATTAGAAAGTTTTAAATTGTTAAAACTTTGTTAAACCAAAGAACGTGCCAAAACTTACATTCTAAATTATTTAACTATTTTTGATAAAAAGTGATATTAGATCTGTTTATGAGAAAAATTGCTAGAATTATTGCTATAGTTATATCTATACTACTTTTTATAAGTGCAACTTTTTCTGTAAGCTCTCTTTATGATTTGTATTCTAGAAATGTTATTAATCAATTAAATATAGAAAGCTCTATCCTCTTTGGTTTTTTAGTATTGTGTAGCCTGTTGTTTAACTTGAGTAAAGTTATTTCAACAAAATATTACAATAAATTTATGCATAATTTTTTGAGATATACAGATTTAGCTTTTGTATTATTATCTATTATTTTCATTCTTTATGGTATTTCAAAATTTATTAAAAGAGTTATTGAAAATACTGCAAAATCTAAAGATTACCTAATTTTTTTAGTGGTTCTTGTAATAATTGCTTTCTGCGTTTATATGTTATTAGATAATTTTAAATATCAAAAAGAAGTAACAAAAAGAAAGTTTATTAAAAGGCAATCTGCCATTAATGAAATTGGTAAGAACTAAAAACAGCATCAAAAAAATTGATGCTGTTATACAATTAGAATTATTAACCTAAAAATCTAATTATTGTGTTTTTTCTTTTTCAAAAATTTTTAATTACCAAGTATATGTTTGATTAGTATTATAATCTGTATATGAACCTGAACCACTAGCAGTCCACTCATATAAGGCTGCTAAAAATGTACCTTCATAAACTTTCATTGTGCCAGAATTATCTGTATTAGATTCCATTACTAACCTGTAACCATCAGTACTCATTTCAATTTTTACTGAATTTGATTTAACCCACCATTTAATTGTAGATATAATTTGACCACCATCAAATAAATTCATTTCTGCATAGCTACCATCTTTTAATTGATAACCATCTATATATTTACCAGTAAAATTGCTAGAAACTATACTATATTCAAAGGTATATCTATATGAAGTCTCTGAAATTATATATGTAACACTTACTCTGTTTGCAGACCAAGTATATGTTTTTGTATTTAAAAAATTAGATTTTGCAGAAACTTTTATGTTTGACCTTGATGATACTGCATTTGCTGGTACAGTAAATAGAGCTGCAAATGAACTTCCCAATGTTTTTAAAGATTGAAACTGTAAATTAGCTTCTTGTGCATATTGATTGTTCGAACTTGATAAACCTGATGGTACAGATAATTTTTGAATGTCTTTTACAAAATCTTGCATTACTACTTCAGACAATTCTAGTCCTTCATCAATATCTTCATTATTGTTACTACAAGATGATAATGATATTGTAATAACTAATACTACTAAAGTTAAAAATTTTACTGTTCTTGTTTTCATAATTTAATTTATTTAATAATTAATTTTTTAGAAGCTACTGTATCACTAATTTTTGTTTTAATAATGTAAATTCCTGTTGAGAATCTAGATACATCAACCGTTAATTTTTGTTTATTTTCTGTATTGATTGTTGCTACTTTTTTTCCTAAAAGATTAAATATTTCTAACTTCTGAATAGTGTTTTCACTAGATATTGTTACTAAACTTGAAGTGGGGTTTGGGTATGCATTAAAACCTACTTCTAATTCTGAAATAGCTTCTTTATTAATGTTTAAAACAGCATTTTCTAATTTAAATAATTCCCTACCAAAACTTGCAGAACTTGCAGCAAAATACAATGTGTTTCCTAAAACTGTTAAGCTAGATGGGTCTGCTCCATATTTAAATCCGAAAGCATCTTCTCCTAGATAAAAATCTTCTACCATTTCTGTACCAGCAACAGTACCATTAGATTTCCATAATTCTGTTCCATTAATACTATCATCTAAAGAGAGATATACAATATCACCTGCTGCTACCATTTCTTTAATAAATGAAATGTTAGATAATAGTTCTTCAGTACCAGCTTCAGAACCATCAGTTATCCATAAAGAGGTTGCATTGTTTTTATTTACAGAAAAGTAATACTTACCATTTACAACTTCTGTAGCATTATTTATTGCTGCAAAACCACCAAAATTACCTGCTTGAAAGTCTTTAAATTCTGATGCAGTTGTACCATCATAAACCCATAATTTTCTGGCTTCATTTGTATTTTGTGTTGAGAAAAACATCTTATTATCTATAATAAAAGGGTTTCTTACAAAGTTGTTAGAACTAAATGCAAATTTAGTATTTGCTTGTGTACCATCTGTAGTCCAAAAATAAACACCTGCCAAAGAAGAATCATAAGCTGTAAAGTACAGTTTGCTGTTATATACTGTAAAATATGCAGGGTGATTAAAGTTTGTAAAAGAAAACTCTTTTAACATAACTGTACCCGCTTCTGTACCATCTGTTTTCCAAAGTGTTTTTTTATACTGTCTATTTATAAAACCTTGTTCTAAAACAGTCATAAAATATACTTCGTTATTAAATTCAAAAAAATCTTGAGGAGTACTGTTTCCTGAACCAGTATTTATATCTTTAACCAGTTTAGTAGTCGATTCAGAACCTTTAGAAACCCACAATTCTTTTCCATTTGTACCATCATTAGCAGCAAAAAACAGAGCTCCTAAATTTTCAGCATGAAAAAAGTCTGTTATGCCAGAATTATTACCATCATTTGGATTAATCTTCTTCACAAATTCAATTGCATCTCCACTTGCAGTAGTATAAAAAATACCATAATCTTTACTAAAATCTGATGAAGAAAAATAGAGTTTCCCATTAAATTCTGTCATTGCTGTTGGGTTAATTACAGATTTATTACCTTCTACAACTTTAGTTGTACTTGCTGCAGTACCATCTGTAACAAATAGTCTTGAATTAGAAAAAGAAGTACTATCTGCTTTAAAAAACAACTTACCTAAACCAACAGATAATTCTAGTGGTGTACTACTACTTGGAGCATCTTCTATGTTTTTTACTTGTGAAGTCCCTAGTGCTGTTCCATCTGTTTTCCAGATTTCGAAACCGTTGTTTCCATTGCTTCCGTTAAATAATAAATTCCCATTTATTACAACAGCATCATCTAAATATGCTCCCCAACCAATACCTGGGTTATTGTCATTTAAAATAGTTGTTCCTGCTGATGAACCATCAGTTATCCAAAGTTCTCTGTTGGTATTCGTGTTAAAAGCCTCAAAAATTATTTTGTTGTTCAGTAATACTAAACCACCAAATAAGCCTTTTCCATTTTCAATAGAATTATTAGTATTAACATTTTTAACCATTATTGTACCAGCTTCTGTACCATTAGATTTCCATAATTCTACACCATCTGTACCATTATTTGCTTCAAAATAAATTTCATTATTTAAAATTACTGGTTCAACATTAGAAAATTGACTAAAACTTGAATCTGCTCCTGAATTTATATCTTTTACCAAAACTGAACCTGCTTCTGTACCATCTGTTTTCCATAATTCGTGACCTAATGCTGGTGTACTCAAAATCATAACTGTTGTTGTAGCATCTAAATTTTTGAATCCAACAAAATCTGTAGAATTCATATCTCCAGAAAAATCTTTAACTAAAACTGTACCTGCATTTGTGCCATCAGATTTCCATAATTCAGTTCCATTTATACCATCATCTGCAGTAAATAATAAGTTATTATTATTTATAGTGAGATTATTAATACCTGAACCTAAATTACCTGTTTTAATATCTTTAATTAATACAGTCCCAGAATCTGTACCATCTGTTTTCCATAACTCTTCTCCTTCTGCATCTGTTGTTGCTAAAAAGAAAATCTCATTGTTAAAAAGCATAAAATTTCTTGGAGAACTCCCTGTTGCTCCATTAATTATTTTAACAGAAGTTGTACCAGAATCTGTACCATCTGTTTTCCATAATTGATCTCCATTTACATTATCTGTTGCAGTAAAAAACAACTCGTTTTTATAAATGATAAAATCTCTAGCAAAATTAACTTTTGAGGTTACTTTAATAGTACCTGCTTCTGTACCATCTGTCTTCCAAATTTGAGAACCATTAATACCATCGTCTGCAGTAAAATAAAGTTCATTTTTATAAATAATAAAATTTTCTGGAGTTGACCCAAAGCTATTATTAATATCTTTAAGAATTGATGTACCTGCTAAAGTGCCATCTGTTTTATATAACTCTGCTCCTGTATCTGCATTTTCAATAACAAAATATAAATTGTTTTTAAATACTATTGAAGTGTCAAAAACATTAAAAATTTCATTAATGTTTGTTCCAATATTTACTGTATTTGCCCCTGTACCATCAGTAGCCCAAACTTCTTGAGTGTTATTAGTATTAGCAATAAAAACTGCAAAACTACCTCCGTCTAGAAAATTATAAGGATAGGAATCACTGTCTGTTGTGAGTAAATCTTTTACTAAAGTTATTTGAGCATTTGTTGTTATAACAGCAAATAATAAACATAAAATTGATAGCGTAATTTTTTTCATTTCTTTTTTTATTTTTTTTATTAATAGTTTTCTTGAACTTTTATCTTTCTAAAGAAGATAGACTAGTTCTTTTTACAAATATTGAATAAAAGGAAGGTTTAATGATACAGGTTTGTATGGATGGTAATCATTTTTGTGTATTTGGTTTTTTTAGTAATATTTCTAAATAAGTACAGCTGTTTTTTATAAAAACAGCTGTACTTAAATATTAGTTTATCCTAAAAAGCTTATTTGATAATCAATTTTTTTGAGACAATTTTATCTTCAATTTTTACTTTTAAGATATATATACCTTGTGACATTTGAGTAGTGCTTAATGTAGTTTTTGTGGTATTTTTCACTTTTTCTGATAATACTTTTTTACCTAAAAGATTATAAACTTCTACAGAATTTATTACATCATTATTAAGGGTAATAATGTTTACATGAGATGATGTTGGGTTGGGGAAAAGTTTTAATTTTGGTTCTAAAATAGTTGTATTTTGTACAGATAACACACTGCTTTCACTTGCTTTTATTGTAAAAATTCCTGAATTTAGATTTTGTGTGCTCTTTCCTGATGCCTCTTCTACCCAAATTTTAAGATAAAATGTTTCGCCTACTAAAAGGTTCTTTAAAGAAATACTGCTACCACAAGTTAGTGGAGCATTTGCTTGACAAGATGAATAGACTGCAAATTTTAAATTGCCAATTGGAGTTGTACCTTCTATACTAAACTCGCCTGTTTCTGGTACAACAACTGTATACCAAACATCTGCAATTACATTACCTACTGCACAAAATGGTGTATTGTTTGCAGATCCACTATTTACATCTCCTGAAGTGGGTTGGTTATAAATTAAAGGAATTGCTTTAGCACAATCATCATTTGCAGGAGCACAATCTAAATTATATATAGCTGATGCATCCTTTTGTGTCCAATTGGTATTACTAAAGTTTACATCATCAACTTCTACACATTCTAAATTTGGATTTCCTGCTATACTAAATTGAGTAATTTTGGTGTTATTTCCATTTTTTAGCATTAAATCTTCCAATAAATTATCATCAGCATCAAACCAAAAAAGCGCAGTATTTTCTCTGACATCTAAATATTTCAATTGATTATCATTGGCAATAAATGCTTGTAATTTTTTATTCGATTGTAAATTGATATCAGTCAACTGATTTTTATAGAGAGATAATGTTTCTAAATCTTTTAACTCACTTACATTAATGAAGCTCAAATTATTTTCTCCTGCATCTATATTTTTCAATTTTAAATTATTTCCTAAATTTAGATTTGATAGTTGATTATTTGCGATAAACAAAATTTCTAAATCTGTATTCTTACTTAAATCTATTTGTGAGATTGTATTATTTTTTGCATTCAGTTCTACTAGTGCTGCAAAATCTTGAATTCCTGTAATATCAGCTATGTTTTTAGATTCTATATTTAGTTCTGTAAGCGTTTCTATTTTGTTTGTTAATACCAAACCATCATCTGCAACTCCATTTCCAAGATTTATAGACTCTAAATACGCCTCGAAATTGGCATCTGGAATTGCTGTAGTTTCTGGACAATCAACATAAAAATTGGTTTGAGCATCTATAGAAAATGATTTGGATGTAAAGTAAGCTACATTCAATACTTCTATACACGTTAAATTAGGATTGTTCGTTGTATTTAATGTTGATATTATTGGGTTTGCAGTGTTTTTAATATCTAATGATTGTAGAGCGTTATTATTTCCTTCAAAAATTAATAATTGGGGTTGATTGCTAAAATCCAATTCTTTTATTTGGTTATCTTTTACATCTATTACTGCTAATTTTGTATTTGAATTAGTATTCAATTCTGTTAATTGATTGTCTTCTAATTCCAATCTTTCTAAATCTACAAGTAAACTTATATCCAAACTTGCTAGCTTGTTATTTCTAGCTTCAAAGGTTTTAAGTTTTGTGTTTTTTGAAAGGTTTATAGTTGTAAATTGATTAAAATCTACAATTAAAGTTTCTAATAACTCATTTTTACTCAGATCAATATCACTTAATCCATTGTCTGTAATACTTAAAAAAGTTAAACTTGTAAAATACTCTAAACCAGAAGTATTTGTTATGTTTTTTGAATCAATATTTAATGAAGTTGCCACTTCTAGTAATTTTCGATCTACATAAGTATCTCCAACTATTCCATTTCCTAGATTTAAAGACTCTAAATGAGCTTCGAAATTGGCATCAGGAATAACCACTAAATCAGGACAACTTGTTTTAAATTCAGATTGCATGTCTCTTTGTCCCCAATTATTATTACTATACGTTTCGTTATCAACTTGAATACAAGTTAAATTTGGATTTGCAAATGCTGAAAAATCTGAATTTCGGATATTGATATTGTTTCCATTTTTAACATCTAATACAATTAAAGCATTATCATTACATACTATTCTAGATAATACTTCATTTTTGGATAAATCTAAATTGGTAATCGAGTTTTGTTCACAAACTAAAGTTGTTAATGCAGTGTTTTTATCAACATTAAGTGCTGTTAATTGATTTCAACTGCAAAGCAACTGTTGTAAAGCAATATTGTTATCTACATTTAAAACTGTTATTTGATTATGACTACAATCTAATGATGTGAGTTTAGCATTATTAGAAACATCTATTTCAGAGATTTGATTGTCAAAACACCATAATATTTCCAAGTCTGGCAACATAGAAACATCTAAACTTTGGAGTTCACTATTATCTATATATAGTTCCTTTAATTTAATATTTGTTCTGAAATCAATAGTGGAGATTGTATTGTTCCTAAAATTTATAGATTCTAGATTTATATTTTTACTAAAATTTAAACTTGTAATTTGATTATCTCCAAGATTGATACTTTTTAAATTGATGTTTTTAGAAATATCTACTGTTGTTAACGTATTTTGACTGATAAGTAATGATTCTAAAACTGTGTTGTTCTCTAAATTTATTTCTGAAATAGAATTGTTGGTAGCATTTAATGTTTTTAATGATAAAAATGCTTCAATACCTGTTAAATCACTAATATTTTTACTTCTAATGTCTAAAATTGGTTCATCTATAATATCTTTTCTAAACACTTGTCCATTTAGTGTATTGTCAGTATCTATCCCTTCATCTATTAAATGTTGTTCAAAATTTGCATCTGGTATATCAACAACATCTAAACCTTCATTTCTAAAAATTACATTATCTATATAACCATCATTATTTGAACCATTAACTCGTATCGAAAATAATTTTATTCTTATTTTTCTTGTTCCAACAGGTGCAACTCTGGTATCTTCAAACTGAAACCAAGTTGTATTTTCAGAACGTCCTGTATCATAAGTAACTAAAACATTGTCCTGATTATCTCTATACTCTACAACTGCTTGAGATTTATCAAAAGGAGAGCTATTAAATGATTTTAGATGAACACTAAAATAAAATTTTTGAATCCCTGAATCTATATTTCCACTAAAAGAAGATACATCTATGTCTTGATATAATTCTGCTGATGCATTTGCACCTGCAAAAAAGATAGCATCTCCATCTTGTGCAGTTGTAGTACTCAAACCTGTCCAGTTTCCTGAAACTTGTGTCCAACCATTGTCTAAAATTGGTGTAATTTCTGCACTACCATTTATCACTAAATTATCATTTGGCACAAAAGTATCTTCTGTTATTGTTTCAAAATCCATCCAAACTGGAGCAGCACTATACAAAGAGGTAGTATTATTTGGAACATTTAACGCTACTTTATCAATTTCTACGTCTTCAAAAATATTTGCATTTACACTCAATGGATTTGCCCATTTTACAGAAACACTTTCCAAATTTTCACAACCTTTAAATGTAAAATTACCCAAGTTTGTAATGTTTCCTTCTAAATGAACATTTCTCAAATTTGTACAACCTTCAAATACAGAATTGCTAAAATTTGCTACATTTAATGGTAATGAAATAGTTCTTAAACTAGTGCAGTTTCTAAAAACTTGACCTTGAAATGTTACCAAATTTTCAGGGAAAGAAATTCTTTTAAGATTTGTACAACCATCAAAAGCATTATTGTTTATTGATGTTATGTTGTCTGGTAATACAATGTCTTCTAATGATGTACAGCTACCAAATAAAAATGATGGAATTCGAGTAACTCCATCTGGAATATTTACATCTTTTAAACTGCTACAATATCTAAATGTACTACTTCCAATGCTTGTTAAAGAGCTTGGTAGCTGTATGCTTTGTAAACTTGTACATGCTTCAAAAGCCCCATTTGTAATAGCTGTATAATGATCTGGAATAGTAACACTTCTTAAATTAGAACAACCTTTTAAAAAAGTTTGAGGGACTACAGATAGATGATCTGGAAACGTAAAACTAGTTAAATTTTTACAATTTTGTAAGACTCCAGAGTTAATGGTAGTTATATGTTCTGGAATAGTAAAACTGGTAAAACCTGTATTTCTAAACACTCCAGTAGTTAAAAAAGTAACTTTTGTTGGAATGTTAATACTTGCTAGTTTTGTACAGTTTTCAAAAGAACTTACTCCAATAGAACTTACTGATTCTGGCAATACAATAGATGTTAATTCTGAACAACCTAAAAAAGCATAATTGTCAATTCTTGTTAAAGATTCTGGAAGTACTATATTTTTTATAGCAGTACCTTCAAACGTATTACTACCTGTTCTTATTATACCATTTGGTAAAGTAATATTTGTAAGAGATGAACAATATTGAAATGTATTATTGCCTATACTAGTTACAGAATTTGGTATTACAATCCTTTTTAAATTAGTAGCTTCTTTAAATGCAAGGCTTCCAATATTGTTTAGAGTATTTGGTAAATTTAAAGTTTCAATTTTTGTCTCTGAAAAAGCTAGAACACCTATATCTTGTAAAGTGTTAGAAAGGGTAACCATTGCTAAATTTGAACAATCTGTAAAAGCACTTTCTTCTATAGAAACAATTGTATTTGGCATAACAATTGAAGTTAAACTTGAACATCTTAAAAAAGCAGATTTGGCAAGTTTGGTGAGCGTATATTCTAAATTATCATTTGGATTAATTATTTTTTCAGAAAGAGTTAAATCTCCAGAAAAACAATTATTTGCAGCTACCTCTACTTCTAAATTTTCAGTATCTGTAATAGTATAAGTAATGTTATTGACAGTAAAATTTTGTGCTTTTATATTCCCCACAGAAATTATAAAAGCGAATAATAGTAGTAATTTTGTTTTCATAGTATTTTTTTTAAAATCCCATTTTTCTGTATTCTGATGTATTTATGGTCATGCTCTTATCAGAAACTTTGGTTACTTTTATTGTATAGTTTTCACCTTGATGTGTAGAATTTAGTTCTAAAACAAAACCAGAAAAATAGGGGTTGTTCATTTTCATACCCAACATTGGGAGTTGTTTATTTTGAATAGGGAAATCTTTAGAAACCCAAAAAATAGAGTTCCCTTTTGAGTTTGAGTAGTTGTAGTCTACTCTATATTCATGGCATATGTAACCTAAAATATTTTTAGTATTTCCTGTTTTCTTGTAGTCAAAATCTCCATCTTGTGGTAATTTATCTGTCATATTAAACTGACTCCCCATTTGTTCTAATGAAGAAGATCTTTTCATTTTCATGCCAGCAACATCCATAAAAGCTGTAGAAGATTTTGGTGTCATTACCATTACAACCTTACCTTCTGCTCCCATTTCTTTTGATGCAACTGAAATACCATATATATCTGGATATTTACCTAGTAAAAACTCCATTGGAAAAGTTTCTCCTCTATTGTCTGTAAATTCTAGCTCAATACTTTTATTAAAAGTAAATGAGCTAGGAATATTTATAGTTGGGGAGAGTTTACTTTTTATATATGTTTTATCTGCTTCTGTTAAATCATTATTCTGTTCTTTCCTCTCTATTTGTTTAAATTCTTTGGTAATAGTATATTTTGGAGATGTTGTAGTAATCATTCCATTTATGGTAGCAGGTGTATCATTTTCTGCTAATTCGCTTTTATTGTAATCGCTTAATTTTACATTGGCAGAAAAATTTACAGAAACATTTTGGTCTTTATTAAAAGTTACTGTGGCTGTTCCGCTTTTTACTTGAATATCTTGTGGAGCATGAACTTGCCCTCTTCTATATTCATATTTGCCTTTTACTAAAGCATTGTAAGAAAGTTTTAAAGTGGCTTCTTCAGGAATTTTAAAGGTTTTGTTTTGAAGTGCATTTATGTCATCAACATTTTTTATTTTTAAAATATAACCATCAAAAACATCAGCATCAGAAGTTCTCCAAAAACCAGTTATAGATACTTTATCGCCTTGTTTTTCAACACCTGTTTGCCCTAAATCATTAACACTAAACATACCATAAAGAGCAGAATGACTTATAGATGCTGAACCATAAGATTTTAATCGATTGTCTTTTTTTACTTTTTTCTTTTTACCATTCAAAGTACTATCAATTACTTTGTCAGTTTCTTTATCTATTTTTTCTTCGACTTTTTGCTCTACTTTCTTTTCTAGTTTCTTTTTTAGTTTTTTCCAAAATTGAGCATTGGTTGAGTTACTTAAACCTATAAGGCATACACACAATAAAAAAGGTTTTACTAGCTTCATAATATTTTTTTTGGGTTCTTCAATCACAAATATTTGAGAAAAAAGACATCAAAAAAACAAAGAGTGTATAGTTGGTGTAGTTTATTGTACAATCAGTTTGGCTAATTTTTATTGTTGCTGTTTACCAATTATGTAGTAATCTTTGCCATTTTTCTTAAAAAACCATCAATTTGCACAACAAAATCAATCAATTAGAAATTATATGTTAATTTTGATAAAATTGACTAGAACTTATGATTAAAGCTGTAATTATAGATGATGAACCAAAAGCCATTCAAGGGCTAACTTGGGAATTATCTAATTTTGAAGATGAATTAGAAGTAGTTGCTAAATTTACAGAACCAGAAAAAGCCATTCCTTATTTAAAATCATCTAAAATAGATTGTCTTTTTTTAGATATAGAAATGCCAACTATGGATGGCTTTCAATTTTTAGAGAAACTAGAACATAAAGATTTTGCTGTTGTTATTACAACAGCTTATAACGAATATGCTATTACAGCTCTAAAAAAAGAGGCTATAGATTATTTATTAAAACCTATAGATACTGATGATTTGGCAGATACTATTGCTAAAATTAAAAAACATAGTGCAAAAGGTTTTACTACAGAAAAATTTGAGGATATATTATTGAAATTTAATAATAAACTAAATCATAAAAAAATTACTATAAATACTGATGGTAAATTGGTTTTTTTAGAGCCAAAAGATATTTTTTATGTTGAATCTGATGGTAATTACTCTACACTTTATTTATCTGACAAGAAGAAAATTGTAGTAACAAAAAAGTTAAAAGATATTAATGAGTTATTGCCTAAAGATCATTTCTTTAGAATACACAATTCATATATCATTAACCTAAATAAAATTAAAGAGTTTTTAAAATCTGATGGCTATGTAGTACTTGAAAATAATGCTAAAATTCCTGTTTCAAGACAAAGAAAGTCAGAGTTTTTAGAAAAATTATAATTACAAAATACCATATTAAAATGAGGTTTTTTATTCTTTTACTCGCCTTTTCTATGCCATTTTTAGCAAGTGCTCAAAAGAAAAAACCTGATTTTAATACCCAAATAGACAGTATTTTAAAAACAAAACCTAAAAACTACAAAGGCATAAATTCATATTTAAGACCCTTTAGAAGAGATACTTCTAAACTTAAAATTTTAGCAAAAAGATTTGAAGAAAAAAAATATTTAGATGGCAAAGCTTATGTAGAAAACCTGCTTGGTATTCAATATAGAAACTATTCTATGTACCAAAAAGCTATTGCCACTCATAAATTTGCTTTAGAAACTGCAAAAAGAGCTAAAAGTATTGAGTTTGAAGTTTTTGCTCTAAACATGCTTGGTGTAGATTATAGAAAAACAGACGCTAATAGAACAGCATTAGATTACAATCAAGAAGCTTTAGCTTTAGCAGATAGTGTAGAAAAGCCTGGTCTAGGTTTATTAAGAAGTACAGCTGTTTCTTTAAACAGTATGGGTAATATATACCTTCTCTTAAAACAATACGATTTAGCTATTGAACGTTTTAAAAAATCGCAAGAGATTGAAAGAAGTATCAATAATGAATTAGGGTTAGCTATTAACTATCAAAATATTGGTTATGCAAAAGATGCACAAGGTAAAACTAAAGAAGCTTTAAGTTATTTTCAAAAATCTATTACTATTAACAACAAAATTAATAATACGTATGGTAAAATAATTTGTAACAGTAGTATTGCCAATATTTACGTAAAACAAAATAAACCAGAAGAAGCTATTAAACTTTTAAATGCTAATTATAATGATGTAATAAAGGTTGGAAATCGAGAATTTTTATCTTATCACTTTTTAAATTTAGGTTGGGCGCAATCTAAACTTAAGCATTTTACAGAAGCAGAAAAAAACTTAAAAAAAGGACTCGAAATCGCAAAAAAATACGAGTTTGCTTCTTCTCTATCTTATGCCTATAGCCACTTATCAGAATTATATCAAAATAAAAAAGATTTTAAAAAAGCCTATGAATATTATAAATTATCAGATGAGTTTGATAATAAAGTTTCTAATGAGAGAAATATTCAATATGTAAATGATTTAATCATTAAATACGATAGCGAGCGACAAAATAATCAAATTAAAAGTTTAGCAAAACAAAATAAAATAGCTCAACTACAGCTTACAGAAAATAGAAATATTTGGATAATAATTGTGGTTTCATTTCTGCTGTTAATTGCTATTTTATACTTTTTGTACAGACAACGTTTATTAGAGAAACAGAAGCGAATTTTAACATTAGAACAAGATGTTTTACGTACACAAATGAACCCTCATTTTATCTTTAATGCATTAAACTCTATTAAACATTATATTATAAATAATGAGCAGAAAAATGCAGTTCATTATTTAAATAAATTCTCAAAATTAGTTCGTAAAATCCTTGAATCTTCAACTTTAAAAGAAGTTTCTTTAGAAGAAGAATTAGAAACTATGGACTTATATATGAATATTGAAAATATTCGTTTTTCTAATGAAATTAAGTACTCTATTAATGTTGATGAAAGCCTTGATTTAAAGAATATAAAAGTACCTCCATTGGTATTACAACCTTTTTTAGAAAATGCGTTATGGCATGGTTTATCTTCTAAAAAAGGAGATAAGAAAATTGAACTTTCTGTTTTTAAACCCTCTTCTAGCTTTATCCAGATTGATATTGAAGATAATGGAATTGGTCGTAAAGCATCTGCAAAGATTAAATCTAATAAAGTTATTAATAGAAAATCTATTGGAATTGAACTTACTAAAGAACGATTAAATAATTTTATAAAAGACTTCCAAAACCCATTTAGCTTAATTTTTGATGATTTATTTGATGACGATAAAAAACCAAAAGGAACCAAAGTAGCTTTACGAATTCCTATAACATAAGTCTATGGAGCTGTTTTTTCAAGATTTTTCTTCTTGGCTTCAAGGCATGCTTTTTATCTTAATTGCCTATCATACAATTTCATATTTTTTTACAAAAGATAAAAGTTTTGTAATTTATGCATCGTACTTGTTTTTAGTAACTGTTTATTTGATTCCTCGAACATCGAACGAAAGTTCGAATTATATTTCTCAAGAACTTGATAGTTTATTTATCGATTTCAACTGGATTATTCAAATCTGGTATTGGATGTTGTATTCTTGGTTTTCGATACATTTTTTAAATTTAACCACAAAAAATAAAAAACTAGCAAAACAAATAGAACTTTATATTTTATTTACCACTTTAATAAGTTCTATCTTCTTTTTAGTTGATTTATTTCTTTTTGAAGGGGTTTATATGCCTAAATTTTTCACATTAATTTTTACTCCTGTTTCATTAATCATCATTTCATTTTTCTTAAAGGTTATTTATCAATTTAAAGACAAGGTAAATAAATTTTTTGTTGTTGGTTTAGTTTTCTTTTTAGGTTTCTCTATACTTTCTTTAGGACTTTCTATTGCTAAAAAATTCACTTTTGGTTTTATTAGACCAATAGACTTTTTTATGATTGGGGTAATGCTAGAAGCCATTACAATATCAATTGGGTTAGGTTATAAGTATCACGTTTACAGACAAGAAAGAAATAATTATAACAAATTATTAATTGATGAACTTCAGAAAAATGATGTTTTAAAAGATCAATTGAACGAAAAACTTTCAGAAAAAATAGAAAGTCATAGAATTGCTGAATTGGAAGCTTTGTATGAAAAGCAAATTAACGAGTTACAATTAACAAGTTTGTTGAGTCAAATGAATCCTCATTTTATCTTTAATGCACTAAACTCTATAAAGCTATATGTAATAAATAATGACTCTAAAATTGCTGCTTATTATTTGAATAAGTTTTCTAAACTTATTAGAAAAATTTTAGAAGCATCTACAACTAAAAACATCTCTCTACAAGAAGAATTAGAAACTATGGATTTATACATGACCATAGAAAATATACGTTTTTCTAATGAAATTGATTTTAGTATCGAGGTTGATGAAAACCTAGATTTAGATTCAATTTTTGTACCTCCTTTAATTTTACAACCTTTTTTAGAAAATGCGATTTGGCATGGTTTATCCTCTAAAAAACAGGATAAAAAAATTATAATTTCAATAAATAAAACTAATGTTAACTACTTACAAATCTTAATAGAGGATAATGGAATTGGTAGAAAAGCTGCTGCAAAAATAAAATCAGAAAAAGTAATTTATCGAAAATCGTTAGGAATCCAACTAACCAAAGATAGATTATCTAACTTCGTTAAAAATTATCAAAACAATTACGAAATAAAATATGTAGATTTAGAAAATAAAGATGATAACTCTTTAGGAACACAAGTAATTATAAAAATACCTTTACAGTAAACTATACTATAAATCTTTGAGAAAAAGATAAAAATGAAAACACTATTTATAAATACAATCTCTAAAGTGCTTTCTAACTCACCTCATGAAAATGGAATACTATTATTTGTTTTAGGCATAATTTTTATATTAACTATTTATCACTTTCTACTATATTTTCAGCATAAAAGTAAAACTTATATTTATTATGCTACGTATACATTTTTGCTTTTTATAGCTTATTTTACTTTTACTAAAAATGATTATCTAGATTTTATTACTTTACCAGTTAAAAGTTTTTTCTCTCTTACTCACGAATTTTGGGTTTGGCTCTATAATATTGCCTACTACTTCTTTGTTTTTCGCTTTTTAAATTTTGATACGCATCATATAAAACAAACTAAATATGTAAAATACACTTTATATTTCTTATTAGCTTTGGGTTTAGTAAGTTTTATCTCAACATTAATAACTGGTGATAAATCCACTTTAGAAAATTTATACCTAACTATATATGTACCTTTAATTACTGGGTTAACTTTATACTGTTTTTACCTTGTTTATAAAACTCCAGAAAAAACCAAAAACTATATTTTAATTGGTTCTTTTGTTCTCTTTTCTTCTTCAATTTTAACAATATTAATCATAGAATTTCAGCTTTTAACAAACAATAGTGAAATAGGGTTTCTAATATTTTATCTAGGAATAGTTTTAGAAAACATCTTCTTTTCGTTGGGAGTAGGTTTGCGACAAAAAGAAATTATTTCTGAAAGGAATGATGCACAAAACAAGTTAATACTAAAGTTCAAAGAAACAGAAACCTTAAAAGAAGAAGTAAATCTACAACTGAAAGAAAAAATTAATGCTTTAAGTGAAAAAATTGCACTTAAAGAAGAGGTTGAAGATTTAAAATTAACGGCATTAAGAAGTCAAATGAATCCTCATTTTATCTTTAATGCACTCAACTCAATAAAGCTCTATATTATAAATAATGAAAAGAAAAATGCCACTTATTACTTAAACAAATTCTCTAAATTGATGCGTAAAATCTTGGAAGCATCATCGTCTAAAGAAACTTCTTTAAACGATGAGTTAGAAACTATGGATCTGTATATGACCATAGAAAATATTCGCTTTTCAAATTTGATTGAGTATGAAGTTTTATGTAATCTTGAAGATTTAAATAACATAAAAATTCCTCCATTAATTTTACAACCTTTTCTAGAAAATTCCCTTTGGCATGGGTTATCATCCAAAAAAGGAAGTAAAAAAATTAGCGTTTTAGTACAAAAAATAGATAAACGTTTTGTTGAAATAAGTATTACAGATAATGGAATAGGTAGAAAAGCTGCAGCTAAAATTAAAGCTGAAAAATCTATCAACAGAAAATCTGTTGGAATTAATTTAACAAGTGAAAGATTAAGAAATTTTGTAAAAAACTATAAAAATAATTATTCAATTGATTATGAAGATTTGCTAGATGAGCATTATCAAATTATTGGTACCAAAGTATCTTTAAAAATACCTCTATTTTGAATAGTTTTCAGCTACTTTTTCTAATTCACTATACCAATTTTCTCCAAATTTTCTTATTAAAGCCTGCTTTACAAATTTATAAATTGGTACTTGCAATTCCTTACCTAATGTGCAAGCATCATCACAAATCTCCCATTTATGATAATTTACAGCAGCAAACTCACTATACTCTTTTACTCTTATTGGGTATAAGTGACAAGATATGGGCTTTTTCCAGCTAATTTCTCCTTGATTATATGCTTCTTCAATTCCACAAAGTGCAGTTTTTTTATCATCAAAAATAACGTAAGCACAATCTTTACCATTTATTAAAGGTGTCTCTAATTCGTCCCATTCACTTTTTGTCCAAGTGCCTACTTTTTCAATAACTTCAATGCCTTCCTTTCTTAAAAAAGGTTTTACTTTAGGATAAATTTCTTCAAGAATTTTGGTTCCCTCTTTATCTAAAGGAGCACCTGCTTCACCATCTACACAACAAGCACCTTTGCAAGCGGAGAGATTGCAAATAAAGTCTTTTTCTATAATATCTTCAGAGACTATGGTTTTTCCTAATTGAAACATTTGGCAAAAATAACACTATTTTTTTCTGGTTTTTTTGAAAATGATAAAATTAGTTGACTAATTTTGCAGAAAATTTAATCAATCAAAAAAATGGATTTTAACTTTAAAGAAATTCTAACAGCTTTTATGGTTTTATTTGCTGTTATCGATATTATAGGTAACATTCCCATCATTATAGATTTACGCAAAAAAGTAGGACATATTCAATCAGAAAAAGCTTCTTTGATTGCTGGTCTAATCATGATTTTATTCCTTTTTGTTGGGCAGAGCTTATTAAGTTTAATAGGTATAGATGTAAATTCTTTTGCGGTTGCTGGGGCATTTGTACTATTTTTTATTGCTTTAGAAATGGTATTGGGTATCACTTTGTATAAAGATGATAGCAGTAACGCTTCTCTAACAGCAGCTGTTTTTCCATTAGCATTCCCACTAATAGCTGGTCCTGGAAGTTTAACAACCTTACTTTCTTTAAGGGCAGAATTTGCCATTGAAAATATTATTATAGCTGTAGTGTTGAATGTAATTTTCCTATATATTGTATTAAAAACCTCTACAAAAATAGAGCGTTTATTAGGTGCAGGAGGTATTCAAATAGTTCGTAAAGTTTTTGGAGTAATTTTATTAGCAATTTCTGTAAAGCTATTTGCTCAAAATATTAAAATGTTATTTATTTAAAATGGTTTTTGATGCTTTAATTATTGGTGGTGGTGTTTCTGGGATGCAATGTGCTTTAGTATTAGGTTCAGCTAAAAACAAACCTTTTGCGATGCATAAAAATATTGGAATCATACTACATCAAAGAGCTTCTCACCTAGAAAATGCATTGTTTAACAATGTACTAGGTTTATCTCCCAAAACACTTGGAAAAGATATTCTAAATGAAGGGAAAAATCAGTTAAATGAGTTATACCCTCATGTAAATCAAATAGAAAAAGAAAAAGTTTTACAGGTAAAAGAGGCAGAAAACTTTTTTATTGTTGAAACGAATAAAAATACTTACAATGCAAAAAACGTGATTTTAGCTTTAAATTATGCAAAATCTTTTACAATTAAAGGTCTTGAAAATTACTTAATTCCTCATAAGAAATCGAATCCTAAAAAAGATAGAATTCAAATCCAAAATAAAGATCATTATATAAAAAAAGGATTGTATTGTTGTGGAACAATTGCTGGTCATCGAAGTCAGTTTGCAATAGCTGCTGGCAGTGGAGCCTCTGTAGCTACAGATATTCTTACACTTTGGAATCGTGGAGAACATGCTAAAGTACATGACAAAATATAAAATAAAACCAGCTAATCGCTGGTTTTATGTTTTTATTATAAAAAGTAAATAAAAGTAAATGCTACTCTACAGTTACTGATTTTGCTAAATTTCTAGGTTGATCTACATTCTTATTTAACATTACAGCTATATGATAAGATAATAGTTGAAATGGTATAGTTGTTAATAAAGGTGTTAAAGCTTCTTCAGTATCTGGAATTTCTATTACATGGTCTGCAATTTCTTTAACAGTGGTATCACCTTCAGTTACTACTGCTATAATTTTACCTGCTCTAGATTTTATTTCTTGAATATTGCTTACTACCTTTTCATAATGACCTCTGTTGGTTGCTATTACGAAAATTGGCATATTCTCATCAATTAATGCAATAGGACCATGTTTCATTTCTGCTGCTGGGTAACCTTCTGCATGAATATATGATATCTCCTTAAGCTTTAAAGCTCCTTCTAAAGCTACTGGAAAATTAAAACCTCTACCTAGATACAAACAGTTTTTTGCATCTTTATAAACAGCTGAAATTTGCTTAACGTGTTCATCAATATTAAGCAATTCTTCAACCTGTTTAGGTATTAGTTGCATTTTCTTTAAGTAGTTTTTAAAAGTATGATCCGCTAAAGAACCATTTGCTTTACCAAGTTTAAGAGCTATTAAGGTTAATACCGTAATTTGAGTGGTAAATGCTTTCGTAGAAGCTACGCCAATTTCTGGACCAGCATGTGTGTAAGCACCTGCATGTGTTTCTCTTGCAATAGAAGATCCAACAACATTACAAATACCATAAACAAAAGCTCCTTTAGATTTTGCTAGTTTAATTGCTGCTAAAGTATCAGCGGTTTCACCAGATTGAGAAATAGCAATAACAATATCTTTATTAGTTATTATAGGGTTTCTATATCTAAATTCTGAAGCATATTCAACCTCTACAGGTATCCTAGCCATGTCTTCAAAAAGATATTCACCCACTAAACCTGCATGCCAAGATGTACCACAAGCAACTATAATTATTCTATTTGCATTTAGAAACTTATCTAAATTTAACTCTATACTAGACATTTTAATAATGTTATCTTCTGCTAGCATTCTTCCTCTAAACGTATCAGTTATTGCTTTTGGTTGCTCATGAATTTCTTTTAACATAAAATGTTCATAACCTCCTTTTTCAATTTGGTCTAAACTCATTTGTAGTTTTTGTATAATGGGGTCTACAAGAGAATCATCATGTATTTTGCGAACTTTTACTCCTTTTCCTATCTTTATAATAGCCATTTCTTCATCTTCTAAATAAATAGCATCTTTAGTGAACTCAACAAAAGGCGAAGCATCAGAAGCTACAAAAAACTCTTTCTCATCTTTACCAACACCTATTGCAATTGGACTACCTAAACGTGCAACTATTATTTCATTAGGTTTTGTTTTATCAAAAACAGCAATAGCATAAGCTCCAACAACATTTGTTAAGGCTAATTGTACAGCTTTACCAAGCTTACATCCTTCAGTTTTTTTAACCTCTTCTATTAGGTTAATTAAAACTTCAGTATCAGTATCACTTTTAAGAGAATATCCTCGAGAAATCAACTCCTTTTTTATAGTATCATAGTTTTCAATAATACCATTATGTACAATAACTAAATCTCCTGATTGAGAATAATGAGGATGAGAATTCACATCATTAGGAACACCATGGGTAGCCCATCTTGTATGACCCATTCCAATATTACCTACTTTTCTTTCTTCTTCTTTATTAGTTATAGCCTCTAAATCTGAAACTTTACCTTTAGTTTTAGTCAGTTGAATATTGCTACCATCATAAATCATTATTCCTGCACTATCATAGCCTCTATATTCGAGTCTCTTTAAACCATTTACTACTATAGGATAAGCTTCTCTAGGTCCTATATATGCTGATATTCCACACATAACGATTAATTTTAGGTTAGTTTATTTTTTTTTTGAATATGATATCTTTAAAACTGCTTTTTTATTCACATCAGATGTAGAATTATTGAACAGTGTTATAGCTTTTGGGTTCCAACTAAAGTTTCTAAAAATTGTATCACTAGCAAAAGCAGGAACGTCAGTTGAATTAAATACTTTTAGTTTTAAATCTGGTGAAAAATTAGAATTACTATTTAATAAATCAGAAATATAATCAGTAATATTAAATGTATATTTTTCAACTTTTCCATTATTTCTTTCAAGTAAGCCACCTATTCCTCCAGATGAAGCTTCACTTACTGCATCCTTAATTTGACTATTTATTGTTTTCTGATTTTCTTGATAACTTTTATACAAATACAATCTTTCTGGAACATGAGTAGTATCTTTGGTATCATTAATATATAGTGTTAAAGTGGCATCATTAATAAGCCAGTTTTTAGTTCTAATTTCTTCAATTTTATCTGCTATTCCATTTGCATTTAAATCAGCTCCAAAAAGATTTATTTTTGCTTCACTACCTGCTGTACCTTGAACAATAATTTGATCATCTGTGGGATAAGTTTTATCATCCATATTAAAGGTATTTACACGAAAACCAGATAAAGGAAAGCTATCATTTTTATAGATGGTATCTAAAACAATAGAACCAGATTTTAAAACAGTGTTTGTATAATAAATTTCTAAAGATGGATTTAGAGTAGTTAGTGAATTATTAAAGTTGAAAGAGATTAAAGAACCTTGATTACCTGTAGCTTCTAGAATAAGCCCTCTAAAATAATTATTAAAAGATGCTTGTGATGAAAACTCACTTGATTCATATTTGTCAAGAAATAATTCTTTAATTTTTTCTTCATTCAAAGGTATTCTTGCAAACGGAACAGATATATTACTATTGTTAATAGTTATTTTTAAAGTATCTTTTGTAGCTATTCTATCATCAAAAAGTCTCCTCTTTATTTCTAAAATAGTATCATTCCTATTTGGTATGAACTGAAAATTTTGAGAACTATTAAGTGCATTGCCATCTTTTTGAAATACATGATTAGAGAAGAAACTGTTGATTTTTGTAGGGTCTGAAGGGTTAAAATTATTAATGAAAGTATTTGATCTGAATATATTAAGATTAAACGCTTTTGTAGCATCTCCAAAAACTGAATCAATTTTAAACTCTGTATCAGTAGAATTTTCTAATGACACTTGGTAAGGTATTTTAATGAAAACAGTATCTATTTTAGTAACCACAGTAGTATCAGAACCAAAACTTTCATCTATAACTTTAAGACCTGTGGTAATTGCTAATTGAGAAACGATTGATGCTTCTAATTTCTCATACTCTGATGGGTTGTAAACTCCCAATAAATACTGCCCTAAAGCTCTGGAGATATTATCTGATTGAACTTTTTCTAACGGACTATTTTCAACAAGTATATCAACAGAAATGGAATTAGTATCAAATTTGGTATTACTGATTACTTCAGACCCTATGTTGGTAAAATCTTCTTCACAAGATAGTACCATTGTTGTTAATATGATAGCAAAAACAACGTAAGCAAATTTATTATATATGTTTTTTTTCACTTTACAAAAATTATTCTTCTGATAATAAATCAGCGTAGAAGTTTAAATAAGAATCTCTTAAATTTTCAATTTGATGCTCTAAAAATGGTGTTTCATTCTCCTGAATAAATGAAGTTATTTCTTCTGAAAGAGATTCACTTCCATAAATTACTGCATCAGAATTTTCTATTGCACTTTTTAAGATATTTGTATAGTTTGGTGTTTGTAATGTTGATAATTTTTGTGATTTTCCTAAATCAAATTTAATTTTCTCTGTTAAATCAGTATTAAGTTCACCTTCAAAACCATTTTCATAGATAGAAGTTACTATTTTACTGTCTGTAAACAATGGTTCTTCTTTGTAGAACTCTCTCAAATATAGAGGCAATAAAGACGCCATCCATCCATGAATATGTATAATATCTGGAGCCCAGTTTAACTTTTTTACAGTTTCTATAACGCCTTTTGCAAAGAAGATTGCTCTCTCATCATTATCTGAAAATAACTGATCATCTTCATCTGTAAATACTGCTTTTCTTTTAAAATATTCTTCATTATCAATAAAATAAACTTGCATTCTTTCTTTTGGAATGGAGGCTACTTTAATAATTAAAGGCATATCAACATCATTTACAACTAAATTCATTCCTGATAAACGAATTACTTCATGCAGTTGATGTCTCCTTTCATTAATTACACCAAATCTTGGCATAAATATTCTTGTTTGTACCCCTTTAGAATGAGCGTTTTTGGCTGAATTAAATGCCGTAGAAGAAAGTTCTGTTTCTGGTAAATAAGGAACAACTTCAGACGACACAAATAATATTCTCTTGTCCTTCATTAAATCAAACTCTTTTTATGAGATTGGCAAAACTACAAATTTTTATGCTAATATCCTGTTAAAATGGTAAGTTTGCAAACATTTTACATTAATCTAACATGGAAATTTTCACCAAAAAACAACCTTTAAAAGTAACTTTATCTAAACTTAAAGCTCAAAATAAAACCATTGGTTTTGTTCCTACTATGGGTGCTTTGCATAAAGGTCACCTATCATTAATAAAAAAAGCGAGTCAAAAAAATGATATAGTTGTCACTAGTATTTTTGTAAATCCTACTCAATTTGACAAAAAAGAAGACCTTATCAATTACCCGAAAACATTAGAGAATGACATTAATTTATTAAAAAATATAAATTGTGATATCCTTTTTAACCCTACTGTTGATGAAATTTATACTGATGCCATTATTTCAGAAAAGTTCGATTTTGATGGTTTAGAACATCAAATGGAAGGGAAATTTAGAGAAGGGCATTTTAATGGAGTTGGTACTATCGTAAAAATGCTTTTTAAAATAATTGAACCTGATAAGGCTTATTTTGGTGAGAAAGATTTTCAGCAGTTACAAATCATCAAAAAATTGGTAAAAAAACAGCATTTAAATGTTAAAATTAAAGGACGACCTATTTTCAGAGAAGATGATGGTTTGGCTATGAGTTCTAGAAATGTAAGATTAACATCAGAACACAGAGAAGCCTCTCCATTTATTTATAAAACTTTAAAAAAAGCTCAAAAAAAATTTAGAAAAGAAAATGCTTCAAATGTTATAAAATGGGTAGAAAATCAGTTTAAAAAACAAACTTTATTAGAGCTAGAGTATTTTACTATTGCTGATGAAAAAACATTAAAAGCCATAGAAAACAAAGAATCTAGCAAAAAATATCGTGCTTTCATAGCAGTTTTTGCAGGAAAAATCAGATTAATTGATAACATTTCATTAAAAATTTCATAATCAAAAAAATAGTATTTTTGCTAAATGTTAGTACAAGTTGTAAAATCTAAAATCCATCGTGTAAAAGTTACAGGTGCTGATTTAAATTATATAGGAAGCATAACCATAGATGAAGATTTAATGGATGCAGCAGGAATTATTGAAGGCGAACGTGTTCAAATTGTGAATAACAATAATGGTCATCGTTTAGAAACGTACGCAATTCCTGGTCCAAGAGGAAGTGGAGAAGTTACCTTAAATGGTGCAGCTTCTAGATTAGTTGCTGTTGGTGATGTTTTAATATTGATTGTTTATGCATTTATGGAATTAGAAGAGGCTAAAAAGTTCAAACCACAATTGGTTTTCCCTAACGAAAAAGACAATACACTTACCTAATTTTGGATATTAAAAAAGTTTTGAAAACGATTCTTCCTTTTGCTTTAGGAGGATTTTTAGTTTGGTATTCTTTATCTGATATAGATATCCCAAATTTATTAAATCAATTTAAATCTGCTAATTATTGGTGGATAACTTTAAGTCTTTTTTTTGGTATTTTAAGTCATATTTCTAGAGCTTACAGATGGAGTTTTATGTTAGAGCCTTTAGGATATAAACCTAAATTAGTAAATAATATTCTAGCTGTTTTAGTTGGTTATTTAGTAAACTACACTATTCCTAGAGCTGGAGAAGCATCTAGAGCATTAGTTTTAAAAAATTATGAAAACGTCCCTTTCGAAAAGGGTTTTGGGAGCATAGTTGCAGAAAGAATTGCTGATGTAATTATGCTTCTGTTAATACTTACTGTTACACTTTTCCTTCAATTCGATTTTATATATGAATTGCTCACAAAACTAGTAGACCCTTCAAAAATTATCTATGTATTATTTGGTTTACTTGCTTTTTTTATTTTTTTTACTCTATACATAAAAAAGGCAAAATCTGGTTTTGCTCTTAAAATTAAAACTTTTTTGATTGGGCTATTGGAGGGTGTTTCAAGCATTTTAAAAATGGAAAAGAAATGGGCATTTATCTTCCATACTTTTTTTATTTGGATAATGTACATTTTAATGTTTTGGGTAGTTACATTTGCAATTGAAGGTTTAAATGTGCCTTTAGGCGCAATTTTAGTAGGTTTTATTGCAGGTGCATTTAGCATTGCGATTGTACCTGGAGGTATTGGTTCTTATCCACTTGCAGTTGCAAAAGCCTTTGTTTTATTTGGTATTGCAGAAGCACCTAGCGAAGCTTTTGGTTGGATTATGTGGACAGCACAAACAGCAATGATTATCGTTTTTGGAGGACTTGCTTTTTTACTGCTTCCTGTTGTAAATAAAAATAAATAGTTTTTGGCGTTACTTTTTCCTAAAAGCATTCAAGACCAAGTTTCGCTTTCATTACTCGCTTTTTTTGTGAAAAATAAAGAATAGCTCAAAAACATCATTCAATCACTAACGCAATTATTTGCGAACTTTTAGATTGATTTATTGTAAAGTTTCGTTTATAAACTTTGTAACTTTACAACTTTCAAACCTTGTACATAAATAAAAATGGGGAAGACCAAAACAACTTTTTTCTGTCAAAATTGTGGAACACAACATGCAAAATGGGTTGGGCAATGTGGTGCTTGTAAAGAATGGAATACCATTGTAGAAGAAGTAATTCAAAAAGAAGAAAAACGCATTTGGAAACAAAGTACAACTGCAAAACAAACTGTAAATAAGCCTTTAAAAATTGCTGATATTGTTCTAAACCCAGAAGAAAGAGTTGTTACTAATAATAACGAATTAGACACTGTTTTAGGTGGTGGTTTGGTAAAAGGTTCTGTAACACTTTTGGGTGGTGAACCAGGAATTGGAAAATCAACACTATTATTACAGGTTGCTTTAAATATCAGCCAAAAAGTGTTGTATGTTTCTGGTGAAGAAAGCCAATCTCAAATAAAAATGAGAGCAGAACGTTTGGAAGCAAACAATTCTAATTGCTTAATTTTAACAGAAACTAGCACACAACAAATCTTTAAAAATATAGAAGAAACAGAACCCGAAGTTTTGGTAATAGATTCCATACAGACTTTACACACTAATTCTATAGAGGCTTCTCCAGGAAGTATTTCTCAAATTAGAGAAACTAGTGCAGAATTGATAAAATTTGCGAAAGAAACTGCAACTCCAGTTTTGTTAATAGGGCACATCAACAAAGAAGGAAATATTGCTGGACCAAAAATTCTAGAACATATGGTTGATGTTGTTCTACAATTTGAAGGCGATAGAAATCATACCTACAGAATTTTACGAAGTCAGAAAAACAGATTTGGTTCTACATCAGAATTGGGTATTTATGAAATGTTATCAAATGGTTTGAGAGAAATATCAAATCCGTCAGAAATTTTAATTTCTAAAAAAGATGCAGATTTAAGTGGAACAGCAATTGCATCAACTTTAGAAGGCATAAGACCTTTAATGATAGAAATTCAAGCCTTGGTTTCTACAGCAGTTTATGGAACTCCACAACGTTCTACAACAGGTTATAACCTAAAAAGACTAAATATGATTTTAGCAGTTCTCGAAAAAAGAGCAGGTTTTAAATTGGGTGCAAAAGATGTTTTTTTAAACATTACTGGAGGCATAAATGTAGATGATCCAGCAATTGATTTAACTGTGGTTGCTGCCATTTTATCAAGCAATCAAGATATAGCAATCAATCCAAATGTATGTTTTGCTGCAGAAGTGGGTTTGGCTGGAGAAATAAGACCTGTTTCTAAAATAGACCAACGCATTTTGGAAGCAGAAAAGTTAGGTTATAAAAGTTTTGTCGCTTCAAAATATAATAAGATTTCCTCAAAAAATCATTCAATTAAGCTCATTTTAGTTGGTAAAATTGAAGAAGCTTTTGCTACTTTGTTTGCTTAATTATTCTCATCTCGTTTCTTTATATTATTAGCAATAATTTTTATTTTAGAGATTATGCCAATACCAATCATAAAAGACGAAGCTGTAAGATAACCATCAACTTTAACATTAATCTCATGACCTTCTTTATTTCTAATCTCTCTAATACCGTGAATAAAATGATAATCTTCTGTACTAATTATTTTTTCATCTTTAGCTTTCTCAATAAGCTTATAAAAATTTAATTTGCCCTTATAAATTTTCTTTAACAAATTTTCAATAATTTTAGCTAACGAAAATAATGCTTTTGGTTTTTCGTCTATCTCAATAAGGGAAGAAATACTGATTAATTCTTCTGCGATATCGTTATCAAATTTGTCAAAATCAGAAATCAATTTATTTAAATCATCTTTTATATCTTTTGGTAAGTCTTCTTTAGACTCTACAGTTCTTTTTAATTCAGAATTTAAGGTATTTAGTTTATTATTTTGTTGTTTTGTTACATTTAACAATGCAATATTTTGATTAATTAGATTATTATTCTGATTATTTAATCCTAAAATTTTATTATTATCTTTTATTTTAGATAAACATTAAAATCAAAAAAACCAAGCAGAAATGCTTGGTTTTTTTGATTTTATAAAACTCTGAACCGAATTCAAAATGAATTACTTCTTATTAACCTCTTTAATATATCTCTCTAAAGCCATTGTCATAGAAGGTGTTTCTGGTGCTGGTGCTTTAATATCGCACTTTAAACCTGCTTCTGTAACAGCTTTTATGGTAGAGTTCCCAAAAGCTGCAATTCTTGTGTTTTTTTGTTTAAAGTTTGGGAAGTTTTTAAATAAAGATTCAATTCCTGAAGGACTAAAGAAAACCAATACGTCATAAAAAACATTTTCTAAATCAGACAAATCGCTTACCACTGTTCTATACAAATCTGCTCTTGTCCAAGTAACACCTAACTTGTTTAATTCAGTAGGAATTAATGGCTTTAGTTTATCAGAAGATGGTAATAAAAACTTTTCAGTTTTATGCTTCTTAATCAATTTTGTTAATTCAGGAAATGTTCTGTTACCAACATAAATTTTACGCTTTCTATACACCACGTATTTCTGCAAATAGTAAGCTACAGCTTCTGATTGACAGAAATATTTCATAGAATCTGGTACTTTAAAACGCATTTCTTCAGCAACTCTAAAAAAATGATCTACAGCATTTCTACTTGTTAAAATGATTGCTGTAAAGTTGGATAAATCAATTTTTTGAGCTCTAACTTCTTTTACAGGAATACCTTCTACATGTATAAATGATCTAAAATCAATTTTCACTTTCTGTTTATCAGATAAATCAAAATACGGAGAAGTTTCTGTTTTAGGAGCTGGTTGAGAAACCAATATTGTCTTCACTTTCATACGCTTTGTTTTGTATTTAAAACATCAATTTAAACAATAATAATAGCGGTGCTATTTCAAGGGTGCAAATGTATAAAATAAAATAAAACAACTCGCTAAAAATCAGGTTTTTATTTTTAGTAACAATAAACACAAAACGAAACAATAAGAAAAACAAAGTAAAATAAAGTAAGTAATATTCACTTAAATTACCATATTCATAAAATATATAGAATATATAAAGGATTAAAGAGAGTGTGTAAAAAGATTCTAACTTGGTTACTAAAAAAAAAGCAACTTTATTTTGTATCGAAAAAACAGCAGCAATAACTCTTTCAAAGATTATTTTTAATACTAAAAAAAGAAAAATAACCAAAAAAGAAGAGGAAAAACCTTGAAGCGAACTATTAAAAGAGTTCATTTTAAACATTAAATTATATCCAATTAAAGAAAAAACAGCTACAGAAAAGATAAAAATTAGAACATGAAAACTGTTCATTGAATTTAACTTAATAGTATCTGTTTCTTCAATGCTACTCCAGTTAGAAAATCCATAAAAAACACGTTTTATTTTTTTTGCATTAATTATTTTTAGTAAAAAAATTATTGCAAAAAGAGCAAATAGTATTAAGGTAACCCAATCATTAAAATATGTTATTTTTTCTACTGCTTGCAACTCGAATTCATTTATTAAGATTAACACAAAATTAGTAATTAAAAAATGTATATTTGTTTTCTTTCTACTGAAAATTAATTTATGTCAGACGCTTTAGTAATTATCCCCACTTACAATGAAAAAGAGAATATTGAAGCTATTATTAGAGCTGTTTTTAATCAAAAAAAAGCGTTTCACATTTTAATAGTTGATGATAATTCTCCTGATGGAACTGCTACTATTGTAGAAGAATTAATGAGCGAATTTCCCAATTACCTTTTTATTGAAAAGCGAAAAGGTAAAAACGGTTTAGGCACTGCATATATTCATGGATTTAAATGGGCTTTGGCTAGGAAATACGAGTATATTATTGAAATGGATGCTGATTTTTCTCACAATCCCAAAGATTTAATTCGTTTATATAAAGCTTGTAATTCTGGTGAAGGTGATGTTTCTGTAGGCTCAAGATATGTAAATAATCAAGTAAATGTAGTAAATTGGGACATTAAGCGATTATTACTTTCTTATTTTGCCTCTAGATATGTACGTTTTGTTACCAACATTCCTGTTTTTGATACTACAGCAGGTTTTGTTTGCTGGAAAAGTAAAGTACTCGAAACCATTAATCTAGATAAAATTAAATTTGTAGGCTATGCGTTTCAAATAGAAATGAAATTTAAAGCTTGGAAACATAAATTTAAAATAAAAGAAGTCTCTGTTGTTTTTACTGATAGAGATTTAGGAGCTTCTAAAATGAGTGGAAATATAGTTTCTGAAGCACTTTTTGGAGTGATAAAAATGCGTTTAAAAGGATTGCCAAAATAAAGAATGATGAAATCTTATTTGATAAAAGGAGCTACAATTGTAAACGAGAATATAACCTTTACAGGTGATGTTTTGATAGAAAATGAAATTATAAAAGAAGTTTCATCAAAAATAAATATCGCTAATCATGTTGAGGTAATTGATGCTAAAGGCAAATATTTAATTCCTGGTTTTATAGACGATCAAGTACACTTTAGAGAACCAGGTTTAACGCACAAAGCAAATATTGCTACTGAAAGTAGAGCAGCTGTTGCTGGTGGAATTACTACTTTTATTGAGCAACCTAATACAGTACCACAAGCTACTACTCAAAAATTATTGGAAGATAAGTTTGAAATTGCTTCCAAAACATCTTACGTAAATTATTCTTTTATGTTTGGTGGTACAAATACCAATTTAGATGAACTGCTAAAAACAAATCCAAAAAAAGTAGCAGGTATCAAATTGTTTTTAGGTTCTTCAACTGGTAATATGTTAGTAGATGATGTTGAGGTTTTAGAAAAGATTTTTTCATCAACAAAAATGATAATTTCTGTACATTGTGAAGATGAAGCTACTATAAGAAAAAACACTTCAGAATTTAAAGAAAAGTTTGGTGATGATATTCCAATAAAATATCATCCAATAATTAGAAGTGAAGAAGCTTGTTATATTTCTTCATCAAAAGCTATTGAATTAGCAAAAAAAACAGGAGCTCGGTTGCATATTTTCCATGTTTCTACAGCTAAAGAAACAGAACTTTTTAGAAATGATATTCCTCTTGAAGAAAAACAAATTACTGCTGAAGTTTGTGTTCATCATTTATGGTTTAATGAAAATGATTATGAGGAAAAAGGAACTTTTATTAAATGGAATCCTGCAGTAAAAACTGAAAAAGACAGATTAGGTTTATGGGAAGCTTTATTAGATGATAGAATTGATGTGTTAGCCACAGACCATGCACCACACACTTTAGAAGAAAAAAGCAATGTCTATACAAAAGCACCAAGTGGTGGCCCATTAGTACAACATGCAGTTATTGCAATTTTAGAAAAAGTGAAAGAAGGTATTATTCCTATAGAAAAGGCAGTTGAAAAAATGAGTCATAACCCTGCAAAATTGTTTCAAATAGAAAAAAGAGGATTTGTTAAAGAGGGTTATTATGCTGATTTAGTGTTAATTGATACTGATAAACCACAAACAGTAACTAGAGATAATGTACTTTATAAATGTGGATGGTCTCCTTTTGAAGGTACTACTTTCTCATCTACAATAACCCATACTTTTGTAAATGGTAACTTAATTTATAATAATGGTGTTTTTAATGATGATATAAAAGGAAAACGTTTAACTTTTAACCGTTAAAATGAAAAAAGGATTTTACTTTTTAAGCATTCTATTAATCTGCTCTTGTACCAGTAACACAATTCTAAAAGCTCCTGAAGATTTAATACCAAAAGATACGATGCGTATTTTATTACAAGATATGCAAATTGCTACTTCTAGTCAATTTTTTAAAAATAACAATCTAGAGAAAAATGTAAATTACATGGCTTTTGTGTTCGATAAATACAAAATAGATAGCGTTCGTTTTAAAGCCAGCAATTTGTACTATATGTCTAGAATAGATGAATACAAAGAAATTCTTGAAAATTCTAAAAAAGGGCTAGAAACCCTAAAAAAATATTATGAAGACATTAGAAACAAACAAGATTCATTACGAAGAGATTCTATTAAAAAATTAAAGAGTAAAAAACTTAATATAGACAGTCTTCATAAAATTATAGATAAAAACCTTAAAACATTAGATACTGTTGCAAAACCTAATCTTTAGGGTAGTTTTTACAGACTCTCTCAATTGATTTTTCGATAGATTCAAACCCGTATTTTAATTCTTTTTGAATTTTCTTTGAAGAATATTTAGAAACAGTATGTGCACTTCTAGCAGAATATTTGCTTAATAATGGTGCTTTCCTCGTTATTTTTGATAAAAGCCAAGCAATTCTCCAAAAAATAGCAGTTTGCCAAGATTTTATTTTTTTTGACGGTCTTTTTTTACCAAAAGCATCCGCAATTAAAAAGAAAATATCTTTGAATGATTTATTTTCTGAAACCAAAATAAAACGTTCATTTTTAATTTCAGATTGCATCAATTCAATCATTGGTTTTACAACATCTTGCACAGCAACAAAACCAGTAATTCCTTCTGTATAATATTTAAAACCAGTATAGACTTGACTGAATAATCTTCCAGAACCAGAATTCCAAAAACCACTCCCTAAAATTACCCCAGGATTCACAATAATAACATTTACTCCTTCTTGGCTGGCTCTCCAAACTTCCATTTCTGCACCAAATTTTGTGATAGAATAACCACTATTATCTAACTCTTTATTCCATTCGCAATCTTCATCAATTATTTCACTACCAACTTTAGCATCACCAACAGCAGCAATTGAACTTACAAAACAAAGTTTCTCAATTTTAGCATCAATAGCTAGGTTGACAACTATTGCTGTTCCATGAATATTAACTTTTCGCATTTCTATGTAATCTTTTGAATTAAAAGAAATAAATGCAGCACAATGATATACATATTTTACCCCTTCAAAAGCAGGAATCATAGCAGGGACTTGAGTAATGTCAGCCAAAAACCACTCAATTTTATCAAATAAAGTAGCATCAGAAGTATAAAAAGAAAAAACTTGTTTTACCTTGTCTAAAGAAGATTGTATTCTATAAATAGCTCTAATTTTATCATTCTGTAAGGTTAAATGATACAATAAATGAGAACCTACTAAACCAGTACCTCCAGTAACTAAAATCATACTGCTAATTTATGATTTTTTGGTTGATAAGTTTATCTTTGTTGCTTTTTAAAACTAATTTATTTTTTGAAAATATCTTGTCATTTCGACTGAAATGGAGAAATCTATAAAGTATTTGAGATTTTTCGACTCCGCTCAAAATGACATTTATAATTTATATAATCTTATCGAGTTTATACAATGAAGAATTTTATTGAAGAATTACAATGGAGAGGAATGCTACATGACAGCATGCCAGGAACTGAAGAACATCTTTTAGAAGAAATGCGAAGTGCTTATGTTGGTTTTGACCCAACTGCAGATTCTTTACATATTGGTAATTTAGTGCCAATTATGTTATTAGCTCATTATCAAAGATGTGGACACAGACCCATTGCTTTAGTTGGTGGTGCAACTGGTATGATTGGTGATCCTTCAGGTAAATCTTCTGAACGTAATCTATTGGATGAAAAAACTTTACGTCATAATCAAAAATGTGTTAAAGCCCAATTAGGTCATTTTTTAGACTTCACTTCAGATGCTGATAATGCTGCAATTTTAGTAAATAATTACGATTGGATGAAAGATATTTCTTTCCTAGAATTTATTAGAGATGTTGGTAAACACATTACCGTAAATTACATGATGGCTAAAGATTCTGTAAAAAACAGAATTGGGGCTGAATCTAAAGAAGGTATGTCTTTTACAGAGTTTACCTATCAAATGGTGCAAGGTTATGATTTTTTACATTTATTTAGAGAAAATGCAACCACAATTCAAATGGGTGGTTCTGATCAATGGGGAAATATTACAACTGGTACTGAATTAATTAGAAGAATTGGTGGTGGAAAAGGATATGCCATTACTTGCCCATTAATTACAAAATCTGATGGATCAAAATTTGGGAAATCTGAAGGAGGCAATGTTTGGTTAGATGCTAAAAGAACCTCTGCTTACAAGTTTTACCAATATTGGTTAAATACGTCTGATGAAGATGCAGAAAAGTATATCAAAATATTTACTTTTTTAGATAGAGAAACTATTGATGCTTTGGTTGTTGAACACAAAGAGGCACCACATACACGAATTTTACAAAAACGTTTAGGAGAAGAAGTAACTGTTTTGGTTCATGGAAAAGAAGAATACGAAAAAGCAATTGCAGCTTCTAATATTTTGTTTGGAAAATCTACTGCTGACGATTTAAAATCGTTAGATGAACAAACATTTTTAGATGTTTTTGACGGAGTTCCTCAAGCTACAATTTCTACTGATGAATTTTCTGAAGGATTAGATATGATTGGAGCATTATCTGCAAAAACAAACTTTCTAAAATCAAATGGAGACGCACGTAGAGCCTTAAAAGAAAACGCTATTTCTGTAAACAAAGAAAAAGTAAAAGATGATTTTGTAATTACTGATGATGATTTAATCGCCAATAAATACGTGCTTTTACAACGTGGTAAAAAGAGTTATTTTTTGTTGATTGTTGAGTAAATTTTATAAGATAAGCATTCTATGAAATTAAAAAACATACACATAGAAGATATTGAAGATGTAATTGTAAAAATTGAAAAATCATTTCAGATTCAATTTGAAAATAATGAACTAAAAGAGGTTAAAACTTTTGGAGATTTATGTTATGCTTTTAAAATGAAAATCGATTTAAAAAATAGTGATGACTGTACATCTCAACAAGCTTTTTATAAACTTCGAAAAGCTATTTCTGAAACAACAATAATAAATAAAGATCAAATTAATCAAGATATAAATCTAGAAACTTTATTCCCAAAAAAAAGAAGAAGAAGGAATATAAAAAAACTAGAAAAAAATTTAGGTTTTCAATTATCTATTCTTTCTCCAAAACAATCTACAATTAATGGAATTTCCTGTTTATTTTTTGTGTTTTTCATTACACTTTTCTTTTCTTGGAAGATTGGAGTTTTAGGAATTATAATAGCTTTATTTTCATTTGTATTTGCTTATAAAACTGCAAATACTTTAAACGTGAAAACTATAAAGGATTTAATTTATAAAACTAAAAAAGAAAATTACTTAAACGCGAGAAGAAATAAAAAAACATTTAACAAAAAAGAAATTGACACAATAATAATTGATTTATTTTCTGATTATTTAGATTTAGATAAAAAGCTACTCACAAAAGATGCAGAGTTATATTAATTTGATATTTACCTATCCTCAATTCTATACACAAATTTGTGTGCACTCCAATCATCATCTATAGCCGAGACTTTTACATCCACTAAATCATTACTTAAGCCATAGTTTCTAACAAACTCTTTATCTATTTCTGATGATAGTTTTGAAGATTTTTTTGGCCAACTAATCCATAAAATTCCATTCTTTTTTAATGTTGGTTTTGATTTTTTAAAAGCCTTTGTTACTTCATCTTCAGTAGTACCAAAAATATGAATAAAGTCTAACGTTTCTTTTGGCTGATTATCATCAGAAATAATGACACCATTAGGAAAATCTAGAAAGAAAGCTAAATAGTTTTTTGGCAAATTATATACTTGAATTAAAAAGTTTTCTTTAATACCCAGTTTTTTTGATAATGGTGTTTTTGAATATCGAGCCATAAAAAGTACTATTACGAATTCTTAAATATAAGATTTTATAAAAAAGAAACTGCCTGAAAAAATAACATTTCTTTTCAGACAGTTCTCCTTGTTGTCCCCCAACAACAATAATCAATAAAAGCTATTGATGTATTTTAATCCAATTTTTATCAGCTTCGTTTTTTAATTTTTCTGCTCCTTCTTTCGTCCATAACTCTAACGTATTTGTTCCCCAAGAATTGTAAAACAAATACAATTTTCCTTCTCTAATCTCGAAAGTTTTAGGGTCTATAGAAACTTTTTTGCCTTTTTTGCCAATGGCATAAGCACAATAACCTCCATATTGTGGAATATATTTTTTAGGATTTTTAGTAAAAGTTTCTAGGTTTTCTTGAGATGTAAATTTGTATTTAACTCCTTCAAATTCAGTTTTAAATTTCTTATCTCCTTTTAGTGCTTTATTGCTAAAATAAGCTACAACATCATAGCCTTCTGCTATGTATCCTTTTTTTGTATTATAATCTTGAGCGTAAAAAGTAGTAGTTACTATTACTAATAAAATTGTTATAAATTTTTTCATCGATTTTGTTTTTACTTTGGTCGATGAAATTCTTAAATATTACAGAAGCGACTACTTTTTTGAGAGAAGTTTCTCTAAATATTCATTTTGTTTTTCTAAAAGCTCATTGGTTTTATTCATCAACTCAATATTTTTTGGTGTAGAAACCGTATTGTTTTTAGGGTCTTCAGCTTTTTTCTTCATAGAATTCATCACTTTTACCACCAAGAAAACTGTAAAAGCAATTACTAAAAAATCAACTCCTGCTTCAATTAATTTACCATAACCAATGGCTATTTCTTCAACTTTAGGCTTTCCATCTGCAGAAATAGCTTCTTGGAGAATAATTTTTTTATTTTCCCAATTTGATCCACTTGTCATTATAGATAAAGGTGGCATTAAAATCTCTTTCACTAATATATTTACAACTTTGTTAAAAGCTGTACCTACAATTACACCAATAGCAATATCAATCATATTGCCTTTTACAGCAAAATCTTTAAATTCTTGTAATAATTTAAATTTCATCTTCAAATCTTTTTTTAGTCTTTGTTCTATTTTCTTTATTCTCTCTTCTAATCTACAAAACCATCAGATTACAACCTCTTATATCAGAATTGTCAAAACGTCCAATAATCTCAAAAGTATTATTTTTATGCACTTTTCCTAAATCTTGTGTAGCAATGAAGCTACAAGAATTATAATTTGCTAAATCAATTACATTAATTCCACCATTTTTTTCTTTTGGTAAAATAGTTAAAGCATCTTCTGTATCTCTGGTTAGAATTTTCATCCAAGGTGGAGTTTCAAAAACACCATTTCCTTTTGAATAGGCTTGACTTAACAATTCTGTCATACCATATTCTGAATGAATTTGATTGACTCCAAATCCGTTTTGTAAAATTTTATGCAACTCTTCTCTAACCAACTCTTTTCTTCTGCCTTTCATTCCTCCTGTTTCCATAACTATGGTGTTTTTTAGGTTAAATTGTTGTTTTTCAACTAAATCCAACAACGCAAAAGAAACTCCTATGAGTAATACTTTTTGGTTTTCATGCTCTAGTTTTACAAGTTTTTCAGCAAGTTCATCCAAATTATTCAAATAAAATCCGCTATCAGAATTATTCGTTTTTTGGATGAGATCATCCACCATAAAAACCAAAGAAGATCCTTTTCTCTCTAAGTAATTGGGCAACAAAGCCAATACTACATAGTCTTGTATATTGCCATAAAAATGAGAAAATCCTTTTAAATAACTATCTTTATAAAGGTTGATATCTGTAACAAAGTGTTTGCTAGTAGTGCTTCCTGTTGTACCAGAACTTGTAAAAACTTCGTCAACCTCATCTATTGAAGAAACAATTTTTCTACTTTTAAAAAACTGAATTGGTAAAAACGGAATATCTTCAATAGTAGAAATATCTGATGGATGTTTGTACAATAAATCACAAAAAGAACGATAAACACGATTTCTTTTAAACTGATAATCAAATACTTGTAGAGCTGTTTTTGTGAAGTCAGTATTAGATTCTATGTTAAAAATTTGTTTTCTCATAAATTTTAACAAAAATACTATTATTAAACGCAACCTTTTTAGAATTTTTACATCTTAAAAATAAAAAGTGATAACTTATGAAGACATTTTTGATGTTTTTTTCTGTTATTTTTCTAACATCTTGTCCTGCAAATACGGCTTTCATAGAATCAGATTGTAATGTGGAAGTACCTATTGAAGATTTGGCTTGGTTAAAAGAAATAAAAACTAGTTTTGAACAAAGTACATCTGTTTCAAAAAAGAAAATTATTCAGTATGACTATAAGAATGAAACTGTTTTTTTAATAAACAGTTGTGATGATTGTTCGGATAATTTAGTAACAGTTTATAACTGTGATAAAGAAGTTATATGTGAATTTGGTGGAATAGCAGGGTTAAATACTTGTTCTGATTTTGAAAAAGAAGCTATAAACGAAAAAATATTATGGGAAAATTGAACTTGAAAAATCTTTTAATTCTGATAGCATCCGTTTTTTTATTCATTTCTTGTGATGAGAAAGACGATGCTATTATTTCAGAAGATGAATCAGTTATTATAAATAATGACCTTTATAAAGAAACCTTAACAAACAATTATACAATTACAGATGTAAAATTAAATGAAAACACACTTACTATTAAAATAAGCAGTAGTGGTTGTGATGGAAACTCTTGGAAAGCTCTTTTAGTTGACGCAAATGAGATTTTAGAATCAAATCCTGTTCAAAGAAATATAAAGTTATCTTTTAATAACAAAGAAGCTTGTTTAGCTGTATTTGAAAAAGAATTTACGTTTGATATATCAATTTTAAAAAAGGGTTTTTCTGAAGTCAATTTGAATTTAGAAGGTTGGAATTCTCAAATAAATTATAAATAAAGATGAAGAAATTATTTACTGTTTTTTTAATTTGCCTTACAACAATGTCTTGTGATGATGATAACACTTTGGCATCACAAAAAACAATAACTGTAGCATCAAAAACAGTAGATTGTATAGGTTTTGTTTCTCAAAAATGTTTATTAATAAAAGATAAGAATCAACAAGATTGGAACTATTTTTATGATACTATTACTGGGTTTACTTATGAAGAAGGTTTTGAATATGAAATAATAATAGCTCAAAGAGAAATTGAAAACCCTCCACAAGATGCATCTTCAATTGAAACAACCTTGGTCTCTATTACCTCAAAAATTAAAAAAACATCAGAAAATTTACCCAACTAAACATCAGAAAACTATGAAATTTAAAATTCACTTACTTTTAGCTCTTGTTCTTCTTATATCATCTTGCGAAAATAATGATGTAAGCATAGATCAAGATAATTTATTACTTGGTAATTGGGTAGCACCTATTTATGATGGAGAAACTACAACTTTTGAAAGAAGTGGTTCTCTACCAGATGAAGCCTATGGAATCTCATTTAAGCAAGATGGTTCTTTTTTAGAAAGAACATCTGGCTTCTGTGGTACGCCTCCTTTAACTTTTTTTAATGTTGAAGGTAATTTTGAACTAAATGAAAGTCTAGTTCAAATTAGTACAAATTCTTACCCTAGTTTTTTTCAATGGAGAATTGTAGAACTTTCTGAAAAAAAACTAATTGTAAAAAGAGAACTTTCTGAACAAGAAAAAGAACACAGAGCTTTAATGGATTTATTTAGTGAAATAGAAAATATGGCATACATAACTTGCAATAATAGTAATGATTGGGCTTTTACTGCTTATGGATCAAAAGCCTGTGGAGGTCCTCAAGGCTATATTCCATATTCTAAAAATATAAACACAACCTTGTTTTTCGAAAAAATTGAAGCTTATACAAAAGCGGAAAAAGAATTTAATATTAAATGGGGGATTATATCTAATTGTGCTATTGTAAATCCTCCTAAAAGTGTAACTTGTAACAATAGATTTCCTATCTTAAATTATTAAAATTATGAAAAAAGTATTATTATTTATTTTTGGTTTACTCTTATTTTATGCATGTTCAGTAGATAATGATCAACCTAACTTCAGATACGAACTTTTAACCGTAGACGACTATATAGTGCCTACTTCTTTTACTTTTGGACAGCAAGATACCATTAAGGTAAAGTACTCATTAACAAATGGTTGCTATTCTTTTGATAATATTTATTACCAATATCAAGATACTGCAAGAATAGTTGCTGTTAGAGCATTTGTTATGTTAGATGAGACTTGTACAGATGTGGTTACTGAAGGTATATTTGACTTAATAGTTACTCCAATTCAAAGACAAGATTATCTGTTTAAATTTTGGAAAGGAACAGATAGTAATGGAGAAAATATTTTTGAAGAAGTTGTAGTGCCAGTAAATTAAAAACATCAAGCATAAAGAACTTATACAAAAATGTTGTGAGCAAAATTTAGAAGCTCAATCTAAAGTTTATCAACTTTTTGCTGATAAGCTTTTTGCTGTTTGTTTAAAATATTCTAGAAATTATCAAGATGCAGAAGATAATTTACAAGATAGTTTTTTAATAATTTTCAGTAAAATTCAACAATATAAATTCAAGGGTTCTTTTGAAGGATGGTTAAAGCGGATAACAATACATACTACTATTCAAAAATATAGAAATAAAATGCCTTTAGAGTTAGTTGGTGAGGTTCCTAATAATGCAGATGAAGATATAAATATCGATGATTTCTCTTTTAGTATAGATGTGTTGTTAGAGTGTATTCAAAAATTACCTGACAGATATCGTTTGGTTTTCAACTTATATGTTTTAGATGAGTATTCTCATAAAGAAATTGCTGAATTATTAAATATTTCTGAAGGTACATCAAAATCTAACTTATCTAGAGCTAGAAAAATAGTTAGACAAAAATTAGAAAATTATAAAGAAAGAAATAGCAATTAATGGATAGTAAAAAAATAGATAAATTATTTCAACAACTCAATAATTTGGAGGTTACTCCAAATGAGAAAGTATGGAACAATATCGAAGGAAACCTAAAAAAGAAGAAACGTAAAGTTTTCCCTTTTTGGTGGTTTTCGGGTTCAGTTGCTGCTATCTTGATTCTTAGTTTATTATTTTTTCCTTCTAGTGATAGTGAGGTTATTACAAATAAAAACACCAATGAACTTATCATAACAAAAACACCTGAAAAAGAAAAGATTAATAATAATTTGATTGATGGTAAAAACGAGCATATTAATTCTCAACGAAAAGAAAAAAATAATATCCTTATTTCAAAAAAAGAGGAAAATAGTGTAGAGAAAGAAAATTTACCAATTGTTAAAGAGCAAAATAGTATTAATTTTTCTAAAAAAAATTATGCTAACTATATAATGCTAAATCAAATTGATTTTCAAATACATGCTAAATCATTAAAAAGTGATGAATTACTATTGTTTCCTAAATTATTAGCTCAAAAAACCGATAATAATAATATTGATTTTAATTCAGTTATTGAAAAAAAGGAAGATAGTAAACCAAAAAATAATAAAAATTGGTCAATTGCACCTGTTTTTGCAGTATTACAGTCTAATTCTTTTACAGAATCTTCTCCTATTGACACCAATTTAGCAAATTCTACAAAAGGAGAAAACAGTTATTCTTATGGTGTTCAAATAGCGTATCAAATTAATGAAAAATGGACGATTCAATCTGGAGTACATTTACAAGAGATGAGGTACTCAAATAATGGTGTAGCTGTATTTATATCAAATCGAAACTCATCAAGTACTGTTAATTTTACAGATGGAAACTCTACTTCTTTTGATGAGACCTTTATACAAAACTTAAGCCTAGATTCAAACTCTATAAGTAATGCTATTGGCTCTGGAAGTACTTTAACTCAAAATTTTGGTTATATAGAGATTCCTCTTGAAGTAAAATATAATTTTTTTAATAAAAAAAGATTTTCTTCTCATTTAGTAACTGGTTTTAGCTCACTTTTTTTGAATGCAAATGATATAAATCTTACTTCTCAAAGCCTTAATAGAAAAGGGGAATCTAACAATCTTAATACTATTAATTTTAGTGGTAATTTAGGTTTAGATTTCAATTACCTATTTAATCAAAACTGGTCTTTACATTTAAACCCTATGCTTAAAGTACAGTTAAACACATTTGATGCTAATTCTAATGGTTTTGCTCCTTATAATATTGGCGTTTATACTGGCATTAGATATCAATTTTAAGAATCCTTTTAACGATTATAGCATACCATTTACCGAAATTAATATAGCATAACTTAAAAACAATCTTACCTTCGTATAACTTTTTTGATTTTTGTTTATAGTTTCCTTGATAATTGCTTGAAAAATTAAATTTTATGAGTTACATGATGAAACTTTTTGAAACTACATACAGGACTTTTAGTGGAACAAAAACCATATTAGAAATTCCTAAAAGAAAATCTTCTCAATACATTGTTTACGAAGATAATCTGCCTAAATATTATGTAGATTTATATGATTTGTCTATTGAATCAAATTCGATGATGAATAGTTTAGTTTTATGTGCAAAAAGGTCTATGACTGAAACATTAAAACTAATCAATAAAAAGAATAATATCAATCTTTCTGTAATCAAGATTTCTAAATTAGGTCTTTACAAAAAAAAGAAATCTAAAAAAGTAGAAGTAGATTTAAAGCCTCTTCCAGAAAAATGGCTTTCTTATTCTTTATAAATTTTTACATCTAATTCACCCTTATCATTCATAGAAGCTCTGTACATTCCAGCTGTATTAAACTCGTAAGATATATTGCCATTTTTATCTAGAGCAACTACACCTCCTGTTCCTCCAAGTTTAGTAAGCTTGTTTTGTATTACATCTTTAGTGGCTTCTTTTAAGGTTTTTTGTTGATATTCCATTTGTGCAGAAATATCATAAGCAACTTGGCTTCTTATAAAATACTCACCCCAACCTGTAGAAGAAACTCCACAAGTTTTGTTATTGGCATACGTTCCTGAACCAATAATTGGTGCATCACCAATTCTTCCCCATCTTTTATTTGTCATTCCTCCTGTTGATGTTCCTGCAGCAATATTTCCATGTTTATCTAAAGCTACACAACCTACTGTGCCAAATTTTGCATTTTTAATGTCAGCATCATAAAAAGCAGCTTTTTTATCATCATGATCTAGCTCTGTTTTAGCTCTATCTTTAATTCTTTGTAAGGATTTAAAACGTCTTTCTGTATAAAAATAACTAGGATCAACAATCTCCAATCCTTTTTCTTTCGCAAAGGTTGATGCACCTTCACCAGAAAGCATCACATGATCAGAATCTGTCATCACTTTTATAGCCAATTCTATGGGGCTTTTTACATTCTTTACGCCTGCAACTGCTCCCGCATTTAATGTTTTTCCATCCATAAAAGAAGCATCTAATTCATTGGTTTCTTCATGAGTAAAAACGGCACCTTTACCTGCATTAAATAATGGAGATTCTTCCATAACTTGAATCGTTTTCATTACAGCTTCTTGGCTTGTACCTCCATTTTTAAGAATAGTATGTCCAACTTTTATAGCTTCACTTAATTTTGCTTCATAAGCAGCCTCTTTTTCTGGAGTCATATTTTTCTTTAAAATAGTACCTGCTCCTCCATGGATAATAATTGCAAAATCATTTACTTTTTTGTTTTGTAGTTTGGTAATATTTGTATCAGAATTTTGATTTGAGTTTGTGTTACAACCAAAAAAAAGTAAAGATGATACTAATGCAATCGCTAAATTTTTCATTTTTTGTTTAATTTTAAACAATAAACATTGTTTTTGTTAATTTTATATATGTCTTAATTTATTTGTAAATTCGTTCTTCGAATGTAAACAACAAAAACTAGACTACAAAATGACCGATTTTGGAATAGGTAAAGCATTAAAAGAATTAGGCTTACAAGAAACAAACGAAGGAACATCTACTGGAAATCAAAATTTTTCTTCTGGAAAAATAATTGAAAGCTATTCTCCTGTTGATGGTAAGTTAATTGGTAAAGTTAAAACAACAACAAAAGCAGATTATGAAAAAGTGATGCAAGCTGCAACAGAAGCTTTTAAAACTTGGAGAACAAAACCTGCTCCATTAAGAGGCGAGATTGTACGTCAGTTTGGAGAAAAATTACGTGAGAAAAAAGAAGCGTTGGGAAAATTGGTTTCTTATGAAATGGGAAAAAGCTATCAAGAAGGATTAGGAGAAGTGCAAGAAATGATAGATATCTGTGACTTTGCTGTGGGTTTATCTCGTCAATTACATGGGTTAACCATGCATAGTGAAAGACCAAGACATAGAATGTATGAGCAATACCATCCTTTAGGAATTGTAGGTATTATTTCTGCATTTAACTTTCCAGTTGCTGTATGGTCTTGGAACACAGCTTTGGCTTGGATTTGTGGTGATGTTTGTGTTTGGAAACCTAGTGAAAAAACACCTATGTGTGGTGTGGCTTGTCAAAATATTATCGCAGAAGTTTTAGCAGAAAATAATTTGCCTGAAGGTATTTCTTGTTTAATCAATGGAGATTATAAAGTTGGTGAATTTATGACCAAAGACACAAGAATTCCATTAGTATCAGCAACAGGCTCTACAAGAATGGGTAAAATTGTTGCTAAAGAAGTTGCTGGCAGGTTAGGAAAATCTTTATTAGAATTGGGTGGAAATAATGCAATTATTGTTACTCAAGATTCTGATTTAAAAATGACAGTAATCGGTGCTGTTTTTGGAGCAGTAGGTACTTGTGGACAAAGATGTACTTCTACAAGAAGATTAATTATACACGAATCTATTTATGACAAAGTTAAAAATGCTATTGTAGACGCTTATAAACAATTACGAATCGGAAATCCTTTAGATGAAAACAATCATGTTGGTCCATTAATTGATACAGATGCAGTTGCTATGTATAATAAAGCTCTTGAAAAAGTAGTTGCAGAAGGTGGAAAAATAATTGTTGAAGGTGGAGTCTTATCAGGTGATGGTTATGAATCTGGTTGTTATGTAAAACCAGCAATAGCGGAAGCTAACAACAATTTTGAAATTGTGCAACATGAAACGTTTGCACCTGTTTTATACTTATTAAAATATTCTGGTGATGTTACGAATGCTATTGAAATTCAGAATAACGTTGCTCAAGGTTTATCATCAGCAATTATGACCAATAATTTAAGAGAAGCAGAAGCTTTCTTGTCTGTTGCTGGTTCTGATTGTGGAATTGCCAATGTGAATATTGGTACTTCTGGTGCAGAAATTGGTGGTGCTTTTGGAGGTGAAAAAGAAACTGGTGGTGGTCGTGAATCTGGCTCTGATGCTTGGAAAATTTACATGCGTAGGCAAACCAATACCATAAACTATACAACAGATTTACCTTTAGCACAAGGTATCAAATTTGATTTGTAGACACGTATCCAAATTATAAGAAAAGCTAACTTAAAATAAGTTAGCTTTTTCTCTTTACAGCATAGTTATTAACTTAATTACTGTTAAAATAAACTCAATTTTTACTATCAATTTTATCCAATAAGTATTTTTTGTAACTTACAAGTTCAATTCAAAAACTACTTCAATGCCAAACTACACACTACACATTAACGGACAAGAAAAATCTGTTACAGCAGATGCAGACACTCCATTATTATGGATTTTAAGAGATGAATTAAATATGGTAGGTACAAAGTTTGGTTGTGGAATTGCACAATGTGGAGCTTGTACAGTACATATTGATGGAGTAGCTACAAAAAGTTGCCAAATGCAAGTTTCTATTTTAGATGATGTAAAAATAACCACTATAGAAGGTTTGTCTGATGATGGTAAACATCCTGTACAAGAAGCATGGAAAGAAATTGATGTTCCACAATGTGGATATTGTCAATCAGGACAAATAATGACGGCATCAGCTTTTCTAGCAGAAAATAAAAATCCTACAACAGAGGAAATTAGAGAAGCTATGCATGGTAATATTTGCAGATGTGCCTCTTACAACAGAATTGAAAAAGCAGTGAAAATAGCAGCCGAAAAATTATCATAATCCATAAAAACTGTAAAAATGAAATCTCAAATAAACACGAATTTTAGTAGAAGAAATTTCTTAAAAACATCAGTTTTAGCAAGTGGTGGAATGTTAATAGGCTTCAATTTTTTAACAGCTTGTAAAGCTGAAGCAAAAATGCCAGTAGATATTGCTAGCTTAAACTTCAACGATTTTAATGCATTTATTAAAATTTCTGATGAAGGGTATGTTACTATTTTTTCTCCAAACCCAGAAATTGGTCAAGGTGTAAAAACATCAATGCCAATGATTATTGCTGAAGAATTAGATGTTGAATGGGATAAAGTGAATGTAGCACAAGCCCCATTAGATACCAAAAAATACTCAAGACAAGTAGCAGGAGGTAGCCAATCTATTCGTCAAGGATGGGAAGCATTAAGACAAACAGGAGCCACAGCAAAACAAATGCTAATTAACGCTGCTGCTGTTAAATGGAATGTAGATGCATCTACATGTACAGCTTCAAAAGGAGTAATAACAAATGTAAATGGAGATACATTGGGTTATGGAGATGTGGTTAAAGAAGCAGCTGGTTTAGAAGTGCCAGAAAACGTAAAATTAAAAGATGTAAAAGATTTTACAATAATTGGTAAGGACGTAATTAATGTAGATATAGATAAAATCATCACAGGTAAACCTTTGTTTGGTTTAGATTATAAATCTGAAGGGATGGTTTATGCTTCTGTTGTAAGACCTCCATCATTTGGTAAAAAACTAAAATCATTTGATGCCACTAAAGCAAAACAAGTTAATGGAGTCCTAGACGTAATTCGTTTTGGAGAAAAACTTAAAGCAATAGAAAAACAAGCTAGCGGTTTTACAAGAATTACAGATAAAGTTGCAGTAATAGCCACAAATACTTGGGCTGCAATGAAAGGTAAAAAAGCTTTAATTATTGAATGGGAAGATGAGAAATTAGAATCTACACAAGATCATGATAAAAATTTAACTGATATTTTAGATGGTAAAAATTTTAATACGAGAAGAGAAGATGGTAATGTAAAAAAAGCTTTTGCCTCTGCAGATAAAGTAATAGAAAGAACCTATCATTCACCTTTTTTACCTCATAATTGTATGGAACCTATGAATTTTTATGCTGATGTTACTGCAGATAAAATTCATTTAGTAGGACCAACACAAACTCCACAATGGGCAGCTGGTTTAATAGCTGCAGCTTACAAGGTTAAACCAGAACAGATAAATATAGAAATGACCAGAATGGGTGGTGGTTTTGGTAGAAGATTGTATAATGATTTTTTACTAGAAGCTACAGAAGTTTCTAGCGTTATAAAAAAACCTGTAAAGGTGGTTTTTTCTAGAGAAGATGATATGACTGCTGGTACGTATAGACCAGCAATAAAATATAGAATTAAAGCTGCTTTAAAGGATGGAAAAGTAACAGGTTATCATCTAAAAGAAGCTGCTATTAATAGTAATATGTATGGATTAATACCAAACTTTTTCCCTGCAGGATGTATTCCTAATTATAAAGTAGATACAGGTAATTACAAAAGTAATATTACAACAGGTGCTTGGAGAGCTCCTTATACCAATTTTTTAGCTTTTGCAGAACAAAGCTTTTTTAGTGAACTTGCTCAAGAATTGAATATAGATCATACTGATTTGATATTAGAACTGCTACAAAACGTAAAAGGAACTTCTGATAAAAGAATTCAGTATTCTGGACAACGAATGGAAGATACTATTAAATTAGTAAAGCAAAAAGCAAATTGGGGTAACGCTTCTAATGGAGTTTATCAGGGTTTTGCTGCTTACTACAGTCACAATACACATGTTGCAGAAGTTGCAGAAGTAGTTTTAAAAGATGGGTATCCAATTATTAAAAAAGTAACTGCTGTTGTAGACTGTGGAATTTTAGTAAACCCAACAGGTGCAAAAAATCAAGTTGAAGGTGGAGTTTTAGATGGAATTGGACACGCAATGTATTCTGATTTTTCTTTTAAAGATGGAAAACCAGATTTTAAAAACTTTGATAAATATCGCTTAATAAGAATGCAAGAAACTCCAAAAGTAGATGTTCATTTTGTACAAAATGATAAAAAACCAACAGGTTTAGGAGAGCCAGGTTTACCACCAGCAGGTGGTGCTATAGCTAATGCTATACATGCAGCTCTAGGAAAACGCCTCTATAGCCAACCTTTTGTTAATGAGTTAAAGAAAAGTTCTGTTTTAGGTTAGGGTTATTCTTTAGGTATTACCTTTAAATTAACTCTTTGTGTTCTTGTAGATAGTGTTTCTAAAAATGCTATTACTGCTTTAATTTCTGGTCTTGTAAGATTTAGTTTTTGTAATAATGGAGAAGTTGTAGGAATTAAAGAATCTCTACCTATACCCAAATATTTCTTTTGAATAGGAGAAGGATTTCCTAGATTGTAAAATTCGACAACATCCAAAAGTGATGGAAAATGTCCATGATGCATCCAAGGTCCAGTTTTAGAAATCTCTCTTAATGTTGATGTTTTAAATCTTCCTAAATCTTCTTTTACGCCTGTAACATTATAGCGTCCAAAATCCTCATCTTTTGTACCAAATAAAGTTTGTCCATCATTATGAAATTGATTATCAGAAAAATAAGGTGTGTTATGACAATTAATGCATCTTGCTTTTGTTCTAAATAAATGTAAGCCTAAAACCTCTTGATCTGTAAATACTTCTTTTTTTCCTTTTATAAAGCGATCAAATTTACTACCTCTACTTACTATTGTTCTTTCGTAAGTTGCAATAGCTTTTAAAATTCTATCTAAATTTATTTCATTATCTCCAAATGCTTTTTCAAACATTGGTTTATAGCCTTTTACTTTGCTTATTCTTTCTACAGCTATATTTTTATCAGTATTCATTTCTTTAGGATCTGATATTGGAAATGAAGCTTGATGCTCTAAACTATTTGCTCTTCCATCCCAAAAAAGCGTATGTGCAAAAGCCACATTTTTAATGGTCATAGAATTTCGTCCATTATTTTGTCTATTATGCCCTAAACTTCTAGTTATGTTATCTGTCCAAGCCAATTCTGGATTATGACAACTTGCACAAGCAATTTGTCCTGTTTTTGATAAACGTCCATCAAAAAATAATGCTTTACCCAAGTTTTTTTTAGCTGCAGAAAATGGATTACTTTCTGGATATTTTACTTTGGGTAAAATGCCAATATCTTGAAAAGTACTTTTATCAACCAAAGAATCTAGTTCTGGAGCAGGCCATTTAGAAGTGTCTGTTTGCGCATAAACCTCTCTTAAATAAGAAATATCTGTGTACTTATTTTCTTGTTTTTTGCAAGAAAAAATGACACCTAGTAATATTAAAAGATATTTTAATTTCATTTTTTTAATTAATTTAACTTTACAAAAGAATTAATGCTTTTTATGTTTTTTTTTAAATGCTTTTTTACGAATAGGGTTTTCAAGTAAGGCAAAATTTAAAAGCTTATTTGTATTTGGAAAAGTATCTAATTGGTAGCTGTTTTCTTTTTTCATTCGTTTTTTTAAATCATCAATAAAATTTAGTCTTCTTTTTTCTTTATTTGTGTCATCAACTAAAAATTCTTTAAATCTGTAAGGATGTGTAAATCCAAAATTTCTACCAATTTTCTCACATTCTTTTTCTGATAACCAAATGTGATATGCAAAACGTAACCAAGTGTATCCAATTCTTATTTTGGCAATTCTTGATGCATCTTCATCATCAAGTTCATAAGCTAAAACAACACTTAGAGAATCTCTATATTTTCTTATTCTAGGTCTTATAAATTTATATTTTTCAACTGCTGTATCAAAGAGTTCTTTAGAAATTGAAATATTAAAATTACTATCTAAATGCTTATAGTTTCTACTTAAAAAATCAATTTTAGATAAGCTATCAATTTTTAATTTCTTTCGTTCCCAAAAAAAAGCTAACTCTTCTTTGGACATTTTTTGTAAATCTTGATGATTTTTGTTTTGAGCAAACCCATAAATAGATATGAATAGAGCTAAAATGAACACTTTATTTTTCATCTTTAAAGTTCTATAGGCTTTTTACAATTTTGAGTAATTGGATCTGGATCTGGATGAATTCTTTGGTTATATATCTTATATCTGTCTGTTCTTGTACCTCCAAATAAAGCTGTATTAAATGATTTGAATTCTAGATTTATTTCAATTAATCCAGCAGATATTTCTTTATATGTTCCATTTCCAGAAATTGAAATAATATAGCTATTACCATTTCTACCCTGAATTTGTAAATCATTTTCTATTACTTTTACAAAACCTTCAGTTTTGCTTGTTCCATTTAAAGGGAAAAATTCTAATGCTTCTGGAATGTTAAATCCAGGAGAGTTTGCGCTATCTGTAGATTCATTTGTAAACCATCTTTTTAAATTAAAAGGATTTGTTGTTCTTCCAGCGTTAGGCGAATCAAATCCAATTCTAAATGCATGATGATAAATGTCGTCTGTAGGATCAGATGTTCCTTTATCATCAAATAAAACCGCATTTGGATGGTTCTCGTTTACTATAACAGGGAAGGTAAAAGCAAAAAAGGAACCCCAATCACAACTATCGTCAGCATTAGCATCAAACCAATGTTCTGCATAAGTTCTATAAAAAGGATCTGAAAGATTGTAAAAATTAGACGCTGTAAACACTGTATTATCTCTATCAACAACAATTCCTTTTTTGATGTTCGTTGTTTTCAGACCATTTACAGTATAATTATTTAAGCTATTTAATTCTAATTTTGTTTGAAATTCAAGTTCATCTATTTTAATATTTTCGTCTACGATAAATTCATAACTGATTTGATTACTGCTCGTTATCGGTAGTTTATTTAAAATATACCTAAAATCGCTAGATGTTTCTGAAAGTAAATCTACATTTATAATTTCAGATTGAATAAATCCTTGAGGAAAATCAATATTAATTGTAACTTTTTCATTTAGGTTTCCAATAATCTCAAAATTATTTGGAGGAGCTATTTTATAGTTTAAGTTTAATTCTTCGAAATTAATAGTCAATTTATTATTTGGCAGAATCGTATTTGGCATCCCAATATTAACATCTGTGTCTGATGTTTTGGTAAGTTCAAAAATCATTTCAGGATTTTTACTCATATCCCATCTTTCAGTAAATTTTACAAAAATGGTATCTACCTTTTTATTTTTACTAAAAGTTAATTTATTTTGTGGTGTAATTTCTACACCTGTAATGTTTGAAATTGTAGTTGAGAAATCTACTTCTACTATATTTTCTTTAAGAGAGGTGAGTACTACTGGTATTTTAAGGGTTTTAATATTGTTTTTTGTATACCTCTCTCTTGGCACAATAGCACCATCTATTTCTGGGAATTCCAAAATATCATTATTAATATTTACCAAAAGAAAAAAACGTACAAAACTACCATTTTCATTTGTAAAAATTTTAGATTCTTCTTCTGAACAAGCCAAAAGAAGCATTATTATAAAAAATAAGAATTTAGTAGCCTTCATTTTGCTTGATATTTTGATTTAACTGAATGCTATTAAAAGGTATAGGTAATATGAAAAAATCTGAAGGGTAACTTAAATTGCATGTCACAGAAACACATCCTAAATTACGCTCTACATCTTTTTTATAACGAATGATATCAAACAACAAATGCCCTTCAAAAGCCAATTCTCTTCTGCGTTCCAAAAATATTTCTTCTAACAGGTTATTTGTGTTTTGTAAAGCAGGTAAATTTGCTCTTTCTTTTATAATATTCAAATCTGATAATGCTAAAGCTGTATTATTTAATCTAGCATTTGCCTCTGATCGTATTAAATACATTTCTGATAACCTTATAAATAACGTACCTGCATCATCTTGAAACTTCTTTGTAAAATAATAATTTTGTGGACTTATTATGCCGTTAATATTGGTAGAAATTGCTTCTTCTAAAAACATATTTCTTCTAATATCTTGATTGTTATAAAGGCTTAATAAATCTCCTGAAGCTACATTTCTCGCAAACAAATTGGTAGTTGTACTTGCACCAACAAAAATAAAGTAAGCAGAAATAGATGAGCTTACAGATCCATCAGAATTTCTTGGTGCCGTAAATTCAAAAATGGTTTCACTTACAGGGTCAATAGGTTTTTCCCATTCAGAAATATAGTTAGTGGTATTTAATAACGTTACTCCTGAACTTGTGATTACTTCACTAGCAAGTGCTTTGGATTTCTCCCAATCATTCATCTGCAGTGCAATTCTAGCATATAACGCTTTTGTAGAGATAGAAGAAAAATAGGATGTTTTAACAGCTGGCAGTAATTGTTGATTTTCATATAAAGATAGTGCTTCATCTAAATCTGCCTTAATTAGATTATAGGTATTAGCCATTGTTTCTCTGGCTGGAAAATCTACACCAGCTAATAAAGTTGAAGTGTTATAAATTACTCCTAAATGAGAAGCATCTGCAGTAAAATTATAATTTTGAGCAAAAACAATACTTACTTGATAATGAGCTAAAGCTCTAATCGTTAATAATTCTGCTCTTAACTGATTTAATTCAGACGACGTTAAAAAATCAAAACCTGTCATTCTTTCTATGATAATATTGGTCTCATTAATTATTTTGTACCAATCGTCATAATAACTTTCAAAGTTTAAATCTTGTTCATTAGCATTGAAGTTATACGTTCTATCAATAATAGAAGGTATTTGAACTGTTAACTCGTTTCCAAATGGTGTAAATGTAATATTACCTCCAAGTGCATCTGCATAGGTAGAAAAAGGCCCTGAAAAAACACCTTCTATATCTCTATAAATACCATTATAAGCTTCTAAAACTCCGTTTTTAGTAGATAGTTGTTGGTCTATAGATACTTGTCTATTTGGTTCTTGTTCTAAAAAATCGTCACATGAAATTAGAAGTACTAAAAGTGTTATGATATGTAAATATTCTTTTTTCAATTTTCTAAAAATTTGCATTTACTCCCAGAGAAATTGTTCGCATTTCTGGGTAAGGACTTCTAAATTCTGCTACACCATTTTTACCTTCAGGACTTTTACTCATAAACCAATAATGTAAGTTTGTTCCATTTAAAAATAAACTTAATGATTTTATTTTTGATTTTGTGTTTTCTAATGGTAATTTATAACTCAAATTAATAGCTCTCAATTTGATATGAGAAGCATCAAATAAGTATTTAGTTGAGTTAGAAATAATTCTGTTATTTTTAGAAATAGTAGGATTTACAGCATTATCGCCAATATTTTGCCAAGCATCTGTAAATACATTTACACTTATATTTCTATTAAACAAAACATTATAGTTGTCGAATAGATTTCTATCTACTAGCATATCTTGCCCAAAAGCATAAGATAACATAATATTCATTGTAAAATTTTTATAAGTAATTGAATTTCGTAACCCTCCAAAGAAGTCAGGTTGCGAATCGCCTATAGGTACCCAATCTGAATTATCTAAATTTGCTGCTACATAAGAAGCGTCAAAAGTGTTTCCTTCTACATTGAATAACTCTCTACCTGTTGCAGGGTCTATCCCAATAAAATTAAAACCCCAAATAGCAGACGTAGGAAAACCAATTCTTTGTGCTCTTGCATTTTCTGCTGATGAAAATTCTGAACCTAGGCCTACTAAATTTGTGACTTTATTTCTAATTTTTGAATAATTAAAATTAGTTGACCAACTAAAATCTTTATTAGTAAGCCATTTCGCACTTAAAGAAATCTCAATGCCTTGATTGTACATTTCTGCTCCATTAATCTGTACTGAATTAAAACCAAGTTCTGGAATTACATCTCTAGAGGTAATAATATCTTTTATATTGTCTCTAAAAAACTCTATAGTTGTAGAAAATTTATTCAAGAAGCTAAAATCTATACCTACATTAAATTTTATGTTTCTTTCCCAACTTAAATTTGGGTTTGGAGGAGTTGTAGGGTTTGCAAAATTATAACCATTATATCCATTTTGATTAACATCAATATTGTATAAACCCAAAGCTCTGTAAGAACCAATTCTAGAGTTCCCTGTAGAGCCAAAACTTGAACGCAATTTAAGTAGATTAATATTTTCTGATTTAAAGAAGGATTCATTATTAATTACCCAAGCTGCACCTAAACCTCCATTTAAAGCAGTATTTTTATCGCTTCCAAAAGCAGAACTTTGGTCTATTCTAAAATTGGCTAACAGATAATATTTCTTTTTAAAATTGTAATTAACTTGAGAAAAAATAGATCTACCTGTATTGATGTCGCTATCTGCTTGGTAATCTTGATCTGAAGCTGATGTAATAGGTTGTGGAATACTAAAATTCACAAAACCATCTCCTTTTGCATACTCAAACTCTGTTTTTTGTTTTCTTAATTCTATTCCTAAAAGTGCATCAAATGTATGGTTTTTATTAAATTGTTTGTCATAACTTACTGTACTACTCCAGTTCCATCTATTACTTTTACGTTCTCTCAACATTCTTCTACCAAACTCTCCACTATTGAAAATACCAGAACCATTATCTCCAGAAAAAAAACGATCTTCATTTTTATCTGAAAAATCAATCCCAAAGAGAGTACTAAATTTTAGGTCTTTATTAAGCTCATAATTTAGAGAGATACTACTTACGAAAGATCTTGTTTCAGCTTCGTTTTTATTTTGATTAGCAACAGCTAAAGGGTTTCCATACGTAGCAAAAAAAGTATAATCTCCATTAGCGTCAAAAACAGGAATTGTTGGGTCTAAAGCAAAGTTGTATAAAGTATTTGGACTATTTTTTGTTACAATTGATGGAGAAAAACGAATTCGAGCATAGAATTTATCTTTTCTGTAATCTAGACCTAAACTTCCATTTAAACGTTTGAAATCATTATTTACTTGTGCTTCATTATTTACTTGATAACCTATATTTGCTCTATATTTCCAGTTTTTATTTCCACCAGAAATTCCAAAATTATAATTGGTATAAGTGCCAACTCCATTTAACAATTCTTGCCAATTTGTATTTACGCCATTCCAAGCTTGCACGTTGTTAAAATCACCGTTATTAAAGTTAAAAATATTCTTTACAGTATTGTATTGCTCTCCATTTAAATATTTGAATTGATTAATTGGACTACTGATACCTGTCTGTACTGAAGCATTGTATTGTAGTTTTCCGTTTTTACCAGATTTGGTTGTGATAATAATTACACCATTTGCAGCATCAGCTCCATATAACCCTACAGCAGCAGCATCTTTTAAAATATTGAAGCTTTCAATATCTTGTATGCCAATTTTAGCAAGTGGATTTAAGATGTTTTCTGATAAATTTCCAGAACCTACATCAAAAAAATTATTACCATCTAAACCGGTTTCTTCAGATAAAATAACTCCATCAACAATAATTAAAGGTTGTGTAGATGTACCAACAAGGCTATTATTTAAAGGTGTTAACGAACCCTGACCTCTAATATTGATTTTAATTTCTTCTCCTAATTGATTGTTAGATTCTATGTAAACACCTGCAACCTGACCTTCAAGCAGTTGATCAAAAGAGGTAGCTACTTGTTCAGGCACAATATCTTTTGTTTTAATGTTTTCTATACTCCCAACAATATCTTGTTTTAGTTTTTTGGTACCATAAGAAGAGGTAACAATAATTTCGTCTAAATTTGCAACATCTTCTTCTAATTTAATAACAAAGTAAGATGTAGTACCTAGTTTTATTTCTTTTGATTTAAAACCAATAAAATTAACCACTAAAATTATATCTTCAATTTTAGTTTTTGTTTTGATTTTATAAGAGAATTTTCCATTAAAATTGGTAACAGCTCCTTTTCTTGTTCCTTTTATTAAGATTGATGCATTGGGTAAGGGTTCGTTTGTTTTTGCATCTAATACAATACCAGTAATATTTCTTTCTTCTTGGGCAAAAGAAAAAAAGTGAATTGAAATAATGATAAGAAATAATAATTGTTTCTTCACGAGTTTATAAGCTAATCTTGTACTTTGCTAATGCTTGTGTTTATTTTTTGCTTTTCTGTAATTTTTAAAATCTTGTATTCTTTGAGGGCTTGTTTTAAAAGTGAATTTTAAAAATCTTTTATTTGGAAAAATGTCAATAGTATCTTTAACAGCCAGAGGTAATTTATTTTTTAGTGTAGTTAAAATAGCTCGTTTTTTTGCATCTCTTTTAGCATCATCTATCAAAAATTCATAAAAACGATAAGGTTTTGTAAAACCTAATTCGTTTCCCAGTTTTTTTGCTGTTAACTCATTTTCCCAAATATAATACCCTATTTTTTTCCATTGATAGGTAATTCTACTGCCAGCAATTCTAGATCCATGAAAACTTTTTAACTCATACGTTAAAATAACAGAAAGAGAGTCTCTGTACGTTTTAATTCTTTTTGGGTAATAATTGTATTTTTTTACAGCCTTATTAAAAGTTGTGCTATCTATTTTGATTTTAAAGTTACTATCTAAATATTGATATTTCTTTTTTAGAAAATCAATCTTAACAAAGCTGTCTATTTCTTTTTTACTCTTTGCTCTCGCTTTTAGTAGGTCAGCTCTATTTTTTTTTGTTTGCGAAAATGACACTGCAAAAACCTGCAGTGCCATTATAAATATTAATAGTTTTGTTTTTTTGATAATCATAAAAATTATTCGACAACTATTTTTTGAGTTTTAGTTATAGTTTCACTAGACAACTTTAGTAAATACACACCAGAATTTAAGGAATGTTTAATTGTATTGTCTACTAAATCTCCTTTTAATACTGAACGTCCACTCAAATCTGAAATATCAAAAGCTATTTTAGAGCTTAAATTGTGTGAGATGTTTATCGTGTTTTTTGAAGGGTTTGGGTAAATAGAAACTCCATCAAAATTTACTTTTTCTATAGATAATGTTGCTGGGTCTAAAGTGTATAATTCATTTCCTGTGGTTCCATCATCACCTTCAAAATATAATTTATTGTTATAAACTACCACTTCATCTATATCTTTAATTGTATTGGTAATCAATTGGGTAGTTACACCATCAGTTCTATATAAGTGTCCTGAAGTTGTAGTAGCTTCTTCTCCTCTATAATATACATAACCATCATATATTGCATAATCTGATGGATCGTGGTTTTGAGAGTTTCCTGTAAAATTTGTAATATTTGTAAGTGCATCTGTAGTTGGGTTATACACAAATAAATTATCTCCTCCACTATCACCATTCGAATCATCTGCAACATCTCCTTCAAATAATATTTTACCATCAAAAGCAAATAATTCTCTAGTACCTTTAAGAATATCTGCTGCTGCAATTGCTACTGTTCCATTTTCGGTTCCATCAGTTTTCCAGAGTTTATCCATAGCTTCAAAATACAATTCATTTCCTATTACAGTAAAATTGCTTATACCTGAATTATTTGGGTCATAATCAGTAGGGTTTGATCCAGATTCTAAAGTTGCACCTGGGTTTATATCTTTTATTAATTGAAAATTACCTGTACCAGGATCAAAGCTATAAAGCTCAAGACCAACATTGTTTTGAGCAGCAGTTTGATCTGTTAAGGAGTTTGTATTGTCAGAAGTTAATGACATGTATAAATAGAACTTTCCATTAAAAAGTGTATAATTTGCACCTAAAATGTTTTCTGCTCCAGTACCTGCAACTCTCATAGCTGTTGTTCCATCAAATTGATATAAACCATTAGAATCTGAAGTGTTGATGTAATAAATAATATCATTAAATAAAATAGAATTAAATATAAATCCATCACCTGTTGCAGTTGTGTTAGCTGCTGTACCATCAGAAGAGAATAAAACGTTACCTGCACCAGTTTCATTAGCAGAAAAATACATTTTTCCTTTATATTCAAAGAAAAATGCAGGAGAAGAACTACTAGAACCAGTTCTTAAATCTTTTAATAAAACAGTTCCATTTTCTGTACCATCAGTAACCCAAAGTTCTTTTCCTAAATCTGCATTTCCTGGCGAGTTAGAACCGCTAGAATCGTCTGCAGCAAAATATAATTTCCCATCAAAAACAAAAAGGTTTGCTGGGCTAGAACTTGAAGTTCCTGAATCGTTAATTTCTTTTAGCTTAGTTACTTGAGCAGTTAGAGAAAATGATAGGAATAATATTCCTGTTAAAAGTAGTTTTTTTATCATAATAAGAGTTTTTTGCGTTCATGGTGCAATATAAAAAAAAGAAGTTTTAGGATGTGTGTGTTATGTGATTTTTATAGATTATTGATTTTTATTGTTAATATTTCAATAATTTCTATATTTGACTTATGTTTTTTTTATTTTCCTCTTTCCCAGATTTTAACATATACGGTACACCTTTATTAATTTTAGTAGTTCAGGGACTAATTTTTGTAGGATTGTTGTTTGGGAGATACATCAAAAAAAAGAATATTTCTGATTTATTATTAGCTATAATTTTATTGATTGTTTGCTACCAACAAACTTGCTATACTGTTGGTTTTATGGGATGGTATAATGTATTTCGAAACACAAAAATCAATTATTTCTTAATACCAATGGGATTAGCAATTGCCCCATTAATTTACTTTTATGTAAAAGCAATTACGACTTCTAATTATACATTTATTAAAAAAGATTGGTTACATTTTATTCCTGCAATTTCTCTTATTTTATTTCGATTCAGTATTTATTTTTATGACAGTTTGCAACCCGGTTTTCATGATACTCAAAATGGAATTCTAAAACTTTCTGTTGATGAGCCAATTGTGCAACCACTTTTAGTTTTTGTAAGTTTTGCACAAATGCTATTGTATTTAGCATTTACTTTTCAACTTTTTTATAATTATAGAAAACGTATTAAAGAATATTTTTCGAATACTTATAAGTTAGAATTAAATTGGATTTTGAGTTTTCTTATCGCTTTTACAGCTTTATTTTTGTACAGTTCTTTGCAAGATATTATTGGAAGTTTAATTATAGATTTGAATTATACTCAACGTTGGTGGTTAAATATTTTTATGGCGCTTGTGGTTTTGTTTGTTGGGATAAAAGGCTATTTTACAGATACAACAAAACTAAATAAAATCTCTTTTAGCTTTTCTCCTAATCCAGAAAGTATTCCAGAAATACAGAAGGATAAAAAAGAAAAAGTTGCAAATACTGATATTAAAAAGGTTGCAAATTTTATGAAATCTGAAAAACCATATCTAAATCCTGACCTAAATTTATCAGATTTAGCAAAAGATTTGAAAATGAGTCGTGCTGAATTAAGTCAAATCATAAATTCTGGTTTCAACAAAAATTTTAATGATTTTATTAATGAATATCGGGTAAACACCTTTAAAGACAAATTAGAAGCTGGTGAACATAAACAACTATCTTTGCTAGGTATAGCTTACGATTGTGGTTTTAATAGCAAAGCTACTTTTAATCGTGTTTTTAAGAAAATTACGCATTCTTCTCCATCAGAATTTTTGAACTCTCAAGCAAAATAAGACGTCTCAAATCGTATGTAAGACCTTATAATACATTGTAAGTCGTGTAAAATTGAGATTTGTTCCAACTTTGTCTCATCAAATTAACAGAACAAATATCTCATTTATGAAAACTCGTATTATAAACATTTCTAAATTCATTATTACTCCTGTAACTCAAAAAAGTTGGTTTGCAGATCTACTATTTACTATACCAAGGTTTGTATGTGGAATGTTATTAACGGTAAGTTTTGGATCAGACAAATTTGGATTGCCTTGGTCTTCTACTGCTAATTTAGGCTTCTTTGAAGTTGCAGCTTGGTTTCCAAAAGATGTGGCTGAATATGGTGGAATTTTTGCGTTATTCCCATTTTTCTTTGCTTGGTCTGGTGCTTTTGCTGAAGCTGTTGGAGGCTTATTGTTAGCCATAGGTTTTAAAACAAGAATTGCATCTTTCTTAATTATGTGTACAATGTTAGTAGCTATTTTTCTGCAAAAATGGAACCAAGGAATGTGGTCTATGTTACCAGCAATGGGCTTTTTATGGGTATCAATTTATCATTTGTATTTAGGTTCTGGACGCTTTGGAATCGATTATCTCATCTCAAAAAAAATCAATAAACAATAAATCAAAAATTATGAAAACAATTATAACACTACTAATAAGTCTTTCTGTTTTATTAAACTTAAAGGCACAGGATACCATAACAATTTCTGATTTTGAAGTGCTAAACAATTCAAATTGGAAAGGAACTTTAATGTATAAAAATTATAGTGATGAAAAGGAAGTTACTTTAGAAACCACGATGAAAATCACGTTAAAAAGTAATAAAGTTATTAATGAAATTAAATTTCCTAAAGAACCGAAAGCAAACTCTAAAAGCAGCATAAAAATCAGAAAAAATGGAACTTATTTTGGTAATGAAAAGATTATATCAAAAGAAATATTAGCAGATGGTTTTACAAAAATAATCACTTATTATAAAGGAAAAGACAATAACAAAAAAGCAAAAATGTACAAAACTTACCTATTTAATAGTAATTCATTTTCGATTACAAAACTGGTTGAATATTTAGATTCTGGAGAAAAAATCATCAGAAACAAACAAACTTATAAACGCATTTAATACTAGAACCATGAAAAAATTAATACTATTATTTACACTAATACTTGTACTCTTTACAAGCTGTGTGCAAGAAGAATTTGAAAAGAAAGTAACTTTTATAGTAGACACAAATGGTATTGAAAATATTACTTCTTTAGGAATTAGAGGAAACTTTTTACCAAATCAATGGCGAGAAACTGTGCCTTTAAAAGATGATGATAATGATGGTGTTTATGAAATCACTTTTAATGAAAAAACAGCTGTGTATGGCATTAGCTTTAAGTTTGTACAGAATGGATTTGACTATGAACTAAAAAATGAAGAAAACAGGCAAATTGTATTTGAATACAAACCAGAAACCATTGTTTATAAAACAAAATTTAATAACTCAAAATCAGAAATCACAAGAAAATAACACATTATGAAAAAAATCATCATTATTGCTTTATTGGTAAGCTCATCAATAATTGCACAAACAAAAGGAAATGAAACCATTGAAACTAGAAGTTTTTCAATTGATAATCTTACTAATTTACACATCAGTTTGTATGCAAAAATTACAATTGATCAATCTTTAAAAGAAGGAATGACAATTACTACTGATGCAAATTTATTTGATAAAATTGAAACGTCTGTTGAAGATGGAAAATTAGATTTAAATCAAAAAGAATGGATTCAACCTTCCAAAAAAATGGTTATTACTATTAGTGCACCAAATTTAAAACGTATTGAAAAAGGAACGCACGAAACCTTAATTCTTAAAAACTTAAATGCTGAATATCTAAACTTAATGGCTCATTTAGGAAAAATTGTAGCTTCTGGTAACGTAGAACAATTGAATTTAGGTATCGAAAACGGAACAATTGATGCCTCTAAAACCATTGCAGAAAATGTACGAGTTAACATTTGGGGTTATGGAAAAGCAAAAGTATTTGCAGAGAATGAAATTTATTCTATTATTAAAAATGATGGGAGATTAGAATTGGTAAACACACCTGAAAGTTTAAAAGGTGACACTAAAAAAGCTCTTAAAAAAAATAAAAAACTAGCAAAAAATAATATCAGTTGGATTAGCTTTAAAATCAAGAATAATTCTTGGAATAGAAATAACTTTTTTGTGGTTGGTCCCAAGCAAAATGGCAGTAAATTCAGTTATGGGTTTCCTATGATGCCTGGTGCAAAAAGAAATGAAAAATGGAGTATTGGTTCAAAAATATACAAGGTAAATAAGCTAGGTTTAAGAAAATTATTGGTAGAAATTAAAGCAGAAGACGAAGGAAAAGTAGTTGATTTATTCTAATATAACTTTAAAAATAAAATATAAATAATGAAAAAAATAGTTACACTTATTAAAAAAATCAACACCAATTTGCTAGTTGCCTCTAGTGCTGTTTTCATCAGTTTTTGTGCACTTTTTATCTCTGTACAAGAAATGAAAATTATGAGAGTGCAACAAAAAGCAAGTATGTATCCTTATTTAACTTTAGGTTGGGTGTATAATAGCGAGGGTTTTGGTGTTGAACTTAAAAATAGTGGAAATGGTTTGGCCAAAATAAACTCTTATAAAGTGTTTAATGATAGTGTATATTTTAAAGAGTGGTTGCAAGTAATTAAAACCTATATGCCAGAATCTAATGAAATTGGTTACGGAAATATTACAACTGCTGGGAATATCAGAAATTTAATGATTAGCCCTAATGAAACCAAAAAACTGATTTTTATCAATTGGAATGATGAAACAAGAATGTTGCACTCTCGTTTAGAAAATTTAGAAATAAGTGTTTCTTACGAATCTTTATTAGACGAACATTGGATTATTAAGGATGGTATTCCTGTTGAAATTGAATCAAAAAATAAAATTAAGATAGTTGAAGAATTTGGAATTTAGTTTCATAATTTTTAAAAAAATCAGCTTTAGATGTTAAATCAGCCATATCCAGTTCATAAGAACTTAAAAGTTCATTTTTTAATTGCTGTGTTTTTATCCTTTTGGATATTTATCTTTTTATTTTTTGCAGAACCTTTTAAAATTGATCGTTTTTCAACTATTAAAAAGTTGTGGGCGTTGCCAATTTATGGACTTATACAATGCATATGCTATTGCATACCTTTATGGTATCAGAAAAAAGTTTTGAAAAATAATTCTTATTGGAAATTAAAAAACGAAATCTTTTTCTTTCTTTTAGTGAGTGGTTTGGCTATTGTACTCAATTATATATTTTATCGTTTTTTTGTTACAGCACATGTAAATACATATTCTTTTTTTGAGCAAGTAACTATACAACTTTTACCTGCATTATCTTTTGTTTTACCTATTCTTATATTGAGTAGATGTGTTTTAGGAAAATTATCTGAAAATCAAGATAAAACACCAAAATTTATACTTAAAGGTAAGGCTAAAAATGATTTTTTGAAACTAAACTTTCAAGAGCTTCTCTTTATAAAGTCTTCTGACAATTATGTTGAAGTTTATTATTTAGATTTTCAAGAGCCTAGCAAAAAAATAATAAGAGTAAAACTATCTGATATAGAAAAACAATATCCAATTCTTTTAAAAACACACAGATCTTATTTGATAAACCCTATTTATTTTAAAAGTTTCGAAAATAAAAACAACAAACTTTTTATTATGTTAAACAAAGGTTTTTCTATTCCAGTTTCAAGAAGTAGGGTTAGCAAGGTAAAACAAGAACTTACTTTTTAAACATTTACAGTTTACCACATATTTAGACCTTTTACCACATTTTTATTTTTTAATTGCTAGTAATAAAGAGAACTATTATTTTTCGAATAAAAAATGAAATTAAAAATTACTTGGCAATATAGTCTTGCTTTTTTAAGTCTGCTTTTTTTATTGCACGAAGCTCATGAAATTATTCACACATCTATTGGAAGAATTATATGTGGTTGTTGGGGAATAAGAGACTTTAATCTTTGGGCTTTATGTACTGGTTGTGCTTCAGATAATCCAATATCAATTTTTTCTACAATAGCAGGCCCTTTTTTTACTTATATAGTTTTATGGTATGGGACTAAATTATTAATAAAAGAAGATTTGGATAAAAAAACACTTGGATTTACATTAATCTTTGCTTCTATGCCATTTGCGAGAATTTTAACAGCTACACTTAATTCAGGAGATGAGGTTAATGCATTGACTAAACTAACTAATCAACCAATATTAAGTTGGGTTATTTCATTAATAATAATTTTGCTTATATGTTATATTCCATTGAAAAAAGCATATGAATTTATCAATAATAAATACAAACTCCTATGGTTCTTAAGCTTTCTGGTTTTACCTGTCATTTTTGATATACTTGTGGTTTTGGTTATAATGAATGGTTTATTAAAAAACGGAATTCTAAATGAATATTGGATTTTGGGCTCACCAAAACTCGTCTCTTTTTGGACATTATCAATTCTAATTTTAACAATACTCACTTATAAATATATCAATCAATTAACTAATCAAAACACCAAAAAATGAATCGAATTTTCTTAAAAATATTAATTATTTGTACCTCCCTTGTCATAGCTTCTTGTTCAAAAGATTTGACAAAAAATGAAAAACATAATGAATTTGAGAACCATTTAATCCCATCAATTCAAGTAAAAAATGAACTTCGTTTTTATAATATAAATAATAGAATGCAGTATTATGATGTTCCTGGTTTAGCTATTGCAATTATAAAAAAAGGAGAAATTATCTTTTCTAAAGGGTATGGTTTTGCTCAATTAAAAGATAGTGTAAAAGTAAATAATAACACTGTTTTTCAGGCTGGTTCTCTTTCAAAATCAATAACAGCAGTTACAGTAATGAGGTTAGTAGAAAAAGGGATTTTAGATTTAGATACCAATATTGATGAATATTTAAAAACTTGGAAATTTCCTAAAAGTAAATATAGAAATGAAAAACCAATTACCTTAAGAAACCTATTAAGCCACACAGCTGGTGTAAAAAATAATAATCATTTTGGTTTTGCAGAAAATGAAAAATTTCCAACTATAAATGAACTTTTAAACGGCTATAAAAACTACAAAAGAATAAGTATGGATACAATTCCTGGAGCTAGATATAAATATTCTAATACGGGTTATGCTGTTCTAGAAAAAATTATTGAAGATGTTACCAAAAAATCGTTTCAACAAGTTGTAAGTGAAAAGGTTTTTATTCCTTTTGGGATGACAAATAGTAGTGGAGTAACAAGAACTTTTGATAAGGAAGATAAACAAACGAGTTATGCATTTAACAATGAAGGAAAACGATATAAAGAATATTGGTTTAACGCAGCCAACAAAGCAAGTGGTGGAATTTGGACTTCTGCTGAAGATTTGGCTAGATTTATAATTAAATTTCAAAAAATCTTAAAAGGTAAAAATAGTTTTATTTCTAGTGAACTGGCAAATAAAATGTTGGTTCCTGTTAAGGCAAAATATGGATTAGGTTTTGATATAAAGCTAGTAAAAGATTCTACCATTTTTTACCATACAGGGAAAAACAGAGGCTTTACAAATATTATGATGGGCATGCAAGATACCAGCAATGGAATTGTAGTTTTAACAAATGCTGATAATGGAGGGTATCTTTTTATGGAAATTGTAAGAGGAGTTTCTGAATTAAATAACTGGAACTTTTCCAAACCAAAAGTGCTCGAAACCATAACAGTTTCAAAAGAAACTTTAGAAACTTATAAGGGTGTTTATAAAGCTACAATTGATGGAGATATTTATTCTTTAGAAATAGAATTGGAAGGAAAACATTTAAAATTGATAGATTTAGATCAAGAAGATGTTACTTATCCTTTAAGAGCAGTAACCAAAACAAAATTTAGAGATATTAATGATGGAGAAAAAGTAGATTTTATTACGAATGATAAAGGAGAAATTATGCTTTTATGGGATGAAACTTTCAAGTTTGAAAAACAAAATGTAAACTAAAGAAAACTATAAAATTGTTTAAATCATCAAAAATCAAACTTCAGTTGCACCCAAACAGGTTCTTTTTTTATGGTATTTAAATTTCCAAAAGAAATTCCGAGCAAACGTACAGAGTTCTTAAGTTTTTTTTGATATAAAAGTTCTTTTACAATTGGAAAAAAATCTTGCTTTTTAAAAATAAATCTGCTTATTGTCTTGCTTCTTGTTTGCTGTGTAAAATCAGAATATTTAATTTTTAAAGTAATCGTTTTCCCTTTTGTCTTTGATTTTTCCATACGTCTTTCAATTTCATCAGCAATATCATTAAGTTTATCTAACATAAAAACTTCCGAAGAAATATTTTCTCTAAACGTTCTTTCTGCACCTACAGATTTTCGAATTCTATTTGGTTTTACAGCACTATTATGAATTCCACGAACAATATTATAATAATGTGTTCCTGATTTTCCAAATAAAGAAACCAACTCTTCTAATGATTTTTGCTTTAAATCATTCCCCACAAAAATGCCTAAATTGTACATTTTAGCAGCAGTTACTTTTCCCACACCATAAAATTTGTTTACTGGTAGTTCTTCCAAAAATTGAATAACCTCATCTGGATGAACGGTTTTTTGTCCATTAGGCTTATTGATATCAGAAGCTACTTTTGCAATAAATTTGTTGATGGAAATACCTGCAGAAGCTCTCAAACCTGTTTCATCATAAATGCGTTGTCTTATTTCTTTTGCAATATCATTTGCAGACGGATTTCCTTTTTTGTTTTCAGTAACATCTAAATAAGCTTCATCCAAAGAAAGAGGTTCAACTAAATCTGTATACTCAAAGAAAATATCTCTAATCTTTGAGGAAAGTTCTTTGTATCGTGCAAAATCAGATTTCACAAAAATAATATGAGGACATTTTTGTTTCGCCAACACATTACTCATTGCCGATTTTACTCCGTATTTTCGAGCTTCATAACTTGCTGCAGAAACAACCCCTCTATCTCCTCCACTTCCTACTGCAATGGCTTTACCTCGCAATTCAGGATTGTCTAATTGTGCTACAGAAGCATAATATGCATCCATATCTACATGAATAATTTTACGAAAAGGAGGCTGGAGTTCCATTTTTCGAATTTACGAAAAGTTGTTATTTGTCTTTGCAAGTTTACGAAGCAATCTCGTTTAAAAAATACAGATTACTTCAATCGTTTCTCATTCGTAATGACATTTATCCCAAAAAATCAACACAAGTTACAACAACCTCATCCATTTCTTTTGATAACATTTCTTGCTGCCAAGGATGAGAAACATTAAAAACATGATTCGCATTTTTAATAATTTTATATTCGCTTTCAGGATTCCATTTTTTAAGATTTTCAGCTTCATTGATGAATACTGAAGTATCATCATCTCCGTGAATTATTAAATGTGGAATTTCTAAATTCTCTGTAGCTTTTTGAATATTTAAACGTTCTTTATTTTGTTTAAAATCTTCATAAAATTGAATAAAATGAGGCATATTTTGTTTGGTTCGTCCATTTGCTACATACTTAACCCCGTTTTTTTTCCATTGTTCTAAATCGCCAATAGTTGATGATCTTTTACCAAAATCACAAACTCCAGCTAACGTAATTACTTTTTTTACTCTTATATCTTCATTCGATTTTAACAATACAATTCCTCCTGCTCTACTGTGTCCTATTAAAAAGATTTTATTAGTATTAGCCTCATTTTTAAAATCAGAGTTTGTAGAAATCCAATTCATAACAGACTCCAGATCATCTAATTCTTTAGTGTAATTGTTATTTCCAAAAGCTTCTAAATCCGGAAAATCTATAGGTTGCTCAACTGTACCCCCATTATGAGAAAAGTTGAATTTGATGAAGAAAAAATCAGCATTTGCAAATGCTTTTGCCATTAAATTCCAAGCACCCCAATCTTTAAAGCCTTTGTATCCGTGACAAAAAATAACCACTTTTTTAGGTTGATGATTTTCTTTGTAAAAGACATCAGTTATAATTGGTTTTTGATGTTTTCCATCAACTATTATATTTTTAAGAATTTTCATTTATAGAATTTATACTACAAATTTAAGGAAAGTAAATAAAGCAAAACCAGCTGTAATAAAACATAAAATTAGATTGATATTTTGGGTCATATTTCCTGTTTTCTGTTGGATTTTTACTGCATATTTTCCATATAAATATAGAATATAAAATGTGCCAAGTACTGCACCAATAACAAAAAGTAAAATTGAAGTGGTTTCGAAGTTCATCAACTTAAAACCCATTAAAAAAGCTGTTACCCCACAGAAAAATGGAATTGCAAACATATTAAAGGTAGATAATATGATTCCTGTAAAAAAAGCATTCTTTGTCTTTTTTGTGAATTTTAGTTGTTTCTTTTCTTTGGTGTTTTTTTGAAAAAAATAGATTGATAATATTAATAAAACTACTATCCCTAGTTTTTCTAAAAATGATAGAAATTCAGGGTTTCTACTAATGTAATCTGTTAGGTAAATAGATAGCTTACTTGAATTAAAACAATCAATGAAACACCTAAACTAAATTTTGTAAACTCTCTTCTATTAGTATCCAATCGTATTTTTAACGCTGTCATGTTCAACACGCTTGGTGGCGTATATCCTAAAAAGGCAAAAAGAAATCCAAAGAAAAAAAGTGAAAACATTCTATTATCTTATAACAATTCTGTCGTAAAATTTTTAAAATGATTACTTATAAAACAAATGAATTAAGTTTCCAATAGCTACAACTCCTGTTAAGCAACCTAAAATAAAATCCATTTTAGAAGCGATATATGTAAGTTTATGTTCAATTCTTTTAGCAACAATTGCATAGATAGCATATAATGTAAATGATCCCATTGTAGAACCAATAGAAAAGTAAAGGGCGTTTATATACGAATATTCAAAATATTCCATTCCTATTAAAATAGAGATAAATGTAAAATAAAAGGGAATAGCCATCATATTTAATAATGACATTGTAATTCCGTGTAAATAAGCTTTCGATTTTGGAATTTCTACATCTTTTTTTTGCTCTTTTGATGAAAAATGTAATCTAAAAAAGTTTATAGAAAGTAAGAGAAGAATTGCTGTACCAATTTTCTGAATTAAAGTAATATATTCTGAATTTTCCATCAAAATACTAGCTAAATATGCTCCAATATTTGCTTGAAAAAACAATATTGTTGCATAACCACCAATTAAATAGTAAGCCGGTTTTTTTCCGTTTCTTAAACTAAACTTTACAACTGTTAAGTTTAAAAAACTAGGAGTTATGCTTCCTAAAGAAGCGATGATAAAACCTGAAAATAGACAAATTAAAAAGTTCATAATATTATTATTCTTGGCAAAGAAACAAAGAAACGCGTCAATTTCTTGACGCGTTCCCTTTTAATACTATAACTATTGATTTTTTTTAAATAATTCCTTGAGCTAACATAGCATCAGCAACTTTAACAAAACCTGCAATATTTGCACCCCTTACGTAATCTATCGAACCATCTTCTTGTTTTCCATACTCAACACAAGAATCGTGAATATCTTCCATGATATCTTTTAACCTTCTATCTACTTCTTCTCTAGACCAAGAAATTCTTAATGAATTTTGCGACATTTCTAGGCCAGAAGTTGCAACACCACCTGCATTACTTGCTTTTCCTGGCGCAAATAAAATTTTTGCATTTTGAAAAGCGTGCATTGCATCTGGCGTAGATGGCATATTTGCTCCTTCAGAAACACACATACAACCATTATCTATTAATGTTTTTGCTTCTTCTCCATTCAACTCATTTTGAGTAGCACAAGGCAAAGCAATGTCACATTTTACAGACCAAGGTCTTTCTCCTTTAAAGTATTTACCTGATGGATATTTATCTACATACTCACTAATTCTACCTCTTCTATTATTCTTCAAATCCATTACGAATTCAAGTTTTTCGGTATCAATACCCTCTTCATCATAAATATAACCTCCAGAATCTGATAGAGTTAATACTTTTGCACCTAATTCAATAGCTTTTTCAGCAGCAAATTGTGCTACATTTCCAGATCCAGAAATTACTACAGTTTTCCCTTCAAAAGAATCGTCTTTAGTTTTTAGCATATTTTCAGCAAAATACACTGTTCCATAACCTGTTGCTTCAGGTCTAATTAAAGAACCTCCCCAAGATTGCCCTTTTCCTGTTAGTACACCAGTAAAAGTGTTTTGTAGTTTTTTGTACATTCCAAACATAAAGCCAATTTCTCTTGCACCAACACCAATATCTCCAGCAGGTACATCTGTATTATGACCAATATGTCTAAACAACTCAGTCATAAAAGCATGGCAAAAACGCATAATCTCATTGTCTGATTTTCCTTTTGGGTCAAAATCAGAACCTCCTTTTCCACCACCCATAGGCAATGTTGTTAAAGAGTTTTTAAAGACTTGTTCAAAAGCTAAAAACTTTAAAATACTTGCATTTACAGATTTATGAAAACGCAAACCTCCTTTGTATGGTCCAATTGCAGAATTCATTTGAACTCTATAGCCTCTATTTACTTGAATTTCTCCATCGTCATCAACCCAAGAAACACGAAAAGAAATTAATCTTTCTGGCTCTACCATCCTTAAAAGGATATTTTTTCCATGATAAATATCATTTTGAATGATATAAGGGATTACATTTTCTGCTACTTCTTGTACAGCCTGTAAAAATTCTGGTTCATGTCCATTTCTTTGTTTAACCAAGTCCATAAAACCATCAATTTTTGATTTGATATTTTCCTCCATAATTTTTTATGAGATTAATAAAATTTTAACGCAACAAAGATAGTTAATTTTCAATATGATAAAATAAAAAAGTTTTCTTAAAAATTATTCAATGTATTGATTTCAATCGATTTCGCTTCCTATTGTTGTTTTCTTATAAAATACAATCTAAAACTCTTTAAAAAAGTTTAAATTTGTACTCTAATTTTATTTTAAAATGTTAGATAAAGTAAAGGAATTGATTGGTGAAGTAGATGCTTTTAAAGCCACAACAAAAGATGAGGTTGAAGCATTCAGAATTAAATATTTAGGTAGCAAAGGCTTACTAAAAGACTTATTTTCTGAATTTAAAAATGTTGATGCTGAATTACGTAAAGATTTTGGGCAAGCACTAAACAATTTAAAAAAATCTGCTGAAGAAAAAGTTACTGTATTAAATGATGCTTTAGAAAACGCTGTTGAAGAAAAAGGAGTTTATGGCGATTTAACTAGGCCTTCTGAACCCATAGAATTAGGTTCACGTCATCCAATTTCATTGGTAAAAAATCAAATTATTGAAGTTTTTAATAGAATTGGTTTTACGGTTTCTGATGGGCCTGAAATTGAAGACGATTGGCATAATTTTACTGCTTTAAATTTACCTGAATATCATCCTGCAAGAGACATGCAAGACACGTTCTTTATTGAGCAAAATCCAGATATTCTATTACGTACACACACTTCTTCTGTGCAAGTACGTTATATGGAAAAAAATGAGCCGCCAATAAGAACAATTTCTCCAGGAAGAGTTTTTAGAAACGAAGATATTTCTGCTAGAGCACATTGTATTTTTCATCAAGTCGAAGGTTTATATATAGATACTGACGTTTCTTTTGCAGATTTAAAACAAACCCTTTTATACTTTACAAAAGAGATGTTTGGGAAGTCTAAAATTCGTTTACGCCCTTCTTATTTCCCATTTACAGAACCAAGTGCAGAAGTAGATATTTACTGGGGATTAGAAACTGAAACCGATTATAGAATTACAAAAGGTACTGGTTGGTTAGAGATTATGGGTTGTGGTATGGTAGATCCTAATGTTTTGAAAAACTGTAATATAGACCCTACAAAATATTCTGGTTACGCTTTTGGAATGGGTATAGAGCGTATTGCAATGTTGTTATATCAAATTCCTGATATCAGAATGTTTTATGAGAATGACAAACGATTTTTAGAGCAGTTTAAATCTGTTATTTAAAAAATCCATCCTAACCTTTCAAAAGGGAAGGAATTCCAATCTTTGTGGTAAAAGAGTATGAACAAGAAATTTGTTTTTTTTGGAATAATATTATTAATTTTAATATTCTGTTTCCTTAAATATGGGCGTAAAATTTATTCCCCTATTGTAACAAAAATAAAAGGTAAAGAGACTGTAAACTCGATTGTAAAAAAATACAATTCTTCAGTTAATGAAAGAATAATGCCTTATTTGTCAAGAGTTGGATTAGATACTTATCCTGAAAAAATAGTTTTATTAATTTTTAAAGAAGAGCAAAAATTAGAACTTTTGGGACAAAAAAATGATATTTTTCAAAAAGTTAAAACGTACGGTTTTACTAGTTTTAGTGGAACTATTGGACCAAAATTAAAAGAAGGGGATAAACAAATTCCTGAAGGCATTTATAAAATCGAATTTCTAAACCCAAATAGCTCTTATCACCTTTCTTTAAAAGTAAATTACCCAAACAAGTTTGATAAAAAGAAAGCTAAAGAAACTGGAAGAACAAATTTAGGTAGTGATATTTTTATTCACGGAAAAAAAGTAACTGTTGGCTGTATTCCTGTTGGAGATGAAGCTATTGAAGAAATTTTTATTCTTTCAAAATTTGCTTTCAATCAAGAAATAAAAGTAATTATCGCTCCAAGAGATTTTAGAAAAAATAATGTTTTCCCAAATATTAAAAACATTTCTTGGGAGAAAGAGTTATATCAAAATATATTCGAAGAATTAAAGAAGTATCAATAAATTCAGCAAAAGTGAAAAAAGACATCAAAATACCAGAAGTTACAAACGTAGAAATGGCTGTAGTTTATGAGTATAATGCTATTTATAAAACTGATGATTGGAATGTTTATATCATCAACAATAAAGAGATAGGTTTAGAAATGATGGTCATTGTTTCACAAGGTTTTTCTAAAACAAAAACCACTTCTTTACTGCGTAAAAAATTAGAAAAACTACCTGCCAATTCATTTGCTAAAATTGAATTGATTCAACCTGAATTATTCAAATTAAACAACCGTTTTCAAGTTACTTTTTTTACAGGAAACACCTTGTTTGAAAAAACATTTATTTTTGAAGCAAATTCTGTTAAAGAAGGTGCTTTGCGAATGATTCCTGAAATTAAAAAACGTGGGGTTTTGGCAAAATAACATAATTTTCAAATTGTAATTTCATAATTGTCTTCTACAATTTCAACCTTATGGACAAATCTTCTTTTATTTATTCTCAAATACACTCTACTTTGTTAAAATTGTTTTAAAAAGGTAATTTTACTAATAAATTGTCTATTCTGAATTCTTGGGTTAAACTGATCTTCATCTATATCATTAAACACCAAATAAATAAAAGACAAAGGTTGATATTCCCAGCTCAATCTTAAATTCAAACGTCCTTGCTTATCAAAACTATTAAATTGATAAAAACTATTGAATTGTAATCTAGGATTTAATGCCAATCTTAAATTAGCTGAATATAAATCTGTCTTTAAATCTTCTTTTTGAATACCAAGACTTTTAATATTATTATGTTCGTAATTTGCTGATAAAGATATATTTGGTAATGGTGCATATCGTAAATTACCTGTAAAAGTATTTCGATTTCCGTTATAAAAACTACCAAAATCAAACCTTGTTCCTCCTGAAAGTTTTTTAGATTGATCTGTATTGTATCGTAATAAATAGCGTGTATAACTGTAATTATCTTCTTCTATATTTATCCCTAAAGGAGAAAAATTAAAATTGATATTTTGCCAAGTTGGAGTAAATGAGGCTTCAAAAAAACTATTGTCCTTAAACCACATAAAAATTGGAAAAATATACAAATTTGCTTGTTGAAAGTTTCCAAAATCTTTTAAATCGTGATAATAATTTAAGAAAACTCCTGGATCCCATCTTCTAATAAAAGGTAGTTTTTTTGGTCTTAAGATAGCATAACCTCCTGGACTGTGATACATCACATCTTTCTGAAATACAAACCCCATATCTGGAGCATAAGTATCACTTACAAAAGAATTTACATAACCCATATAATAATCATTGGTACGTTTGCCTGTAAAAATTCGTCCTGAATATCCTAATCCATTAGTCTCACTATCTATTGATGTTGATAATAAATACGAAACTGAAACTTCTGGTGTTGGTCTTATAAAACCATCAACAGTAATGGTTGTATTATTTTTATTTTTGATGTTTAATGGATTAAAACTATCATCTATTCTATGCGTAATCATAGCTCCAAAATTATTTTCTTTACCATAGTTTTGCGTATATCTTGCCACTCCAAAAGTGCTTCCTCCAGCTTCGTCTGTAGCTCCTTGCCTTACTGCTAGAGCACCAATAGTTCTGTTTTCATCTCTTTGTGTATATCTTGTACCAAAATCTAAAGGTGCAGGTTGTGCATTAAAGCTATTGTCTAAACCAATAGTTCTGCTAAAAAAAGGCTTTATTTGAAAGTTGGAGCTTCCTGCCCAAATTCCTGAATTTTCCAGAAAAAACTGTCTTCTTTCTGGGAAGAAAATATTAAATCGTTCTAAATTATTAACAGCTCTGTCTACATCTGCTTGTGCAAAATCTGTATTAATGGTAACATCTACTACTGTTTTAGGGTTGATGACCCATTTTACATCTCCCCCTATTTTTGGTTCACTAATTTTATTTGTAGTGCTATTTCCAACTTTTGTATCATCATATTGATACAAAGCATAAGGTTCTACTCTAATATTTGCTGATGGAGGAGGCAATTCTAAACCTGTTAATTTTGCAGCATACACCATTCTGTTTTGAGAAAATGATTGCGGAATTGCAGGAAAAACTGTTTTTTCAAAGTCTTTTCTTGCCAACCTGTAAAATGTAATTCCCCAAGAAATTGGTTTACCTTTTTGAGGTTTATCATAACGTATGGATTTGAACGGAATTGCAAATTCTGCATAATAGCCTTGATTAGTTCTTGTAGTTCTTACATTCCAAAGAGCATTCCAATTGGTATCTCTATTTCTATCATTAAAACTCTGTAAATCTAATTGATTTCCAAAGGGAGTTGTTTGAAAAGAAACAGCATATTGCTTGGTGTTTTGTGCATCAATTTGAATACCAAAAACATCGTTTTCTGTTGTACTGAAATCTCTCCTTAAATCTTGAATTCGAACTCCTTTTTTACCTAAAGAGTCTTTTGCAAAAACCCCAATATAAAGGTTTTTATCATCAAACAGAATACGTACTTCTGTTGGGTTTTTAATATTTCCTCCTTGTACTGGTTCAACTCTAAAAAATTGTGTAATTACTTTTGCATTTTGCCAATCAGATTCGTCTAATTTTCCATCAATTATAATTTTATTATTGGTTTTAGTTGCTTGTATTTCAACTGGATTTTCTGGTGGAGGAAAATTATCAGTTTCTTTTTTTTGTGCATAAATGCATATTGAAAAAGAAAAAAACAATATTTGAATATATTTTTTCTTCATTTTATAAACTTTAAAAAATAATTTTTGAGTGTATTTTTTTATAAGATTTTAAAGTTTATCAAATAAAAAAATAACGAAAGTTTATCTGTTAATTAAACAGATACTTTACTTTGTATTGAACCTTATCTAGATTTATACTCGAAAAAAACTATAAAGTAGGTGGTGGTTTATTAAAAAAGAAAAAAAGGTGATTTTTTCTTACAAAAGGATTTTTGTAACTTAAAGTAATTGTTTTTGAAGTATAAAACTCTTTTGCTGGTTCATTATTATAAGAACTTTTTGCGTAGTCAAAAGTTTGTGTTTTATTAGCATCAACAATTAAAATACATTGCTCACAATTGTCTAAATTATCGTGAGAAAATGAATGAGAAAGAGAATGAGCAACTCCTATCTTAAAAAAAAGAAAGATAAATAAAAGGAAAACACTTTTTATTTTGGTCAACTGACTCACAAATCAAATCTATAAAAAAGATTCTTAATGTTATGTTAACTTTTTAGTTAAGGTTTTTAACCTAAAAACCCAATAACCAAATACAAAATCACAGTAATTACACCTCCAAACAAAGCATAAGGCAATTGTGTCTTCACATGATCTATATGATCACTTGCAGAAGCCATAGAAGAAATAATAGATGTATCTGAAATTGGCGAACAATGATCGCCGAAAATTCCACCACCTAAAGTTGCAGCAACCACTATAGTAATATCTGCTCCATGAATATTTGCCATAGGTACAGAAATTGCCAACATAATTGCAAAGGTTCCCCAAGAAGTTCCTGTAGAAAACGCAATAAAAGAACTGATAATAAAAACAACTGCTGGTAACAATTCTGGAGACAACCACTCTTTAGTAGCATTTGCCACATACACACCCGTTTCTAATTCTTTACAAGCATCGCCAATAGCAAAAGCTAACAACATTAATAAAGCCAAAGGCATTAGCTCACTTATTCCTTTTAAAGTTAAATTTACGGCTTCTTTTGGTTTTAAAATTCCTTGGACGAAATACATAGTTATTGCCACTAAAATTGCTGTAAGTACTGCATATAAAACAGATGATGAACCAGAACCTTCTCCAATAGCTTGTTGCATATGATCTAAAGTAGATGTTGATGTTTTTACAGCATTCCAACCTGTATATATTAAATTGATTGGCATCATTAAAACCATTACCAAAAGTGGCACAATCATATTATAGGCTTTTGCTTGTATACCTTCTTTTGGTGGAAAGGAAGTTACGGCATCAGAAACCATTGGCTTTGAACCCTCATTCATTAAAGCACCTGTTTCTTTGGTTCTAATTTCTGCTTTTTTCATCAAGCCAAAATCTTTTTTTGATAAGATGATAAAGAACAAAATTCCAATAGCCAATAAAGGGTAAAAATTGTATTTGATAGATGCTATCATCACAGAAAATGGCTTATCAATTCCTTGTGTTAACAATAATCCCATTATAAACGCTCCCCAAGCATTAAAAGGAATTAATATGGATGATGGAGCAGAACTAGAATCTGCGATGTAAGCCAGCTTTTCTCTTGGAATTTTTAATTTATCAAAAATTGGTCTGTATAAAGTACCCACAGTTAAAGAAGAAATACTAGTTTCCACAAACAATAAAAGACCAGTAAAAGTGGCTAAAAGTTGCACCATTACTCTACTGTATCCTGTTTTTTTATCTTCTAGTTTTACCAACCTTTTATTGATGATATTGATAAAACCTTCAACTCCCTTTGAATATTGAATGAAAATCAACAAAGCACCCACTAATGCACTAAACATTATGGTTCTTGTATTCCCTTTCGATTGAAAAACATTAACCATTCCTTCTATCATTGCTAATGTGCCTTCCAATGGATTCCAGCCTTTGATAATCAACCAAGAAAACCAAATTCCAAATAACAAAGCAATATACACTTGCTTGGTTCTTAACGCTAAAATGATGGCAATAATTGGTGGTATTACTGATAGAAATCCGTATTCCATAAAAAAGATTTTTATTTGGGTTAAAGGTAATAATTAGTGTTTGTTAAAAAAACATCTAAAAGATTAAGTAACATTATATTTGTTGAATCGTTTAAAAATTATGGATAATTTTATTAAAAAGTACATCACACTTATTTTTATATTGGTTTCAATTGTAAACTTTTCTCAAAATAAAACTAAAATTTCTGGTCGTGTTTTAGACCTTGAAACTTCTAAACCAATTTCTTATGCTTCCATTTATTTAACATCAGAATCTATAGGTACAACAACAAATAATGATGGTTTTTTCACTTTTTATATCCCAAATAAGAAGCAAAAAAATAGCATAACTATTTCTATGATTGGGTATTTATCAATCAGTAAAAAAGTTAATTCTTTTGCTAAAAATGAAACCATATACCTTTCTTCAAAAACAACAGATTTAGAAGAAGTTGTAATAAGAGCTACCAAAAAGAAACAACTTACAGCAAAAGAAATTGTTAGAAAAGCGTACAAGGAGATATATAATAATTACCCTACAAAACCTTATATTTTAGAAGGTTATGTTAGAGATTTACAAAAAGAAGAAGATAAATATGTTGAGTATTTAGAATGTGCCACTAAATTTCTATACCAAGGATATAAAACCAAAAGAGAGCCATTAGTAGAAATATTAGGTGTAAAAACAAATTATTTAGGAGATAAACATCCTTGGAATAAAAATTCTGAACGTAAAAATTCGATTATAGATTTGGTGGAAGACGATTTAATTCGTTTTGATTATGGACCAATTAAAGGGAAAAACGGATGGAAATACATACTCGAAAATATATTACCCTATAAAAATAGACTTGTATATAAAATAACAGGAATTGACAAACCTTTTCAAACCAGCACACTTTTTATTGATACAAAAACTTTTGCTTTTGTAAGAATAGAATTGATAAGAAAAGCGAAAAAAAACAGGTCTTGGAAAAGAAGGTTCTCTAATCGAGCGTTGCAAGTATATTATAATTTAGTTATTGAGTATCAAGAAATAGATGATAAAATGTATCTAAAATATCAGAAAGAAGAAGATACTTGGAGAATTTTTAAAGGTTTAGAATCCAATAAAGTTTTATTTACAAAATATCCTAAAAAAGAGCTTTTTATTAATAAAGTAGTTATTGATAATGTAGAAAACTATCCCTTTAAAAGAAATATGGATATTAGCTCTAGTATTGAAAATCAAGCTGAAAAATTTAATCCTGATTTTTGGGAATCTTACAATATCCCTAAACAAACAGAAAGTGAAAGTAAAATAATTTCTGAATTAAGAAGTAGGGCAAAATAATAGTTAATATAAAATGATATTTTGTAAATTGTGAATTCTATTATTTTACTCTAAATGTCAAAATTTTATACAAAAATCACCTCAAGACTTCAAAAATTTATTGAAGCGCAAAAAATATTCTTTGTAGCAACTGCTCCTAATTCTGGTCGTATAAATTTATCACCAAAAGGAATGGATTCTTTTAAAGTGATGAGTGAAAACCGTGTTTTATGGTTAAACGTTACAGGGAGTGGAAACGAAACTGCTGCACATTTGTTAGAAAATAAACGCATTACCATTATGTTTTGTTCCTTTGAGAAAGTGCCAAATATTTTGCGTTTGTATGGCACAGGAAAAGAAATAAAACCAAATGACGGAGATTGGAATGAAGTAATTTCTTTGTTTCCAGAAACACCTGGAACGCGTCAAATATTTGATATTATTGTTGAATCTGCACAAACTTCTTGTGGAATGTCTATTCCTTTTTTTGAATACAAAGGAGAACGAAATGACTTAAATGATTGGGCAACAAAACAAGGAAAAGTAGGTATTGAAAATTACTGGGAAACTAGAAATCAACAAAGTATTGACGGTTTGCCAACAGACATTTTAAAATAAAAAAATGAAATTTGCATACACTATTTTATATGTAGAAAATGTTTCTAAAACAATTGAGTTTTATGAAAAAGCATTCGGCTTTTCCAAAAAATTTATAACTCCAGAGAATGATTATGGTGAGTTACTGTCTGGAGAAACAACTATCGCTTTTGCTTCTATTAAACTTGGTAAATCAAACTTTAAAAAAGGTTTTAAAAAATCATCAATAATTAAAAAACCTTTTGGTGTAGAATTAGCATTTACATCAGAAAATATTGAAGCTGATTTTCAAAAAGCAATCCAAAATGGAGCAACTGAATTTGAACCTTTAACTGAAAAACCTTGGGGACAAAAAGTAGGTTATGTAAGAGATCTTAACGGTTTTTTAATCGAAATTTGTACACCAATCAAAACTGTATAAGATGAATAATTTTTCATATTTAAATAGAAAAAATATTACCAAAGAATTAAAAGAAACTGAATTCGATTTGCTTATTATTGGTGGAGGAATTACAGGCGCAGGAATTGCTTTAGATGCAGCATCAAGAGGAATGAAAGTAGCTTTAATCGAAAAAAATGATTTTGCATCTGGTACTTCTAGTAAATCAACAAAGCTAATTCATGGAGGCTTACGATACTTAAAACAATTCGATTTTTGGTTGGTAAAAGAAGTAGGTACAGAACGTGCAATTGTACACAAGTTAGCACCACATTTAGTAGTTCCAGAAAAAATGATTTTACCTCTTATTGAAGGTGGAACCTATGGTTCTTGGTTAACCTCAATTGGCTTAAAAGTTTATGATATTTTAGCTTCTGTAGAAGGAGAAGATAAACGAAAAATGCTAAATAAAGAAGAAGCTTTACAGAAAGAACCTTTATTACCAGAAAGTATTTTAAATGGTGCTGGATATTATGCAGAATATAGAACTGATGATGCTCGTTTAACTATTGAAGTTTTAAAAACAGCTTTAGCTTATGATGCTAATATTCTAAATTATACAGAAGGTACAGAATTTATTTACGAAAAAAATAGAGTTGTTGGCGCAAAAGTGAAGGACACTATTTCTAATGATGAATTTGCTATAAAAGCAAAATATGTTGTGAATGCTTGTGGCCCTTGGGTAGATGAATTACGTCAAATTAATCACTCTAAAATTGGCAAGCGATTGCATTTAACTAAAGGTGTGCATTTAGTTGTTGCTCACGAAAAATTACCCGTAAAACAATCGGTTTATTTTGATATTCCAGATGGAAGAATGATGTTTGCCATTCCTCGTGGAAGAGTTACTTATTTTGGCACCACAGACACCAATTATCAACAAGATAAAGACAATGTAAATACGAATTTGGTTGATGCAACGTATTTAATATCAGCAGTTAATAATATGTTTCCTGATATTACCATTTCTTTAGATGATGTACAATCATCTTGGGCTGGTTTGCGACCTTTAATTCACGAAGAAGGAAAATCTGCAAGTGAATTATCTCGTAAAGATGAAATTTTTGTATCAGATACAGAATTGATTTCTATTGCTGGTGGTAAATTAACTGGCTACAGAAAAATGGCTGAACGCATCGTAGATTTGGTAGGTAAAAAATACGAACGTAGATTTAATAAATCTTTTAAAGAAATTAAAACCAAAGAAATTGTACTTTCTGGTGGAACTTTTACAAATTATTCAGAAGTAAAAAGTTATACAGATGCCATTCAAAATAGAATTGCAGAAGTAGATTTTGATAAAAGAGATGCTGAATATTTAGTACATAATTATGGAAAACAAACAGACATTATCTTGCAAAAATTTGACGATTTAATGCATGACAATATGCAAGAAAAAATGATAAAAGCAGAAGTTTGGTTTGCCATAAATTATGAAATGGCTTGCAACCCAACTGACTTTTTTATGCGCAGAACAGGACGCCTTTTCTTTGATGCAAACAGCGTAACTAAATTTGAAAAATTTGTATTAAATGAATTTCAAACTGCTTTTTCTTGGGATGATGCTACTGCTAAAAAACAGCAAGAAGAATTAGCATATCATTTAAAAATGGCGACAACTTTTGAGTAATAAAAGTGTCACGAATTCATGAACTATATTTTATTATCTCATTTCCTGCAAGGTCTTTTTTTGACCTTGTAAGTATCTATTAACGTAAGTTCGATATAACTTTTTTATTTATAAATGTTATTTTATTGAAAATTAACCGACTGTCATTTCAAACATTGCTTAAATCAAAATATATTTTAATTGAAAGTATCTTACAAAATAAGAGTGTAGTTGAGAAATCTCATATCTATATTAAGATTTCTCCATAAAGTCAAATGATATTTGTATTAAATAATAAAAATTATAACTTACTAATAAACAATAGATATTAAGTTGAGCTAACTATATTATTAATTATACTGGCAAATACCTACAAGGTTTTTGAAAACTTGAAGAATAAGAAATCTTTAAACAGGAAACATAAATAGTTCTCCATAACCAACTGTGTACAACCAAACTCCATATAAAGAATGTTCAAGAATGATTAACAAAGTAGATTTCGATTTTAAATAGGTAGTTGTAAACAACAAACTACCAATAAATGTAAACGAAAGCACAATCCAACTTTGAAACCAAATATGTGCAAAAGAGAATAAAATTGCGTTTATTAAAATAAATACATTTTTATTTTTTATCAATTCTTGATAGCGTTTTACAAAAAAATTTCTATAAATTAACTCTTGTGGAATTACAGAAAAAAGAATATAAACTCCGCTAAATTTTAGCCATAAAATGGGCTTATTTAGCATTACATCAAACAAAGCTTCCTTATCTTGAATATATAAAACTAAAGTGGTTAAAAGTGCAATAATCAGAAAACGGATACTTATATGTTTTAGGGCATTTTTATATCGTTTTTTATCAACTTTAATTTTAGAAAATTTTCCTACAAATATGGATATTAAAACGATATACAGAACTCCTAATAAAAGATAAATCACTTTATAAAGTATTGGAATTTCTATTAATAAAACAATTGGAGTTACAATAAATAGTAGCCCTATTTCTAGTAGTTTTATGTTTCTATTATGCTGTAAAACTCCCTTCATTCTATTAATTATAAAGATTCTCTTAACAGTGATTTATACGTTTTTCTCAATTTTTTTGGATGCACTCCTAACTTATATTTCAAAAATACATAGCCATTAATCAAATTGACTTTTAACCAAGAATTATTATCGTATTTTCTGGCACTTACAGTTGCTTTAGATTGTATTATTTTAAACGGAATATTTTGTTTCCTGATTCTATCCATCATTTCAAAATCTTCCATAATGCAGAATTCTTCGTTAAAACCATTAAATTTTGTAAAAGTTTCTTTTGTAAAAAAATGACACTGATCTCCACCTCCTGCAAATAAGCCGTCTTTAGTAGTAAACTGACTATTAAAATTTAATAATGTTGATTTTTTATCAAATTGATATGCAAAAAACCCAAACTGATTGCCTTCTGAAATCGCTTTTAAAACTTGATTATAAAAATCATTTGGTAAAATTACATCTGCGTGTAAAAATAAAAATATATCTCCTTTTGCTTTACTCGCTCCGAAATTCATTTGTGATGCTCTTCCTTTTTTATCACTTATAAAAATGGTAACTTTATCAAAATTCTTACAAACCTCTGGGCTTTTATCAGAACTTTCAGGAGAAATAGAAACGATAACTTCTATGGGATATTTGTTAGTTTGTTCGCATAAAAACGACAACCTTTTTGTAAGGTTTTCTTGCTCATTATAAACAGGAATAATAATACTTAATAGCATACTTAAATTTACGTAATTTTATATGAAACAGTTTTTAATCGCATTATTTTTCTTATCAACATTACAAATTAGTTCACAAAATAAGATAATTTATAGTGATGTTGCACAAGATTTACTGCAAAATATTATAGACAAAAAATCTTATGATAAAGAAGTACAAATTTTATCAGAAAGTACCTTAACTGATTTGGTTGATGAACTACAAACCGATCAACAAAAAATAGCATTTTGGGTAAATATTTACAATGCTTTTATTCAAATTTCATTGACAGAAAACCCAAGTGAATACAAAAATAGAGGTGCTTTTTTTGGACAAGAACGTGTTAAAATTGCTGGTGAATTGTTGTCTTTTGATGATATTGAGCATGGAATTATTAGAAAATCTCGCATGAAAATTAGTTTAGGCTATTTAAGAAAGTGGTTCAGGCCAAAATGGGAGCGTAAATTACGAATTGATGGTAAAATTGATTGGAGAATTCATTTTGCGTTGAATTGTGGTGCAAAAAGCTGTCCTCCAGTAGCTGTATATTCTGCTGAAAACTTGGATAAGGAATTCGATTTTATGACAACTGAATATTTAAAAGAGCAAACTACATTTGATACAGCAACAAAAACTGCAAAAACGGTTGCTTTAATGTCTTGGTTTCGTGGAGATTTTGGAGGAAAATCTGGTGCTTGTAAGATTTTAAAAAAGTATAGAATTGTACCTAAAGAACCCAAAAAATTAAATTTTAAATCTTATGACTGGACATTATTACTGGGTAATTTTAGAACGATTCCTGATTAAAAAAATGAGATATCTCGACTTTACTTGAAATGACAGTTAAATTCAATTTTTAGCTAATTACGTCTTTTTCATTCTCTTCAATATCTTCAGTTAAATCTAAATTTCTAATAGTTGGGCTTACAATTGCTGTAGTTGCTACTGTTAAAATCGTCATTGTTCCTCCAAAAACCACAGCTGCAACAGGGCCAACTAATTTTGCTGCTAGTCCACTTTCAAAAGCACCTAATTCGTTAGAAGAACCTACAAACATTGAGTTTACAGAAGATACTCTTCCACGCATATCATCTGGTGTTTTTAACTGTAAAATGGTTTGTCTTATCACCATAGATATTCCGTCTGCAGCTCCACTTACAAACAAAGCTAATAAACTTACCCAGAAAATAGATGAAAGTCCGAAAGCGATAATGCTTAACCCAAAAATAAAAACAGAAATCAACATTTTTTTACCTGTATTTCTGTTGATAGGAATGTAAGTTGTCAATAACATTGTTACAATACTTCCAATAGAAATAGATGCATTTAATAGCCCAAAACCTTCTGGTCCAACTTTTAAAATATCTTGTGCAAAAACAGATAAAATAGCCACAGTTCCTCCAAACAAAACTGCAATCATATCTAGAGTTAAAGCTCCTAAAATGGCTTTATTTTGAAAAACAAATTTTACACCAGCTTTTAAACTTTCAGTAACAGGTTCTCCTATTTTTTTGTTTAAAATTGGTTTCTTTTTGATGAAAAAAGTAAAGATTAAAGATAATATCACTAAAACAAAAACAAGTAATAGAGTATTATCTACGTCTATCCAACTGATAAAGAAACCTCCACAAAGTGCACCAGAAACAGATGCGGTTTTCCAAGTACTTGTACTCCAGGTTGCAGCATTATGATATATTTTTTTAGGAACTAAAAGTGCTACTAAAGAGAAAATTGTTGGTCCAAAAAAAGAGCGTAAAAATCCCCCAAAAAAGACCAAAGCGTAAATTCCGTATAAAACTGAATTTGTTTGCCAATTATCAACAATAAAATCTGTTGTTAAAAAATAGAGTCCTAAACTAATCAAAGAAAATGCTGCTGTGCATAAAGCTAATAAATTTCTTTTCTCTTTTTGATCTACAATGTGTCCTGCAAAAAGTGCCATAGAAAAAGCAGGAATAATTTCCATCAAACCAATAATTCCTAAAGAAAGTGGATCTTTTGTTATGGAATATACTTGCCATTCAATTACAATAAATTGCATAGACCAACCAAAAACCAATAAAAAACGAACAAATAAAAAAATATTGAATTCTCTTATTCGTAAAGCTGCATAAGGATCGATCTTTACCATAAATTTATTCAATTTCTATTATTGGATTTTTATTTAAAAACCCAATAGACTGCAAAAAACTGTCTGATTTTGAAAGTGTTTCTTTATAATATTTAAAAAATCTGTAATTGAAGAAACCGTGTTTTTGATCCTTAAATAAATGTAAATCGCATCTACTTTTTACTTTATCCATTACCAATTTGTAATATTTAACAGTTTCCACAGGAATTAAAGCATCATTAGTTCCTAAAAATAAAATAGTTGGTGGTGCACCTTTCTTGATATTATGCAATGGAGAAAAGTTTTTGTACTCATTTTTAATTCGTTGGTAACCATAACCTCCTGGTCCATTGTCTATCACAGGATTAAAAAGTACGAGTGCATTGGGTTTACAACTTATTTCTAGATTATCTTGTTTTTCATTATAAGCATCAATTAATGCTGTTGCTGCAGCTAAATGTCCTCCTGCAGAACCACCTGCACCAACAATTTTTGTAGGGTCAATATTAAATTTTTGTGCATTTTTTCTAACAAATCGAATAGCAGATTTTGCATCTTTTAAAGATTCAAAAGGAGTTGTTTTCTGTCTTTTTTCAACTCTATAATCTACCAGAAAACAAACCATTCCTCTTTTTACAAAATAATCTGCTTGTGGTTTAAAATGATATACAGAACCTCCATTCCACCCTCCACCAAAAAAAAATACAATTGCTGGGTATTTAGTTGAAGTGTTCATGTTTTTTGGTTTATGAACTTCCATATACAGTTTTATAGAGTCTATTTGTTTGTATAGTATTTTCTCTTGAGCATAAGAAAAGGTGCTTGTAAGAATAAACAACAGTAAAGCGTATTTTTTAAGTTTCATAAACATATTTTTAGTATTGTTGTGATGTTAACTCAATTTCATATCCATTAAAATAGCAAAAGTTTCATTGATATCTTTTTCTTTAACTACAATTGTCATTTCGTTTGTAGTAGAAATAATTTCTTGTAAAGGAATATCTGCCCAAGCTAATTGTTTTAATATAAAATAATAAATACCAGATTGTTCTAAATTCTCTTCAGGCAGTTTTATGGTAATTGAGGCCAACTCTAACATACTGTGCGTTAGCGTTTCTTGTTCAAAAATATCTTCAACAAAAGGTCTTAAGTTTTTACTAGTAACAATATTGGTTTCGAAAATACCTTGAGAAACTGTTAAAAAATAATCAGAATTTTCAGATGATTTTGTCAATACTTTTGCAATTTCTCTTAATAATGATGGTGTGTTTTTAAAAGTAAAATCGCATAAGTCTGACCTTACAATAACATCGCCTAAATCTAATGCAAGCTTTTTTATATTTTTTCGAATTCGTAGTTCGCTTGCAGGTGAGAGTCTGTTTATGGCCATCATTACAGCACCAACTTTAACTTCTTTTTTTAAAACTGAAGATACTTCTGGTAAAATTATTCGAGCTAGAGAAGAAACATTTATTAATTTTTCGTGTAAAGCTTCTTCTATGAAAGGTGTTTTTCTGATAGTACTTTCTACAACTTGTTGTATTGTTTTCATTATAAAAGTTTAAAATTATAATTAATTGTTCAAAATTAAACAATTAATCTAACTTATCTGTCAACTTTTTAAATTCTTTTTTAGGGTTTCTATTTTCATATAAAATAGTGTATACAGTATCAATAATTGGGGTTTTACCACCTTTATCCTGTCTAATTTTAAACGCGCTTTTAGTAGCATAATATCCTTCAGCAATCATACTCATTTCATGTTGTGCTGATTTTACAGTGTAGCCCTTACCAATCATATTGCCAAACATTCTATTTCTACTAAAAGTTGAATACCCTGTAACAAGTAAATCACCCAAATAAGCTGAGTTATTGATGTTACGCTTCATTTTATGCACTTTCTTTATAAAACGTTTCATTTCTCGAATGGCATTGCTCATTAATACTGATTGAAAATTATCTCCATAACCTAAACCGTGTGCTATTCCTGCAGCAACAGCATAAATATTCTTTAACATTGCTGCATATTCTGTACCAATAATGTCATCAGAAATCTTAACTTTTATATACCAACTTTTTAAAGCATCAGCCATATTTTTTGCTTTTTCTTCATCTTTACAAGCAATTGTTAAATACGATAGACGTTCCATTGCAACCTCTTCTGCATGACATGGTCCTGTTATTACACCAATATTTTCAAGAGAAATATTATACTCTTTGTTAAAATGTTCACCAATAATCAATCCTGTTTCTGGTACAATTCCTTTAATTGCAGAAAAAATAGTTTTGTCTTTTAAAGAGGTGTTTAACTTTGCTAATTCTGCTGTTAAAAATGCTGATGGTATTGCAAAGATTAAAACATCGTAATTATTAATAATATCATTAAGGTTTGATGATAAATCTAGTTTTTTTGAGTCTAATTCTGCCGAACTTAAGTATTTTGGGTTTTGATTATTTTGTTTAATATGCTCTATTACATATTCGTTTCTCATATACCAGCCAACTGTATCTAAATTTTCAAGTAACATTTTTACAATAGCTGTTGCCCAACTTCCACCACCAAAAACTGCAATTTTCTGTTTCTCCATTGTATTTTATTATTTAAACTTCAAAAGTAAGAAAAGTATTAACTATTGATAAAAACTTGCTTGATTTATTATATTTGTTCTGTTTGAAAATTTAGATAAGATAATGAACGTACAAATCATTAATAAATCGAAACACGCTACCCCTAGTTACGAAACTGAAGGTGCAGCAGGAATGGATTTAAGAGCAAATATTGAATCAGCAGTCATTTTAAAACCTCTAGAAAGAGCTATTGTAAAAACAGGTTTATTTATAGCTTTACCTGTTGGTTTTGAAGCTCAAGTAAGACCAAGAAGTGGTTTGGCTGCTAAAAAAGGAATAACTGTTTTAAACAGTCCTGGAACTGTAGATGCAGATTATCGTGGAGAAATTGGTGTTATTTTAGTCAATTTATCAAACGAAGATTTTATAATTAATGATGGTGAACGTATTGCACAATTAGTTATTGCAAAACACGAACGTGTTAATTGGAAAGAAGTTGAAGTTTTAAGTGAAACAGAACGTGGTTCTGGAGGTTTTGGAAGTACTGGTGTTTAATCAAAAATTAAAAAATTATGCTATTAGGTGTTTGTGAATGGTTAGCAACTAAAACAAGTTTTACTGCTAAAAATATTAGAATTTTCTTTGTATTATTGGTTTTATTAGCAGGTACAGGGGTTGCACTTTATTTAATTCTGTGGTTGGTAAAAGTTTTTTCTGGAGAATAAAAAACTGCTACAGATTGATTACTTCTGTAGCAGTTTAATAATAGTTAGAACTTTTAATACTTAATCTTGGTTTTCAATAGCCTCTTTTATTTTATTTTCTAACTCATCCATTAATTCTGGATTATCTTTTATTAATCCTTTTACAGAATCTCTACCTTGGCCTAATTTTGTTTCTCCATAACTAAACCAAGAACCACTTTTCTTGATAATGCCTAGTTCTACACCAATATCTAAAACTTCTCCAACTTTAGAAATTCCTTGCCCATACATAATATCAAATTCTGCAATTTGAAATGGTGGTGCTACTTTATTTTTTACAACTTTAACTTTGGTGCTGTTTCCAATAACTCTATCTCCGTCTTTAATTTGCGTTCTTCTTCTAATATCTAAACGAACAGAAGCATAAAATTTTAAAGCATTACCTCCTGTCGTTGTTTCTGGATTGCCAAACATTACTCCAATTTTTTCACGTAATTGGTTAATAAAAATTACTGTACAATTCGTTTTAGAAATTGTACCTGTTAATTTACGTAACGCTTGAGACATTAAACGTGCATGAAGACCCATTTTAGAATCTCCCATTTCACCTTCAATTTCTGATTTTGGTGTTAATGCAGCAACAGAATCAATCACAACAATATCAATTGCACCAGATCTAATTAAATTATCAGCAATTTCTAACGCTTGCTCTCCATGATCTGGTTGAGAAATGATTAAATTATCAACATCTACACCTAAATTCTCTGCATAAAACTTATCAAAAGCGTGCTCTGCATCAATAAAAGCTGCAATACCACCTGCTTTTTGAGCTTCTGCAATTGCATGGATGGTTAAGGTTGTTTTACCAGAAGATTCTGGACCATAAATTTCGATAACTCTACCTCTTGGATAACCACCAACTCCTAAAGCTAAATCTAAACCTAAAGACCCAGAAGAAATAGCATCTACATCTTCAGTAACTACGTCTCCTAATTTCATCACAGAACCTTTACCATACGTTTTATCTAACTTATCTAGAGTAAGTTGTAAAGCTTTTAGTTTTGCTGCTTTCTCTTTATCTGCTGCCATAAATCTTTCTAAATCTTTTTTTTATTCGGTTGCACAAGTTACGAAAAACTACTATTATATTCCTAATATTTTAGTTTCATTTTTATAGTATTTTTACAAAAAAATTATGAGTTATAAAACTACTTTAAAAAATAAGAAATCTACTATTTCTATTAAAAATGGAGAGTTAACAAGCTTTACTCATAATAATTTAGAATATATTCATCAAAAAGGAAATAAAGGATGGCGAAAATCTGATGATGAGATGTTTCCTGTTATTGGTCCTACTTCTAAAAATAACTTTAGAGTACACACTAAAAATGGAGATGCTGTTCAAGATCAACATGGTTTATTGCGCGAATTGGATTATGATTTGATTTCTTACAATAAAATCAGTGCAAACTATATCAAAAGTTATAAAAAGAATACTCTTATTAAAAACAGTAAGTTTCCTGAAAAATCTTCTGAAGAATTTTTACATTGGCCTTTTAATTTTTCTTTCGAAAAGAAATTTTTATTACAAGAAAATATTTTAAAAATTGATTTTATTATTAATTCTGAAGAAAATATGCCTTTTATGTTAGGTTATCATCCTGCTTTTTTATTGTCTAATACTGGTAAAGAAACCTTTACTGCAAATAATAAAACATACAGCTTAATTGATGTTTATAAGGCTGGTTCTAATGCATTTCCTATTTTAGATTCTGATAAAATCATATTAAAAAATATTGATAAAAATAATTTAGAAATCTCTACTGAAGGCTTTAATAATTTTATGCTTTGGACAGAGGTAGATAATATGGTTTGTATAGAGCCAATTACGCAATATACTTCTTACACAAACCAGAAATTCTCTGAAGAAAATATGAGTATATCAAAAGGAAAAAATACATTTTCTATTACTATAAAAATACGATAAACCAAAATTATATAAGATGACAAAATACACTCTAATTTTTAGCTTATTAATACTATTTTCTTGTAAAAATAAACCTGCTGATAAACCGAATTTGGCTGTAGAAAATCAAATTTCAAAAAAGAAAACAATCACTTTTCCTTCTAAAGATGGTTTACCAATTACTGCAGATATTTATAATTCTAAAAATACATTTATTAGTATTTTACTGTGCCATCAAGCTGGTTACAGTAAAGGAGAATACATAGATACTGCTGTTCAATTAACAAAATTAGGATATTCTGTAATGGCAATTGATCAACGTTCTGGAAACGCAGTTAATAATATAAAAAATAGAACGAAACTAGCTGCTAGTAAAAAAGGGTTAGGAGTTACTTATTTAGATGCAAAGCAAGATATTGAAGCTGCTATAGATTATATCTACAAACAAAATGAAGGTAGAAAAATTTTATTAGTTGGTAGTTCTTACTCTGCTTCTTTAGCACTTTTAATTGGCGTAAATAATTCAAAAATTAAAGCAGTTGCTGCATTTAGTCCTGGTGAATATTTTAAAGGTATTGATATTAATAAAAGTATCAGTACTTATAAAAAACCTGTTTTTGTAACTTCTTCTTTAAATGAAAGTGAAAGTGTTAAAACTTTAATTGATAAAATAGATTCTAATTTTTCAACTCATTTTATACCAAAAGTAAAAGGAATTCACGGTTCTAGAGCACTTTGGAAAACTACAGAAGGTTATGAAACCTATTGGTCTTCTTTTAATAGTTTTTTAACTTCTGTAAAATAAAAATGTTTTAATTTGATTGATAAACATAAACATTTTATACTTCATAAACCTTGGGGATATTTATCGCAATTTATTAATAATCAAACCAAAAGAAAGAAAAAACTACTAGGAGAATTGTATAATTTTCCTGAAGGAACTATGGCAATTGGGCGTTTAGATTATGCTTCTGAAGGCTTATTATTTTTAACTACTGATGGTAAAGTTTCTGAAGAAGTTAGAAGTAATAAATATGAGAAAGAATATTATGTTCAAGTAGATGGAATTATTACCCATGAAGCTATAGAAAAACTAAAAAAAGGTGTTGAAATTGGTTTTGAAGGTAAAAAATACATTACTAAACCCTGTAAAGCTTTTCTAATTGATGATCCTAACTTTCCATTAAGAAGTCAAAAAATTCGTGATGATAGACATGGCCCAACAAGTTGGATTTCTATCATAATTAAAGAAGGTAAATTTAGACAAGTACGAAAAATGACAGCAGGTGTTGGTTTTCCTACTTTGCGTTTAATTCGTGTTCGTATTGGAGAAATTAAGTTAAATAGTTTAAAAGTTGGTGAAGTTCTTAAGGTTGATGGTTTTAATTAACCTTTATCCATTCTAATATGAGGAATTCCATCTTCTAGATACTCCTCTCCTACTTTATTAAATCCAAGAGAATTGTAAAATTTTGTCAAATATACTTGTGCTGAAATTGTAATCTTTTCTGTTTTAAACTCATTTTCAACTGCTTTTATTGAAGCTTCCATTAAATCTACTCCATAACCAGAGCTTCGCTCATTTTTTGCAACCACTACTCTACCAATACTAGCATTTTTAAAATAATCTCCTGATTTAAAAATTCTGGTATAAGCCACAATTTTATCATCTTTAATACCAAATACATGCAATGCTTTTTGATCTTTAAAATCTAAATCTTGATACACGCAATCTTGCTCTACCACAAAAACTTCAGAACGTAATTGAAGTATTTGATACAATTCTGTGGTGTTTAATTCTTGGAAAGATTTCGTTATAAATTCCATAAAAAATAATAGATAATCGTCATTACAAACAAAGTGAAGTAATCTTTTAATTTATAAAGAGATTGCTTCGTAAACTTGCAATGACTTAATGATTAACAAGAAATTTTATCAATTCTATTTTGATGCCTACCACCTTCAAATTCTGTAGTTAAAAAAACATCTACGAAACCAATTGCTTGTTGTAAAGACACAAAACGTGCAGGAATTGTAAGTACGTTAGCATTATTATGTTGTCTTGTTAATTCAACCAATTCTTTATTCCAACATAAAGCTGCCCTAATTCCTTGGTGTTTGTTTGCTGTCATTTGTGCTCCATTTCCTGATCCACACAAAATAATTCCGAGTGCTGCTTTGCCAGACTCTACAGCATCTGCTGTTGGATGAATAGCATCAGGATAATCCATAGAATCATTTGTATCTGTTCCAAAATTTAGGACTTTGAAACCTTTATTTTCTAAATGTTTTATAATTTTGAACTTATATTCAGTTCCTGCGTGATCATTACCTATGGCAATTGTCATAATTTTATAATTTTATATACTGTCTTTACTAGGAAGAATTGTGAAGTAATCTTTTTTATAAACGAGCAGATTGCTTCATTTCATTCGCAATGACATAGTTACAGCAACAAAAATATAGAAAATACCAGTTATCAACAGTTATAAACAATCAAAATTTATCAATTTTTAATAACTAGTTATTAGTAAAGCTTTTAGGTGTTTTAAGCTAATGTTAAGAACTTATCATTAAAAACTCGAAACTTTTTTTGGTGATTCTAATAATTATTACAATACAATGAGTTCTATGAGATATGCAAATTTTATTATACCTTTTTGATAAAAGTTTATCAACATAAAATTTACAATTTGTTTACATGAATTGATTGGTTAATTATCAATAAAAATAAGTGAATAGCTGTTTATAACTTTTGTTAATAATTCAAAAATATAATTGATTTTTAAGGTTTTAAAAATTGATAAGTTGTGAATGGTTTTTAATAAGTGATATTTAAAAATAAAAAATAAAAAATTTACTGTAGCTATTCACATACTATTATAAACATCATTGTTTTTTAAAATTTTATAAAAGAAAAATAATTATAATATAGAATGTTGATAAGTGTATTAACGAAAAAAAAATAGGATTGAATTTTAGTTTGATTAATTCAATTTATATAAAATTAATATGTGATAAGAATTTTTAAATAAGTAAGATTTTTTAGACTGTCTTTGTTTTCTTTTCAGCTCTTAACAAATAAGTAGTATCTTTTTGAACCTCAACAGTTTCTTTAGGAATATCAGTTTTATTCAAAGAAGTATTTACCGTTTTTACTGTTAAATAAATTCCGATAATGAAGATAAATGCGAATAAAGCGATAATTTTACGTAGATTTTTCATCCTAAAAAGTTGATTCTCTTATTATAAAGACGTAGTATTTAAGAAAACGTTACATTTTTTTTAAGAAAATTTTAAGAAATTACAAATTGAAGTGCTTTTTCAATAATATTTACAGTTATTTTTCCTGATCCAATCAATTCTCCATCTGCTTGAATAAAAGGTTTTGAGTTTTGCGGAATTACAGTTATTTCTTTTGTTTTATAAGTTGCTACTTTTTTATGATGTACTATTTTACCAGTATATAATTTTGGTAAATTATAGATTACTTCTAAAAATCTTAAATTTTTAATGATTGTAATATCAAAAAATCCATCAGAAGGGTTAATATCTTTTGTAAACTGCATTCCACCTCCAGAAAATTTACAGATTCCAATAATTGTCATTAAACATTTTTCTTCTATTTTTTTATCATCAAAAATAATTTTAAAAATTGTTTTTTTATAGAATAACAAACCATAAATTCCTGCTATTAAATAAGAAATAGCTCCAAACCTTTTAAGTGAATGTAATTTCTTAACAACATAACCATCATAACCTAAACCAGCCACATTATTAAAATATGTAGTTTTGTTATCATTAGTTTTTAAAACACCAATATCTTGTAAAATTGTTTTTTTTCTATAGATGATTTCAATAGCTTTTTCAATAGAATTAGGAATATTATACATTTTTATCCAATCATTTCCAGTACCTAAAGGAATTACTCCTATAGTTATATCCGAAGTTTTTACGTATATTTGCATCATTATTCCGTTAACTACATTGTGTAGTGTACCATCTCCACCAACAGAAATAATATTTCTAAAACCTTGTTGAATTGCAGCTTGTACCAACTCAATTTCATGTTTAGAAAACTGTGTAACAGTAAAAGAATAGTCTATATTCTTAAGTTTTAAGTATTGCTGAATTTCCTTCCATTGTTTAGAAAAATTCCGATTTCCAGAAGTAGGGTTAGCAATAATAAACCAAGAATTAGACATAAATAAAAATTAATAAAAAAAGCCAATTTACAATAATCAATTGATAACCATTTTTTAATAACATTCAAATGAAATAATTGTACTTTGGTAGTATATAAATAGAAGTAAAAATACATGACAAGAAAGAAAAAAAAGATATTTAAAAAGAAAGGAAAAATAGTAAAAGATTTAACGAGAAATATTTTTAAAATATTAAATGAAGACAGTAGTAAACATTATAATTATAAACAAATTGCTGGAAAAATGGGAATTTCTGATACTGATGGAAAAACCCAAATCTTAAAAAAATTAGCAGAATTGACTGCAAATAAAAAAATTAAAGAAATAGACAGAGGAAAATTTCAAATAAATGAAGATCGTAAATATTCTGTAGGTACTTTAGATATTACCTCTAATGGAAATGGATATTTTATTTCTAATGATTATGAAGATGATATTTTTATACCAAATGTAAATCTTGGTAAAGGTTTGCATGGAGATATGGTTAAAGCTTATGTGTATAAAAAAAGACGTTCCAATAAATTAGAAGCTGATGTTGTAGAAGTTTTAGAACGTGCAAAAACTGAATTTGTTGGTGTACTCCAAAAAAATAAAAATTTTGGCTTTGTATTACCAGACTCTAATAAAATGTATGCAGATATCTTTATATCAGAAAATAAGATGAATGGTGCAGAACATGGAGATAAAGTACAGGCAACAATTATAGATTGGCCAGAGAAATCTAAAAATCCTTTTGGTAAAATAACCAAAGTTTTAGGTAAACCAGGAGATCATAACACAGAAATGCATTCCATTTTATTAGAGTATGATTTGCCTTATGAATTTCCTGCAGAAGTAGAAAAAGAAGCAGAAAGTTTACCAATTGAAATTACAAAAGAAGAAATTGCCAAGCGTAGAGATATGAGAGGCGATTTAACCTTTACTATAGATCCAAAAGATGCAAAAGATTTTGATGATGCATTATCCTATAAAAAATTAGAAAATGGGAATTATGAAATAGGAATTCATATTGCAGATGTTTCTCATTATTTAGAAAAAGATACCATTTTAGATGCAGAAGCTTATGACAGAGCAACCTCTGTGTATTTGGTAGACAGAGTTGTGCCAATGCTACCAGAAATGCTTTCAAATGGAGTATGTTCTTTACGTCCAAATGAAGAGAAATTAACGTTTTCTGCAGTTTTTGAAATAAATAAAAAAGCACAAATTATAAACCAATGGTTTGGTAGAACAGTTACCTATTCAGACCAACGTTTTGCCTATGAAGAAGCACAGTTTCTTATAGAAGCGAATCAAGAATCAAGAGACAAGAATCAAGATAAAAACAAATCTAAATCTTTCATTTCTAGTGAAGTAGAGAAATCTCAATCTCTAAAATGTACAGTTCCTGCTGATGTTTCTATTACAGACAAATCTTATAAAGTTACTCCAGAAATTGTAGAAGCTACCTTGCAATTAGATAAACTCGCAAAAATTCTTCGTAAAAAACGAATGAAACAAGGTGCCATTTCTTTTGATAGAGTAGAAGTGAAGTTCAATTTAGATGAGGAAGCAAATCCTATTGGTGTTTTCTTCAAAACTTCTAAAGATGCCAATAAATTGATTGAAGAATTTATGTTATTAGCCAATAGAAAAGTGGCTGAATTTATTGGAAAAGCAAAAGGAGGGAAGCCATCCAACAAAACCTTTATTTATAGAGTGCATGATGAGCCAGATGTAGAAAAATTGGCTTCTTTAGAGAATATTATTGGTAAATTTGGGTATAAAATTGATACAAGAACCAAAGAAACTACTTCAGATTCTTTAAATCAATTGTTAAGTGATGTACATGGTAAAGCAGAATCTAATATGATTGAGACTTTAACCATTAGAACCATGTCTAAAGCTGTATATACAACACATAATATTGGTCATTATGGATTAGCTTTTGATTATTACAGCCATTTTACAAGCCCAATTAGACGTTATCCAGATGTAATGACCCATAGATTACTCCAACACTATTTAGATGGTGGAAATAGCGCAAAACAAGAAGTTTTTGAAGAAAAATGTAAACATTCTTCTAAACGTGAAGAATTAGCCAGTAAAGCAGAACGTGATTCAATCAAATATATGCAGGTTAAATATATGCAAGATCACAAAGATGAAGTTTTTGAAGGTGTAATTACAGGTGTTACAGAATGGGGAATTTATGTAGAAATTACCAAAAATAAATGTGAAGGAATGGTTAGAATTAGAGATATAAAAAGCGATTATTATATTTTTGATGAAGAGCAATATGCAGTTGTTGGGCAATCTACCAAACAAATGTATCAGTTAGGAGATGATGTACAAGTGCAAGTAAAAAAGACAGATTTAGAACGCAAACATTTAGATTTTAATTTAATTGAAGAGTAAATGTCATTACGAATGAGGAACGAATGAAGTAATCTGTTTATTTATAAAGAGATTACTTCGTAAACTCGTAATGACTAAACTAAAAGAATTAAACAATGATTTTAACAACCACAAACAACATCGAAAACTTTAAAATAGCAGATTATTTAGGAATTGTAACTGGTACAGCTTACGACTCTAGTTATTCTTCAAATGGAAAAAAAATGTCATTTACAGATATGTTTAGTATGGCTAAATACTATGAAAAATATACTTTAGCATTAGAAACTATTAAAGAAAAGGCATTTCAAAATTTAAAAGATAATGCTATTAAATTAGGTGCTAATGCTGTGGTAGGCATTCAGTTAGATGTAGAACCTTTAGCTAATTCTGCTACACTTTTAGTCTCTATAACTGGAACAGCTGTAAAAGTTGGTGAAATATCATAGTAATTTTTATAAATTAGTTTTACATATTTGCCACAATAAAAAACAAAAAAAGTCTTTATAATGGTATACTTATTGATTTTAGGTTATTAATCAAACTATAAAATAATGAAAAAATTACTAAATATATTTTTATTTCTAATAGTAGTTTCTTGCTTTTCTCAAACAAAAATTACTAAAAATTTAGGAGATTTCTCCATTTTAAAAGTTTATAATGGCATAGAAGTAGAACTCATAAAAGCAGATGAACAGAAACTTGAAATTACTGGAAAGAAGTCTGAAAAAGTAAAAATAAAAAATGTAAATAATACGTTGAAAATTTCCTTACCTTTTTCTCTAAAACCAGATAATAATTCAGCAAATGGCGAAATAATTATTAAATTATATTACAAAAATAACATAGCTGTTATTGATGCTAATGAAGGTTCACTAATAACTGGTGAAGAGATAAAACAAGATAAATTAGAAGTAAATGCTCAAGAAAGAGCTTTTATAAATTTAATTGTAAAGACAAAACATTTAAAAGTAAGAACTTCTTCTGGTGGTACTATAAAGTTGGCAGGTTCAACAAAAAATCAGAATGTAGATGTAGATTTGTATGGAACTTATAATGGCTTTGATTTAAAAGCTACTACCAACTCTACTGTTAAAGCTGGTACAGGAGCAAAAGCAGAAGTTTTTGCGGGTGAAACCCTAAAAGCTAAAGTAAGTTTTGGAGGTTCAATATTTTATAAAGGAAGTCCAGAAATAATAAAAGATAAAAAAGTAATAGGAGGTATTATTCAAAAAAGAGATTAATAAATTCCTTTTTGTATCTTTGTATTATAAATAAACAAAAATGATTAGTCAGCATATATATTTAGCAGTTCCAGGAGGTTATTCAATAATTTTAATTGTAGTAGTTGTATTATTATTATTTGGAGGTAAAAAAATACCTGAATTAATGAGAGGTTTAGGTGGTGGAATTAAAGAATTTAAAAAAGCATCAAAAGATGAATCTAATGATAAGATAGAAGAAAAAAGCTAACTTCTATTTTATTTTATAAATAATAAAAACTCTATTTCAATTTGAAATAGAGTTTTTTTGTTAAAAATAAAATTCCCCAACTTTATTCTGGGTAAATATACAATCGAAAAAATTTCAAATAAAAATTAAGTTACGAAAAGGAAGGTTTTAAAGCCTTTTGTTACGAAAAGGAAGGTAATTTTTGTTTTAATGACAAATTTGTATAGGTTTTGTTGTGTATTTAAACCTTTTTAATCTAAAAATACTCTTATTGCTTTAATAAATCTGTGATTGAAGTTTTACTAAAACTTCTAGATACAGGAATATTAAATGATATTAAATCTGATTGTAACAAGTACCCTCTTGCATTACCACTTACTTTAGTTATATAGTTAGTATTAATAATATAAGATTTATGACATCTAACAATATTACTGTATTTTTTTAAGTGTTCTACAGTCTTATTAAGTGTTATTCTTAACACTTTTTCTTCTAGCTCATTATTATTATTTTTTATAAAAAAACTAGTATAATTTCCTTGTGAAGTAATATAAATTAAGTCATTAATTATGAACTCAAGTTCTTCATTCTTATTTTTAGATTTTATATGAACAGTTTCATTAATTTCTACAATTTCAATTTTTTTATTGACACTATTTTTTTGAGCATTAATTTCTTTTGCTTTATACTCTCTTTTTTCTCGTAATATTTTTTCATTCAAATAAAGACCAAATAAAATAGGAAAAGTACCTACCAAAAAAGAATAGTATATAAAAGTTAGGTAACTAATGTGTGGTATCCCTTTATTTAATTTAAATAAATAACCATTATACCATAAAATAGATCCTAAAGATAGAATAACAATAAATATTAAAACAATATTCCTTCCAATTGTCCAATTATCTTCGTTAAAATAGTTTTTAAATAAAAGAGGAAGAACATTAAGAATAGTAAAATTACCAACAAATGTGATGATGCCTATACTTAAAGTATATACAAAAATATAATTTTTAAATGTTGATAACGTAAAGGGTTGAAAAAGATAAAGGAATAAGAAAACAAGAAACCCAAAAACTAAACTTAATTTAAATTTAAATTTAATTGATGGGTTAAAATAGTAAGGTTTTTGTAACCAATTATTTAGTGACTTTAGCATGCAAAATATTTTTTTACGTAAAATAAAAAAATCATTTTTAACAGACTAATTATTTTTCATTCTTATTTTTTTTAGATTGTTTCATAGCTTCACCAATTTGATTACTAGCAGTAAAACTTGCTACCATATCATTTAGCATTTGACTACCAGCTTGTGGTGAATTAGGTAGTAAAATTAAGTTACTATTTGTTTCTTGTCCTATAGATTGTAAAGTATCATAATGCTGTGTTACCACAATTAGAGCTGAAGCTTCTTGGCTATTAATACCAACTTTATTTAATACTTCTACAGATTCTTCTAAACCACGCGCAATTTCACGTCTTTGATCTGCGATACCTTGTCCTTGTAAACGCTTGCTTTCTGCTTCTGCTTTTGCACGTTCTACAATTAAAATACGCTGAGCATCTCCTTCAAATTGTGCAGCTGTTTTTTCTCTATCAGCAGCATTAATTCTATTCATTGCCGCTTTTACTTGTGCATCAGGATCGATATCTGTTACTAACGTTTTAATAATATCATAACCATAATCTGTCATATATTCTTGAAGTTCTCTTTTTACAGCGATTGCAATATCATCCTTTTTTACAAAAACATCATCCAACTTCATTTTTGGTACTTCTGCTCTTACTACATCAAATACAAACGATGTAATTTGATCATGTGGATAATCTAATTTGTAAAAAGCATCATACACCTTTTCTCTGATTACTTTATACTGAACAGAAACTTTTAATTTAACAAAAACATCATCTAAAGTCTTCGTTTCAATAATTACATCTAATTGTTGAATTTTTAAAGTGAGTTTACCTGCAATTCTATCTACCAAAGGTATTTTCATCTGCAAACCTGAATGGCGAATGCTTTGAAATTTTCCAAAACGTTCAATTACAGCTGCTGTTTGTTGTTTTACAACAAAAAATGCAGCAAATAAAATAACAACAGATATAACAATAATCAAAATATAAAAAGGTGGCATAATAATATTTTTTAAAGTGAATAAAAGTTTTATGTAAATATACAGAAAACAACAATTATAAATATGACGCTTTTTATTGAGAATGTTACGTTTTTAACGAAAAAAATCCTGATACTAAATGTATCAGGATTCATTTTTTATTTTTCTACTTCTTCTTTAGGGAAAACTTTATACAATTTTCTATTGTATTTAATCCATTTTTTATATTGTTTTTCTGATAGTAATCCCTTTAATTTTTTGTCCAATTTTAAATCTTCAATTTTTAAACTTTCAGATATTGGCTTCAAATTTTTTGTCATAGTTTCATTTACTCTTTTTTGATCTGATAAATCACCAGTTTTTCTAGCATTTCTCTGAAAATTTTCAACCATTTCTTTGGTGGTTTTTAGAGTAAAACTGTTAATCCTTCTCAAATCTTTTATCTTTTTATTATACACAGTAAGTGTTTTAGAAAAAGCTTTACCAACATCAGAAGACAATTTTATTTTTGATTTTTTTGCTGCTTTTTCTATATCATAAACAACAATACCAAGATATTTTTCTACTTCATAATTAGGTTCTGGTGGTTTTTGTTGAGTTTGAGGCATTTGTCTTTGACGTTGACCTCTCATTCCTTGATTACCAAACTGGCTTTGTGCTATAAAGCTTGTAAAAACAAAAAGTAAAAAGATATATTTTTTCATAATTAGATTTTTTCAATTGCGTTTTCGATTCTTTTTATAGTTTCTTCTTTGCCAATCATTGCAATAATATCAAACAAATGAGGCCCAGCTAATTTACCAACCAAACTTAAACGTAAAGGTTGCATTACTTTACCAAAACCAATTTCCTTGCCAGAAATCCATTTTTTGATAATTTTTTCTGTATTTATTGATGAAAAATCCTCAATTTCTGAAATTACAACAATTAACTCTTGCATTAATTCAGGAGTTCCTTCTTTCCAGTTTTTCTTTGTATTTTTTGCATCATATTCAGTTGGGGCTTCAAAAAAGAAAGATGACAATTCCCATAAATCTTCAACAAAAACAGCTCTTTCTTTTACAGATGCAACTACTTTTTGTACATAAGATTTATCAGAAACAGATTGCTTCATTTCATTCGTAATGACAATTCCTTTTTCATTTAAAATTGGGATAAACAATTCAGTCAAAACTTCATCAGATTTTGTCTGCATATACTGTTGTTGAAACCACTTTGTTTTATCTGGATTAAATTTTGCACCAGATTTAGAAACACGTTTCAAATCAAACTCTTTAATCAATTCATCCAAAGAAAATAGTTCTTGTTCAGTACCAGGATTCCAACCTAAAAAAGCCAACATATTTATAAAAGCATCAGCAAAATAACCATCCTCTCTGTATCCACGTGAAACCTCATCTGTTTTTTCATTAGTATAGGCTAAAGGAAATACTGGGAAACCTAATTTATCTCCATCTCTTTTGCTTAACTTTCCTTTACCAAAAGGTTTTAAAATTAAGGGTAAATGAGCAAATTTTGGAGCTTTCCAATCAAAAGCTCTGTATAATAAAGAATGCAGTGGAAGTGAAGGCAACCATTCTTCTCCACGAATTACATGGCTAATTTCCATTAAATGATCATCTACAATATTTGCTAAATGATAGGTTGGCATTCCATCACTTTTAAATAAAATTTTATCATCTAAAGTGTTGGTCTCAATTTTTATTGTTCCACGAATTTCATCCTTTAAAATTAAAGTTTCATCTTGTGGTGTTTTAAAACGGATTACATAGTTTTCTCCAGCATTAATTCTATTGTGAACTTCATCATCAGTTAAAACTAAAGAATTTACCAAACGTCCTTTTTCACGATTGTGCCAATTATAGATAAAGGTTTTTCCTTCAGCTTCGTGTTGTTTTCTATGTGCATCAAGTTGTTCAGAAGTATCAAATGCATAATATGCCCATCCTTTATCTAAAAGGATATTTGCATATTTTTGATACAAATCTTTACGTTCAGATTGTCTGTAAGGTCCAAAACCACCATCTTTTTCTGGACCTTCATCAAAAGGAATAGTACACCAATTAAGAGCATCTATAATATATTGTTCTGCATTGGCCACATAACGTGTTTGGTCTGTGTCTTCTATTCTTAAAATAAAAGTACCCTTGTGTTTTTTAGCAAATAAATAATTATATAAAGCTGTTCTAACACCTCCAATATGCAAAGGTCCTGTAGGACTTGGTGCAAAACGAACACGAACATTAGATTCCATTTTTCTATTGATTTTTAGAAATGCAAAGATACTTTACTATAATCATAAAAAAAAGCCTTTAAAAAAGGCTTTTACAATAGCATTAATATGTTAGATAAAATTAAAACTTACGATAAACCCCAAATGTTAAAGCTGCTTGCTTAGCGACATTATTCCCAAAAAAAGCACCACCAAAACCAGCTGTAATTCCAAAATTATCTGTAAATTCTCCTATTCCTTTAAAACCAAAAGAACCATATTCTTGATCGTTTACGTATAAACTTGTTATGTTTTGTTGAACAGGTAAAGCCACATTACCATTTTCAAGAGATTTTGAAATATCTAAAAAACCTATTAACCAGATTTTTTTACCAAGTTTTCTACCAATTTCACCACCAATTTTAAAGTTAGAGCTGTAATCATTGGTTCTAATATCTGCACCAACAAAACCTTGAATATATGTTTTTCCAAATCCTCTACCAGCTAAAAAAAGTGGCGTAAAAGACCAAGCATCATAACCCGTTCTAATTCCTGAAACTGCATCTAAAGAACTTGTATTTGCTTCTATAGAAAACTGCCCAGAAAGCACCCAGTTTTTATTGTAAAAATTGTGCTTTAAGCCTAAAGAGATATTTCCCAAAGCATTTGTATTATAATCTTTTCCACAATCTCCTGAACAATCAATTCTAGGGTCTTCAAAATCGCTAACAGAAATTAATTTTAAAGGAAGGTTTACCAATAAAGAAGTTTTATCAGACAAACCATATTCACCAAAAATTTGTAGGGTATTATCGGAATAAGTTCCAAAAAGATTTTGATCTGTATCACTAAAAATTGCATCGTAATTAGGAATAGTTGTAAACGAAAGCTGTGTATATGCTTTCCCTTTTTTTTGTGTCCAAGGGCTTTGAGAAAATACACTTATTGATAGTGATAAAAATAGAAGTTTGGTAAAATTTTTCATTTTTTTGATATTTATAAAACGTTAGTAGTTGTATTTTATAAATACTTACAAATCGATTTAACAATTATTTTATTGATGATATTCTCAAAAGCTGTATTTTTATTTGTTGATTATGAGCGAGTTTAAAAACATAGAGCAAAAATTACATCAGTTTACAAGAAAATATTATACAAATGAGCTTATAAAAGGTACCATTTTATTCTTTTCATTAGGGTTTCTGTATTTCTTTTTTACCTTATTTTTAGAGTATTTTTTATGGTTGAAACCTACTGCAAGAACTATTTTATTTTGGTTATTTATTGCTGTTGAGGTTTTTCTGTTGATAAAATTCATAGCAATCCCTATTTTTAAGTTGATAGGATTCAGAAAAGGAATTTCACTAGAAGAGTCATCAAAAATTATAGGAAATCATTTTCCAGAAGTAGAAGATAAACTCTTGAATGTTTTGCAACTAAAAGAAAATGCAAGCCAATCTGATTTAATTTTGGCAAGTATCAACCAAAAATCAGCAGCATTACAACCCATTCCTTTTGTAAAAGCAATAGATTTTAAACAAAACAAGAAGTACTTAAAATATGCAATTGTGCCTATTTTAATTTATGTAATTAGTTTATTTACAGTTAGTAATGGCTCACTTACTCAAAGTTTAGAACGTGTTGTAAATCATAGAACTGCTTATAATCCTCCTGCACCTTTTGCATTTTCTTTAGAGAATACAAGTTTACAAGTTATTCAAGGAAAACCAATTACAATTACATTAAAAACAGTTGGAGAAGTGATTCCAAATGAAGCTAAAATCATTTTTGACAACCAACAATATTATCTTCAAAATAATGGAAATGCTTCTTTTTCATACACATTTTCTGATGTTCAAAAACCAATCAATTTTTATGTAGAAGCAAATGGTGTTCAGTCTCAAGATTATCAAATTGATGTAATTGGCACACCAACTATCAATAACATTTCTTTGGAGTTAAAATATCCAAGATATTTAAGAAGAAAGAATGAGAAGATTCAGAATTCTGGAAATTTAACAGTTCCTGAAGGCACAAATATTACTTGGAATGTAAAAACTACTCAAACTGATACTGTTTCATTTATCAATACCAATAAAAGAGAAAATTTTACAAATATTGATACTAATACTTTTGAATATAAAAAACGAATTAGAAAAGCATTGAATTATCAGATTTCGTCATCAAATGAAAATCTACAAGATTATGAGAATTTACAGTTTTCTGTGGATGTTGTAAAAGATGAATATCCATTAATTTCTGTGAGTTCAAATATTGATAGCATTTCACGTGGAACAGCACAATTTGCAGGTCAAATTTCTGATGATTATGGATTACGAAAGTTACAATTGGTATATTATGATGAAGATCAGCCAGAACAAAAGCAACGTTTTGATATTCAAATAAGTAAGCAAAATATTCAAACCTTTTTCTATCAATTTCCTGATGGATTGAATCTAAAAAAAGGAACTAATTACGAAATATATTTTCAAGTATTTGATAATGATGGAGTTAATGGAAATAAAAGTGCAAAAAGTAAAGTTTTTAATTACAGACAAAAAACTGAAGATGAAGTAGAAGAGGAGTTACTAAAAGAACAAAGAAATACAATTAATGATTTAGAAAATTCCATCCAAAAACAAAAAAAGCAACAAGAGCAGTTAGAGAATATTCAGCAAGATTTACAGAATAAGAAGAGCATCAATTGGAATGATAAAAAGAAGGTAGAAAGTTTTATAAAGCGTCAAGAACAATACAAAAAAATGATGCAAAGACAAACTGATAAATTGCAAGAAAATTTAGATGAAAAAGAAGAGAAAGACAAATCACTTCAAGAGAAAAAAGAAGATTTAAAAGAACGCATTAAGGAGCTTAAAAAGTTAGAAAAACAGCAAAAATTGTTGGATGAAATCCAGAAAATGGCAGATAAACTAAACAAAGAAGATTTAGTGAAAAAAGCCAAAGAATTAGCACAACAAAACAAACAGCAACAGCGTAGTTTAGAGAAAACTTTAGAAATGGTAAAACGTTTTTATGTAGAGCAAAAAACGATGCAAATTGCCAATAAAATTGATGAATTATCAAAAAAACAAGCAGATTTAGAAAAGAGTGAAGAAAATACTTTAGAAGCGCAAAAAGAAATTAAAAAGGAGTTTGATGACATCAAAAAAGAGTTAGAAGAACTAGATAAAGATAATGAGCAGTTAAAAGAACCAATGGAATTGCCAGATGTTGAAGATGAAAAAGAAGATATAGATAAAGAACTAAACAAATCAGAAGAAAGTTTAGAAAATCAAAACCAAAAAGAAGCAAAAAACAGTCAACAAAAATCATCAAAAAAGATGAAAGAAATGAGTGCGAAAATGCAAAAATCGATGATGGATATGCAAGGAGAGTCTATGGAAGAAAATATGGAAGACTTGCGTAAAATTCTCGAAAACTTGGTTATTTTCTCTTTCCAACAAGAACAGTTGATGAATAAATTCTCTGAAACATCAACCACACATCCAGATTTTGGAAAGGACTTAAAAAAGCAAAATCAGATTAAAACCTACTTTGAACACATAGATGATAGTTTGTATGTTTTGGCAATGCGTGTTCCAAAAATATCATCAAAAATTCAAGATGATTTATCTACTGCTCATTATAATTTAGATCAATCTTTATATAATTTTTCTGAAAATAGATTTAATAACGGAATTTCGAATCAACGTTATGTAATGACTGCAACCAACAATTTAGCAGATTATTTGAGTAATATTTTAAACAATATGAAAAATAGTATGTCTATGAGTATGGGAAAAGGAAAGAAAGGAAAAAGCCAAGGTTTTAGTTTACCAGATTTGATTAAAAAGCAGGAAGGTTTATCTAAAAAGATGAAAGATGGTATGAAGAAAGGTCAAAAACCAGGACAAGGAAAAGAAGGGAACAAACCAGATTCACAAGGAAAATCAGGAGAAAAAGGAGAGAAAGGAAACAGTGGTAAAGATGGCAAAGGAAGTAAATCTGGAGAAAATGGCAAAAATAATGGAGAAGGAGAAGGGAACTCTAATGATGATTTAGATGGCGAATTGTATGAAATTTTCAAACAACAAAGTCAATTAAGGCAACAGTTACAAAATGCCATAAAAGAAAGTGAAAACGGAAAACCTGGAGGAAATGGAAATGCTAAAAAAGCATTAAAAACAATGGAAGAGTTAGAGAATGAAATTCTTGAAAAAGGGTTTAATGGAGCTACATTTCAAAAAATGCAAAACTTAAATTACGAATTATTAAAGTTAGAAAAAGCTGCTTTAGAACAAGGAAAGGATAAAAAACGAAAGTCAACCTCTAATCAAAAAGAACAACAACGTAATAAAGCAAAAGCAATACAATTCAAAAAGCAGTTTTACAATCAAATAGAGATATTAAACAGACAATCCTTACCTTTGCAGCAAAATTATAAAAAGAAGGTCAGAGCGTACTTTTCTGATCAAAAGAAATAATCAATGATAACGTTTAATTACGAAACTGAATTTGCTCTAAAAGAAGAAAAATCTTCAGAGATTTGGATTGAAAAAGTAGCAACAAAAAAAGGTTTTGAAGTTGGAGAAATCAATTATATTTTTTGTGATGACGCCTATTTACATAAATTAAATGTTGAATTTTTACAACATGATACATTAACTGATATTATCAGTTTTGATAATTCTCTGGGAAAATTATTAAATGGAGATATTTTTATTTCTGTGGAAAGAGTAGGAGACAATGCTAAAGATTTTAAGGTTTCTTTTGAAGAAGAGTTGCATAGAGTAATGATTCATGGAGTTTTACATTATATGGGTTTAAAAGATAAAACTGATGATGAAAAACTAGCAATGAGAAATGCGGAAAACGAAGCTTTATTAATTTTAACTAATTGATAATTAAATAAATAAGATAAAAGTTTCACGTGGAACTATAATATAATGAGTTTATTTTCAACAACATATGATGTAATTGTAGTAGGTGGAGGTCATGCAGGAAGTGAGGCAGCAGCAGCAGCAGCAAATATGGGTGTACACACTTTATTGATTACAATGAATTTGCAAAACATTGCACAAATGAGTTGTAATCCTGCAATGGGTGGAATTGCAAAAGGACAAATAATAAGAGAAATTGATGCATTAGGAGGTTATAGTGGAATTGTAACTGATAAGACAGCAATTCAGTTTAAAATGCTGAACAAATCTAAAGGGCCTGCAATGTGGAGTCCAAGAGCACAGTCTGACAGAATGCAATTTGCTGAATGTTGGAGAATAATGTTAGAGCAAACTGAAAATTTAGATTTTTATCAAGATTCTGTTACTGGTTTATTGTTTGATGAAAATAAAATTATTGGTGTAAAAACAGCTCTAGGTTTATCTGTAAAAGCAAAAACTGTTGTAATCACAGCTGGTACTTTTTTAAATGGACTGATTCATATAGGTGATAAAAGTTTTGGAGGTGGTAGAGCAGGTGAAGGAGCTTCCAAAGGAATTACTGAAGATTTAGTTGCGAAAGGTTTTGAGGCTGGAAGAATGAAAACAGGAACACCTCCAAGAGTGGATGGAAGATCTTTGGATTATTCTAAAATGACAGAACAACCAGGAGATGAAAACACAGAGAAATTCTCTTATTTACCTATTACAAAAAACTTAACAAAACAACGTTCTTGTTGGTTGACGTATACAAATCAAAAAGTACATAATTTGCTACGTGAAGGTTTTGATAGGTCTCCAATGTTTAATGGTAGAATTAAATCTACAGGACCAAGATATTGCCCATCAGTAGAAGACAAAGTTGATCGTTTTGCAACCAAAGAAAGACATCAAATTTTTGTTGAACCAGAAGGTTGGACAACTTGTGAAATGTATGTAAATGGGTTTTCTACATCGCTTCCAGAAGATATTCAAGATAAAGCCATAAGAGCTATAGAAGGTTTTGAAAACGTAAAGTTTTTTAGATATGGTTATGCAATCGAGTACGATTATTTTCCACCAACACAATTGACACATTCTTTAGAAACAAAGTTGATAGAAAACTTGTTTTTTGCAGGTCAAATTAATGGAACAACAGGATATGAAGAAGCAGGAGCTCAAGGTTTAATGGCTGGTGTAAATGCTGCTTTAAAAGTTCAAGAAAAAGAACCTTTTATTTTAAAAAGAAATGAAGCTTATATAGGTGTTTTAATAGATGATTTAATCACAAAAGGTACAGAAGAACCTTATAGAATGTTTACCTCTAGAGCAGAATACAGAACTTTATTAAGGCAAGATAATGCAGATTTAAGGTTAACTGAAAAAGCTTTTAAACTTGGTTTGGCTTCTCAAGAAAGAATGGATTGTGTTTTAGAAAAGCAAAGAAAAACAGATTTGTTGATTCAGTTTTTAGAAAAAACTAGTGTTAAACAAGATGAGATAAATCCTGTTTTAGAAGGGAAGAATTTGGCTTTGGTAAATCAATCTATGAAGCTGTTTAAAATTGCTGCAAGACCACAATTAAGTTTTGAAGATTTTGCAACCATTAAAAAATTAAGTGAATTTATTGAGGAAAATAATATCGATAAAGAGATTATTGAACAAGCAGAAATACACCTTAAATATTCGGGTTATATAGCTAAAGAAAAGAGTAATGCTGATAAGTTAAACAGATTGGAAAATGTAAAAATTCCATCAGCTTTTAATTATCAAAAAGTAAAATCTTTATCTTATGAAGCAAGAGAAAAGTTAAGTAAAATTCAACCAACTTCAATTTCACAAGCCAGTAGAATTAGTGGTGTTTCTCCAAGTGATATTTCTGTTTTGTTGGTTTATATGGGTAGATAAACTTATGATGTTCCTCGTGGAACAATTTAATATTTATGTCAAAAAAAATCGGCTTTTATAAAAATTTAGAACCTTATTTAAAGTGTAAAGATTATACAGTTTCAGGTGAAGAGTATCAAGTGATGTTTAATAATGAATTTGATATGTTGGTAACAGTTCCAGTTCCAAAAAATTTAGCTGATTATTATAAAAGTTCAGCTTATATTTCACATACAGATTCTAAAAAATCATTGTTTGATAAAGTATATCAAACTGTAAAAAACATCACTTTAAAAAGAAAATTAAAACTAATCAATTCTTTTAACACCGATTCAAAAAACATTTTAGATGTTGGAGCAGGAACAGGAGATTTTTTAAAAGTATGTAAAAACAATTCTTGGAATGTTTTTGGAACAGAACCAGATGCTGGAGCAAGAAATATTGCAGCAAGAAAAGGAATTATTTTGCAAGAAGATTTATCAAAAATTGCAAATCAAAAATTTGACGTCATTACACTTTGGCACGTTTTAGAACACGTAGAAAACTTACAAGAATACATACCAACTTTAAATAATTTACTATCTGATACTGGAAAATTAATTATTGCTGTACCTAATTATAAAAGTGATGATGCAATTTATTATGGTAAGTTTTGGGCAGCTTTTGATGTGCCAAGACATTTGTGGCATTTTTCTCAAACTTCAATTTCTAAATTATTTGCAGAAGTAAATATGAATGTTGAAAAAACACTCCCAATGAAATTTGATGCTTATTATGTTTCTTTATTAAGTGAGAAGTATAAATCAGGAAAAATGAAACCTCTTGCTGCTTTTTTTAGAGGTTTTCAATCCAATATGAATGCAAAATCAACAAAGGAGTATTCTTCTTTAATTTATGTGCTTCAAAAGACATAAAAAACGATTTTAGAAAGTGTATTTTTAGTTTTTATCATGTCAATATAGAAATACATTATCAAAAAAAGAAAAGAGCTTAAAAAGCAAATTTTAGACCTTTTAACTATAAGTATTAGTTATTAAAAACTAAAAATATGATAGTTTTTAGCTATTTAGTAAGTAAACGCCCCAAAGCGTAATTATAAAATAGACAGCTAAACTCATTGCTCCTGCATAATCTTTTGCCAAACGTTGTCCGATTAATAAAAAAATTAAAACAACTGCACAAAGCTCTGTTCCTAATAAAGCTATTTCCTTTACTCCAGATGTGTATAATTGATAAACACCAAACAACATTAAAAACCCAGCAACAATCTCTAAAACTAAAATGATGCCGAGTAAAAGAGGTACACTATTTTTTAAAGGAGAGTTTTTAAAATGATCAGAGATAAACGATACATTTCCTTTCCAGTCTATCAGTTTGTCAATTCCAGATTGTAAGAATGTTACAATTAAAAAAAGGAGTACTAAAACTTCTGTAGGGTAATTAGATAATAATTTCATTTTTTAGTAATTATTTATTAAACAAACGTTGAAAAAAACTTTTAGACTTTTCTTTAACTTCCTTAATTTCATGTTTTGCATTTTCTGCTAAATCAGCAAGATGTTCTGCAGTTTCACTAGCAAATTCGCTGGCATTTTCTTTTACTTCATCAAAAGTACTTTTGGCTTCAGTGGTAAATTCATTTGCTTTTTCTTTAGCTTTATTAGAAAACTCCTCCGTTTTCTGTTTTACTCTTTCTAGATTTTCATCGGAAAGTGCCTCATCAACCTTTTCTTTACAAAATCTAAAGCATCTTTTGTATCATCAACAAATTCAGTAGTTTTTTCTTTTACACTATCGATAATATCTTTTTTCCTTTTTTATTATTTCTGTTTTCCATAATTGTATTATTTAAAGGCACTATCTATTGGCTCCCATAATTCAATTTTATTACCTTCATTGTCTAAAATCCAGCCAAATTTACCATATTCAAACTCTTGCATTTCACCAACAATAGTAACTCCTTCTTTTTTTAATTCTGTTAACAATTCAACTAGGTTTTCAACTCTATAATTAAACATAAAGTCTTTTTTAGAAGGCTCAAAATAATCTGTTTTTTTTGCAAAAGGACTCCATTGTGTAGAGCAATCATTTCCGTCTTTGTCTTTCCACCAAAAAGTACATCCCCAATCATCAGTATTAAAGCCTAAATGTTTTTTATACCAGTCTTTTGATGCTTTTGGGTCATCACTCTTAAAAAACAAACCACCAATTCCTGTAACTCTTTTTTTCATTTTATTTCTTTTTTAAGACTGTTTCATAAGTGTTAATCCATTCATTTACAGACACTTTTCTAACTAATTCAGCAATTAATTCGTAAGGTATTTCTTCTAGTTTTTTAAAACGGATACAGCTTTTACCCATATCTAGTTTTCGTTTACAGTATTTTGGATATTCAGAAACAAACCAATTGTGTAGCTCTTGGTTTGCGTAAATACCTGAATGATAAAAGTTTACAGAATTTTTTTGCGAAGCAAAACTCATAAAAGGCAAAGGTTCTTTAGGGTTACAATGATAACCATCTGGATAAACAGAATGAGGCACAAAATAGCTAATAAAGCTGTATTGCATTCCTTCTTCAAAGCCTTCTGGTAAATTATCTTTGATGGTTTTTCTTAACTTATTTAGGGTTTCCTTACGTTCTTCAGGAACTTGATTTATGTATTCTTCAGGCGAATTAGCTTTGTACTGCATAAATTTTATTTTTTACGTTGTAAGATGATTCCAGAAATTAAAGAAATTATAAACCCTAGTATTGTTACTAAAACTAGCATAAATAATGCTGCTGTTGTGCTTGTCATTTTTACAATTTCATGCTCTTTACCTTGGTCTATTAATTTTTGTTCATAATTTACAAAAAAAGAGGGATTTATAAATTTTGTATAAACAAAATCTGCAACTGCAATTCCTAGCCCAACTAAAACTGCAATTAAAAGCCCTATTTGAATTGCTTTTCCAAATGATATAAAACCATTATTTTCTTTATCTCTATAATGTTTTATCCCAAAGAAAATAAAAGAGAGTGATAGAAATATAGAAACATAACCTAATATTTCATTGGTTGAGTAATCTAAATTATCTATTCCAAAAAACAGATGAATAGAAAATATAACAAACCCAACAATTAAACCATAAGAACCAAATTTTAAAACTGTACTTTTCATTTCTGTAAAAATTTAAATTATTTCATCGAAATTAGAAAATGGGTAAAAAACATCAGTCATACTAAAGTACCAAAATGGATATTTAATACTTAAATGTACTAATTTTAAATGATTTGGAAAGATTTTGCAATCTGAACAGCTTCTGTTCTTCTTTTTGCATTCAATTTTACGAGAAGATTAGAAACGTGTGTTTTTATGGTACTTTCAGACAAAAACAAGGTATCAGCAATTTCTCTGTTAGACAAACCTTCTGCTATTTTTTGTAAAACTTCATACTCTCTTTTGCTAATTTCAAGTGATTCAATTTTTTTGTAATCTATTTCAATTGGCAATAAACCTGGCTTTTGTAGACTCTTTTTATGGATGAAAATCCCCACAAAAAAGAAAACAATCGCTATTACAGCAATAACAATTTCTGTCTGTAAATTATTAGAAACTAAAGCATACTTACTCAACTGAAAAAGCAATAAAATTGCTAGAATTAGTAAACTAAAAACAAGAACTGTTTTTTTCATTGCAGCAATTTAGCAAAATTTTTCTTTGATTTTGTTTACAATAGTTTGTGCTAACTTTTCTTTACTTTCTATAGTCCAACCAGCAACATGAGGTGATAAAATAACATTTTCTGCATCAATTAAATACTGGAAAGCTTTAGGCATTTTGCCATCAGAAAAAAGATTTTCAAAAGATGATTTTTCATATTCTAAAACATCTAAACCAGCACCTAAAATTTTACCTGTTTTTAGGGAATCAACTAAATCTTTAGTTACAATTGATGTTCCACGTGCAGTATTTATCAACCAAAAACTCTTTTTGAAGTTATTGATAAAATCAGCATTTATCATTTTTTTTGTAAGTTCAGTTTGTGGTGTATGTAAACTCAAAACGTCTGCTTTTTCCTGCAATTCTTGCAGAGAAACTTGTTTGCAATTTTCATCTCCGACACTAGATTTTATATCATAACATAGAACGTCAACATCAAAACCTCGTAGTTTTTTTGCGAAAGATTTTCCCATATTTCCATAACCAATTAAACCGACTGTTTTTCCATCGAGTTCAATTCCTCTGTTTTCTTCACGCAACCATTTTCCATTGCTAACTTCTTTATCAGCTTTGTTCAGTTTGTTGAAAAGCGATAACAACATTCCTAAAGAATGCTCACCAACAGCATTTCTATTGCCTTCAGGAGCTGCAATTAATTCGATATTTTTTGATGCTGCATACTCACAATCTATATTTTCTAAACCAGCACCAACTCTTCCAATAAATTTAAGGTTTGTAGCTTTGTCTAAAAAATGTTTATCAATTTTAAAACGACTTCTAATGATAAAACCATCATACAAATGAATTTTAGCTTCGACCTGTTCTTTTGATGAGCTATAATCTTCGTCATTTTGGAAACCTAAATCGTTAAGTTGATTAATAAGTAATTCGTGATTTGTATTTAGGTGGAGTATTTTCAAAATAGATTGTTAGATTGTTAGAGAGGAGCTGAATCTTGACATCATTTTAATAATTTGATGTAGAGTGTTATTTAGTTTTTCTAACTCTAGTTTATTAATTAACTCTAAATCAAAAGAAAGTAACAATTGGGTTTCAATTTCATAGCAAGAACCAAGAGAAATCATTAAAAAACGATTAAAATCTTTGTTAGATTTTCTTGAAGCTCCTTCAGCTATATTTGAAGGAATAGATACACTTGCTCTTCTTAATTGAGATACTAATCCAAATTTTTCAGATTCAGGAAATTTATTCGTTATCTTATAAACATCCTTGCAAAATGTTCTACTTAATTGCCAAAATTTTAAATCTTTAAATCTATGCATAATTTAATTGTCTAAAAATCCAATAATCAAGAAATCTGAACTAATACTGCTCTTTATCACTAGGGAAATCTCCAGACTTTACATCATCAACATAACTTTTAAAAGCACCAGTCATATCTGCATATAAATCTAAATATCTACGTAAAAAACGAGGGTGAAATTCATGCGTCATTCCAACCATATCATGGGTAACTAAAACTTGTCCATCAACACCATTTCCTGCTCCAATTCCGATGATAGGAATTGTTAATGCTTCTGCTACTTTTTGAGCTAATTTAGCAGGTACTTTTTCTAAAACAATAGCAAAACAACCAATTCTTTCTAACATTAAAGCGTCTTCCATTAACTTTTCAGCTTCTTCCTCTTCTTTGGCTCTAACTGTATATGTACCGAATTTATAAATGGATTGTGGAGTTAATCCTAAATGACCCATTACAGGAATTCCTGCATTTAAAATTCGTTTGATAGACTCTTTAACTTCTTTTCCACCTTCTAATTTTATAGAATGTCCTCCACTCTCTTTCATAATTCTTATGGCAGAACGCAATGCTTCTTTTGGGTCAGATTGATAACTACCAAAAGGCAAATCTACTACAACCAAACAACGCTCAATTGCTCTAACTACAGAACTTGCATGATAAATCATCTGATCTAAAGTAATAGGCAAAGTAGTTTCATGACCAGCCATTACATTCGATGCTGAATCACCAACAAGCAGAACATCTAAACCAGCACTGTCTAATATTTTAGCCATAGTATAATCGTAAGCAGTTAACATGGAAATTTTTTCTCCATTTGCTTTCATTTCTACTAAAGATTTTACGGTAATTCTTTTGTACTGTTTTTTTGCTACAGACATATTTTTGATTTTTAGACTTTGGTAAAAGTAAGAAATAAAAGCAAATCAAAAACGAGTTAATATTTCGTTAATCTTAAAAGATAGATAAGATTAGTTTTATTTTTTAGTTAGTTTTATCATCATAAAATCAATCAATTATGCCAAAAATAATCTTATTTATAACTGCCTGTGTCTTCTCTTTAGGTATTGTTGGGCAAGAAAAAAATGAAGAAAAAGCAATAAAAAAAGTTATAGAAGTATTTTTTGAAGGACTCCACAAAGGAGATAGCACATTAATGAAAAGTACCTTGCACAATAATATTAAAATACAAACAACATACACCAATAAAAAAGGAGAAAAATATTTAAAAACCAATACCAAAAGTAAATTATTAACAGGAGTAGCTACTAAAAAACCTGAAAATATGTATCAGGAAAAATTACTTTCTTATGATATTAAAGTTGATGGTAATTTAGCGTCAGTTTGGACGCCTTATGAATTCTATTTGAATGGTAATTTTAGTCATTGTGGAGCAAACTCATTTCAGTTATTTAATAATAATGGAAAATGGGAAATCATTTATTTAGTTGATATGAGAAGAAGAGAAAATTGCGATGCTTTAAAAAAGAAAAATTAGCATTATATTTGATTTTTCGTAAGTAAAAATGACTCAAAATAAAACTTTGTTAAACCCAGATAAATGGATTGATAGTTATGCAGATTATCTTTTTAATTATGCTGTAGCTAGAGTTAATAATAGTGATTTAGCAAAAGATTTAGTACAAGAAACTTTTTTTGCAGGTTTAAAATCAGCAAAAAACTTTCAAGGCAAATCTACAGAGAGAACTTGGTTAATATCTATTTTAAAAAGAAAAGTTATAGATCATTATAGAAAAATAAACTCTAAAAAAGGGCAAGCTGAAGTTAGAATGAATTTTTATACAGATGGTGAAAACGAAGGAAATTGGCTTGAAGAAAGAGTGCCTCAAAGTTGGGACAATGCTTCTGAAAAAAATATAGAAAACGAAGAATTAAGAAGTCAAATAGAAATATGTATTGACAATTTGCCAGAAAAATATGCTATGGTTTTTCGAATGAAAACCATTCAAGAATTTGAAACTGAAGAAATTTGTAAGGAGTTAGATATTACATCGTCAAATTTATGGGTTATTATCCACAGAGCTAGAACACAATTAAGAAAGTGTATGGAAGATAACTGGTTTAACAATTAGAAGATGTTTAAAAAATTAAAAATAACATGTGATGAAGCTACTACTATATGTGATAAAAATCAATATGGAGAAGCTACCTTACTAGAAAAGATAAAATTAAATATTCATTTTATACGTTGCAAGATTTGTTTTAAATATACCAAGCAAAACATGACCTTAACAAAGATTTACAAAGGGCATGCAAAAAGCTGTAAAGAATTAAAACACTGTTTATCAGATACTGATAAAGAAGTATTAAAAGAAAAACTAAATAGTTTTAAAGTATAAAAGTTTTGTGGTGTAAAAGTCACAATTTTTGATTTTTTGTTAGATTGAAACGGGATTTATAGAAATATAGATTCCGTTTTTTGTATTTTTGGCATCAATCTATACATATAAAAAATAAAGATTTACTATGGATTTTTTGCCAGAAAACATTGATAATTATGTACTAGAACATTCTCAAAAAGAGCCCAGAATATTACAAGAGTTGAGTAAAGAAACTTGGCAAAAGGTTTTAAACCCAAGAATGTTGAGTGGTGCATATCAAGGTAGAGTTTTATCTATGATTTCGAAATTACATCAACCAAAAAAAATTTTAGAAATAGGTACTTATACAGGGTATTCTGCTTTAAGCCTCGCAGAAGGGCTTCATACAGAAGGACAAATCATCACAATTGATAAAAATGAAGAACTAGAAACATTGCAAAATAAGTATTTTGAAAAATCAGGTTATAGAGAGAGAATAATTCAGTTAGTAGGTGATGCAACCAAAATAATACCAACATTAACAAGTAAATTTGATTTGGTTTTTATAGATGCAGATAAATCAAATTATATTAATTATTTTCATTTAATTATTCATAAAATGAATCTTGGAGGAATTATTTTATCTGACAATGTATTATGGAGTGGTAAAGTTGTTGAAAAACTAAACTCTAAAGATGAGGATACTAAAGTGTTGATAGAATACAACAGGTTATTAAATTCAGATGATAGGGTTGAAACAGTTTTACTTCCCATAAGAGATGGATTAACAATTAGTAGAGTTGTAAAGTAGTTTAGAATTGTCTTTTGATGGGACCAGTAAAATCATCTATATCATCTTTTACTTTGTTTAATTCTTTTTTAATGTCTTTAGATACCTCGTTGTCTAAATTATTTTCTTTAGCACTTTCATTAATCTCTTTCTTAATATCGTTAGTAGCGTCTTTAATTTGACGCATTCCTTTTCCTAAACCACGAGCAACATCTGGTATTTTATCAGCACCAAAAACCATAACTACTATAATTAGTATTACCAAAATTTCTGGAGCACCAATATTAAAAAGTAAAAAGTGTGATAACATATTAGTACAAATATAACTTTAAAATTAGAGATTTATCACAAAATTGAAGCTAAAAAATTCTTTTTTGATCTCTAAAAATTAGGCTAAAATTACTTTTTTAGATAAAAATGAAAAGTTTTTAAAAGAAATCAACAAAATATAAAACATTGAAAAACAGGTTTTTATATTGTAATTGTATTAATTAAAAGTTAATTTTTTACATATAAACTTGACTTGTAGTATAAAATGCTCTACATTTGTTGCATAATATTAACCCTAAAATATTACCCCTAGTATGAAACCCCTTAAAAACTTTACAGCATTAGCTGTAATCCTCATTGGTATTTTCTCATTTTCAAAAGTAGAAAATAAAAAAACAAACACAACTTTAGATTTAAGCAAAGTAAATGTAACTGAATCACTTTCAAAATTACAATTTGATAGTAGGTCTTCGGATTATCTTTTTTATGTAGATACAGATATCATAAAGAAAATAAGAGGAGCTAGTACAATTAATGCAAAGGTCTATATTGTAGAAAAAGCTTCAGGCAAAAAAAACCTATTAGCTAGTGAAAATTTACAGGTATTAAATTATTCAGGTGCAGTATCTGTTTACGAACATGATAATATAGATAACTATAAGTCTATTGTATTATCTAATGGAGACGAGTTCTTAAAAACAAATACAAAAGCTCCTTTTAGTTTAAGCAACCTATTAAAGTACGAATCTATATACAGAAGTTATATAAGTTCTACTAACGATTTATTAGATTTAGAGAGATCTATCTAATACTATTAGTTTTTTACCCCTAAAAAACCTAAATGCAATTTTGCTTTAGGTTTTTTCTACTGTCTAGTAAGTTATATAAACTACTTTGTATTTAGCTTAAACTTAATATAAGTTATAGGTTTATTTTTTTGCAGATATTGTTTTTCATAGAAAGTTTGAATACTCGTTACTTCTTCTGAAGCACCATGGTTATGATATACATTATGATTGGCATAGAGTATTTCATGGCCTTCACCATGCAGTAAACCCAAAGTGTAACCATGCATAAATTCTGAATCAGTTTTTAGATTTACAACGCCATTATCACATAAGATAGATGCATATTTTTTAAGAAAATGAGTATTCGTCATTCTATGTTTGGTGCGTTTGTATTTTATTTGAGGATCTGGAAAGGTTATCCAAATTTGAGATACTTCTTTCGAAGCAAAAATAAAATCTACTAACTCTATTTGTGTTCTTATAAAAGCAACATTAGTTAGGTTTTCTTCTGTAGCAGTTTTAGCACCTCTCCAAAAACGAGCTCCTTTAATATCAATACCTATATAATTTCTATTAGGATTTTTTTGTGCTAAAGCAACTGTATATTCTCCTTTTCCACAACCAAGCTCAACAATAATTGGGTTGGTATTACCAAAAAAAGAATGCCATTTTCCTTTGTAAGAAAAGTTGTTTACAACTTCATCTCTTGTAGGCTGAATGACATTTGCAAACGTTTCATTTTCCTGAAAACGTTTTAATTTATTTTTACTTCCCAATTCAGTAAGGGTTATTAAGCTCTATCTTCTGTACCTTCGTCTAAAAACTTTTTAGATTCTTTCATCCAATATGCAAATAAAACTAAAAGTACTACTAAAAATAACCAATTTACAATATTCGAAGTCCACCACCCAAAATCTGCGGTTGCAATTTGTAAGCGTAACCATTTAAAAGGTAAGAATAAAACATCAGTAAATAAACTACCTATCCATCTAAAAATATTGCTTGCTATCATAACTTAATTATCTTTACACTACAAAAATAATAAAAGAAATAATGTTAGCCAATTTTTTAGATAAATCTAAACCTATAATTTTTATTGGACTTCTCATTTTCTTTGGTATTAATTTTTGTATTGTTACTTATTTTACCTTTTTTAAAGAAATATTTGTAGTTTCTGCATTCACAGAAGTTCTTCTTTTTTTACTTCTACTTTTGAGTTCCTTTTTCTTTTATAATTTTATTAGAACTAAAAATAAATTAACATTAGATAATTCTTATGGCTATTTTGTTTTTACACTCTTCGTTATTTGCCTTTTAAGAGATTTATTCGATGTAAAAAAACTGTCAATTTTTTTAATTTATATACTTTTTTTAAGAAAAATATATAGTTTAAGAAGTCAAAAGAATGTTTTGCAAAAACTTTTTGATTGTGGATTTTGGTTTGGTATTCTTTTTATTTTGGAGCCAGAAACAATTATTTTTTTACCACTAATATATTTAGGTATTTATCTTCATCAAAAAATTACATTTCATACACTTTTTGCACCTATCATAGGTTTTTTAACACCTGTCATTATTTATTTTACGTATTTGTTTTGGTTTGATAATACTGAAACCTTATTAAATAAAATGGTTTTTTCAGTCCATTTAGATGCTCCGTTTTTTTTACAAGAAAAATACAATTGGTTCTTTAATTTTATTTTAGCTATTAGTCTTTTAGCTATATCTATAAAATCTATAAAAACGTTCACAATTAATAACACTTTTAGAAAAAACTGGATTTTAATAATCACAAATTTTGTATTAGCAATACTAATTTTATTATTCACAGATAATAAAACAGGCTATTTTATGATTTTTATATTATTTCCAGCTTCAATTATTATAGCAAACGGTATGGAAATGATTAAAAAAAAACTATTAAGAAATATTATTTTATACTTGTTTTTAGTAGTGAGTATTTATTTTAGTTTTTTTCTATAATTTTTCACCAAAAGCCAAATCACCAGCATCACCTAAACCAGGCACTATATAACCCTTTTTATTTAAAGTATTATCTATAGCAGCAATCCATAAATGTGTGTTTTTAGGAAATTTATCTTTAATAAAATCAATACCATCTTTTGCACCAATTACAGCAATAATATGTATTTCTTTTGGGTTGCCATATTTTTTAATAGCTTCATAAACTGCAACTAAAGATTGCCCAGTAGCTAGCATTGGATCTGCTAGCAGTAATGTTTTATTTTTAATTTCTGGTGCTGCAAAATATTCTACCACAATTTCAAAAGTTTCATCATTATTTGGGTGATGTCTGTATGCAGAGATAAATGCATTTTCTGCATCATCAAAATAATTTAATAAACCTTGATGTAGAGGTAAGCCAGCTCTTAAGATAGAACACAAAACAACATCATTGTAAGATAAGTTTACTTTCTTTTTACCAAGAGGAGTTTCTACATAAACAGAAGAGTAAGATAGTTTTTTACTCAATTCATAACCTAAAACTTCTCCTATCCTTTCAATATTTCTACGAAATCGCATGGAGTCTTTCTGAATTTTCGCATCTCTTATTTCTGAAATAAATTTATTTAAAATAGAGTTTTCTTCTCCTAGATGATGTACTTGCATTGTAAAATTTTGTCATAAATGTAATCAATACTGTAAAATTTGTATATTTAAAAATTAAAAATTTTAATTGATAAGCTTAATTAGAGTAAATCAACTAAAAGTCAATCAACCAAAATAAGAGAGTTTCAAATATTTTTTTGAAACTCTTTTTTGTGCTTATTTCTAAAAAACACCAACTTTCCCCTTTTCTTAAAGATAGTATGAAAACAAGAACTTTAGCTTTAATTGCTTTATTTTTTATTTTGCCTTTTGGTATTTTTGAGTTTAATGAGATTAACTGGACTTCAATGCCCACTAATATTTATTTAAAAGTAGGGTTTGTAATCGTATTTACCACTTGTGTTACCTACCTTTTTAATTTATTTGGACTATCAAAATTAAAGCCAACAACAGTAGGAGTTTTTATATATCTACAACCAGTAATAGCCTCTATTTATGCATTAATTACAGGTAGCGATTCTTTAAATTCAATTAAAATTTTTGCTACAATAATCATCTTTTTAGGAGTGTATTTAGTTACTAAACAGGTTGATAAATCAATCAAATAAAACTTATCTTTGTGGCTCATTTAAAAAAGTTTGTATGATTCAATCCATGACTGGTTATGGAAAATCTGTTCTACAATTACCAACTAAAAAGGTAACCATAGAAATAAAGTCTTTAAACAGTAAAAATTTAGATCTAAATGTTCGTATTCCTTCTTATTACAAAGAAAAAGAACTATCTGTTAGAAAAAAACTCGCAAAATCCTTGGTAAGAGGCAAGGTAGATTTTTCTATTTATATAGAAATGACTGCTGATGAAACCTCTACAACTGTAAATAAAACAGTAGTTAAAAACTATGTAGAACAATTAAGAAATACTCTTTTTATAGGTTCAGAAGATGATGTTGAATTACTAAAAATGGCGGTTACTATGCCAGATGCTCTTAAAACTGAACGTGAAGAACTAGATGAAGAAGAGTGGAATACAATTGATGCATCTATAGATATTGCTATACAAGAAATCGTTGCTTATAGAACAGACGAAGCAAAATCGCTAGAAGTTGATTTTAAAGAGCGAATCAAAAACATTAAAAAGTTTTTAGAAGAGGTAATATCTTTAGATTCTGATAGAATAGAACACGTTAAATTACGTTTGCAAAAAGCTATTGCTGATTTGCAAGTAGATGTTGATGAAAACCGTTTTGAACAAGAATTGATTTACTATCTAGAAAAATTAGATATTAACGAAGAAAAAGTACGTTTAGAAAATCATTTAGAGTACTTTTTAGAAACATTAGCTACTCCAGATTCGAATGGTAAAAAACTAGGGTTTATTGTGCAAGAAATGGGTAGAGAAATTAATACCACAGGTTCTAAAGCAAATTTTACACCCATTCAAAAAGCAGTAATTCAAATGAAAAATGAATTAGAACAAATTAAAGAACAAATTTTAAACGTTTTATAAATGTCTGATTTCAAAGGAAAACTATTTGTATTTTCTGCTCCATCAGGATCAGGTAAAACAACCATTGTACGTCATTTACTAAATCAAGAAAAACTTAATTTAGCATTTTCAATTTCTGCTACTTCCAGAGCTCCAAGAGGTAAAGAAAAAGATGGTGAAGACTATTATTTTATTTCTCTAAAAGAATTTAAAAATAATATTAAAGGTGATAAGTTTTTGGAGTGGGAAGAAGTATATAGAGATAATTTTTACGGTACTTTAAAAACTGAAGTTGAGCGTATTTGGGCACAAAAAAAGCATGTGATTTTTGATATTGATGTTGTTGGTGGTCTTCGAATAAAAAAGAAATTTCCAGAAGAGACATTAGCTGTTTTTGTAAAACCACCAAGTGTTGATGAGCTAAAAATAAGACTAAAAAAACGTTCTACTGAAAATGAAGATAAGATTAATATGCGTATTGCAAAAGCATCTGTAGAATTAGCAACTGCACCTCAATTTGATAAAATTATTAAAAATTACGATTTAGAGGTTGCTTTAAAAGAAGCTGAAGAATTGGTAAGTGATTTTTTGGAGTTAAAAGAAAGAAGAAAGAAAATAAAATAGAGAGAAAAGAAGAAAGAAAAAATAGAGATGAGAAAGAAGTCTCTTTTCTTTACTCTTTTTTTCTAATATCTTTTTAAAAGATGAGTAAAATCGGTTTATATTTTGGCACATTCAACCCAGTTCACGTTGGGCATTTAATCATAGCAAATTATATGGTTGAAAATTCAGATTTAGATGAAATTTGGATGGTGGTAACCCCTCATAACCCCTTTAAAAAGAAAAGTTCATTATTAGAAAACCATCATCGTTTTGAATTGGTTTACAGAGCTACTGAAAATTACCCCAAAATTAAACCATCAGACATTGAGTTTAAGTTACCTCAACCCAATTATACAGTACATACTTTAGCTCATATTTCAGATAAATATTCAGATAAAGAGTTTTGTTTAATTATGGGAGAAGACAATTTAAAAAGCTTTCATAAATGGAAAAATTATGAAACAATTTTAGAGCATCATCACATTTATGTATATCCAAGAATTGCTGAAGGAGTTGTAGAACATCAATTTAAAAACAACCCAAAAATTCACAAAGTTGATGCTCCTATTGTGCAAATTTCATCAACCTCGATCAGAAAAGGAATAAGAGAAGGTAAAAACATACAGCCCATGCTTACTAAAGAAGTTTGGCAATATATAGATGAAATGAATTTCTATAAAAAATAGTTTCTTTATTTTTACGTTATAATTAAGGCATAAAATAGGTTTTTTTGGAAGACAACAAAAAAGAAAAAAGAAAGTTAAAACAAAAACTAACAGATAAATACAGGTTGGTTGTTCTAAATGAAGATACTTTTGAGGAACGATTTTCTTTAAAACTATCTCGTTTAAACGTGTTTGTTTTAGGTGGCGTACTTTCCTTTTTGTTGATTTTAATAACTACTTTTATCATCACTTTTACACCAATAAAAGAATATATTCCAGGTTATTCTTCTACTAATCTTAAAATAAAAGCTGCAAAACTTGCTTTTCAAACAGACTCATTAAAAAGAAAGTTAGATATTTTACACAATTTTACAAAAGGGTTACAGCCCATTTTAACAGGAGAAATTGAGCCAGATAGAATAGATTCTCTAGAATTAGAAGCTGGTAAAATTGTAATAAATGATAGTTTACTAAACGCAACAAAAGCAGATTCACTATTTAGAGAAAAAATTGAAAGTGAAGATCGTTTCCCTATTATTAGTAATGCAGAAAGTAAAATTAAAATAGTATTTTTTGCACCTTTAAAAGGTACTATTTCTCAAGAGTTTGATCCAAGAAGTAAACATTTAGCTGTTGATATTGTTACTAAAAAGAACGAGCCTGTAAAAGCAGCAGCAGATGGTACTGTAATTTTTTCTGGTTGGACATCAGAAACAGGTTATGTTATTATTTTAAAACATGCGTATAACTATGTAACTGTTTATAAGCATAATGGTAGTTTATTAAAACAACAAGGAGATTTGGTGAAATCTGGAGAAGTTATTGCTACAGTTGGTTCTACAGGAGAGTTAACTACGGGTCCGCATTTACATTTTGAACTTTGGAGTGATGGTTATGCAGTAAACCCAACAAATTTGATTGATTTTAAATAATGAGCCTAAAATCATTTTTTGCAATTCCGTTTGCCAAAATCGCCACAAAAAAGGTGTACAAATGGGCAAATAAACCATATAAAACTCAAGATAAAGTTTTTAAAAATCTTATAAAAAAAGCAAAAAATACAGCTTTTGGTAAAGACCATAATTTTGAAAATATCAATAATTATGATGATTTTAAAAAACACGTTAAAGTTTCAGACTATGAAGGTTTACGACCTTATGTAGATAGAATTGTAGCAGGCGAATCTGATGTTTTATGGACAGGAAAACCGCTCTATTTTGCAAAAACTTCTGGGACTACTTCTGGTGCTAAATATATTCCTATTACAAAAGAATCTATGCCAACACATATAAAAGCAGCCAGAAATGCATTGCTGTTTTACATAGTTGAAAAAAACGATGCTAGTTTTGTGGATGGTAAAATGATTTTTTTACAAGGAAGCCCAATTTTGAGTGATAAAAATGGAGTAAAATTAGGACGATTAAGTGGTATTGTTGCACATTACGTTCCTCAATATTTACTAAAAAATAGACTCCCAAGTTGGGAAACCAACTGTATTGAAGATTGGGATACTAAAGTAAATGCAATTGTTGAGGAAACCATTAATGAAGATATGACTGTAATTAGCGGAATCCCTTCTTGGGTGCAAATGTATTTTGAAAAACTTATTGAAAAAACAGGTAAAACCATTTCAGAATTGTTTCCTAAATTTAACTTCTTTATTTATGGTGGTGTAAATTTTGAACCTTATAAAAATAAATTTGAAAGCTTAATTGGTAAAAAAATTGATTATATAGAACTGTATCCTGCTTCAGAAGGCTTTATCGCTTATCAAGATTCACAAACAGAAAAAGGAATGCTTTTGCAGCTTAACTCTGGTATTTTCTATGAATTTATTCCTGCCATTGAATTTTTTAATGAAAACCCTACAAGAATATCAATAAAAGATGTAAAAATTGGGGTCAATTATGTCATCATTTTAAACACAACTGCTGGTTTGTGGGGTTATAATATTGGTGATACTGTAGAATTTACATCAACAAAACCCTATAGAATTAAAGTTACTGGTAGAATTAAACATTTTATATCCGCCTTTGGCGAACACGTTATTGGTAAAGAAGTAGAAAAGGCTTTAAATGATGCTATACAAGGCACAAACATTAATATTAGTGAGTTTACTGTGGCTCCACAAGTAAATCCAAAAAGTGGTTTACCTTATCATGAATGGTTTATAGAATTTGAAAACGAACCTAAAAACCTAGCAGATTTTGAAGAAAAAGTTGATGCTTCTATGCAGTCTCAAAACATTTATTATTTCGATTTAATTGAAGGGAAAGTGTTACGTTCGTTAATCATCAGAAAAGTAAAAAAAGGAGGTTTTCATGAATACATGAAATCTATAGGAAAATTTGGTGGGCAAAATAAAATTCCTCAATTGTCTGATAACAGAAAAATTGCAAATGTATTAGAGAATTACTTAATAGATTAAAAGGATAAAATAGGTTGTGATTATTTGTTTTTATTATTAGCAATAATTTTAGTAATAGTCTATTTTTACAACAAATTTAGAAACAGACATTAATGAGTACAATTAGAATAACAAAGCAGTTTACTTTTGAAGCAGGGCATGCATTATATGGTTATGATGGTAAATGTAAAAATTTACATGGTCATTCTTATAAATTATTTGTAACTGTTTCTGGAGTACCAATTTCAGATGAAAAAAATGTAAAATATGGAATGGTCATAGATTTTGGTGACTTAAAAAAAATTGTTAATGAGGAGATTGTAGATATTTTTGACCACGCAACTGTGTTTAACAAAAATACACCACATTTAGAATTAGCACAAGAATTAATAGATAGAGAGCATCACGTGCTATTGGTAGATTATCAACCGACAACTGAAATGATGGTTATAGATTTTGCTAAAAAAATTAAAACTCGTTTACCAGAGAATATAAAACTTCAGGCAATAAAGCTTCAAGAAACTGAAACTAGTTTTGCAGAATGGTATGCAAGTGAAAACTAGAGTTTTCACAGAAAACTAACAGATTAAAGCAATAAAATAGCCTTTTAAGAGTTATATTTGTCAAAAATTTATTCTTATGAAATTCTCAAAAATTTTACTTATTGCAATTTTTACTATTTCTTTAATTGGTTGTGGTAGTGATAATAGTGAACCACCTTTTTTGTTATCTAATGCTAATTTAGCAGGTACATATAATATTGGTTCATTAACTGCTCAAGAAAAGGAAGATGCTAAAGCACAGTCAGGCTCTGTTGTTAATTTAAGCACAACTAATGTAGTAGGTGATATATTTCAATTAGATTTTGTTTTAAATGCTAATGGAAATTATACTGCTAAAGGATCATATTCGATAACATCAACAATAAATGATGCTAATGGAGGTTCTACTGAAGAAAAGGAAATTATAAATGTAGATGCTTCTGGAAGTTACCAATTAAATACCACATCTAATACGATTAGTTTTAACCCAACTACTGGAGATTTTATTGAAGGCTCTTTTACAATAACAACCTTTAATGAAACTAGTATTACTTTAACTCAAGATGAAATAGATGATGATGGTAGTTTTATCTACACAACAAAAGTGACTGTAATGTTTACTAGAAATTAAATAAATTCTTTTACTTACCATTAAAAGTATTCATAGTATTCGCTAAACCAGCTGTACCAAAAGAAGTTATAACTTTAGATGAAGTAGGTAAACGCTCAATAAGTTTACCTTCTTCTTCTTTATTCCATTCTCCTAAAACATAATCTACTTGCCTTCCTTTAGAGTAATTACTCCCTACTCCAAATCGAAATCGAGGATATTTAGTAGTACCTAATTTTTCTTGAATATCTTTTAAGCCATTATGGCCACCATCACTTCCTTTTGCTTTAACTCTTATTGTTCCAAAATCGATGTTTAAATCATCTGTAACAACCAAAATGTTATCAATAAGTACATTTTCTTTTTGCATCCAATATTTAACCGCTTTTCCACTTAAATTCATAAATGTATTTGGTTTTAAGAGGATAAAAGTTCTTCCTTTAAAACGAAAACTAGCAATATCTCCAAGCTTTTCAGTTTCAAAAGAAGTATTGTGTTCAGACGCTACTTCATCAAGAATCTTAAAACCGATATTATGACGTGTATTTTCGTATTTATCACCAATATTTCCTAAACCAACAATTAAAAACTTTTTCATTAGATTTTCTTTTGCTTCTACTTTTATGTTAAATAATTTATAAAATAGATTTTTGAGTATCATAGCTCAAAAATAATAAGAAATATATTATATAATTTTTAATACACATTTAAATAGATTCAGATTAAATAAAAAAGCGTTACAAAAAAATTTGTAACGCTTTTTTAAAGTATATTTTCAAAACTTATTCTGCAGCAGCTTCTGTTGCTTCTTCCTCTTCAACTTCAGCAGTTGCGTTACGAGATGTTCTTACTTGAACAACAACAGTATTATCTGGGTGCATAAATGTATAATCATCATTTTTTAATGACGTTACAAATAATTTATTACCTATTTTTAATTTAGAAATATCAGCAGTTACAAAATCAGGTAAATTTGCAGGTACTGCTTTTATTTTTAATTTACGATTAGTAAAACGTAAAGACCCACCATTTAATACACCAGGTGAAGTACCTGTTAATTTTACAGGAATATTCATTGTAACTTCTTTATCGTCAAATAGTTGATAAAAGTCTACGTGTAAAATTTTATCAGTTACTGGGTGAAACTGAATATCTTGCAAAATAGCTGGTACTTTTTGCCCATCAACATCAATAGATGCAGTATATACGTTTGGAGTATATACCAAGTTTTTAAACGCTTTTTCTTCTGCTGAAAAGTGTATTGGCTTGTCTCCTCCGTATATAACGCAAGGAACCATTCCAGCATTACGTAAGGCTTTAGTAGCTACTTTGCCTACGCTTTCTCTTTTTGATCCTTTAATTGTAATTGATTTCATTACTTTTTATTTAATTATTTACATTAAAAATTGTCCACTAATTGAGGTATTGTCTTGCACTTTATGCATAACATCCGCAAATAAGGGCGCGCAAGATACTACTTTTATTTTAGAAGTCTCTTTTTTTAACGGAATAGTATCTGAAACAATTAATTCTGTTAATGCAGATTCTTCTATTTTCTCATAAGCACCACCAGATAAAATAGGATGTGTACAAATTGCACGTACACTTAAGGCTCCTCTTTCTTTCATTAAATTTGCTGCATGAGCTAGTGTTCCTCCAGTATCAATCATATCATCAACGAGTACTACATTTTTTCCTTTTACATCTCCAATCAGTTCCATGTGTCCAATTACATTTGCTTTTTTTCGTTGTTTATAGCAAATTACTACATCAGAAAGCAAATGTTTAGAGTAAGCATAAGCTCTTTTAGAACCTCCCATATCTGGAGAAGCAATAGTTAAATTGTCTAGATTTAAACTTTTAATATAGGGTAGAAAGATAGTTGAAGCAAATAAATGATCTACAGGTTTTTCGAAAAAACCTTGAATTTGATCTGCATGCAAATCCATTGTCATAATTCTTGTAGCACCAGCAGATTCTAATAGTTTCGCTACCAGTTTAGCTCCAATAGCTACTCTAGGTTTATCTTTTCTATCTTGTCTAGCCCATCCAAAATAGGGCATAACTGCTGTAATGTGTCTTGCTGATGCTCTTTTTGCGGCATCACACATTAGCAACATTTCCATCAAATTGTCTGCATTCGGAAATGTAGATCCTATAATAAAAACACGTCTTCCTCTAACAGATTCTTCGAATGCAGGTTGAAATTCGCCATCACTAAAATAAGTGGTAATTACGTTTCCTAATTCTGTGTTGTATTCTTTTGCAATATTCTCGGCTAAAACTGTACTCTGTCTGCAACCAAAAAGTTTTGGTGCAAGTTGACTAGTTGTCATGAAATAATGTTTTTGTTGTGTTGTTGTATATCTACAAAAGTAGAAATTAATTATCGAGTTTGAAATTAATTTTTTCACTTTAAAACTAAAAATATTTAGTAAGTTTGCAATCCAAAATATTGTCAAGCTCAAGTGGCGGAATTGGTAGACGCGCTGGATTCAAAATCCAGTTTCTTCGGAAGTGTGGGTTCGATTCCCACCTTGAGTACAAAACCGGAACAATATGTTTCGGTTTTTTAATTTAAATTCAACCTTTCAAATGAACGATTTTAAATTATATTTTAAAATGGGTTTACACCATGTTTTAGATTTTTCAGCTTACGATCATATAATTTTTTTAGTAGTATTAGCAGTTGTATTTAGTGTAAAACAATGGAAAAAAGTATTATGGCTAGTTACTCTTTTTACACTTGGGCATTCATTAACACTGGCCTTGTCTGCTTATGGAGTCTTAAAAATAAGAGTTGATATTATTGAGTTTTTAATTCCTGTAACTATTTTTATTACAGGTGTAATTAACATTATTAATACAAAAAACAATAGCGAACAAAAAGATAGTGTTAATTTAGTTTTTGCCTTGTTTTTTGGTTTAATTCATGGTCTTGGCTTTTCGAATTACTTTAGAATGATGATTGGTCAAGAAGAAGATAAACTTTTACCTTTAGTTGAATTTGCTATTGGTATAGAAGTTGCTCAAATAATTATTGTACTTGGTATTTTAGCATTGGGTTATGTTTTGCAAGAGCTTGTAAAAGTTAAGAAAAATAGCTGGGTTATCGTCTGTTCATCAATTGTAATTTTAATATCACTTAAAATGATGTTTGAAAGAGTTTTTTGGTAAATAATTAACTTCTATTTTAGCGGAATCTTTTTACATTCGTTTTTCGATGACAGAAAAAAAACAATTAAAATACGATAAAGCTTATCTAAAAATGGCTCGTGAATGGGGTAAACTATCACATTGTAAAAGAAAGCAAGTAGGTGCTTTAATTGTAAAAGATAGAATGATAATTTCTGATGGTTTTAATGGCACACCAACAGGGTTTGATAATTGTTGCGAGAATGAAGATGGAGCTACAAAATGGGAAGTTTTGCATGCTGAAGCCAATGCAATTTTAAAAGTGGCAGCTTCTACACAATCTTGCAAAGATGCAACGTTATATATTACGTTATCACCTTGTACAGATTGCAGTAAATTAATTCATCAATCTGGTATTAAAAGAGTGGTGTACGCAAACCCCTATAAAGATTTATCTGGTCTAAACTTTTTAGAAAAAGCCGGTGTAGAAATAAATTATTTACCTTATGATGAATAAAAACAATCTTCCTATATATTTCTCTTTAGCTGTAGTGCTTGGTATTTTAATAGGTACTTTTTTTAGTGGTGGCTCTTCAGAAATATTATCATTAAATCAAAACTCATCACAAGAGAAGAAAATAAAAAAACTTATCAATTTTATTGAGAGAGATTATGTAGATGATGTTAATACAGATCAACTTTTAGATGGAGCTATCAAAGAAATGTTAGGCAAATTAGACCCACATTCAGTATATATTCCAAAAGAAAACTTACAAGCAGTAACAGAAAGTATGCAGGGTAATTTTGTTGGCATTGGGGTTCAATTTAGAATGATAAATGACTCAATTACAGTAATTCAACCTATAAAGGGAGGACCAAGTATAAAAGCAGGTATAAAGGCAGGTGATAGAATTTTAGTTGCTGATAAAGACACTTTACATGGTAAAGAGATGTATAGTGGTAAAGTACCAAAATACCTTAAAGGAAAACCAAATACGAAAGTAAACCTTCAAGTCTATAGAAAAAGTAATGACTCACTTTTTACGGTCAATTTAACTAGAGGAAAAGTAAACATAAAAAGTGTTGATTTAGCTTATATGATTAATGATTCTATAGGGTATATTAAATTAGACAGGTTTGCAAGAAACACCTATAGAGAATTTAAAAAATCGCTTACAGATTTAAAAGAAAAAGGAATGACAAACCTTGTGTTAGATTTAAGAGGAAATGGTGGAGGTTTTGTAGATATTGCAAATAGAATAATGGATGAATTTTTAGAGAAAGATAAACTTATGGTCTTTACTAAAAGTAATGATGATGAAATTCAAGAATATTTTTCAACATCTATTGGCAGTTTTGAAGAAGGAGATTTATATGTTTTAATTGATGAAAATTCAGCTTCAGCTTCAGAGATTGTTGCAGGTGCAATGCAAGATAATGACAAGGGTACAATCGTTGGTCGTAGATCTTTTGGTAAAGGTTTGGTACAAGAAGAAATGGATTTAGGTGATGGTTCTGCTGTACGTTTAACAACAGCTCGTTATTATACACCTTCAGGTCGTTCAATACAGAAGCCATATTCCAAAAACGGCAAAAAGAGCTATTATAAAGATTATCAGAAGAGAGTTTCTAGTGGAGAATTATTGAATAAAGATAGTATTAGAGTAAATGATTCTCTAAAATTCACAACTCCAAAAGGAAAAGTCGTTTACGGAGGTGGAGGTATTATTCCTGATGTTTTTGTAGCAATAGACACTACTTCTTTTATGACAAATTTCTACTTTAATACCATTAATAACTATGCGTTTGATTATGTAGATGCAAATAGGAAAAAACTAGAAAAATGGACAATTGATACCTTTATTGACGATTTTGATACAGATGATAAAATTTTTGAGGCCTATTTATCTAAAATAAAAGATAGAGCTAAACCATCGTTCAAAACTAGAAAAAGTGTAAAACGTTATTTAAAAGCATCTATTGCCAATGTTCTTTTTGGCGATGTTGGTTTTTACAGAATTATTCATCAAGAAGACAAAATGCTACAAAAAGTGTTAGAGTTGGAAAGTAAAGAGGAATAGCTTTTCTTTGCAACAATGATTTCTATTATAACTTCAGAAAACAAAAAAGTTTATTTTGCATCAGATCAGCATTTAGGAGCACCAACTCCAAAAGCTAGCTTACCTCGTGAAAAAAAGTTCGTAGCTTGGTTAGATGAAGTGAAAAAAGATGCAGAAGCCATTTTTTTATTAGGTGATTTATTTGATTTTTGGTTTGAGTATAAAACAGTTGTACCAAAAGGATTTGTTCGTGTTTTAGGAAAGTTAGCAGAAATCAAAGATTCAGGTATTCCTATCTATTTTTTTGTAGGCAACCACGATTTATGGATGACAGATTATTTTAAAAAAGAACTAAACATACCTGTTTATCACAAACCACAAGAATTTCTTATCAACAATAAAAAATTTTTTATAGGTCATGGAGATGGTTTAGGGCCTGGAGATAAAGGCTATAAACGCATGAAAAAAGTATTTACTTTTCCTTTATTCAAATGGCTTTTTAAATGGTTGCATCCAGATTTAGGAGTAAAATTAGGGCAGTATATGTCTGTAAAGAACAAATTAATTTCTGGTGATGAAGATGCAAAGTTTCTAGGCGAAGAAAACGAATGGTTAGTGCAGTATTGCAAAAAGAAACTCGCTCAAAAACACTACGATTATTTCGTTTTTGGTCACAGACACTTACCTTTAGAAATAGACTTACCACAAAAGAGCAAATATATTAATCTAGGAGATTGGATACAGTATTTTACTTACGGTGTTTTTGATGTTGACAATTTACAATTGTTAAAATACGAGAAAAACCTTATTAAATAAGGAGAAAAACACAAAAACCTTTAACCTTGTTTTAACAAAATAATTTTGTTAAAATTGTAGCTTTGTTTTTACTAAAAATTAAACACATAATTATTAAATATAATGGATGTAGATGTTAGAGCTATTAATGAGAAAATAGAAAGAGAAAGTGCTTTTATAGATATTCTTACTCTAGAAATGAATAAGGTTATTGTTGGTCAAAAACAAATGATAGAAAGCCTTTTGATTGGTTTATTAGGCAATGGCCATATTTTACTAGAAGGTGTACCTGGTTTAGCGAAAACTTTAGCTATTAACACTTTATCAAAAGCAGTACAAGGTAGTTTTAGTAGAGTGCAGTTTACTCCAGATTTATTACCAGCAGATGTTGTTGGAACCATGATTTACAACATGCAAAAAAATAGTTTTGAGATTAAAAAAGGACCAATTTTTGCCAATTTCGTTTTAGCTGATGAAATTAATAGAGCACCAGCTAAAGTACAGTCTGCTTTATTAGAAGCAATGCAAGAGCGTCAAATTACCATTGGTGATACCACTTTTAAATTAGATGAACCATTTTTAGTAATGGCAACTCAAAACCCTGTAGAACAAGAAGGTACATACCCATTGCCAGAAGCACAAGTAGATCGTTTTATGTTAAAAGTAGTGATAGATTATCCACGGTTACAAGATGAGCAGGTTATTATGCGTCAAAATTTATCTGGTGGTTTTTCTAAAGTAAATCCAGTTATTTCTGTGGCACAAATTATTCAAGCAAGAGAATCTGTTAATGAAGTGTATATGGATGAAAAGATAGAAAAATATATTCTTGATATCATATTTGCTACACGTTATCCAGAAAAATATAACTTACCAAACTTAAAAGATTTAATTAGCTTTGGAGCTTCTCCAAGAGGAAGTATCAATTTGGCAAAAGCTGCTAAATGCTATGCTTTTATTAAAAGAAGAGGCTATGTAATTCCAGAAGATGTAAGAGCAGTTGTTACAGATGTTTTACGTCACAGAATAGGAATTACCTACGAAGCTGAAGCAGAAAATGTAACTTCTGTTGACATTATCAACTCAATTATTAATGAAGTAGAAGTACCTTAAAATAGCTCTAAGCATTTAGCAATTAGCCAACAGCGAAAAGCAAAAAGCCAACAGCTTAAACAATGGATACCAAAGAAATACTCAAAAAAGTTCGTAAAATAGAGATTAAGACAAGACGTTTGTCTGATCATATTTTTGGAGGTGAATATCATTCATCATTCAAAGGACGAGGTATGACTTTTTCTGAAGTTCGTCAGTATCAATTTGGAGACGATGTTAGAGCCATAGATTGGAATGTTACAGCACGTTATAACGAACCTTATGTTAAGGTTTTTGAAGAAGAACGTGAGTTAACCATGATGTTAATGGTAGATGTTTCTGGTTCAGAATTTTTTGGAACATCTAATCAATTTAAAAAAGATACCATTACAGAAATTTCAGCAACATTAGCCTTTTCTGCAACCCAAAACAACGATAAAGTTGGTCTTATTTTATTTTCTGATGATGTAGAGTTATTTATTCCTCCTAAAAAAGGGAAAAGCCATGTTTTAAGAATTATTAGAGAACTCATTGAGTTTACTCCAAAAAGTAAAAAAACCAATATTTCTGAAGCACTTAAATTTTTGTCGAGTGTAATGAAAAAAAGAGCAATTGTATTTCTATTATCCGATTTTATGGATGATAACTATGAAAAAACATTAAAAATTGCAGGTAAAAAGCATGATTTAACAGGTATAAGAGTTTATGACAAGCATGATGAAGAAATACCAAATTTAGGAATGGTGCCAATGTTAGATTCAGAAACAGGAGCTGTACAGTTGGTAAATACATCATCAAAAAAAGTAAGACATAATTATAGAAAAAATGCTCATAGACTTTCAGATTATTACTTGAATATGTTTAAAAGAAGTGGTTCAGGTACAATAAACACTAGAGTTGATGAAAGCTACGTAAAAAAATTATTAGGTTATTTTAAACATAAAGGAAGATAGAAATAAAGCCAACTAAATTTTCCAAAAGCTAAAAAATACTCATACTTAAAATTAATTGTGTGTAAACAAATTTAAAGAATTGAAAAAAGGTAATATACATAGAAAGTTAGAAGAAAATTTCAAAGAAGCACAGGCTAAATGCTCTCTTTCCTTTGTAAAAGGAGTTAGAGAGATAGGCTTTTTCTGTTTTTTCTTTTTATCTTTTTCTGTTTTTTCACAAAACCCTGTGGTTAAAGCTCAAATTGAAACTTCTCAAATTAGAATAGGAGAACAAATTGAGTTAAAAATTTCTGTAAAAGAAACTAAAAATGTTATCATTCCTAAACTAAAATTAAAAGGTTTAGAAGTTGTTGACTCTCTAAAGTTAGATACGTTAAGAACAGGGTTAGTTCAAAAATATATTATCACTGGTTTTGATAGTGGTTCTTATTACATTCCACAACAACAAATCTTTGTTAGAAATCAAGCGTATTTAACAGATTCTTTATTGGTCAATGTAGCTACAGTAGCTGTAGATACTACTAAAATCAAAAAATTCCCTATAAAATCTATTAAAAAAGAACCATTAGTTTTCGACGATTATAAAATCTACATTTATTTGGCATTGGTAATTTTAGTTATCATCGGTTTTTGGATTTACTACTTTGTCATTAGAAAAAGAAAGCATAAAGAAGACGAACCAACATATAGAGTTTTACCTCCTTATGAAGAAGCAATGTATAAGTTGAATGAGTTAGATGAAAAGAAACTCTGGCAAAATAACAAGGTAAAAGAATATTATAGTGAACTTACAGATATTATAAGAGGCTACATAGAACGTGAGTTAAAAATACCAGCATTAGAAAAAACTACGGATGAAATTTTAGAGGTAATTAAAGATTGTCATACAGCAAATACAATTACTACAGATAAACAAACCATTCAAAAGCTAAAAGCATTGTTACAAGAAGCAGATTTAGTAAAATTTGCAAAATCGAAACCTTTAGCCCCAGAAATAGAAGAGGATAGAAAAGATTCTGAAGAAGTGATTCATAATTTAAAACCAAAACCTGTTAGTAAAGATGATGAACTGGAGTAATGTTGAATTTCAAAATCCTGAATTCTTTTGGTTACTTATAGTAATTCCATTGTTGGCACTTTGGTTTTTCTTTAAAAGGAAAAAAGATGCAGCTGTTTTAACTGTGCCTAGCATTAAGGGGTTTACCACAAAATCGTCTTTCGTATCAAAATTAAAACCACTTTTATATTTGTTAAGGCTATTAGCTTTAGCAGCAGTTATTGTTGCTTTAGCAAGACCCAGAAATGTATCTGTAAGCAAAAGAACTAAAACCAATAGAGGTATAGATATTGTTATGGCAATTGATGTTTCTGCAAGTATGTTGGCTAGAGATTTAAGACCTAATAGATTAGAAGCCCTAAAAAAAGTGGCTGTAAATTTTGTAAATAGAAGACCTAATGATAGAATAGGTATTGTAGTTTATGCAGGTGAGAGTTTTACAAAAACTCCAATAACTAGTGATAAGTTGATTGTAAAAAGATCAATATCAGAATTGCAATGGGGTCAATTAAAAGGTGGCACTGCAATTGGTATGGGTTTAGGCTCTGGTGTTAATAGACTAAAAGAAAGTAAAGCCAAAAGCAAAGTAATTATTTTATTAACAGATGGTGTAAATAATTCAGGGAATATTGACCCAAGAACAGCCACAGAACTAGCAAAAGAACTTGGCATTAAAGTATACACAATTGGTATTGGAACAAACGGAATGGCTGATTTTCCATGGAGTAAAGACCCAAGAACTGGGCAATTGAACTTTAGAAAGCAACAGGTTGAGATTGATGAAAAGTTATTGAAAGAAATAGCATCAGAAACCAATGGTCGTTATTTTAGAGCAACTGATAATGAAAAATTAAAAGCTATTTATGATGAAATAGATAAGCTAGAAAAAACGAAAATAGAAGATTTTAAATACTATAATTATAAAGAAATGTATAGACCTTTAGTGTTTTTAGCTTTAGGGTTATTAATATTTGAGTTTTTATTACGTAACACAATATTTAAAAGTTTTATTTAAAAATCCCTTCTCTTTTGGGAAGGTTAGAATGGGCTTATGTATAAATTAGAAGAACCAACATATTTTATTTTACTTGCAATTGTTCCAGCAATGATTGTTGTTTTCTTGTTGGTTTTATGGTGGAAAAAAAGAACTCAACGCAAATTTGCCAATCAAGAATTACTACAAAAATTAGCACCAAATACATCAACTTTTAAATCTACGTTAAAGTTGATAATGTTACTATTAGCAGTTTCTTTTTTAGTTATTTCTCTGGTAAATCCTAAAATGGGATCGAAATTAAAAACAGTAAAAAGAGAAGGTGTAGATATTGTTTTTGCTTTGGATGTTTCCAGAAGTATGTTAGCAGAAGATATTGCTCCAAATAGATTAGAAAAAGGGAAACAAATCATATCAAAAATTATTGATAAGTTGGGTTCAGATAGAGTTGGAGTTATCATTTACGCAGGTAATTCATATCCTCTTTTACCAATAACAACAGATCATGCAGCAGCAAACATGTTTTTGCAAAATGCAGGACCAGATATGGTTTCTAGCCAAGGTACAGCAATTAATGAAGCGTTAGAATTAGCAAAAAGATATTATAATAATGATGAACAAACCAATCGTTTCTTAATCATCATTTCAGATGGTGAAGATCATCAAGAAGAAACCAAACAAGTGGCACAAAATTTGTCTAATGATGGTATAAAAGTTTATACTATTGGTGTTGGTACAGAAAAAGGAGGACCAATACCCATGCGTTTAAATGGTTCTATGATTGGTTACAAAAAAGACAGAAAAGGAGAAACTGTCATTACTAAAAGGAATCCAGAAGTATTACAAAATATTGCAGATATTGCAAATGGTAAATATATAGATGGTAATTTTACTGAAAATCCAGTAAAAGAGGTAGCTGAAATTATTGCAAATGCACAAAAAAGTGAATTTGAAACAAAACAATTTTCAGATTATAAAGATCAATTTCAGTGGTTTTTAGGAATTGGAATATTCTTTTTATTATTAGATGTTTTCTTCTTTGAAAAGAAAACTAAATGGTTAAGAAAAGTTGATTTATTTAACGAAGAAAAAACAAAAAAATAAGATTTATGAAAAATTTAAAATATATAATACTGCTTTTTGCTGTTGTTTTTTCATCTAAAGAAATAGTAGCACAAAAAGACTCGATCGCCTTACAACGTAAAGCCAGAAAAATGGTGAGACAAGGTAATCAGTTATATGAACAAAAACAATTTACAGATGCGTCTGTGGCTTACCAAAAGGCGTTGAGTAATAACTCAGCTTACGATAAGGCAAGTTATAATTTAGGGAATGCATTATATCAAAACCAAAATTTTAAAGAGGCAATACCATCTTACGAATTAACAGCAAAAACTGCTACAGATAAGTTTACCAAAGCAGAAGCATATCATAACCTTGGTAATGCAATGATGGAAACCAAAAACTATCAAGGTGCAGTAGATGCTTATAAAAGTTCATTAAGAAACAATCCTACAGACGATGAAACTCGTTATAATTTGGCAGTAGCACAAAAGATGCTAGACAAACAAAACAAACAGAATAAAGACAACAAGGATAATAAAGACAAGAAAGACGATAAGAATAAGAAAGATAAAAAAGATAAAGACGACAAAAATAAAGACAAGGATAAGAAGAAAGATGGTGATGACAAGGATAAAAAAGATGATAAAAAGGACGAGAAAGATAAAGATGGTAAAGGAGACAAAGACCAGAAAAAGAATCAAGATCCTAAAAAAGACGATAAAAAAGATAAAAAACAAAAGTCTAAACCACGACAAGGACAAATGTCTCCTCAACAAATTAAGCAGTTGTTAGAAAGTTTAAATAACGAGGAAAAGAAAACACAGAAGAAAATGAATGCCAAAAAAGCAAAAGGCAGAAAAGTAAAACAAGAAAAAGACTGGTAATCCTTAAATTTAGGATAAGAAGAAGATGAAGTTAAAAATTTTCATATCGTTATTTGTTAGTTTACTATCACTAACTCTTTTAGCACAAGATACAGAGTTAAAAGTTAAAGTAAGTAAAAATAAGTTGGGGTTAAATCAACGATTGCGAATAGAATTTTCTATCAATAAACAAGGTGCAGATGATTTTACCCCTCCAAAATTTAAAGACTTTAGAGTTATTGCTGGGCCAAGTCAATCAGTAAGTCAATCTTGGATAAATGGAAAAGTTAGTTTTTCAAAATCCTACTCATTTATCTTAAAACCTAAAAGAAAAGGAGAGTTAATTATTGGTGCAGCTAGCATAGAATTAAATGGTGCAACAATTAATTCTAGAATGACTAAAATTAGAGTTTTAGACCCAGTTGAAGTTCCACAAAACCCCAATGATCCAGACTATATTGCCCAACAAAATATTCATTTAGTAGCAGAGGTTTCAAAATCTAGACCCTATGTTGGTGAAGGTATTTATGTAGAATATAGATTATATGTTAGCGAAAATGTTAGTGTTTACGATACTTCTGTTACAGAAGCACCACAATATAATGGCTTTTGGAATCAAGAGATTAAAATCAATGGTTTTCCTGTAAAAATGGGAAAATATAATGGTGAAGATTATAGATATATTGTATTACAAAAAGCATTGCTAATCCCTACAAAAACAGGTAAGTTAGAAATTGATCCCATGAAAATGGACATTGTAATTGGTGTACCTACAGGAAGAGCAGATTTCTTTGGAAATGTGATTACAAAAAATGTTAGAAAAGAATTTTCATCAGCCAAAAAGGTAATAAGACCAAAAGACCTTCCTTTAGAAGGCAAGCCAGAGAGCTTTACAGGTGCAGTTGGTGATTTTAACTTTGCAGTTTCTTTAAGCAAAGATATTTTAAGATCTAATGAGTCATCACAAATAAAAGTTGCAGTAACTGGAAAAGGGAATTTAAAATTATTTGAGTTACCAGTAGTAGAAACACCTGCTGAATTAGAAAAATATCAACCAGAAAGAAAAGAAAGAGTTAGAGTTACTACTAGGGGTTTGTCTGGTTCAGTTTCAGATTTATATACTGTAGTACCACAATATAAAGGCAAGTATAAAATACCAAGCGTTTCTTTTTCTTATTTTAACCCAAAAACAAAAACATATAATACGCTTAATTCTGAAGATTTTTATGTTGATGTTATTGAAGGGAAAGAGTTGATAAAAAACAATACTGCCAACAATACTTCAGTAAATAAAAAGGATGTTGTAGTTACAGGTAAAAACTTTAGGTACATTCAAACCAAAAGCATTTTTGCTAAAGCAGAAACAAGTACATTTTTTAAATCAAATTTATTTTATTTACTACTATTATTACCATTATTATTAATACCTATAGGCATTTTAATAGCTAAAAGTAACGAGAAAAGAAATAGTGATGTAGTTGGTATCAGATTACGAAAAGCAGAGAAATTGGCTAAAAAATATTTATCTGAAGCCCAAAAGCAATTAGGTAAAAAAGAAGCTTTTTACGAAGCTCTAGAACGTGCTTTACATAATTATTTAAAAGCTAAATTAGGCATAGAAACTTCTGATATTAGTAAGGAAAAAATTACTCAAATTTTAGAACAGAAAAATGTTGAACAGCAAAATATAACTCAATTTATTGATGTACTAAAAGCATCAGATTTTGCACGTTATACGCCTATAACAGATACAGAGATGAAGCAAGAGTTTGAGAGAGCTAAAAAAGTTATTGTTCAATTAGATAAGCAGTTGTAAGATGAAAAATATTCTATTTTTATTGTTGATTCTTGCCAATACTATTGTAGCACAAACTACAGAAGAATTATTTTCTTCAGCTAATGAGTTGTACAAAACAGAAAAGTTTGAAGAGGCAATAAAGACTTATAAGCAAATAGAAAAACAAGGTAACATTTCTTCAGAATTATTCTACAATTTAGGCAATGCTTATTACAAGATAAACAAAGTTGGTCCCTCTATTTATTATTATGAAAAATCTTTAAAACTAGATCCTCTAAATGAAGATGCTAAAAACAATTTAGTATTTGCAAAAAGATTGGCATTAGATAATATTGAAGAATTACCAAAAAGTGTTTTTCAAAAATTGAACGTAAACTTTCTGCAAAAAATCTCTTATAATCAATGGGCAATAGTTGTTGTTGGGTTTTCTATATTAGGCAGTTTATTGTTTTTACTATTTTATTTTTCATTATCACCATCTAAAAAACGTTTTTATTTTGTAACAAGTATCTTAAGTTTTTTACTCTTAATAGTTTCATTTATAATTACCTATAATCAATACAATTTCCATCAGAATAATAAAGAAGCTATAGTATTTGCAGAAGAAACAGAAATTAGAAATGCACCAACACTAAATTCTGAAAAAGTGTTTACGTTACATGAAGGCACAAAAGTTATTGTTCTAGACAATGTTGATGATTGGAGAAAGATAAAAATAGCAGATGGAAAAGTGGGTTGGATTGTAGCTAACGAAATAAAACTGTTAAATGATTTTTAATCTTAAATAATAATAATTTAAATTCTGTTTTATTATATTGCGATTTCCTAAATAAACAGAACCTTTGAGAGTAAAAATCGCAATTTTCTTTTCTTTATTATTTGTAAACTTAATAATTGCTCCTGCCATTGTTTCTTTAGTAGACAAAAATCAAGAGATTAGTATTCTTTTTGACGCTAGCGAAGAAGAGGAAAAAAAAGGTGAAGAATCCGCAAAAGATTTAGAGATTAAATTACAATCATCAGATGTAGCAAGTTCTGTTATTAAACAAGAAATGTTTAGAAAGAAGAATGTAAGATTTCAGTCTAAAAAATACAACTCTACGTATTCTAAAATAAATACACCTCCACCAGAATTGAAACTCTAAATCAATTCAAACTTTTTAACCAAATCAATTTATCAATCAATTAAAAATCAATCTAAAAAACTTTTTTTAGATACAATAAATTTATACATGTTTAAATATATTAAAAACGACTTACCTGCAAGTATTGTGGTGTTTTTTGTGGCTTTACCTTTGTGTTTAGGTATAGCACTTGCAAGTGGAGCACCTTTATTTTCTGGCTTAATTGCTGGTATTATTGGTGGTATTGTAGTAGGAGCCTTGTCTGGCTCTAAAATAGGCGTTAGTGGGCCAGCAGCAGGTTTAGCTGCTATAGTTTTAACAGCAATCGGAACTCTTGGAGGTTATGAAAACTTTTTAGTTGCTGTTGTTTTAGGTGGTGTTATCCAACTTATTTTTGGTTTTTTAAAAGCAGGAATTATTGGATATTATTTTCCATCATCAGTAATAAAAGGGATGTTAACTGGTATTGGAATCATTATTATTCTAAAACAAATCCCACACTTTTTTGGCTATGATGCTGATCCTGAAGGAGATTTTGCCTTCTTTCAAGTTGATGGAGAAAATACTTTTTCAGAGTTATTAAATACTGTAAATAATATCAGTTTAGGCTCAACTATTGTAGGTATTGTAGGTTTAGGAATTTTAATCTTATGGAACAATGTACTTTCCAAAAAAGGAAGAATATTCCAATTAATTCAAGGACCATTAGTTGCAGTTGTTTTTGGAATTGTGTATTTTTTTATTGCTGGTTCAGATTCAAAATACGGTATAAGTTCAGAACATTTAGTGAGTGTTCCTGTGCCAGAAAATATGAGTTCTTTTCTGGCTCAATTTAGTTTTCCAAATTTTGCGGCTATTACCAATCCAGAAATTTGGGTAGTTGGGTTTACAATTGCTTTAGTAGCCAGTTTAGAAACCTTATTATGTGTTGAAGCCACAGATAAGTTAGATCCTCATAAAAATGTAACTCCTACAAATAGGGAATTATTAGCACAAGGAACAGGAAATATTTTATCGGGTTTAATAGGTGGTTTGCCAGTAACACAAGTTATTGTAAGAAGTTCTGCAAACATTCAATCTGGAGGTAGAACAAAAATGTCTGCGATTATTCATGGCTTTTTTTTACTGATATCTGTAATTTTGATACCTACATTGTTAAATAAAATACCTTTATCTGTTTTGGCTGCAATACTTTTAGTTGTAGGATATAAACTAGCAAAACCAGCATTATTTAAAAAGATGTATAACTTGGGGTGGAAACAATTTTTACCTTTTACTGTTGCTGTTGTAGGTATTGTATTTACAGATTTATTAGTAGGTATAGGTTTAGGTTTAGCAGTTGGTATCGTTGTTATTTTAATTAAGAGTTTCCAAAACTCTCACTTTTTACACAAAGAGGGTGAAGATGTAGATGATGGAAAAATAAAAATGACTTTGGCAGAAGAGGTAACATTCTTTAACAAAGGTGCAATTTTAAAAGAGTTAGACAACTTACCTAAAGATAGTTTTCTTGAATTAGATGTTAGAAAAACGACTTATTTAGATAACGATATTATAGAAATATTAGATGATTTTGCCTTTAAAGCAAAAGAAAGAAATATCAATATAAAACTTGTTTCAGAAAGAGGAATTATTGAAAATCCAGATAGTTTTACAGAATTTTTTAAATTAAAAAAAGCAAATTAAATCAATCAATAAAAAATATAGAGAATGAGAAATAAAGCAATAGACAAAGAAGCTCAAGATCAATTATCTCCTAATGATGTTTTAAACGATTTGTTAGCAGGTAACGAACGTTTTACGAATAATAATTTAGCAGAAGTTGCTCATTTAGATTTAGTAGCAGAAACTACAACTGGGCAATACCCAAAAGCTGTAATTTTATCATGTATAGATTCTAGAGTGCCAGTTGAGCAAGTTTTTGACCAAGCAATAGGCGATATTTTTGTTGCTAGAGTAGCTGGTAATTTTGAAAATACTGACATTTTAGGAAGTTTAGAATACTCATGTGCTGTAGCAGGTAGTAAACTAGTTTTAGTATTAGGTCATGAAAGTTGTGGTGCTGTAAAAGCAGCTTGTGATGGTGTAGAATTAGGAAACATTACAGAAATGTTGTCTAAAATAATGCCAGCTGTAAAAAAATCATCTGGAGAAGTTGAAGGTGAAAAGAACTCAACAAATAAAAATTTTGTTGCCAAAACTGTTGCCAATAATGTATTATTAACTATGGATAGAATACGTGAACGAAGCCCGATTTTAGCTGACCTAGAAGATCTAGGAGATATTAAAATTGTTGGTGGAGTTTATTCCTTAAGTTCTGGAAAAGTGAATATGTTGTAAAAAATTAAGCCGAGATTTATTCTCGGTTTTTTATTTATACTTACCAGGAATAGTAATTTCTTGAGTACCATCTTTCCCTTTTTTTACCATTGCTGGAAATATTGTAGGTGCAATTTCTTTAACAGGTGTATATAGCATAGACTCTTTAAACGTTTCCTTTTTTATTAAAGGCACAGTATTATTAAACTTCTCAAAAAGAATAAAAACAACACTTAAAATAAGAGCCGTTTTTAAAGCACCAAAAAGACCACCTAAAAATTTATTAATTAAACCTAGTGAAGTAATATCAGCAATTTTAGTCATTACTTTTCCTAGTACAACAATTAAAATTACAACAATTAAAAAAGTAAAAGCAAAGCCAACAATTTGATTGGTTTGGTGAGACCAATCTGCAGGTGATTGATTTAAAAACTCTACAAGATGATAAGAGTAATTTACAGCAACATAAACTCCTACAACAATAGCTATAAGACCTGCAATTTCTGCAAAGAGCCCTTTCATTATTCCTCTAACAAAAGATAAAATTAAGAGTATTGCTATAATAATATCCAGATAATTCATCAATCTTAAATTTATATCAAAACTACATCTTTTTTTAGAAATTGAAAATTTGGGATTGTATCTTTACTTTTTATTATGATAAATATGACAAAAACAGATAATTTAAAAGAAAAGTGGTTGTTTTTAGTTGATAAACTTACCAAAGATTTTTCTGACGGAGATGAGTTAAATGTAGATGGAATTATCTATTTAATTGGCGTACAAGAATTAGGGCAAGGACATCGTAAATTCAAAAAAGACGAGAAAGTAAACTTAATGCATATAGCTATTTGTAAGTTGCTAGAACCTTATGGATATTATGAATTCGACTTTTTTGATGATGATGGTTGGCCACATTACAAAGTAGTTACAGAATTACCAAACTTAAAAGGTGGTGAGCAAACTGTTTTAATGAAAGAAGCTATTGTTACTTATTTTGAAGCGTTAGATTATTTTGAATAATCATAACTTTAAAAATAAAAAAACTTTTTTTACAAATAAAATAATTAAATTTGTCGAAAATTGACAAGTCTAATGAAAACTACTTTTGGAGAATATATTCGTTTATTAAGACATAATAAGGAATTGACTTTAACTCAACTTGCAGCCAAACTGAATCTAGATTCAGCTAATTTGAGCAAGATAGAGAATGGAAAACGAGATTTTGATGAAAAACGTTTACCAAAACTTGCAAAAATATTCAAACTTAATCTTATTGAATTGAGAAATGAATATGTTACTGATCAATTGGCAAAACATATTTATGAAACAAACTGTACCAAACAACTTTTACAAGTTGCTGAAGAAAAAGCAGCATATAGAAGAAAATTAAACAAATCATTTCAAACTAAATGAAAAACATGAATGTAGTATCATTTTTTGCAGGAGCAGGTGGATTGGATTTAGGATTTGAAAAAGCAGGATTTAATATTCTTTGGGCAAACGAATATGATAAAGATATTTGGGAAACTTATGAGAAAAATCATAAAAAAACTATACTAGACAGACGAAGTATTGTAAATATAAAATCTGATGAAGTTCCAGATTGTGATGGAATTATTGGGGGTCCACCTTGCCAAAGTTGGAGTGAAGCAGGTTCATTACGTGGAATAAACGATAAAAGAGGACAATTATTCTATGATTTTATACGAATATTGGATGCTAAAAGACCGAAATTCTTTCTTGCTGAAAATGTAAGTGGAATGTTATTGGAAAGACACAAAGAAGCTTTAAAAAATATTAAAATAATGTTTAAAAATGCTGGATATAAATTGTCTTTTAAATTATTAAATGCGTCAGATTTTAATGTTCCACAAGATAGGAAACGAGTATTTTTTGTTGGTATACGAGAAGATTTAGATTTTGAATTTCAGTTTCCAAAACCATTTAACCAAAAAGTTACACTTGAACAAGCAATAGCAGATTTAAAAAATAATGTAGTTTCTGCAAAAGATGGAAATAAGACAAACAAAGAAAATTGTAAAATTCCAAATCACGAATATATGATCGGCGGTTTCTCATCGATGTTTATGTCAAGAAATAGAGTAAGAAGTTGGGATGAACAATCTTTTACAATTCAAGCAGGAGGAAGACATGCACCTCTTCATCCGCAAGCACCAAAGATGAAATTCATTGATCAAAATGTTCGTGTTTTTGTTCCGGGTAAAGAAGATTTATATCGCAGATTAAGTGTTAGAGAATGCGCAAGAATTCAGACATTTCCAAATGACTTTACATTTCATTATAATAATATTTCAGCTGGATATAAAATGATTGGAAATGCAGTTCCTGTGAATCTTGCAAAACATATTGCCATAAGTATTAAGTCTCAAATTGAGAATGCAGAAAATGAACCAAAACAAGTTACAAAGAAAAAATTGGAATTAGAAAATACACTTTCATAATTTATGGCAAGTCAAACGATTAACGGCAAGGCATTTGAATATGCATTGCTATTCGAATTTTATGAACGTTTAAAGACAATAACTAGCGTTTCTATAACTGAAAACGAACCTTATAAAACAGCTAAAGGCTTTTTCGATGGTTTTAGTGAGCCAGAGCAAGACACTTTTAGAATTACAGCAAGTGCCTCAATAAATTTTCTAATTGACATTGAACCGAGATTATCGAATGGAATTAGCAAAGACGATATTTTAGTTTTGGAATTGGTTAGTGATCAAGCTGGACAAACCGGAGATGTTCGTGATGTTTTGATAATTCGTTCTCTACAAAAATGGGAAATTGGAGTTTCAGCAAAGAATAATCATCGAGCAGTTAAACATTCAAGATTATCAAATAAAATCAATTTTGGAGAAAAATGGTTAGGTGTTTCTTGTTCAGACAATTACTTTAAGGAAGTTAACCAGATTTTTAAGATGCTTGCAGATTTGAGAGAAAAGGACAAAACCACCAAGTGGACTTCGATTGAAAATATGCACCAAGTAGTTTATATTCCTATTTTAAACGCTTTTCGTAAAGAATTGCTTCGTTTGGATAAAAACAATCCAAACATTGTAGCAGAAAATTTGGTACAATATTTAATTGGAAATAAAGATTTTTACAAAGTAATTAAAGGTAAAAAGAAAGTAGAGATTCAGGCTTACAATTTACACGGAACTTTAAATTTGCCATTTGAAAAAGTGAAACCAAAAGCTAAAATTCCAAAATTAAAATTCCCATCAAGATTAATTGAAGTCGTGTATCAAAAAAACTCGACTACTACATTATTGGTTGCTTTAAATGAAGGCTGGCAAATTTCTTTTAGAATTCATAATGCAAGTTCAAGAGTTGAACCTTCTTTAAAATTTGATATAAATTTAGTAAGTGCACCACATACTTTATTTACAAACCACATATTTGTGAATAGATAAAGTTATAAGTATTTAAAATATGTTTTTACTAACATATTTATAAAAGTTGCTAGAGAATGTATTTTTAAATACAATTAGCTAGTTAAGTAACACTCAACTTGCGAATCATTATAGATAAAATTTTAGGAAAAAATCGTTTCATAAAAACAGCTAATTTCTCTTTAGCACCAGCAATATAAACCTCTTCTCTCTTCTTTTTAATGGCTTTTACCATCAATATTGCAAAACGTTCTGGCTGAATTCCGTTTTCTGTAGCTACATCCATTTTTTGTTGTGGAGTTCCATCACCAGTCAATGCATTTTTAGAAACGTTTGTATTTACAAAACCTGGACAAACCAATGTAACAGAAATATTGTTTTGATGATTTTCTGCTCGTAAACTATCAAAAAAACCATATAAAGCGTGTTTACTTGCTGCATAACTAGATCGCAGAGGAGTACCAATTTTACCAACAATACTTGTGGTGGTTACAAAATGACCACTTTTATTTTTGATAAAATGAGGTAGAATAGCTTTGGTTAAGGCAACTGTACCTAAATAATTAATATCCATAATTCGCTTATCAACAGTAATAGTAGTATCTTTTACTAAAGAACGTTGACTAATTCCACCATTATTTACAAGTATATGAACCTTACCAAACGCAGCAATAGCTTCAGCAACTTTAGACTCTAAATTGTTGTAATCTTCTAAATCTAGAGCAATAATTTTAACCAAATCAGGGTTTTTACACTCCTGTTTTACAAGTTTTAAAGTTTCTTCTTTTCTTGAGGATAAAATCAAGCTAGCATTTTGATGAGAAAGTTCAATTGCAAGTGCTTTTCCTATTCCAGAAGAAGCACCAGTTATCCAAATTATTTTATTAGAAAAAGGCATTCATACATATTTTAACGTTACAATATACCTATTTTACTACAGAAAAAGTATATTTGGTACACTTCTTGAAAACTATTTGTACAAGTAAAAACTGAATTTATCATGGTAAAAAAACTATTTATATTTTTCTTTTTTATAGCTTCAATATCGTATGCACAACATACTGTTAGTGGAGTTATGAGCCCTAAAATAGATACTGACTGGTTAATTCTGTATAAAATTGAAGGTACAAAGCAGGTGTTTATAAACAACACTTCACTAAAAAAAGATTCTGTTTTTATAGGTAAAGAAAAACAAGCAGTAAGTTCTTTTAATATTCAATTGCCAGCTTCAGCAAAACCAGGAACTTATAGAGCTACCTATAGGTTAGAGGGTTCTGGTTTTGTAGATTTTTATTACAATAATGAAGACGTGTCTTTTGTTTTTAATCCTGATTATCCACAACAATCTATAGCATTTTCAGAATCATCAGAGAATAAATTGTATAGCAACTATATTTCTGAAATATCTAAAGCCCAACAACAATTAGATTCCATTCAGGTAGCTGTTTTACAAACTCCAAATTTAGACTTAAAAGAGAAATACAAAAAGGCATACAACAACGTAAATAACATACAGAGCAAGTATGAGGAAGCATCAAAAAATAAATACGTAGCTCCTTTTATAAAAGCAAGTTTACGATCAAATCCACCAGAAATACTAACTTCTGTTGAAACTTATTTATCAAAAATGAAGAATACTTTTTTTGATAAAATTGATTTTTCAAACAAAACATTAATTAACTCATCATTTATCACAAACAGAATTTTAGATTATGTATTATATATTAATTATTCTGATGATAAAATACAGCAAGACAAGTTGCACAAAGAAGCAATTGATACAGTGTTATCAAAAATAAAAAGTCAGCCTTATAAGAGAGATATTATACAATTTTTGATTGAACAATTTGAAAGCTCTAAAAACTTAACAATTATCGATTATTTGTTTGAAGAACATTATAACAGACTTCCTTTTTCTTTACAAGACAGTAAGTTTAAATCTGAAAAACAAGCGTTATTTGCTACAGAAATAGGTAGAATAGCTCCTGATTTTTCATGGCAAGAAAATGGTAGAAATTTTAAATTATCAACGTTAAATGATGCAAACACCTATGTTTTGGTATTTTGGAGTACAAGTTGCTCTCATTGTTTGCGAGAAATTCCACAGTTGCATACTTATATGAAAACTAAACCTAACATGAAAGTAATTGCTTTCTCTTTAGAAAAAGAAGCTTTTGTTTGGGAAACGTATAAAAAGAATAATTTATATGGATGGCATAATGTATTGGGTTTAAATAAGTGGGAAAATAAAACTGCAAGAACTTATCAAGTGTATTTTACACCTACATATTTGGTTTTAGATAGCAACAAAAAAATTATTGGAAAACCTAATGAATTTAAAGATGTAAAAGCATTTTTAGATAAGATTTAAAATCTATTAATCATTAAATATAAGTGAAAACAAGTCTAAAAATATTTAAGAAACCAACAGTGTTTTCAGTTTTAGGATTTCTACTCATTTTGATTGGACTACCAGTTGGAATAAATGGATTAACTTTAAAAGGAGGAGGTAGTTTAGGTGGTGCAATTATTTTATTTGGAGTTTTTATTGTTTTTTTAGTTGTTATTTTAGATAGGATAATTGCAAAAAAAGTAAGCTTAAAAAAAATAAATAGAATAGAGATTATAATGTTAATTTTAGGAATAACCTTTTATTCATTTAACGGAAGAGAAATAATCATTGACCTTACTGAAAAGAAAACAAACTATTTTATTCTAATTGAAAATAATGGTAAATTAAATAATTCGGAAATGAGTTTTTCATTTCCTTTTGATAAAAAAATTAAGTATCAGAATAATATTGCTGTTATAAACTCAATCTCTGAAAATTATCAAAGAATTGATTTAGAAAGTCCCGATTATTGGAATTCTCAACGAATGCAACCTTGGGAAATGAGTGGTTTTAAAGTAAGGTTTTATTCTAATGGAGATAATCGCTTAAGTGAAAAAGAAATCGATTCTATAATAGAAAAAGAGTTGAAAGTTTTAAATAATTGAATTATTATGATTGATATAGTTTAGCTTATCAAAAATGTAAAAAAGCATCTTTTAAATGCTCAATTTTAGTCCCTTTTTTATTGATAATAATAGCAATGATATCAAAACGAACCTCTACATCTAAATCTCTTTCCACTACATAATTATCAATTGCAGAAATCAATAATTTTATTTTTTTAGGATTTACAAATTCTTCAGGATTTCCAAAATAGTCAGAAGTTCTTGTTTTTACTTCAACAGCAGCTAAAATATCATCTTTTAGAGCAATAATATCTACTTCAGCTTTTAAATATCGGTAGTTTTTTTCAAGAATTTTATAACCATTTTTTATTAAAAAATCGATGGCTAATTGTTCTCCTTTTTTACCAAGTTCGTTGTGTGTTGCCATTTTAAGTGCAATTTTAGGCAACTAAATTAGATAGTTTTAATTGATTTTGTAACTTTATAAAGAAAAAACAGATTATGTCTAATAGAAAAACACGTTTTAAAACCTATTTAATTGAAATTTCTGTTGTAGTTTTTGGTATTTTAATGGCTTTTCAATTAAATGAATGCAGTTCTGATAATAAACAGCAAAAACTAATACAATCACATTTAGATTATTTAAAGGAAGAAACACAAATAAATCAAATAAACTTAAAATATGCTTTAATAAGTGCTGAAAAGAATCTAAAAAAAATCGATACAATTTTTACCTTATTAGATGGGAAAACAGATTTAAAAAACATTAACAGGTTATCTTTTGAAATACTGAATGCTGGGTATTTATATGTTAGAAAAAATGCTTATAACTCTTTAATTAATTCAGGGGATATTCGTTTTATAGGTTCTTTTGATAGAAAAAAAGATATCATAAATATGTATGAATATTATTCTTGGACGCAATCTATGGATGATGGGAATAGAAACTCTTTTTTAACTGATTTCTTTCCATATGTAAAAAAGAATTTTGATTTGGTTGGTGGGAGTATCCAAGATGAGAAAGTTTATTTTTCAAAAGAATTTAGCAATTATTTATCAACTTATAGACATACGCTTAAATTAAAAATTGATAAGTTTAAACAATGTAAAAAAGAAATAGGAAAATTCTTAAAAACCTTTGAATCTAAATAGTATAATTAATGAATTTCCCTTTTAACTTTAATGAAAAAAGCGGTTTACTTTTAATTTTCTTTTTCCACGGAGTTGTGTTCTCTATCGTTTTATTTAGACGTTGGATAATAGTTGGGACAAAGCCAGTTCAATTTTGGCTACCAAAGATGGCTATTTAATTATTGGATCTACAAGTTCTTATGGAAAAGGGAATTACGATATGTATATTATTAAGACCAATAAAAAAGGAAAGAAAATTTGGCAAAATACCTATGGTAATTTTTACAATGAGTATGGTTATTCCGCAAAAATCACCAAACAGGGTTACCTAATAAAAGGCACGAAGCAAGATTGTCCAAACAATACAGATATTAATAGAAAATGTACTTCTAATGTTTGGTTTGTTTCTATTGATAAAAACGGCAAAGAAATTTCCAATCGCTTGTTAGAACAAGTAAATAGCAAATCTTAAATTCTGTTAAACTTTGTTTTGTTGTGTTTGTGTATTGTTACTAAATTCTTTACAAATGTTTTAATGATGTAATTTTACATAATTAAATATTTAGCATGATTATTACACCAAAAACTCTTTTAAAGTTTGTTTTTTTTCTAACGGTTGCAATGACTTCTTTTTCTGTAGATGCTCAAATTGCTGTTGGTAATGGTAGCTATACCAATACTTTTCCTGGAGTTGATGCTGCAAACAGAAATAACTTTCCTTCTGGCACACCACAAGTGTCTGGAGTAGCAGCAACTAAACCAGTACCTACAAACGATTGGTGGTCAAAACTAATTAAAGACAATCATGCAGATAATTTATTCAATTATCCATTAACAATGAATACCAACAATAATGGTTTAATAATGACTTATATACCTTGGGGTGTTATTGGCGATTTATATTCAATTGAAGTTGGATTAACAGGATTAACAACAAATAAAACTACAGTTTCAGATTTTTCGGATTGGACAGTTACTATGAATTGGAATGATGGTAATAATGAATTCGAAGCTACTTCTGGTATAGGTATGCCCTTTGTATATTTTACTAAAAATAGTTCTTCATCAGCATCTATAAAAGTATTAGCTGGTACAGCTACTATTTCTAATGAAATGTTAATTGTGGAAAATGCAAAAAATGGTAGTGATTATGTTGCTTATGCACCATCTGGAAGTACATGGATTCAAAATGGAAATATTTATACATCAACTTTAAATGGTAAAGATTATTGGTCAGTAGCTATGTTACCTCAAAGCACTACTAACGTAAGTACTGTTGCCAATCAATATAAAAAATATGCTTACGTTTTTCCAAAAAACACAGAAGCTAATTGGTCTTTTAATGAAACTACGTCAAAAGTAACCACTGTTTTTACAGTTACCACTGACGCAAAAGAAGGCACAGAAACCAACATATTACAAGGGTTGTTACCTCATCAATGGGCAAATTTAGCATCTGGTTCTACAACACCAAATGGCACAAGTTATAGCAATGTTAGAGGTGAAATAAAAATGTTAGATGGTAACACCTTTGCTGTAGAACACACATTTAAAGGTATTTTACCAACCTTACCAAATTTACCTCATTATAGTAATTCTTTTAAGCCCAATGAATTAAATGATAAAATTCAGTTAATAGAAGGTGATGGTTTAGCAACTTGGACAGATTCGTATAACGAAGGACAAGTAATGAATCGATTAATACAAACTGCACGAATTGCAGACCAAACAGGAAATATTGTTGCCAGAGACAAAATGATTGCCACTATTAAAGAACGTTTAGAAGATTGGTTGTCTTACGAAAATGGTGAAGTTGCTTTTCTTTTTTATTACAATAACGATTGGACAACCACTATTGGTTATCCTGCTGGTCATGGACAAGATAGCAATATAAACGATCATCATTTTCATTGGGGATACTTTATACATGCAGCTGCTTTTATGGAGCAATTTGATCCTGGTTGGGCTACAAAATGGGCACCAATGGTAAATTTATTAATTAGAGATGCAGCATCACCAAATAGAAATGACTATATGTTTCCATATTTACGAAATTTCAGTCCTTATGCAGGGCATAGTTGGGCTAATGGTTTTGCCTCTTTTCCTCAAGGAAATGACCAAGAATCTACCTCTGAAAGTATGCAGTTTGCATCGTCTTTAATTCATTGGGGAACTATTACCAATAATAACGAAATTAGAGATTTAGGGATTTATATTTACACCACAGAACAATCTGCTATCGAAGAATATTGGTTTGATATGTATGATAGAAATTTCCAAGCAAATCAACAATACAGTTTGGTTTCTCGTGTTTGGGGAAATTCTTATGATAATGGAACGTTTTGGACTTCAGATATTACAGCTTCTTATGTCATAGAATTATATCCTATGCATGGAGGTTCTCTGTATTTAGGACAGAATACTAATTATGTGCAAACCATTTGGAATGAGCTAAAACAGAACACAGGAATTCTAAATCCAAATGATACCAATCCTAATTTGTGGCATGATACTATTTGGAAATACCTATCATTACTAGATCCAGATGAAGCTATTAATCTGTATAATGGAAACCCTGATAGAAATCTAAAGTTTGGTATTTCTGATGCGCAAACCTATCATTGGTTGCATGCTATGAAAGCTTTAGGAAAGTTAGATGCTACAATTACTGCAGATTATCCTATTGCAGCTGTTTTTAATGATAATGGTACTAAAACTTATGTAGCACACAACTATACAAATACGCAAAAGATAGTTACATTTTCTGATGGTTATCAACTCACAGTTCCTGCAAATCAAATGGCTACAAGTAGAGATATTGCTATTACTGGAACTTTAGCATCAGATAAAAGTGAATATCAACAGAATGCTACAGCAAACTTAACTTTGAACACAACTGGTTCTGGAATTACAAAAGCGGAATTTTATAGCAATGGAACTTTGTTAGGTGAAGATACAACTGCACCTTATAATTATGACGTAACAAATTTACAATTTGGTATTTATGGTTTGCATGCCAAAATGTATACAGCTTCTGGAAGTGTAATTTCTAACGTGATTAACATCCAAGTTGGAGAACAAAGACCTTATAATGATGTTGTTCATGCAATTCCAGGGACAATTGAAGCTGGTCATTATGATGAGTTTCAAGGAGGTGTAGGCCAGAATATTTCTTATTTTGATACTTCTGTAAATAACGAAGGAGATTTTAGAACTAGCGAATATGTAGATGCAGTAACTGTGAACAATGAAGGTGCAACTGTAGGTTGGATTGCTGGTGGTGAGTGGTTAGAGTATACCATTGATGTACAAAATTCTGGTTGTTACGAATTATCTATGAGATATGCTTCAGGTAATACTGCTGGAGGTGGCCCAATCAGTTTTGAGATTGATGGAACAAAAGTTACTGAAAATATTGTTTTCTCATCAACAGGTGGTTGGAATACTTGGCAAACCAAAACAGCAAATATTAATCTAACACAAGGCACTCATGTGCTTAAATTAACAGCTGATAATGGCGAAGTTAATCTAGGGAAAATGCAATTTACTTTTAGTGGTGCAACTTGTCCAGTAGCACAACAAATGAGTTTACCTTTCGATTTTGAAACCTCTCCAATAACATCAGATTTTAATAATTTTGATGGTGGAACAGCAACAGTTATAAATGCCAATAATGGAAACACAAGCTCAAAAATGGCAAAAATTATAAGAGATGGAGGACAACCTTGGGCTGGTTCTTATATTAATTTATCTAACCCTTTAGATTTTTCTAGCAATAAATACATCACCTTAAAAGTATGGACTGAAGCTCCTGTTGGCACCTCAATGCAAATAAAATTAGAAAGGCAAAATAGTGGAGGTTCTTTTGAGTTGGCAACACCAACTACAGTTTCAGGTGCTTGGGAAACTTTACACTGGGATTTCTCTCAAGTTGGGGCATCTACCTTCGATAAACTAATTTTTATGCTCGATATTGGTAATGTTGGTAATGGCTCTAACACTTCAACTTTTTATTTTGATGATGTGCAACTATCCAATACATTAAGTAGTCTTGTTTTTTCGATTGATGATGCTCGTATTTTTCCAAATCCTGTGAAAAACAGATTGTCAATTCAGTCTGATAAAAATGAAATCCAAAAAGTCGAAATTTATTCTGTTTTAGGAAAAAAACTGAAAGAAATACATCAAGATTTTTTAACTATAAATGTTGATGATTTATCTAGTGGATTTTATCTGCTAAAGGTTTATGCAGATAATGAGAGTTTTACTACAAAAATTTTAAAAGAGTAAATAAACTTTTTTTAATTAAATTTTTGATTGTAATTTTACTTGCAGCCTTTGGATACGCTAATAGTTAATGCTTTCATTTAAACAATTTCTAAACATTATAATTCTATTAGGAGCCATTCAAGGTTTTATCACCTCTTTTTTATTATTTCGAATAAAATTGAACACTAAAGCCAATACATTATTGGCTTGGATAATTCTTTTTATTTCATTGGCGTGTTTTAATCTGTATTTTATAGAAGCAATAACCTTAAACACTACTTTTTGGGTAATTATTGGTGCTGTTTTACCATTGGTAATTATTATGCCAATAGGACCGTTAATTTATTTTTATGTAAAAGCCACATTAAATACAAATACTGCAGTAAACAAAGGAAATAGAAAACATTTTTATTCAGTTATTTTAGACCTATTTCCATATATACTTTCTCTTTTCCTAATAATTTGTAGCATTTTAGGACTTTTAGAATCCAATACGTTTGATTGGAATAATTTTATTTATCAATACAACAAGTATGTTGATATTCCTAGATGGATTTCCTTAACAGCATATATTATTATCACTTTAAAAATGATAGCCAGATTTAAAGTTCAAAATAGAAATAAGGAAGTTTACAATTGGGTAAGACAATTTACAATGGGATTTCTAATTTTTTCCATCATTTGGTTGCTGCATTTAATTCCTTATATAATTCCATATTTTTCAAATAAATTATTGGGTGCTGTTGGATGGTATCCTGTATATATGCCATTAATTGTTTTAATTTATTGGTTGGGTATTAACGGATATATCATCAGTTTTAAACATTTTAAAACAGCTAAAAAAGATAAAAACTTATCCAACAAAATTATAGTTGATACTTCTAAAGCTTTAGAAAATGCAATGCTAATTGATGAACTATTTCTAAACCCAAATCTTAAATTAAATGATGTTGTAAAACACACCAAAATTTCTCAAAAAATTATTTCAGAAGTACTCAATCAGCATTTAGGAAAATCTTTTAATGAATATGTAAATGGTTTTAGAGTCGAAGCTTTTAAAAAAAGATTATTAGAAAATAAAGACAAAAATTTAACCATAACAGGTATAGCTTTTGAATGTGGTTTTAACTCTCAGGCTACTTTTCAAAGAACATTTAAATCGATGACAAATATGACTCCAAAAGAGTTTCAGCAACAATAGATTTTAGATTTAAATAACACTCAAATCTAGATTTGAATAGATTTAAGTATTTGTATTTAGTTTATTTGCCATTGTTAAACAATAATAGTTACACAATGAAAAAAATAGGCTTCATAATATTTCTTACTTTTTTTAGCTCACAATCCATTTTAGGTCAACAAACAAACAGCTTAAATAAGATTGATGATTTTCTAAAAGAAGAATATCCAAAGAATGAACCTGGAGCAGTTGTTTTAGTTGCTAAAAAAGGTGAAATTATTTTCAATAAAGCTTATGGTTTAGCGTCTATAAAGCCAAAAAGAAAATTGAAAACAAATATGGTTTTTCAATTGGCTTCTATGAGTAAACAGTTTGTTTCTGCTGCTATTTTACAATTAGTAGAACAAGGTAAAATGAAATTGTCAGATTCTATTCAAAAATTTGTGCCTTATTATCCTTCTAAAAAACATATAATTACAATTCATCATTTGTTATCACAAACCTCTGGAATTCCTAATTATTTTGATGTAGATGATAACGAATTTTATTTGTTAGCCAAAGAACATACACCAAAAGAATTGATTAATTATTATAAAGACAGACCATTATTATTTAAACCAGGTTCAAAATGGGCATATAGCAATTCTAATTATCCGTTATTGGGTGCAGCTTTAGAAAAAGTAACAGGTTTATCCTTAAAGGAATATTTAAAAACCTACATTTTTGAGCCTTTACAAATGCATTCTACAGGACTTTGGTATACAAGTAATACAAAAAAGAAAAATATTGTTACAGGGTATAATAGTAAAAGAGGAATTTTATTTCCTGCACCAAAAATGGTGGGTTCAGCTTTATACGCTCCTGGAGGAATTGTAGCTACCACAAAAGATTTATTTCTATGGAATGAAGCACTAAAAAGGAAAACAATTATTAGTAAATATGTTGTTGAACAATTAATTACAGAGAAAAAAACAGACGATGGAAAAGGAACTGGCTATGGTTATGGCTTCTTTTCAAGGAATTTACAAGGCAGTAAAACCATTCAACATGGAGGTAATTTATTTGGTTTTACAACTAATGGAATGTATTTGCCAAATGAAGATATTTATGTGTGTATTTTAGCGAATACCAAGTTTGATAGAGTCAATAAAATTTCTGATTATATAGCAAGTACTTTGATGAATAATCCAATTGAAATTTTCACAAAAAAGGAAATTTCAGCAGAAAAATTAAGAGAATATATAGGTATTTACGAACTCCAAGGAGAGCTAGAAAGAGTTTTTGAAATAAAATTATTTGATAATCGTTTGGTGTTGAGTGACCCTAAAAATCCTGAAGCAGACGCTTTTTTAACACCTTCAGAAAAAGATGTTTTTATATTTAAAGCAGTAAGTGTGGCTTTCAAGTTTTTTAGAAATGATAAAAATGAAATTATAGGATATACCGTAAAACAAGGAGAAAATTATACGTTTAAAAAAGTGAAATAGTTATTTTTTGGTTATTTTTAAAGCAAATGGAAAAAGATACTTTATTAAAATATTTAAAGTTTTTAAAAACTGAATGTTTAAGACATCAAAAAGATAAAATTATTACTGATGATGAAATAAATCAATTAAAAATTGAAGTACAAAATTTTATAAATAGAATAGATAAAAGTTCATTTTCTAAAGAAATTAAGCTTGAAATTTCTAAAATTGATTTTAATTTAAATGAAGAAAATCATAATCATTCAAAATTCAAAGTTTTTAAAGTTATAGGTGGCTTTCAGGGTAAAGAATTCAAAGAACAAGAAAATCGAAAACAACGATTTTTAAAACTTTATAACGATTTAGATACCTCTTTATTCAAAATCAAAACTATTCTTTAAAAACAACTTTTAACTGCTCACTGCTACTGTCTACTGCCAACTCAACTCTTCTTCCAAAAATTATTGCTCGATTATCAGCCTCATGACCTGCTGGAAAATTAAAAAAAACAGGAATACCTTGTGGAATGGCATCTAAAATGAGTTGCTCTATAGAACTACCCCATTTTGTAGAATTCTTTTTGATTAAGCTCATATCACCTACAACAACTCCTTTTACTTTGGTAAAATAACCAGCCCTTTTTAAGCTTTGTAGCATTCTGTCTATGGAATACTTATACTCGCCAATTTCTTCAATAAATAGTATTTTATTCTCTGTGTTTAATTGACTTTCAGAACCCAACATCGAAGCCAAAATTGCTAAATTTCCTCCAATCAATTGCCCTTCAATTTTGTTAGTATCAAAAGTTCTATTATATGTTGATGAAGGAATAGTATAACTCAAATTTTCACCAAAAAGCGCTTTCTTAAATGACGAAATTGTTTCTTCTATTTCCTCTGGCTTTTCTTCTAAACTAGTAGCCATCATAGCATGTAAAGTCTCAAAACCTAAATTATGAATGTGATTATGAAACGAAGTAATATCAGAATAGCCAATAATCCACTTTGGGTTTTGTTGAAATTTTGAAAAATCAAGTTTATCTAAAATTCTAACTGAACCATAACCACCTCTTGCTGCCCAAATGGCTTTGATATTTTTGTTGTCTAATGCTCTTTGAAAATCTTCATAACGTTCGTCATCAGAACCCGCAAAATGATTCCCATTATTAAACATATTTTTACCTAAAACTACTTGTAATCCCCAACTTTCTGCTAATTGTTTAGCTTGCAGAATAACTGCTTTTCTACTTGGTTTTAGAATTCCTGCTGGTGCAAGAATTGCAATAGTATCTCCAGCTTTTAAATAAGCAGGAGTTATTAATTTTTCTTGTGCTTTTATTGATGAGAAAATCATCAAGAATAAAACTGTAACTATTATATACTTCATTATTTAATACTTTTTATGCCAACCTAAACCAATCGTAATACCTAAACCAATATAAGATCTTTTAGCAAGATTTACATATAGTTTTAATCCTTGTGCACGTCCAAAACTTGTGGGTTTCCCAACAGGAATTAAGCCAAATAAAACTCTATATCTTTCTTTTTTTGAATGAAACCAATGAATTCCAAATTCTAATGGAAAACCAACAAAGTTATATTCTGTAACTACAACATCTTGTTTTGTTTTCTTATAATTGCTGTAAGAAATTCCACCTGCAAAATGGTAAGCTAAATCATTTTTAATAAATCTTTTTCCATAAAGTAAAGAATACTCTCTTGTTAATTTTTGATCTATATTCGTAGGAATAATTCCGAAAATTACATCCACATTTTCAATGCGAGAGGTTTCAAAAAACCTAAATTTAAGTAGATTTTTCTTTACTTGATAATTTAAACTTAAACCTCCTGACAATCCATTAGTAACTCCAAAAGAATATCTAACATTTAAGTCTATAAAAACAATAGTATTTGTTTTTACCTTTAAAGAATCTTGTTTTTCTTGAGCTTTTATTGATGAAAAAAACATCAGTAAAAAGAAAAAAAGGAGTTTGTTTTTTAGCATTCTTTTTTTCTTAAAAGTAAGTATTTTCAATTACTACACAAAATTCCTTTTTTGTACTTTTGCACTTTCAAAAACGATACCAAAAAATACGAGAAAAGCTTATGAGTGCTCCAAAAAGATATACAATTACAGCAGCTTTGCCATACACAAATGGACCAATTCATATTGGGCATTTAGCAGGTGTTTATGTTCCAGCAGATATTTATGCACGTTATTTAAGAGGAATTGGTAAAGATGTGGCGTACATCTGTGGTTCTGATGAGCATGGAGTGGCTATACCAATGAGAGCAAAAAAAGAAGGAGTTTCTCCACAAGATATTATTGATAAGTATCATACTATTATTAAAAATTCTTTTTCAGAATTTGGAATTTCGTTTGATAATTATTCTAGAACTTCAGCTAAAATTCATCACGAAACAGCATCAGAATTTTTTACAAAATTGTATAATGATGGTGAGTTTATAGAAGAAGTGACTGCACAGTTATATGATGCAGAAGCCAATCAGTTTTTAGCAGACAGGTTTGTGGTTGGAACGTGCCCAAAATGCGGTTTTGAAGAAAGTTATGGTGATCAATGTGAAAACTGTGGAACAAGTCATAATGCTACAGATTTAATCAACCCAAAATCTGCAATTACAGGAAATATACCCACTGTAAAAGAAACCAAACACTGGTTTTTACCTTTAGATAAGCATGAAGTTTTTTTACGAGAATGGATTTTAGAAGGGCATAAAAAAGACTGGAAACCCAATGTTTACGGACAAGTAAAAAGTTGGGTAGAAGATGGTCTGCGTCCAAGAGCTGTAACCAGAGATTTAGATTGGGGGATTCCTTTACCAGTTGAAGGTGCAGAAGGAAAAGTATTATATGTTTGGTTTGATGCGCCTATTGGCTATATTTCATCGACTAAAGAATGGGCAGCAAGAGAAGGTAAAAATTGGGAAGATTACTGGAAAAAAGACGATACTAAACTAGTTCATTTTATAGGGAAAGACAATATTGTTTTTCACTGTATTATTTTTCCAAGTATGTTAAAAGCACATGGCAATTATATTTTACCAGAAAATGTACCAGCCAATGAGTTTTTAAATTTAGAAGGCAACAAATTATCAACGTCCAAAAATTGGGCAGTTTGGTTGCACGAATATTTAGAGGAGTTTCCAAATCAGCAAGATGTTTTGCGTTATACACTAACTGCAAATGCACCAGAAAGTAAAGACAACGATTTTACTTGGAAAGATTTTCAAACAAAAAACAACAGTGAATTGGTTGCTATTTTTGGGAACTTTATCAATAGAGTTGTGGTCTTAACTAATAAATATTATGCAGGGCAAGTACCACTTGCAGGAGATTATTCAGAAGTAGATGAAGACGTTTTAGCTGCTGTAAAAGAATTTCCAAATAGTATTGGAAAATCTATAGAAAGGTATAGATTTAGAGAAGCTTCTCAAGAATTGATGAATTTAGCAAGATTGGGTAACAAGTATTTGGCAGATGAAGAACCTTGGAAAGTAATTAAAGTAGATGAAGAACGTACAAAAACAATTATGTATGTTGCCTTACAAATTGCAACTGCATTAGCTGTAGTTTCTGAACCATTTTTGCCTTTTACTTCAACTAAATTAAGTAATATTTTAAATCTAAATGTCATTCCGAGTGAAACGAAGGAATCTCTAACATGGAAAGATGTAACTCAAAAAGATATTTTAATTCCAACAAATCATCAAATTAATAAAGCAGAACTATTATTTTCTAAAATTGAAGACAAAACTATTGAGGCTCAATTGCAAAAATTAGAAGCAACAAAATTAGCTAATGAGCAAGAAAACAAAGTGGTAGAACCTCAAAAAGAAACTATAAAGTTTGATGATTTTACAAAACTAGACATCAGAATAGGAACTATTTTAGAAGCAGAAAAAGTGGCAAAAACAAAGAAGCTTTTAAAACTAAAGGTTGATGTTGGTATTGATGTAAGAACCATAGTTTCTGGAATTACAGAAAGTTTTGCTCCAGAAGAGATAATTGGGCAACAAGTTTCTGTTTTGGTAAATCTAGCACCAAGAAAAATTAGAGGAGTAGAAAGCCAAGGAATGATTTTAATGACTGACACTCCTGATGGGAAGTTGGCTTTTGTTGAGCCTGAAAAGAAAGTTAAAAATGGGCAAGCTGTTAGTTAATAAATAAAAAAATATGAAAAAGATATTCGGAACATTAATTATACTTTTCTTTAGTATACAGGTTTTTTCTCAACAAACATTATTATCATTTAAAAATGATTTAAAAACAACGTCTTCTAATATAAAAGATGTTATACCTATTGTAAATGAAAAAAATGGGGAAATTGTTTATATTTTGGCTGATGCAAAGAATGTTTATGCTTACAAAATAAATTCAAAATTTGAAGTTGTAGATAGATTAACTTCTGAAGAAAAAAGTAGAAAATTTAAAATTTTAATTGGGTATGATATTGATGTAAATGACGATTACACTATTTTTCTTACAAACAAGAAGAAAGAAAAATTTTTAATTGTTAGATTTTCTTTCGAAAGTAAACAAGTAATATCAAAGGAGTTTGATATTGAGAATACAGAATCTTTTGTACAAACTACAACAATCAATAATCAATTTTATTTACTCTGTTCATCCAAGCAAAAGAATGAATTATATGCTTATACCTTTAAAGACTTTAATAAAAAAAAGAATATTATTAGTACAGATAAATTGGTTTTTTTAGATAAATTAAAGAAAAGAAAAACAGCCAATAAAATGCTTATTTTTTCTGGCGAAATAAGAAAATTTGAAGAAAATATACCTAATACAATTGAAATAACTTCGAGTAAATATAAAATGTATGAGAGGGGACATGAAGTAGTTTTTTCTTTTAATACAGATGATTCTTTTACACAGCTTTTAATTATTGATTTAATAAACTTTAAAGCTTCAACAAAATATTTTAAAAACCCATTAAATAAAATAAAAAATACTTCCAAAAAAGGAAATTCCTACTTAAATGGTGATAATCTTTTTACTTTTTCTGTATCTAAAAAAGAATTTTCATTAAAAATATTTAATTTTTCTTCAGAAGAAGAAATTAAAACTTATTCTGCTGTAAAAGAAGGTGTAATTTCTTTTAAAAATACTCCAATTATTCAAGAAGGTGGGATATATAATAATTATAGAGAGCTAGAGAAAACCAAAAAGTTTCTACGTAAAATTTATGCAGGAAATATTGGTGTATCTGTAAAAAAATACAATAAATTTTACCATGTTACTCTTGGAGGATATGTCGTACAAAGATCTAATGCAGGGATGATGATGCCTTTTGGAGGATTACCAATAGCTTCTATTGGTAGTGCTACCATTTTTTTCAACCCTGCTCAAATAGCATTTAATTCATTTGGTAATAATAAAGCAACCCGAATCGAGTGTTTATTTGATGAAGAATTTAATCACAAAAAAGGAGAAATACCAGAAAATGCATTTGATAAAATGCAAGATTTTGTATCCGATAGTGATAAAGGAGGTACAGTTTTTAAATATAAAGATTTTTATATCAAAACTGAATATCGATCATTTTCTAAAGATTTGGTATTTAAGAAGTTTAAAGATTAAATGCTCAAAATAGCACATCATCCAATCTACAATCATCCGTTAAAATCTGGGCATCGTTTTCCAATGATTAAATACGATTTGTTACCTCAACAATTGTTATATGAAGGAACTTGTTCTGTAGAAAACTTTTTTGAGCCTGAAATACCAAATAATAAACACTTTTTTACGGTTCACGAACCAGACTATTTTTTTGATTTACTTAATATTACTTTAAACCAAAAAACAGCAAGAAAAATTGGGTTTCCATTATCAGAACGTTTAATTGAACGTGAAATGATTATTGCAGATGGTACCATGAAAGCATCAGAATTTGCTTTAAAAAATGGAATTGCTATGAACATAGCTGGTGGAACTCATCATGCATTTTCTGATAGAGGAGAAGCTTTTTGCATGTTAAATGACCAAGCAATTGGTGCAAAATATTTACAAAACAAGAATCTTGTTAATAAAGTTTTAATAGTAGATTTAGACGTACATCAAGGCAATGGAACTGCAGAAATTTTTCAAAATGATAACTCTGTATTTACATTTTCGATGCATGGAAAAAGCAATTATCCGTTTGTAAAAGAAAAATCAGATTTAGATATTGCATTAGAAGACAATACAAAAAATGATGCATATTTATCCATTTTAAAAGAAACTTTACCCAAACTCATTCATCAAGAAAAACCAGATTTTATTTATTATTTATGTGGAGTTGATGTAATTGAAACTGATAAATTAGGTAAACTTTCTTTAACTATTGAAGGTTGTAAAGAAAGAGATCGTTATATTTTACAAACCTGTTTTGACCAGAAAATTCCAATAATGTGTTCTATGGGAGGTGGCTACTCTAAAGATGTCAATATTGTTGTAGATGCACATGCAAATACGTTTAGATTAGCTCAAGAGATTTATTTTTAAACAATAACAAAAAAATTAAAGACTACCAATTTTTAAAATATGCCTGTTATAGAATCTTATTCTTTTGGAGACTATAATGATATAAATAGCTTCTCAAATTAAACAATACAGAAGTTTTAGATGGATTATCTATCAATAAAATTGACTATAAACTTGTTTATTGAAGATTTTACTGCTAACGGAAATTTTTATCCTTAAAAGAAAGAACAATCAAACTTAAGTAATCTATTTTAGATTTAACTATAAAATTTAAGAGTTTATAGGTTTTATAAAACCATTTATCGAAAAGATAAAAGGTAAATTTATTTAAAATTTATCTTTACAAATCTAACAAAAAATCATTAGTACCCCCAAACTATTTTTACCTGATTTGCCAAAACCATACTATTTGATTTTGGCAAATTTTTATAGTATTATTTTAACCCTATAAGTTGGTTTTTCTTTTCATAAATTCCTTTCTTTGTATAAAATAAAATCATGAAAAAAATACTATTTTTACTCATATCAATAACAATGCTCTCTTGTGGAGTGTCAAAAAACATTAAAACTAAAGAAAAAGTAATTAAAGGAAATTGGACTCTAAATAAAATTACGTACAGCAAAACAGGATCGTATAATGTTACTTTGTTTAAAGATCAAAAAGCAGGATGTTTTGTTGGTAGTAGTTGGAAATTTGTTCCTAATAACAATTCAGGAACTTATGTATTTAAAGAAGCAAACTGTTCAGCAGATGAAAGAGAGTTTATATTTGTAATTCAAGAAGTTGATGAAATTTCTGGCTATTATGATTTTCTTCTTAAGCCAAAAAAGAACGAAAGTAATATTGGTTTTAGGGTAAAACTTAAGAATCTTTCTGAAGATAGAATGCTTTGGCAACAAACCATTAGAGTAGATGGAGAACCCTTTATAATAAATATGAATTTTATAAAACAATAAATAATTATGAAAAGTAAAAACTTAAGTATCGTATTAATCTTTACAATTCTTGTATCTCTAACTTCTTGTGAAGCGACTAAAAACGCCAATAATAAACAAAAAGGAGCAGTAATTGGAGCTGCTGGTGGTGCTATTATTGGAGCTATTATAGGTAACAATGTTGGTAATGGAAAGAACAGTGAGTTAGGAGCAGTAATTGGTGGTGTTTTAGGTGGTACAGCTGGTGTTTTAATTGGTAAGAGAATGGATGAGCAAGCTAAAAAAATTGAGGAAGAAATACCTGGAGCTGAAGTAGAAAGAGTAGATAATGGTATTGTTGTTACTTTTGATGAAAATAGTGGTGTATATTTTGATACAAATAAGGCAAATATCAATAATAAATCAAAGCAAACTTTAGACAAATTAGCTAAAGTTTTTATAGAGTTTTCAGATACTAAAATTCTAGTTGTTGGGCATACAGATAATACAGGAAAAGAGGCTTATAATCTAGCATTATCTGAAAAAAGAGCAAAATCGGTTAAAAATTATTTAGTGAGTGATGGTATTGCAAGCTCTCGTTTCGAAACACTTTGGTATGGAGAGACACAACCAAAATATGATAATACAACTGCTGAAGGAAGAGCAAAAAATAGACGTGTAAATGTTGCTATTGTTCCTGATGAAAAAATGAAAGAGGAAGCAAAAAAACAAGCAAATCAAGTTAAAGGATAAGAAATTAACCTTTTAGATATAAGAAAAACACCTGTAAAACTTTACTTTTCAGGTGTTTTTATTTTTCAATATGTTTGATATATTACTTTTTTACAAATCAATTAAGTTCTAAATTCATATAAAAATTTCAGAACCAATAGCTGTATATTTATATTGTCTAACATTTTTTATATTTACTAATTAACGATTCAATTATTCATTGTGACCCATATTGTAAGAACAAATTCAGACAATCAAGATTTCATTAAATTGGTAAAACAATTGGATGCATATCTCAAAATAACGGATGGTGATGAACACGATTTTTACAATCAGTTTAATAATATTGACGTGTTAAATCATGTTATTGTAATTTACCAAAATCATATAGCAGTAGGTTGTGGTGCTATTAAAAAATTTGATGATTCTGCTATGGAAGTAAAAAGGATGTTCGTAGCAGAAAGCTATAGAAATAAAGGAATTGCCCAGTATATTTTGAAAGAATTAGAAGTTTGGACAAAAGAGTTAGAATATAAAAAATGTGTTTTAGAAACAGGAAAAAAACAAATAGAAGCTGTAAATTTTTACAAAAAATGTCAGTATAAAATCATCCCAAATTATGGGCAATATGTTGGAATGGAGAACAGTATTTGTTTTGAAAAAATAGTATAAATGAACTATAGTTATTGGGAATTAAAAGAATGGTTTTCAAAAATTGATTTTACAATTATTGGTAGTGGAATTGTAGGCTTAAGTTGTGCAATAACATTAAAAGAGACATATCCAAAAGCTAAAATTATTGTTTTGGAAAAAGGAATGTTACCTCAAGGAGCATCAACAAAAAATGCAGGTTTTGCTTGTTTTGGAAGTTTATCTGAAATCATTTACGATTTACAATCCCATACAGAAGAAGAGGTTTACACTTTAGTAAAAAAGCGTTGGGAGGGTTTACAATTATTACGAAAAAATTTAGGAGACAAAGACATAGATTTTCAAGAAAATAGAGGTTTTGAATTATGTGAATCGAAAAGTTTTTATGAGAAATGTATCACAAAGAAAGATACTATAAATCTTTTACTAAAACCAATCTTTAAAGCAAATATTTTTTCTGAAACAGATAATATTTTTAATTTCAAAAAAGTATATTCAAAATACATTACAAATAATTTTGAAGGGCAAATAGATACTGGGAAAATGACTACTCAATTATTGAGGAAAACTCAAAAATTAGGAATTAAAATCATTAACAATATTAAGTTAGAGAGTTATCAAGATAATAACACTAAAATTCATTTAAAAACCAATAGATTAGATTTTTATACAAATAAATTGTTAATTACTACAAATGGTTTTTCTAGAGAACTTCTTATAGAAAAAGTAACACCTGCAAGAGCTCAAGTATTAATTACAAAACCTATAAAAAATTTAGAAATTAAAGGAACTTTTCATTTGGATAAAGGCTATTACTATTTTAGAAATATAGACAATAGAATTTTGTTTGGTGGAGGCAGAAATTTAGACTTTAAGACAGAAGAAACTACTGAATTTGGACAAACAGAAATCATTCAAAATGAGTTAGAGAGAATATTGAAAGAAATTATTTTACCCAACCAACAATTTGAAATTGAACATAGATGGAGTGGAATTATGGGTGTAGGAAATCAGAAGAAAGCTATTATAAAACAAATTTCTAATAATGTATTTTGTGGAGTTCGTTTAGGAGGAATGGGAATAGCAATTGGATATTTAGTAGGGAAAGAATTAGCAGAATTACTAGATTAATGAAAACAAAAACCCCAAATTTTGATGTTATTATTATTGGAGGTGGTTTAGCAGGTTTGTGCAATGCTATTCATCTATCAAAATTTGGCAAAAAAGTATTGTTGGTAGAAAAAAACAGCTATCCAAAACACAAAGTTTGTGGAGAATATATTTCTAATGAAGTGATTCCTTATTTAAAATATTTAGACTTTAACCCTTTTGATTTTGGTGCAGTACAGATTAAAAATTTTCAACTTTCTACTACAAATAGTAAACTCTTTTCGTCAAAATTACCTTTAGGAGGTTTTGGAATATCTAGGCACACTTTAGATTACCAACTCTCAAAAAAGGCAATAGCCAATGGAGTTGCTATACTTAAAGATGCTGTAATAAACATCAATTTTAAAATTGATGTTTTTACAATTATAACAAAACAGAATAAGGTTTTTACCTCTAAAATAGCAATTGGCTCATTTGGAAAAAGGTCAACTCTAGATGTTGAGCTTAATCGAAAATTTATCAAAAAAAAATCACCTTATTTAGGTGTAAAAATTCATGTAAAAGGTACTTTTCCAAAAGATTTAGTAGCACTTCATAACTTTAAAGGTGGATATTGTGGTGTTTCTAAAGTAGAAAATGATGCTATTAATTTATGTTATATCACAAATTATTTATCATTTAAAAAATATAAAAGTATAGAAGATTTTCAAAAGAGTATTGTTTTTAAGAATAAGTTTTTAAATGAGATTTTTAAAAACTCAAAACCAATTTGGGATAAACCTCTATCTATAAGCCAAATTTCTTTTGATACTAAAGAGCTGGTTAATAATCATATTATTTTTTCTGGTGATGCAGCAGGTATGATTCATCCACTGTGTGGAAATGGAATGAGTATGGCTATTCAATCTGCACAAATAGTAGCACCATTAATTATTGATTTTTTAGAGAAAAAAATCGACAGAAATCAATTAGAAAAAAGCTATATTTCAAAATGGAATAAACAATTTAAATGGAGGTTAAAAGTAGGGCATTTTATTGCAGCTTTGTTTAGAAAGGATTGGATCTCAAACCTGTTATTGAATGTAGTTCAAAAACTTCCTTTTTTATTGCCAATTGTCATCAAACAAACCCATGGAAAACCCATAGATTAATGAATTTTATAGTTAGCACAAAACAAAGAACAGACAAAGAAGAAATCATGGACGATTTTTCTATTGGTGGTGATTTATTGCGTGATACTTTAGATAAATTAGAAAATATAAATCGCTGGTTAGGAGGTAATAGAGTAACTTTAAAAGGCTTAAAATCGATTCTTAAAAACCACCCCAAAGAACAAGAAGTTACCATTATTGACATTGGCTGTGGGCATGGAGATATTTTAAGAGATATTGCCAAATTTGGCAGAAAAAACAACTATACATTTAAGTTGATTGGAGTAGATGCAAACCCAACAGCAATTCAGTATGCAAATGAATTGTCTGTAGATTATACTGAATTGAGTTTTAAAACGGAAGATATTTTTTCTGATGAATTTCAAAAACGCGAATTTGATGTTGTTTTGGCCACGTTGTTTTTACATCATTTTAAAGAACCAGAATTGATTTCTTTTTTAAGAAATACGATAAAGAAAGCTAAAATAGGAGTGGTTGTTAACGATTTACATAGACATAAATTAGCTTATTATCTGTTTATGTTATTGTCAATTTTTATAAAAAATAAGATGATTATTGAAGATGGTTTAACATCAGTTTTAAGAGGATTTAAACGACAAGATTTAGAGAGAATTTCAAATAAAATTAATAAAAAATCACAAATATCATGGAAATGGGCATTCCGTTTTTTATGGATAATTAAAAAATAAATGGCAGTAAAAATAATATCAGTAGCCAAGCAATTACCAAAATACTATAGAGAAACAAAAGACATTATTCCTTTTGTAAAACTTTGGATGCAAGATCAAGAATCTCGTTTTCAAAGAAAAGTTGTTAAACTTTTTGAAGGTGCAGGAGTAGATAAACGCTATTCTATAATGAATCCAGAAGAGGTGTTTACAGCAACTTCATTTGAAGATAAAAACAATATTTATAAGAGAGAAATAGTGCAATTGGCTGAACAATCACTATTAAAATCTCTAGAAAAAGCCAATTTAAACCCCAAAGATTTAGACTATATTATTACTGTGAGTTGTACAGGTATAATGATTCCTTCTGTAGATGCGTATTTAATTAATTCATTAGGCATGAAACAAGATATTGTTCGCTTGCCAGTTACAGAAATGGGTTGTGCAGCTGGTGTTTCAGGAATAATTTATGCGAAGAATTTTTTAAAAGCGAATCCAAATAAAAGAGCAGCAGTAGTTGCAGTAGAAGCCCCAACAGCAACTTTTCAATTAAATGATTTTTCTATGACAAACATAGTAAGTGCTGCGATTTTTGGTGATGGTGCTTCTAGTGTAATTCTATCTTCTTTTAAGGATGATGAAGGGCCAACAATTATAGATGAAGAAATGTATCACTTTTTTGATGCCACACACATGATGGGTTTCAATTTAGTAAATACTGGATTACAAATGATATTAGACAAAGAAGTACCTAAAAAAATTTCTGATCATTTTCCAAATATTATTCACCCATTTTTAGAAAAAAATAATTTAAGAATAGAAGATATAGATCATTTAATTTTTCATCCTGGAGGTAAAAAAATTGTACAAACAGTAGAAGATTTATTTGGTAAATTAGGCAAAAATATAAATGATACTAAAGAAGTTTTAAGATTGTTTGGAAACATGTCAAGTGCAACAGTTTTATATGTTTTAGAACGATTTATGGATAGAAACCCACAAAAAGGAGAACGTGGAATTATGTTAAGTTTTGGACCAGGTTTTTCAGCACAAAGAATTTTGTTAGAATGGTGACAGTTTATTATAATTACTAAAGTTTTTTTAGCATTTCAATGAAAAAAACACAAATAAAAGTTTAAGAAAAGTTAAAAATGAAATCAAAATTACCATTAATCAACCTTACCCTTTTACTAGGTATTATAGCTTATCTCGTTTTTACAAGTACAAAAAAGGATATTGTAAAGTTCAAAGAAATTGAAGCTCAAAGATTAAGTATTGTTGGTTCAGATAACAACTTATATATGTCTATAAGTAATCCTGAACAACAAGCTCTAGCCACAACCCATGGAGTTCCACATTATCCAGACACAAAAAGAGATTTACCAGGAATTATCTTTTTTAATAGAGTTGGAGATGAAGTTGGAGGTATTTATTATGATGGTACAGATAAAGAAAACTTTGCAGGAATAACTTTTGATCAGCAGAAAAACGATCAAATAATGGCAATTATGAAAGATGAGTATCTTGAAAAAGGAGAATGGAAACGTTGGTATGGTATGTTTTTTAGAGAACGTTCAGATTCTATAAGGGTAGAAAAATTAGTTGAAGCTTTCCAAGCTAAAACAAAAGAATACTCAAAAACTCAAAAAGATTCTGCCTATTTAAGTTTCAAAAAATATATAGACTCTGAAATAAATGTGTACAGAATGTTTTTAGGAAGAGAAGAAAATAAAAAGACTGGGCTCTTTTTATATGATTCTAAAGGGAGAGAAAGAATTAAGATTTATATAGATGAGTTTGATAATGCAAGATTTGAAATTTTAGATAAAAAAGGTAAAATCTTAAAACCTTAAAATGAAAGAATTTCGACATAAAAACGAATGGATATTTGTTTTGGAGGTTCAAGAGGTTTAGTTCAAAAGGAAAATTTAAGCTAATGAAAACAAAAAAAATCATATCACTTTTACCCTATCAAAAACCATTTTTGTTTGTTGATAAAATTTCTGAAATCTCTGAAAATGGTGTTTCAGGGATTTATACATATCAGAAAGATGCCTATTTTTATAAAGGACACTTTAAAGGAAACCCAATTACTCCAGGTGTAATTCTTACAGAAACTATGGCACAAATTGGGGTTGTTTGTTTTGGGATTTACTTATTAAAAGAAAAAATTTCATCAGAAAATAAACTACAAATTGCATTAACTTCTCATCAAGTAGATTTTTTTTTACCTGTCTTACCTAATGAAAAAGTTACTGTAGTTTCAGAAAAAGTCTATTTTAGATTTAACAAATTAAAATGTAAAGTCAAAATGATGAATTTGAAAAACGAATTGGTTTGTAGAGGCGAAATTTCAGGAATGATAATCACTAAAGATAATGAATAGAGTTGTTATTACAGGTCTAGGAGTTGTAGCACCAAATGGAGTAGGTTTGCAAGAATTTACAGATGCTATACAGAAAGGTAAATCAGGTATTACATTCCATCAAGAATTAAAAGAAAAAGGGTTTTCTTGTTGTATAGGTGGAATTCCAAAAATTTCTGAAGAAAAAATTGCCCAATATTTAACACCTTTACAATTAAGAGGCTTTAACAGTACTTCTATTTTATACGGTTGTATCTCAGGAGTTGATGCTTGGAAAGATGCAGGTTTTTCTGTTGACGAAAACTCTATTTTAGATTATGATGCAGGTATTATTTTTGGAACTGGAACCTCTGGAATCGAAAAATTTAGAGAATCAATTTATAAAATTGATGATAATAAAGTAAGACGTTTAGGAAGTACTTCTGTAGTGCAAACTATGGCTAGTGGAATATCTGCATATTTAGGAGGAATTTTAGGTGTTGGCAATCAAATAACAACGAATTCTTCAGCCTGTACAACTGGTACAGAAGCTTTGCTTTTAGGGTTTGAAAGAATTAAAACTGGCAAAGCAAAACGAATGTTAGTAGGTAGTTCTAGTGATAGCAGTTTGTATTCTTGGGGAGGTTTTGATGCGATGCGAGTGATGACTTATAAGCACAATGAATCTCCAGAAAAAGGCTCAAGACCAATGAGTGCGTCTGCTTCTGGCTTTGTACCAGGAAGTGGAGCAGCAGCTTTGGTTTTAGAATCTCTAGAAAGTGCTTTAGAAAGAAAAGCAACGATTTATGCAGAAGTTTTAGGAGGTAATATAAATTCTGGAGGGCAAAGAAATGGAGGTTCCTTAACAGCTCCAAATGCAGAAGCTGTTCAAAGATGTATAAAAGATGCTTTGGTAGATGCAAAGATTTCTGCTGATAAAATTGATGCTATTAATGGCCATTTAACAGCCACATCTAAAGATGCTTTAGAGATTAGAAATTGGACAATAGCATTGAATAGAAAAGGAGAAAACTTCCCTTTAATTAATTCTTTGAAATCGCAAATTGGACATTGTTTAGCAGCTTCTGGAGCAATTGAATCTGTTGCTACTGTTTTGCAAATTAAAGATCAACTTGTATTCCCAAATATTAATTGCGATGATATTCATCCAGAAATATCAGAACTCATTCATAAAGATAAGATTCCACAAAAATTAATAAAAAAAGAAATCAACTTTCTTGCAAAAGCTAGTTTTGGTTTTGGAGATGTGAATGCTTGTGTTATATTTAAAAAATATTTAGATAATTAAATGACAAAAGAACAACTTTTAGAAAAACTAACTGCAATTGTAAAACCTTATGTTCAAAACGAAGAAGGTTTTAAAAATCTTAACGAAGAAACAGATTTTATAAATGATTTAGAAATAAATTCTGCAAATTTAGTAGATATTATTTTAGATGTTGAAGATGAGTTTGATATAGAAATTGATAACGATTCTATGGAAAATATGTTAACAGTAAAAGCCACTATACAGATTATTCAAAATAAAATGAATGCTTAATATTGGAAATGATATTATAGACCTACAATTAGCAAAAACAGAAAGTGATTGGCAAAGGATTGGCTTTCTAGAAAAACAGTTTACTGAAAAAGAACAGAAAGAAATTTATAATTCAGAAAATCCTTTTTTAAAGGTTTGGTTATTTTGGTCTATGAAAGAAGCTGCATATAAATGCTACACTCAAAAAGTAAAAAAGCGTTTTTTTGCTCCACAAAAGTTTGAATGTTTACTTACCAAAGAAGATGAAGGTGTTGTAACTTTTCAAAACACAAACTTCTATACAACTACTTTTTTTGATGCATCTTATATACACACAATTGCAGAAGATAAATTAATTAAAGGAGGTCATAAAATTCGCGTTTTTTTAGGAGTTGGATCTCCAAATAACCTCGATAAAGACATAACAAAACGATTACAAGAAAATACAGGGATTTTATCATCAGAAATTGAAAAAAGGAAAATCCAAATTGGAGTACCACAATTTTATCATCATCATAAATTTCTAACAAATTCTTGTTCTATTTCGCATCATGGAAATTATGGAGCATATGCATTTATTATAAATGGAAATTAAAAAAGAATTACTACATAAATGCAAAGAGTTTGTAGATAACCGTTTAAAAACTGTTCAAGAGACAATTTCATCCCATCAAAAAGCATTACAATCAGAAACCAAAAGTTCTGCTGGAGACAAGCATGAAACTGGACGAGCTATGTTACAATTAGAGATGGAAAAAGCCAGTCAGCAGCTTTCTAACATTTATCAAATGAAAGAAACACTAGCAAAAATTAATGTTTCAAAAACTTCTAATATTGCACATTTAGGAAGTATAATAGAAACCAATGTTGCCAACTATTTTCTCTCAATTTCTGCTGGGCAACTTGTAGTTGCAAAGAAGATGTATTTTGCTGTTTCTGTTTCATCTCCTATTGGAAAGTTATTGCTTGGGAAAAGAGAAAATGCTAAGATTTTCTTTAATCAAAAAGCAGTTGTGATAAATTCTATTAATTAATTTGTATTTTAGCGTAGATGTAATTCCCCCAAAAAATGCTAAATGTTTCTTTAAGTAGTGCTTATGAAATAAATTCTCAAGGATTAAACTTTAAAATTACTAGACTTGAAGATTTATTAAAATTAAAAGAAAAAGATGTAATAAATTCTAATCATTCTATAGATTATTATACATTAATTTTTATTACTGCAGATATAGGAAGACATTCTATAGATTACAATGATTACTATTATTCAAGAGGTACGATTCTATCTATTAGAAAAAATCAAATTCAAAAATTTTACAATAATAAGAATGCAAGAGGATTTTCACTTTTTTTCAGAGAAGAGTTTCTGAATAGTTATCTTAATGAAACTGAAATTAGAAAAACCATTCAGGCATTTAATGAAATGCTAACATCACCAAAAACGCAATTAAACGATGAACAATTTTCTAATATCTTACTTTTAATAACTAAAATAGAAGAAGAAGTTTTAACTATTTCAGATGATTACAGTAATAAAATTATTAGAAGTTTAGTACATGTTTTAATTACTGCTATTTATAGAATAAAATCTGAAGGACATAATAAAGTTCAGTTAAGTAAGTATCTGAAAGAGTTTATTAAATTTCAAAACCTATTAGAAAATAACTATACTACCACTAAAAAAGTAGGTGATTACTCCAAAAAGCTCGGATTTTCCTCAAAAAAATTAAATACTGTAGTACAATTTGTTACTCACAAATCTGCAAAAAAGTTTATAGATGAGGTAATAATTATTAAAGTAAAAAAGAATCTTTTACACACAAGTTTATCTATAAAAGAAATAGCTTTTAAGCTTGGGTTTCGAGATCCTGCTAATCTTTATAAGTATTTTAAAAAGCATACAAATTATACTCCAGAAGCTTATAGAAAAAGATTTAAGACTTAAATATTTCCCATTTTTACAGTTTAAAATCGAATATTTTCCTTTTTTGAAGTCTTTTACGTATTAAATTTGTAGAAAACGCTTTTAGTTTTTAAAGATTAAAAAATTATACTCCCCCAGCTTTCTCTATTTAAATATAGGGGTTTTAAGAGAAAGTTTATAATTTAATCACCTTGATTTTTACAATCTAGGTGATTTTTTATTGCTATAGAAACCATGGTCTTTTGTGCGATTAAACTATAATGATTAAAAAAAATCTTTTGCCCTTCAAAATTCCCTTCAACCAACCAATAAGACCCTTTAAAGAAAGAATTGGTAACGAAAACTTCTAAACTTGAAGCTTTTACCACCTCTATTTGATGAGGATATACTAATAAATTTTCTCCATCAATACTAATTTCATTAACATCATCAAATAATGCAGCTACATATTTTTCTTTAGGTTTACTGTAAATTGTTTTAGGATTATCATTTATTAAAATATGATTCTCTTTAATAACCATTAACTTATCAGCAAAAGATAGGGCATCATTTTTATCGTGTGTAGCCACAATACAAGCAATATTTTTTTCTTTTAAATAGCTAAATATATTACGTCGTAAGCTATTTTTTTTAAAATTATCTATTTGACTAAAAGGCTCATCTAGTAGAATAAGCTCGGGTTTTTTAGCTAGTGCTCTAGCTATTGCGACTCTTTGTTTTTGACCACCACTTAAGTTTTTAACCTTTACATTAGCAAAAGATTTCATTTCTATCACTTGCAATAATTCTTGAGTGCGTTGTTCGCTCTCTTCTGGATAAAAACGAGATAAAAACTTTTTTATATTTTCTGATACAGAAATATAGGGCATCAAATCAAAATGTTGTGCTACATATTTAAATTTTTCAAAACCAGGAACTAAATTAAATTCAGGCCCTAAAACTTGATGCTTATCCCAAAAAATTTCACCTTTTTGTAAATCTAACAAACCGTAAATTGCTTTTAATAAAGTTGATTTTCCACAGCCACTTTCACCCATTACACATAAGTGTTCTCCTTTTTTTAATGAAAAATCAAAATCATTTAATACAATGTTATTTTTAGAATACCCAAAAGTGATGTTATTTACTAGAAGCATAAAAGTTATAAAAAACGATTGTACCAACTCTCTTCAATTGGTGTTTCCCAAAAATTTTTAAAGTCGTAATTATTAGAAATTAAATTATCGAAAATGATTGTTTTACCAGTAACAGCTTTGCTTTTTAATAATTTTTTAAAATCTTTTAATTCTTTGTATTGAACATACTCACCTTGTTTAAAGCAAACATTCATTTTATCTAAAAGAGCTATATTATATTTTTCTTGAAGCGTTAAAATAAAAGAAACAGAAGTATCGATATCAGAATTTATTAATGCTGATGTTGAATCATCAGCCACTAAAACAATAAATCGATTATATAACAGTTGGTATGATGCTTTAAAGTTTTCATCATCATTTTTCCAATTTTCAACAAATTCTTTGATACTTTGTTCTAGCTCTTCAATTTCTGTTGTATAAAATTTTCTACTTGAAGGATAAACCCAAACTTTAGCTTCATCAGAAATTGAGGAATAATCAACGTACATTATACTTAATATTTTTGCAAAGATACGCAAACAAAAAATCGCAAACTAGAACTCTAATTTGCGATTTTTTAAAAGAATAGTATCTTTACTTTTTAGGCCTTTTGTAACTGTGTTTTATGTATCATTTCTACAAAATCACTTTGTACACTTTGCCCTTTGTCTTTATTATACCAAACCTGTAAATCTTGTTTAAATTGAGCATCTAAAGTACCGTTTTCTTTTTTATACTCTAACACCATTTTTGCAGCAGTTTTTGGTCTTGGTCCCCAAATAAATAACACTTCATTATCTTTATTTAATGCAATTAATTTTGGGATAGATCTACCTCCATTAGTTAAAAATAAATCCATCAATTCTAAATGCTCATCTCGTAAAACCAATTTTAAATTGATATTTTTATTTAGTTCAGTCATTTTGTGAATAACAGGTAAGTTTTGTGCTGCATCTCCACACCAACCTTCTGTTAAAACCAACCATGTTTGTGGCTCATCAATTAGGTTAAATGCATTAGTAGTTTCATCAGAAATTTTGATGGTTTTGTCTAAACGCTTCATTCTTCTATCATTTAACAAACTATAATTTGTTAATTCTTCAGATTGATTTGAACCTGTAGATTTATCTTCTGCCAATAAATTTTTTACTAGTTCTTTATATTCAAAATAACTATATGCGTTTTCTAAACTTTTTTCGATAATCGCTTTCATAATTGATGGTTTTCAATTTAGTGTTTTAGACGAAAAATAATTGATAACTTACAGAGATTTACTGTACTGCTTTTCAAGATTCTTAATAATATCTGCTGTCATTGATTTTAAATCAAACTGATGTTGCCAATTCCAATCTTCTCTTGCTTGAGAATCATCAATAGATTGTGGCCAACTATCTGCAATTTGTTGTCTAAAATCGGGCTTGTAGGTAATTTTAAAATCTGGAATATGTTTTTGAATTTCTAAAGCAATTTCTTTTGGAGTAAAATCGATTGCTGATAAATTGTAGCTATTTCTAATTTTAATATCTTTTGGTTTTACTTGCATTAATTGTATGGTTGCATTAACAGCATCATCCATATACATCATTGGTAAACGAGTGTTTTCGCTTAAAAAACATTCGTATTTCTTATCTTCTAATGCTTTAAAATAAATGTCGACAGCATAATCTGTAGTGCCTCCTCCAGGTTTTGTTTTCCAAGAAATAATACCTGGGTAACGTAAACTTCTTACATCAACTCCAAATTTTTGATGATAGTAATCACACCAAAATTCTCCAGCAACCTTACTAATTCCGTAAACTGTAGAAGGTTCCATTACCGTTTTTTGAGGTGTATTTTCTTTTGGTGTAGTTGGTCCAAAAACAGCAATAGAACTTGGCCAATAAATTTGATTTATGTGTTTTTCTTTTGCTAAATCTAACACTGCTAGCAAAGAATTCATATTTAAATTCCATGCTTTTTGAGGATGATTTTCTGCAGTCGCAGATAGCATAGCAGCTAATAAATATATTTGAGTGATGCTGTATTTTTGTACAATAGCTAAAATTTGCTTTTTATTAGTAGCATCAACAATTTCAAAAGGACCAGAAGCCATCATCTCTTTATTTCCTTCTCTTATATCTGAAGCAATAACATGTTCATTTCCATAAACTGAACGTAATTTTTGAGTAAGTTCAGTGCCAATTTGTCCACTTGCTCCTAAAACTAAAATTTGTGTACTCATTGAATCAAATTGAATATTTATCAATAACAAAGGTACTTAATTTAAGTATTCTCAATATAAATAATTTTAATTATTTATTTGATATTTTAACATCGTTTTATCACTAAAAAATTAACAAATATGAAATACAACCCTTTCTACAAAATATGTACTTTTACTTAAAATTTATTTTTGTGAAACGTATTCTTACTTTTTTTCTTTTTCTTTTACTATTTTCTTGTAATAAAAAACAACAGAATAGTGTTGTTTTAAGTGAAGAAAAACCAGAAATGAGTATTATAGTAAATCATAACTTTTCTGTAAAAGTTAAACCCATATTTGAGCAAGAAATAGCTACTTGGAAAGAATTAAAAATCCTCGATTCTTTTTTAGAAAGGTTTACAAAAGCATCTCCTAATGAGGCATTAAGTAATGCCATTGAACTAGAAAATTTGATAAAAAATGTAAAAGATTCTGTAAAACCAAAACTATTTGATACGCCTTCTTTTAAGGCTAGAGTTAATATTTTACATAACGAAAGCTTACGATTATCAGACATGATTAATATACCCTCAATAAAAGCTAAAGAGGTAAACGAACAAACAGGTAAAATAGTAAAAGCCTATGATGCTTTAATCTCTAAAATAAACAGTGTTTTATCTAAAAAAGCTTTTGAAGATGCCATAGTAATTGACGCTGTTTTTATTGGGTTAGACTCTACAAAAATTGATAGTATTTCTAAAAAAACAATAGAGTTAAACAGAAAGGAAAAGTATGATGAAAAATTTGTTAAAAAGAATGTAAGAAGCACATTGCCAAAAAAATCAAAACTTAAAAATCAATGAGAAATTTTCTAATCTTTTTTTTGTTTTTATTTGTGATAATCTCTTGTAATACTCGAGAGGTTATTTCAATTGAAAAACAAGAAACCATAAAACAAAATGTAAACAGCTTTATGGATGATTGGCATTTGGCAGCAACAGAAGCCAATTATGGTGATTATTTTGGAAAAATGGATAGTATCTCTGTATTTATTGGAACTGATGCTACAGAAAATTGGACAAAAAAAGCGTTTTCAAATTTTAGCAAACCTTATTTTGATAAAGGAAAAGCATGGGATTTTAAAGTATTAGAACGTAATATTTATGTAAATAATTTAGGTAATTTTGTTTGGTTTGATGAACTTTTAACTACTTGGATGGGAACTTGCAGAGGTTCTGGAGTTTTACAAAAAAATGATAATACTTGGAAAATAAAGCACTATGTACTCTCTGTATCTATACCAAATGATGATATAAAAATGGTTATAAAAGCAAAAAGAAAAAGTGATTCTATCTTTTTAAAGAATTTCTATAATTAAACAACGATTTCATTTACTGTTTTGTAAATAAGGTCACTCTCAAAACCTTTACGCATTAAAAAGCCAATTAGTTTTTGTTTTCTTTTATAAATATTTGATTCAGAAATTACAGCATTTCTATTTTCGGTAATTCTATAAATAGTTTCTAAATATTCTTTTTCTTCTATTTCTTTGAGAGCAGTTTTAATGTTGTAAGTAGAGATTTCCTTGAATTTTAATTCTCTAATAATTCGTTGTTTCCCCCAGTTTTTTATTCTGAATTTTCCTCTAGCAAAGCTTTTAGCAAAGCGTTCTTCATTTAAGAAATTATTTTTTAGTAAGCTTAATAAAATTTGTTCTTTAGCTTCAGGAATTAGATTGTATTCTCTCATTTTTTGCTCTACTTCTTTATGACATCTATCTTGATATACGCAATATTGCTCTATTTTGCGTTTGATTTCATCAACTGTGTAAACTTTGTTTTGCATTTAGTGGGTTTATGAGAATATTGCTATTTAACACCCACAATAAAGTTCTATTTGAGTTTTCTTTTCTTTTTCGATGATTTTATAATAACAACCTGGAATTTGTTCTTTAGGTTCAAATTTTGAATTATTTTCTTTCCAAATATATTGTTCTTCTTCAGCTTTATCTACTTCATAGATGTTTTCAATCCATTTCATTAATTCAACTCGTTTTATTTTTGGAATTTCTAGATTAATCATAATTCCACCAGATTCTTTACATTTAGATACAGCATATTGAATTCCGTTTTTAAACTTTTGCGAATAAGCACAAATTTTAGATTTATCCCATTCATAATATTTTATGTCATATTTTTTAGAAGTTGTTTTATAATTATTTGTCAAATAATGATAAATAATTTCACTTTCTACTTCTGTTGAATTTTGCTTTTTTAACTTTAAAATATTTGGTTGAGTAAGTTTAAAATTTTGGCTAAAAGTTAAACTAGATATTAACAGTACAATGAGTAAAAGTTGTTGTCTCATAATTTTATTTATTCAGTCTATTCTTTAAATTCATTCTTTCGTGAAGAACTCTTGTGATTTCAATATAATTTTGATTCGTAATTCTGTAAAATATAATGTGTTTTTGGACTTTTAACCCAAAAAGTTGTTTAGTGACACCAACATAATTTTTTCCTAAATTAGGTTTATCCGCTATTTTTTGACAGCTTGAAATTAACATTTCATAGTATTTTGTGGCTTGTTTTTCTGACCAAACATCAAATGTATATTCCCAAATTTTTGATAAATCTTCAACAGCCTTATTGGTTAGTTTGTATCTAGCCATTCAATCTTTTATTTGCTTTCAAAGACTGAAGATGTTTTACAGGATCAAAATCATGAGCAATATCACTGTCAATTCCTTCCTGAATCGCTTTTTTCAAAGCAACTACTTTATTTTCCTCTTCTTCCAGAAGTCGTAAACCTGCACGAATTACTTCACTCACATTTTTAAAACGCCCTTTTTGTATACTTTCTTGAACAAATTCGTCAAAATAGTTCCCAAGTGATATTGATGTATTTTTATTCATAATTTTATACAGTTTTATCAAATATACCAATAATTGGTAAAGTATTCAAAAATGAAGCCTTTTGGTAAGTTTTAAAATACAAAAAAGGCTGAAATCATTACAATTACAACCTTTTTCTAGTTAACAAATATTGTTTTTAAGCAGCTATTTCTTGAATGCTATTTTTACCTTTCAATTTCATTTTAAAACGAGTAACCAAGTAGAATAAAATAGGCACAACAATTAAGGTTAAGAATGTTGCTATAATTAAACCATAAATAACAGTTTTTGCTAAAGGTCCCCAGAAAATTACATTATCTCCACCAATATAAATATTAGCATTAAAATCGCTTAAAAGAGTAAAAAAGTTTATATTGAAACCTATTGCTAAAGGAATTAGTCCTAAAATGGTTGTAATTGCTGTTAATAAAACAGGACGTAGACGTGCTTTACCACCTTTAATAATTGCGTTTTTTAAAGATTGTGTATCCACATATTTATCTTCATCAACATTATTTTCTTCCTTTTTTCTATCAATTAATAATTGGGTATAATCGAGTAAAACCACACCATTATTTACTACAATTCCTGCAAGTGCAATAATACCCATCATTGTCATCATAATCACAAAAGGAGCACCTGTTGCAACTAATCCTCCAAAAACACCAATCAAACTTAAAAAGATAGCTATCATTATAATACCAGGTTTAGAAACCGAGTTAAATTGGAAAATTAAAATGAAGAAAATTAATGCCAAACCAATAAAGAAAGCACTCATTAAAAATGCCATTTGCTTGTTTTGCTCTTCAATTTGGCCTGTATAATCAATTTTAACCCCTTTAGGTAATGCTGTAAAAGATTCCATTTCTTTCTGAACTTGTGTTACTATTGCAGCTGCATCAGTAAAACCAGGAGCCAAAGCAGAATATACTGTAACTACTCTTTTTACATCTTTGTGCTTAATAGCACTAAAACCAGAGGTATTTGTTTTTGAAGCCACTGCAGAAACAGGAATGTTTCTAACTTGCCCTGAAGCTTGATCTCTAAATGTCATTTTTTGATTAAAAATAGCATTAGAATTATATCTATTTTCTTCATTAAAACGAACGTAAATATCGTAATCTTCTCCATCGTTTTTATAAATACCAGCTTTTGCACCAAACACAGCATTTCGTAATTGTTGCCCAACTTGCCCAGTAGAAACCCCTAGTTCTCCAGCTTTTTTACGATCAACTTTTACCAACATAGAAGGTTTAGATTTGTTCACATCAATCTTTAATTGATCAATACCACCTATACTTTTTGTATTGATATAATCTCGCATTTTTTCTGCGGTTTCTATCAACTCTGCATAATCATTTCCTTCTAGTTCTATATTTATTGGATAACCTTGTGGAGGTCCATTTGCATCTTTTTCTACAGAGATAGAAACTCCAGGGTAAATACCTTGTAAAGCTTCTTGTACTTTCTTTTGCAGGTCTTTAGATTCTGCTCCTCTTCTATATTTATACTCACGCATAGAGGCTGTAATTTTACCTCTGTGTGGCATATCTGCAGCAGAACCACCATCAGTTTGTGGGTTACCTGCACCTGCACCAACTTGAGAAACTGCACTTTCTACCAAGAAGTTATAGCCATCATCAACATATTCTGGAGCATTTAAAATTTTATACACTCTGTTTTCTATATCTAGAGTAATAGCATTGGTTTTTTCAATAGCAGTTCCTTGTGGGTATTCTATATAAACAATAATTTGATTGGGTTCATTATCAGGAAAAAACTCAATTTTTGTTCTTTGACTTGCTACTGAAGCTCCAAAACCACCAAATGCTAGAAATAACAAAACAAATGTTGAAATGGTGATTACTATTGGTCTCCAACCTCTTAAAGCAATCGTCAATAATCTTTCATAAAAACGTTCCCATTTTGGTAAAATAACGTTTTGAAATCCGTTAGCCATTGGTCGTAAAGCATATCTGTATAACCAAAAACTAATTGCCGAAAATATCATTAATGTGCCTAATGCTCTAAAAGAACCACCAAAAATTAATACTAAAATTCCAACAACTGCAAGTATAGATGTAATTGTGATAATTCTTTTTAAAGGCATATTTTTATCTTCAATACTCATAAATTGAGATACCATTACAGAGTTGAAGAAAATTGCCACAAAAAGTGACGAACCTAAAACCACTGAAAGCGTTATTGGAAAATATTTCATAAACTGCCCCATAACTCCAGGCCATAATCCTAAAGGAACAAAGGCTGCAACTGTTGTTAAAGTAGAGATGATAATTGGGAAAGCAATTTCACCAATTCCTTTTTTGGTTGCAGCAATGCTATTTAAGCCTTCTTCTTCCATTAATCTGTAGGCATTTTCTACAACAACAATTCCATTATCAACCAACATTCCTAGACCCATAATTAGTCCAAAAAGAATCATTGTGTTCATAGTATATCCAAATAAACTTAAAATCATTAAAGACATAAACATTGACATGGGTATAGCAAAACCAACAAATAATGCGTTTTTAAATCCAAGGAAAAACATTAAAACAATAACCACTAATATTACACCAAAAATGATGTTGTTTACTAAATCATCTACTTGCCCAATAGTTTTTGAAGACTGATCGTTAGCAATCGTAACTTTTAGGTTTGCAGGAAATATATTTTCTCTAGCATCTTTAACAATTTCTTGAATTTTATCGGCAGCAATTACCATGTTTTTGCCTGAACGTTTTTTAACATCGAGCATTACAACAGCCTCTCCTTTTTTTGTTTCAGCACTAAATTCTCTTGCATAAGTGGTCTTTTCTTTGTCCTTAAAAGTTACATCAGCAATATCTTTTAAGTAAATTGAATTCCCTTTTTCTGATTTTACAACAAAATCTTCCAGTTGGTTTGGTTTATCTATTTCACCTACTATTCTAATTGTTCTTCTTTGTCCGCTAGCTTTTAAATTACCAGCAGAAAGCGTCATATTTCCATTACTTATAGAGGTGATAATGTCGTTAAAACTTACTTGAGCTGCCATCATTTTATAAATGTCAACAGCAACTTCTACTTCTTTCTCTTGAGCACCTCTAATGTCTACTTTTTTGATTTGAGATAAATCTTCAATTTCATCTTGTAAATACTCTCCATATTCTTTTAATTTATCTACTGTGTAATCTCCAGAAATATTGATATTTAAAATGGGCATCTCTTCAGACATGCTCAAATCAAAGATATTAGGTTCTACTTTTGCACCATTAAAAGTTGGCCAATCTTCGCTAGAGGATTCAGTATCAACCTGATCTTTTACTTTTTGTTTGGCAGCATCAACAGTCATACCTTCATCAAACTCAACAATAATCATTGAGTAATCTTCTTGAGAAGTTGAGGTAATTTCTACAACACCACTTACAGTTTTTAGTTTATCTTCTAAAGGATCTGTAATTAGTTTTTCTACATCTTCTCCTGTATTTCCTGGATAAATAGTACTAATGTAAATTTTAGTTTCCTTAATTTCAGGAAAATTTTCTCTAGGCATATTAAAAAATGCAGAGATACCTAATGCTAAAATCAATAGCATTAATACGTACATTGTTGTTTTATTGTTTATTGCCCAAGAAGAGAGTATAAAATCTTTATCTACTTTTTTATTAGCCATTAGTTTAGATTTTAGAAGTTAAAATTTCTACTTCTTGTTTATCTTTTACACTTCTTGCACCTTCTTTTACTACTTCTAATCCTTTAGATAAACCTGATAAAACCTCAATAACATCTCCTTGTGTTTTACCAGTTTTAATGAATGCTTTCTCTGCTGTTCCTATTTTATTGTTGATGTTCTTTACCACAAAAACATATTGTTCTCCTTTTGCATTCTCTGATATAATGCTTTGTGGAATTAAGATTGCAGATTCGTTTGAATAATCGTTAATTTTTAGTTTAGCAGTTAAGTTTGGTTTTATATTACCATCTTTATTTGGTACTAAAACTTCAATCTTAAAAGTTCTATTTGCTGGGTTGATAAAATTACCTGCTTGCCTAATTGTAGATTGCATCTTCTTACCCAAAATAGGAAATTCAACTTCTACATTTTTTCCTTTATTTACTGATGTAATATAGCTTTCTGGTACATCAGTTTCTATATACATGTTACCTAAATTCACAATTCTAAAAACACCCATACCTGGAGAAACAAGATTACCTTGTTCTATAATGATATCATCTATAACACCAGAAAAAGGTGCAGTAATATTTGTTTTTGCTAGTGTTTTTTCTAATTGAGTAACTGCATTTTTCTGTGCTTCATAATTTGCTTTAGCTTGTAAAAATTGAATTTCAGAACCTATTTTTTGATCCCAAACTCTTTTTTGACGTTCATACGTAGTTTTTGCTAATTCAGCTTGTACTTTTAGTTGTGCTAATTGATTAGATAGACCATTATCATCTATTTTTGCCAAAGCTTGCCCTTTTCTAACTGATTGCCCCTCTTTTACGTAAATGGCAGTTAAAATACCATTCATTTCTGGAGAAATTATAACATTTTTCTTAGTTTGTACATTTCCTTGTAATTCTAAATAGTGGTTAAAATTTTCTTCTTTAACACTAAAAGTAGAAACTTGAGGCACTTTTTTATTGGTGTCTAATTTGGCAATCTCATCATTCAGTTTTTTAATTTGATTTGAGATTTCAGTTTGCTTTGCATTTAATTCATCTTTTTTTGCTCGTATTTGTGATAAATCTTGTGTAGCGATAACAGCATCTAAAGATTGTTGTTTTTTATCTCCACAAGAAGATAAAATTAAGGTTCCTAGTAATAATATATATATATTTCTCATTGCTGATTTGGTTATTTTATTGGAATATTTAATGCGTTTTCTAATGTTGCTTTTTTAGCAATGATGTTTAACATTGCTTGTATGTAGCTATTTTGTTGTGTGTATAATTGATTTTGTGCTTGAAGCAAATCGAAACTTGTAGTAATTCCTTCGTCGAATTTTATTTGCTGTTTTTTTTCAATTCTTTCAGCAAGATTTAGATTTTTTTGAGCAGTTTCGTAATTATCTATACTTAATTGATAATCACTTTTTGCACTTTGAGCAGCTAAACTTAATTTTTGTTTTGTTTCTTCTAAACGAATATCAGCAGTTTCTAAATCAATTTTTGTTTGAGCTATTTTAGCTTTTCTACCAAAACTGCTAAAAATAGGTACATTTAAACTTACGCCCAATAATGATGATTGAAACCATCTTTGATTACTATCAAAAAAAGAGAAATTATTTGAAAAAGCTTGTGTTCCATAATTAATAAAAGCACTTAAACTTGGTAAATTTTTACTCTTTTCAAGTTGCATCATCAAGCGTTTTGTTTCTCTATCATTTTCAGCAATTTTAAAATCGATATGATTATCGAGATTAAAATCTATTACTAATAAATCTAAATCGGTATTGGCTAGCACTAAAGACTCTAAAGTATCAGATAATATTAATTTAGTATCAATAGGGTTACCTAAAGCAATATTTAGCATTTTGTAAGCAATTACTTTTAATCTTTCAGTAGCTCTTATGTTACTCTCAATGTTTCCTTTAATAATCTCAAATTGTTCTACGTCTTCTTGCTCTGCTAATCCATTTTCATAACCAACTCTAGCACCTTTAAGAATTCTATCATTAACAGTATTATTTCTTTTTAAAATTTCGATACTTTTTTCAGCAACCAAAATATTACCATAAGCATTAATAACTGCTTCTCTAGTTAGTAATTCTGTTTTTTCTTTAGCTTGTTCAGATATCTTTAAAAAAGTTTTAGAAGCTTGTAAACCAACTAAATAAGAGCCATCAAAAAGTAATTGAGACAATGTAAAAGATGCATTTATATTTTGTTTAGTGCCAAAAATAAACTCTTCATCTACTCCATCACCATTAATATCTGCAACACTTATGGGTTGTTTTAAAAAGTTTTGATAATCTACAGCTCCATTAATTTGAGGTAACCCAATTGTGGTAGTTTCCCAAACTGTTTCTTTGGCTACTTTAATATCATTTTGAGCAGCTTTTGTATTATAACTATTCTCTAGTGCATATTTTATAGCATCATTTAAAGAAAGTTCTATCGTTTTTTCTTGTGCTTTTAATGATATTGTAAAAGCTAAAAAAGAAATGATGTAAATATATTTCTTCATTTATTATTGGTTATTATTTAATTGTTTTTCTAGTTGTTGTATGCCTTTTTCTGTACAAATACCTCTTAAATGATACTCATAATAATAATTCATTAAAGTTTTCATTGAGTAATTTTTAAGTGGAAACATGTCTTTATCTTTAATGCCTATAAGACCATTAAAATAAATACGCGAAATGAACTCAACATCTATATTATCTCTATAAATGCTTAACTCAATTCCGTATTTTAGGTTTTCTATAACACAATCTTGCATTACTTCAAATTGTTTTTGTTTAAGTGATGCATAAATTTTTGGATAGTATTTCTGTAGCTGATATTGAGGAGAAGATTTTTCATCTTTTAAGTGCGTCATAACAAATTGTTTGATGTCAAAAAGCTCATCAATAGGGTTTTCTTTTAGAGCACATATTTTATCAATTCCATTTGAAATAATATTGAAAGTATAATCGGTTACTGCGTCTACTAAATCAGTCTTATTCTTAAAATACTTATAAATTGTTTTTTTAGAAACACCTAAAGAATTGGCAATTTCATCCATAGTTACGCTCTTAAACCCAAGGTTTAAAAACAATTCATTTGATTTTTCAATAATTTTTTCTCTCATAAATATTGTACAAAAATACAATAGGAAACTTTAGAAACAAAAATAGTTTCCAAAGTTTTAATGATTTTTTAACATTTCATTTAAAAAGTAAAATTTCTTTACATTATTTTTACATAAAATTTAGAGATTTGGATATTTTACATTATCAACAAGAGTTTTTACAATACTTAACGTCTAAAAACTGGATTCAAGAACCAAAAAATCTTTACGAACCCGTAGATTATATTTTACAAATAGGAGGAAAGAGGATTAGACCTGTATTAACGTTAATGGCAGCAGATATTTTTTCGAATGATTTTAAAAAAGCCCTACCAGCTGCATTATCAATAGAAGTATTTCATAATTTTACTTTGGTGCATGATGATATTATGGATGATGCTCCTTTACGAAGAGGTAAAGCAACAGTTCATGAAAAGTGGGATATTAATACAGGAATACTTTCTGGTGATGCTATGTTGATTTTAGCTTATCAATATTTTGAGAATTATGAGGCAAAAATATTTCAGAAATTAGCAAAACTATTCAGTAAAACAGCTTTAGAAGTTTGTGATGGGCAACAATTAGATGTTGATTTTGAAACCAGAAATGATGTTACTATTGAAGAATATATTAATATGATTTGTTTAAAAACATCAGTATTAGTTGCAGCAGCTCTTAAAATGGGAGCTATTGTAGCAGAAACTAATGAAGAAAATGCAAACCTGATTTATGATTTCGGATTAAATTTAGGTCTTGCATTTCAATTACAAGATGATTATTTAGACACTTTTGGTGATTCAGAAACTTTTGGAAAACAAATTGGAGGCGATATCATAGAGAATAAAAAAACCTTTTTGTATTTAAAAACTCTTAAAGTGGCAGATACTGAAACCGTTAATAAGCTTAAGTATTATTATAGAAAAAAATTAAAAGAGAATACACTTAAAATCATAGATGTAACTCGAATTTTTAAGATGAATAATATTCCTTTTTTAATTACAAAAGAAATTGAAGATTATACTCAAAAAGCCTTTGATACATTATCAAAAATGGATATTTCTAATGAGAATAAACAGAAACTGAAAGCTTTTGGTATGTGGTTAATGAAACGAACTGTATAATTATTAAAAAAAGTTTGCATTTAAGTTAAAATTAATCTTAAATTTGCACCCACTTTTATGGGTCCTATAGCTCAGTTGGTTAGAGCACCTGACTCATAATCAGGTGGTCCATGGTTCGAGTCCATGTGGGACCACTTTTAAAACTCCATAAATCCTTGAATATCATATAGATACTCAAGGATTTTTTAGTTTGAGCTCAAGTATATGCTCAATGTGATTTTGTAAAGCCTTACCACCAATGACTTTGCGGGATTTTAAGTATTTTCAAAAATAAATTTAAAATGATTTTGTGATTTAGCTCAACTAAAGGTTGGTCAGCTTCATTTAATTAGCAACCCTTTTATCTAAAGAGCTTGACAAAGTTTCCATTTTCGTCAAACTTAAGTTTTGTCTATATTTGGTTGCAAAGAAACTTTTAGTAGTCTCACAGTAGTCCAATTTATGAGGATTAGAGTAAATTATCTTTTTAAATTGTTATGAATTCATTTGTTAATTCGTCTAAATAAGTTAGTTTAATTTTTAAAGATTTAACAAAATCAATCTCTTTAGCTTTAGGCTTTGTACCAATTACAATTTCTAAGGTAGCGTCTTCATTGTTAAAATATTTATACTCTAATAATTGCCCAATAGCTATTCTAATGGAGTATTTTGTCCCTATAGTACTATTTTTGGTTTTTTAGTGACATGAGCTTATGACAAATAGAAATGCTAATAAATAAAAGTGCTTCATAAATTTTAGTTGATATATGTACTAACGAAAGTAACATTTTACAATTTTCAGAAACTACTTTAATAAAAAAACTAGTCTCAAATTGACTTTTTGCGACTAAATAGACTTATTGCTTTTGAGTATTAATTAAGAAAGTAAAACTACCTAATAAGAGAAAATCCACTAATAAATATAATATCAAATCTTTTAGTATCTAAAAATTTCACTGGTAGTTAATTCTACTACTTTTCCAAATTTTGAAAGTTCATTTATATCTATTTTATTTTTATCAGCTACAATTAGAATGGATTTTGGATTATTTCTTAATGTATTGTAATACTCTATCAAATCTTTTAGTGTAATGGATTTAATTGTATTATACTTGTATTCATTTATATCGTTAGTAATTTCTTTTTCCTTGAGGTCTAAATATGTCCAGAATATACTTGGCCCGTTAGTTCTTGAGGCTTCAAATCGTTTAAGTAAATCTACTTTTGTAATATTAAAATCTGCTTCATTGAATGGTAAGTTGTTTAAATATTCAAAAATAGCATTAAGGGTATTTGGCAGTTTTTCTACTTGAGTTGCAGCAATAGCGGCTACATGATCGTAGTCCTTTTTTGATGTTGCTTCATCAATGTATGCATAACCACTATAAAATAGCGCTCTTTTTTCCCTAATTTCTTTCTCAAATGTATTAGATAAATACCAATTTAAGAGGTTATTTAAAGGTAAATTCTCTTTTTTGAATTTATTGGTTCTGGATACAAAGGAAATATTTGCTTGTTTTAAGCCGTCTTTATGAACTAGGTAAACCAAGTTTTTGGTTGGGACCTTTACTTTATCATCTTTATTGATCTTTATATTCTTTGAAGAAGTAAAATTGTCTAAATCTTTTTTCAGCAAAGACTCTAATGCTGTTATATTATCTCCATAATAAAATACGTCAAGTTTGTAGCCTACTATATCTTTAAAAGTTTTTATGAGCTCCTCCTCCTCTAAATTTAATATATCATCACTTTTTAAGGTTTTATATTCTAAATATTTTTTAGAATATAGAGCATAATTCCTTAAATTATAATTAATAAATCTTAAATCATTTTTATTTTGAATTCTTTGTTTGTTTGTACCTTGGATGAATTCCTTGAATACGTTTTTGTCAGATTTAATACCTAAAAGAATGTGGCTGGCTAATTCTATACCTTTAGATAAATTTTCTTCTATTCCAGATATTGAAATATAAACTTTCTTAGCATTTACTGAAAAGTTAATTTTTAAACCATTTTTAAATAGTTCATTACTTAGGGTAGTTTTTGAAAATTCTTTAGTACCTAATTTTTTAATATAATCAATAGCTAATGGAAGTTTTCTTATATTTTTAGAACCTACATTATATATAAAATGCAACTCAAAGTTTGAGTTTTTCTTGTTTTCAACGTGAAATAAATCTATGTCATTTTTTAAGTTCTTTTTTGTGATATATTTATTAAAATCTAAAAATTCAGGCACAATTTTTTCAGCCTGTATGGCTTCTATATTGTTTGCAAAGTCAGATTTTTTGTCACCGTTTTCAAATAAAGGTGTAATGGTTTGTTTTTCAACTTTTGCTGCAGGTTTTGATTTTCCTTTATGTTTGTACAACACAACATAGTTGTTATAAAATTTATTGGCAAAATCAATAATATCATGTTTTGTGATTTTTTGTATTTCTGTTATATATGATATCCGATCTTCCCACTTTCTATCTTGAATGTAGTCTGTAAAAATGACACTTGCTAATGATCTTGAAGTTGCAATGTCCTTATTCGCATCTATTTTCATTCGATTTACGATTGCATCTAATAACCAATCTTCAAAATCACCATTTTTAATTTTATCTATTTGGTCAATTAATAAATTCTCAACTTCTTTTAATGTTTGGTTTTGTTTTGGATAGCCGTCTAAAAGATGAATTCCGTAATCTCTATTTTTAATAATGTACGATTTAGCATCTTTTACACGTTGTTTAGATTTTAATTCAGTATCAAAAAAACCAGCACTTCCATTTGCTAACATTAAATCGATGATTGTTACATATTTTTCATCAATAGAATTTGCATCCTTGTATCTAAATGCTATATAAACTGAGGCATCATTTTCATCCGTAAATTCTAGCTTTCTAATATCATTTATATCATCTTCTATTGGAAGCTTTGGTCTTTCAAGTTTTTTAGGTTTTAATTGCCCTAAAGTTTTATCAATCAATAGTATGGTGTTGTCAAAGTCTAGATCACCTACTAAAGTAATAGACATGTTGTTTGGTACATAGTACTTGTTGAAATATTCCTTAATAGCTTTAATAGAGGGATTTCTTAAATGTTCTGATGTACCTATAACTCTCTGCTGACCATAAGGATGCTTTTCAAATATCTTTTCCGTAATCGCATAATATTTTTTTTCCCAAATGTCATCCATCTCCTTATTGAATTCCTCGTATACTATTTGTAATTCACTATTGAATGACCTTGGCACCATATGGCTAAACCTTTCTGCTTCAAGATTTAGAAATTTCTCCATAGCTGTAGCAGGTACTAAACTGGTATATATTGTATGATCAACATTAGTAATTCCATTTGGTATTACTACACCTAATTGTTTTAATAAATTTCTATACTCTAACCCTGATGAAATTTTTGATGCTTCGAATGAAAGACTATCAATTTTTTTATAAATACTTTTTTTCTCGGAAGAATTTTTAGCAAGTTTTTTCTGTTCGAATAACTCTTCTATTTGCTTTAGTATTTTACTCTCATTTTCCCAATCAAGAGCACCTATTTTACTATTTCCATTAAACATGATATGTTCTAAGTAATGCGCTAAACCAGTATTGTCAGCAGGCTCAAAAGCTGAACCAGCTTTAACAGATATGATGGAATACACTCGAGGTTCATCAAAATTTTGAGCCAAATACACTTTAAGTCCGTTGTTGAGGGTATAATGACGTGTACTAGTCGGATCATTTGTTACTATTTCATACTGATAACCATTTTTATCTGTTTTTTTTACAGTTCTATACTTCTCATTTTCTTGCGCATAGTTCATAAATGACATTAACATAAAAATGACAATTAAGACTTTTGTAAATCGATTTTTCATGTTTACAGGTTTTAACTTGTTAATTATTTTTTTTGAGAAAGTGATAAATCTTTTTTGAAGAGTAATCATAGTCATTAGTTTATATTGCTTTGTTAATTAGTCTATAATTCTTTTTGCCCTTTTACTCTTGGGATATTTTTTCAAGTAAGACATAGCGAGCTCGTTAGCAACTTGCGTATGTCCAGCTCTTTTTAAAGCACGTATGTAATTAAGCTGAATGGCTGGATGAGAACTATTCCACATAGGAACAGCACCTTTTGGATCTAAATTAAAAGAAAGAGGTTCAGAATTGCTTATACCTTTAACTATTTCTTTTTTACTATTACCTTGGGTTTTATGCAGATAGACATTACCACTTTTGTCTTCAACTTCAATTTCAATAGGATAATCAACACTTCCTCGTTTTACAATACTAAATGAATATTCCCATCCATTGTTTTTATTAAGTTTTTTGATATTTTTTAGTTCATATTCAATAATAGCATTATCATTATTCCATTGTTTCATAAAGTGTTTTACAAAAGGGTGTCCATTTTGTGTACAGTAATCGATAAAATTTTGTGTAGATAGTTGTTTGCCTTGATACTTTTTTAAGATGTCTTTTTGAATATTTAGAAAATTCTTAAAACCTATTTCCCTTGATATTAAGTACATGCCAACAGAAGCCTTTCCATGAGAAATATTACTATTGTAATCAAAATTTAGTTTTTTATACTGTTCTGCTGGTAAACCTACTTGCTGTTCAACATTAGAAAGATACGTTTCTAAATACCTCTCCATCATACCTGCTCTATAGGCTCCAGAATTCCAAGTGTCTTCTAATGATAATTTATATGCTTCAGATAAATAAAGATGATCTATCCAGATACCGCTAGACAACATTAATGGACTTAACCCATCTGATTTTACATGATACCCCCAATAATAGTGCCCTAATTCATGAGACGTGATCCATTGTAAAAAAGAAGTATCTAAATTTCCTTGATGTATGTAAAACACATTTTCTGTAGGAAAGCCTCCTTGCCATTTTTTGTGCCCTATTACTATACCTACATGCTTTAATGGGAAAAAACCATATACAGACTCATACCATGCTATAATATTACTTGCAGTTTGTGCAACATTTGAAAAAACATCTGTTAAGTCTTTTGGGCAGAAATAAAAAATTTCAGTTTTATTTGTTTTAATAGAATTTACTACGAAATCCCACCCTGCATTTAATGCAAAATAGCGAATATCTTCTACTTTAAAAGCAGATGTTTTTTGTGATTTTTTACGGACAGTATTTGTTTTATATCCTGAAGTAAGAATAGCAAGTTTTTTAGGATAAGTGAGTTTAACTTCAAAATTTTTGTAATAATTTCTATCACCATTTATATAAATATCAGGATACCAGGAATTGTCAGAAGAAGAAGAGGGAAAAAGAATATATCCAAATGATTTTCTCCAATCGAATATATCATTTAAATTGAATTCATAAGTAATGGTAATATTATCGTTATTACGAACGTTATAAAGTTCTATTTTAGAATTTTTAACTTTCTTACTAGTATTTACAGCATTGACTTTTATACTCGAAATCTTAATGATTGGATTTCCTAAACTATCTTTACCGCCAGAAAAAGGAAATACGTAAAGTGAATCACTTTCTATACCTTTAGCTATAAAACTCATTTCTGCCTTTAGATACAAATTGTCATCTATTAATCCTTTAATCTTAATGACCGAGTTTTGTCCGAAAGAATATAGTGTAAATATTAAGTTTAGAATTAAGATTAAGTAAATTTTCTTCTTTGACATTGTATGCTTAGTATTAATCTAGATTCCAAAATTTAATTTTACCCTTTAAATCAACCGAAACCATTTGTTTTTGGTTATCTGCGATGTCTAAAGCACTTATTGTTCCATTATGTGTGTACCATTCGTCTATTAGTCTGCCGTCTGTTTTATTCCAAACTCTTATGGATTGATCTAAACTAGAAGTGTAAATTTTACTTTTACCAAATAGTGCATCTGTAAGTTTTAGATGGTATGGGTCGTGTAATGTATCTCCATTTTGAAATTTATAGATGTAGTAAGGATGCTTTCTCTTATAAATAATTGAATCGCTTTCTAAACCAAATATTTGAAACTCATTAAAATTTAGTAATAATAAATCTCCATTGTCATCAATATCTGTGAGTTTACCATCCACACTGTATTCTTTTTCTATTTTTCTATTATTTATATTCCATTTGACATATTTATTCGATTTTTGAAAATATAATGCCCCAAACTTATCTGAATGTCGAATGTAGCTTTTAGCTAGCGCCTTAGTTAAATCAAGCTTTTGATAACCGTTATTTAAATCCCAGATATAGTTATTGCCTTTAGTATCAAATCCTAATAAATAGGAATCATCATTAGATAATTTTATTGAGTTTATCCAAGCATTTTTATTAGTTTTTAACTGTTTACTAATTAAACCAGAAGAGACATCTATAATTAATACACCTGAATTTAATGTACTTGCAATCACAGCATTCTTACTCTTTAAAAATTGAAGGCTATAAACTTCATCATTGAGTTGTATAACTAACTTCTCATCATCCTGATTTTTTATTCTTTTAGAAATTCTTCCTGAATAGGTTGATACTAAAACAGTATCTTTTTCAGAATAAAAAACAACATCTGTATAAGAGAGCGTATTGATCCCCGTAAGATTTTGATCACTTAAGTTATGATTATCATTGCAACCTAATAGAACAACAAATAATATAACAAATAGTAGTGTTATTCTATTCTTTTTCATCTGTCCTAATTTTTAATGCTTTGTTATTCTTAATAAAGTCCATGTAGATATCTTCATCCCCCACTGCGAGACTAATTTTATTACCATTTCTTCCCCATATTTGCATAGCACCACCTCCTAGAGGGTCTGCTATAAATAGCGCATTTTGTTGTGTTTTAGAATCAAGTGTCAAAAAAACGTTTCCATAACTATTGTCAGTTACGTATCCACCTCTCTCTTGTCCTTCAGAATCGTATAACATAATTCCAGAAATAGATGCATTTTCACCACGAGAAATTCTATAACCATGAATTGTTGGGTCTGGTAATGGTGAACCAATAATAACTCTTTCAACACCAGAAGAGCCAACTACAACTAGGCCTCTTACTTTAATAATTTCATTAGAAAAATCTGGTTTAGTTAGTTTATTATTAAGTAAAGCAAAACACAAGCCTAATGTTATTAGTAGGTTTAATGCCAAAAGTATTCGAGATAATTTCATATTAGTTTATTTATTATTCATTCAAAAATTCTCTTAAGCATTTTGAGCGCTCATGACTTAAATAGATAGGTTTATGAAATTCTGGAATTAATTGAATTTCTAATTGCCCGGGTTTGTATGGAGTGAGCTTTGAAATCGAGTCCGCATTTAGTAAAAGTTGTCTGTTTACTCTTACAAAATCGTTTGGATTAATTTGCTTTTGGAGTTCATTTAAAGACTCATCTAAAGGATAAGAATTGCCATCTATAGTTCTAGCGAAAACAATTTCATCCCTAAAAAAATAGGCGATATTTTCAATTTTTATAGGTATTAGACTTTTACCAAATCTAAATAAAAATCGGGTTTTGTATTCCTTTAATTTAAACATTTTTTAAATGATTTATTAATAACGTTTTACTTAAAAAAACAACCTTTTGCATTTTTAAGTAATAATGTTGAAATGTACAGAGAAGAATGCTTAAATGATAGCTATAGCCAACAAAGTTTGTCTCACTTTTCAAAAATGAAACAAGGTAATTTTCACATAGTACGTATAGTTACTATTTAAATAGATTTCTTGATTTTTTCGAGATATTCTGTTGGTGTCATACCAACTTCTCTTTTAAAATTTCTATAAAAAGCAGCTTTAGATTGAAAACCAGATTCTAGTGCTATACCAATTATATCAAAATTTTTGGCTTCTTTGGACAATAATTTACTTTTAAATTCTTTTACTTTTAAAGAATTCAAAAATTGTTTAAACCCAGTACAGTTGTACTCTCTTTTTAAGAATAAATTCAACGTATGATACTTTAAATTTTCATTAATAAGTGTTTCTTTTATATCGTAATCAGCTTCAAGAAATTTCTTTTGACTTATTAAGTCTCTGATTATTTCTTGCATTTTCCTATCATCTGCAATGGAATATAATTCATTTTTAATTTTAGCCCCTAAAAAGTATTTCTTCAAACTATCTAATTCTAATATCATAAATAACAGGATACAAAAATCACCTATCAAGGTAACACACATAAACACATTAGGATTAATCCCTCTTGCGTTTTTATAATCTAATATCAAATTATTTAAGTTTAGTATTAAAGGGGTTAATAAAATGAGTGCCAGAGAAATATAATAACCTGAAATTAAATAAGTAGTATACCTATATCTTTTAAACTTCTTTTTAATGACTTTATCTTTAAGTTTATTTAATAATTGAAAACACTTAATTATAAAAAATGTTATCAATATTAAACATGTAAACAAGAAAATATAACTAATGAAAAGAGGCATACTTTGTTTAGCCATAAAATTCTTTAGTATCATATAGGATAAAACAATTAATGAAGGTACTAGTATAACATAATAAGGTTTGCTTTTAGTTTTTAGAGATACAATCTTTGACGTGCATTTTTGTAAATAAATATAGAATAATGGGAGTACAAGTACTTGTCTATAATCAGCAAAAAGTAAATTTCCTATAAAGGTATCAATGAAACTATAGTCATTGTATGGGTAGAAATACGAAGTGAATAATATAAAACAGATTAACGCTAATTCTAAAGTTTTTCCTTTGATAGAATGAAGTATTCCTAAAATCAAAAAGAGTAGCTTAGGGCCAAACAATAATCCTGCTAAAAAAGAATTTTCTGTCAATTTCAAAAGAGTTTTTAACATTAAAAAATATCTAGCTTGAGCCTAAAATGAAGCAGCTACAAAAAAGACTCATTTTAAAAATTAAAATTAATTACAAATACAAGTAAAATAAGATCCTATCAGTTAAATTTTTGGTTAAGTAATCATTTACTTGGTTAAATTAAAATCCGAAAATAATCTACATCAATTTTTTCAGCAAATAAAATAAGTCGAGTGGCCTTTTTTAAAAGATGAGTCGTCCTTTTTAGAGATAAACTGAAATAACAAGTCTCTACTATCAAGGACTAACTTAAACTCAAAATGTTACATTAGGATAATATAGTACTCACATTTTCTTGACCAGATAATTTTGGATTATAGTGAAATATAAAAAGACTTCACACACCCTACTGACTTTATAAATTAAATATTTGAGTTTGTCTATGTAATATCTGAGTTGATGATTAAAGCTTATTGAGTATTGACTAAAAAAAAATATATTTGAGTATACCACATAAATTACTGTACAGAAGTAAAATATTAGTAAAAGACAAATTAAGATGTGTGTAAAATAGTTATTGTAAGAATCTAGATTTTATGAAACCTAAATTATTAAACATACAATTTTATTTATTCAAAGGAATTATCATTTGGTCAATAATAACATCTCTTTTTACATGGTTACCATTGGTGAGAATTATTGGTAAACCTGATAAGTATTATTGGGGTATATTAAACGTTTCTGGTGAAGGCGCAAATGGTCCTTATTGGATTTTTGTTTTAGGACTTACTTTAGCAGTTTCTCTTTTGTATTCTGCTTTCAGAGTCAAAGCAAGAATTTACTCTTACATAACGATATTATTGTGGCACTTATTAGTCCTTTACTTGGTTGTAATGGGGTTTTTACAATCAAAAGACACAACCATTCAAGGACAAGGATTGCATTGGGAATTTCCGATATGGATACTTGTATTAACAGCACTTTTATCAATAGTATGTATTGTAGCGTGGATTAGATTAGAAATTAAAAATGGCATACATTTCAAAATCAACACTTGGCAAAAACAGAATTCAAAAATGCTAATAATCTCTGGTTTTTTACTTTTTTTAGCTATCTACCTATTTAGTGTAGGTGATAATTATAACTGGATTACTTCAAGCGCTATTATAGTCACAATTATTCAATGGATTTTTCTCGTAGAATCTTTTAAGCCCATTCTTTAGAACTTATATGTTTATGTGTTGGATTAAAGCTTCTCTAATGACTTTTGATGTTTGAATAATTTAAGTTGGTGATTAAACTTTATGTAATCAAAACACAACTATATAGTTTTACTATTAATTTATTTATGAAAATTATGAAATATCTTATTGTGCTTTCCCTAACTATATTATTTGTTTTTAGCGCACGAGCCCAAGAAAACAAATCAATAATTAAAGCCACTCAAACTGAAAAATCAACTGTAAGATCTAAACAACTAGGCAAATCGACGATTAAAGCCACTCAATCAGGTGAATCTACTATAAGAGCTAATGAAAAACAGAGAACGAAAGTAAAAGGGCATCAAAGTAATAAACCAATTAAAACACTTTTAATTGGCGTCTCTCACTGGGCAAACTATGGACAAAAAGGAAATGATGTAGTACAAACTAATGAACCTGATATTTTGTCGAATCAGTACCAAAAGGAGCTCGAAGAAATTGCATCCAAAATCAAAAAATTTAATCCAGATAAGATATTCGTAGAAAGAGTAATAGACTATCAACCTAAATTGGATTCACTTTATCAGTTGTATAAAACAAGTAATTGGGGCGATAATAAACGAAATGAAATTTATCAATTAGGTTTTCGCATCGCAAAATCATTGAACCATAAGAGAGTTTACGGAGTTGATTTTCATGGAACTCAATTCCCTTTTGATAGTATTGTAAAAGTGATTCAGCAAGAAAATCAAATGGGTTTGATGAATGAAATACAAATTAAACTTCAACATTTTGCAAAGCAATACAACAAGTTAGTAGCTGAGAAGAAATCCTTGAAAGAGATACTTATTTTTTTAAATACTAAAGAAAATAAAAAGGCAAATTTAAGCCTGTATTTATCAAGTATGTCTAAAGTAGGAAAATTAGACAATAATATTGGAATTTTTACTGCTTCTGAATGGCTTCGCAGAAATCTAAACATGTATGGCTTTATCTTAAAATATATAGAGCCAAAAGATGAACGAATCATGGTTTTACTTGGTGCTGGTCATATTGCAGCTATAGAAAATATGATGGATTATAATTCTGGACTAGAAATAATCAAATTAAATGAATTAATTGATGATTAATTAAAAACCACAATAACAATAGATACAACTAACTAAAATTTATGAAATATTTTACTCTATATATTTTATTTATTGGTTTTACTCTTAATACCCAAAACACCCTTTTAAAAGCAAACTATCATTATGATAGTGATAAAGGGGAATTTGGGGGTTATATTGAGGTTTTAGTCCAACAAAATAAAATTAAAGCTATTGGAAACAAGTTGAGTTATGATGCAAGCAAAACAAAGGTTATAGATTTAGGTGAAGCCACATTATTACCAGGACTAATTGATGCGCACACGCATGTATTGATAGAAGAAGAGTTACACCCAAATTACTTTGGTTTTGGTGAAACAGTAGCTAAAAATGTTATTACTAAAAGTGATGCTTATAGAGCATTAGAAGGAGCTTCAAGAGCAAAATCATATTTGCATGAAGGTTTTACAACAATTAGAGATTTGGGTAATTCAGGCTTATATGCTGATGTAGATTTACGTAACGCTATTGATAATGAGTTAATAGTAGGATCCAGAATGTTTGTCTCTGGTCCAGGAATTGCAGCAACAGGCGGACAAGCATATGGATTATCGTTTTCATATAGTAAAGACATAGCTCATAAAGACTATCAAATTATTAATGACAAACAAGAAGCCATTGCAGCCGTTAGAGATCATGTGCTTATGCGTGTAGATCTTATTAAAGTTCATGCAGATAATATTCCAAACAAAACAACTTTAAGTTTAGAAGAACTTGCAGTAATTGTACAAGAGGCAAAACGACATGATAAAAAAGTAACAGCACACGCTATAACAGATAGAGCTATCTGGAATGCCGCAAAAGCAGGTGTATGTAGTATTGAACATGCTTATATAATGAGAGATAGTACTTTAAACTTTATAAAACAAAAAGGTATAACACTTATTCCTACATATTCTAATAAGGAAATATCCAATGAAATGTTTTTAAAAAGCGGAATGAGCGATTCTACTCGTAGAAAAGGAATAATAGAAAGAAGTGCCAAAAGACAACAAAGTAGCCTTATGAAACTTTACAAGAGCAACGTGAAATTAGCATTTGGTTCAGATTTTTATTCCAAAATATCACATTCAAGAGGAGAAAGTGCTAAAAAATCTATGTATGCGTGGTTAGAAGCAGGTATTCCTCTAGAAAAAGTATTACAATATGCAACAAAAAATGCTGCATTTCTTGTTAACACACCAAGAAACAAATTTGGTGTTTTAAAAGAAAAATATACTGCAGATATTATAGCTGTAAAAGGTGATTTAAGTAAAGATTCGAAACTACTAGAGCAATGCAAGTTTGTTATGAAAAATGGGAAGGTTATTCCTCTAAATAATTAATAGGTAAAATTTATTTGATGAAGAGATCTATTCGCAAATTAAAGATATTGATTTATTTAACAATACCGTTTCAAGTACTGTTATCTCAAAATCTAAAAAAGGAAACTGTTTTAGATAATGTTATTTACATAGAAGACAGTATTTACAATAGTATACCATCACTTCCTCGATTATGCGATAATATTACTTCATTGAATAAGAGTCATGTAGACATCGGTGGCACAAAATTGTACACTGAAATTGAAGGTGAAGGAATTCCAATTATTTTAATTAATGGTGGTCCTGGAGGTACACATCATTATTTTCACCCATGGTTTTCTAAACTTAAAGAAAGACATAAGATAATTTATTACGATCAACGCGGTACCGGACTTTCAGATTTTAATCCAGAATCTGGTTATACCATAAAACAAGCTGTTGAAGATTTAGAGAGACTTCGCATAAAGCTAAAAATATCAAAATGGATCGTTTTTGGTTACTCTTACGGCGGGGCGTTAGCACAGTATTATGCAATTAAATATCCGGAAAATATTCTTGCATTACTCTTGTGCAGTTCGCATCCTGTATTTAAAAGCGAAAAATTTAAAAGTCAGCAACAAAAATATATAAGTACGCAGGAAAAAGAAAGAATGGATGCTATTACTCAAAAAGCTCTTGAAGACAAGCGAAACGGTAAACTTAATGTACAAGCATATTTATACAATGTCGCACTAAATGGTGATTGGAAACGCCAAAACTTTTATAAGCCTACAAAAGAGGAAATGATAAGAAGTGTTCTGTATGAATGGACTAATGATAGAAGTTTTAATAGAGATGTAAGCAAAAGTATGAGGCATTTAGATTTTAGAGGTGCATTTAAAAACTGCCCTATTCCTACATTAATTTTTGAAGGAAAACAAGACTTAACTTGGGGAGATAAAAAGCCAGAAGTATTTAAGGCAAACCATCCTAATGCAAAGTATGCATATTTTAAAAATTCTGGACATAAAATCTTTAAAGATGAGCCTAAAAAATTTAACAGAACGTTACTCAACTTTACTAGGAAAAACAAAGCTTCAACAGCAAAGTCTATAAAAAAATGGAAAGAAACTACTAATAAATATATACAAGAATGAGGTGCTTTTCACTCTAATAATAGCCATATTATCATTAAGCAGTTGCTCCAAGCAAACAAAATCAATTGATGAGATTTTAAATTCAGATTTTGAAATAAAACAAATATCTAGAGGAAATAATAACCCTAAAATTAGTCTTGCAAAAGATAGTATACATATTTTTTTAACGGCTTTACACTACAAAATACCTGTTCAAAAAATAGCAAGTAAACTTAATTGGAACGATAAATTAACTAAAGAGAACATTGACGCATTAACAAAGAATGGATTAATTAAAAATGATGATGGAATACTGATTCCTAAATTGGGTATTTTAACATTAGAGCGAGGCAAACTATTAAACGAGAAGTGTAAGGCTATATCGCAAGAAATAGCAAATGGTATCGAAAGTCAACTTCTAGAAATAAAAAAATTACACAATAAAACCACCGCTTCAAAATCTTACAGTTTCCAAGATTTATCGCTTTTCTATATAAGTAATGTGTTGTTAGATAATGTGCAAATAGCTAATGTAGAAAGAGATTTTTTAAAGGAACAACGTCCGTTAAGAAATGGTAGTAGGTATTATTTATCCATTCAAGAAAAAGAAAAAAATAGCAAGTTTGAGTCTTTTGGTATTTATGGAAATCAAATACTAGTTAGCAATGATTCTATTGTTGTAGCTGCTTATGGTAATACAAGAAACGATTTAAATGTAGGATGGAAAGACTATAAAAATAAGTTAGTTCATTCATTTAGTAAAAACGATTTTAACATAATTGTCAATGAAATGCCTAAATTATTCTTAACAGATCTCATTAAAATATTAAACAAGCATAAAAGATATTTTGAAGAAGTATACAAAGAACTAAATTTCAATGAAGAAGTGTCTTTTGAAGAATTTTTTATTTGGTGGTATCATATTATTTATACACAAACAACAGACATTCTTATAGAACTTAATATAATTGAAAAACCAGCATCTGATAATGGCTTAATTTATTATGAATTAATATTGAAATAGATATAATTATTACGCAGTACTCTATTTTCTTTTAGATTTATATGGTTTTGTTTCATCTAACAATATTGCTTCGTTTAAGATTTCTCTAAACGCATTTAATGGAATATCCTTTATATTAGAAACCATAATGCCTTTTAATTGTTTTCTTCCATTACTTTTTAGAAGCCCTTGATTATTTGATAGCTCATTCCCCCTCATGAAAGTAACTTCCACTAGTTTATTTTTCAAAGGTTTTAAATAACAAATCCAACTATTCTTATAATAACAGGGATTTTTATAAGTTATTTTATCATTTAAGTCATAATCATTTATAAGCATATGGTGGAAAAATAACATTATTGCTCTTTGAGTACCATCAGACTGATAAATCAAACTTTCAACTTCTGTCATACTATTCTATTTATTTTTAAATCACGTTAGATTTTCATAAAACAAAACTCTAGAAAGGTTTTTTAGGTCAGTTCATCAGTTTATAGGGTTAATTCAACTGTTTCTAAATCAATAAAGATATTATACTTTTCATATTTACAGTGTTAAATATTTTAAAATCAGTACTTATGAAAAAAATAGTAATTATATGCTTAACGATTTTTGCCTATGGATGCAATAATAACGAGATACCTAAAAATGCCACAGAGCTATTAGCATTAAACATTGAAAAAACTTCAAATGGTGATCAATGGAACAATGTAAATTTAACTGTTAAAGAGTTAAAAAGAGTTACTAAAATTAGCGGGAATTTAGTAGCTGATATTGACTATAAACAATACTATAAATTTCCATATCATCAAAGAAATGATCTCTTTAACAAAGGAAAACTAAGCTCGACAGAATTTTACTCACCAGAAAAAAATATTATTATCAACTACAATGAGAATAGTAAGGGCTTTACAGATATAGCAAGCAAACCAATTTACAAATCCCCTGTTTTTGAGCTTAAAAACGATGTGAAAAACCTGGTGCTCTCAGATACATTAATCGGTTTTGAAAATTTTTATAAATTAACAGATACGGTTAATCATAGCGTATACTTATTTAATAAAGTTAATACTCTATTAGTTTCTAAAGAAACCAAAACAGGTTATGGTTGGCAAACCGAAACTTTTGAAGATTACGAAAATATTGATGGTTATATGATTGCAAAAAAAATAACCAGATCTATACCAGAGTCTGCATATTTACGGGAAGATGTAATTTCTAAAATAGAAATTAATAAAAATGTAGCAGACAATACTTTTCATATTGATGATTCAGATAGAAGAATTGTTTTAAATAAGGAGATCCCAGACTTCAATTTTCAAGATTTTGATAATTCTAACCTTACCATAACAAAAGAGAGCTTAAAAGGTAAGACTGTTCTTTTAGACTTCTGGGCAACATGGTGCGGGCCATGTGTAAAGGAAATACCAAATATTGAAATATTACACAATAAGTATAAAGACAAAGGTTTTGAAGTAGTTAGTATTTCTTTAGATAAAAATGATGAACTCGTAAAATCATTTAGGAAGAATAGATACAGTCTTCCCTGGAAGAATACAATTTTAACAGAAGGTTTCAAAGCTTCTCAAGCTATAAAAATGGAAGTAAGTTCATTGCCAAAAGTTATACTGTTTGATAAAGAAGGTAAAATTATTGCTATCGATGAAGATGCAAAAGCAGAAAAATTAGAAGCTAAATTAAACGCTGTTTTTAACTTTTAAAAATACTCACCCTTTTCAATTAAAAATCATCCACAACTTAAAAATAAAGATATGTTTAATAGATGTTTAATAAGCCTAGTATTAATGTTTACTGGGGTTATCCATTCAGCAAATTCACAAATTCTGGAACCTGTTAAATGGATATCAGAGGTTGAAAAAGTCTCTGATGCAGATTACAATATTACCTTCAAGGCTATTGTTGCTGAAGGATGGTACATATATTCTCAAAAATCAAGCGATAATTTTATACCAAAAACAATTTTTAAATTTAATAACCAAGAGCAAAACTATAAATTAAATGGTATCACTATTGAGCCTAATAAAGAACCTATTTTTGATAAAATTTTTAAACAAAATGTAGTAAAATTTAAGGGTGAAGTTCTGTTTAAACAGAAGATAACTACACTAAACTCTAACACAAAACAAATAAAAGTTTTTGTAGAATATCAAACTTGTGATAATACCAAGTGTGTTCCAGGAGATTTCGTGTTTGATTTATCATTAGATGGTTCAACAATAGAATCTAAAGAAATAGCTATTGATGAGAAAAGTAAAAAACTATCCGATGAGCTAGAGCTTAACATTACAGGCTGGAATAAATATAAGAAGCATACTGTTGAAGAAAAAAGCAACCTCAGTATTTTCTTTTTAGGTTTTTTAGGAGGACTCATAGCATTACTAACACCTTGTGTTTTTCCAATGATTCCTTTAACTGTGTCTTTTTTTACAAAAAGTTCAAGTAATTCTAAAAAAGGATTGTTTAACTCTTTGCTCTATGGTTTTTTTATATTCATTATTTATACTTTACTAAGTGTTCCATTTCATTTATTAGACTCTTTAGACCCTGGAATTTTAAATAATATCTCTACTAATGTGACCTTAAATCTATTATTTTTTGTGATTTTTGTTGTATTTGCATTCTCTTTTTTTGGTTATTATGAGTTAACCCTACCACATTCTTGGAGTGCTAAAATGGATCATAAAGCAGATAAAATAGGTGGTTTTATAGGTGTCTTTTTTATGGCATTAACTCTGACTATAGTGTCATTTTCATGTACAGGCCCAATTCTGGGAACTCTTTTAGGAAGTTCTTTAACGGCAGACGGTGGTACAATTCAATTAACAATGGGAATGAGTGGTTTTGGACTGGCATTAGCATTACCTTTTACATTATTTGCTATGTTTCCAAAATGGCTAAAATCGTTACCTAAATCTGGAGGTTGGTTACAAACAGTAAAAGTTGTTTTAGGCTTTATAGAATTGGCCCTAGCTCTCAAGTTTCTATCAAATGCAGATTTAGTTGAACATTGGGGATTATTAAAACGAGAGGTTTTTATTGGACTTTGGATAATTGTTGGAATAGGTTTAATGCTATATTTATTTTGGAAAATCAAGTTTCCTCATGATAACTATACAAAAAAACTAAGCAACGGTAGAATTTTCACTGGTATTGTAGTTATAGTATTTGTAATTTATTTAATTCCAGGATTAACAAACACAAAATATGCCAACCTAAAACTTTTAAGTGGTTTTCCACCGCCAATATTTTATACTCTATACGATAAGACATCTGAATACCCTCTTAATTTAAATTGTTATAAAGACTTAAACGAAGGTATTACAGTCGCTAAAGCAGAAAATAAACCAATTTTATTAGACTTCACAGGGTGGACTTGTGTTAACTGTAGAAAGATGGAAGAACAAGTTTGGAGTAAATCAAAAATTTATAAAATCTTAAAGCAAGATTACATTATTATTTCACTTTATGTTGATGACAATCAGAAAGAACTTCCTAAAGATTCTCAGTTTAACTATTTAAGAGCAAATGGCACTGTAAAAAATATTAAAACCTATGGTGATAAGTGGACAGCTTTACAAACTACCAACTTTCATAATAATTCACAGCCTTTTTATGCATTATTAAATACTAATATGGAACTATTAAATACAACCAGTGCTTACGAACCTAATTCAGAATACTATTATCTATGGCTGAAAACTGGTCTTAATAACTTTAAGGAGTATATATTAAAGTAACCAGAAACTGTTTTTTTAGTTACATTATTAAAATTGAAAAGTCAATTTATGCTCTGTTATAAATAGAAATATGCCTCATATCTTATTTCATATAGAAATTATTTAACTCTACTGTAAAATAATTGAAACTCAACAAATAACCTATATATTTCACCCCTTTACTTTGACTAATTTTTTAAATTTAATCGTGTTATCTAGTAATCTTTATAAAAAAAGAGAGCAATCTAAATATCGAACTTAACTTAAACACGAGTAATGTAGTTTTAGAATTATTCTATTTGAAAATGTGTCAGTTGAAAATGGAATAATAAAAGTAAAATATGGTGATAATTGAAAACATTAAAAAACAGAAGATTTTTAAAATGCTTTATATTTTTACAAAGCTAATAATGGGATTCGCATTTATAATATCTGGCATTAGAAAATTACCTGAAGTACAATTCACAATTTTATCAAGCACAGACAATCCAGTAGGAGCCTATTTTTATGCTATGGAGCAGACAGGATTTTACTGGAATTTCATTGGCTACTTCCAAATTTTGATTGGTATTTTAATATGGTTCAATAGGACAACAGTAGCTTCGGCTGTATTAATGATGCCTGTGACTATTAACATATTTCTAATATCGATTGCATTAAATATGAGAGGGACACCTGTTATAACAGTCTAATAGTTTTAGCAAATATATTTCTGTTATTATGGAATTATAGAAATTATAAAACAGTATTTCAGAAACCAATGACTTAAGAAAATTATTGTTCAAACATAATTAATAATGGTATCAAAAAAAATCGGTATTTGTGCGCATAGTTACGAAGGAGGCTCTTTATGTTTTATAACTGCTTGTAGAGAAGGTGCAAAATTAATGGGATCGCATATGCATCCAAATATTTTATTAAGTGCTATCCCTATGGGATTAAGCATGAATGCGTGGGAGCCTAACAGTTACTCGGAAATTGGCAAGTATTTAAAAAATGAAGTTAATCAAATAGCAAATGGTGGTGAAGATTACTTTCTGTGTCCAGATAATACTGCCCATATAGTTTTAGAACAAATAATTAGAGAACTTCCAATACCTGGGCTGCATATTGCTGAAGTTGTATGCCAAGAGATATTAAAAAACAAATGGAAGAACGTTGGACTTTTAGGAACTAAATGGACAATGAACGGAACTATATATGCAAATATCTTACAGAAAAAAAATATTGCTATTAATACACCAGATGAACCTACAAAACAAAAAATTAACGATTCCATATTTAACGAGCTGTGTCAGGGTGTTTTTAATACTAAAACGACTGAACTATTTATTGAAGCAATAAATGACTTAAAAAAGAGAGGTGCTGAATGTGTAATATTAGGATGCACAGAAATACCATTGATAATAAACACCAATAACTCACCCCTTCTTATTTTAGATTCAACCAGATTACATGCAAAATATGCTGTTAGATTAGCTTTAAGTGAAGTTCCAATACCAAAAAAAGGATGGGTAAGAGAATTTTACGAAAAAACACTGGAATAAAATGTAATTAAATGAATCCTGATTTTTTAAAAATAAATTTACTTTTTTGAATGCAATATTGGTACATAAAAGCCTAAATAAAAAGGCTTTCGGAATTTCTAGAATTGAATGTTTTGCTTTTGCTCTGTTTTATATAGTTAGCTCTCTAGTATACTATTTTACAATATGGATTACAAATCAAGCCTATACGAACTACTCAACTCCTTTCTGGAATTTTTCGAATTATATTTCATCAAGTGGAGTAGACTATTTATTAAAAATGTTATTTACTATTCCTATATGGGTACTCATATTCCGTATATTTCTAAATATTCCCTCTTCAAAGAAGATTCTTTTTCATTTAGTATTATTTCCATTATTTATCGTCAGTCATAAATTTTTATACTACAAAATATCTCAATATTTGGGGTGGGGTAGATTATCTGGCTTCTTAGAAATTTGGGATTACTACATCTCTAGCCTTTTTTACATACTTCAGTTTAGTTTTTTTCATGCATATGATTACTATCATCAAAATAATAAACAACTCTTATTAGCTTCAGATTTAAAAGAGAGCAAATTAAAAAGTGAGTTGTCTGCACTGAAAGCTCAATTAAATCCACATTTTTTATTCAATGTTTTTAATACGATTAACGCTTCTCTACCAAAGAATCAGGATAATACAAGATTACTGATTACAAAACTCGCTAGTTTATTTAGATACCAAACCAAAGCATCAAAAGAAGATTTTGTTCCACTCAAAGATGAGATTACATTTATAAAAGACTACTTAAGTTTAGAAAAAGAAAGATTTGGTGAACGATTAAGTGTTGAAATATCTGTTGATTATAAAATTGAAAATACATTGATTCCACCTATGCTAATACAACCAATAGTCGAAAATTCAATAAAGCATGGAATTTCTGATTTAATAGAAGGCGGTACTATTAGCATAAAAATTTCTAAAGAAAAAGACTTCATTAAGTTTGAAATTTCTGATACCGGTAAAGGTATTGAAAACAAGTCAAACATATTTGGCATTGGTGTTGGGTTAACAAACACAAAATTACGCCTAGAAAAAATGTATCAATCAGATCTGATAGTCGCAGATAATCATCCAAGAGGAACACTTATAAAATTTTCAATTAATGTATAATGTAGTAATTGTAGATGATGAAAAGTCTAGCAGACAATTAATTAGAGAATACCTAATTGATTATAATCAGTTCAATATTGTGGCAGAAGCTAAAAATGGTTTAGAAGCTGTCAAATTAATATCAGATTTTAAGCCAGATTTAGTGTTTTTAGATATTCAAATGCCTGGTTTGACAGGCTTTGAAGTTTTATCTAAATTAAATGAAATTCCACAAATTATCTTTTCCACAGCTTACGATCAATACGCACTAAAAGCATTCGATATACATGCACTAGATTACTTACTTAAACCTTACACAAAAGAACGGTTTGATAAAGCTTTACAGAGAGTTACAAATAATAATAATAGCAATAATATGCTAAATCTCATGAATAATATTACCTCAGAAAGTGATACTTTTTTAGAGCATATTTTAATCCAAAAGAATAACAAACTTGTATCTGTTGCAGTAAAAGAAATTACTTGGATTGAAGCCTATGGAGATTATTCAAAACTCTATTCTAATACAGAAATTTATGTAAGTAATTTAGGAATAACAACGTTACAAGCGAAACTCTTGCCATCATTATTTGTTAGAGTTCATCGATCTTCAATTATAAATATCACACAAATACTGGAGATAGAAAAACACGATAAAACCTATACCATAAGAATGAAAAATAAGGACATTGTTAGGGTTAGTAAAACTTATGTAAGTGAAATAAAAAGATTGATTTTTTAATAAGACAGTGTAGCAAGTATGAAAAAGCTTCTAACAATAATAATCCGTTCAATTCTTTTATTTAGTTGTAAAAAAGAAACAAAAAAAAATCATATCCCGGAAAACAATACAACACTAGAAAAGAGAATATTACAATTATCAAAAAGTATAATTTAACCTTACGAACTCATTTAGAAAGACTATCTAGAGAAACTATCTGTTTCAGAAAATACTTTGATGTGTTAGAAGCTCCTTCAAAGAAATATTAGTGGCTTTTAAGACTTTTACAACTTAGTTCGTAAGATAGTCTGATTATATTATGATTTTATGAATTTAGTAATGATAGATTAGTAAGTGGAATTTCTAAAATATTAGCTGTTATTGTTAAATCTATTTTCTAGGATTATTTTTTTTTCAAATTTTTCAACCTCTTTTCATTCATTTCATTTGAATTTTCCACAGCTAACAAAAAGCAGCAATCTTTAACAAAAAGAATAATTTCTTGATAACTATTTTAAATTGATGCTCAAACCTTTATGGTCTATATTGCTAAATAATAATATTCTTGAAAAAAAATTAACTGAAACTTCTGTAATACTACATAATATACTCTATAGTAATCTAATAGTTTTAGAACATATGGGACCACAAAAAAAGCATCAAAGTAAAACTTTGATGCTTTTTTTATTTCTTTGGTTAGTATATTACCAAATACGAACTCTTTCTTCTGGTTTTAAATACATTTTATCACCTTCTTTTACATTAAAAGCAGTGTAGAAAGCATCTACGTTTTTAAGAGGCATATATGCTCTGTACATTCCTGGAGAATGAGTATTTGTCATAATTAAGTTTTTTAAAGCTTCATCGCGCATTTTGGTTCTCCAAATGGTTCCCCATGAAAGGAAAAAACGTTGTTCTGGAGTATAACCATCAATTTTATCTGGTCTTCCATTTTTATCTAAAAAGATTTGCAAACCTTCGTAAGCAGCTTGCACACCACCTAAATCTCCAATATTTTCTCCTAAAGTATAAGCTCCATTCAAATGCATACTATCAATAGCAATAATATCAGAATATTGTTTTACCAATTTATCTCCAACAGTTTTAAATTCTTTTGAGTCCTCTTCTGTCCACCAGTTTTTTAAGTTTCCATCTCCATCAAAACGTGCTCCAGAATCATCAAAACTATGTGAAATTTCGTGACCAATTACTGCTCCAATTCCACCATAATTCACAGCTTCATCTGCTTTATAGTTGTAAAAAGGAGGTTGTAAAATAGCTGCTGGAAAAACGATTTCATTATTTACAGGATTAAAGTAAGCATTTACAGTTTGTGGAGACATACCCCATTCTGTTCTATCTACTTCTTTACCTAGTTTATCCATATTTTTATTATAGTTCCATTTTGATACATTTATAGCATTTTCAAAATAAGAACCACCATCTTTTAAACCTTTTACTTGCAATTCAGAATAGTCTTTCCAAACATCTGGATACGCAATTTTGACTGTTAATTTATGTAGTTTTTCTAAAGCTTTTTTCTTAGTAACTTCTGTCATCCAAGGCAATTGTGCAATTCTTTTTTCGAAGCCAAGCATTACATTGTCAATCATTTCTTCAGCTTTTTTCTTTGCTTCTGGTGGAAACATTTTCTCTACATATAATTTTCCTAAAGCTTCTCCAATTGCACCATTTAAGTTTCCTAAAGCACGCTCATCTCTAGCACGTTGCTTTTTTGCACCACGCATTTCTTTAGCATAAAATTCCCAGTTTGCAGTTTCTAAATCCGTAGAAAGTAAACTTAAAGAACTGTTGATTGTGTTCCAACGTAATAATAATTTGATGTCATCCACAGAACGCTTTTCAAAAACTTTGCTCATCGCCTTAAAATATCCAGGATCTGTTACAATAACTCTATCTAAATCTGCAACTCCAATACCTTCTAAATGTGCTTTCCAATCAATAGCAGGCGCTAATTTTGTAAGCTCTTCCACAGACATTGGATTGTACATTTTGCGAGTATCTCTTCTTTCTTCTTTAGTCATCATTGGTGCTGCTAAACTTTTCTCAAAAGCAACAATAGTAGCTGCATTTTTTTTTGCAGTTGCTACATCATCTCCAAATTCTTGAAACATTTTTGCTACAAATTCTTCATATTTTGCTAGTTTATCAGCCACTTTAGCATCCACATAATAGTCTCTAGACATTCCTAAACCTCCAGCACCTAAATATCCTGCATATTGGCTACTGTTTTTTAAATCGTTGTAAACACCAAAACCATAAAAACCTCCTCCTCCATAAGGAGCCATTTTTGTAATGTAGTTTTCTACATCTTTTTTAGTTATAATTTCATCAACTTTAGATAAATATGGCATTACAGGAGCTTTTCCTTGCTTATTTCTAGCAACAGTGTCCATAATCGTTTGATAATAGTTTACTGCTTTTTCTTGATCAGAATCAATTTCATTTCCTTGAGCATCTTTTACTTTTGGGAAATCTCTTTCTTCAATAGCTTGATTTAAAATTTCTAAAACATCAGCATCTGTTTTTTTACGCAATTGATTAAAACCACCCCAAGAAGTTTGATCATCAGGGATTTCGGTTTTATCTACCCAACTTCCATTTACGTGTCTAAAAAAATCATCCTGTGGTTTTACAGTTTTGTCCATATTTTCTAAAACGATTCCTGCAACCTTTTCTTCTGATTTTTCTTCCTTACAAGCCACAAGTGCAAGTGATGCTACTGCTGTTGTAAAAAATACTTTTTTAATTGTTTTCATTGTTCTTATTTGATTATTTACTTGAATTATTAATTAGTGACAATATTGAGATAATGTTACAACAATTAACTTTTTATTTTACTTTTTGGTGGATTTGGTAATTCATCAAAACCCATATTGAATAAGGTAAATCCAAAAATATCTGCATATTGCTCAATGGTTTTTGCAACAGGTGTTCCTGCTCCATGACCAGCATTGGTTTCAATTCTTATTAAAGTTGGATTGTCTCCAATTTGTTTATCTTGCAATTCAGCAGCAAATTTAAAGCTGTGCGCAGGCACAACTCTATCATCATGATCTCCTGTAGTTACTAAAGTTGCTGGATATTTTACTCCTTCTTTTACATTATGTACAGGACTATATTCTTTTAAATACTCAAACATTTCTTTACTGTCATTTGCTGTTCCATAATCGTAAGCCCAACCTGCACCTGCAGTAAATGTGTGGTAACGTAACATATCTAAAACCCCAACTGCTGGTAATGCTACTTTCATCAATTCTGGTCTTTGTGTCATTGTAGCTCCTACTAAAAGACCTCCATTAGAACCACCTCTAATTGCCAAATATTCTGATGAAGTATAGTTGTTTTCGATTAAATATTCTGCTGCTGCAATAAAATCATCAAAAACATTTTGCTTCTGCATTTGTGTTCCTGCATCATGCCATTTTTTTCCATATTCTCCTCCACCTCTCAAATTTGGCACAGCGTAAACACCACCTTGTTCCATCCAAACCGCATTTGAAATACTAAAAGAGGGTGTTAAACTGATATTAAAACCTCCATAACCATATAAAATTGTTGGGTTTTTCCCATTCAATTCTACTCCTTTTTTATGTGTGATAATCATTGGCACTTTTGTACCATCTTTTGAAGTATAAAAAACTTGTTTACTCGTAAAACTATTTTGATTAAAATCGATTGATGGTTTCCAATACGATTTATACTCGCCAGTTTTTGGATTGAATTTGTATAAAGAACCTGGAGTACTATAATTGGTAAAACTGAAATACAATTCCTCATCATCCGTTTTTCCACCAAATCCTCCTGCAGAACCAACTCCTGGTAATTTTACTTCTCTAACCAATTTCCCATCAAAATCATATTGTTTTACTTTTGAAACTGCATCAACCATATACGTTGCAAAGAAATAGCCTGCACCTGTTGATGGACTCAATACATTTTCTGTTTCTGGAATAAAATCTTTCCAATTTTCTGGAGTTGGATTTTTTACATCTACAGTAACCACTTTTTGATTTGGTGCATTTAAGTTGGTTTGTAAAAACAGTTTATCTCCTTTATTATCAACTACATAAGAATCGCTTTTTACATCATCTAAAATAGTAACTAACCTGCTGTTTGGTTTTGATAAATCTTTGATAAATAGTTTATTTCCTGATGTAGAAACTGAAGCTGTAATTACTAAAAATCGATTGTCTTCTGTTAAATAACCTCCTACATATCTGTGTTTTTCTGATGGAATTCCACCAAAAATAATTTTATCATTTTTCTGTGGTGTTCCTAATTTATGATAATACAATTTGTGTTGGTCTGTTTTTGCTGATAGCTCACTTCCTTTTGGCTTATCGTAAGAAGAATAGTAGAAACCCTCATTTTTGTACCAAGAAATTCCAGAGAATTTTACATCAACCAATGTATCTTCTTTAATGGTTTTAGCTTCAGCATCCATGACAATTATTTTTCTCCAATCAGAACCACCTTCTGAAATTGCGTAGGCCGCAGTTTTGCCATCTTTAGAAAAACTCAATGACCCTAATGAAGTTGTGCCATCATCAGAAAATGTATTTGGGTCTAAAAAAACTTCTGCATCATCATCGCCTTTTTTTCTGTACACCACATATTGATTCTGTAACCCATCGTTTTTATAGAAATATGTATAATCTCCTTCTATAAAAGGACGACCTACTTTTTCATAATTCCATAATTCTGATAAACGAGATTTTAGTTGTTCTCTATATGGAATTTTACTTAAATAATCGAAAGTAACTTCGTTTTCTGCTTTTACCCAAGCTTCTGTTTCTTTGCTTCTGTCATCTTCTAACCATCTGTAATTGTCTGTAACAGCAGTTCCAAAAATAGTATCAACAACTGGATTTTTTGTAGTTTCTGGGTATTTCAAATCTATTTTATTTTGTTTGATTTCTTCCTTGCAAGCGACTAAAATACTGCTTGCTATAAGAATTGTAATGATAAATTTAGTTTTCATCTTGTAGTTTGAATTTTGAATCCTTCAAAATTAGAAGTTATTTAACATATTATCAGTTATTTAACAATTTTTAACTTTTCAAAGTTAGTATTCATAGTGATATGTAATTTATCCTATATAAAAACGACTATTTCTACAGAATAACTAAAGAGTCTAATACAAATAGAATGACAGAAAACTTAACAAGAGAAACTTTTTTAGAAAAAGTTTTTAATTACACAAAAAATAAAGATTGGAAATTTGAAGGAAAAAGACCAGCATTAATCGATTTTTATGCAGATTGGTGTGGTCCATGCAAAATGTTAGCTCCTATTTTAGAACAACTTTCTAAAGAATATGGAGATAAAATTGACATTTATAAAATAGATACAGAAGCAGAACAAGAGTTGTCTGCAGCTTTTGGGATAAGAAGTATACCTTCTATGTTATTTTGTCCAACAGAAGGAGAACCCCAAATGGCAAATGGAGCCTTACCAAAAGCAGATTTAGAGCGTATTATTGCTGATGTTTTGAAGGTAAAAAAGCCATTTTAGTTTCCCAAAAGGTAAAACACTTGTAGAATAATACTCTTTAAAAATCCTAAAACTAAAATTTTAGGATTTTTTTATGAATCAAAATCTATACATAATTTTTATATGCATAAGAAAATTATGTATATTTGAATCGTATTTTGATGATTTTATAAAATCAGCCAAACAATTACACTTTTAAACAAATTTATAGTTACAAATCAATAAAAATGGGAAATCAGAAATTATATAAAGGCTCCTTACAAACTATTATTTTAAAACTATTAGAGAGTAATGATAAAATGTATGGTTATGAAATTACACAAAAAGTAAAAGAGTTAACTAAAGGAGAATTAAACATCACAGAAGGAGCTCTATACCCTGCATTACATAAACTAGAAGCTGATGGTTTGTTAGATGTTGAGGTTGCTAAAGTTGGGAATAGATTACGTAAGTATTACAAACTCACAGAGAACGGAACTAAAGAAACAGCAAACAAATTACTAGAAATGCAAGAGTTTTTAAAAACAATGCAACATTTGGTAAATCCTAAATTTAGTTTGGAGTAATATGGAAAAGAAATATGAAATAACAGAAAAGCAACAAGCTTTTTTAGAAGATTATATCAAAAGAAAAAAACGTTTTTCAAATCCAGAAGATTTAAATGAATTAATAGATCATTTAGTCACTGATTTTGAGCATACAGGAAATGGAAATATTTCTAAATATTTAGCTGATAACTCAAGTTTTATTTTCAACTTTCAAGGAAGTTCGAAAAATTTAGAAACTAGTATTCATTGGAAATATCAGAGAGAATTATGGCAGATTTTTTTACGATTTTTTTACAAATTGAAATATTTACCATATACATTTTTTACAATTTTTTGCCTGTATAACTTTTTTTTTCATTTGCACTTACAACCTAAAACTTTAGGGTTTATTATTATATCTATTTTAGTAATTCTTATGATAATAAGTTTTGTATTAACGTATCATAAAAGTAAAAGAATACGAAAATTAACCTCATTTAAACATTTGTTTAATGTGATGAGTTTGCCAAATTTAACATTATATGCATTTACTTCACTTGCTGACTTTTTTAAGGAAAATAAGTTATTATTTTTAATTTATGCATTAATAGCTTTTGGACTCTATATTTCTGGAATTTTGTTGATAAAAAATAAAAGGAAACAAATTTTAGAAAAGCATAAACACTTACTAAATTAATGTTATGGAAATTACAAAAGAGCAAATACAACAAGTAGAAAATTATCTTGATAAAAAAGGACTACATTATGTTGATGTTCGTCTAGAAATTTTAGATCATATTATTTTAGATATTGAGGCTGAAATGAATCAAGAAACAAATTTTAATGATGCCTTTTATCTGTAAAACAAAAAAAATGGAGCTTACAGTTGGTAGAAACTTCAAGTTTTTTATTTGGTGTTGGTTATATGGCTCCAAAAATAATTATTCAAAAAGCAAAAAAAATCTACGGTAAATATTATGTATTGCTCATGCTTTCTTATTTTTTGCCTTTCGTTCTTTTTACGAGTTTAGATTTTGTGATAAAAAATCCTACTGAAAGTAGCTATTTTTTATTTTTTAAAATTTTTATTATTGTATTATTGGCAGTATTTGTGTTTTTGTTTTTAAAAAAACCAAACAAGACAAAAACAACCTTTGGTTTTATTTTAAAGACACTTAACTTAGATGCTTTAATAGGTTTATTAGTTATTTTATTACTTTCAAGTAACCTAAAAGAACTAAATGGAATGACAGTTGGTATGTATTTCGCTTTTGTTTCATCTACTTTTATTTATTATCACTTTTACAGAAAACATTTAGCAACAATTGCAAAGTACAAAACCATTTAATTATGGAACTAACAAAAGAACAAATTCAACAAATAGAAAATCGATTGAAGAAAAGTGGTTTAACCTATTGGGATATTAGGGTTGAGATTTTAGATCATTTAGTTTCTGAAATTGAGGCAAAAATAGCTAAAGGAGAATCGTATAATAATGCTGTAGAAAATGCTTACTTCAAATTAAATTTAAATGGAAATTTAGAATCTCTAAATAAAAGGCGACTATTTGTTATTAATAAAATTGTGAGAAAACAATATTTTACTAAAATTTTAAAGTTACTCACAACTTTAAAATCATTATTTGCTATAGCTTCATTTGTATTTGCTTACTATTTAGTTTTTACAAATTCGAACTTACAAATTTTTAAAATTGTTACGTTTACCTTGATTAGCTGTCCAGTAATTTTAGGAGTTGTTTTATATCTAAAAGAATTTTATCAGAAAAATAGTTCAGGGTATCTTATATATGGAAGTTTTTATATCTTTTTTGCTATTCTTTTGCTTAATGTTGTCATTCAATTTATTAAACCAGATGGAATAATTCCTGTTTCAAAAGAAATACAATTATGGATTTGGTTTGTGGTTACTTGTATCAATTCCTTATCGAGTTTTGCTGGGTTTTTAGTTTATCTAAACTATAGTAAAAGGATAAAAGTAATAGAACTTAATTTGAAGTCATTATGAAACTAACATCAATTCAAATAAAAGCTTTATATAAATTTACAAAAAAACACTACGTATATCATTATGATGTACAAACAGAATTGGTAGATCATTTAGCCAATGATATTGAAGAAATCTGGGCAGAAAACTCAAAAATTTCTTTTGAACAAGCAAGAGATAAATCATTTAAAAAGTTTGGCATTTTTGGTTTTATGGATGTTATAGAAGCCAAACAAAAACAAATGAACAAGCGTTATTGGAAAATTATCTGGCGGTTTACAAAAGAATGGTTTACTCTGCCAAAAGCAATAACTACTACATTGGTTTTTTTAGGTTTTTATTTGCTATTTCAAATTCCGTTTTCAGAGTTTTTTATATTAAGTGCTTTATTTATTATTGCAATTTTTGAATGTATAAATGCTTATAAATTACGAAAACAAGAAAGGCTAAAGAAAAAAGCGAAGAGAAGATTTTTCTTTTAGAGGCTATGATTGATACAACTAAAAACGGTTTTACAGGTTTGGTTTTTATCAACATTTTCAACTTTTATAATTTAACAAGATTTGATATTACTTCTTTAGCAACTCATTGGCTCATATTAATTTGTTTGATTGTTACATTTTTGTGTATTCTTTTTTATGTTTCAAATTACGTTATTCCACAAAAAGCTACAGAATTATTGCAAGAAACCTATCCAGAATATAAATTAGTAAAAAATTTGTAACATTAATAGATAATTAACTACATATACACAACTAAACCAAGTAATTTATGATTTCACATTTTTTAAATTTAGAATGGAAACAATTTTTTCGTTCAGCTTCATTTAGTAAAAGTATAGGCGCAAAAATTCTTGTCGGCTTTTTTGGTTTATACTTTGCTGTTTGTTTTCTATTTATTGGAATAGGAGGTTTTTATATTATTAAAAAACAATTTCCAGATCAAGATCCACTAGTATTGGTTAATTCATTTTTAATGTACGCTATAGTTGGTGATTTGATTTTTAGATATATCATGCAGAAATTACCTGTAATGAATATTAAACCACTTTTAATTTTACCAATTCAAAAAAGTAAAATTGTACATTTTATTTTAGCAAAATCATCGCTCTCTTTTTTCAATATTATGGGTTTGTTTTTTTACATTCCTTTTTCAGTAGTTTTAATAAAAGAAGGCTATGACTTTGTAGGTGTTTTAGGTTGGTTAACTGCCATGATTTTACTTACGCAATCAGCTAATTTTTTCAATTTTTTAGTAAATAAAAATAATGCAGTTTTTGGGGGCTTATTAACCCTTTTAATTCTGGGGTATTTGGTACAACATTTCAATTGGTTCGATTTGCCAGGCTTTATTGGTCAAGGCTTTGATGCCATTTACCAAACTCCAATATTGGCGCTTATATTTTTGGTGGTTCTGATTGGTTTATATTTTACAAACTACACACAGCTACGAAACGAAATTTATTTAGATGCAATCATATCAGAAAAGACAAAAGAAGTAAATTCTGCAGATTTATCATTTGCAGACAGATTAGGAGATGTAGCACCTTTTATTAAGAATGATTTACGCTTAATGTGGAGAAATAAACGCACAAAATCAGGTATTTGGATGCTTGCAATAGGGTTGTTGTATGGTTTGTTTTTTTACCCAAACCCAGTTTATGCAGACATGGAATTTATGTATGTTTTGGTGGGAATTTTCTCTACAGGAACATTATTAATCAATTTTGGGCAATTTATTCCTGCTTGGGATAGCAGTTATTACAAAATGCTGATGAGTCAGAATTTTAAATACGAACGTTATTTAAAATCAAAATTTACAATTATGACAATAAGTGTTGTTGCTCTTTTTGTTCTAGGAATTCCTTATGTTTATTTTGGTTGGAAAGTATTGTTAGTTCACTTTGCTGCAATGATTTATAATATTGGTGTAAACTCTCATGTAATTATGTATGGAGGAACGTTTAACAGAAAAAAAATAAATTTAGATGAAAAGGCAGCTTTTAATTTTCAAGGTACAGGAGCAGTACAATGGATAATTGGTTTTCCTTTAATGTTATTACCAATGGCAATTTTTGGATTGATAAACTGGTTGGTAAGTTTTGAAATTGCAACATTAACATTAGCAATTTTAGGATTTATTGGTATAGCCTTACACAAAAAAATTATGGCTACTATCACAAAAAAATACATTGCAAATAAATATGTAATGATTCACGCATTTAATCAAGAAAATTAAAAATACAATGATACAAACTACGCAACTTTCAAAAAAATACGGAAAAGCAGAAGTATTAAATATAGAATCTTTAGAAATCCCAACAGGACAAAGTTTTGGTTTGGTAGGTAATAATGGTGCAGGTAAGACCACCTATTTTAATATCCTATTAGATTTAATAAGACCCACTACAGGAGCAATTGTAAATCATGATATACAAGTAAATACAAGTGAAGATTGGAAATCTTTCACAGGTTCTTTTATTGACGAATCATTTTTAATCGGGTATCTAACTCCAGATGAATATTTCGAGTTTATAGGTGATTTAAGAGGAATGAATAAAGCAGATGTAAAATCATTTTTAGGGCAATTTGATGAATTTTTTAATGATGAAATCATAGGGAAGAAAAAATATTTAAGAGATTTAAGTAAAGGAAATCAGAAAAAAGCAGGAATTGTAGCAGCAATGATGGGCAATCCACAAGTGGTAATTTTAGATGAACCATTTGCTAATTTAGATCCAACAACACAAATTAGATTAAAGAAAATCATTAAAGAACTTACAGAAAATAGAGAAATCACTGTTTTAATTTCTAGTCATGATTTAACACACGTAACAGAAGTTTGCGAAAGAATTGTGGTTTTAGATAAAGGAGTTGTTGTTAAAGACATAGAAACTTCAGCAGAAACTTTAAAAGAATTGGAAAGCTATTTTTCGGTTTAAAAGTACAGTTTTTATTTAATTACTATTTTTACACTCTTGTTTATACTATTTTCTATAGAAAATAGTTTTAAATAAGAGTTTTTAGTTTTGTAAAACAAATATTTAATTTAGATTTACCAGTGTGAAAATCACTTATAAGATACCTTTATTACTCACAATTTTTGGGTTCATATATGCATGTGGCCCCAAAAAAGACTCTATTATCAGGAGAAATTACCAAGCATTAACTACTAAATATAATGTATTATTTAATGGTAAGGAAGCTTTTAGAAAAGGTATAGAAAACATCAACACCAATTATAAAGATGATTGGTTTCAAAGATTGCCAATAGAACCTATTGTTTTTGAAGAGGATAAAATTGCTGTCCCAAAATTCAACTCTGGTCCTGGAGCAGGTTTTGGAGGAAATAATAATGATGACAAGAAAGAGCTCACTACTTTTGATAAAGCAGAAGAAAAAGCAGTAAAAGCCATACAAAAGCATGGTATGAACATTAATGGTATTGAACGTAATAGACAAATAGACAATGCTTATTTACTTTTAGGAAAATCACGTTATTATCAACAAAGGTTTATACCTGCAATAGAAGCTTTTAATTATGTTATTGCAAGTTATCCTGGTGCAGACTTAATTAATGAAACCAAAGTTTGGAGAGCTAAAGCTAACATCAGAAATGATAATGAAGAAAGGGCTATAGAGTCTATGAAACTTCTGCTTATTGTTAAAGATACTTTAGAGAGAGATTTGCCAGAGAAAATAAAAGAACAAGGTTACACAGCTTTAGCAATGGCATATATAAAGAGTGATAGTTTACAAAAAGCAAAAGAAAGCTTGAGTTTTGCAACTAGAACGCTTAAAAATAAGGAACAAGGAGCGAGAAATCTTTTTATTTTAGGGCAAATGTATGCAGCAGAAAATAAAAAAGATTCTGCAAGTATGGTGTTTAAAAAATTGATAGATTTTAAAAAAGCACCATATAAATATAAAATACACGCAAATATAGAGTTAGCAAAAAACTCGCCAAATGATTCAACATCAACTATAGTTTTAAAAACATTAGATAAGTTGATTAAAAATAGAGATAACAGACCTTATTTAGATGAGCTATATTATCAAAAAGCAGTTTTGTTACTAAAAAATGATAGTATTGATTTAGCTATTGAAAACTACAACAAGTCGTTAAGAGCAAAAAATGCAGGCGATAAACAAAAAACATTTACTTACGAAAAACTAGGAAACCTATCATTTAAAGACTCAAAATACATTAATGCAAGTGCTTATTATGATAGCGTAATGCAAATTTCTAAAGACAGTTTAGATTTAAGAATAAGACGTGTTAAAAGAAAGCATAAAAATTTAGCATCATTAATAAAATTTGAAGAAACTGTTACTGTAAATGATAGTATTATAAAAATTGCATCATTATCTAAAGAAGATCAAAAGCAGTTTTTTGAAGATTATATTAGCAAAATAAAAAAGGCAGATGAAGATGCTGCTCAATTACGATTAAATCAACTAGCATTTGGTAACTCTAATGCAGGTTTATTATCAGGAGGTAAAGGCAAATGGTATTTTTATAATGCACAATCGTTAAATTTTGGTAAAACTGAATTTCAAAAAGTTTGGGGAACTAGAAAATTAGAAGACAATTGGCGTTGGTCAGAAAAAGCTACAATTGGCAACAATACAAAAGATTCCGCAAAAGTATCTAAAGTGAATGTAAGGTATAATTTGGATACTTATTTAAGTGGAATACCAACAGAAAAAGAAGCAATAGATAGCCTAAAAACATCTAGAAACGATGCACTATATGAATTAGGGTTGATTTATAAAGAGCAGTTTAAAAATCTAAATTTAGCAAAGAAAAGGTTAGAAAGAGTTGCAAAATTGCAACCAAAAAAAGAACTTATCTTACCTATAAACTGGCATTTATATCAAATCTATACAACCCAACAAGATTTAGATAAAGCAAATACCTATAAAAATGTAATCTTAACTCAATATCCAGATACAAAATTTGCACAGGTAATTTTAAATCCTTCAAAAAAAATAAAAGAAGATGAAGTTAAGATTGATGAAGTTGAAACTACCTACAAAGAAATGTACTATTTGTATAAAGACAATAAATATGCAGAAGTTATTTCTTCTATAAATGAGTTTACACCAACAATAGTAAACTCTAATTTATTACCTAAATTCGAACTTCTAAAAGCCTATGCTATTGGAAAAAATGAAAATAAAGAAGCTTATGTAAAAGCTTTAGAGTATGTTTCTGTAAATTATGGAAGTACAGAAGAAGGTAAAAAAGCCAAAGCAATTTTAGGTAAACTAACAAATTAAATAAAGTAAGCAGTCTAGAAGAAAATCAACAAGAATGGAAAGAAATGTGATTGCAAAAAATACAACCATTGTAGGTGAAATAAAATCTGAAGGTGATTTTAGAATTGATGGCACTCTAGAAGGTGATTTAAAAACTAAAGGTAAAGTTATTATTGGTTCAGGAGGAACTGTAAAAGGGAATATTTATTCATCTACAGCAGATATTGAGGGCAGATTTGATGGTAAACTACAAGTAGAAAAAACATTAATTGTAAAAGCAATTGCAGATATTTCTGGAGAGGTCATAGTAGGTAAATTATCAATTGAGCCAGGAGCAACCTTTAATGCCTCTTGCGAAATGAAAGTTGTAAAAAAAGAAGTTGTACAAGTAGATGATAAAAAAGGAGAATCAAAAAGTAAACAAAACTCCAAAAAGCAAGAACAGCAAAAAAAAACCTTTAAATAAAGCCATTCAACTTTCTGGTGCAGGTTTGCAAATGGGGTTAACTATTTATCTGGGTTCTTTGTTGGGTAAATGGCTAGATACTCAGTTTCAAACATCATATTTAAAAGAAACAGTAACATTATTCGCCATCTTTTTAGCTATGTATTCATTAATAAAACAAGCCAATAAAATTAATGATTAAGCAACTTATTTTATATTCCGCTATTTTTTTACTGTTATATTTGGTAGGTTATCACATTCACAATAACTACCTGGTAAATAATACTATTAATTTTCCTTTTTCTATTAAGAAAGTATACCTATTTCATCTTGGTTTTTCACTCTTAATCTGTGTAAATTTTACATTACTTTCTACTGTTGATAAAATTTTTCAACAACTTGGTTTTATATATTTAGTAACATTAGTTCTTAAATTAGTGCTATTTTGCATAATCTTTTATAAATCAATAATTAATCAAGAAAATTTAGCATTAACAGCAAGAATTTCGCTTCTAATTCCTACAATTATTTTTTTATTAACAGAAGTGATTTTTGTAGCCAAAATTTTGAATAAAAAAGGATAAATAATAATTACTTAAAAAAGGTTTGTAGTTTTGAATTATTGATTTACTTTTGCACCGAATTTAGAAAGCGTATTTTTACAATGAAGATTGCACAAAAAACAATCAAATTTCTAGCAATAATAGCAGTATCATTTTTTACAATTAGTGGTTTTGCTTCTAGTACAGATAAAAAACAAGATAACCAAAATGATGGAGGTCGCGTAAATACGAAGGAAGAAGTCAAAGAATATATTCAGCATCACTTAAAAGATTCCCACGATTTTAACCTTTGGTCTTATACAAATGATGCAGGAGAAAGAGTTCATGTTAGTTTTCCATTACCTGTTATATTATGGTCGAGTAAAGGGTTAATAACCTTTATGTCTTCAGAATTTCATCACAATGATGATGGACATGTAATTGTTGAGAAAAATGGATTAAAATTTGCTAAAATCCATTCTAAAATCTATGAGTTAGATAATGGTGCTACAACTGTTTCTTTTGATGAAACTCATCATGCAACCAATGGGCATAAAGTAATAGATTTATCGATAACAAAAAGTGTATTTGGTATATTAATGATAGGTTTGTTAATGCTATTCTGGTTTTCAGGTTTAGCTAAACAATATAAAACTAGAAAAGTACCAATAGGTTTTGGTAGAATTTTAGAACCTTTGGTTTTATATGTTCGTGATGAAATTGCTCGTCCAAATATTGGAGATAAGCATTATAGAAGATTTACAGGATATTTATTAACGGTGTTTTTCTTTATTTGGGTTTTAAACTTATTTGGTTTAACTCCATTAGGGTTTAACGTAACAGGTCAAATTGCAGTAACAGCATGTTTAGCAATATTTACTTTATTCGTTTATACTTTTAGTGCAAATAAAGATTATTGGGGTCATGTTCTATGGATGCCAGGTATTCCTGTTTTTGTTAAACCTATTTTAGCAATCATAGAAATAGCAGGACATTTTTTAATTAAACCATTTTCATTATTAGTTCGTTTATTTGCTAATATAACTGCAGGTCACGTCGTGTTAATGAGTTTAATAGCAATAATGTTTACACTTAAAAAAGAATTAGGAGTTGTTGGTGCAACAGGTTTATCTTTTGCGCTTTCATTTTTGATAATATTAATTGAGGTTTTAGTGGCCTTTTTACAGGCATATATCTTTACAATGCTTTCAGCTTTGTTTATTGGTATGGCAGTAGAAGAACACGAACATCATTAATAAAATTTGTTTAATTTAATATAAATACAATTATTATGTACAATTTAATTGGAGCAGGATTAGTAGTTATTGGTGGTGGAATTGGACTAGGTCAGATTGGTGGTAAAGCAGTAGAAGGTATTGCTCGTCAACCAGAAGCTAGTGGTAAAATTCAAACAGCGATGATTATTGTTGCAGCACTTTTAGAAGGGTTAGCATTTGGTGCATTGATCTTAGGACAAGGTTAATATCCAAAAAAACAAAAAAGAACAGGATTTCTGTAACGGTTGGTTACAGAACCTGTTTTTAATTAAACAAAAGAAAATAATTTAAATATTATAAGATAATGGAAGCATTATTAGAAGATTTTTCGCCAGGTTTATTTATAATTTCAACTATTTTACTGCTTATATTAATAGCTCTAATGGTTAAATTTGCATGGAAACCAATTTTAAATTCTTTAGAAGAAAGAGAATCTGGTATACAAGATGCTTTAGCAGCTGCAGAAAATGCTCGTAAAGAAATGCAAAACTTACAGGCTGACAATGAAAGGCTAGTAAAAGAAGCAAGAGCAGAAAGAGATGTAATGATGAAAGATGCTAGAGATATTAGAGATAAAATGATAGCTGATGCAAAAGAAGATGCAAAAGAAGTAACTACCAAGTTAATTGAGAATGCACAAGCTTCAATTCAACAAGAAAAACAAGCAGCTTTAGCCGAATTGAAAAAGAATGTTGCTGAATTGTCTATTGGTATTGCAGAATCTGTTATTAAAAGAGAATTGTCTTCTAAAAAAGAACAACTTAAGTTAGTTGAAGAAACTTTAAAAGACGTTACTTTAAATTAAAAAGTATGAAAGACGCAAGAGCAGCATTACGTTATGCAAAATCAATTTTAAATCTTGCTATAGATTCTAAAGAAGAATCTGAAGTAAATAACGACATGCAGTTAATCGCTTCTATAATAGCAGAAAATCATGAGTTTGGTGTTGTTTTGAAAAGCCCTGTTATTAAATCTGCTGATAAAATGAATGTTTTAAAAGCAATGTTTTCTAAAAAAGTAAACAATATTTCTTTAGGTCTTTTTAATTTATTGCAAGAAAACAAACGAATTTCAATGTTAGAATCTATTGCAAAGCAATATACTATCATTTTTGATTTTTATAAGAATACACAAGTAGCAAAAGTTACAACAGCTGTTCCAATTTCTGCAACAATAGAAAAACAAGTATTAGCTAAAATCGTAGAGTTAACAGGAGAAAAAGCAAATCTAGAAAATGAAGTAAATCCTAATATTTTAGGAGGTTTTATTTTAAGAGTTGGAGATATTCAGTATGATGCTAGTATTTCTAATCATTTAAATGAATTGAAAAAGGAATTTGACAACAGTCATTATATTCCAAAAATATAATTAGCTATTTGCTTTTGGCTACAAGTCATTAGTAATAGCAAAAGTAAATTAAAAGTAAGTAGCTACAAGCCAAAGCTAGCAGCTAAAAACTAAAATAAGATGGCAAGTATTAAACCAGCTGAAGTATCAGCAATTTTAAAAGAACAGTTAACAAACTTTGAAGCTCAAGCTTCATTAAGCGAGGTAGGTACAGTATTACAAGTGGGTGATGGTATTGCTCGTGTTTACGGTTTATCTAATGTACAATATGGAGAGTTAGTAGAATTTGAAAATGGACTAGAAGGTATCGTTTTAAATTTAGAGGAAGATAATGCTGGTGTTGTATTATTAGGTCCATCAACTTCTATAAAAGAAGGTTCCACTGTAAAAAGAACTGAAAGAATTGCTTCTTTAAGAGCAGGTGAAGGTATTGTAGGTAGAGTTGTAGACACGTTAGGAAGTCCTATTGATGGTAAAGGGCCAATTAAAGGAGATACTTACGAAATGCCTTTAGAGCGTAGAGCTCCTGGGGTAATTTATAGAGAGCCAGTAACAGAGCCATTACAAACTGGTATCAAATCTATTGACGCAATGATCCCTGTTGGTAGAGGTCAACGTGAGTTGATTATTGGAGATCGCCAAACAGGTAAATCTACAGTTGCTATCGATACAATTTTAAATCAAAAAGAATTTTATGATGCTGGGAACCCAGTATATTGTATATATGTAGCCATTGGTCAAAAAGCTTCTACAGTTGCAGCAATTGCAAACATGTTAGAAGAAAGAGGTGCTTTAGCATACACTACAATTGTAGCAGCAAACGCATCAGATCCTGCAGCAATGCAGGTTTATGCACCATTTGCTGGAGCAGCAATTGGAGAGTATTTTAGAGATTCAGGAAGACCAGCTTTAATTGTTTTTGATGATTTATCAAAGCAGGCAGTTGCATATCGTGAAATTTCTTTATTATTAAGAAGACCTCCAGGACGTGAGGCATATCCAGGTGATGTATTTTACTTACATTCAAGATTATTAGAAAGAGCTGCAAAAGTAATCAATGACGATAAAATTGCTAGTGAAATGAACGATTTACCAGATTCTTTAAAAGGAATTGTAAAAGGTGGAGGTTCTTTAACAGCATTACCAATTATTGAAACTCAAGCAGGTGATGTATCAGCATATATTCCAACAAACGTAATTTCGATTACAGATGGACAGATTTTCTTGGATGGAGATTTATTCAATTCAGGTGTAAGACCAGCAATTAACGTAGGTATTTCAGTATCAAGAGTTGGAGGTAATGCACAGATTAAGTCTATGAAAAAAGTATCTGGTACTTTAAAATTAGATCAAGCACAATTTAGAGAATTAGAAGCATTTGCAAAGTTTGGATCTGATTTAGATGCAGCTACAATGAATGTAATTTCTAAAGGACAACGTAATGTTGAAATCTTAAAGCAAGCACAAAACGATCCTTTTACAGTAGAAGATCAAGTAGCGATTATCTATGCAGGTTCTAAAAACTTGTTAAAAGATGTTCCTGTAAATCAAGTTAAAAAATTCGAAAGAGATTATATAGACTATTTAAATGCAAAACATAGAGATATGTTAGATGTTTTAAAATCTGGAAAATTAACAGATGAAGCTACTTCTACATTAGAAGCTGCTGCTAAAGAAATAGCAAAACAATTTGCATAATAGACGTTAGCTTTTAACTTTTAGACATTAGAACTAAAACTAAAGACTAATAACTAACAACTAGACAATGGCAAACTTAAAAGAAATACGTAACAGAATTACCTCAATTAAATCTACAATGCAGATTACTTCTGCAATGAAGATGGTATCTGCTGCAAAGTTGAAAAAAGCTCAAGATGCTATTATAGCAATGAGGCCATATTCATCTAAATTAACTGAATTATTACAAAACTTAAGTGCTACTTTAGATAGTGATACTGGAGGTGCATATTCAGAACAAAGAGAGGTTTCTAAAGTATTATTGGTAGTAGTTACTTCAAATAGAGGTTTGTGTGGTGGTTTTAATTCATCTATAACTAAAGAAACTATTAAAAATATTAAATTTAACTATTCAGAAGCTACAGTAGATTTATTTGCAATAGGTAAAAAAGGAGCAGATATTCTTAGTAAAGAATATAATTTAATCGAAACTAGAAATGACATCTACGATGATTTATCATTTGATAATGTTGCTGCAGTTGCAGAAAAATTGATGAATTTATTTGCAGAAGGTACTTATGATAAAGTAGAAATTATCTACAATCAATTTAAAAATGCAGCTACTCAATTACCACAGGTAGAGCAATTTTTACCAATTAAACCAATTGAAGGTGGAGATGCATCAGCTGTTAATTCTGATTATATTTTTGAACCATCAAAAGTAGAAATTGTAGAAGCTTTAATACCTAAATCTTTAAAGACTCAATTGTATAAAGCTATTAGAGATAGCTTTGCTTCAGAACATGGTGCACGAATGACAGCAATGCATAAAGCAACTGATAATGCACAAGAATTAAGAGACGAGTTATTATTAACTTACAACAAAGCACGTCAGGCTGCAATTACTAATGAAATTTTAGAGATTGTTGGTGGAGCTGAAGCATTGAATAATTAAACGAAGCGTTGGTGGAGTTAAATTTTCAAAGAAATAAGTATTAAATAATTAGACAAAACTTAATATTGATATTGAAAGCGAACCAAAAAGGTTCGCTTTTTTATTTTGGCATATTAATTGGAAAGAAACCCAATAAAAACCATAATGAAACAGTTTTATAGAATATCTATGTTAACCCTGACTTTCATTTTTTTATCCTCTTGTGTATCTATTAAATTTGAAGATGTTACTCCTTTTCAAATTTATTCTAGCAATTATTATATATCAAAAGATAGAAAGGAAACAAAAATATACGTTAGTTATAGCTCAAAAGACAAGATAGATTTTAAGAATATTTACTTTTTGAATCAAAAATCTAAGTTGACCAAAAGAACAATAGCAGGTAAAACTTATATTTTTGCTAGTTTTCCAACTTACTTTAAAAGAGATATAATATTGGACAATAATTCAACTAAAGAATTCAGTAATTCCATTCCAAACTCCAAAAAAACTCCTTTCAAATTACAAGAAAAAGAGATAGTTATCAATTACAAAGAAGCTGGAAAAATAAAATATCATAAAATTTTATCAATAAAAAAAGTAGAAGAGAAGATATTTTAATTGAACATTAAAACAATAACAATAAGCAAGTTAACTCATTTGTTTTAAGATAAATTATTTTTTGGCACACAATTTGAATATCTATAAACATAACCATAAAACAGAAAGCTTATGAAGACGCTAAAACTACTTTTCACTATTATTATTACAGGAGCATTATTGGGTTCTTGTAGCACAATTAATAATGATCCTTTTGTAGAATATCAGCCAACTTTAGAAGAAGTTGTTTCTGGTTACGATTTGTGGTACGTAGATTATCACAGAACTACAGGTACAGGAGATGTACCTTATGTATCTAGAGCATTTACACTTTCATTTATCAATGGTATTTTATATGCAAATAACAATATTGTAGATATTGGTAGAACAGGAAATGGCTTGGGAATTGACGTGGGTAACTACAATACATTTAATGGTGTTTTAGAAACCAATCATGATATTGATGGAGCAAATGATTTTGAAGTTACAGTATTATCGAATAATGAAATAGAATTATACAATTTTAGACAGAATGTAAGTTATTATTTGATTGGATATAATGTTAATAATTTTGATTACGATAAATTATTCTATGAGAATATAGAATACTTCTTACAAGAGTATGTTGCTTGGGAAAAAGTTGATGCTATAAGTGGAACTCCTAATGCATTTGATGATGAAAACTACTTGCAGTTTACTCCAGAAAATTTAACAACATTTTACAGCTCGCATGATGCTTTTGGCACAAATGTTGACAATATTAATTGGGATTATGTAGGTGGATATGAAGTATTTGATGTAAACGGTTTTGAAGATCTTAAAATTTTAACATTGAATTATGATGGTGGAGATATAGAAGAATTTGAATTGAGCGTTGTTAATGATGGTAGAGTTAGTTTATATCATATAAATTCAGATACAACGTACGATTTTTCTGGAAGAGGGTTTTTACAATATCTAAAAAGTGAAAAGAATGTTAAACTAGCCAAAGATATTGTAAGGAATAACAACAGAAAACGTACTAAAGTAATAAGAAAAACAAAAGACAGAAGAAATTTAAAATAAAGTTTGGTTAGTTGATTTTTGGTTGGTTATTTCTTAAAATAACCAATTGAAAGAGAAACCACCCTGAAGAGGGTGGTTTTTTCTTTGTTTATAATTGATGAAAAACACATCAATTAAAAATAGATAAATACTTCTAGTTTTTATAATTTTAAACACAAATCATTAAGTTTTATGAAGACAGTATTTATTACAGGAGCTACATCCGGAATTGGTAAAGCAACAGCAGAATTGTTTGCAAAAAATAAGTTCAAACTGATTCTTTGTGGACGTAGAAAAGAGCGTTTAAATCAGTTACAAAAAGAGTTGTTAAAACTCACAGAAGTAACAACATTACAATTTGATGTAAGAGATAAATATGATGTTGCAGAGCAAATTAATAATCTTCCAGAAGATTTTAAAAATATAGATATCTTAATCAATAACGCAGGCAATGCACATGGTTTAGCCACAATTCAAGATGGAAGTATTGATGATTGGGATGCAATGTTAGACATTAATGTAAAAGGATTATTGTATGTTACAAAAGCGATTATTCCTAAAATGATAGAGAATAATGATGGTTTTATAGTGAATATTGGCTCTACAGCAGGCAAAGAAGTGTATCGAAATGGAAATGTATATTGTGCATCAAAGTTTGCTGTAAACGCTTTAAATAAGTCTATGCGATTAGATTTGAATGAATACAATATTAGAGTAGCTGGTATTCATCCAGGTTTGGTAGAAACCGAATTTTCTGATGTTCGTTTTAAAGGAGATACTGAAAGAGCCAAAACCGTTTATAAAGGTTATAAAGCTTTGCAGGCTGATGATATTGCAGACATCATACATTTTGTAGTTACAAGACCTTATCATGTAAATATTGAAGATCTAGTAGTCTATCCAACTGCACAAGCAAGTGCAACAATTATTAATAAAAATATATAATGCCAAAGTCAGAAATTATAATAGGCTGTATGTCTTGGGGAAAATGGGGAAAGCAGTTTTCTACCAAAGAACAAGTTGATATGATTCAATTTTGTGTACAAAATGGAAACTCTTCTTTTGATCACGCAGATTTATATGGAGATTACTCAACAGAAGCCGAGTTTGGAAAAGCATTTTTAGAAAGTAAAGTAGAACGAGAAAAAATTCAGCTGATTTCTAAATCTGGAATTCAAAATCCAGGAGAAACTAGAAACAATAAAGTAAAACACTATAATTATTCAAAAGAATATATAATTTGGAGTGCAGAGCAATCTTTAAAAAATTTAAAAACAGAGTATCTGGATACATTTTTATTACATAGACCAAGTCCTTTAATGAATCCATACGAAATTGCAGATGCTATTTTAGAATTGCAAGAACAACAAAAAATTATAAATTTTGGAGTGTCTAATTTTACTCCTTTTCAAGTAGATTTAATTGCAGATAAAATTCCTGTTACAGTAAATCAAGTTGAGTTTTCTTTGAGCCAGACTTCTGCAATGGAAAATGGGAGTTTAGACCAGATGCTACAAAACAAAATACAACCTATGTGTTGGAGTCCACTAGGTACTATTTTTAGAGAAGAAAATGAGAAAACAGAAAGAATTAAAACTGTGCTAGAAAAGTTTTCACAGAAATATTCAGTTTCTGAAGATGTACTTTTATTAGCTTGGATTTTAAAACACCCAGCAAAAATCTCTCCTGTAATAGGAACTACTAATAAAAAACGAATTTTAAATGCAAACAAAGCACTTTCTATAGATTTAGATTTAGAAGATTGGTTTGAGTTATTACAGGCAAGTAAAGGAAGAGAGGTAGATTAGAATGTCAATAGAGAATTTACATAAAAGCTGGGTTCAATTATCAGAAAAATATTTTAAAAATGATGCTGAAATAGCTTTTTTATGGAATAAAATTAAAAATAACTATTCTTCAAAAAATAGATATTATCATAATTTGATGCATATAGCATCAATGCTAGAAAAAGCATCAGAAAATAAAAATGAAATCCATAATTATGATGAATTACGCTTTGCAATTTGGTTTCATGATATTATTTATACATCTACATCAAAAAGGAATGAAGAAAAAAGTGCTGATTTTGCAAAGTCTGCCTTAAAAAATATTGTAAAACAAAAAATTGATGTCAAGATTATTTATCAATTGATAATTTCCACAAAAAAGCATCAAATTATTTTAAATAATAATTTTGATAATGCCTTTTTATTAGATTTTGATCTATCAATTCTTGGGCAGGAATGGAAAATCTATGAAAATTATATTCAAAATATTAGAAAAGAGTATAAAATTTATCCTGATTTTTTATACAATCCTGCAAGAAAAAAGGTTTTATTGAGTTTTTTGAATAGAGAAAAATTATACTTTACAAATAAATACCAAGATTTGTTTGAAGAAAAAGCAAGACAAAACTTGACCAAAGAAATAGAGTTATTAAGTTAAGATGATAAATAAAAGACTTTTAATCAAAAATCTATTATCTCATAACGATGAGAATAGTTTCTATGATAAAAAGCAAAAGTTATCATTGATTTCTAAAGAAGGTAAAGCAAAGTTTTTAAAACATATCTGTGCGCTATCTAATTCAAATCCAGAAAATAATTCTTACATCGTTATTGGAGTTGAAGACACAGAAAATAAAATAATTGGTGTCGATTTTTTTGATGATAGCAAAATTCAAAATTTAGTAAATGCGTATTTAAAGAATCCTCCTAAAATTCAATATGAAAACGTAGCTTTTCCGAGATTATCAAGACATAAAGTTGTTGGTTTAGTGACTATTTATCCTAATCATAAAATTTCGTCACTTTTAAAACATGCTTGGAAATATAGAAAGAATACTATTTTCTATAGAAGAGGAAGCAATTCAATGCCTTTTTTAGGAGAAAATTTTGAGTTAAGAAATGCTAATAAAATCCTTGTTGAGGCTATTGAAACAAATGCTAGGAATAATATAGAACTTACTTTAGATGGGGTTTTTGATTTCATCAACAACCATAGAAACGAATATAATCCGCAATACAAAGTTTTTAATGAGCAATTTGTGTTGTGTTGGGCAGGTCAACAAAAAATTATTAATCAACAAGAATTTTATTCTAGAGTTGATATTGAGCTAATAAATGAACAAGTTCGTTTGTTTTATTCAATATTAGATGATGTTCAGATTAGTTATAATCACAAATCTTTTATTATCACAGAATATATTTCTCTTGGAACAGATAATAACGAAAAATACTATCCTCTAGAGAAAACAATTATCAACTTTAAAGATAATGGTAAACATGATATTGTTACTGAATTTTTGTTTCAGCCTCCAAAATACGATGCAAATTTAATACATCATATTTATATGAGCTCTAATGAAATTATTTCTAAAATTGAAGCAAAAGAGCAATTGTCTAATATTGAAAATGAATATGTTTTTAATTTACCTACAAATTATTTACTGTGTTATCTACATGGATTTTTAGATGCAGTAGAGCAGTTAAAAAAGGCAAAAAACTATATTAAAAGTTTAGACGATAAAACCACTTATGTTACATATAAAGAAGCAATGAGAGTTATTCGTAAGGTGAAATACAGTTAGGTAAAGTACAAATACAAAACAAACAGAACACCATAAACTCCCAAGTAAAAACGATAAAAATTTCGTTGTTTTAAATACTCTATATTATCTGGATATAAATTTCCAAAAAGACCTTTAAACTCTTTAATAAACAAAGGTTTTATATTGATGAGCCAACTATCTGTTTTATATACAATTTTTCTGAATTTACTTCTGTAAATCCCCATTGGAAAACTCCAAATTAAGAACAAAATAAACCAGATATTTTCTTTGATATAAGCTATCATTTTTTAGGAAACCAAGGTATAAATGCATTCGTATTTTTGATATAATCTTGATATTTTGGTTTGGTGTTTTTTAGAGTTCTTTCTAACATGGCTACTCCTGAAACTTTAATAATTAACAAGGTCATAATAACAGCCCCAACAATCTGCCAGTAACCACCTGCAGCAATACTAAATAAGGCATAAGACCACCAAACAGCTGAATCTCCAAAATAATTAGGATGCCTTGTATATTTCCAGAAACCTGTATTTAAAACTTTGCCTCTATTTTCTGGATTTTTCTTGAATTGATACAATTGATAATCTCCACCAGCTTCAAAGCTAAACCCAATGATCCAAAGTAAAATTGCAATGTAATCTAGCCAAAATAAATCCCCAGAAGTTTCACTGAAATGTACCCCTAGATAAGGCAAAGAAACCAATAAAATTAAAGTACCTTGTAATAAAAATACTTGGAAATAAGAAAACCACCAATAACGTTCTGCACCATAATCTTTTCTGAATTGTTGGTACCTATAATCTTCTCCTTTTCCAATATTTCTAATGGCTAAATAAATAGTTAAACGAAGTCCCCAAATAGAAACTAAAGCTAATAATAGCCAATTTCTTGGATTGATTTCTTCTAAACTATAAATGTAAAAAGCGTTTACTACTACAAAACCAAATCCCCAAAAAATATCAACAATACTTACATTTTTTATAGCTACGCTTAATAACCAGAGTAAGGTTACTAAAACCCAAATGATAAGCGATACTTGTAAGAAAAGTGTCATTACTTTTTGTATTATATAACGAAATTACTTGTTTTTTAATCAGAAAGTCAATGAGTTATAAATTTTTCACAAAAAAATAACTTTTATTGTGCTTTTTAGGTCAAATTTTGAAACCTTTCCACAATCATATCGTTTTTAAAAACAGAACCAACCTACAGAAATGTCTAAAGAGATTCATTTTTTAGTAATAGAAAGCAAAAAAGGCAATCAAAAAGCACAGATGAATTTGTACGATTTATATTGTGATGCAATGTTTGTAATTTCTTGTAGATATATTAAAAACAGAGAAGAAGTAAAAGACGCCATGCAAGAAGGATTCTTAAAGGCTTTTTTGAATTTAGAAAATTATAAAAGTGGAACTAATTTTAGTGCTTGGTTAAAGACAATTATCATTAATACTTGTATTGATATTTTGAAAAAAAGAAAGTTAGAAACCGTTTCTTTAGAGAATTATCCTTTAGAACCATCCAATGATGAAAATTGGAATTTTAATATAAACATCACCAAAGAAACGATTTTAGAAACGATTGAAAGTCTGCCAATAAAATATCAATTGGTAATTAAATTGTATTTGTTAGAGGGCTATGATCATCAAGAAATATCAGAAATTTTAAACATTCCTATAAAAACATCAAGAACACAATTGAGAAGAGCAAAATTGTTGTTAAAAGACAAATTAAAAACAAAGAAATATGGAACATGATATTAGAGATTTATTCAGGGAGAATAATGATGCTAACATAGAAATTCCTAAAAATCATAGAGCTGAATTTCTAGATAAATTAAAATATCAGCATAAAAAACAAAACGGTTTTCAAAGAAAAAGTATGTTTAAAATAGCTGCTTCAATAGCAATTATTTTGGTTTGTTCTGTCTACTATTTCTATGTAAATAATCAAGTTGAAAAAACTCCTTTACAAATTCAAGTAGCAGCAATTGAAAAAGAGTATTTAATCAATATTGATAAGGAATGGGAGCAATTTATTGAAGTGGCAGAAGATTCTGTATTAGTAAATAAGTATAAAATTAAGATGCATGATTTTGATAAAGATTATCAAAAAATCACTAAAGAATTACAAAAATCACCTAATAACATATATATGCTTGAAGCTTTAATAAACAATTTACAAAGACGTTTGGAATTGATAAAAAATATTAAGGAACATATTAAAGAGTTAAACCAAAAAAACACCAGTAATGAAACCATATATTTATAGTATTTTATTTTTTTTAAGTATTCAAATTTCTGTTGCACAAACCAAGGAAGTCATTTTAAAAAAGAGCTATAAAGTTGATGAAAACACCATTTTTGAACTTGATTTAGATAATGTAGCTATTGTTTTTGAAGAATCTTTTGATGATAAAATTCATTTTAATTATTATATGGAGTTTATAAATTATTCAGATAGAAAAATAAAAGATTTGTTAGGTGAAGTTAATGTGAAAGTTGATAGAAATAATAATAATCTAAAATTAGGTGTAAAAAACTCAATGCTTATTGGAGTAAATAGAAAAACACTTTTTTCTATGGATTCATTAAAATCTGCAATAAAAGAATCTATGATTTTTTATAGAAATAGAAAATTTTTATATAAGAGTAAAGATTCACTTCTAAAACAAATAAGAACTAGTGTAGGAAATGATTTACAAGATTACTTATTTAAAAATAAGAAGAAATATGAAAATGAGGAGTTTATAAAAAATCAAAAAAAAATCAAAAAAACCTTTATAATAAAGCTACCAAACTATATCAGAATGAACTTTAAAGTTTTGCATTCTGATATTACTTTCAACTATGACATTAAAGAGAGAGTTATTTTTAATTCTTTTAGAACTCGTTTAAAATTTAAAAAATTGATATCTAGAGAAAATAAGTTTCAATTGATAAATGGTTTTCTTTATACTGAAGAAATTGCAGGAGGTTTTTATAAGTTAAAAGGAGTTCATCCATTTAGAGTTGGTTCAATTTCAAATTCTATAATTGATTTGGAAACTTCAAAAATGGAGGTGGGTGAGATTAAAAAGAACACATCTATTAAAGATTTTAGCAGTAAAGTTTTGTTTTACAATTTTAATGAAGATTTTAAAAACTTCTCTTTTGAAGGAGATTATTCAAAAATCTATTTATACAAAGTCAAAAAAGCAAACTATACAATGGATGTTTTTGGCTACAATACAGTTTTAAAAATGGATAATAACACAACTACTTTTGGAGATTCTAAAGATAAAAAACTCACAAAAATACTTCAGAAAAAACAAAAAGAACACATAAAACCCAGTGGGAATGTTGCTATTGAATTAAAAAATGGAATTATAAATTTAATAGACTAAAAATAAAAAATTTATAAAATTAAATAGCAAAACATGTAAGTACAAATTCAAGTTAAATATCTTTAGAAAGCACCTCTATTATAAACAATAATAGTAAATCAATAACTATTTTTAAGAATAAGACTGATAAAAAAATAAACTTTCAAATTAGTAATTGGAGGTATGAAATTTTTGTAGACATTCTTCTTTAGGTAACACATAAAATTGTAATTTCTTGACCTTTATTTTAAAAATGATTATTTACACAATTTAATTCAAAATTCTTTTTATCTGATTTAAAATATAATTTAATTAAAAGTTTAGAACCTTCTTCAAATTCAATTTATAAGTCTGTCCAATAGGAATATATTTTTCAGATACCAAAATTCGATTTCCTTCAATGGATTTTATCTTACTTTTTGAAACAATAAATGATTTATGAACTCTAATGAAGTTATTGGAATTTAGTAATCTCTCAAAGTTTGATATTTTTTCGTGGGTTATCATATTTTCTGATTCCATAATTACTTTACTATAGCTTCCAATAGATTCTATATATAATATCTCATCCAATTTTACTTGAATATGCTTTTTATCGCCTTTTATAAAAATACTCACATTTTCTTCTTTTGAAACATTTTTTATGATTGTTTCTATTTTTGGTTTGTTATTTTGGATTTTAAAAATTGCTTGCGTAAAACGCTCAAAACTAAAAGGTTTTAAAAGATAATCTATAACATTTAATTCATATCCTTCTAATGCAAATTCTTCATAAGCAGAGGTTATAATTACAGCAGGCGGATTTTTTAATAATTTTAAAAAATCAAGACCTTTCATTTTTGGCATATTTATATCTAAAAACATCAAGTCTATTGGGTTAGATTGTAAATACTCCATAGCTTCCATTGCATTGTAGCAGTTGGTTTGCAGCTCTAAATGTGAAAAATCTTTAGCGAAAGATTGAATAATCTTGTGAGCAATTGGCTCATCATCTATAATTATATAACGAATCATTGGTTTAAATATAAAGATAATTCTGCTCTAAATATATTACTATGTTTTGAAGTGTTAAAATCGTGAGAATTTGGATATAGTAATTGTAATCGTCTTTTTAAATTCTCTAATCCAATACCTTTTGAGGTTTCAGTATCGTCAAAATTATTTTCAATTACAAAGTTTAAAATATTGCTATGAGATGCAATATTTATGTGGATAAATGCATCTTTTTCTAGCTTTTCAGCTCCATGTTTAAATGCATTTTCTAATAAATTAATAAGTAATAAAGGAGCTATTTTAAGGTTTGGTTGCTTGTTATTAATCTCAAATTTTAAATCTAACTTATTATGGTGTCTTATAGTATGTAGGTCTATGTAATTTTTTAAAAAACTAATTTCTTTTTCTAAATTTACGTTGTCTTTTTTACCATCATAAATGGTATAGCGCATCATTTCTGATAATTTTAAAATAGTTTTTGGGGTTTCTTCTGATTTTTCAATTGCTAATCCATAGAGATTATTTAATGTATTAAAGAAAAAATGCGGATTAATTTGAGAACGTAATAAAGACAATTCTGAATTTAATTTTTCGTTCTTTAACTCACGTATAGTTTTAATCTTTTCATAAACCCAAGAAAAAATGACATAACTAATTACTATAAATAAAAATGCCATTAAAATGATAGGTAAACTACGCATTGCATCATTAATTGTAAATTGAATAATAGCAACAATCAATAAAGTGATTAAGAAAAATGGTTTTTCATACCTGATAATAAACAAGTCTTTGTTAAAATAGTTTGTCATTTTAGTAACAACAAAAAATGAGAGATAACCTACACTTAATATAATTGAAATTACATTTGGACTTAAAACAATCAAACCAAAACCTATCACTATTAAAGAGATAATAAAAACCAACAGATAAATATATTTACTTGTATTTTTCATACTTCAAAGAACGTAAAATTGCGTAAGTTTTACATTGTTATTTTAACGAACAGGTTCTTTTTTGAATCAAACAACCTTTTTTTTGATTCAAATATATTTTCTTTTTAAAACACTATTATTTAAGAGGTAAATACTGTGGTTTGTTAAATAAGTTTTATTGTATCGCATCTAAAAAATAAGTTTGTGTCATAATCATTAAACCAAAAATTATGAACACACTCGAAATTAACAATGTATCTAAAATTTATGCAAATGGAACAAAAGCACTAAATGGTGTTTCTTTAAAAATATCTAATGGAATGTATGGTTTGCTAGGTCCAAATGGTGCAGGAAAATCATCTTTAATGAGAACCATTGCTGGTTTGCAAACCACTAGTTCTGGAAATGTTATTTTTAATGGAAATGATATTAGTAAAGAACCCTCAAAAATTAGACAATATTTGGGCTATTTACCCCAAGAGTTTGGAGTTTATCCAAGAATGTCTGCTTTAGATTTATTGAATCATATAGCTGTTTTAAAAGGCGTATTAAATAAAAAAGCAAGGCAAGCACAGATTGAGGCATTACTTATAAAAACAAATTTATTTGAACACAGAAAAAAAGCGGTAAGTAACTTTTCTGGAGGAATGCGAAGACGTTTTGGAATTGCTCAAGCACTGTTAGGAAACCCTAAAATAATTATGGTAGATGAACCAACTGCTGGTTTAGATCCTGAAGAACGTAATCGGTTTTTAGATGTACTTTCTGAAGTTTCTTCTTCAGTTATTGTATTACTATCAACACATATTGTAGAAGATATTAGAGTGCTTTGTTCTAATATGGCAATTCTGTACAATGGACAAATTGTAAAGCAAGGAAGCCCTGAAAACTTAATACAAGATTTACAAGGCAAAATTTGGAAAAAACCTGTACCTAAAAGTGATTTAGCTGTATTAAAAAATAAGCACAATGTAATATCAACCAGACTTTTAGGAGGCAAAACAAGCGCTTATGTTTTTTCTGAACAACAATTAACTACTGATTTTGAAGCTGTACCTACAGATTTAGAACACGTTTACTTTCATATTTTAAAAACTTCTAAAACTAATAATTATGCTGCTTAAATTAATTAGTTTCGAATTGAAGTTTCATTTTAAACAAGCTTCGTATCTTTTATTTACCATCCTATTTTTATTTTCTGGCATTTATTTAGGCATTCAAGAAGGTGCAATTAATCCAGAGAATAAATATAATATTCATTTGTTTAGCAGTTTGATCAGTTTAGCTGTTGTTTTTTTGATTGTATTTCAAACAGCTTACACTGTTTTAAGAGATAAAGCAAATAATGCTACACAATTGATACATACAACTTCCGTGAGCAAATTTCAGTTTTTATGTAGTCGTTTTTTAGGGATTTTTATGTCTAGTTCTTTTTCTACATTATTATACGTATTAGGTCTTTTTATTTCAATAGTAATAGATCCTTTTCAGATTTATAATGATGTAAATTCTGATTTTATTAACTTTTTTTGGCCTTGGCTCATTATTATTTTACCCAATGTATTTATTCTTACAGCATTACTTTTTACAGTTGCACTACTTACCAAAAAAACACCATTAATTTTTTTCTCTGGAATCTTAATCTTCATTTTATTTTGGGTAAATAACTTTTACATAGGATCGCCTTTTACTGGAGGAAAATTAGTTGTTGCTGAACAAACAATAAAAAAAGTAGCACTTTTTGATATTTTAGGATTGTGTAGTTCTTATGAGCAAACTCAATTTTGGTCGCCTTTACAAAAGACCAAACAATTGGTTAAATTTTCTGGCACTTTAGCTTTAAATAGAATTATTTGGTTGAGTTTTGGTTTACTGTTATTAATTATAAATTATTGGTCTTTTTCCTTTAGGTTATCACAAAAAAACAAATCGAAAAGCAAAAAAAGTATTTTTTCAATATTGAAAAAAAAGCGACAGAATACCATTGAACACACTGAATATCAACCTGTATTTGTTGTGAAAAAATCATTCAAAGCACGATTTAAAGAATTTATTCATTTAGTTTTTATCGATTTTAAAAGCACCATTTTTAGCAAAACATTTTTATTGTTATGTATGGTTTGGATAGGAATGTTACTTGCTGCTATTTTGCATAATATTAGTGGACAAGATGTTTATGGAAATATACTGCCAACTACAGGTTTATTAGCAGGTCTAATTTTAGAACCATTAGCACATATTGGATTATTTTTAATCGTTTTTTATGCAGGAGAATTGGTTTGGAAATCAAGACAGCATCATTTTAATGAAATATTAGACGCAGTTCCTACACAAAATAATATTTTGCTGTTTAGCAAATATGCAGCACTATTTTTATTACCAATTTTTATTATTTTTTTAGCGATAATAACAGCTTTATCAATTCAAATTGCTTTTGGTTATCATAATATAGATGTAAAATTATACATCAGTATTTTTTATTTTGGAGGGAGTTCACTGTTTATATATGGAGTTTTATCGCTTTTTATCCAGCAATTAGTGAGTAACAAATATCTAGGGATGCTGTTCAGTTTAGTTTGTATTTATGGATTAGGATATGCTTTACCATCAATAGGTGTTCAGCATCCTTTAGCAAGTATTTTACAATTACCAAAAATAGGCGAGGGTTATTCTGAATTCATTGGTTATGGTCAACTCACAAACTTTTTTAATTGGATGAACTTTCTATGGATAAGTGCTACTCTAATCATATTATTAATTAGCTTTAAGATTTACAAACGTACATCAGAAAATAGGTTTAAAAATCAATTTAAATTAATATTCTTTAATTGGAGAAAATCGCAACGTTTTGCATTGTTAGTTTTAGTTGGGTTTGTTTGCATATCTTCTATTATTATCGATGTAAAATCGACACCAAAAAGTTTTACTGATGATATGACTTTTCGTGAAAACTATGAGAAAAATTATTCAAAATATAAAGAACATTTAACACCAATAATTACGAGTGTAAAAACAAAAGTTCTATTAGAACCAAAAAACTTAACATATACAGTTGATGGTAATTATACTATATTTAACAACACTAATAAAGCCATTGACACAGTATTGATAACTGTTAGGGAAAAATTAGATGAATTTTCTATAAAAGGTGCAAAAATTATACAAGAAGATATTGCTTTAGCAGATGTAAAATTATTGGTTTTTAAACCTATTTTATTACCTAACGAAAGCAGGCAAATGAATTTTAAAACATATAAAGTTATTGGCGATTTCGAATTACAAAAGGATATGATTTCTAATGGAACTTATTTAAGAAACAGCACATTTGAACCAAGATTTGGTTATCAAAAAGTTTTAGAAATTGTGCATAAAGGAGAACGTAAAAAAAGAGGACTGCCTATTAAAGATAAAAAAGAAAATACTAAAGATTATATGTTCGAAAACACATCTCGACCAAAACAAGATTTTGAAACTTGGGTTACAACAGATAAAGGACAAATTCCTATAGCACCAGGAAAGTTAATAGATACTTTTTCTACTGATAATACAGTAACATATCATTATAAATCTCAAATAAAAACAGATAATAATTTATCTTATTTTTCATCTAACTACAAAAAGGTTGTTGAAAATTACAAGGGAATTTCAATAGAAGTTTATCATTTGCCAAAACATAATACAAATGTGGATGAAATTATAAAAGCTACAAAAGCTACGCTAGATTATGGAAATGCAAATTTTGGGAGCTATCCATTTGATCATTTACGAATTGCAGAAGTGCCTTTACATTGGAAATTTGGTGGACACGCTTTGCCAGGAACTATTGCTTTTCAAGAACGCTTTTTTACACAAGACACTTCTAATGCTACAAAAGGGATTAACCAATTGTCTAGAGTAGTTATTCACGAAATTGGACATCAATGGTTTGGACATAAAATGTCTCCTGCATCTGGAAAAGGTGGCAATATGCTAACTGAAACTATGGCAAATTATATGGAAGCTCAAGTGTTAGAAAAAATGTATGGTAAAACAATGGTTAGAAGATTATCTAATTTTGGAAGAAGACGTTATTTCAATTTCAGATCTTCAGCATCAATTGAAGAACCATCACTTCATTTGGTAGAAAATGAAACCTATGTTGCTTATAGAAAAGGGTTTGTAGTAATGCAATCTTTAAAAGAATTAATTGGAGAAAAAATCTTAAATGCCTCTTTACAAGAACTTTTAGAAGCTCATCAAGAAGAAGAATCTGCAAAATCTATAGATTTTATAAACATACTCCTGTCTAAAGTAGATATAGAAAAACAAAATCTGATTAACGACTGGTTTAAAAAACGAATAGATTATGATTTGAATTTAAAGAATGTAAAATATACTCAATCAAATAATAATAAGTATAAACTAACAGTTCATATTGAGGCGAATCGTTATGAAACAAATCTAAAAGGAGAAAAAAGTAAAATTAATACTAACGAAAATTTTACTATTGGTTTTTATGATAAACATCCTGATTATAGAAATGCCAAACCAATATTTAAAACAATTAGACTAGAAAAAGGAGAAAATACGATCGTTTTTAACCTCAAAAATTTACCAAATTACGTAGTTTTAGATCCTTTAGTTACTAGATTAGATGAAGATATTTCTAATAACATTTTTGAGATTGAAAATGATAAATTATAAAAACCACTTACTATTTAATCTCTTTTTCAAAATTAAAAAGTTGAAAAGAGGTTTTTTATTGATACTTTTTTTGTGTTGTTTATTTTTATTTACCAATGTATACAGCCAAAATTATGATGCTCAAAATATAACTTTCAATGAACAAAAAGTGAAAATTGATAGCATTTTAAAATTATGCAATTTTGAAGATTTTGAAAGTCATCCTTCAGTTTTGAAGTTATCAGATTTAGGGATTGAACTATCCATAAAAAATAATGACACGTTATCTATAATACAGTTTAACCTTATTAAATCTAGAATTTATAAATCTTATGGAAAAACAAAAAAGGCTCTAGAAAAATCAAATGAGGCATTATTGTTAAGCAAAAAAATAGGTAATAGTTTTGGTCTTAAAAGAAGCTATTCTATTCTTGGGAGCGTACATCAAGGTATGGGTAATTATGATTTAGCACGCTCAATGTATAATAAGTCATTAAATGTAAGTGACTCAATTAATGATATTTGGGCTACTTGGTTTGCTTTAAACAATATTGCTACTTCATATCAAAGACAAGGTTTTTATCAGAAATCCTTACCATTGTTAGATTCAATAATTTCTAACCCATATTTAAAAGATTATTTAAAAATCCAAACTATTGCAAATAAAGCAATAGCATTTAATAATTTAGGGAAACCAGCTGAAGCCTTAAAACTTTTTTTAAAAGTGAAAGATTTTGCTAATAGCAAAGAAGATTTTAGAAAGGTTGCAAAAGTAGATCATCATATTGGTTATTTATTAGAAAAAAATAGTTTATATAATGATGCGATTAGATATTATGAATCTGCTCAAAATTACTTTTCATCAATCAAAAATAAAGAGCAAGCAGACTATTTGAATTTAAGTTTAGCCAATTTAAATTTTAAAATAGGGTATTTAAACAAAGCAAAAAATCTTTATGAAAAAGTTTTTAAATCTTTTACTGAAAATAGAATCAAAAGAGTAGGATACGCAGAAATTGGTTTAGGCAATGTTGCTTTCGAAAAAGATAATTATCAAAAAGCAAGGCAGTATTATAATGATGCATTACAATCATTTAAAAAAGAAAATAATGCGAAAGGAATTCCGACAGCAAAACTAAAGCTTGCCGAAATTTCTTTTCAGAAAAAAGACTACAAAACTTCTTTAGAATTCGCAGAAGAATCATTATCTGAATTTAAAGTACTCAAGCTAAATGACGAACTTATTGAAACTTATAACTTATTATCAAAATTGTATGGTATTCTTGGTAATAAATCTCTTTTAGAAGAAAATAGTAAAGAACTAAATATTTTAATAGCAGCCACTAAAGGTCCTGAAATAATAGCTTCAACATCTAAATATTTAATTCAAGATGTGCTTAATACTAATGAGAAAGATAATGCTCAAATTTCTTTAGATATACAAAAATATAACTCTATTACTTTAGTTGTATTTTTACTATTCTTAATTTTTAGTATCATTGTAATTCTACTTTTTTATCAAAAAAAGCGTTCACAATATTCTTCAACAAAAGAAAAAAATGTTGAGAGAACCATTAATTTGAAAGAGCAAGAGGCTAAATTTCTAATTGATAAGCTAAATGTTATAATAGACGAAGAACAACTCTATGTTAAACCTGATATTACATTAACAGATTTATCAAAGGCTATAAAAACTACTGATAAAAAACTTTCGGAACTACTAAATTATTACCTAAACACTAATTTTTATAATTATATCAATTCTAAAAGGATTGAATTGTTTATGAAAAAAATTGATGATAATGAGTATGAAGCTTATTCAATTTTTGGACTTGCACAACAATGTGGTTTTAAATCGAAGACTAGTTTTTATCGTAATTTTAAGAAAGAAAAAGGATTCTCACCCAAAGACTATATTCATAATTTATCAAAATAAGTATCAATGCTTCTAGTGGTACTTCTAAAAATCTAGCTATTGATAAAACTAAACTAATTTTATAGATTATTAGAGCAATAGAATGCTAATAATAATCAAAGATTATGAGGTTAAAAAAAATAGCAAAGTATACAGTATTAATAATTTTACTCTTTCTAATCACAGGTTTCATATTGATGCAAAGAGATGGAAAAAAAATGTATGGTGGGCTTACAGAAAAGGTTAATATAAAACAGTTTAACCCTCAAAAAGGTTTAATTGCTATTAAAAATGTTTCTATTCTATCTGAAGATTGTAATAGTATGATTTCTAGGCAAACTGTATTAATAAATGATGAAAATATTATCAAAATAGGTGTAGATAGTCTAATTAATATCCCTAATAATAGTATAATTATTGATGGTTCAGGTAAATATCTTATTCCTGGTTTGGCTGATATGCATGTGCATTTCTTTCAAAGCTCTAACGATCTTTTACTATACATTGCTAATGGTATTACACAAGTTAGAGAGCTTATTGGAGATGAAAATCATTTAAAATGGCGTGATGAAATTAAAAAAGGAGAACGAATAGGCCCAAATATGTTTGTTGCTTCTCCAAGACTTGGGAGTTTTGATAGAGTTGAAGGTTGGTTTATGTCTTGGTCTCAAGGTTATGAAAATATTAGTAATGCTTCTGAAGCAGAGAAAAAAGTAAAGGAATTCTATAAACTTGGTTATGATGGATTAAAAGTATACAGCCAATTAAATAAAGAAAGTTATTTAGCCATTACAAAATTTGCTAAAGAACTAGAAATGCCAGTTTTTGGACATATACCTTGGGATGTAGAATTCTCGGATATTTGGCAAAATGGACAAAGTAGCATTGCTCATTTTGAGGAACTAATGAATGCAATCAGTAGAGAGTTTAATGCTGATAGAATGATTGGAAGTTATAAAGGAAAAGAAGAAGAGTTTTTAAAATTTGTAGAAAAAAGAAGTGAAAGTTTAGCAAAAGATTTAATTGATAATAATGTTTATGTAACCTCTACACTATGGCTTACAGAAAGTTTTTATCGTCAAAGGTATGAGTTAAATAAAATTTTAACAGAAGTAGAATTAGAATATCAAAACCCTGGAATTAGTGAATGGGTTTCTTATGTACCTCAAGGATTGGGATGGTTGCCAGAAGTTAATCGATATAAAATAGATGCAAAAATGACTGCATCAGAAATAGAAGATGACAAGATATTTTGGCAAACTTATGGTAAAGCTTGTGGAATAATAGCCAATGTTTTATCTAAAAAAGGAGTAAAAATTATGTCTGGCACAGATGCTAATTTACCTGCAGCTGTTCCTGGATTTTCATTGCATAGTGAGTTACAAAGTCTAAATGATGCAGGAATGTCAATCTCACAGGTATTAAATTCTGCAACAAATACTCCTGCAAACTGGCTAAAAAATAATTCTGGAAAAATTAAAGTTGGTTATAAAGCTGACCTAGTATTGCTTGATAAAAATCCTTTAATAGACATAAGAAATACAAAGAAAATTAATGCTGTTTTGGTTAACGGATTATTGTATAATCGTGTTTTATTAGATGAAATTTTATCTGAAGTAAAAAAGGCTAATAATACTAGTAGAACTATTAATATTGAGTCGTTTAATTAAAATATCATTTTATCCTTTATCAAATTAATTACTTAAAGAAGTTAAAAATATGAAATACGCATACTTAACAATATTATTTTCAATTTGTTGTAACATATTATTTAGTCAAGAATTATCAGATATTGAGAAAAAATATGATTTTGTAGAAGTATGGGGATTAAAAAATCAATCTAAAAAAGATTTTTTAACAGAAATAATGTCTTATCCAGAAGGGATTTGTCAACAATCTTTAGTGAAAATGGGAATAAAAGAAGGTAATAAAATACCAATCGCTTTCTCTAATAAAATACTTATAACTTTAAGAGATATTCCTAAATATACTTCTAAAGGTAAGATTTTTATGATTAGTGAAAATAAACTAAATCAATGGAAGGAATTTAGAGGTAAATTCAATAAACTTGGTTTTTATGAAAGGCAACAAATATCTGCATTTAAGAACTTATCATTAACTAAAAATTTATCAGTAATAGATAGTTTGTTTAAAAGTTTAGATGCTGAATATAAAAGTTATGGTATTAATTTAGATAAAGCAAAAATTAAAGAATCTTTGATAGTATATAAAAGGTATGTCAATCAATTCTCTAAACAAGATGTTTTATCTGCTCTCTACAATGCAGATGTTACAGATTCAATTCAGGAATCTGCTATATTTCTTGCAGGGAATTATCTTAAAAATAAAAATGATTTATTAGACTTCTTGCCATTATTATTAAAAAAGAATAGCGGAGTACAACCTTTAATAACAGTGTTTTGCAATAATTACAGTGGAAATATTAACTGGAATAAAAACATAGAATTAATATCAAAACTTGTAAATAACCCAAATCCATTTCAAAGTTTATTAGTACTTAAGATATTAGATAAGACAGGTTTTTCAAAAGAGAGTATGAAATCACTTTTGTCTTATGAAATGCAAACAATGAAAGACATATTAAAATCAAAGTTTTTACCAAAAGAACAAATATATTTTCTCATAACTTTTTTAAATAAATATTCAGATTTCCCAATAGAAACTGACAGGAAAGCCTTATTGAAAAAAATAAATTAAGCTATTTTATGAAAAAAAATAAAACCATTCGACTTACAATTATTCTGATTACAGTGGTATATCTAATACTTTTAATTTTCAACTATAGAAATTTTACAGAAAAATTAGGATTTATACCTAATGTTTTCGCTGTTACTCTAATAATATTTAGTGTTTATTATTATAAGAAAGTATAATCGACTGTATAATATGATATGAGTAGAATCAAAAAAATATTTAAGTTATTAATAACAATAGTAAAAGAAATTGTTTTTGTTGTTGTAGGAATATTAATTGCTTTAGCAATTAATAACTGGATAGACAATATCAATGTTTTGCAGAAAGAATTAAGTATTTTAAATGAATTAAAAAATGATCTCAATCACAATATAAAAAACACTAAATCTGGCATTGATATAAATGCTAGAACTCAAAAAAGCTGTAAAGTTATTTTAGAATTTTTTGAAAAAAAATTGTCTCATTCAGAAACTTTAGCCACATATTTTAGTAATTTTTATTATTTCTGGAATCCAGATTTTGCCTATGGGTCTTATGAAAATCTTAAAATTAAAGGGGTAGATTTTATCACTAATTCTAAACTAAAAAGTGAAATTGTAGATATGTTTGAAATAAAATTAGAAATTTTAGATAAAGAAATTTTTAATAGAGACAATCGCTTTTATTCAGCTATTACTTTACCAACTGTATTAAAATATTTTTATAAAGATTGGAATAATTCTAAAACTAAATCAATATCAAAACCTTCTAACTACAGTAAAATGATGAAGGATAGCATATTTTATGCTATGTGTATATCTCTATATCAAAGCAAAAAATTCACAATAATTAATACTAAAAATTTATAATGGAGGCTAAAGAATTAATAAAAATAATTGAACAAGAAACAAGTGAACTACAAACAAAAATATAATTTTTAAAAAAGTGTTTGTCAAAATTACTTCTTTTAATATTAAAAAAGTTAACTCAAATTTTATAAAAATAGTTTAATAAATATCTTAACAATAATGTATTATATAGAAATTAAAAAATCAGCTACTAACATATTCTTCTTGTTTGTTTTATTGAACTTCTCATTTTTAACTTCTCAAAATAATCAGGCAAATCTGAACAAAAAAAATCTAGTAGAATCTTTTGGCTTTGAAGAGTATGTACTAGCTATAAATAATGACTCAATCCATTATTATCTATATAAGAAAAAATCACATACCATCAATAATGTAATTTTATTTATTCAAGGTAGTGATCCAAGTCCGCAGTTTTCATACAGTAAAAGTAAAAATGGCTATTTAAAGTATAATAATTTTATAAAAAATGATTATAAAAATATCCCAGATAACTATGGATATATTGTAGTAGAAAAAACAGGTTTTGAGAGACTTATTGATGAAAATAATATTAAAGTCCCTAAAATTTATCATCAAAAAAATAGTTTACAACATAGGGTAAATAGAATAAATAACGTTATTAATTCATTATACAAAAAGTATCAGCTCACCAAAATTGTAGTTTATGGACATTCTGAAGGTGCTCCTGTTGCTGCAAAACTAGCTACCATTAATACTAAAATAACCCATTTAGGTTTTTGGGCAGGTAATGCCTTACCAGATTTTTTTGACACCATACTAGATATTAGAAAATCTTACCAAATGAAAGAAATTTCTATTGAAGAATCTGACAGTAGTATCAATGAAGTCATTAATTATTTTTCCAATATTATTACTAAAGATTCTCTTAATACTGATGTTGATGATTTTGGCTATACTAACAAACGTTGGTTTAGTTATTCTGAACCTCCAATTAATAATCTATTAAAGTTAGATATACCTATTTATGTACAAGTAGCATCAAAAGACGAAAATGCTCCAATAGAAAGTACATATTTAATTCCTTTAGAATTTGCGCGTTTAGGAAAAAAGAATTTGAATTTTAATATCTGTAGCGGTTGTAATCATAGTTTTAAAATTATAGGAGAAAATAATGAGATTATTAATAAATGGGAGAAGATTTTTAAAGGTTTTATGAGTTGGGTAAATAGTAATTAATAATAACACCAAGATTAATTAATCTTGGTGTTA
>NZ_MSCN01000001.1:2654220-2656820 GCF_002954685.1 Polaribacter porphyrae | reverse complement strand
TTGTACACAATTTGAGCAAATCTGTAATGATAATAACCTGTAACCTCCATAACTACTAAACTATTTTTGGGTAGTGCTTTATGAAACTTTTTAAAGCCAAATTCATCATTTTTAAACTGTATATAACCTTGAATACTACCTTAACAATTAAAGACATCTATACTGATGTCAATTCCAAAAGTTTCATTATATTTATTCAATTAATTATGTATTGATTTCGAAAATTTCGATGAAATTTTCTATCTGTGATTTGTTTACTAAATTAGAAGCGTGAAACACACAACTCATCATAAATAAAACCGATAGCTCTATTTTTAGCTTAATTCACTATGATTAACCCTTCAATAAAACATAACATATACATAGGGTTTCTAATTAGTATATGGATTTTCATTTTTGCATTCTTCATTAGACCCTTTGATGATGAGACATTAAATTTAAAATTGTGGATTCGAATTAGTTTAGGGTTTAGCCTCATAACATTTCTATGTTACTATCTAGTTGCATTACTACAAAAAATTATTTACAAAAAAGTTGCAAAGTGGAATATTAGCTTCGAAATATTAATCATCTTAATTTTTCACTTATTTTATTTAGTAACAACATACTTGTACTACAAAAGTCCAGTTTTGAATGGAGGGTATACTTTTTATGAATTTTTCCAAATTATAATCCTTAAGGTTGCTTTAATAACTACACCTATTTTAGTTCTTGCAAGAAAATATGTTATTAAATTGATACCAATTAAAAAGGAAATCATTACTATCAGAGGCGAAAACAAATTAGATATCTTAAAAATTAATAAATCTGATTTAATCTGTATAACCAACGCTCAAAATTACATAGAAATTTTATACTTACAGAACAATCAATTACAATCAAAATTAATTCGTTCTTCATTAAAAAAAATTGAAAAAGATTTAGATTTTTTAATAAAAGTACATCGTTCTTATCTCATCAACCCTTCACATTTTAGAGCTTGGAAAAATCAAAAAACTATTATTTTAACTCAAATTGAAGTTCCGGTTTCAAAAAATAATAGAGAGAAGATTTTGTCACTTTAATTTCTATACCAAAAAAGCAATCTTTTATACCAAATCCAATATTGTGTTGTGATTTTAGATTTGTGACAGCTTATTTTTGAAAAATCAATTTGATAGTATTTACATTAACTGGCAATCATTTGATTTATTATTAATACTAAAACCACATAAAAATTATGAGAAATTTAAAATTTAAAAACTTTTTATTAATAATCAGTTTGCTTTTTATTAGCTGTTCCTTTTATGGTCAAAATTTAACTAATAAAAATTCTATTCATCAAAATGTTGAAAATGAAACCAAAAAAATATATAAAAATCTAATTGAAATACGCAGAGATTTACATAAACATCCAGAACTATCTGAAAAAGAAAAAAGAACTTCTAAAATAGTTGAAGAATATCTTGTTAACCTTGGGCTGGAAGTACACACTAATATAGGCGGTTATGGTGTGGTTGGTATTTTAAGAGGCTCTAAAGAAGGTAAAAAAATTGCATGGCGAGCAGATATAGATGCTATGTCCTCTGATATAGAGGATATTGTAGACTTCAAATCATTAAATAAAGGTGTTAGGCATATTTGTGGACATGATATACATACTGCAATAGGTCTTGGAATAGCTCATGTTCTTGGAAGTGTAAAAGAAAACCTGAAAGGAACAGTATATTTTATTTTTCAACCCTCTGAAGAAAATTATAAAGGCGCATTGGCGATGATTGATGACAAGTTATTTGAGATTATAAAACCCGATGAAATATACGGTACTCACGTTGCCCCATTTCCTTCAGGAGTAATTTCAACTAAAAAAAATAACATCTATGCACATAGAACTATAATTGAGTTAGTATATGAAAATTCAATCAATGAAGAACAAATAATTAAGTACACTAAAGAGTTACTAAATGATATTCAAACGATAGAGCCTAATAGCCCATTTTGGAATCAAAGATATTTATTAGATCCAAATATAGGAATGACTAACCCAAACACAATATTTAAAGATTATACTGTGGTAAGTAGCGATTTTAATATTCAAGATATAAATAATACCCTAAAGATAAGTACTATTCTAGATTTTAGCGATCAGCAGCTAAAAGAGCGCACTATAGATTACATTAATAAACAAATAAAACAGTCTGAATTTAAAAACTCTTTTGTGTCTGCTAAATATCAATTTGAAAAAGAAACACCAATGAATGATAGCATACTTACAATGAAAGTGGTAAATAGTATTTCAAAGCTTTATGGAAAAGAAAAGGTTATAACTATGCACGGAGTAGGTCCCGCAGAATTTGGTGATGATTTTGCTTATTTCCAGAATTATGCACCAGGAGTCTATTTTTTCTTGGGAGCTTCAAATTTTGAAAAAGGTCTTGTTGCTATGCCACACTCACCAAGCTTTGCTATCGATGAAAGTTGTATAAAAGTTGGAGTTAATTTTTTCTCATCATTGATTATCGAAAGAATAAATAAGTTATAGAAGATATGATAAATTAATTTTTGATACCATCGCTCGTAAATTAATTCTAGCTGTCTGTTTAAAAACACCAATATCTTTA
>NZ_MSCN01000001.1:2554010-2652186 GCF_002954685.1 Polaribacter porphyrae | reverse complement strand
GTCCAGTTTATAATTTTATCACTTTTTTGATAATGGATTTATCACTAATTGAAATCTTAAAAAAATAAACACCTGCTGGCCACTTAGAAATATTAATTTTACTTTTTCTTTTTGTAGTATACAAATTTCGGGAGCTTACTTGACGCCCTATACTGTTATATATAGATACTAATAGTGCGCTATTTTTTTTAGTGATAATATTTATTTCATCTTTACTTGGATTAGGAAATAGTACTATATCTTGTTCTAAAGAGTAATTACTATTACCTAATGTTGGGCTATTACTTTTTAACTTCCACCTCATACTATTCCAAGAATTTTGATAATTGCTAAGTGTAGGGTGAGTATTACTTGAGGTAGAATTTGTCCAGATAAAATTTTCACTAGAAAGATTTTTTATATGATATTCTCCTTTATAAGTACTTGGCATAATATACCATTTGAATAATGATGAATTATCTAATGAATTTTGTGTTAAGACTGAGTTTGCTGGATTAGATCCTTGAAGGTATAATTCGGTATTTTCATTTTTTATGTAATAAGTTTCTGAATTATTATCAGTTCTTTCAACTACCCAATTTAAATGAGACAAATTAATATCATCGGTAATAGTTATATATGAATCATTATTATCTGTATTAGTTTGATTATATCCTCTTAAATACAAAGAAGAAAAAGAATTTTGAATTTTATAATTAGTATCATTCAAGTTCCAAGCATCTTTATCATATACATAATCATTAAAAATCTTAGAAGCTGGTAAAAATGCGCCATTTTCATAAATTTTATGACTACTGTTATCAAAGGTAAAAAGATAAAATTTTTTCCAATTATAAGGAAGTCCGTGACATATTTCTAAAAGGTTTTTAAGCATTATATACCTATCTTCTTCACTATTGTTTTGAAAAAGACCTTTATTATAATTCCACTCAGTTACCCATATAGGAGTTTCTATCGAAACAACATTTATGATGGGAGTCATAATATCTCTTATTTCATTTGCAACAGTTTTTTTTGCAATATCGATATCTAGTTCTATAACTTTCGGATAAAAATGAATTCCTATACCATCAGCATTTTGTAAATAGTTTTCGCTTTCAGCTGGTAGTTGGGGGTGACCCCCTTTAAGTAAATCAAGCATAACAGCAGTAGATAAAATACTACCTCCATTAGTAATTGCCCAGTCTGTTAGACGATACCCCTCAACAGCACCATTTGTTATTAATTGTACATCATTTTCACCCCAAACTAAGTCGATTTTATCTTTAACAAACTTTAAGGCTTGACCATATTTTAATATCCCTTCTCTTATTTTAATAAAAGATGAATCGTTCCAGTCAGTTGTATAATCATAAAATTTACCTCCTTCTATGTATGGTAAATCTCCATTAAAATCTATCCAATTAGATTCGTTTCCAAATTCAACTAATTCTATAATTGCACCAGCATTTTGTAACCGATTAAAAACCTGCTCACACCAGTTCCCAATGTTTTCAGGGACTAAATCACTGAACTTATATCTAGGACCCCAAATACCTACTTCTGGTCTTTTGGTAGCACCATTAACAAAAAATTCTGGAAATGCTGTGATAGAGATTACCATATTTACTTTTATATTCAACTGATTTGCATATTTTACATGCTCAATAAAATCACCTACAGATTGTGATGCTGTTGGATTTAATCTAATTGATTTAATCCCAATTTCGTTCATTTTATCAATGAGTTGTTTTTCTTCTTCAAGTGTTCCTAACCAATTTAAATTTGGTCTATGAATACCCTGTTCAAATCTTAAAAAATTTTGGCTGTTTAAATTAATACAACAAAAACAACATATTAGAGAAAACTGAATCCTAATAGCTGTATAATATATTTTATCGTTTATAACTTTCATTTTTAAATTCTATAAGATTTTAGTTTTTTTGTATTTGTACCATAAGACCACACCTCCATTTATATCTAATTCTATTATAGGACTTTTATCTACATCATTAGTTTTTTTATATTTGAATGGTACTACAGATAAATTTGCTTGATTTGGATGTATTTTAGTCTCTAAAATTTTATCGATTTCCACCTTGTTTCCTATATCATCATAAAAAATATTTAATTCATAATTTATATCATCTAGAAAAGGAATATCTAACGTTAGCTTTTTTTGCTTACCGCTACTCAAAATACCTATGAACCAATCATTTTTCTTTCTTCTAGCTATTATAGCCAATTCGCCTATTTTACTATTAGGCAACACTATAGTCTCATCCCAAGTTGTTGGCAGATTTCTTATTAAATCTAGAGCTGGTGCAATTTTTCTATTTGATAATAAGAATGAGGTGTTTTCTGCAATACATTGAAATGGTGAATAAAAGCAAATCGTAGTTGCTAATTGATGTGCCCAAGTTGTTTTACCTGGACTTGTAAATGCTAGAGGTGTATAATCTGCAGGACCACAAACAAATCTGGTGAAGGGAAGTGCAGCATTATGACTTGCTAAAACTGGACCTTCTTTCATTAAATTCAGTTCAACCCCTCTAATACCTTCTCTAGTTATTTCATTAGGATACGTTATGAATTCACCAGAACTTTGATGACACCCATGAAAGTTTACCATTAGTTTTCTTTTTGCAGCAGCTTGTAAAAGTTTTTCTTCAAATTCAATTATATTTTTACTGTGAGCATTCATATAATCTACTTTAATTCCTTTTGCACCAACTTTTTGAATGCTATCCAGAAATAAGTTCATTATTTTGAAATTATCTTCGGCAATATTAATTTCTTTAGAATGCTTCCATAAAAATACTCCTATATTATTTTTTGTTGCATACTTACACAAATCTTTGACTTTAGCCCATTTATTATCCCAATTTTCCCAACCACTGTCAACCATTGTATAAGCTGTATTTAAAGACACAGCATCATCTATCATTTGCCTTTCTTCTTCATAATTACCAGTGTCTCTAGCCCACCATCTCCAAACGGACACACCTGGTTTTATCCAAGAACTGTTTTTAAAAAGGTTTTTATTTGGTTTAGGATTTAATGAAGCAACCATAGTGTTGTTGACTAAGTCGTTTAATGTCTCAGAAATTAAAACGCAACGCCATGGGGAGTTTATATTTCCTCTTATAGAAAACCCTTTTGAGCCTTCTGAGAAATTAGCTGATAAGATATTGTTTTTTTTAGACTCTAATCTTAATGCGCTATAGTTAAACGTATTGGCTTCAGCTAACAAAATATAACTGTTATTTGGCAGTTCACATGTAATTGTTAATCCTTGAATTGATCCTTGTGAGGATATTTGGGGTAAGCTTTCAATATTAGCGGAAGTCCAAGTTCCAGCATGAGATTTAAGTTTCCAACTATTATCTCTTTCAAAAAACCAAACTTTAGTTTTTCTAGGAAGCTTAAAAGAACTAAGCTCGCCATTTATTGTTTTTGAACCTGTATTTGGTACTTCATATCTGTAAGCAATACCATCTTTAGAAATGTTAATTAGCAAATACCATATAAAATTATTTTTTTCTTTTAATTTTACTCTTAACGTTTTTGCTTTGTAGGTTATTTTTTTCGAAATGAATTTTAATGTATAATCAAAATTTTCAAAATCAACTTTTGTATTTATTATTTTAGAATTTCTACCTAATGTATCATTATTTATAATGATGCCTAATTGAGACTTTTCAATAATACTTTGTTTATTTTTTTTTACTTCATAAAATAGTCCCTTTTGCCTATCCGATGTTATTTTTACTTCAATCCCTTCAAAGGCTATTTGATAAGAATTTTTTATTGTTTTTACTGTACATGAGGTTACTAAAAATAATACTAGAAGAATTATAAATATATTTTTATTACGACCTATCATATCTATTACAGAAAATTCTTAAATATTTAATTAGCTACAATTTCAAAAATAGAAGCTGGAACTTTACTAGATGGATGTTTTGCTTCTACTATCAAACCTTTTAACGATGTTGCTTTTTCTAACTTTAACGTATTGATAGTTTGATAATTGTCAGCAACCTCAAACAATACATTACCATCTAAATCTTTGATTTTGTAATCACGAATTGTAAATGGTGCCACTTCTTCTGGATGGCCCATTAATGTTGATTCTAAAGGATGGTCATAATCTGGATCCAAAAACAATTTTATTTTTGAAACTGTTTTAGGAGTATCCCATTCAATCTTTAACTGAGGATTCTCATCTTCTAAACTAGACACCCATGCATTAGTTGCAACAAAAGGTCTTACATATCCATTACCAATATTTTCGGTACTAAAAGCTTCGATAGCTGGTGAAATTTGTAATGCAATATTTTGTCCTTCTGGTCTGCGATGTGGTGTCCAAAATTCAAAAGTATCTACGCCAATTCCATCTGGTGGCGTTTGTTTTCCATTGTTAGATACTGCTTTATTTACGCCATTAAACACAGATAACACTCCAGTATATCGTTTTGTACTTGTTTTTAAACTTACCTTATCATTCGATAAAAAGGTTACAAAACTATATTGATCTTTTTCCAAAGTTTCAGAAAATGAAATATCTAAAAGCTGCTCCCCTTTTGTTAAATTGAAGGTTTTGGTTTCTAGAATGACTTCTGGAGAATAGTTTTCTAATTTTTCTGAAGTTCGTAATTCTACAGTTAACGTTGTACTTTCTTTTGCATCAACTGATACTTTAAAGTTATATGCTTCATTAGCTTTTAAAGGTAATAATTGTGCTGCTGACACAGACAAGTTAAACCAATTTCCATCTGAAGGAATTTCAGCTAATTTTAAGGTTGAAGAAGCTTCAATTGTAGCACTACTGACTAAATTAGTTGCTTTTTTAATTGGCACATTAGGAATACTTTGCCCAACGATATTCAATTCGTTTTGAAGTTCAGTAATACGTCCGTTTTCTAAAATCTCAGCTGGTTTGATGTTATATTCTGTACACAGTGCTGCTGCCATACCAACGGCTTGTGCACAAAATCCTGTAGTTGCCATTACACGAGTAGAACCGAATGCTACGTGAGTTGCACTAATAATTCGTCCTGCTAAAAATAAATTGTCGATGTCTTTACTTACAAAAGAACGGTAAGGGATATCGTAAACACCTTTAGAATGCCACTGTGTACATGCCGATAATTCACTATACACACCATCTGCTGGGTGCAAGTCGATTGCCCAACCACCAAATGCGATAGCATCATCAAATTGTCTTTGCTCGATAATGTCTTGTTGCTTCATCATATACAAACCTTCAAAACGACGGCTTTCGCGCTTTCCTGGAACAGTTCCCACCCATTCTAAAGTCATATTTTCAACATCTTCAAACTCACCTGAATTTTTGATGTAATCCCAAACTCCATAGATTACTTTCCAAAGTTCGTATTTGATGTGTTCTGTATCGTGAATGGTATCGTGTCTTCCTCCATATTCAAACCACCAAAAACGACACCCTTTATCGTCTTTACCAATAGCCTTATACCTTGGTATTGCTTTGATATCCTTCAATGCAAATGCAGGTGGAATATATTTTACAGGTTTATCAGTTTGCTTACTATAGAAATACATTGAGTGCCCCAACAATTCTCCATAGGATTTATCTGGCGCAAATAACTCACCAAATTCGTCTCTAGACTCTGCACCCATTCTGAAACTCGCGCCTGCTTTAAAGGCTACAATTCCATCACCAGAAGCATCACTAAATAGAGGTGCGTTTAATACATATTCTGTTGAATTTTGTGGATTGAATGCTTTTACTGCTTCAATTTTAGTATTTGAAGATTTTACAACATCGTAAACAGAAGTATTTAATAATAAAGTAATATTTTCTTCGTTCATTACTTTTTCTAACAATACTGTATCAAAAATAACAGCATTTCCTTCTCGGTTTCTGTATAAATTTTCAACTAAAATTTCATCCATAACACCGCCTTCACGAGACCAACGGTTGTTGTTTCCCATGTGAGAAGTTGCCCCTAAAATCCATAAACGTACTTCAGAAGACGAGTTTCCTCCTAAAACGGGTCGATCTTGCACTAAAACTGTTTTAATTCCTTTCCTAGCGGCTGTTACTGCTGCACAAACACCAGCTGTTCCACCACCAACAATCACAAAATCAGCATTTACTACTACTGTTTTACTTTCTCTAACTGTTTTGTTAAATGTTTCTTGAATCATAAATCCTTGACAAAAATGTTATTGTTTTGTTTTGTAAATTATATAAGCACCCAGAAGCATTACTGCACTTCCTATACCGCCTACTAAAAAATTTGCATATTCTCCTATAAAAGATAACAGTACAATTAAAAGTCCTGTAGCCACAACACCAATACCAATAACTCTGGTACCTTTGTTATTACTATTATCAGAATCGTCCTCTTCAGCTTTGGCATCCACTTCTTTTTGTTTTCTAATTACTTCATAATCATCGTAAGCTGATGTACTACTTTTTGTTTGGGCAAGATAAATTTCAATGGCTGCTAAAATTAGAATTGGTGTTCCCATACCCACAACCATTTCCATGGCTCTTTCTAAAGTAACTCCGATTAAATCTGGTGCAAAAAACTTAAAAAACGCATTGATTGTTAAAGAAATAAAAGTAGTTGTTAAAATTGTCTTTCCTGTTTGGCGTTTTGAAAACAACGACCACAAAGGAGGTAGAAACATAGCTCCACCAGTTAATGCTGCTAAACTCATTACTACTTCTACAATTCCTCCAAAGAGAGGAACTAATAAGGCGATAATAATCGTTAAAATACCTAAAGCTATTGTAGCAATTCTTGCTACTTTTACTAAACCTTTGTCTGTTGTGTTTGGAAATAAATTTTTATAGATATCATTGGTTAATACACCTGCTGATATATTTAATGTTGTATTTACGGAGCTAGAAGTTGCAAATACCATTCCACCTAACATCAATCCTAACATTCCAATGGGCAATACTTCTTTACACATTAATAAATAAGCACCTTCATCTGCTAATTCGCCTAACTCTGGATTTAGCACACGATAAATCATTGGAGGAACCATCCAAATAATTGGACTGATGGTATATAAAGCTCCAAATAACCAACCTACTTTTTTAGCATCTTTTGGTGTTGCAACACTTGTGTAACGTTGCACATATGCCCAGTTTCCTGCAATAAAAAATAGATTGTATAGCCCAAAAGCTATCATAAACACCCAAGAGTATTCAGAATTTGTAAATTCAAAAAACTTTTCGGGGGCTTGTGCTACAAATTCGTTTATACCACCAATTTTATCAAAAGACAATGGTACTACAATTAAAACTGCGGCAGTTAGTACAATAAATTGTAACACATCTGTAACAATTACTGCCCATAAACCACCAACAGCAGTGTATATTAAAATTAAAACTCCAAGAACAATTACACTTGTAGTAATTGGAATTCCTGTAGAAACTTCAACAATTTTAGCTACTGGGTATAAAAATGCTCCTGTCGTGAAAATTGAAATGAATAAAAACAAATAGGTGTATGTTTTTTGAGTAGTTTTTCCTAGGCGTTCCGAAATATATTCAGCGGCAGTAATTGCTTTGGTTTGTTGCCATTTTGGAGCAATGAAAAAACCAATAATAATGCCTGCAATACACATTGTCCACTGTATGGTTACTGCAACCCAACCTGTTGAATAGGCAATGGAGCCCCAAACTACAAAAGTACCAGCAGAAAAGAAACTCATAAAGAGAGATAAACCACTCATCCACCAAGGTAAAGCCCCACCAGCAGCAAAATATGATTTCATGTTTTTTCCTGCTTTCGAAAAGCTCATGCCACAGATAAAAACTAATAAAGTGAAAATAAAAATTACGCCAATGTCTATTGAACCCATATTTTTTGTTTGGTTTTAAATGTATTTTAGTCTATTATCATATTCTTGATAGTTCATCGAATTACATAGATACTAATTTAACTTACCCATCTATAAAACAATTTAATATTATAATGTTTGGTAGAAAAGGTGAATTGTTCTGTTTAAGAAAAAATCCATTGTTCCCAAATATTTCAATTTGACCCTAGTCTTAATAATTTTTTAGTTAATCGATTTGATTCGCCTGCCTACAGTTTTCTAGACAACAGGGTTTCTTATACAAATTATATATTACATATTCATTAGTGATTTTATAAAGAGAAGAATTTTATGAATAGGATTTCTAGAGTGGTACGCATTTTTCGATCTAATGTTTAAATCCCTATATTTTAGGAAAAGTAACGTCTAGCTTCTTTTCCTGTAAAATCCATTCCTTATTATTTTCTCTCAATATGGTAACTGCCTGATTAATAAATAAGTCCTTTCATATCATAAATCCACAATATTTATAGGATTGAAATTATACTGACAACGATAGTCTTCTTTATAATTAGTATTACGTGGATAGCACTTACTTAGCATTTGAAAAATTTGTAACATATTTCAATACAATTAAGGGAGTACAAATTGTTGGTCTCTTCAAGATTAAGATACTTAATATATCTATAAACCCACAGCAATTTTGAATGAGTAAAATGATGATTTATTAGAGGCTGAAACTATGTAAATCCCATTACTTAAACCTTCTGTATTAAATGTAACTGAAGAATTGGAATGATTTTTAATACCTATAACTTGTCCATTTATATTCATTAATTTAAAGTTAACATCATTTTCATTAAAAGAAATATTAAGTAGATTTCTGTTATGTGTAATCTTAAAAGATTCTTTTGTGAATTTATTTATTGAGAGAGCAGGACCTTGAAATACTAATTGAGGTCTCAAAGTGGTATCAGAATTCAAACTTGAAGCAATATTTCCAAAAAATGTATTATCTGTTATTTTTGATTTTATTGATAATTCAAATAAAACCTTTGTTTTTGGTGAGGTCTCCGCTAATCTATCAATTAAAAATTGACGAACATCAAATTTCAAAATAGTACCAGCAGTAGGATAATCTCCACCACCATTAAATACTTTCTCTGTTATTGTGTACTCTGTATATCCAGTAAAATCGTAAGGATTCATATTGGGTTCTAACGGTAAAGAACTTGAATCTTCAATATAGGCTTTCAAAATAAGAGTAAACCCTCCATCGTTACCTGCATTAGAAATTGAACTAAAAGTCACATTAAAACTAGCATCAGTTATCGATTCATTAGCTATAGAATTATAATCAAAATTGAAGTAGTTTTTTCTACCATCTGTGCCTGTTCCTGCAAATGAAGGTCTTTTAATAGGTAAATTTTGAAAAGTAAAAGACCCGTTAGAAGCACCATCTACAGTAGAATTTTCTCTTGTAAATCCAGAAGATGTAGCATTAATTGTTACTTGGCTATAGACGCTACCTAAAAGAAATAGGAATAATGCAGTGATTTTGAATGTAGTTTTTTTATTCATAATTTTAAATTTTAGTTTATTAATTTTAAAATTAGTAATCATCTAAAAGATTTTATTTGATTACTAATATTGCTTTTTATTATTGATTAAGAAGTTATTTAATTGTAATATTAGGTTTGATTGATTTTTTGTAATTTAAGTGTGAAGCAATGTTTCCGATAAAAAACTTGTCTTTTACTCTATCTCTAATTGATAATTCGAATAAAACTTTTTCTTTATTTTCATTTAAGGCTTCAGTTAAAAATGTTGAAATATTAAATGTCAAAACACTATTCTTTTTAGGATAGTCACCAGAACCATAAAATTTTTTTTCTGAGATTACAGTTTCTGAATATCCTTTTGTAAAATCAAAATTGCCATGATTCGGTTGCAAAGGTAATTCTTCGGTTTTCTCAGTAAATGCTTTCAATATAATAGAAAAACCTTCGTTATTTCCTTCGTTATCTATTTTAGCAAAAGTGAAATTTACATGAGCTTCTTTAAAATCTATTGTTTTAGCATTTGTCAAATCAAAATTAAAATACAACTTTTTACCTTCCTGTTTGTCCCCATTCCAAGATGCTCTAGCTATAGGAAGTGTTTTGTAATTATAGGAGCCGTTTTTTCCTCCATCAACCCTAGCATTTTCTTTCGTAAAACCAGAGGATGTGGCCATTAATTTGGTTTGTGCAACAGTTATATTTACAGATAAAACTAAAACGAAGGTTGTAATATTTTGAATCGTATTTCTAAAAAAAATGTTCATTTGTTTATGTTTTAATTAAGTTACAAAAATTTATTTATCAATCTTTGGAAGAATTTCATCACTCTTTATATTTATAGCATTTCCAATAACTATTTTTCTTTCAGTATTCTCAAACTTGTTTTTAAATATGTAAACGCCATCTGCATCATTAACATTAATTCCAATCTCTCCATTTATAATTTCATTGTCGGTTATTCTTATATTTTTCATAAATGGAGAAAGCTCATATTCAGATGATTTCCAATTACTTAAAACTATAGCTCCCTTTTTTGTATGCCTAGAAACCCAACCTGAACTTGTAAATTTATTGTTAGAAATAGTAACATTATTGGGTATAACACCCTCACCTTCACCTATCGTTCCACCTATGGTTAATGGATACATGATATTTGAAAAAGTGTTATTGTGTATCAATGAATTTGAATTTCTAAGTATGCTTGCTGATCCAGCAATATTCTTGAATGTTGAATTTTTTAGAGTGTAAGACCTTGTATTCCAATCCATCACCATACCTAGGGTTTCTTTATTTACAAAAGATGGAATTTTTTCTTTAAAAGTTACTTGAAATCCCGCAAAATTACCATCTACTTCTTTTTTTTCGAAGCTCTCTACTGTTAAGCTTTCTTTTTGATGATTATCTTTGGAAAGTGTTATAATACTACCTTTTCTTATACTTAACAATGCTTTATATTTCTTTTTAAACCAAATAGTTCTATCATCTATTATTTCATGAACAAAAGCGAAGGAACCATGAACATTTTGACCATCCCATCTTACACCTTCTACATATAAATTATCCATTACAACATTTCCATTTGAAGCATAAATTTTCCATGCATCTCTAGAACCGACTGCTAATTGATTATCAGGTGCTTTGAAACGAACATTTTTTGAATAAATATTACCACAACCTCTAGCTTCCATACAAAAGCCAATAGCGTTATATGTAGTCACATTTTCTACATTTAAGTTATCACAATATTTATAGGAAACTTGAATTCCACTGTAACCAAAATGCCAGCTTATAGCTTCTCCCTTTTTTACCTTAGAAGCAATTTTTGAAGATTTAAGTTCCATCAATCTCTTTTTCTTATTTTTTATATGCCAGGTATGTTCATCAGGACTACTCGAAACATCTCCACCATAAGTAATACTTTCTACAGGCAATAAAGTTTTGTTTTCTAAGTTCCAAGTATTTGCACAATAGGCTCTAGTATTTGCTATTATAGGGTTTCCTTCAAAAACTTTTACAACAATAGAATTTCCATTATTTTCAATTATTTTTCCAGCACTTGTATTTCTTGGAAAGTTGTCAAAAATGAAATTTTTTAACTTAAAATTATCACATCTTACAACTTCTAATATAGTTTTACCCCAAACATTATTTTTTACTTTGTGATGACGAAGTAGTGTTGTTAAAGGATTATTGTCTTTATCATTCTTACCTAAAAAAGTAACATTATTTTGATCATAGATGCGTATACCTCTTTCTTTGCCCTCTTCATCAAAGAATAAATCATAAGTACCTTCCTCAAAAATCAATATCTTATTTTTTTCTTTACTCAAAGCTTTTACAGCATTTTTAATTGCCTTCAAATCATCTTTACCATCATTAGGTATAGCCCCAAAATCAGCTACTTTAATTTGTGCCATTGTAACCAAAGAAATAAATGTTAACACAAGAAAAATAAATACACTCCTCATCTTTAAACTCAATTAATTGTTAGGTATCTTTTTTAAAATTTCAATAGAACTTATACCTTCATAAAAATTTAAATAGGCTAATGTTAAGTTCCAGTTTGAATTATATACAGTCCAACCTTCTCCATGTCTTGGTTTTCCTAATGGGTTAAAAGGATACATTTCAGTTCCAGGTAAGGAGCATAAAGCTCCTCGTACAGTTTCTAATCTAGCGCACACATCATGTCTTGGATCTCCATATTTCCAACCAGAATCAACACCAATAAAACCCTTTTCTGGGTTATTGGCACAATGGTCTTTCGTCGGATTTCTTCCATTAAAATTATCTATATGTGCATATGCAATTTGAACCAACCTATCTTTTATTTGCTTATCTTTTGTAACCATAGCAACAGATAAAGCACAAGCTGGAAAACCTATAACGTTTCCTGCTTCATTAAATGAAGGTAATGTCCAGTTTTTATTTAAATCATACCTTCTAAAATCCCATTCATTTTCTGATAGACGAATAACCTCTTTAGACCAAGCATTAATCTTTTTTAAAAGACCTTTAGGGGCAAACTCGGGGTAATTTTTTTGAAAATGAGATAATCCAGTAATTAGTCTTGGCTCACTTATACGTTGACCTTTTGTATACTTTGGATCTTTCCAATCAACATTTTCTATAACCCATTTTGTTTGATTGTATGCTGCTTCTAAAAATAAATTAGCGGTAGATAAATTTTCTCTTTTAGCTACTTCATACATTAATAAATTTGGTAAAATGGAGTGCCCTAAGCAATGCCTTCCTTTAGGAGTACCTATTTTAGTAATAACCTTGAACAAACCTGTTTCATCCCAAAGTTTTAATGTTTTCTGTAATACTTTGTTGTAAAAACTATGAGATATGTACTTTTGATAGGCGGGATATCCATACAAGAAAAATGCAAATTGCTCAACAGTTTGATTGTGGATTTGCCAACCTAATTCATCTCCAGAAGGATCTTTTGTATTCGGGTCTAATAAATACCAACCAATACCAAAACGTATCATTTGTATAATATCTGGAGCCTTTAAATCTTTAGGGTTTTCAAGTTCTGAATAGTATGATTGTATAATAGACAAAGCTTTCTTATCACTTGGTTCTTTTGTTGGGTTAAAACTACTTGAAAGAATCTTTTCTTTTTCTTTATTATAGTTAATAGAAACTTTCATCTTTTCGAAAACTTCTGGATTAGATAAATACATCATAACCATAGAGGGCACCTCAAAAGTATAATATGCTCCATCTCTCCAAGGACATCCACCATAAGCTGAAGGATGTGTGCCGACCATACTACGTGCATCATTCATAAAATCTACAGCAGATTGATATGCTGTTTTTTGAATAGCTTCTTCTGCAACTAGAAAAGGATATGAATCTGAATCTCCAAAAATTGAATCTTTGACTCTTATGAAATATTCTTTGGAAAAGCTGTTAGTTTTTGGCTTGAATTTAGTAAAATCTCCTATTTTATTTTTCAGTGTTCCTTTAAAAAGAACTTTATCTGATTCTTTTTCAACTACATAATATACTAAATCTGCATTGGCAGTTGGTACTGTAAATCTTTTGGGTGCGTTTATGTTATGTGCAACTTGATTAACACAAACCCAATGCCTTTTAGGAATAAACTTTTCATTGCCCTTTGATACTCCATACCATAAATCAGGCACTTTAGTTCCCCAAACAGTTATTTCAGATATCGCTAAATTAGAAGCATTTGTAAAATTTATTTTTATTTTAGAAGTACTTGCTGTTTTACTAAAAACAATGCTTAAAAGGTTTGAAGATTTTAAGAAAGCAGTCCCTCCTTCAAAATTACTCCATTCCCCTTTCTCATAATATTGAAATGATACTTTTTCAAAATCAACACTCTTGTTAACAGGAAGATAAATATGGGATCCACCAATTACAAAATCTGCGGAAAAGTTAATAACAAAAGAATAATTAGAATTTTTACGCTTAGATTCCCATATATTACTATCGATAATTCCATCATTAATATTTTTTAGCTTTTCAGTATTATCATCTGGAAAAATCTCGACAGATTTAAGTAAAGAATGATTAATTTGTGCTTCAAGACCATAGTAAGTCATAAAACAAAATACTAACAATATATTTCTACCTTTTAACATATGTATGTATAATCTCTAATATTCATTTGAAAACGAACTTTACAAAATTTAATGTCAAAGATACTAATGACTTCAAATGTTGAGTAACACTTGATGTAACATAAACTATATGAATTGTAACAAATTAGATTTTTTAAAGGTTTTCAATTCATAATAAGATAATCTAATCTTTTATATTTACTTTAATATTTATAGTCTTTAAGTTAAAAATCAATTAAAACGACAAATAAGCAGTGTTTAAATTTTTCAACATTCTAATAGAAAACATTCTAATAAATTTTAAAAATTTATTTTACATATTTTTTTTAACCACATTAACAAATTATGGTCAAGAATTATATTTTAATTCTCTAAATATTAATAATCAATTAACTAAAAGCGATGTAAGTTGTCTAATTAGAGATTCAGACGGTTTTCTTTGGATTGGAACCGATGACGGTCTAAATAGATATGATGGAAATAATGTTACTAAGTTTTACACAGAGTATAATGTTGAAAATAGCTTATCTGGAAATAGAATAACTTATTTATTTGAAGACAATAAAAATAGAATTTGGATAGGTACAGAAGGCAATGGATTAAATTACTTTTCAAAAGAAGAACAAATGTTTTACAGAGTTAAAACACCTTCTAATTATAAATCTATAACAAGTATCTATCAAGAAAATTCCAATAATATTATCATTGGTACTAGAAAAGGATTACTTAAAATAAAGGATATTGAAAATAAAATAACAAGTGAAGTTTTACAAGGTCCTTTAAATGGAATTTCAATTGAAAAAATAGTTTTTAGTAATAACATTTTATATGTCGCTACTTCATCTGGTGTATGGAAGAAAAAAGAAAATACGTACGAATACATAAAAAGTTTAGGAAGTTACAATTTTGAAGATCTTATAGTCGATAAACACGGAAGACTATGGGCATTATACGAGTTTAAAATAAAGATTGCTTCACCAATGGGAGGGGATTATGTTGTTCGTAATTTTAATACCAAACAAGATTTTAAATTTAAAACAATCAATGTTTCTAAAAATAAGGACATATGGATTGGAACCTTGAACAGAGGACTTCTTCAAGTAGATTATAAAAATCTAGACGTAAAAAAACAGTATAAAAACACAGAGGAAAAACCTAGAAATTTATTTAATAGTGGTATAACATTTATACATTGTGATTCTAAAAACACACTATGGATTGCAAATAGATTTGGATTGAGTTACTCAAATTTAAATAAGAAAAACATCAATGCAATAGAGCTAAACAATATAAAAAATAGTAAACAATTACCTATTATTAGAAATATGATTAATGTAGGTGATTATATCTATTTTATAATACAAGATGAAAATGCTTATCGTTATAATTTAAAAACACAAGTTACAGAATATATAGATCTGGGTAAAAATATTACTCCCTATACATTAAAGGAAATTAAAAACACTGTTTACATTTCTACAGATAAAGGATTGTATATTTTACACGATAAGGAAAAAAATAGTTTTTCCAAGAAAAATTTTAAAACAGAAAGGAATAACTATTTAGATAAAAATGCATCCGTTATTGCAGAAGATATATATGGTAACACTTATTATGGAAATTATAATGGCCTTATTATTGAAAAAGAAAATATTTTTAATTGGGCAAATGATATTTACCCACAATTAGATGTATTAAAAGGAAAACGACTTTTTACTTTATTGTTTGATAAATCTTTAAATTGTTTATGGATTGGAACAATTTCATATGGGTTATTTAAAATGAATTTAGATTCAGAAGGACGTTTTATATCTATAGAAGAATATAACAGTGAGTTTAATAATAACTATAAAATACCGAATAATAATATTTGGGGAATTTTAAAAGGTTCTGAAGGTGAATTATGGGTTACTACAGATTTAGGTTTACTTTATTTGCCAAAAGATAAAAAGGAGTTTAGAGTTATTGATAATGAAAGTTTAAGGAATAAAAAGAATATGGGAGTTATTCAAGATTTAGACGGTTCTCTATGGCTTACCAGTTCTACCAGCTTAATAAATTACAACTATAAAAAGAATGAAGATAGAATATACACCTATAATGATGGTCTAAACTCTAGCTTTTTGACGAAAGCCTTATTTATTAAAGATAGCCTTTTGTATATAGGTACTTTTAAAGGAATCAATACTTTAAATTACAAATTTCCAATCACAAAAGAAAAGAAATATCAGGTTAATTTTACAGATTTTCAAATTTATAATACGTCTATATCTCCAAATCAAAATTTTCTTGGTTCCATTCCGTTGAGAAAAAGCATCAATAAAGCGAAAAAAATCTCTTTGAGCCACAAACAGAACAATTTCTTAATTGAATTTACTTCCAACAACTTTACCAATAGCACCACTGATAAATATAGATATAAGTTAGAAGGATATGATAGCAGTTGGAATTATACTGATTATTCTTATAAATATGCTAATTACTCAAATCTAGATGCTGGAGATTATATTTTAAAAGTACAATTATTAGATGCTAATGGCAACTGGAATTCCTCAACAAAAGAAATCTCATTTGAAATCTCACCAGCCCCCTGGCTCGCATGGTATGCATATATGTTCTATTTCATTGCAATCTGCTCTTTATTGTATATTATTTTATTTTTCTGGTCTAAAAAACAAAAGTTAAAAAACGAACTAAATCTAAATAAATTAATAATAGAAAAAGAAAAGGATATCAATGAGTTAAAACTCATATTTTTTACTGATGTAGCACACGAATTTAAAACACCTCTTTCTTTAATTATAGGACCCTTACAAGACATTAACTATAAAGATATAACTTTAGATAACTTTAAGTTTAATTATAATATCATTTTAAGAAATACACAGCGATTAATGCATTTAGTCAATCAACTTTTAGATTTTAGAAAATTAAATGCCAATAAAAATATTCTTAATGTTTCTGAAGGAAATCTAACAAAATTTGTTTCTGAAATTTATGAGAATTTCATGTGGCAAGCTAAAAATTCTAATATAGAATTTAATTTTGTAAGTTCTAATAGTAAAGATTGTTTCTTTGATAAAGATATCATTGAAAAAGTAGTCTATAATTTACTCTCCAATGCTTTCAGATACACACCTAAAAATGGTAAAATAGAAATTGAAGTAAAAATAATTTGGAAACAAAATGAAAGATATGCAAATATTATTGTAAAAGATAGTGGTGTAGGAATATCAGACATAAATAAAAAAGAAATTTTCAAAAGATATTTTCATGGGAAAGACAGACATTCTTCTGGGGTAGGTTTACATTTAAGTTACAATCTAATTAAAGCTCATAGAGGAGAGATTATTGCAGCAGATAGTAGTTTAGGTGGAACAGAGTTCATAATTCTTATACCCGTGGAAAGGGAAAAGTATACCGATATAGAATTTCACGGTAAAAAGAGAATTGAAATTCATAAAATTAAGAATTATGAGAATATTGAAGTTAAGCAAATTCAAAAACCAAATAATGACGAGTTAATCTTAATTGTTGAAGATGATTACGATTTAAGGACCTACATAAGAACTAATCTTCAAAAAGAATATAAAATTATTGAAGCAAAAAATGGTAAAGTAGGTCTAGAAATTGCAAAAAATGAAAAACCAAACCTTATTATTTCTGATGTTATGATGCCAGAAATGGATGGGGTAACTATGTGTAAACAATTAAGAGAGAATACTTCTACTTCTCACATCCCTACATTATTATTAACTGCAAAAACAGATGATGAATTTAGAAATCAAGGATTAGAAGCTGGTGCTTGGGACTATATTCCCAAACCATTCAAAATAAAAGAATTAATTCAAAAAATCGAAAACATTCTAGAAACTCAACAAAAATTTAAACAGTACCTGTTTAAAGAGATAAATATTTTACCAAATACACAAGAATACACCTCTTTTGATCAAAAATTAATTCTAAAATTAAAAAACTTAATTGAAGAAAATTTCACAAATAATAATTTTACCACCGAAGAACTTTCTAAATCGGTTGGTTTAAGTAGAATGCAACTTCATAGAAAATTAAAAAGCCTAACAGGTAAAACTACTAAAAGTTTTATAAACTCAATAAAAATTAATTATGTTGTGCATATGATGGATAATGGTTGTGATAGAATTCAAGAAGCTATGGATGCTGTTGGATTTACAAGCTATTCTCATTTTAATAAATTATTTAAAGAGCTTAAAGGAACTACACCTTTAGAATATATGGGTAGAACAAGTTCTAAAACAAGTTAAATTTTAATTTAACACGTACGATTTTAGCAGCAAATAGTAAAATTGTTACAATAGAATTAATTTAAGTTACACAAAAAAGTCATAGAATATGTAGCAAATTATAATTTTGACCAATCTAAAGATAAGTTTATCTTATATCAATCTCAAAATTTAATATATAACCACAAATGATTTTTCTTAAAAATATTTTATCACTTCAAAGAAAATTAATTGTATTAGCAATAATAATATTTCACTTTCATGTTTATTCTAAAACAATAAATTCTAAAATAGAAGTTTTAAGGTCTCAACAAATAGAAATAAAAGGAAAAATTACAGATGTAAAAGGTAACGCAATATTTGGAGCTTCAATTTTAGAAAAAGGAACAAATAATGCAACTCTTTCTAATATAAATGGAGAATTTGAAATCAAAATAAAAGACAAAAACTCTGTTTTAATAATCAATTTTCTTGGTTTTGAACAACAAAATATTAAAATATTAGAAAAAAAATATATAGAAATAATATTAATTGAAGATACTACACAGTTAGATGAAATTGTTGTAGTGGGTTATGGTTCAAAGAAAAAAACAGAAGTAACTGGAGCAATAACTACTGTAAGTACAAAAGATGCTAAAGATAGAGCTGTATCTGATGCAGCTCAACTACTACAAGGAAAAGTTTCAGGAGTTAATATTGTACAAAATTCAGGACAACCAGGTAATACAAATTCATCAATACGAATTAGAGGCGTATCTTCTATCGACAATAATAATGATCCTTTAATAATAATAGATGGAGTTCCTGGGGATTTTAACGACATTAATCCTAATGATATAAAATCATTATCGGTATTAAAAGATGCTGCTTCTGCATCAATTTATGGGTCTAGGGCATCTGCAGGTGTTATAATTATTGAAACGAAAAATAGTTCAAAAGGGCTCAATTTAGATTATAACTTTTTGTATACCATTACTCAACCAACACGCTTACCAAATATGGTAAATTCTTGGGAACATGCACAATTACGAAATGAAGCTAGACAGAATGTAGGACTACCAGAAATATACAGCGATTTTGATATAAAAGAGTTCGAATATGGGTTAAACAGAAATAGACCTAATACAGATTGGTATGACACCTATTTTCAAACAGCAGCTTTAAGCAGTCATTATCTAAATTTACGAGGTGGTGATAAAAAATATAATTTTTCAAGTTCTTTAACCTATCTCGATCAAGAAGGAGTTTTAAAAGGTACTAATACTGATAAACTTTCTTTTAGAACAAGGCTTAATGGAAAATTTTGGGATGACAAAATTATCTTTAATCTTAATATTTATGGTGATGAAGCAAATACACACGAGTTATCTTCTTCTACGTCAACTATATTAAGCCAATTAGCCTCTAATACACCAACGACATTTGTAATTTCAGATAATGGTGCGCCAAGTTTTGCAGGAAGGCACTTATATATAGAAGATATTGGAGGAGGAATAGATAATCAAAGAACTTCACTTAGGCTGCAAGGTTCTGTTACTATTAAACCAATTAAAAATATTAAAGCTAAGCTATTATATAGTAAAAATAGATTCGAATTAGACTATCAAAGATTATTACCAGAATTTGAAACAGCTGGAAGCATAGACAATTCATTTGAAGGTTCACTCCAATTATCTTCTTTAACCAAAGATTGGTATCAAACAAATACAAATCAATTAACAGCAACTGTAGACTACAATTACAAAAACAAAGGACATAGAGCTAGTTTTTTATTTGGTTATGAGAGACTTGAGAGAGACTTTACTTATGATAGAGCTTTTGTAAATAACCTTTCTAACAATTTACCTATCTTCGATTTCGGAGACCCTTCTACAAGTTTTCTTACTTCAAGAGCGACTTCTAATGCAACTGTTTCGCAATTTGGAAGAATAAACTATTCTTATAAATACAGATACATTTTTAACTTTAGTATGAGAAGAGATGGATCTTCACGTTTTGCAGATGGTCAGAAATATGGGGTTTTTCCTTCTGCTTCTCTTGGTTGGGTAGTAGATAAAGAAAAATTTATGAAAAATACAGATGTATTTAAATTAAAACTTAGAGCCTCATGGGGTAGATTAGGTAATCAAAATATATATACTGCTTATGCCGCTTCAGATCAGTTAAGTGTTACAGAGTTTTATTCTTTTGGAGGTAATATTGTTCCTGGAAGCGGGACTACAGTTTTAGCAAATCCTGATACTACATGGGAAACTACAGAACAAACAGATATCGGTTTTGATATGAAATTATATGGTAAAGTAACCATAAACTTTGATTACTACAGGAAAACTACTTCAGATATTTTGGCAAGAATAACCATCCCATCATCATTGGGTGTTACCACATTACCTTATCAAAATATTGGTAATATGCTTAATGAAGGTTTTGATTTAGATATTGGATACAAATCTAAACCAAATCCAGATGGTTTAGAATTCACAATAAATTCGAATATAAGTTATTTACATAATGAAGTTACTAGTTTAGGCAATGATCTAGATTTTGTTGACCACGCTAGTACAAATTCAGAGTTTGGAGTATTAAGAAGTCAAGTTGGTAGTTCTTTTGCGTCTTTTTTCGGATATAAAACAGACGGTTTATTACAAATATCAGACTTCACATGGCAAAATAATAGTGATCTATCTATACCTCACGAACAAAGAAACTACCTATTAAAAAGTGGAATTACAGATCAATCATCAGTAATGTCAAATCCTGCACCAGGAGACATAAAACTTGTTGATACCAATGGAGATAATATAATAACTTCAGATGATAAAACTATAATAGGGAGGTCTATTCCAAAGATAAATTATGGTTTTAATATAAACTTTGCCTACAAGAATTGGAGTCTAAGATTAATAGGGCAAGGAGTTGCTGGAGCGCAAGCTTATGTGAACGGTCCAGGAGTAGGTCCTTTTTGGAATGTTGGTAATGGAAGTGTTAGTAGAGAATTAGCAACTAATAGATGGACTTTTGAAAATCAAAATACAAGTTTTGCAAGACTTTATGAAGATAAAGTTAGAGATGCTTTAGTATCAGACTATAATATTTATGATGCAGATTATTTTAGAATGAAAAATGTTACCCTTTCTTATAGTTTCAATCAGCAATTACTAGAAAAATTTAGGATAAAAAAATTAAATGTATTTGCTACAGCTGAAAATTTATTTACAATAACAAATTTTCTAGATGGGTATGATCCTGAAAGAGATTATCGAAATACTAGAGGAAATTTCCACCCTCAAATTGCCACTATGTCTTTAGGATTTAATCTAAGTTTTTAACCAAAATAATTAGAAAGATGAAAAACTTATTACTAATATTAATTTTTGTGAATTTAATTTTTACGTCATGTAATGATGACAAGTTTTTAAATCGTGAACCGATAGACTTTTTATCACCAGATAATTTTACAGTTGAAAAAGATATTGAATATGCCGTAAACGGAACTTATAAAGCATATATATCAGATAGAGAAGAACCTATAAAAACAGATTTTATAGTTGATAATGGATATTACGTTGGGTATCAAGAAATGTGGAAAAGAATATACAATAATGAAACTTTTTTTATAGAGCAAAAGTGGGCCAGAAATTACAGAACTATACTTAGGGCAAATACAGTATTATTCTATATTGATGACATAGAAATGTCAGAAGAAAAATATAATCAATTTAAAGGAGAAGCCCACTTTTTAAGGGCATTAGCATATTTTGATTTATTAGAATTTTATGGTGCTGTACCTCTTAGAACAAAACCAGAAAGTTTAGCAGAAAAGGATAAACCACTAAGTTCAGAAGACGAAATACTTACCTTTATCTTAAACGACCTAGAAGTTGCATCAACACTTTTACCGGTAGAATATGATATGTCAGAAAGAGGTAGAGCTACGAAAGGAGCTGCCTTTGCCATAAAAGCTAGAGTTTATCTTTATAATAAACAATTTCAAAATGCAATTGACAATTGTCAGAAAGTTAAAGACCTTGGTATTTACACTTTGATGGATGATTTTGCAGGTATTTTTTTACCAGAAAACGAAGCTACAAATACGGAAGTAATCTTTGATTTACAATATGAAACCGACCAAGCTGTTAGAAATTTATCTAATTTCTGGTATACAAGGTTTGTATTTTGGGGAGGTTATCAAATACTACAAAACCTTGAAGAGCAGTTTTACTCTACAAATGGATTATCAATAAATGACCCTACCAATACACTTTATGATACTTCTATAAATTCAGACATATACAGTCCTTCAACCAAAGTAAAAAATGAAAATCTTTATGATAATAGATTTACAAATAGAGATCCTAGAATGTATGCTACTATAGTAGTCCCTTACTCCTTTTTTCGATATAAAAGAGATGGTGTAGGGAATAATGCTGATAAAGAGATTTATTATCCAAGTAGTTTTAGAACTGCTAATTTCTCAAGTTTTAAGGCAAGAAAATATGTAGACCATTCTAACAATTGGGTTCAAAATATTTCGGGAGCAAATCCTGTGATAATTCGTTATGCAGATATACTTTTAATGGAGGCTGAGGCTTTAGTTGAAATGGGTAGTTTTAACGAAAATTATGTAGTAAGCCTAATTAATCAAGTAAGACAAAGACCAAGTGTTATGATGCCCAAAGTTGAAGATGTTGAAGGAACAGGACTCACACAAAATAGGTTAAGAGAAATTATTAGACATGAAAGGAGAGTTGAATTTGCATTAGAAGGATTAAGATTCCACGACATAAAAAGATGGGATATTGGAAATCAAGTACTTACCGATGCTAAAGGCTACAGGCCATCTCGATTACAAACTAGATCAGCAACTTACGAATTGTATAGTTTAGAAACTAGAACTTTTAATCCTTCTTTAGGATATAAATGGCCAATCCCTAGAACAGAAACAGATTCAAATGAACTAATAGAATAAAATTTTATGAAATATCAATTTAAATTAGGTTACTCAATACTTCTTCTATTTGCTGTTCTTCTCATAGAAAGTTGCGAGAGTAACATTATTGAAGCACCTATGGCAGTAATAAGTGGTAATTCTCAAATATTAGAAGGAGATTCAGCTACTGTTAGTGTAAGGTTTGATGGAACAGCTCCTTTTGGATTATCATACTATTGGGTAGGAAAAAATAAGATAAAGTATACTAGATATATTTACGATATAAACAATAATAATCACGATTTCAAAATTGCACCTGATACTACAACTACAGTATTTGCAGAATTCACCTCTACACGATTTGGCGATTTAGGAGACGCTAATGGTCAAGCACAAATAACGGTAAACCCAGTACAATATATCTTCAATCAGACACTAGAGTCCACCAATTCAGCATTTATACATGCTACCAATGGATTATCAAGTTCGCAAGATTTAGATTTAAGAACACAAGGAGGGCAGTTTGATAGAATCGTTTTTATAGAATTTGATTTAAATACTATAAATACCCTCGAGGATAAAAATAGATATATTTTACACTTTTGGCTTACTAGAAGTCACCCACAAGGAGCATCTGCTGGTCCAGGCACCATAGAAGCCAAAGCATTAAATGGAGATCTAAATACTTCATGGACGTGGAGTTCACAACCTACAGATACCAGTTTAGAGCTTATTGGAACAAAAAACTTTAATACAACAACAACATCTCAACAAATTAAGTTCGAATACGATATTTCAGCTTTTGTTAATAAATCTTTAGCTCAAGGAGAAAATAAAATTGTAGTTAGAATAAAGGAAATTTCTAGTAAAGGTCTTTATTACATTGGTAGCCATACATTTTCAGATGTAACCAAAAGACCTGGAATAGATGTACAGCTTAGAAGAGGTATATAATAAAATACAAACCTTAATTATAACTTAAATTTTAAACTTATGAAAAAAATATTTTTAGTGTTTTTTGTTTGTTGTTTATCTTTTTCCAGTTGCAATACAGAAGAGATAATCGAACCAGACATATTACAAAATATAAAAACAAAAGAGCAGAGTTTATTAAGTAAATCTGTTCAAGCACCAAATTTTAGTCTTCCGGCTTCTATAGCAAGCCTTTATGAAAGTTCTCCAAATGAAAATGTATCTGACGACTTTAGTACACTAGATTGGAATAAGTGGACGCATAGAGTTTTAAGTGGTCCACAACATTGGGGTACAGGCAGTGACTATGTTAAAATTGTTGATAGTTCTTTTCTATCCATAAAAGGTAAGTATGATACATTTTCAACAGGAAGTGGTTTATCTGCTTTAAATACTTCTAAATACGGTTTTTATGTAACTAGATGGAGGCATGTGGGTAGCTTAACAGGATGGCATGATGCAATCTGGACTGCAGGGGAAAATTTTGGGCAAACTTATGCATCTTATCCTAATGTACATGGCGTTTATAGAATTGAATTAGATTTAATTGAAAGAGATAGGATGAGTCCACCAAAATGGAATGCAAAAGTACATGGTTGGGCTCCAGGAGGAATACACGAAGCTAGGGTACTAAGACCCTCTGAAGAAGGAAATGAATGGACAAATTGGACAGTTGATGCTGTTGAATATCATCCCGATTATGTGAGAGCTTGGAAATACACAGATGGTGTTTGGACATCATTTGATAAAATATACTTTACCAATACAAATAGTACCAATAGTATACATCAATGGTTTAGAAAACATAATTACGCTATTATTTCTATAAAGAAAGGAGTAAAAAACTTGCAATGGCCAGTTTCTGATGCTTGGTTACACGTAGACTATTATATGGTTTATGACTTAAAATAATTTTTTATAGTAAAGCAAATATTAATAATTAATAAAATACTAGGAGACAATTAATACATTAATTTCTCCTAGTATTTTTTATTAAGAAATGTGGTTAAAAATGGTTGGTAATTAATTGATGATTACTTTCTATATTTATAAGATATTCCCTTTTTAAATGTTTAAATGCCCCTTTAGATAACCGAAGAAAGACTCTATTGAGTTTGTTGATTTAGATATCTTAGATTGTCTAAAAAATGAAACATTTTGTGATTGTACCAATATCTTCCTGTATCAGGGTCAGAAAGATGAATAGAGAGAAAAGTAGGCTTGGTTAAATAAGAACTAAAATGCCTTCTAATGGTTTTATCTGAATAACCACTTTCTAATACCAAATCGGTAATAGTTCTCCTACCGACAACCCACTTTTCAAACCAAATAAATCGATTTGACTTACTTTTTTATGCTATAAGGTAAATAATATTCCAAAGTTTTTACACTTGAATCGTTGTTTATTGTTACAATTTTTCCATTTTATTGTGTCCAGACTTCCACAATGCCCAACATAACTTTTTTAAGTATTCATCAAACAAAAAAACAACCATATTTTATATGGTTGTTCTTTCGATTAATTTTCCTAGTGAATATTATAAATAAAATCTCTTGAAATTATTATTATTAAAAACCAGTTCCTGGAGATTCGGGGCTTTGTGCTTGAGCTTTATCGGGGCTCAAAATGAGATAAGTTCCTAAAGCGGTTAATGCTGCATACTTACCGTAATTTCCTATTTTATTAATAGCTTCTTTACGTGTAATATTTTTATTCGTATCTCGAGTTTCTATATTTTTTTTCATAATATTCTCTTTATATTTTAAACTTTTAATAATTATTCTAATACTATTTTCTTATTGATTTTACCTTGATCTGTGCTTAATTGAACAATGTAAATGCCTGCATTTAGATCAGGTAGACTTACTTCTGAAACTCCATTAGATGTAAAAGAAGTATCAAAAACTTTCTTTCCTAATATACTATATAAATTAACTGATACTCTACTACTATTGTTGATACCTGTAATTCTTAACATATTTTCGTTTATAGGATATATACCAACATTAGAAAGAGTTAAATTTTCTGTGTTTAGAACCGAAGAACTTTTGGAATGTAAATAAAAACGTCCAGTACTATTTAGAGCGTTATTTAAAGTTATTTTATAGTCCATATTTGCTTCGTCTAATCTTGTAAATATATTATTTTCTCTATCCTCTAAATATACTTTTAAGTTCTTTGGTAAGTTTAGAGCTTCAAGTTTAAAAGTAATTTCTTTACCTGAATCTGCAATTATTCCTATTGGAATTACCATTGTTTCGTGATTAGAATTTGGTAGGGATTGAACTTGATATTTTTCTCCTATATCTTCACCAAGTAAATGTGAGTAGACAGCAAATGAATGAGATACCCCACTAAATAATCTAGCTTCATACCCTTTATCGTGATCCACAGAAACATTATTGTCAAAGTATAAAATTTGTGCATATCTACTGTTTGTACCATCAGAAATTGTAAGTTTAACTTCTGCAGAATTAGTTTTTTGGAACAAATCTCCTGTTAAGGCTTGGTTACTTTCCGAGAAATTTACTGCAGTTCCGCTGGTAACGTCAATAAAAAAACCTTGACCAGGAGCAACTACAAAGTTTTGAACTGCAGCTCTGGCTGTATATCCAGAACCACTTGCATAAGTCCATATTTCTCCAGTAGTATCTGAATTATTAGTAAAAAAAGTTTGACTACTCATAAAAGAAGTATAAGGATTACCTAATAAATTAAATCCATTACCTGCTGTAGAAACTGCAATACCGTTAACGTTATCTGTATTTATTGTCCCTGTGAAAGCTACAGTACCTGTAGAGCTCTTTTTCATTGAATATCCATTACCAGAACTAAATGTTCCAGCATTACTATCGGTTGTGGATAAATAACTCCATTTACTACCCGAAGCTGCACCATCATTATAACTCACGCCTAATCCTCTTAAAGTTGCATTGGTTGTACTTGTTGCTAAATCGTTGGCTGTTGCATAAGCGTTATTGAAGGTTTGCCCAGCAACAGGAGAAGCTAGTAAATGCCATCCGTTTGCATCACCAGCTACAGCAGTCAAGTGTCTATTATATGTTACATTTCCTGTTGATGTACCATTTACAATCATTGCAGATGAGCTAGAGGCATCTGATTGTAGACTTAAAGTTCCGCTTTGTGTTAAATTACCATCTACAGTTAATTGATTTCCTGCTGATACATTAAAAGTTCCTTCAACAAACAAATCATCTACAGTAGCAGATGATACATCTAACGTTGCTACGTTTCCACTATTAATAACTACATCTTCTGCAGAAGTTGGTACAGAACCAGTAGACCAGTTTGAAGCCGTAGACCAGTTACCAGAGGCACTTATGAACCCATTACCAACAGTAGCTACTATGACAGGTCTTTGAGAAGTTGTAGATTTTAAACTAGACGCAATATTTCCAAAAAAAGTATTATCTGTTACTTTAGCTTTAATTGATATTTCAAATAAAACTTTGGTTTTAGATTCACTTAATCTGTCCTTTAAAAACTGTTCAATATCAAAATTTACTACAGTACCAGCTGTTGGATAATCTCCTCCTCCATTATAAACCTTTTCTTCAATAGAATATTCGGTATATCCTATAAAATTATATGGATCCGCATTGGGGTCTAAAGGAAGACTATTTATATCCTCTACATAGGCTTTTAATACTAAAGTAAAACCTCCATCATTTCCAGCATTAGAAATGGAACTAAAAGTAATTCGGAAACTTGCATTAACTATAGATTTGTCTGAGATTGAATTATAGTCAAAATTAAAGTAGTTTTTTCTTCCATCCGTTCCTGTACCAGCAAAAGATGGTCTCTTCATAGGAAGGTTTTGAAAAGTGTAGGATCCATTAGAAGCACCATCAACTGTAGAATTTTCTCTTGTAAATCCTGAAGAAGTGGCACTAATCGTTGTTTGACTATGACAAAATGCACTTGTGAGTAAAAAGGCAAAAGTCATTTTTAGTGTAATTTTTTTAAGCATATTTTAAAATTTTAATAAAACTAAATATTTGATTCTTCAAATAATCAAAAATGGATTCTAACTATTATTTCTGTTGTATCAAAAATTCTATCATCTGTAATATTTGTTAGGTAGTGTAGTAAAATGACACTTTTTGAAATTTAGATAAAAATATTATTGGGGATCAATAAGTTGTATAAAAATATACCATTCGCTTTGAACAGTATATTAAGTTTTTTGATAGGCTCCCCCCTATGCGCCACTAAAAAACCACCTCGTTTTTGAGGTTGTTTTTCGAATTTTCGAAAATCTCTAAAAATTGAAAATAATTTCTTTTTTTGGTAAAATTTCATTTTTATCTATGAGATGAAAAAGTACAAATCTTACCATTCTTCAGTAAAAATTTGCTATGCTTTAGGTATTCAAAATCATCTGTTACCAGATAATTTTACACCCACTATGAAACCAACAACTGCTCATTGCTGGAAAAATGATAATCCACATGAATATTTAGGAAGTGAGTTCTCTTCAAGTATCAACAATAACATTAATGATTTACAAATCATCTATGATGAAAAAGTAGAACAACTAAAGAAAATGTTTGTCACTTTTTGTAAAGTCTATATCACGATTTTAAATTTCATAGGAGAAAACGTATTTCAACATGAGCAAGTATTCCCAATGAATTTTGGCATATGGATGTAACCTATTACAAAACGATAGATAACATTCAATACTACATTTATACGATTGTAGATAATTTTTCAAGACAGATTGTCGCCTACGATGTGTCCAAGAAACTCTCAGCAAATATTAGATTAGAAACTCTGAAAAGTGCTATAAAAAATGAGTTCGATATTTCAGTATGGAGGTCGAATGTGGATTTAATAGTTGATGGAGGTACAGAAAATAATAACAACAGTATACATGAATTTATAAAAAACCAACACGTAAGTGTTAACAAGAAAATAGCATTAAAGGATGTTAGATTTTCAAATTCAATAATTGAAGGAACTTATAGAATACTAAAAAGCAAGTATTTTCAAGACAGACCAATTTTATCAACTTCAACAAAGGAAGAAATGGATTTCTTTGTGAATGATTTTAATAATGTAAGATCACATTATGAACATAAAATTTATATTCCGAACGATATTTTCAAAACACCCTCATTAAAGGATTTAAAACCTATATTAGAAAAGTCACATAAATCAATTAACTTCTTGTGAGAAGATTTGCTAAAAGGGGAGAATGAATAGTAACTATAATCAAAAACTTATTTCTTAAGTGTAAAAATTCAAAGCCTTAAATAGAAAACTAAAAGTATGAATGGGATTTTAAGTTTTTTTAGCTACTATTTTAAAGTAAAAAGAAAAAGTATTTTTCTTTTAGATATGATTTGAAAATTCGAAAGTACTGATTAAGAAGTGTTTGGTTTCTTTAGTCCTTTTGATGGCAAGACTTTACTCACAATATACTAACCTTGTTTTCTCAAAGTATTTAGTTTTGACTCATATTGATGGATACTTAAAACAGTCTTAATAATATCTTCTGGAATTCAATCTTTATTGAAAACACCTAAACCTATTCTGACTAATGGTGAAATTATGAGTACGATATTTGGGATATATCTAGAAAATTTAAACTTTTGAAAATAGGACTCAATAAACCTTTTAACATCTATATTAAGAATTAGAACAAGTAGCATAGAAAGGATTATAAATGCTCCTAAAGAAAATTATTTAGTAAAGGTGTGATTGTAAATATCTGCTCGGATATGATTTATTGAAAAAACAGTGTTGAGAATAAAAAAGTTCCTAATATTTTAGGCAACATTCTTTGCACATATTATTTATCGGACTCATTTTGACTGAAGGAATCCATAGTCTTAGTGCGAAAGGCCAATTCCTTATTATCCCTTGGGATTAATGAAATCTTCCCATAGAAATAGTCGTTAACATTACTTATTAGGAATGATAAAATTGTGATACTTGAAAAGAAAAGTATCATCTCGAAAAGATGTTTTTCTTTTGGTTGATTTAAGACTACTAATAAATCTCTAGTCTGAAGGAAAAACCATAAAAGAAAAAATAAAAGAATTATTATAATAATTGATGCTATATGGTTCTTTGATTCTTTTGCTATAATAACTAGCCAATCTCGTATTGATTCCCATGTGATTCCCATTTATCTTGAGTTTTAATCAATGATATACAATAAAATACTATTTGGAATACCTAGCAATAAGTATTTTTTTTAATTCTTTTAAATGTAGTAAAAATCCACTGAAATCAAATGAATACTCATTAATAATCAATATTCCAAAGGATGCTTATACAATTGCGCCCTTAAATCATCAGTAATCAACCAAGTATATCCGGTGGTAATTTTAATATTACTATGTCCCATCATCTTGGATAAGGTATAGATATCACAGCCACCTTTAAGCATTAAGGTAGCGAAGGTATGTTTGAGCATATGAGCGCTAAAATGAAACCCACAAATCTCTCGAAATAACACAATTAATCGCTTAAGACCAGCATCCGTATAACCTGTATCCTTTTTTGAAGACACAAATAAGTAAGCTGTGATTTTACCTGTTTTTCTTTGCTCAGCTAGGTAATTATAAAGTGCCATTGCAAGCCGGTTACTAATGAGTACAACACGTTCTTTTCCTCTTTTTCCTAGTACTCGAATGGTTCTATTTTCCAAATGGACTTGCAAAAAAAAGTGAAAAGTAAATCGTTATGAATAAAGAACACTTTTACTTAGACATTTTTTCATCCAAAGAAAAGGCAATTCATCATTGTCTTTGGCTAAACTTCAAATACAGAAATGCAAAGATTACTTTCGGGATTATAAATGGTCCAGAAAATAATTACGCGTTTGTGGAAGAAGCTACGGCTAAAGAAATTGAAATGGAGTTTCTGGATATTTTACCTAAAGGTTATGCAGAAATTGATTACAATATCATTCGGCATATTCGAATGGATAAAGATCCATTATCACATTGGGAGCAAATTACAGGTTGTTTTTCAACAATGGATGGAGAAATTTTACGATTTCTTATACACACAAAAATGCCTATCGAAAAACTAATTCGATATGAACTTGCAACTCGAGGGTTTGATAAAAATCATCGTTGGTGTGGCTTTATTAAATCTGAAGAGATTTGGTTGAATGAAAATTAAATTACTAAAACACCATTTTTTTGATGGTGTTTTTTTCTTTTTAACTCTGCTTCTAAACTCATATCTTTAGGGTATGGAAGAGAAATTCTATGAGGTATTACAGCTATGATTTTTAGATTACAAATGGGCGTAATATCCCCAACGATTATATTAGAACTTGATTTAATTAAGTAAACAAAAAAGTTTGCCTAAAATTAAGACAAACTTTTTATTTTCATAACAAAATTCCCAACTATTTTCCGGCTAAAAGTAAAAGTTCATTAACAACAACTTCTGTAATATATCTTTTCTCTCCCTCTTTAGTTTCATAAGAACGAGAAGTTAATTTACCTTCAATAGCTACTTCTTTTCCCTTTGTTAAGTATTTTTCTATAATGTCACAAGTTTTTCCCCAAGCAACTAGATTGTGCCATTCAACTTTATCAATTTTTTGACCTGATGCATTTGTATAACTTTCGTTCGTTGCAAGAGAGAATTTCGCTAATTTCTTACCAGACTCTAAGTTGATAATTTCTGGATTGTTTCCTAAATTTCCTATTAACTGTACTTTGTTTCTAATTGAGTTCATAATATTTTGTATTTATTGGTTTGTGAATTCTTGGGTCGTACCCCATAAATTCTATGATTTTGTTTAAGTTTTTTCCTTTCGGATTTGATTCGTTATTTTCCCATTTATAGATAGTAGTTTGGTAAACATCTAACTCTAATGAGAGTTCAAAAGTTGTATAACCGTTTTCTAATCTATATTGTTTTAAGTAATCTCCTAAAGTTATTGGATTGATGTTATACCCTCTAGGCATAGGCTTTGGGGCGAGAAGTCGAATTTCGCAAATGGTCAACGATATTGTGCCAATAAGCACGCTCAACTTTATTTCAATTTTTGTCTTTATAGCTATCATCAGTAGCTAAAGAAAATTTTGCTAGTTTGTTTCCATCTTTAAAGTTTACGATTTCTGGTTCTTGACCTAATCTACCAATTAATTGTACTTTGTTTCTTAACGTATTCATAAGATAAGTTTTAAAATTATTATTTTGTTATTGTCAATTCGTTTTGACACTGCAAAGATGAAACTCAATACAAATTAAAATTGGTTGTTAAACGTTTGTTTTCGTTTGTAAACGAATATATTCGTTTAATAATTTTTAATATATTTGTATTCAGTTAGTTAAATAAAATAAATATTTTGGTAGAAAGAACTTGTTTAGAGTGTTCAGAAAAAGTTGTAGGTAGAATAGATAAAAAATTCTGTTCAGATTATTGTAGAAATGCCTACAATAACAAAGTAAATAAAGAAAGCAAAAACTTAATTAGGAATACAAATAATAGACTTCGAAAAAATTATAATATCTTATCAAAATTGAATATTTCTGGTAAAACAAAAGTTACTAGAAGAAAGTTATTCGATAATGGTTTTGATTTTCAATTTTTTACTTCTATTTACAAAACAAAAACAGGAAATACTTATTTTTATGTTTATGATGAGGGTTATTTGGCTTTAGAAAATGAAGTTTATTTACTAATAAAAAGAGGTTAAAATTGTAACTTTATCTAGAAAATAACATCTTATATGTAAATAAAATTTCTTGCTATGATATTTTTAATTATTGATAATATAAAATTTATAATTCTAGCTGTATTTATAATAATCATTATTATTATAGCTTCTTCAATTTATTTTTTTAGTACAAAACAAAAAATAATTAGAATACTTTCTAAATTACCAATTAAACAATTTGGAAGTTTAAAAGCCAATGAATTTAGTAGGGTTAAAGGTAAAGCATTACATATAAAAGAACCTCTAGTAGCTCCTTTTAGCAAAAGAAAATGTGTGTTTTATTCTATAAAAATAGAGCAGAAAAAAAGCAATGGTAAAAGTAGTCATTGGAAAACTTTAGTAAAAGAAGAACAAATTCAAGATTTTTTTCTTGAGAAAAATGGAGATTATGTTATGGTAAAACCCAAACAAAATCCTAAAAACTATATGAGTCATTTAGTAATTGATAAAAAAGTGAGTTCGGGTACCTTTAATGATGCTTCTCAAGAATTTGAACAATTATTAAAAAACTACAACATTAAAAGTACAGGCTTTTTAGGTTTTAATAAACAAATAAGGTACACAGAAGGAATCATAGAAATAGGAGAAGAAATCACAGTTGCTGGTATTGCAAAATGGAAAAACTTAAAGGAACCTATTAAGGGTTTTAACTATTCAAAAATAGTAGAATTAGAAAGTTCTGAAAAACAGAAATTGATTATTACAGATTTGCCTAATATTAAATCAAAAAAAAGGTTGTAGTTATCTACTACTATTTCCAAGTATTTCCTTTAACTTTAAGAGCAGCTTTTAAAACATCTTTTTGACTTAATTGCCCAATTAATTTTCCGTTTTCTACAACAGGAAATCTTCTTCTTCTAGAGGACAAAAACTTAAAAGCAGCATCAAAAATATTCATATTTTTATCAATAGTATCAACATCTGAAACCATATATTTACCAACAGTATTATTTCTATCAGAAGGCATATTGTAATACTTACTTTCAGAAATATGTTTTATACAATCTGTTTCAGAAATAATACCAATTAAATCATTTTTATCATTAACCACTGGTCCACCAGAAATTTTATATTTAATCAACATACTAATTACATGATCTAAAGAATCTTCAGCTTTAAAAGTAACCAGTTTTGTAGTCATATAATCAGACACTAAAATTTGTTCATCTTTTTTTCCTTGTGATGTATCTCTTTTTCCCTGAAAGCTCTTAATTCCCATAGTTTACTAGTTTTAAGTTGTTTCTAAATTTACAGATTTTTATCATTCAATCAACATTTTAACAAAGTTTTTTTTATTTACTACTTTTATAAAAACTTAAACGTCTTAAAATGAAAAGATTTTCTTCTCTTTTATCTATCTTTATAATTATAGGTGTTGTGTATTGGAGTTTTTCTGATTTACAACCAGTTCTTCCAAAAGAAAAGCCAAGTGAGGTTAGTAGTTTTTCTATGGATAACGCTTTGCATCACCTAAAAAACATTAGTGATAAATCTCATCATGTAGGATCATTAGAACATAAAAATGTTCAGAATTATATTGTAAAAGAACTTCAGAAATTAGGTTTAGAAACAAAAATTCAAACACAAACAGCAATAAATAGAAAATGGTTTGCAGCTACAACTGCAGAAAATATTTTAGCAAGAATTAAAGGATCTGGAAATGGGAAAGCACTAATGTTATTATCTCATTACGATTCTAACCCACATTCAGCTATAGGAGCAAGTGACGCAGGTTCTGGAGTTGTTACTATTTTAGAAGGAGTTAGAGCTTTTTTGGCAAAAAATAAAACACCTAAAAATGATATTATTATTCTTATTTCTGATGCTGAAGAATTAGGTTTATTAGGTGCTCAAGCTTTTGTTGATCATCATCCTTGGACAAAAGATGTGGGTTTAGTTTTAAATTTTGAAGCAAGAGGTAGTGGTGGACCAAGTTATATGTTGATGGAGACGAATGGAAAAAACAGTAAACTTTTAACTGAATTTTTAGCAGCTAAACCTAATTTTCCAGCTACAAATTCTTTAATGTATAGCATTTACAAGAAGCTACCTAATGATACAGATTTAACCGTATTTAGAGAAGAAAGTAATATTAATGGTTTCAATTTTGCTTTTATTGGAGATCATTTCGATTATCATACAGCACAAGATTCTTACGAACGTTTAGATAGGGAAACGTTGTTGCATCAAGCAGATTATTTAACAACAACTTTAAACTATTTTTCAAATTCAAGTTTAGAGAACTTAAATTCTGATGAAGATTTTATGTATGTAAACTTTCCATTTATGAGGTTGTTAACCTATCCGTTTTCTTGGGTTATTCCATTATTAATTAGTGCTACAATCCTATTTATAGTTTTACTCTTTTTCGGTTTTTCCCTGAATAAAATAACGATAAAAGGAGCTTTTAAAAGTTTACTTCCATTTATCATTTCTGTGGTTTTATGTGGTGCAGTTTCTTATTATTTATGGAAATTGATTTTAATAATTCATCCAGAATATACAGATATGTTACATGGGTTTACTTACAATGGCTACACATATATTTTAGCTTTTGTTTTCTTAAACTTATGCATTATTATAAAAGTGTATAAATACTTTGTAAAACAAGATAAAACAACAGATTTACTAATTGGGCCTATTTTTATTTGGTTGATTATCAATTTTTTAATTTTAGAAGATTATAAAGGAGCAGGTTTCTTTATAATACCAGTTTTTAGTGCTCTATTTATTTTAGTAATTTCAGTTTTTATGAATTTGGAAGAACGTTCTAAACGTACCCTATTTACACTTCTATCTATACCAACTATCTATATTTTTGCACCAATGATTAAAATGTTTCCTGTTGGTTTAGGCTTAAAAATGTTACTAATTAGTGGAGTTTTACTGGCGTTAATTTTTGGTTTGATGGTACTTACTTTCTATCAAAAAAAATCGAGTTGGATGTTAAAATTAAGTTGTCTATTTGCAATTATTTTCTTTGGATTAGCAACTTACAATAGTGGTTTTTCAGTTGATAAAAAGAAGCCAAATAGTATTGTTTATATTCAAAATTCTGATACTAAAACTGCTTACTTTGGCACTTATAATAATACTTTAGATACTTATACAAAACAAATTTTTGATGATACTGCTGTACAAGGAAGTATTAAAAATGCGGAAACTAAAAGCAAGTACAATACTCGCTTTAGATATCATAAAAAAACAGATTATAAAAATATTTCTTCATCAGAAATAAAAGTTGATTTTGATACTATTATCGGTAATAAACGCTTTTTAGAAGTACTAGTTATACCTAAAAGAAAAGTAAATAAGCTTGAGTTTATTACGAAAAATAAAATAACGCTCAAGCAATTTAAAGTAAATGATGTTTTAGTAAATAAAGGTAAAAATTATACTGTAAAAAGTGGAACTTTTCTAGTATATCACATTGCTAATTCTGATAAAGAAATTTCATTATCATTTAGTATTGATAAAGAAGAACCTTTAGATATTATTTTAAATGAGATTTCTTATGATTTGCTTACAAATTCTAATTTTAATATTAAGCCTAGATCAGAAGAAATGATGCCTATGCCATTTGTTACTAATGACGCTATTATCATTAGTAAAAAATTAAGCTTATAGCTAAAAAAAAGCGATTAGAATTTAATTCTAATCGCTTTTTTATTTTATATAACATCAATATTAATCAATTTCAGAAACTCTTAAGGTATTTACCATTCCTCTAGCCTCTGAAGGCATTGAAGCAAGGTTTATAATTAAATCTCCATGTTCTACAAATCCTTTTTGCTTTGCAATTTCATTAATATCTTCTACAGTGTCGTCAGTAGATAAGTTTTTGTCATAGTAATAAGCTCTAACTCCCCAAAGTAAGTTTAGTTTTCCTAAAATTCTTTTATTCGTAGAAAAAGCCAATACGTGAGTTCTAGGTCTCCAAGCAGAAATTTGAAATGCTGTATAACCACTATTTGTTAAGGTAGATATTGCAGCTGCATTTGTATCATTTGCCATTAAAGCTGCATGATAACAAATTGATTTTGTGATAAATCTATTAGTTCTAATATGTGGAGCTTCATGAGGCACTTTAATCATTCTAGAATTTTCAACACTTTTAATAATTTCAGACATTTTTTGAATAACTCTTACTGGGTGTTTCCCTACAGAAGTTTCTCCAGAAAGCATTACAGCATCAGCACCATCCATAATAGAGTTGGCAACATCATTAACTTCTGCTCTTGTAGGTACAGAATTTTCAATCATAGTTTCCATCATCTGTGTTGCAATAATTACTGGAATCCTAGCTCGTTTTGCTCTTCTCACTAATTTTTTCTGAATAAGTGGTACTTCTTGCATTGGTATTTCAACACCTAAATCGCCACGTGCAACCATTAATCCATCACAATAAGGAATTAATGCATCTAAATTTTTAACTGCTTCTGGTTTTTCTATTTTTGCAATTACAGGTATTCTGTATTCTGAATGTTGAGCTATTAAATCGCGTAACATTCTTAAATCTTCTGGAGTTCTTACAAAAGATAATGCAATCCAATCTACTTCTTGCTCAATAGCAAAAACAGCATCTGCCATGTCTTTTTCTGTAAGTGCAGGTAAAGAAATAGCTGTGTTTGGTAAGTTTACACCTTTTTTAGATTTTAAAGAACCACCAACAATAACATTAACTACAACTTCAGTTTCTTTATTCGTAGAGATTACTTCAAATAATAATTTACCATCATCAACTAATATTAACTCACCCGTTTTTACATCTTTTGGAAAGCGTTGATAGGTCATAAAAGCTTTTTCTTTAGTACCTATACATTTTTCTGTCGTAAAAGTAAAAGTATCTCCTTCATTTAAAACAACATCATCTTCCATAACGCCTACACGCAATTTAGGACCTTGTAAATCACCAAGTATAGCTATATTAAATCCATTTTCTTTATTTATTTCTCTAATTATTTTTACTTTTTGCTTTACGTCTTCGTAATCTGCATGAGAAAAATTTATTCTAAATACATTAACTCCTTTTTGAGCTAATTTTGTTAGAATTTCTTTAGTATTAGTTGCTGGTCCTAAAGTAGCAACAATCTTTGTTTTATTATTATGTGGCATATTTTAAAATATTAAAAAGTCTTTAGACTTTAATGTATTCTTATCTATTTGATAAGAAGTTATAACTTGATCTATCTTCTTAATTTTAGCAACTGTTTTTGAAATAAAATTGTATTGAATATCTCCAGAAATTTTAATAAAAAAATCTACTTTTTTCTTTTCTGTAATCAAATACGTTTTTGTTTCAGAAGTCAGCAGTAATTCATTAGAAACTGTTTGATTTTCTCTTTTTGAACTATTTGCAATTAAGTGCCAGTCAAAATCATATTCTGTATTAGAATAATTATATAATGAGAATGAGGCTCTTTTTTTTTCTTCTTTAAAAGCTAAATCTTTTCTAGATTTTTGAAAACTTGTTCTTAAGTTTTTATTTAATAAATAGGCTAGTTTAAAATCTTCTAAAGTAGTATGAATTCCTATTAAAGAAAATTCATCATCGTAGAAATTGTCTAATCCTAAAGAATGAATTTGCATAATTTAAACTAATCTTTATTATGCTAAATTACTAATTGTTTATGAGTTTCTTAAAGATTTTAACGAAAACGTTATCGTATTTAACCAACAGAAATTTCGCTTTGAAAAGCGTAATACACTCTTTTAGATGCTTGTTCTTCTGCCTTCTTTTTAGATGTAGCTCTACCTTTGGCTATTTGTTCACCATCAATACTAACTTTAACGCTAAAGTGTTTTATAGCTTCATTACCAGAATCTTCGTAAGTATCAAATTTATATTTTTTCTTTTGTTTTTGGCACCATTCAATTATGAGTCCTTTGTAGCTTGTTATTTTACCTTCTAATTTTTCAATATCTACATAAGGCACAATTACATTTTCGTATATAAATTTCTGACAAAAATTATAACCCTTATCTAAATAAATAGCTCCAATTAAAGCTTCAAATATATTACCATGAATATTATCGCCAACATTGGTTTGGTCAATGTTGCTGTTTACAAACTTTATAAGATTTAAGTCTTTACCAAGTTCGTTTAAATGCTCTCTACTTACAATTTTAGAACGCATTTGAGTTAAGTACCCTTCAGAACCTGTTGGAACTTTTTTATATAAATAAGATGCAATAACAGAACCTAAAATAGAATCACCTAGAAACTCAAGACGCTCGTAATTTATAGGATTACCATTTTCGTCAGACATTTGCAATGATCTGTGTGTAAATGCCTTTCTGTATTTGTTGATTTTTCTTGGAGAAAAGTTAAGTAATGCTTTTAATTCGTTGTACAGTTCTTGATCTTCTTCTGAACGAGATTTAACTATTTTACGAATAAAATTCATACACTAGTCGTCCACTTTCTTAAATGCAACACAAGCATTATGACCGCCAAAACCAAATGTATTACTCATTGCTATTTTAATTTCTCTATGTTGAGGTTTGTTTAGCGTAAGATTTAAATCTGGATTTATATTTTTATCAATATTAGAATGATTTATAGTGGGAGGTATAATTCCGTTTTCCATAGCTAAAATTGAAGCTATAGATTCTATTGCACCTGCTGCACCTAATAAGTGACCAGTCATAGATTTTGTAGAATTAATATTGATATTCTTTGCATGATCACCAAAAACCTCTGAAATCGCCTTTAATTCAGCTACATCTCCTAATGGTGTAGAAGTACCATGTGTATTGATGTGGTCTACATCTTCAGGTTTAATACCTGCATTTTCTAAACAGTTTTTCATCACTGCAATAACGCCAATTCCTTCAGGATGTGGAGCTGTCATATGATGTGCATCTGAAGACATACCTCCACCAATAACCTCTGCATATATTTTTGCACCTCTTGCTTTTGCGTGTTCGTATTCTTCTAAAATAATAGCACCTGCACCTTCACCTAAAACAAATCCATCACGTTCTGCATCAAAAGGTCTTGATGCTGTTTCTGGACTTTCATTTCTGGTAGATAAAGCATGCATAGCATTAAAACCACCCATACCTGCAATAGTTACAGCAGCTTCAGAACCACCTGTAACAATTACATCACAAGTGCCTAATCTAATGTAATTTAATGCATCTATCATTGCATTTGCAGATGATGCACAAGCAGAAACTGTTGTATAATTAGGCCCCATAAATCCATTTTTAATGGAAATAAGTCCTGGAGCAATATCTGGAATCATTTTTGGGATAAAGAACGGATTGAATCTTGGAGTTCCATCACCAGCAGCAAAATTTAAAACTTCATTTTGAAAAGTTTCTAAACCACCAATTCCTGCTCCCCAAATTACGCCAACACGTAATTTGTTAACTTCATCAAGATTTAAGTTAGCATCTGCAATTGCTTCATCAGAAGCAACTATTCCATACTGTGTAAATCTGTCCATTCTTCTGGCTTCTTTTCTGTCAATATAGTCATTGACTTTAAAGCCTTTTAATTCACATGCAAAACGAGTTTTGAACTTGGCAGCATCATAATACGTAACAGGTGCTGCACCACTAACTCCGTTAATAAGTGCGTTCCAATACTCTTCTATATTATTACCAATTGGCGTTAATGCGCCAAGTCCAGTAACTACAACTCGTTTTAACTGCATATAAATATTACTTTTTTGCTTCTTCTATATAGCTAATTGCCTGGCCTACAGTACCAATATTTTCTGCTTGATCATCTGGAATTTGAATATCAAATTCTTTTTCAAACTCCATAATTAACTCAACAGTATCTAAAGAATCTGCTCCTAAATCATTTGTGAAGCTAGCTTCTGTTGTTACTTCGTTATCGTCCACACCTAATTTGTCTACGATAATAGCTTTTACTCTTGATGCAATGTCTGACATAATTTTTCTGTTTTTTAAAATTTAAATCGGGGCAAAAATACAAATCTTATTAGTTTTATCTAATTTTTGCCTAAAAAATGATTTCTAAAAATAATTAAAATTGTTCAATATTCAATGAAATCACTTGATTTGTTAATAAATATTCTTTTTTTTGTACTCTAGATTAGGTTAGATATGAAGCGTATTGTTGTATTTGCTTCTGGTTCTGGAACGAACGCAGAAAATATTATTAAGTTTTTTAATCACACTAAAACTGCTAGGGTTACTCAAGTTTTGTGTAACAATAGGTATGCCAAAGTTTTTGATAGGTGTAAATCACTAAATATTAAGCATTTATACTTTAATAAGGGTGACTTTTTTATAGAAGATACTATTTTAAACCTATTAAAAAAAGAAGCAGATTATATAGTATTGGCTGGTTTTTTATGGAAAGTACCTGAAAAAATTATAAATATATTTTCTAATAGGATTATAAATATCCACCCAGCCTTACTGCCTAAATATGGAGGTAAAGGAATGTACGGAATGAATGTTCATAAAGCTGTGGCTGCCAATAATGAAAAAGAAACTGGTATTACAATTCACTACGTTAACGCGAATTATGATGAAGGTGCAATCATTTTTCAAGCTAAAACTTCTTTAAATGAAAACGATACACCAGAAAAAATTGCAGAAAAAATACATATTTTAGAACAAAAATATTTTCCAAAAGTCATTGAAGAAGTAATTTTATCATACAAAAATGCCTAAAAAAAAGTATTATGTAGTTTGGGCAGGAAGAAAAACTGGTGTTTTTACTTCTTGGAAGGTATGTAAAGCTCAAATTGACGGTTATGAAGGGGCTCAATACAAATCTTTTACTAGTTTAGATGATGCAGTACTAGCTTTTTCTAAAAAGTATTTAGACTATAAAGGTAAAAATACCAAAAGACCTGTTTTATCATCCAAAGAAAAAGAAAAATACGGTTCTCCTATTTTAGAAAGTATTGCTGTGGATGCTGCTTGTTCTGGAAACCCAGGAAAAATGGAATATAGAGGCGTTTTTACACATAACAAAAAAGAAATTTTTAAAAAAGGTCCCTACTTAAAAGGAACTAATAATATTGGTGAGTTTTTAGCTTTGGTGCATGGAATAGCACTTTTAAATAATAAAAATAAAGAAGATATTCCTATTTATTCTGATTCTAAAATTGCCATGAGTTGGGTTCGTCAGAAAAAGTGCAAAACCAATATTCATTTTGATGCCTCTAATAAAGATTTATTAGAATTGATAAAAAGAGCTGAAAATTGGTTACAAAACAATTCTTTTAAAAACCCCATATTAAAATGGGAAACTAAAGCTTGGGGGGAAATTCCTGCTGATTTTGGGAGGAAGTAAAATAGTTTTCAGTGAGCAGTTTCAGTTTTCAGTAAAAAAACCAAAACTAAATTTAGTTTTGGTTTTTTTATTTATTCTTATGAGATTGCTTCATAAAATCTCGCAATGACGTTTGTTTATTAGATAGAAGCTTTCATTAATTCTCTATTCATTCTTGCAATGTTGTCTAAAGAAATTCCTTTTGGGCATTCTACTTCACAAGCACCTGTATTTGTACAATTTCCAAAGCCTTCTAAATCCATTTGCGCTACCATGTTTTTAACACGATCTGCTGCTTCTACTTGACCTTGAGGTAACAAAGCATATTGAGATACTTTTGCACCTACAAACAGCATTGCAGAACTATTTTTACAAGTAGCAACACATGCGCCACAACCAATACAAGTAGCAGCGTCCATTGCTGTATCTGCTGCTTGTTTAGAAATAGGAATTGAGTTTGCATCTTGTGTGTTACCAGAAGTGTTTACAGAAATATAACCACCTGCATGTTGAATTCTATCAAAAGCGGAACGATCTACAACTAAATCTTTAATTACTGGAAATGCAGCAGCTCTAAATGGTTCGATTGTAATGGTATCTCCATCTTTAAACATACGCATGTGTAACTGGCAAGTAGTTACACCTCTATCTGGTCCATGAGCTTCTCCATTAATATACATAGAACACATACCACAAATTCCTTCTCTACAATCGTGGTCGAAAGCAACTGGTTCTTCTCCTTTTGCAACTAAACCTTCGTTTAAAACATCTATCATTTCTAAAAAAGACATATGCTCTGAAATTTCAGTCACTTTGTAATCTACCATTTGACCCTTTGAACTTGAGTCTTTCTGTCTCCAAATTTTTAGTGTTAAATTCATAATGTCTTAATTTTATTTATAACTTCTTTCTTTTACTTCTATGTTTTCGTATTCTAAAGGTTCTTTGTGTAAGATTGCATCTTTTGGTTCTCCTTTATATTCCCAAGCAGAAACAAACTGAAATTCTTTTAATCTTTTTGCTTCTCCCTCTGGAGTTTGATATTCCTCTCTAAAGTGTCCTCCTGCAGATTCTTCTCTTTCTAAAGCATCTTTTGCAAATAGTTCACCTAATTCTAAAAAATCTGCAACTCTACCAGCTTTTGCTAATTCTTCATTGTATTCATTAGCACCACCTGGAACCGAAACGTTTTGCCAGAAATCTTTACGTAATGCAGAAATTTCTTCAATAGCCTCTTTTAAACCAGCAGCGTTTCTAGACATTCCACATTTATCCCACATAATTTTTCCTAATTTCTTGTGGTAATAATCAACTGAATGTGTTCCTTTATTGTTTACAAAGAAATTAATTCTTTCTTTCACTTCGTTTTCTGCTACTTCAAATTCTGGAGTTTCTGTTGATATTTTTCCTGTTCTAATATCATCAGCTAAATAATCTCCAATAGTGTATGGCAACACAAAATAGCCATCTGCCAAACCTTGCATTAATGCTGATGCTCCTAATCTGTTGGCTCCATGATCAGAGAAATTTGCTTCTCCAATACAATAACAGCCAGGAATGGTTGTCATTAAATTATAATCAACCCAAACACCACCCATAGTATAATGAACTGCTGGGTAAATCATCATTGGTGTTTCATATGGATTTTCATCAACAATTTTCTCATACATTTGAAAAAGGTTTCCATATTTTGCTCTTACAATCTCTTGTCCTAATTCTTTAATTTTTGCATCAGAAGGATTGTTAATACCTTGAATTTTAGCTTGCTCTGTTCCATATCTTATAAAAGATGCAGCAAAATCTAAATACACAGCTTCACCAGTTGCATTTACTCCATAACCAGCATCACAACGCTCTTTCGCTGCTCTAGAAGCAACATCTCTTGGTACCAAATTACCAAAAGCTGGATAACGTCTTTCTAAATAATAATCTCTTTCATCTTCAGATAAATCGGTTGGTTTTTTACTGCCTTCACGAATTGCTTTTACATCTTCTAAATTCTTTGGCACCCAAATACGTCCATCATTTCTTAAAGATTCAGACATCAACGTTAATTTAGACTGATAATCTCCAGAACGTGGAATACAAGTTGGATGAATTTGTGTATAACAAGGATTTGCAAAATATGCTCCTTTTTTGTGAATTTTCCAACCAGCAGTAACATTAGAACCCATTGCATTTGTAGATAAGAAATATACGTTTCCATAACCTCCAGATGCAATAACAACAGCATGTGCAGAATGTCTTTCGATTTCTCCAGTAACTAAATTACGAGCAATAATTCCTCTTGCTTTTCCATCAACAACAACAACATCTAACATTTCGTGTCTGTTAAACATTTCAATCTTTCCGCGAGCAATTTGTCTGTTCATTGCAGAATACGCTCCTAATAATAATTGTTGACCTGTTTGCCCTTTTGCGTAAAACGTTCTAGAAACTAAAACGCCACCAAAAGAACGGTTGTCTAACAAACCACCATAATCACGTGCAAAAGGAACTCCTTGTGCCACACATTGATCAATAATATTTGCTGAAACTTCAGCCAATCTATAAACGTTAGCTTCACGAGATCTGTAATCTCCACCTTTTACAGTATCATAAAATAATCTGTAGGTAGAATCTCCATCTCCTTGATAATTTTTTGCGGCGTTAATTCCTCCTTGAGCAGCAATTGAATGCGCCCTTCTTGGAGAATCTTGATAAGCAAATGCTTTTACATTGTAACCCAGTTCTGCTAATGTTGCTGATGCAGAACCACCTGCTAAACCTGTACCAACTACAATAACATCTATATGACGCTTGTTAGCAGGATTTACCAAGTTAATTTTATTTTTATAGTCTGTCCATTTATCTTTAATTGGACCTTTTGGTACTTTTGAATTTAAAGCCATAGTTATTTAAGATTAATGGTTAAGATGATGAAATAATGCGATAAATATAAATCCTAAAGGGATTATTATTGAGTAGGCCAAACCTACTTTTTCTAATTTTTTTCTTAATGAAGCTGCTCCAACCGACTGAAATGCTGAAGTAAAACCGTGAGCTAAATGCAAGCCTAAAAAAACAAAAGCAATTACATATGCAGCAACTCTTGCAGGATGCATAAACTTATGAACTAACTCTTCATAATATCTAAACCCTTCAACTCCTTCCATAGTTCCAGACCAATCTCCTTGGATAAATTTTGTGTTGATTTCTGGAAACCAAAAATCGATAAAATGTAGAATGATAAATGCTAAAATTGCAATACCACTCCAAATCATATTTCTACTCATCCACGTGGAGTTAGCTCCTCCATTATTTTTGGCATATGATACATTTCTTGCTCTTGTATTTTGAAGTTCTAAAATAAAGCCCATTACAAAGTGAAAAACAACTCCGAATATTAAAACAGGCTGTAATGCAAATTGAACAACAGGGTTTGTACCCATAAAGTGTGATACTTCGTTAAACAAGTCTGCACTAAAAACAGACATCATATTTATAGTTAAATGCTGTAATAGGAAGATCATTAAGAAAAATGCTGAAAGTGCCATAGACACTTTCCTCCCAATTGAAGATTTGAAAAATCCGCTCATTGTATAATTAATTAAAATTTTGAATACAAAAATACGGCTTAACAAAATGGATTACAAGGAATTTACATCGTTTTCGTAAGTATTTAGAATGGGTTTAAATAATTCTTAAGGAATTTGATTTGAAGCTACCAAGCACTTATTATTTTTCCATTTTCCTTTTAATTCTTCTGGGGTAATTTTTTTGCCATCGCAAGTTAAAAAATTACCTTCTTTATCTTTTTTGATAATTTTCATCTTACCACCTTTAATTGCATTGACTATTTTATAAATCAAACTTTTTTGAGAAACTGTACTTCTTTTTCTTATTAGTTTTAGACCCTCTTCATTATTCCATAAATCCATAGTTGATGATATTTCATCAGGTACAGTACCATCTTCTAATTGCCTTTTTTTGTAGGTTAAATAATTTTCCTTTTCATGTGCTTTACCTAAAGAACGTGCAGCAGATTTACCAATCTCTTGTCGTAAACGAGCCATCCAATAGGCATGTCTAAAAGCATCTACTTGACCCCCATTACCATCACCATCTAATAAATTGGTTTTTTTTATAGAATCAGAAACCTTGTTTGTTTCATTAGAAATTCTTAAAGATTTTTTTGCCTTAAAAGGGTGGAATATTACCCAAATTCTTTTAGGACCAGAAAGATCAAAAAAACCTTTACTTTTGGTTTGTGAGCTCATTGAAATTGTAATGGTGAAGAATAAAAGTAAAAGATTTCTTTTCATATTGATAATTTTTAGACTCACAGATTTCTTGAACCTGTGAGGTCTTGTACTTCAAAGTTTTATTTGATTTCAAACTTACTTTTTGCATCATCAATTTTAACCACATATTTCCCTTTTGGTAAATAATATTTATCATTTTGAGCCTTTTTTAATGCTGATTTTTCACTTCCTTTTTCAAAATTTTTCTTTCCTTTTTTAGAAAAAGTAACATCAAAAACAGCTTCATTATAGCCTTTATCAGCTTCTATAGAAATATAATTTACTTTAATATCTTCTTTGTAAATGTCCAAAGTTATTTTTCTATCAGAATTCACATAAAAAGGAATCGTAATTTCTGGTGTGTAAGCATCTCTCCATTGACTAAACGAACGCCCCCAATTTCTACTTTTTCTGATATTATCAATAAAAAAAACGTAGCTGGATTTCTCTAAAATATCAGAATTCATTTTTTGTAAAGGAGCAATGTTTGCTTTGTATAAACTTCGGCCATGAGTAGCTACAATTAGGTGTTTTGCTGTTGGCTGAATTACTAAATCGTGTACAGCAACATTAGGTAAATTCTTGCTAAAAGCTTCCCAAGATTTACCTTGATTAAAAGAAACGTATAATCCATTATCTGTGCCTAAATACAATAAGTTCGCATTTTCTGGATCTTCCTTAATTACATTTACTGGCGATGTTGGAATGTTACTGCTAATACTTTTCCAGTTTTCTCCAAAATCATCAGAAACATAAACATAAGTGGTGAAATCATCAAATCTGTACCCATTTAACGTTGCATAAACACGTTCTTTTTTGTGTGATGAAGCAATAATTCTTGAAACCCATAAATCTTGTGGCAACTTATTAGAAATTTTTGTCCAAGAACCACCTGCATCTTTGGTTCTGTAAATTAGACCATCATCAGAACCTGTATAAATCAATCCAAATTGAAAAGGACTTTCTGAAATGGTTGCTAAAGTCCCATAAGCAACATTCCCTTTTTTACCTCCAGTTGTTAAATCGCCCGAAATTGTTTCCCATTTATTACCTTTATTTAAAGAACGATGCAATTTATTACCTCCTAAATATAAAATATCTTGATTGTGTTTTGATAATAAAATAGGTGTTTGCCAGTTGAAACGATATGGGTTTTCGCCTAAAGTATGTTTTGGTTGAATGTATTTATTTCTACCAGATTTTCTATCAATTCTAAAATAATTTCCAAATTGATATCCTGTGTAAACAATATTTGGATTTCTGTCATCAACCTGAACTTGCATACCATCTCCACCCATAATTGACTCATAAGGATTTTGACCTGATTGTTGCCAACGTTTATTAATTCTTGCATTGTTGCTTGCTACCCAAACTCCATTATCTTGCAAACCACCATAAACTTTATAATTTTTTTGATTATCTGCATAAACCGAATAAAACTGCCCAACTGCAGGGTCATTTAGTTTAGTCCAGTTTTCTCCATCATCGTAAGTAAGGTTTAAACCACCATCATTTCCATTTAAAATATGACCCGATTTTTTAGGATTTACCCATAAAGCTTGATGATCTGAATGCACATTTTCTTTACTGATAGAAGTAAATGTTTTTCCTCCATCTTTAGATTTTATAATTGGAACTCCCAACACATATATGGCATTTTCATTTTGTAAATCAACTCTAATTTCTCCAAAATAATATCCATAAGAATTATATACTCCATTTAAATACTCTTTGTGTGTTTTTTTCCAAGATTTACCTCCATTTGTAGTTTTGAAAACTTCTGCACCAATAACTTGAGTGTCAAATAATAATGAATTTGCATTTTCTAAATATTTAGCCAAATCTATAGGTTTTACAGAACCAACTCTTACCATTTGCTTTACATTTTGTGCTCTGTATTTTTCTTGAAATCCGTTGTTTTTTAAATATGCATTCAATTTTTTATCTGATAATTTTAAGAAATCAGCAGAAGTCATTGTTTTAAAATCTTCTTTGGTTAAAGCATCAGAAGTTTTTTTAGTTTTTCTTTTTGGTCTTCTAAATTGACTATCATGTAAAGCATAAACCGTATTTTCGTTAAAAACAGCTAAACCAATTCTACCAACTCCATCTCCAATTGGGAAACCGCTTTTATCAGCAATTTTTGTCCAAGAAGTTCCTGCATCTGTACTTTTATAGATTGCTGAATTTTTTCCATCCCCATCAAAATTCCAAGCTTTACGTTCTCTTTCCCAAGAAGCAGCATACATAATATTAAAGTTTTCTGGAGCAAAAGCAACATCAATAATTCCTGTATCTTTATTTATAAAAAGGGATTTTGTCCACGTTTTTCCACCATCAGTCGTTTTAAAAATACCTCTTTCTTCATTTGAAGAATATAAATGACCAATAACACCTACTACAACTTCATCAGTATTGTTTGGATTTATGAGAATTCTACTAATATGATGCGAATCTAACAAACCAACATTTTGCCAAGTTTTACCTTTATTTGTTGATTTTAACATTCCAATTCCTGCATAACTAGAACGTGATGAATTTTTTTCACCTGTCCCAACCCAAATTGTTTCAGAATTCCAATCTACAGCTATATCTCCAATATTTTGTGTTGGAGAATTGTCTAAAACAGGTGTAAATGTTGTTCCATTATTATTAGTATACCATAAACCTCCTGATGCATAGCCTACATAAAACTCTGTTGGATTTTCTGGATTTACTGCAACATCTGCAACTCGTCCACTCATTACAGTTGGACCAATATTTGTAAAACTGACATTTTTTACTAAAGAGTTGCTTTCTAATAATTTTTTAACTTCTAAAGATTCTTGAATTTTGGTTGCGTTAGTTGAATTTTTTTGAGTAAAAGCTGTTAAACTTATTAGAATAAATAAGTACAAGATTGATTTTCTCATAATGATGAGTTATTTAAAAATGGTTAGTTTGTAATACGAGTTAAAATATTAATTTTTCACTAAAATATTAGTTTTTGAGGATATACTTTGCTAAATATTGTTAATTTTTATTAAATTGCTAGAAATATAACAATTAATTAAATTTTTTATCATGGATGTTTTATACACAATTATTATTGGTGCTGTATGTGGTTATATAGCAGACGTTTTAATGAGCGACAATGGTTATGGGCTAATTTTAAGTATTATCATTGGAATTGCAGGGAGTTTTGTTGGCTCTTGGGCTTTTGGAGAATTAGGAATTAGTGTTGGTAGTGGAGTAATTAGCGACATTATTAGAGGAGCTTCTGGTGCAATAATTATACTGTTTGTTCTAGGACTCTTTAGAAGAGGTACATCTAGAAGGCGATGATAAACGAACTAAAAAATACAAAAGATGTTTATTTAAGCATCTTTTTTTATTCAATTATAAAACAAAAAAAAGCTTCACGATTTGTGAAGCTTTTGTTGGCCTACAAGGACTCGAACCTTGAATGACGGTACCAAAAACCGGTGTGTTACCAATTACACCATAGGCCAATGCTTTTAAGCGAGTGCAAATTTAATGCATTCTTTTTATTTTGCAAACATTTTTAGTCAATTTTTAACTTTAACAAAGTTTTGTGAGTTTTTAAGTAATTAGAAAAGAATAGATAAAGTTTATTTATTCATATTTATTAGTAAATTCGCCACACAGATTTCAAAGATATTTTATGAAACCAGAAACTTTTAAAAAGTGGAATATCATTTTAGGATGGATCAGCTTTGCAATTGCTTTAATAACATACTCACTTACCATAGAACCAACTGTAAGTGCATGGGATGTTGGAGAATATATTTCTACAGCTGTTAAATTAGAAGTAGGGCATCCTCCAGGAGCACCATTATTTCAAATGTTAGGGGCATTTTTTGCAATGTTTACAACAGATTTTACACAGATTGCTAAAATGGTGAATTTTATGTCTGCATTAGCTAGTGCGTTTACTATTTTATTTATGTTTTGGACCATTTCTAATTTATCTGAAAAACTGGCTCACAAAACAGGTAAAATATCAAGGGGAAAAAGGCTAGCAATACTTGGTAGTAGTTTAGTGGGTTCTCTAGCTTATACGTTTTCTGATAGTTTTTGGTTTAGTGCAGTTGAGGGTGAAGTATATGCAATGTCATCATTTTTAATGGCAATCTTATTTTGGCTAGGTTTAAAATGGGAAAGTGAAATCAATACCCCTAGAGGCAATAAATGGTTAGTACTTATCAGTTTTGTTGTTGGGTTATCTTTTGGCGTACATATTTTATCTTTATTGGTAATACCTGCTATTGTAATGCTTTATTTTTTCAAAACATATAAAAACATCAACCTAAAAACAACAGCCATTGCTACAGTTATTTCTGTATTGGTTTTAGTATTGGTTTTTAAATTTATATTTCCATTTACATTAAAGTTTTTTAGTGCATCAGAATTATTCTTTATAAACTCAATAGGCTTACCATACAATTCAGGTACAATAATAGCAGGTATAGTGTTAATTATTCTTTTTTATGTAGGATTGAATATCACAAGAAAAAAGAAAAAAATTACAGCCAACACACTAATTTTATCCTTGTTATTTATTATGATTGGTTTCTCCTCTTGGATGATGTTACCAATCAGAGCCAATGCAAATACTACAATTAACGAGAACAACCCATCAAGTGCAAGAGAATTATTAGCATATTATGAGCGTGAACAATATGGAGATGCCAATGTTTTTTATGATACCTATTATTCAAATAAATACAATAGAGATCAAGATAGAAATAACCCTACAAGAGATGATAAGCCAAAATATGAGAAGAAAGACGGTAAATATGTTATCGTAAATAAATACAAAGATGTTCTACCCAATTGGTCTGATAAACATAAAGGATTTATACCAAGAATGGTAGACCCAAATGAATCTGTAGTTAAAAGATATAAAGCAATTGCAGGAATACCAGCAAATAGTAAACGAAGACCCACTTTTGCCGAAAACATAAAGTTTATGGTGAGTTATCAATTTGGATACATGTATGGGCGTTATTTTATGTGGAATTTTGTTGGTCGCCAAAATGATATTCAAGGAAATCTAGATATTTTTAATGGAAACTGGATCAGTGGTATTGATTTTATTGATGAAGCTAGATTAGGTTCGCAAGACAAACTTACTTGGCAAGCCAGAGAAAATAAAGGAAGAAATACATACTATTTTCTACCTTTAATTTTAGGTGTTATTGGACTTTTATTTCAAATAAAATGGGACAAAGAGAATTTCTATACCCTATTTTTATTCTTTGCCTTTACTGGTTTTGCAATAATATTTTATACCAATCCAAAACCATTTGAACCTCGTGAACGTGATTATGCAGTTGTAGGTAGTTTTTACATCTTTGCTATTTGGATAGGCTTTGGTGTTTTTGCACTATATGAATACCTTAAAGATTTTGGTTCTAGAAAAAGAATTGCAGTTATTATAACTGTTGCATGTTTAGTACTTGTACCTGGTCTAATGGCATCAGAAAATTGGGATGATCATGACAGATCTAACAGATACACTACACATTTAAATGCACAAGCGTATTTAGAAAGTTGTGACCCTAATGCAATAATGTTTACGATTGGAGATAATGATACTTTTCCTCTCTGGTATATGCAAGAAGTAGAAGGTATTAGAACAGATATTAAACTGGTAAATACAAGTCTTTTTCAAACAGATTGGTATATAGATCAAATGAAAAAGAAGTCTTATAAAGCAGACCCTATACCATCTCAATTAACCCATGATGAATACAAATATGGTACTTTAGATGCAGCGTATTATTTTGAAGAACTTTTTCCTCAACTCAAAGATTCTGTATTAGATTTAGACAACTTTATGAAATGGATAAGAAGTAACAGTAAACGTACTTTTTATGATTTAGATGGTGATGGTAATCCAGAAAAGATATTACCAACCAATCGAATTAGAATTCCTGTAAATAAAGAAAATGCACTTAAATATGGTATTGTAGCACAAAAAGATGCTGACAAAATTTTACCTTATATAGATATTAAGATAGATAGAACTATTGCAAAAAATACAATATTAATGCTAGATATTCTTAATAATTTTGATTGGAAACGCCCAATTTATTTTACTGGAGGCTCTAATTCAGATAGCGAATATATCTGGCTTAAAGATTATTTACAACTAGATGGTTTAGCTTTTAAATTTGTGCCAATTAAAACACCTACTAAAATTTATAATGAAAAAGGTGAACTGGTTAGAGAGAAAAGCTTATTTGATATTGGTAGAATTGATACTGAAAAAATGTACAAGAATGTACAAAAATGGAATTGGAGAAATATTAATGATGGTAAAATTTATTTAGATGAGCAAACCAAAAGAAATGCGATTTCTTTTAGAAATAATTTAATGCGTTTATCTACAGAATTTGCTAAAGAAGGTGATACTATTAAAGCTGTTGAGGTTTTAGATTTATCTATCAATAAGATGCCAATAGAGTATTTTGATCATTTTAGTCTTTCTTTAGAATATCCTGAATTATATTATAGACTAGGGGAAACTAAAAAAGCTAGAGATGCTGCAGAAATGTTAGTTCGTTTGTTTAGAGATAAGCTAATTTGGTTTAGCACATTCTCTGAAGAAGATTTTGATTTGGTTTTCGAAGAATTCGATTTAACATTTAGATATTTATATAAAGGAGTTTTAGACCAAATAATGCAGTATGATACAGATGAAGAATACAAGAAAGCAATGCAAAAAGAGTTCAATGACACAGTAATGCTATTTGAACAAATTTTACCAGAAGAGAAATAACAAAAAAGGCTTTAAATTTTCATTTAAAGCCTTTTTTAAATTTGTGGTATAAAATTGATTAAAAGTACTTCTGTACCAAATCAATCAAGGTATTTGCATCATGATATCCTGTTTGACGCCATTTCATTTCTCCATTTTTATAAATCATAAAAGTAGGGTTGCCTTTTACACGTAAAGCATCTGCAAGAGTTTCATTTTTCTTAATATCAATCTTAATTACTTTAGCTCTATCACCTAAAGCTGCAGCAACATCTCTTAATGTACCAACACTAGTATCAACTTGATCCCAATCTGTATAAAAATCGATTAATACTGGTTTATCAACGCTAATTAATTCTCCAAACTTTGTCATAATTTAAGTATTAGAAATGCTAAAATGCAGAACATTTATCTTTTGCATCACAAATATAATAAATCTTATTGAATAAGCTGATTATCAGGCTTTTTTCAATTCTATGACAGTAATTTCTGGCCAAATACCAACTCTTCCAGGAAACGCATGATATCCAAAACCTCTATTTACATTAATGTATCTTCCATATTCTTGGTATAATCCAGCCCATTGTTTATAAACAAATTGAGATGGACTAAATCTAAAAAAACCAGGTATTTCAATACCCATTTGTAAACCATGTGTATGACCACTTAAGGTAAGATGATAGTTAAAATCATCTTTTTTTACTTTATGCTCCCAATGACTTGGATCATGACTCATCAAAATTTTAAAATCTTCTTTATTCACATTTGCAGAGGCTTTTGCTAAATCTCCTGCTTGGTTAAATCCTTTTCCCCAGTTTTCAACTCCAAGCAAGGCAATTTTTTGTCCATCTTTTTCCAAATATCGATGTTCATCTAATAGTAAATCAAAACCAATTTTTTTATGAATTCCTTTTACTTTCTCAAAATTGTCTACTTTATCTTCTGGCTTTTTCCACTGCATATAATCACCATAATCATGATTACCTAAAATAGCATATTTACCTTCTTTAGCCTCTAGTTTTGCAAAAACATCAATCCAATTATCCATCTCATCAGCCTTATTATTTACAATATCTCCTGTAAATAATAGTAAATCCGATTTTTGTTCATTTATTAAATCAACACCATATTGTATTTTTTCTTTGTTGGTAAAACTTCCAGAATGAATATCAGAAATTTGAGTGATAGTGTAACCATCGAAAGCTTCTGGTAAATCATCAAAAGAAAGTTGATATTTAATGACTTTATAATTGTATTTTCCTTGAATAATGCCATAAATAAAGGATACAAAAGGAATGGCTGCAATACCCAAAGCCAATTGACTGATAAATTTTCTTCTACCTGCTAAAGGTTGAGTTTCTTGGCTTGAAATAGCAGAAATTGCTTTTACAATCCATCTATAAATATCTTCCCCAAAAAGTAAAATGACTATAAATAGTTTTGGAATTAAAAAAGTAAGTAATAAACCCATTGCCATTTGAAACTGTGGGGTTTGTCCATTGCTTCTATCGTAAGTCAATGCAGTGATTATAAAATTAGTATATACAGCTATACTAGCAAAAAGAAAACCAAAAGGCAAAAACTTATGTTTTGAAATGGTTTTTAAAGCTTGAAAAGTATAGTATTCTAAAAGTGTACCTAAAACTAATAAGATGATAATGAAGATAATTAAACGCGTCATAAAAGATGTAAATAACAAAGGTAAGTGTTAAAAAAACAATGCATTTTAACAACTTGTTAAAGTTTTTGTATTTTAGAATGCTAATTTTTATAAAATGATAGATTCGATAATTACTTTTTTCGAGAATTTAACAAGTGTTCAAAAACTAATCTGGATTGTAGGTTGCTTATCTCTTTTTTGGGTATTAGAAGGAGTATATCCTTTAAAGAAACATCAATATAATAAATGGAAACATGCTAAAACAAACCTAGCATTATTGTTATCAACGATGATTATTAATGTTGTTTTTGGGGTACTTACTGTTGGTGTTTTTCTTTGGATTGATGCCAATAATTTTGGACTATTAAATATGGTAGATTTGCCAGTTTGGGTTGAAATTATTCTTGCAATTATGATTTTAGATTTTACATCACAATATGTGGTGCATTATCTGCTTCATAAAGTTCCTTTTATGTGGAAGTTTCACACAGTACATCATAGTGATACTCACGTAGATGTTACTTCTGGTACAAGACATCACCCAATTGATTTTATTTTTAGAGAAACTTTTGCATTAATTGGTGTATTAATTGCTGGGTTGCCAGTTTCTTATTATTTAATGTACCGCATTTTAACAGTGCTTTTTACTTATTTTTCACATGCAGATATAAGCTTGCCAACTAAACTAGACAAAGCGATAAGTTATGTGTTTATTTCACCCAATACACACAAGTTTCATCATCATCATGTAATGCCTTGGACAGATACTAATTTTGGAAACATCTTTTCTTTTTGGGATCGTATTTTTGGAACATTTGTATATAAAGACACCAAAGACATTGTTTATGGAGTAGATATTTTGGATGCAGAAAAATCTGAAGATTTAATATATCAGTTAAAAGCTCCTTTTCAAAAAGGATTAAAATCTGCTGAATATAAAGCGTAATTTATTTAAAAACTTGAACAAGTTTTTCTGCAATTTTATCAATATTTTTAGAAGATGAATTATCTAAAATTACCAGACAATTTTTTAATTGAGGATTTCTAATAATCATAGTTCTTGCACCCAGCCAAGATCCATTATGCCACATTGCTTTGTTTTTAGTTATTATCCATCCAAAACCGTAATCAGATATTGAATCATCATTTAAAATGGGTTCTTTAAAAGCTTCATGCATGGTTTCTTTTGATAAAAATTCATTTTGATGCCAAAATTGATTCCAAATTACAAAATCATTAATGCTAGAAAAGACTCCTCCATCACCAGCAACACCATCTAAAATTGATGGTTCTAAAGGATAAGGTTTACCAAGTATATATTCAAAAGAAGATGTTTTATTTTTAAAAGTGGAATCTTTAGAAGCTAAATTCCAAACTCTGGTATTTTTCATTTTTAGCTTACTAAACAATTCTTCTTGCATAAAATCTTCAAATGATTTTTTAGAAATACTTTCAACAATAGCAGCTAACAAAACATAGCCAGTATTGTTATATCTGTATTTTTCATTTGGTTTGCTTGTTAACGGTTTATTTTCTTTAGCAAGTAAATCAACCATTTTAGAAATGCTTAAAAATTTATCAATCTCTTTTTTATATTTACTTTCAAAATTCATATAAATATCAGGCACTCCAGAAGTATGATTTAATAAATTTCTAATGGTAACAGTATTATAACTTAATTGAGGTAAATATTTGGTAATGCTATCATCAAAATTTAATTTTCCTTGCTCTTTAAGTAGCATAATACCTGCAGCAGTAAACTGTTTAGATACTGATGCTAATCTAAAAGAGGAATTATTTGTAAGTGCTATTTTTTTGGTATTATCTGTAAACCCATACGTTTCTTTTAATATAACTTTATCATTTTTTATTAATAAAACAGCACCATTAAATTTCTTATCTTTTTGTAGTTTGTTTAACCACAGCTTTGCTAATACTATTTTTTTATTTATTGAGTCAGTTTCATTAACAACTAAATCATCAATACTAGAACTTTTCTTTATGTAAACAAATGCACTAGCTATCAACAATAAAGCAACAACAAAAAATCCTATTAAAATTTTAAAAGATAAATTCATTTTTTTATAGTTTTTAATATTAGTAAACTTAACCTAATAATTGTTACAAATTTATATAATCATCATATTATTTTGTAGCTTTATATCTTCATCAAAAAAGGAAAAATGGCAGATCAAAAAAGACTTTTTTTAGTTGATGCGTATGCATTAATTTTTCGTGGATATTACGCATTTATAAAGAACCCAAGAATCAATTCTAAAGGACTAGATACTTCTGCAATTATGGGTTTTATGAACTCATTATTAGATGTTATTAAACGTGAAAGACCTGATCATTTAGCAGTTTGTTTTGACAAAGGAGGCAGTACAGATAGAGTAGAACTATTCGAAGCTTATAAAGCTAACAGAGATGAAACTCCAGAAGCAATTAGACTTGCTATACCTTACATTTATGAGATTTTAAAAGCCATGCACATTCCAATAATGGTAAAAGAAGGTTTTGAGGCAGATGATGTAATTGGTACACTTTCTAAACAGGCAGAAAAAGAAGGCTACAAAACGTTTATGGTAACTCCAGATAAGGATTTTGCGCAACTTGTTTCCGAAAATATTTTTATGTACAAACCACGTTTTGGAGGTGGTTATGATATTTGGGGAGTTCCTGAAGTACAAGAAAAATTTGGAGTTACAAACCCTCTACAAGTCATTGATTTTTTAGGAATGATGGGCGATTCTTCTGATAATATACCTGGCTTACCTGGAGTAGGAGAAAAAACCGCCAAAAAGTTTTTAGCACAATTTGGTTCTATGGAAGGTTTGTTGGCAAATACAGATCAGTTGAAAGGGAAAATGAAAGAGAAAGTAGAAGCAAATGGAGAATTAGGTTTGCTTTCTAAAAAATTAGCAACCATAATGTTGGATGTTCCAGTAACTTTTGATGCTACCGATTTTACGTTAGATGAACCCAATAAAGAAAAAGTTACTGAAATTTTTAATGATTTAGAGTTTAGAAATTTATTGACCAATTTCTTACGAACTTTTGCTACTGAAACCTCAACACAAACTTCAGATACAACTGTCATTACAAGTGAAACGAAACAATCTCAAAAATCTCCCAAAAAGTCAACTTCAAATACAGATGGCCAATTCGATTTATTTGCAGCACCAGGCACTGGGAGTATAACCAAAGAAGAAGTAGCTTCTGGTTTTAAAACTATTACAAGCACCAATCATTTTTATCAACATATTGATTCTCCTTTCTCAAGAAAATTATTGATTCAAAAGTTGATGCAACAAACTTCTGTTTGTTTTGACACAGAAACTACTGGTTTAAAAGCATTAGAAGTAGAATTAATAGGAATTGCATTTTCTTACGAAGTTGGAAAAGGATATTATGTTTCTTTTCCAGAAGATCAAGAAGAAACCAAAGTAATTTTAGAAGAATTCAGACCCTTTTTCGAATCTGATATTGAGAAAATTGGACATAATTTAAAGTATGACATTAAAGTATTGTCTAATTATAATATGCCTGTAAAAGGAAAACTATTTGATACGATGATTGCTCATTACCTCATCAATCCAGATATGAGGCACAATATGGATGTTTTGGCGGAAACCTACTTGAATTATCAGCCTGTTTCTATTACAGAATTGATTGGTAAAAAAGGAAAAAATCAGCTTTCTATGCGAGTTGTACCTATTGCTGACCAAACAGAGTATGCAGTGGAAGATGCTGATATTACTCTGCAATTAAAACAACATTTTACATCAGAATTAGAAAGTGGAAACGTTACCAAACTATTTAATGAAGTTGAATTGCCTTTAGTTTCTGTTTTAACAGCGATGGAAATTGAGGGTATCAATATCAACACTGAATTTTTAAGTGAATTGTCTGTTGCCTTAACTAATGATATCAACAGATTAGAAAAAAGTATTTACGAACAAGCAGGAGAAGAATTTAATATTGGTTCTCCAAAACAATTGGGAATTGTACTGTTTGAAAAATTGGAATTGGTAAAAAAACCAAAAAAGACAAAAACGGGTCAATATAAAACAGGAGAAGATATTTTATCATATTTGGCAAAAGACCATAAAATAATTCAAGATGTTTTGGAATATCGTCAGTATAAAAAATTACAAAGTACCTATGTAGATGCGTTACCTAATGAAATCAATCCAAAAACAGGCAGAATTCATACAGTGTATGCACAAGCTGTGGCTGCAACTGGTAGATTGAGTTCTAACAATCCGAATTTACAAAATATTCCAATCAGAACAGAAAGAGGTCGTGAAGTGCGAAAAGCGTTTGTGCCTAGAAACAACGATTATGTATTGTTAGCTGCAGATTACAGTCAAATTGAATTGCGAATTATTGCTGCTTTAAGTGAAGAAGAAACCATGATAAATGCCTTTAAAAACGGCGAAGATATTCACGCTTCAACTGCTGCAAAAGTTTTTAATGTTCATTTGGATGAAGTAACTCGTGAACAAAGAAGCAATGCTAAAACTGTTAATTTTGGTATTATTTATGGAGTTTCTGCTTTTGGATTGAGTAACCAAACCAACTTATCTAGAAGTGAAGCTAAAGAATTGATTGATACGTATTATGAAACATATCCTAAACTAAAAGCTTATATGTCTGCTCAAGTAGATTTTGCAAGAGAACATGGTTATGTAGAAACGGTTTTAGACAGACGTAGATACTTAAAAGACATTAATTCTCGAAATGCGATGGTAAGATCTGGAGCAGAAAGAAATGCTGTAAATGCACCTATACAAGGGTCTGCAGCAGATATTATTAAACTTGCAATGATTAACATTCACAACCGTTTTGAAAAAGAAAACTTCAAGTCTAAAATGTTATTACAGGTGCATGATGAATTGGTTTTTGATGCGTACAAAGACGAATTAGAAACTATAAAACCAATCATAAAATATGAAATGGAAAATGCTTTTAAAATGATTGTTCCTTTAGACGTAGAAATGGGAATTGGTTATAATTGGTTAGAAGCGCATTAGATTAGGTTTGTAATCATTTTTTTGTAGTCATTAATAGAATAGTCTTGTTGTCTTAATTCATTTTTAACTAAAATTTGAATATCAAATAGAAAAAGAATAAAATAATATTCAGTAGTTTTATTTTTAACATTGAATGATTTTATAAAGCTATCTTTTGAATTAAAACAATAACCTCTCAATACATCAACTTCTATAGGGCTAAAGTAAATTAACAACTTTATAAAAGCATTTCTAGAAAAATCATAATCAGAGAAGTCTAAATATAAAAAATCATAATCAAAGTAATCAAGTGTAGAAGTTATTGCTCCACTTAATTCATTTTCACTTTTATAATTATTATTAAGACTATTTCTGTAATTAGTTTTTTTCAAAGAAAGATTGTATAAATTAAAATAAATATCAGGTTCAAACTCCTTAAGAATTAATAAATATAAAGTTAAATAAGTTTCAAATAGAGTTCCTGAATCATTATTCTTTATGTTTGGTAAAATTATATTTCTAGAAACAATAGACTCTTTTAGTTTTTTAATAATCAAATATTTATTTAAAACTTTCTTAATCCTTCTAGGGTTTTTAAATTGAAGTTTATCAAAAAAATCACTTATTAAATCGCCTAACTTTTTATCTCCTAATCGTACATTATCGTCAAAATAAAGATTGACTAATTTAGTTGTATCTACATTTTTAGGCATTGAAAAAGAAATATCAAAAATCTTTTCTAAATATTCATTTGCTTTTACAATTTCTCCATATTTAGTTTTTACAGCTTCTCTTATTGCTTTTTTATCTATACCACATAGGAAAATTGTTTTCTTTCCATAAGTGAAGAACAGTTTCATTGCAGAAAGAAGGTTTAAAATATTTTCAGGTTCACATCTGTCTAAATCATCTATAAAAACAATATTATAATCTGGAGATTTATCTTTTGTTGTGATTTCCTTTTCCCAATTTCTAAAATCTTTTCTAAATTTTTCTTTCAATTCTAAAAAAGTCGGTTCTTTCTCTTCTTTAACTGTTTTTATTAATTTATCTCCACTGATATTAAGACCAGGAGTTTTAATAGTTACAGATCTCGCAAAACCTTCTAAAAGCTTACCTCCAGTTTCTAAAAGTTCTTCTTTAACTTTTTTATATTTTGATTTATTTTTATTTACCAAATTCTCTAAAAGAGAAAGTGATAAATTTTCATCACTTTCAAACTCCCAAGATTCAAAGAAAAAAGTATTAAAAGAACCTTGTAGCTCTTTTTGTAAATATTTCATTAAGGTACTTTTTCCACTTCCCCATTCACCATAAATAGAGAAAATTTTAATTTGAGAAAACTCGTGTTTGTTATTTAAGAAGAATGATTTTAGAAGAGTTCCTTTTTCAATGATTCCTATATAATCATTTTCAGGTGTTAAATCTTCAATTGGTAAATTTGGTAGCAATTTTGACATTTTCTTTTTTTAGTAAAGTTACTGAAAATAGAATACTTATTTTTATCAAAATAAAATCATTCTCTAATAAATGAAACTAGATTATATAGACAACTACAACGAACTTCAAGAAAACTTGGTACTTTTGTATAATTTTGATATGGTAGAAGCTATCAAGTTTAGAGACTTATTGATAGAAATTGTTATCCTTAAAAAACAAAAATTAGATTTATCTCAAGTTGATTTTATAGAACCTGTAAATTGTAATTTAATTTTAGGTTTATTTAAAACAGATGAAGGCATTTTAACCAAAGACAATCAAACGTTTTTCTGTATTTTAACTTTACAAGGTTTTGAAAATGTGATAAAACTGATAGAACCTTTTTGCAAAAAGGAAACCAGAAGTCATCAATATTTATATGATATAGATAACCCTACTGATTTATTGTTTTGCCCAAGTGCTAGTTAATCTTTAATAAATGAACCCAAACTTTAAAAAAGTATCTTTTTTAATATTAACGTTACTTTTTACAAATTGTGGTTCAAATCGTTTATTTATGAAACAAAAAATGGCTTTTACAGAAAACTTTAACGACCCAGAAACTTTTCAAAAAAACTGGATTGATAATTCTTGGAAAAGTCCTGCTTTACATCAATTAGAAAATAATCATTTAAAAATTAAAACAAGACCAAATACAGAAGATAGAGTAAAAGTTAGAAGTAAAAACACCTTTACAACAGGTAGTTATACTTGGCGTATTTTTATACCAGAGTTCAAATTATATGAACAAGTAAGTATTGGTGCTTTTTTATATCATAATGAAAAAGAAGAGTTTGAGTTCGATTTTGAAATTGGTTCAGGTAAAAAAGCAGATAGAGAAAAAATAAACTTAAAAGATGATGAAGCTATTGTATTTTGTGTTTCTCAATTTTCGCCTTCAAATTCGAGTCATTTTTGGGTAAAAATGGAAGAATATCATAATTTTACCATGCAACTACTAGATGTTGATGGTTTCTATTTTGTAAAATGGTTTATCAATGATACTTTAATAAAAGAATTGCAAACCGAAGTAAAAAGTAACATTAAATTTAAAGCTCATTGTAGTTTAGAAAATTTATTTTTTATGGGTGATAAACCACCAACTAAAGAAAATTATGTCTTATTTGATTTTTTTGAATACAAAAAAAAGACAGATTAATATCTGTCTTTTTTATTAGTATTTAAAGTAAGTTCTAGCTATTATTTTTCTTAACAATTTTATCTAGTTCTTTAATTTCTTCATTATACTCTTCTATAGCATCTTCAATATCTCCATCGTCTAATTCTTCATTAAATTCTTCAATGGCATCTTCATGAATTTTTATATACCTGTTAATTGTTTCATCTAATTCTTCTCTTAAATCATCAAATTTTTCATTAAGCTCTTCCAGATTTTCTTTCATTTCTTTTTCAGAACTATTGCTTTCACTAATTAGTTCTAAATATTCTTTCTGAACATCTGCTACATCTTCTAAAACTTCTTCAGTTCTTAACCAAGTAGGAATGGTATTTTTAAGATTGGCAATTCTGTAATTCAGATTTCTAATTCTTTTTTCAGAGGTTGTTTCAGAATCATTTTTTGTATCAATAGATTTTGATAAATTTAGATTAGTTAATTCAGCATTAATTACGGTAAAATCTTTCCATTCCTCAAAACCAGCAATTCCTCTTTGGTTTAGATTGTAAGAAATATATTTACCATCTTTCATTTTATAAGTCCTTTTTTTTATCCTCTCATCATACTTTTTTGTAGATTTAGTATTTTCAGTTGCGCTGTTCTCGTTTACAACTTCAATATCAGAAGAGTTATCTGCTATTTGTTTTTTATCATTTTTACATGAAGTTAAAATACTTGCAGAAAGTAATACTGTGGCTAATAATTTTACATTTGTCATTTTCATTGTTTTCATAATATTAGTTTTAATTGGTACAAATCTACAATTGAATTAAATTGTTGCTTAACGCATATAAAAGCAATATTGACTCAAATAATATGTTATAAATTTGTTGTTTGAAAAGTATTATGAATTAATATTAAATACTTTTTACACAGATTTAACAGATACAAATAGTAATTTTAATACATTGAAAGTGAAGTGGTAAATAGCCTAACTTATTATAGAAAAATAATTGTTTTACTTCTGGTTTAATGTATGTGTTATTATGTGTAATTTTACTCCAGAATTATGAGCATTATTTCTAAAGATATAAAAAAAGCAGTTGCTATTCTCAACAACGAAGAATTGGTTGCTATACCAACTGAAACTGTATATGGTTTGGCAGGAAACATTTTTAGTGAAAAAGCAATTCAAAGTATTTTTACAACTAAAAAAAGACCATTTTTTAACCCACTAATAGTTCATATTCCTAATCTAGAATATTTAGAAAATGTGGTTTCTTATATTCCTGAAAAAGCAAAAACTTTAGCACAACATTTTTGGCCAGGCTCAATGACTTTGGTTTTACCAAAAAGAGATAGTATTCCAGATGTAATAACAGCAGGTAAAGATACTGTTGCAGTTCGTATTCCAAATCATCCAGTTACTTTAGAGTTGTTAAATCAGTTGGATTTTCCTTTGGCTGCACCAAGTGCAAATCCTTTTAATAGTATTAGCCCTACAAAACCAGATCATGTAGAACAGTATTTTAAGAATGATATAAAAATGATTTTAGATGGTGGTGCTTGCAGAAATGGAATTGAATCTACAATTATAGGTTTTGAAAATGATGAACCTATTATTTATAGACTAGGTGCTTTGGCTATTGAAGATATAGAAACTGTTGTTGGCAAGGTTGTATTGAAAAATAAAAAAGAGCAAAATCCTGATGCACCAGGTATGTTAAAAAAACATTACTCACCTAATACACTAACTGTTTTAACTCAAGATATAAAGAGTGAAATTAAAAATCATCCTAATAAAAAAATTGGTGTTTTATCATTTTATAATTCTTTTAAAAATGATGATATAACTAAAGAAATTATCTTGTCAACTAATAAAGATTTAAAAGAAGCTACCTCAAAATTATATAATGCATTGCATGAGCTAGATCAACTAGATTTAGATATTATTATTACTGAAAAACTACCAGACATAGGTTTAGGAAAATCGATAAACGATCGTCTTTCTAGAGCATCTAGTTAGTTTTTTCTTTCAAAAGTGAGAATAAAAAAGATCTAAATACTGATAGTAGAATACTAAAAAAGAATGCTGCTAAAAAACCATTTACTGCAAAACCATCAACTAAACTATCTGCTAGTAGTATTATAATTGCATTGATTACAAAGAGGAAAAGACCTAAAGTTACAATAGTTGCTGGCAAAGTAAAAAATACTAAAAGAGGTCTTACAAACATATTTAAAAGGGCAATAACAATAGCTACAAGCACAGCAGATCCATAACCTGTAACATACACACCTGGTAATATACTAGCTAAAACGACTACAGCTAAAGCCGTTAATAATATTTTAAAAAATACTTTCATTTCTATAATTTTAGTAATGTACAGCCAAAATTATACCAAATAAGAAAACTGCTTTTTTGGCAGAATACTAATAGTTTATGTATTCAGTTCATTAATAAACTCTTCAATAGAAAGTGCATTTTTAACAGAAAAGTTGCCAATTTTGGTTCTTCTTAAAGCTGATAGATGTGCACCAGAATTCAAAGCTCTACCAAAGTCATAAGCTAAAGACCTAATATAAGTTCCTTTAGAACAAACAACTCTAAAATCTACTTTTGGTAAATTGATATTGGTAATTTCAAATTGATTAATTGTTACTGTTCTTGCTTTAATTTCTGTAGTTTCTCCTTTTCTTGCAAGCTCATATAGGCGTTTTCCTTCTTTCTTAATAGCAGAAAAAATGGGTGGTTTTTGTTGAATATCTCCAATAAATTGTTTTGTCGTTTCTTTTAGAAGGTTTTCTGTAATATGTTCTATAGAAAAAGTATCATTAATTTCTGTTTCTAAATCATAACTTGGTGTAGTTGCACCAATAGTAAAAGTGCCTGTATATTCTTTTTTTTGACCTTGATATTCATGTATGTTTTTAGTTTGTTTACCTGTGCAAATAATTAACAAACCAGTTGCAAGCGGATCTAATGTACCTGCATGACCAACTTTAATTTTTTTGATTTTAAAACGTTGTTTTATATGCCAACGAATTTTATTTACAGCCTGAAAAGAAGTCCATTCCAATGGTTTATCAATCAATAAAACTTGCCCGTTCTTAAAATCTTGTTCTGTCATTGTATGCTGACCTGGTTTCTGTATCTGTTAAACTAACTCAAAAGAGCATAACCAATAGCAATTGCACCTACAACTGCACAATAGATAGAAAAATAAGACAATTTACTCTTTTTAACCAATGCTATCATCCACTTGCAAGCTAGTAAACCTGCTACAAAAGCAGCTATAAAACCAGCTGAAATTGGTATCATTTCTGATGACTGAAAATTTAAATCACCTCCTAAAATATCTTTTCCAATTTTTCCAAAAATTAAAGGAACTACCATTAAAAAAGAAAAACGAGCAGCTCTAGTTCTATCAATTCCTAATAAAACTGAAGTAGATATTGTGGCTCCAGATCTAGAAATACCTGGTAACATTGCTATTGCTTGTGAAATACCAATAATTACAGAATTAGAAAAAGAAACTTCTTTATTGGTATTTTTTGCTTTATCAGCCAACAATAAAAGCAACGCAGTAAGGAGTAACATTACACCAACTAATAAAATTTTACCTCCAAAAAAAGATTCTAATTCTTCTTCAAAAAGTAAACCCACTATCACTGCTGGAATCATGGATATGATTATTTTTAATGAAAATTTAAGTTCATCATTCCATTTAAATTGGAATAATCCTTTAAAAATTTCAGCAACTTCTTTTCTAAATATTACTAAAGTACTTAATGCAGTTGCAAAGTGTAGAACTACTGTAAAAGTTAAACTTTCTTCGGGCACAGAAGTATCGCCTAAAATAACTTTTGCAAGTTCTAAATGTCCACTAGAAGAAACAGGTAAAAATTCTGTTAATCCTTGAATAATACCAAGAATAATGGCTTCTATTACGCTCATAACTTATTTTTTTGGGTCGGCTAAAATAGCATAAATTTCGATACCCAAGCCAATAATTACCAAAGTTGGTGCTAAACGAATACGTTGCCAATTGTAAATTTCTTCATTAAAAATAGTAGGATCATCACTACCACCACCTGCCATAAAAATAAAGCCAGCTGCAATAAAAACGGTGCCAATAAGCATAATGATGTAATTTTTCTTCCCAAATAAAAATTCTTGATTCTTGTCCATATTTTAGTAATAAAGTTGGTCTGTTTGTAAATTTAAAAAGCGTTGTGTAGCAAAAAAAGTACTTAACCAGGTGATTAAAAATGCAGCTAAAATTACACCTCCAGCTAAATAACTTAAGGTAATATAATCTGTAATTAAATATAAGCTTGGTATATATTTATCTGTGTAATAAATTACTACTGCTAACCCAATCAGAGCTATTAACGCTCCTATTAATCCTAATTTTATACTTCTAAAAATAAAAGGTTTTCTAATAAAACTTTTAGTAGCACCAACCATTTGCATAGTTTTTATGTTAAAACGTTTTGCATAGATCGATAATCGTATAGAACTGTTGATTAATATTATTGATATTAAACCAAAAAAGCTACTTAATACCAATAACCAAAAACTAATTCTTTTAATATTTTTTGTCAGTAGATTTATCAATGGTTTATCATATGAAACATCAGCTACAAAAGCATTTTTTAAAAACCTAGTTTCTAATTCTTCTAGTTTTTCTGGAGTAACAAAATCTGCTTTTAGGTAAATATCTATTCCATTTTTAAGTGGATTTTCTCCTAAAAATTCTAAAAAGTCTTCACCTATTTCTTTGCTATATCGTTTTGCAGCTTGTTTTTTACTAGTATAGATTATTTTTCTTGCAAAAGGTTCTTTTTGAAGAGATTCCTTAAATGTTTTTATTTGTTTTTGAGAAACTTTATCCTTTAAAAAAAGTGTAATCGCTACTTTTTCTTTTACTTTATTAGCTACAAAAGTCGATTTTAAAAGAACCAAACCTAAAATACCTACCATAAAAAGTACTAAAGCAATACTAATTACAACAGATATGTAAGAAGAAGCTAATCGCCTTTTTTGATATGAATCAAATTTTGATGACATTTTTTTGGTTTTCTTTTAATCGTTGCAAGATAATAATTAGTAAACAGTTGGCAGTAACAGTTTACAGTATTTTAACGAATGAAATTTTATTGAATTGTGTTGTCAATTTCTTGGCACAATTCAATTAAAACTCCATTGGTAGTTTTAGGATGCAGAAAAGCAACTAATTTGTTATCAGCTCCTTTTTTAGGCGTTTCATTCAAAACTGTAAAACCTTCTTTTACTAATCTTTTTATTTCGGCCTTAATATCATTTACAGCGAATGCAATATGATGAATACCCTCTCCTTTTTTTTCTATAAATTTAGCAATTGGACTTTCTGGTTTCGTAGCTTCTAACAGTTCAATTTTGTTAGAACCAGTTTTAAAAAAAGAAGTTTTTACGCCTTCAGAGGCAACTTCTTCTATCTTATAATGTTTTTCTCCAAAAAGTAATGCAAATAGTTGATTCGATTTTTCTAAATCTTTTACAGCAATACCAATATGTTCTATTTTATCCATAATGTAAAAATAGAAAAAACCAGTAAAGAATTTTCTTTACTGGTTCTTAAAATATAATTATCTATTTTATTTAGCGTTAATTACTAAATTATCTAATTCGTAAGTGCCATCAAAATCTTCATCACCATTACCAGTATATTTAAATGCTATATAAACTGAACCTGTATAATCTGACAAATTAATAAATGTTGATGAGAAGAATTCTCTAAAGTTACTACTGTTTGATGCGATTCTAGCAGGAAGAGTTTCCCAAGTAGCTGATGAAACTCCAGCTTCTGTACCATCCCAATCTGTAGAAATTAAAACTTCTAATTCACTACCATCAGCAAAGGATGTTGATGTTTCAAAAGATAAATATTCTTCTGTGGTATTGTCTAAATCAATATCATTTGTAATTAACCAAGTGATGGTGCTTGCATCACCAGATCTAAAAGAACCTACTCTAGCAGCTCTACTTCTTGTATTAGTATCAAAATAAGATTCCCAAGATTCAGTACCAGCTTCTCTGTAGTTTGTCCATCCATTTATGTTAATATTTCCTGAAGTAGTATCAAAATTTTCGTCTAAAAGTGTTGTTGGAAAATCTACTAAAGGTGCTGGTGTACATTTTGTTCCATTCATATCAACATCAGCAGCAGAGTTAAGTACCAATACTGTAAAATCTCCACCAAAGTCTCTAGTTACTATTCCGTTTAAAGACCCACCACCATCTGGTAATGCAATATTAGCAAAATCTGCAAAGGAACTAGTTTCGACAAAAGAATCTACAAAACCTAAACCTTGACAAGTTTCAATTTTTCTTTTTGTATCAAAATCTTCTGCTGGGTCTATGTATGCTTTACCCTCAACATCTCCAGAAAAGAAAGCATTTTCAACTTTAACATAAGTTCCGATATTAGAAACATTATCAATTCCTCCTAAAGTAACTATTTTTGGAACTATTATTTCAGTATTTTGTGAACGAAAAATATGATTTCCAGACTGATTTAGTGTTATACTTTCGATTTCTCTAGTATCTGTTAATTTAATTTTACCTCCAATAGCTGTAACACCATCTCCAGAGTTTGTTTCACCTACATAAATACCTTTTAGTCTTATATAAACTTCTCTACCAAAATTATATTTATTGTAAATATCATTAAGATTTAGCGCTACTTTTATTCCAGAAGTAGGATTATTAGGTTTGTCTTGCATGTAAAATTCTCTAAAAAAATTACCACTTGCATCAGAAGAAACCACATATCCTTTTACCACTATGTTAGATGCAATTTTTACAGGATCATTGCCAGAAATATAAAGAGCTTTTACATCACTTATAGATTTCAATTCTAAAAGGTTATTGTTGATACTATCTAATAGGCTATTTAATTTTATATTTTCCTCAACTCCTAAAGTTTGTGGTACAGAATAATCTGCATCATCTACACAAGATGTAAAAGAAATACTAGTAACAAAAGCTAGTAATAAGATGATTATTTTATTTGTTTTCATATCTATTTGTTATTTTATTAAAATCTTAAGTTTACGTTTAAAAAGTATGTAGCACCTCTACCATACCAATATCTATTACCAAATACTGGAGTTTCTAGCGCTTTATCATCTCTTAATTGTCTAAAGTTAGCATTTCTCCCTTGTTCAAATCCACCAGATTTGTATTCTTCTCCAAATAAATTATTAACTGTTGCAAAAACACTAATAAACTTATCACCAATTCTCCATGATTTACCTCCCATTAAATTCACAACCATGTAATTATCAAACTTTTCTTGTTGTAGCAATTCTCTTGCTAAAACAGGATCATAATCGTTAAAAGGTAAGCCATCTGCGTCTTCAAAGAAATTTGAAGATCTGTTTAAAGGAGCTACGTCTACATAAATATTAGAGAAGAAGTTTGTAGTGGCTCCTATCCACCAATAATCTGGATCTCTATATTCAAAACCAACTGAATATGCATTTTGTGGACCAGAAGCAAGCTTGTAATTTTCTAAATTAGATACATAATCTTTAGATCTAAAATCGCTATCAAAACCACCATTATCAGCAACATCAGAAGTTAAGTATAAATTTGGATTGTTTGCATATGTAAATTGCCCTATAGAAGCTGCACCTTTCAGCTTTATTGTGGGTGTTATTTGAGCCTCAATACCGAGTTCTAAACCAATATGTTGTCTCTCAATTCCTGAAAGTATTTCTTGTACAAAGGCAGTATTATCTCCTCCTACACCATCAGCAAAATAGAAAGAAATTTCAGTTGCATCAGAAATATTTGTATAATACCCTGTTAATCTTGATGTAATTATTGGGCTTCTTATAATATAACTTAAGTCAGTAGATAGAACTTTCTCACTTTGTAGATTATCTACAGTTGCATTATTTTCTCTTGAATTTGAGAACGAATTTCTAATTGTTGGTGCTTGAGTCATGTAACCAGCATTGAAATCAATTAAATGACGACCTGTAATTTTATAGGTTAAACCTGCTTTAACACCATAATTGGTAAAATCTAATTTTTTTGATTTTCCTAATGAATTATTTTCAAAACGTCCATTTTGATATAAGCCTTCTCTTTGATGAGTGGTTTTTGAAACATTTAAAGCTCCATAAAAATCAACTTTATTGTATTTAAATTGTGCTTGTGTAAATGCACCAACTACATCTGAATTTAATCTAAAATTATATCTGAAAGTATCACCTACACCAACTACTCTGTTAGGATTCAGTAAATTGTTTTGCTTTTTATCTGGTGTAGCTGCAAAAGGATTAATATCTAAATATCCATTACCACCCAATAAATCGATAACTTCAGCAAAACTATGAGAACGTAGGGCTCTATACTCTAGTTTCGCATTTAATGTAATATTATCATTTATAGCAGCATTAAGAATAGTATTAACACTCAATTGCTTATCATCATTTCTATCTTCATACAAAACATAAGCATTATTTGCATTATTGCTTGCGTTAGTAACATTTGCATCAAAAATTCTATTCCAGTCTAATTGTCCATCATTTTGAAATCTTTGTTGAGATAAATAAGCTTCTGCTAAATCACCTCTCCTAACTTCAAAACTTGGTAAATATTGATAATATGTAGGGCTTGGGTTTGCACCTCCATTAAAATCTATACGACTGTTACCAATTTTACCAAATTGATACCCAACATTTGTATTTAAAGAGGTATTTTCTGAAATGTCCCAATAATGATTTAACATAATAATAGGTTCAACTACTTCTTTAATTCTAGAGTTTATTTTTCTTCCATTTAAATACCCCCAGTAATCATTGTACTCAATTCCTTTTAAATCAAAAACCTCTTGTGTGTTTGGTGATGATTTACCTCTTCTATTAGGTGTAAAAATTGATGTTAAGTTAATACTATGATTCTCTCCCAACTTCTTTTCTATTGAAGCAAAAAGTGAGTATGCATTATAAGAAGTACCTTCATTAAAGCCTTCTAAGCCTGCTCTTCTACTTCCAGAAAAAGTAAAAGCCCAACCACTTTCTAGCATTCCTGTAGAGTGAGTAGCCATAACTCTATGTACATAACTTCTATTTGATGATGAATATGATATTCTTGTACCTGATCTCTGTTGAGAGGCTCTTGTATCTATATTAGTAGAACCTAATACTCCACCAAAAGTAAAGTTAGATGGTGCTAAACCATTACTAAACTCTTGATTTCGTAATACATCATTTAAGCCACCCCAATTACTCCATTGTGCTCTACCATCAAAAAGTTTGTTCATTTCAATTCCATTGATAAGAACTTTTCCGTTTCCAGAATCTAAACCTTTAATTCTAAAAAATGAAGAACTGAATTCAAAAGCCGCTGTTCTTAAATAAATATCTCTAGTCGCTTGTAATAAACCAGCAATATTGTCTGCAGCACTTGCATCATCATTTAACTCGTCATCAGTAATGGTAATTAAACTTAAATCTTGATCTTCGCTAAAATCTTTGTAAAGCAATATAGTGCCTAAATCTACGGTTTTACCAAAAAGGTCGATAGGAAAATTTTGAGTTTCGTAACCTACAAGTTTAATCTCTAAAATGTAGCTACCATTTGGTATGTTTTTTATTGTAAAAACACCATTTGCACCAGTAGTTTCGGTTGTTGGTGTATTTACAATACTAACCAAAACACCCTCTAGAGGATTTTCAGAATCGCTATCTGTAACAATTCCTTTTACAATATTTTGTGCATTAATCCCCATAACAAAGGAAAAAAACACTAATATTGATAGAAAAGATTTTCTCATAAATGTTTGTTTGTATTTGTGTAAATTACATGCAAAAATGCTTGTAAAATTAACAAATTTTAACAAACGCTAATGTTAAAATAACATTATATAATTTTTGGCATCCATTTTGTTTTATAAGTTTGTAAATAAATCGTTTGTAAATGAAAAAAATAATACTATTAATAGTAATTCTATTACTTGCAGTTTCTAATTCTTTTTCTCAAAAAAAAGGAAAAAAATATACTATTAGAACCATTGCTTTTTACAATCTAGAAAATTTATTTGACACTATTAATGATACATCTATTAATGATGAGGCAAGCCCTATGATGGAACTCAAGGCAAATAGATCTAAAGTGTATTGGGATAAAATTGATAAATTGGGTAGCGTAATTTCTCAAATTGGTGCAGATAAAGCCAATACAAGCCCTGCTATTATTGGCGTTTCTGAAATTGAAAACTTGAGTGTTTTAGAAGATTTGGTAAAATCGAAACATTTGGTTAAAAAAAGATATGGTATTATTCACTATGATTCTCCAGATAAACGAGGAATTGATGTAGCTCTATTATATCAAAAAAGATATTTTAAGCCTATATTTCATGAAGCATATAACCCAAATATTTATAGAAATAATAGAAAAGTATATACAAGAGATCAATTATTGGTATCTGGTTATTTAGATGATGAGTTAATACATGTAATTGTAAATCACTGGCCCTCTAGAAGTGGAGGAGAAGCAAAAAGTAGGCCTTTGCGTGAAAAGGCTGCTTATCAGAATACAAAGATTATTGCACAAATTAGAGAAAAAGAACCTAATGCTAAAATTTTAACGATGGGAGATTTTAATGATGATCCTATAAATTCTAGCTTTAAAAAGGTTCTAAAAACAAAATCTAAAAAGAAAAATGTAGGTGAGAATGATATTTATAATCCTTATGAAGATTTACACAGAAGAGGTTTTAACACTTTAGGATATAGAGATAATATCAACCTATTTGATATGATTCTCATTTCATCACCTTTGTTAGATAAAGGCGAAAAAGATTTTTCTAGCTATAAAATGTTTCAAGCAAAAATTTTTAACAAACGTTTTTTAACAGGAAGAAAGGGACAGTATAAAGGATATCCTTTTAGAAGTTTCTCAAATGGTGCTTATACAGGTGGTTATTCAGATCATTATCCTGTCTATATGTATTTAATCAAAGAAAAGAAATAGAATTTAGTGTTTTATTTAAAATACAAAACCCACAACATACTATTTGTTGTGGGTTTTTTGATAAAAAATTATTGCCTTTATTATAAACTATTCTTTTACAGAAACAAATCTATAATATAAGTATGTGTAAGCGTCTCTAGGTATAATTGTTATCCACTTTTTATGCTTTAAATACCATTTAAAACGTATAGAATTAACTCCTTTAGTTAAATAGGCAGCAATAAAAGGATGTATATGTAATTGTATCTTTTTATTGGTTGATTTGCTGTTTTGAGATTTAGCAATAAATTTTTCTAAATCTGCTTCTATTTTATCTAATAAAACTATTGGAGCTTCTACTTGTCCGTTTTTATTTGGATTTTCTTCGGTAGTTTTAATGCTTAATTCAGGTCTTACTCTTTGCCTTGTTATTTGCACTAGTCCAAATTTACTTGGAGGTAATATTTTATGCTTTGTTCTGTCTAAAGACATGGCTTCTTTTAAATGCTGAAACAGTTTATTTCTGTTTTCGGTTTTGTGCATATCTATAAAATCAATAACTATAATGCCTCCCATATCACGCAATTGTAATTGACGTGCTATTTCTGAAGCAGCTATTAAATTTACTTCTAATGCAGTTTCTTCTTGAGAACCAGCTTTATTTGAACGGTTTCCGCTATTAACATCAATAACGTGTAAGGCTTCTGTATGCTCTATTACTAAATAGGCTCCTCTACTCATGGAAACTGTTTTTCCAAAAGAGGTTTTAATCTGTCTTTCTATTCCATATTTTTCAAAAATAGGAGTAGAAGACCTATGAAGCTTTACAATTTTTTCCTTTTCAGGATAAATTTCTTGTAAATACTCTTTAATTTCTAGTTTAAGAGTTTCATCGTTAGTTACAATATTTGTAAAAGTTTCGTTCATTACATCTCTTAAAATAGAAGATGCTCTGTTTAACTCGCTTAAAATTTTAGTTGGTGTATTTGTGTTAGGTATTCTTTTACACATCGTTTTCCAACGATCTAAAGAGTTTTGCAAATCTTTATCTAACTCTGCTACTTTTTTACCTTCTGCAACAGTTCTTAAGATAACACCAAACCCCTTTGGTTTAATGCTTTTTGCCAATCTTTTTAAACGATCTTTTTCTTTTGGATCTGCTATTTTCTGTGATACAGATACTCTATTTGAAAAAGGTACTAAAACTAAAAATCTACCAGCTATTGATAACTCTGAACTTAATCTTGGGCCTTTTGTAGATATTGGCTCTTTTACAATTTGTACTAACAGGTTTTGGCCTGATTTTAAAACATCAACTATGCTACCGTCTTTGTTGATGTCTTGTTGAAATTTGAAATTTTTTAAAGTGAATTCTTTATACTTACCTGTGCTTACTTTCTTAATGAATGCATTTAATGAGTTTACTTGTGCACCTAAATCATGATAATGTAAAAAACCATCTTTTGGATAGCCTACATTAACAAATGCTGCATTTAAACCTGTTAACACTTTTCCTATTTTGGCTAAAAAAATATCGCCAACAGAAAATTTGTTATCAGTTGTTTCATTATTTAATTCAATAAGTTTTCCATCTCTTAATAAGGCAAAATCAATATCAGATGAATTACTACGAATTATTAATTCTGTTTTCATACTGAACTGGTTTTAACACTGCACTTTGTTGTGCAGATGGATTAATATTGTCAGGTATTTATAATACCAGTGAGGTTAGTTTAACCTCGATGTCAATGAACTTTTTTGTTTTTTCGCTAAACTGTAAACGAAAAAGTAAGCTAATGCTTACTTTTTCTTATGTCTATTTGCCCTAGCTCTTTTTTTTCTTTTGTGTGTAGAGATTTTTGCTCTCTTTCTTTTTTTACCACTTGGCATAATTGTTTCGTGTTTTTTAAACCCTGTAAGGGTTTAGATTAGTATTTTGTTACTTAACAGCTACTTTGTTTTTTACTCCTTCAGTAAAAGTTTTAGCTGGTTTAAAAGCTGGAATGTTGTGAGCTGGAATTTTAATAGTTGTGTTTTTAGAGATGTTTCTACCTGTTTTTTCAGCTCTAGTTTTAATGATAAAACTACCAAAACCTCTTAAATAAACGTTATCACCATTTTCTAATGCATCCTTAACTTCAGTCATAAATGCTTCAACAGTCGCCAAAACATCTGTTTTTTCGATTCCTGATTTGTCTGAAATTTTTGATACGATATCTGCCTTTGTCATGTCTATATATTTTGTGTATTAATTTCAAAAATGCGGATGCAAATATATGATAATTAATCAATTCCAAAAACATAAAGACTTAAAATTATATGATTTTTATGATGTAATTTTGCAAAACTATTTTTAATTGATGAATTTTTCTAATAAACTAATTTCGTGGTACTTACAAAATAATAGAGATTTGCCTTGGCGCAAAACAAAGAATCCGTATTTTGTTTGGCTTTCAGAAATAATGCTACAACAAACAAGAGTAGCTCAAGGAATGAGCTATTATTTAAAATTTACGGAAACATTTCCAACTATTTTTGACCTTGCAAAAGCAGATGAAAGCACTATTTTAAAAATGTGGCAAGGTTTGGGGTATTATTCTCGTGCACGCAATCTACACTTCACTGCAAAACACATTGTAAGTGAATTTAATGGCGAGTTTCCATCAACCTATGCAACCATTATTAAGTTAAAAGGAATAGGAGATTACACAGCTTCTGCAATTGCGTCTATTTGTTTTGATGAACCCACTGCTGTTGTAGATGGTAATGTTTACAGGGTTTTATCTAGATATTTTGGTATTGATACACCTATAAATTCATCTAAAGGAATAAAAGAGTTTAAAGAATTAGCACAAACCTTATTAGATGAAAATCAATCAGGAACGTATAACCAAGCTATAATGGATTTTGGTGCAATACAATGTAAGCCCAAGAAACCATTATGTATGTTTTGCCCATTTAATGAAAGTTGTGTGGCTTATCAAAAAAATAAGATTGATGTGTTACCAGTAAAAGAGAAAAAGCTAAAGGTTAAAAAAAGATATTTTAATTATTTGGTAGTTAAAACGGATGATAATAACACGATTTTAAACGAAAGAAAAGGTAAAGGTATATGGCAAGGTTTGTATCAATTTCCGTTAATTGAAAGCGATAAAATTATCAATAAAGATGAATTAATTTCATTAGAAGAGTTTATCAATTTTTTTCCTGAAGCAACCACAATATCACTTTATAATAAAAAAGAAATTGTACATAAACTCTCTCATCAACATTTGTACACTCAATTTTGGGTTATTGAAACTGCAACATTATCCAAAGCAAAAATTGATTGGAAATCAGTAGAGAAATATCCTGTACCTGTTTTAATTGCTAATTTTTTAGAAGATTTTCTATCTAAAAAGTAATTGATATTTTTAGTACATTTGATATAGAAATACAACAGCTATGGCAGGTACAATAAACAAAGTGATTTTAATTGGTAATTTAGGTGATGACGTAAAAATGCATTATTTTGATGATCAAAATTGTGTAGGGCGTTTCCCTATTGCTACATCAGAAAGCTATACCAATAAACAAACTGGAGAAAAAATAACCAATACAGATTGGCATAATATTGTGGTTAGAAATGGACTTGCCAAAGTTTGCGAAAAGTATTTAACTAAAGGCGATAAAATTTATGTTGAGGGTAAACTAAAAAATAGACAGTGGGAGCAAGATGGTGTTAAACGTTATTCTACAGAAGTTCAGGTAAATGAAATGACAATGTTGTCGAATAAGAGAAATACTGAAAATCAAAATACTCCTAAACAGAATCAGCAACCAACTTCTGTTCAGCCAACATCAATTGCGCCTGAAGAAAATGACGATTTGCCTTTTTAATAATCAAAACTACTGAATTTGGATCCAGATCCTGAACCTTTATTTCTGATATTATTAGCTTCAATTGATTTACTTACATCAATAAATATCATTGGGTTACTTATTCTGCTGGTATGTTCTGCCTTAATTTCTGGTACTGAAGTAGCTTTTTTCTCACTATCTCAAACCGACTTAAACGAATTAAGTAAAGAAGGAAAAGAAGATAATATAGTTGTAAAATTATTAGAAAAACCAAGAAAGTTATTAGCCACAATTTTAATAACCAATAACTTTATCAATATCTTAATTGTATTGCTTTTTGCTTCATTAGTAGAAGCTCTATTTGGTGATTTCAACTATGAATTAAACCTTTATTTTTTTAGTGTCCCAATTCGATTTTTAATTGAAGTAATACTTGTAACCTTTCTGATTTTGTTATTTGGTGAGGTTTTACCCAAAGTTTATGCTTCTAGAAACTCCTTACGTTTTTCTATATTGATGTCTAAATTCATCAACTTTGTAAATATTTTATTGACACCTTTTAGTTTACCATTAATAGCGGTTACAAAATTTATTGAGCGAAAGTTAGGTAACAAAAACTCAAATTTTTCTGTTGAAACACTTTCTCAAGCACTAGAATTAACTTCTGAAGGAGCTACTACAAAAGATGAGCAAAAAATTTTAGAAGGAATTGTGAGTTTTGGTAATACAGAAACTGTACAAATAATGAAGCCTAGAATAGATATTTTTGCAATTTCTGATGAAGAAAATTATGAAGTTGTTTTAGACAAAATTCTAAAAAATGGCTATTCAAGAAACCCTGTTTATAAAGAAAATATAGATACTATTATAGGTGTATTGTATGCAAAAGATTTATTAGCACATCTCAATAAGAAAAATTTTAAATGGCAAAGTTTAGTAAGAGAAGCTTTTTTTGTACCAGAAAACAAAAAATTAGATGATTTATTAGATGATTTTAGAGCTCGTAAAAACCATTTAGCAATTGTAGTTGATGAATATGGGGGTACAAGTGGTTTGGTTACTTTAGAGGACGTTATAGAGGAAATTGTTGGCGATATAAACGATGAATTTGATGATGATGATTTAAGTTATTCTAAAGTTGATGCAAATAATTACATTTTTGAAGGCAAAACCACCATTAAAGATTTTTGTAGAGTTTTTGATGATGAAGATGAAGCCATTTTTGAAGAAGAAAAAGGTGAGAGTGAAACACTTGCAGGGTTTTTATTAGAAATTTCTGGACGTTTCCCAAAAAAAGGAGAGAAAATAAACTTTAAGAAGTATACGTTTACTATAGAAGCACTTGATAAAAAAAGAATTAAACAAGTAAAAGCTACTAGAAATGCGTAATATAGTAATTAGTCTTTTGTCTCTAGTCTTTAGTCTCTTTTTTGTGGTTTCCTGTACAGATGATGTATTACCAAAACCAAAAGCCTATTTGAGTTTAGAATATCCAAAGAAATCATACAAAAAACTCGATTTAAAAAGACCTTACACTTTTAATATTTTAGAAAACACCACAATTATTAATGATAAAAATAATTGGTTAAAAATTAAATACCCAAAACTAAAAGCGTCTATAGATATAACTTATAGACCTGTTAATGATAACATGAAAGAGTTGTTGACAGAAGCAGAAAAATTAGTGTTTAAACACGCTGTAAAAGCAGAACAAATTATACCAAAAGATTTTGTAAATAAAGAGAAAAGAGTCTTTGGTAGTTTGTATGAAATAACTGGTAATGCAGCTTCTCATTTGCAATTTCATGTAACAGATAGTACCCATAATTTTATAAAAGGTTCCTTATATTTTTATGCAAAACCAAATTACGATTCTATTTTACCTGCTGTTGCTTACATTAAAGAGGATGTTTTAAGGTTGATGGAAACAATTGAGTGGAAAAAGCCCCTTTAATTTCCCAAAAGGGAAAAATCTTTATGGGGAATTATACTTTCAATAAGATAAAAGCTCTACACAGTCTTTTTTATATTTTGTATTGATTCTTTTTTCATAGTTTAAAATCTAATCCACAATCTCCATCTTCTTCAATAAAAAAGAAGCATTCATATTTTTGCAAATTCCTGTTTTTAAAGTGTAATCGAAATGTAATTCGTTGTTGTGAATCTCTGCATCAAAATAATAATTTTTGATTTTTTCGAATTCATTTTCCAACTCACACAAACTCACATCATGGGTTGCTATAATTCCTGTAGATTTTGATTTTGTGAGTTTTTTTACAAATTTTTTAGAGCCAATTGCTTTATCTTTACTATTTGTTCCTTTTAAAATTTCATCTAAAATGATAAAGTATTCTTTGCCTAAAGTGTCTTCATCAATTTCATCAACAATAAATTTTAAACGTTTTAGTTCTGAATAAAAATATGACTCATCTTCTGTTAAAGAATCTGTAGTTCGCATACTTGTTATCAATTTTATAGGTAGATATTCAAAATGCTCTGCACAAACTGGCAAACCACAATTTGCCATTACAATAGAAAACGAAACTGTTCTTAAAAACGTGCTTTTACCAGCCATATTTGCACCAGTAATAATAAAAAAATGTGCTGCATTAATGGTAAAATTGTTATCAATTCTTTTACTTGAATTTAATAAAGGATGCCCTAAATTCGTCGCTTTTATAATTTTTTTTGATGTTGTAATTACAGGAAAAACAAAAGTTGGATGATTGAATTTAAAATTTGCCAAAGAGTTTTGAGCATCAAAATAAGCAACCACATCAAACCAATTTTCTACAGTATGTTTGTAGGTTTTTATCCATTTTTCTACTTTACAAGCATTTGCAATTTCCCACAGAAATAAACCATTTCCTAAAACAGCAATAATAATATTGTTTCTATTATCAAAAGCATCTAAAATTTTAGAAAATGCTGCAAAAATTTGGGATGCTTTTTTTTCTTCAGATTGAATAATTTTTTGGTTTTCTACTAAATGTTCACAGCTGAATTGTTCGTTTTCAATTTCATTTAATAATTGATGATATTGTTTAAATGTTTCTCTTACTTTATCAGTTTCAGAATACAAATGATTCGTTTTTTTTAGAAATTTTCCTGTCATAAAAAGTCCGATAAAAAACCAAGTAGTTAAAAAGGAAAATGAAAGGAACCCAAAAGAAACCAAGCCAATTAATATTAAAGAAATAAAAGAAAATACAAATTGAATTTTAGGCAAAAAACTAGGCAAAACTGTTGTGTAGTTTACAATCCATTTTACAATAGAATTTGATTTGTTTTTTACAGTAACCAAACTTGCTAAAGCAGAAAAATGTTGACGCCATTTTACTTTTTTTGAAAGCTCATTTACAGCTTTTTGTTTCTCTAAAATAGCTTCAGTTTTATTCTCTGTTAGTAATTTTGCTAATGCAGTTTTTCCATCACTAGTAGTGGTTCTGTTTATATATTGAAAAAAAGAACCTCTACCAAATAAATCGATATCATTACTGTAGAAATGTAATGGATTAATAAATTCAGAACCAGCATCTAATTGATGAAAATCACCATTTAATACGCTAATTTCGGTCGTATTCATTTCAATTTTAGCATCAACAATTGCTTTTTCTCTTTTTAGTTTAATGTATTTAAATACTAAAAAAGAAAACAAAGTAATTCCTAAAAATGTGATAATAAAAACATCAGGATATTTGTCAAAAGTGAGGTAAATTAAAAAAGAAGTCACTAAAAATACAGCAAATCTAAAAATACCTAAATTGATGAGATTATTTTTAAGACGAGTCGCTTCTTTTTCTAATTCACTTTTTTGTGATGTATAAAAATCTATAGGATTTTTCATTAATTTTATTTGTAACTAGAAATTCCACCAGTCAAATTTAAAACTTTTAAATCTGGATATTTTTTCTTCAATTTTTCTGTAGCTCTGTAACTATTAAATCCTCTTTGGCAAACCATAACATATGTTTTATTGAAGTCTACTTCAATTTTTTTAGCATCAAATTTGTTGATATGTATGGTTTGATGCACTTCAAAGGGTAATTTTAATTTTTCTAAAACAGCTATGATTTCTAGATTTTTCGACTGTTCTCCAGATGACAATCTTCGTTTTAACGCTGATGGAGAGATCTGCCAATCAGGATTTTGACCTGCACAAGCAACATCAACATAAGTTTGTACTTTAAAAAGCTTTGCAATTTTTTCTTTTAAAACAGTTGATTTTAGCTTCATTTTTAACTGTGTATTTTGTAGCGAATTATAAATTAACAACTCATTAGTTAGTGGTTTTCCAATTCCTGTAATGATTTTTAAAACCTCATTTACTTGTGCAGTTGCAATCATTCCAACAATAGCATTTAAAGTTCCAGCTTCCTCACAATTAGGAATATCTTTTGCCATTTCTGGAAACGCATCTCTTAAATTTGCGGAATAACTTCCATCTTTTTGCAGTACATTAAATGTTGCTACATAACCATCAAATTTATACAAAGAACCATAAACCAATGGTTTTTTTTTAATGACACAAGCATCATTTAGCAAATATTTTGTGGGTAAAGAATCTGTGCCATCAACAACAATATTTACGTTTTCTATCAACTCAAAAACATTCTCTTTTGTAATTGGTTTATTGGTAAAACTTACTTCTGTAAAAGGAGCTCTTTTTTTTATAAATGCTGATAAAACTGCTGCTTTTGGTTTATCAACATCTTCTAAACTATAAAAAACTTGTCTGTGTAAATTGGTAACATCAACTGTGTCAAAATCTACCAAATGGATTTTCCCAACTCCACTTGCAGCCAAATACACAGCAATAGGACTTCCTAAACCTCCACAACCAACAACCAAAACAGATGCGTTTTGCAGTTTTTGTTGCCCAACTTCACCAATTTCTTGCAAAGTAGTTTGACGTTTAAAAAGTTGGTTTTTATCCATTAATTATTTATTTCACTTTTTGCAGCTTCGAACTCTTCTGGAGTATTTACATTTCGGATAAAATTATCATCAATTTCAACAATTTCAACATTAGAGTTGATTAACATTTTTCTTGGACAAGAATAACCTTGTGCTAAATATTGCAATAAAATAGGGTATGCTTTTGGTTCGTAAACGGTAATTAATGGCTCTACAAATTCTTTGCTTTTTCCTTTAATTGCAGTTGCCACTTTACTTGGATTTCTTTTTGATAAAAGTAATTTTATAATTTCTTCATTTACAAAAGGAACATCTGTTGCCAAAACAATCCAAGCAGCATTTGGGTCTTTTTGAAAGGCAGAACAAATTCCGCCAAAAGGACCAAGATTGTAAAAAGCATCTGGAATTTGAGATTTCTCGACTGCACTCGAAATGACATTTGAATCTCTAACAGAATAAAACGTTTCTAAATTATTATTTTCTAATAATTCTTTGGCAAATTCTTTTTGTGGTTTTCCAAAATAATTGAGTTCAGATTTATCTGTTCCCATTCTTGTGCTTTTACCCCCAACTAAAACCAAACCTTTTATAGGTGCAATTTGCTCTTGAACAAGATTATTTATGTGATTGGCTATTTTATCAACTTCATCAATTGTATAGCAAAGCTTATTTTTTATGTTTGGATATTTCTCCACTAAAAAATCAAAATATGCTGTTTCTTTTTTTAGTTTGATGATAAATTGAATAGCATCTAATTGTTCTAATCTTTTTAAAACGGATGCTTCTTTTGCTTCATCTAAAATTAAGATTTGTTTTGCTCCTTGATAATGATTTCCATTGATAAAAACATAATCATATTGTGCAAAATCTAATCTTTGTTGAAACTTATTGATGTTTCCAGAAGTTGTTATTTGTAAGTTTCCTTCGTGATGAAAAACATATTCAGACAATTTGTTTTCGTCTACATCTTTTGCATGTGAAGCATCAAAATATGCCAATTTATAATTTGATAATTTATGAGAAACTTTGTGAACTAAATCAGAAATAGTATTACAATTTGTTCCTAAAATAGAAATTTCATTTGGAGCAAAATTATCATTATCTCTTCTTGTTAAATTTGTATGTTTACTGTGTTTTTTCAAAATTTTAGTTTATTTACGTCTTTGCGAACAAAGTGAAGCAATCTGTTTATTATAAGATTGCTTCGTAAACTTGCAATGACAAATGTATATATTTCTTCCCTTTGGGAAGATTAAAATGGGACTTTAATATCCGATTTCCCACCTGTTTTTTCTAACAACTTCACTTCTTTAATTACCATTTTTTGGCTGATGCTTTTACACATATCATAAATGGTTAAACACGCAATATTTGCACCTGTTAAGGCTTCCATTTCTACGCCAGTTTTTCCAGTAATAGTTACTTTGCAAAACACATCTATATGTTCTGAGTCTGTAATATTAATATCAATATCTACTCCATTAATTAGTAAAGGATGACACATAGGTATTAAATCTGATGTCTTTTTTACACCTTGAATTCCTGCAATAATTGCTGTTTGAAAAACCGGTCCTTTTTTGGTGATTAATTCATCATTTGTAAAATGAGAAATGACCTCTTTCCCTAAAAACATAGTTGCTTTAGCAATTGCAGTTCTTTTGGTAATGTTCTTATCAGAAACGTTTACCATTTTAGGATTGTTTTTTGAATTTAAATGTGTAAAAGCCATTTAAATAGTTTTTAGTTTAATTATATTTTTTAAATCAATTAAGATTTTTACGCTTGTTTCTTTACAAGCTTCAACTTTAAATTTAGCATCTAAATTATATTTTTCCTTATGTTTTTTTACAATATCTATAATCTCATTCAGACTTAATATTTTATCTTGAATAGATATTTTGTTTTCACAATCAACATTAAATTTCAATGTCTTATTTTTATTATTACAACTTAATAAAAAAAATAAACTAATAAATAATACCTTTTTCATATTTATCTATATCTAATTACATTATAAACCTCTCCACTTTTAAACTCACTTTTATCATTTGGCAATTGAATAAAAGCATCTGCATTTACTAAACTTGCCAAATCTCCAGAACCATTCCCTTTTATTGGAGTTGCTAAAGTATGACCAAACTTATCACTTAATTTTACTTGTAAAAAGTAAGTTAAATTGGGTTTAAATAAAACGTCTTCTGTTAAAATTGCTGTTTTTTCTTGCATTTCAATTCCTACAGATTTGTAATACCAAGGATAAAAATAGGCTAAACAATTTCCAAAAGTAGAGATTGGATTTCCAGGAAATCCGAACACAATACAATTATTAGTTTGTCCGTAAAAAAAAGGTTTCCCTGGTCTTTGAGCTACTCTATGAAATAACTTTTCCACTCCTAGTTCATCAAAAACTTGGGGTAAAAAATCAAATTTGCCTTTACTTACTGCTCCACTAAAAAGTAAGACATCATATTCTTGTAAATAGGTTTCTATTTTTTGTTTTAAAACAGTTTTATCATCTGTAATATGAGCAGTCTCTGATGGAATATTTAAACGCTCTAACAAAGATACCAAAGTAAATACGTTACTTCTTCTAATTTGATGTTCCAATGGAATTTCATCTACTCCAACCAATTCATCACCTGTAGAAATAATCATCACTTTTGGCTGTTTTGCAACTTTTACTTTGGATTTACCCACTGTTGCCAAAACTCCAATTTCTGCTGCTGCTATTTTTTTGTTTTGATGAATTAAAATATCTCTAACTTTACCATCTTTTCCTTTTGGATGTACATTTTGATTCTCATGAATGCTATCAATAGTAATAGTTGCAATTCCATTTTTGATGGTTACATCTTCATATCTGATGACTGTATTTGCATTATTTGGCAAAACAGCCCCTGTCATTACTTCAATACAGTTTTCTGAATTTTGAAGTGTGATTTGTTTGCTTCCGGCTGCTTGAATTCCCTCAATATGAAATGCTCTTTGCCCTTTTTCAAACGCTTTATAGTCGATAGCAATTCCATCCATAGAAACTCTATTGAAAGGTGGAAAATCTCTATCTGCAACAATTTCTTCTTTTAAAATTCTGCCTACAGATTTAATAAACGGAATTTCTTCAATACCAAAGTTTTGAGTTGAGTTTAATATGATGTTTTTTGCTTCTTTTACTGAAATCATCCAACTACCATTTTACAAAACTAATAAACTGATTAAACTTTTCTATCCCTAACTCTTTATCATATTCTCGTTCAAATTGTATTAACTTATCTGGTCTTGAGTAATACTTGTAAAACCATTTCTTTTCAGTACTGTCAAAATAAATTCGAAGCATTTCTCTACCTAATTCAATTTTTTCATAAATACTCATCGTTAACATTGTGTGGTTTGATATTGTTCCAAAAACCCTATCACTGATTTTAGATTTGATGATATAATCAACTAAATCTAACATTGGGGTTAATTCAAAATTATGATTATCTATCAAATCCGAATAAAAAGATCTTGTTTCATTCCAAGGTTTAATTGGGTAAAATCTTGGTATATATTCTTCTACTTTCATATATTTTATTTTTCATATTCCTGCTTACACAAAAGTGACAAGTTAAGTTTCCCTCACAAATATATCACAAAAGTGCTTCTTCCCTTTGGGAAGATTAAGATGGGCTTTTACCCCCCAATTGTACTCATACTTTCAGAAACATTTCCTTTTTTACGGTTAGCTTCAGCTACAAAACCATTTTCTGGCTTATCTTTTACCAAACTTAAAAACAGTGCTGCCAAATCGTCATTAGATGCTCCATTTCTGATGAAATCTCGCAAATTAAAAACTCCATCATCAAACAAACAATTTTTAAAAGTTCCTGTAGATGTAATTCTGATTCTATTGCAATCATTACAAATAGTTCTGGTAAATGCAGGAATAATACCCACAGTTCCTAAATGATTATCAATCTTATAATTTCGTGAAGTTGATGATTTTTCAGATTGAATTTCTTGAACATCAAACTCCATTTTAATTTCGTTTAAAATCTTTTTGAATGTCCAATTTTCTTGCATTTCACGTTGACCTTTTCCGTTAAAAGGCATTTCTTCTATAAAACGAACAGTAACATTTTTATCTTTCGTTAATCTTACAAAATCTGTAATTTCATCAGTATTAAAACCAGATTGTACAACTACATTTAGTTTTAAATTTAAGCTACTTTTTTCTAAAAGTTCAAAGGTTTTATAGACTTCTGGATACACATCTCTACGTGTGATTTTTGCGAATTTTTCTCGGTTTAAACTATCAATACTCAAATTGATGTTTTTTACTTTTTTAAGCTGCTCTATTTTATCAATATGATGCGAAATTAAAGCACCATTTGTAGTAATATTAATAGCATCTAACAAATCGTTATAAGACAGCATTTCTAGAAAACCCACAAAATCTTTACGTACAAAAGGTTCTCCTCCTGTTAAACGTACTTTATGAACGCCTAATTCTGTTAAAACACGAATTAATCTGTACATTTCTTTAAAAGTGAGTAATTCTTGTCTTGGAACAATATTTATTCCATGAGCAGGCATACAATATTGGCATCGCAAATTACAGCGATCTGTAACTGCCAATCGTACATATTCTATTTGTCGCCCAAAATTGTCTTTTAGTTTGCTCATTTAATTTGGTAATTTCTTGCTCACTAATCCATATAAAAATGCGCCCAAAAGTGCACCTAAAAGAATGATTAAAGCTGGTAACCATTTGAATCCTAAAATCACAAAAACGGGTGCAGCACAGGCTCCTGAAATTCCCCAACCTAAACCAAACAAAGTACCTCCAAAAATAGTGCTAATAAATCCTTTTTTCTTTGGTTTTGGAATGATTTTATTGCCATTAATATCTTTTATTTTTCCGCTTTTAAACAATTGCATTATAATTACGGATAATACAACTGCACCTCCAATAATGCCAAACATATGAAAAGATTTAAAGGTAAACATTTCGTAAAAACGATACCAAGAAATAGCCTGAACTTTACTCAAAACAATTGCGAAAAAGATGCCTAATAGTAAAAATTTTATATTCTTCATTTTGATTTTTTTATCCTGCAAGGTCTTTTTTTGACCTTGTAGGTGTATATTCATTATTTACTTACAAATGTTTTATTTTTTATGAATACCTACAAGGTTTTTAAAACCTTGCAGGAACAATTATTTCTTTCAAAATAATATTGGAATTAAAAACCAAGTAGCTATAATACCTCCAATAAAAAAGCCAATTACTGCTAATAAAGAGGGCAATTGCAAACTACTCAAACCTGTAATTGCATGACCTGAAGTACAACCTCCTGCATAACGAGTTCCAAAACCAATTAACAAACCAGAGATTAAAAGAATTAAAAATCCTTTTAATGAAAACACAACCTCATCACTAAAAATTTCATCTGGAAAATATTGATTCCCAACATTAGAAAAACCCAAATCTGTTAATTCTTTTACGGTAGTTGGATTTAAATCTATAGTTTGATTTGGAATTAGGTAATTGGCTGAAATAAATCCGCCAATAATTAATCCAATTACAAACATCAATGCAAAATCTCTGTCTTTCCAGTCTTTTTTAAAATAATCTGATACTTTACCTGCACCAGCCATTGTACAAAGTGTTTCAAAATTGGTTGATGCTCCAAAATTTTTACCAAAATAAAAATAGAGTAATAATGAAAGTGCAATTAGTGGGCCACCAATAAACCAAGCCCAAGGTTGTAATATAAAATCCATCTTTAAATCTTATTTTTTAAATAATTCATAATCAGATTTGTTGCTCCAAGGTTTTCTTGAATGTATTTTTTGTTGATGATTCCTGTTAGACTTCTAAAATTTTCATCTTCTTTTAATTTAGAAAAAGTATCCGAAAATTCTTTTTGATTTTTGATAGAAACACATCCACCAATTTTAACCAAATCTACAGCTTCTTTAAATTTATCGTATTTATTCCCAATCACTACAGGAATCCCAAAAGTAGCAGGCTCTAAAATATTATGCAAACCTGTTTTTAAGCCTCCACCAACATAAGCAACGTTTGCTGCTGCATAAATTTTGGTTAGAATGCCAATTGTATCAATTATAAAAACTTGATATTCTTCTAAAGATTGCTTCACTTTGTTCGCAATGACATCAGAATATAGAATTGTTTTTTTGTTGATTGATTTTTGAAGTTCTGAAATTGCATCCGATTTAATATTATGTGGTGCAATGATAAATTTTTCATTTTCTGATGCGTAGTTATTGATATAATTTACCAACAACTCTTCATCTTCTTGCCAAGTGCTTCCAGCAACTATAGTATATTGATTGTTCTTGAATTCAGAAATATAATCAAGATGATTGTCTTGTTCCAAAATTTTTGAAACACGATCAAAACGTGTATCACCTGCAATGGTTACATTATCAAAATTGATAGAATTTAATAGGTCTTTAGACTTTTTATCCTGTACAAAAAAGTGATGAAAAGCATGTAAAGTCTTTCGCATAAAACCTCCATAACTCTTGAAAAACAATTGTCTATCTCTTAAAATTCCAGAAACTAAAATGGTAGGAGTTTGCTTTTTATGAAGTTCGTTCAATAAATTAGGCCAAAATTCGTACTTGATAAAAATTGCCATTTTTGGATCCACAATTTCTACAAATTTTTTAACATTCGATTTCGAATCTAAAGGTAAATAACAAACTACATCTGCCAAATTGTAGTTCTTTCTAATTTCATATCCAGAAGGAGAAAAAAAAGTAACCAAAATTTTATAATTGATTTGTTTCTTTTTTATTTCTTCAATAATTGGTCTTGCTTGTTCAAATTCGCCTAAAGAAGCTGCGTGAAACCAAATTGTTTTTTTGCCCTTTAATTCTGATATTTTAGAGAATGTATTTTTTCTTCCATCAACAAAAAGTTTTATTTTTTTATTGAATAAAGCTACTATAGGTAAAATTATTTGAGCCTTAAAAATGAATATGTTGTAAATAAAATTCATGAATAGTAAAAGTACAAATTCAACTTAAATTAAGAACACAAAAAAACGCTCAAACATTGTTTGAGCGTTTTTAATAGTTTTATCTTTTATTTCTTAAGCCTCAAATGGCGTTACTGAAACATAAGATTTATTATCTCTTTTTTTTCTGAACTCAACAATACCATCAACTCTTGCATGTAAAGTGTGATCTTTACCCATGTAAACGTTTTCTCCTGGATTGTGAGTAGTTCCTCTTTGACGAACAATAATATTACCTGCAATTGCAGCTTGTCCTCCAAAAATTTTAACACCTAGTCGTTTCGATTCTGATTCTCTACCATTTTTCGAACTTCCTACACCTTTTTTATGTGCCATTTTCTTGAGTTTTTATAAGTTAAAGTTAAATTAGCTGGTTATTTTTCAACACCACCATCTAATTTATCTTGTAATTCATTTAATTCGTCCCACTTACCATCTGCTGCTAATTGAGCTTGTGTTGGCCAAGTATCTGTAACATGATTTCCACGAACACCAGCAATAATTTCAGAAATCTTTGCAGGTTCTGATTTTGCTAAATCTGCAAAAGTTACAATTCCAGCTTCAGCTAAAGTACTTGCAATTTTAGGTCCAATACCTTCAATTTTCTTTAAATCATCAGCTTTGGTAGCTTTCTTTGGTGTCGCTTTTTTTACTTCCTTTTTAGGAACTTCAACAGTTACTTCAGCTTTAGCTTCTTTTTTTGGAGCCGCTTTTTTAGCTGTTTTTTTTGCACCACTTGCAGTAATAGATTCAATTTGAATCTCACTTAAAGACTGTCTATGTCCATTTTTCTTTCTGTAACCTTTTCTTCTTTTCTTTTTAAAGACGATTACTTTATCACCTTTTAAGTGACTTAAAATTTGAGCTGTTACTGATGCTCCTTCTATAGCTGGGGCGCCAATGCTTACTTTACCATTATCATCGGTCAAAAGAACATTATCAAAAGTTACTTTTGATCCTTCTTCTCCTTGTAAACGATGAACGTAAACTTTTTGGTCTTTTGCTACTTTAAACTGCTGCCCTGCTATCTCTACGATTGCGTACATACTATTTGTTTTGCGTATTTATACTTGAACTTTGCATTTACTTATCGAAAATGCGGGTGCAAATATACATTTTTTTATTGAAAATCAATAGATAACAGTATCGAAAATTCATTTTTCTAATTATTGTTTCAATTTTATTATTTAACCTTTTTTTAGGTTTTCGTTTCTTATTTTTGCAAATATCTAAATTTGGCGTTAATTTTTATGTAACAAATAGAATTCTATAGCGTCAAACACAAAAATTAATTTATCATAAAAATTAAAAACCAATGAAAAAAAGTATGTTATTTCTTGCTATAATAGCAGTATTTGCTTTGTCAGCAAATGCTCAAAAAGTAGCCTTTGAAGAGTATGATTTAGATAATGGACTACATGTAATTTTACATCAAGATAATTCAGCACCAGTAATTACTGTTGAAGTAATGTATCACGTAGGTGCTAAAGACGAAGTAGATGGTAAAACAGGTATGGCTCATTTTTATGAACATTTATTATCAACAGGAACTAAAAATATTGAACGTGGTAAATGGAGAGAAATCCAATCTTCTAGAGGTGGAAATGGAAATGCTAGTACAAACTGGGATAGAACTAATTACTACCAAACTTACCCTTCTAATGAATTAAAATTAGCTTTATGGATGGAATCTGAACGTATGTTTCATCCTATTATAGACCAAAAAGCAGTTGATACTCAAAACGAAGTTGTGAAGGAAGAAAAACGCCAAAGAATGGACAATGCTCCTTATGGAAAAGTTATTTATGGTGATGTATATAAACATATTTTTGATGATCATAATTATGGAAGACCAATGATTGGTTATATCAAAGATTTAGATGCCGCAAAATTAGAAGAATTCGAAGATTTTTACAATACTTGGTATATGCCTAACAATGCTGTTTTAGTAGTTGCAGGTGATTTTGAAAAGAAACAAGCAAAAGCCTGGATTGATGGTTATTTTTCTGAAATACCAAAAAAAGAAGCACCAAATAGAGTAAAAATTGTTGAAAAAGAAAGAACATCAGAAAAAAGAGTAAAAGAATATGACTCGAATATTCAATTACCTTTAATTGGTATTGCATTTAAAACTCCCTCTTTTAAAGAGAGAGAAGCCAAAATTTTAGATGTGATTTCAACTGTTTTAAGTAATGGAAAAAGTTCTAGACTATATAAAAAATTGGTTGATGACAAAAAAATGGCACTACAAGCATTCTCTTTTTCTAGACCTTTAGAAGATTACAGTGTTTATATTATTGGTTCTATTTTAGCACAAGGAACAGATAGTGATGCATTAATAAAAGAAATAGATGAAGAAATTATAAAACTACAAACAGAATTAATTTCTGATGAAGACTTACAAAAAGTAAGAAACAAGTTCGAAAATCAATTTGTAGCTTCAAATTCAAGTATTAGAGGTATAGCAACTACTTTAGCTACAAATTATATATTAGCTGGAGATACTAATAGAATTAACAAAGAATTAGAAGTTATTAATTCTATTACAAAAGAGGAAATTAGAGAAGTGGCTAAAAAATACTTGGCAAAAAATAGACGTGTAATCATAGATTACTTACCTGAATCACAAAAAAAATAATTTAATCAAAAGAAAAATAATGAAAACCAAGATATATTCAATAATCACAGTCTTATTTTTATCATTAAGTATTTCTGCACAAGTTGATAGAACTAAAATGCCAGAATCTGGGCCAGCCCCAAAAATAAATATTGGAAAACCTAAAAAGTTTAAATTAAAAAATGGGTTACAAGTTTTAGTTGTAGAAAACCATAAATTACCAAGAGTTTCAGTAACCTTAGATATAGACAATCCACCAAGAGTAAAAGGAAATAAAAAAGGTGTCGAAAATTTTGTTGGAAGTATGTTAGGAACAGGTTCTGCAACAATTTCAAAAGAAAAATTTGACAAAGAAGTAGATTATTTAGGAGCTAATATTAGTTTTAGATCTGAAAGTGGCTTTGCTAGTTCGCTTTCAAAATATTTTCCAAGAGTACTAGAACTAATGGCAGATGCTGCTTTAAATCCTGTTTTTTCGCAATCAGAATTTGATAAGCAAATGAAACAAGCTTTAGATGGTATTAAAAGCTCTGAAAATAGTGTTACAGCAATTGCTAACAGAGTAGATAGATTGTTAACTTATGGTAAGAATCATCCTTATGGCGAATTTATATCAGAAAAAACATTAAAAAATATCACTTTACAAGATGTAAAAGAGTATTACAAAAAAGTTTTTAGACCTAATAATGCTTATTTGGTTGTTATTGGTGATGTTAATTTTAAAGATGTAAAAAAGCAAATAAAAAAATTGTTTAGTGATTGGGAAAAAGGTGAAATGCAAACTCAAACATTACCTGAAGTTGCAAACCCAGATACTGCAGTTATAAATTTTATAAATATGTCTAATGCTGTGCAATCTGAAGTAGCTATTATAAATGCTGTAGATTTAAGTATGAATGACAAAGATTACTTTGCTGTTTTACTTGCCAATCAAATTTTAGGTGGTGGTGGAACTGGCAGATTATTTAAAAATTTACGTGAGGATAAAGGATATACTTATGGATCTTATTCTAGTATTGGATCTAGTAGATACACTTCTCGTTTTAAGGCATCTGCATCTGTAAGAAATATGGTTACAGATAGTGCTGTTGTTGAGGCTATGAAAGAAATTAATAAAATTCGTTACCAGAAAGCTACACAAAAAGAATTAGATATTGCTAAAGCAAAATATGTTGGAAACTTTGTTAAAAATGTAGAAAATCCTGCTACTATAGCTGGTTATGCTTTAGATATTTTACAAAATAATTTGTCAAATGATTATTATGAAAATTATTTGAAAAATATAAATGCTGTTACTTTAGACGATGTACAAAATGCAGCTATTAAATATTTTAAAGGTGATAAAGCTAGAATAGTAATTACTGGTAAAGCAATTGATGTGCTTAAAAATCTTGAAAAAACAGATTATGTAATTAAGTATTTTGATAAAGAAGGAAACCCAACAGAAAAGCCAGAAATGACAATGCCAATTCCTAAAGGGATGACTGCTACAAAAGTAGTTGATAAATATATGGAAGCTATTGGAGGCAAAGATAAAGTAATGTCTGTTAAAACCATGATGATGGTTGCTAATGCAACTATACAAGGTACACCAATTGTAATGACAGTTAAAACTGCAGCACCAAATAAATCAGCTACTACAATTTCTGTAATGGGTAATGTAATGCAGAAAATAATTTTTAACGGTGAAACAGGATATCAAGAAGCTAGAGGTCAGAAAATGAACATGCAACCTGCTCAAATTGAAGAAGCTAAAGCAGGAATGCAACCATTTGCTGATATAGCATATAAAAACGGGAAATTAGATAGAATTGAACCTGTAGATGGTGTTAACTACTATGTTATAAAAAGTGGAAATACTGAAATATTCTATGATATAAAAACTGGGTTAAAAGCAAAAGAAGTAAAAACTAACAAATTACCTAATGGTAAAGAAATAAAAACTCCAACTAATTTTAGTGACTATAAAGAAGTTAATGGAATTTTATATCCTCATAAAATAAATCAAAAAAATGGTCCTATGACTTTAAATTTTGAAGTATCTGAAGTAAAAGTTAATGAAGGTGTAACTGATGAAGATTTTAAATAAAATCATAATTCATCAAAAATAAAGAAAAGAGTCAAAATTTAGGTTTTGACTCTTTTTTATTTCGCTTTGTTTACTAAATAAACTCCAAATAGAATTACAATTCCTGCTACTAACTGAATAAAACTTAATTTTTCCCCATCTAAAATTCCCCAAAAAATAGCTACAATCGGTATTAAATAAGTTACAGATGATGCAAAAATAGGTGTTGCAATATGTACCATTTTGTTGTAAAATACTTTTGCTATTCCTGTACCAAAAACAGCAAGAACAGTTATATATCCCAAAGAAGTTAATCCTGTATTGCTAAACTCAAAGGTTGAAAAAAATCCAGTAGAAACAAGTACAATTAAAGCTGGGATTACTAATAATAAAAAATTACCAGCAACAATACTAAAAGCACTTACATCACTTAAATACTTTTTAACAATATTTACATTTAAAGCATAGCCAATAGAAGCCAGAACTACTAATAGAGAAAACCAATAGTTTTGATTTGGGTTTAAATCTGCTCCTTTTAAAATTAAAATCACTGTGCCAAATAAACCTATAAAAATTCCTATTAACTGTTTCTTTTTAAAGGTAAATCCAAAAGCAATAGCCCCAAAAATAAAGGTATTAAAAGGAGTTAAAGAACTTAAAATTGATGCTATTGAACTGTCAATTCCTTGTACAGCATAAGCAAACAAAAAAACAGGAAAAAAAGTACCTAATAAAGATGTTGTAAAAATATGCTTGTAGTGCTTTTTTTTAATTTTTTTTAAACTATTAAACCCAAATAACAATAAGAATAATCCAGCAATTAAAATTCGCAGTGCACCTAACTGTATAGGATTTAAACCAATTAGTGCCTTTTTCATTAAAATAAAAGAGCTTCCCCAAACTAAAGCAAGTAAAATTAAATACAACCATTTTTGTTGTTTATTATTCATTTTTGCTGAATTTATTTTGGTAATCAGTTAAAGTTTGTGCAAAAATCAGACAATTATTTAAACCACTTCATTTTTATTAATAAATTTGTATAATAATTAAATCGTAAAATCTAATGAAAGCTCAAAAAATAATATTTTCAATAGCCATAGCTTGCTTTGTAATAACTGGATGTAAAAAAGAAATCCAAGAAGTAAAAAAAGAAAATGTTGCTTTAGCTATTTCTGGAATGACTTGTGAGATTGGTTGTGCCAAAACAATTCAATCTAAATTATCTAAAAAAGAAGGTGTCTTAAGTGCAAAAGTTGTTTTTACAGATAGTATTGCTAATATTGAATTTGATGCCAATACAACTTCAAAAAAAGAGCTAATCGCTTTTGTAGATGGAATTGCTGGTGGAGAATTATATAAAGCTTCTGAAACTTCTAAAAAAGTAAATAGTAGTAGCAATAAAAAAGCAGAATGTTGTAAAAAGGATAGTAAAGGAAACATGACTTGTTTGGAAGATTGTAAAATGGCTTGTTGTGCAGATAAAAAAAGCTAGAATTAAAACAACAAAATAATAGAAAAACCAGTGAACTAGAGTTCACTGGTTTTTTATTTTTCTTCTAAAAGCTGTATTTTTAATTAAAATTTAAGTTATTATTTGAAACTTATAAAATTTACAAAAAAAGGTATTTATTGCATTCCAGGGAAATTTTATTTAGATCCTTGGTATCCTGTAGATTATGCGATTATTTCTCATGGTCATGCAGATCACTCAAGAGCAGGAAATAAACATTATTTGTGTCATAATGACTCAAAAGCGATTATAAAACACAGATTAGGTCAGGATATTTGTATTGAAAGTTTGGGTTATAACGAGCCAAGAAATATAAACGGAGTTCAAGTCAGTTTTTTTCCAGCAGGTCATGTAATTGGTTCTGCTCAAATTCGTTTGGAATATAAAGGTTTTGTAGTTGTTTTTTCAGGTGATTATAAAACGCAACCCGATTTTATTTCCACCCCTTTCGAACTCGTAAAATGTCACGAATTTATTACAGAAAGTACATTCGGTTTACCAATTTATAAATGGAAAGAAGAAACAGCATTGCAAACACAACTACAAAATTGGGTCTTACAAAATCAGCAAAATAACAGAACCAGCGTTTTTTTAGGTTATAGTTTAGGAAAAGCGCAACGAATTATGAAATTATTAGAAGGTGTAGATGATACGTTTGTACATTCTGCAATCCATAATTTGAATGAGGCTATTTCTAGTTCAGGAATCGAGCTCCCAAAAACGACATTGTTAAATTTCGATTTTAAGAAAGCCGATATTCAAAATAAAATAGTCATTTTACCACCAGCTTTATTGGGTTCTAGAATGTTGAAGAAAATACCTAATACAGCAACCGCAATTTGTTCTGGTTGGATGCACATTCGTGGAAATCGAAGATGGAAAGGTGTTGATGCAGGTTTTGCTGTGAGCGATCACGCAGATTGGGATGGTTTATTGGAAGCTGTAAAAGCCACAGAAGCAGAAAAAGTATACGTAACTCATGGTTCACAAGCTGTTTTTTCTAAATATTTGAATGAAATCGGCATTGAAGCACACGAATTAAAAACCGAATTCGGTGATGATGAATTGGCAAATGAAGCCGAAATTAAAACTGAAAAAGCAGATTTATGAAAGACTTTTCTAACCTAATTAGCGCTATTGAAATCACCAATAAAACCAATGCAAAAATTGATGCTTTGGTAAACTATTTTAAAAGGGCACCAGACAAAGATAAACTGTGGTTAATTGCTTTATTTACAGGAAAAAGACCTTCAAGACCTGTAAAATCGAACTTAATGAAAAGCTGGGTGATGGAAATTACGCAACTTCCTGAATGGTTATTTTTAGAAAGTTATTCATCAGTGGGAGATTTAGGAGAAACCATTGCACTTTTATTGCCAAATCCAGAACATAAAATAGAAAAACCATTACATATTTGGGTTGATGAACTCATCAACCTAAAGCCAAAAACAGACGAAGAAAAAAAAGAATATGTTTTAGAAGCTTGGAACGGATTAGAAGCACAAGAACGTTTAATTTTCAATAAATTAATTGGCGGAAGTTTTAGAATTGGAGTATCTAAAAAGACACTAGTTAACGCTTTAGCAAAATTGTCAGGGATTGATGCTAATCAATTGATGCATAGTATCATTGGTAATTGGACACCAAATACAATCACCTTTGATGATTTGTTGAATGGAAAACACATTAATTATGATAATTCCAAACCTTATCCGTTTTGTTTGGCCTATTCTTTAGAGAAAGAATTAGAAGATTTGGGAGAGACGAATGAATGGCAAGTAGAGTATAAATGGGATGGAATTCGTGGGCAAATTATCAAAAGAAAAGATGAGGTTTTTATATGGAGTAGAGGAGAAGAACTAGTCACAGAACAATTTCCGGAATTGGTAGAAGCAGTTGCTAAATTAGAAGGTAGTTTTGTAATTGATGGTGAAATTTTAGCCATAAAAGACAGTGCAGTTTTACTTTTCAACGATTTACAAAAAAGATTGAATCGTAAAAATGTAACTAAAAAATTGATGGAAGAAGTTCCTGTTGGTTTGTATATTTATGATATTTTAGAAATTAATGAAGTCGATTTACGTACTTTTTCAATGGAAGAAAGACGTACTAAATTAGAACAGCTATTTAACACAAATACAAGCGATAATTTAAAATTATCAGAAATCATAGATTTTAAAAATTGGAACGAATTAGATGCGTTAAGAAATGCTGCAAGAAGTTTTAATTCAGAAGGTTTAATGTTAAAGAAAAAAGATTCCATTTACCACGTTGGAAGAAAAAAAGGCGATTGGTGGAAATGGAAAGTAGATCCATTAACCATAGACGCTGTAATGATTTACGCCCAAAAAGGAAGTGGAAGACGAAGTTCTAAATACACAGATTATACATTTGCTGTAAAAAATGAAGACAAATTTGTAACAGTTGCCAAAGCATATTCTGGCTTAACAGACAAAGAAATTACAGAAATTTCTAAATGGGTAAACAAAAATGCCATCGAAAAATTTGGACCTGTAAGAACTGTAAAACCAGCATTGGTTTTTGAAATTGCATTCGAAGGAATTGCATACAGCAAAAGACACAAAAGCGGAGTCGCCTTGCGTTTTCCAAGAATGAAACGTTGGCGAAGAGATAAAACCGTAAAAGATATTGATACAATTGAAAGTGTTAAAGCGTTAATTGAAGCGAATTAAGTTGGCAGTTTTCAGTAAGCAGTTCAAAATGAATAAATAAGTAACAGATAAAGTATAATAAA
>NZ_MSCN01000001.1:1754428-2552936 GCF_002954685.1 Polaribacter porphyrae | reverse complement strand
TTAGAAAAATTACAGAATAACTTTACTTACACACTTTATGGTTTAGTACCAATAAATAACATAAAATACGATTGTTATTTTCTGTTGGGTTTAACTAATTTTGGGACAATTTTTTTTCTGCTATTTGCAAGTAATAATTTACCTATTCTGTGTGGAAACGAAGTCTCTAATTTTAAATACTTATCAGTATAGTTTTTAGTATTTTTAAATTCTTTTTCTCCAATAAAATTTAGAATAGTAATGTAAACTTTACAAAAAGTAACAAACATTTTTTTGAGTTGTTCTACTTTTTGATCATAGATAATTTGCAAATCATCAATATTGCTATTGATACTTGATGAGAATTCACTTCCTTAACATTTATGTGGATTATCATTTTTCCAATAATGAGCAGTTGATGGTTTTATTGTTAATGTAAAATTATCAAGCAATAAATGATTTTGAATTCCTAAAGCATAACAAATTTTACTGAAGAATGACAAGAATTATACTTTTTTATCTCACAAATAAAAGTGAATTTTAAGTAAAACTAAAATTGTTTTCAAAATTTAGAGCTTTTCAAAAATTTGAAAAACAAACTCAAAAACTGAATGATTCGATGTGTAAAAGGGTTCTAAAATACACTAACTCTCTGATAGTCAAACAAAATTGGTCTGATAGTAGCGCATGAGTGGGAGCACTAGTAAATCTTCACATTAGATATAAAATAATGGTAATAAATGTTTATCTTTAAATTGAAATAATTGTTAAAAATAAATTTCTTGGTTTTGAAAATATAATTCCTATATTTGGTAAACCAAATTGGTAAACCAATTTTTATGAGAAATACTTCAATCCTATTCTGCATATTACTAGTACTAATTTCATGTAAAATAAATAATTCAAATGAAATTTTAGTAACTAACAATGAATCGCTACAAAAAGCATTAAAAAATACAGTTGCTGGCGATATTATTGTGTTAAAAAATGGAGTTTGGACAGATGTAGAAATTAAATTTACAGGAGAAGGAACAAAAGAAAATCCAATTTCACTAAAAGCAGAAACTGCTGGGAAAGTATTTATAGAAGGAGTTTCTAGTTTAGAAATGAGTGGAAATTATTTAAACGTTTCTGGTTTATTTTTTAGAAACGGACATTCTCCTAAAAAGAATGTAATCGCTTTTAGAACAAGTGAAAAACAAGTTGCAAATCATTCAAAAGTTACCAATTGTGTAATTTTAGATTTCAATAATTTAGAACGTGATCAAGATAATCTTTGGGTGCAATTATATGGTAAGCACAACGAATTTAGTAATTGTTATTTAGCAGGAAAAACAAATGGAGGACCAACTTTAAGAGTAGATTTAAAAGGGAATCAAAGTATCAGAAATTACCATAAAATCATTAATAATCATTTTGGACCAAGACCAAGAAAAGGTGGCGCAAGAGGTGAAACCATTCAGTTAGGAAGTAGCTTTACATCAATGTCACCAAGTAATACATTAATTGCAAATAATCTATTTGAAGAATGTAATGGAGAAGTTGAAATTATCTCAAGCAAAACCAATTTTAACATTATTAAAAACAACGTTTTTTACAAAAGTGAAGGTTCAGTAGTTACAAGACATGGTAATTATGTATCTATAGATGGTAATTATTTTATTGGTGATGGTAAAAACGAAAATTATGGAGGAATCAGAATTATAAATACGGGCCATTGGGTTACAAATAACCTGTTTTACAAAATAAAAGGTAAGAATTTTAGAAGCCCGATTGCAATTATGAACGGAATTCCAAAATCGCCATTAAATAGATACAACCAAGTTACAGATGTAGTTGTGGCTTACAATACGTTTGTAGATTCAGACTCACCTTTTCAATTTGGAGTAGGACAAAATTTAGCACAAAAAGACGTATTACCAAAGTCAGAAATTCGTTCAGCAAGAGCCTTAAGAACAGAAGTTGTAAATAATGTAATTTATAATTCTAAAGGTGATGAAAACCCAATTATTGAACATGATAAAGCAGATGGAGTAACATTTAATAGCAATATAATTGATAATAATGGAGTTGATTTTAAAGAAAAAGATTGGTTAATTTCAAAAGATTTAACTTTAACTGATATTTGTTCTGATATTTCAGTACCTGTTTCAGGTTTTAGTGATGTAGCACCTTATAATGGTTTCGATTTTGAGAATATTACTGAAGATTTATTAGGAAATTCAAGAGGAAAATCGAATCAAATTGGTGCATTAGCAACATCACAAAATATCAAGCTAAACGTATTAGACAAATCTAAATATGGTGCAGATTGGTATTCTAATGTGTTTGAAGCTAAAGAACCAAAAACTATTTCTGTTGGTATAAATGATAATTTACAGGCAAAAATAGATGAAGCTGAAAATGGAGATATTATAGATTTAGGATTTGGTTTATTTGAAATTAATAAGCCATTAGTTATTAAAAAGTCTATTACTATTACAAGCTCTGGAGATGGAAAAGCTCATATAATTTATAATGGAGAAAAAGAAACTCCACTTTTCTCATTACAGCCTTATGGAAAGTTAAAAATTGAAAAAGTAATTTTAAAAGGAAACAATACAAACTATCTTTTTGCAACATTAAAAAAGAACATGTCAAATCATTTTGGCTTAAAAGTTAATTATTGTGAAATCAGTAATTTTAATTATGTATTAAGAGTTTACAAACAAGCATTTTCAGAAGAAATTATTTTTAAAGGTTCTTCAATTACAAATTGTGAAAATGGTTTAGAATTATCAGAAGAAACCAATGACAGAGGAGATTACAACACAGAATATTTAACTATAGATGGTTGTATATTTACTAACGTAAAACAAAATGTGATTGATTATTACAGAGGTGGTTATGATGAATCTACAATAGGGGGAAATTTATTAGTAACCAATTCAACGTTTACAAATTCTGGTGCATCAGAAAAAAATAAAAGACTTTTTAATCATAATGGAATTCACAATGTAAACATCAACAATAATATCTTTAAAAATAACAAAGTCAAATTTGTATCAATTCTTTGGGGTGCAAAAAATAATATCGAATCTAACAACACATTAATAAATTCTGGAATATTAAAAACCGAGGAAAACCTGAAGCAAACCTTAATGTACTAATTAAAAAAACTGCTAATGATAATAAATAAATTTTTATTTTTTACAATCTTTTTTTCTGCAATATGTGTTGGACAAAATAAAGAAAAAAACACAATAAAAGCCAGATTGATTATTACTTCTGATATGGGTGAAAATAAAAAACCTGTAGATAACTTAAAAGAAATTAAAGTAAAAGAAGAAGATAAAGTGTTTTTTTATGTGAAGTGGTTTAATCTAAATAAAAATAAATATGTTACATCTATTGATATTTTAGATATGGATGACAACTATTTAGTACAGAGTAGTAAATATAAATTTAAACCTAAAAAAAGAACACATAATACGTGGAATTCAAGAAAATTTAGAGAAGTAATAATACCAGAAGGGAAAATTAAAATCAGAATTATTTTAGATGAAGAAGTAATATCAGATAAAGTTGTTAATGTTAAATATATTAGAAACTAACTTATAAGATTCTAAGAAAAAACGAGATATTTATTATGCCAAAAAAATTAATAACATTTGGTGAGGTAATGATGCGTTTATCGCCTCCTGGATATGAAAAATTTTCACAAGCTTCTTCTTTCGAATTGGTTTATGGAGGAGGAGAGGCAAATGCAGCAATATCTTGTGCGTATTTGGGCATGAAAGCTGCTCACGTTACTAGGTTTCCAGACAACGCATTAGGTAAAGCTGCAACCCAATTTTTACGTAAACATTGGTTGAGTACAGAGCATGTTATTTATGGCGATCAAATGATGGGAAAATACTTTCTAGAAAAAGGAGCTGTGCATAGATCTAGTGAAGTAATTTACGAAAGAGAAGGATCTGCTTTTTCACAGATTAAACCTTCTATGATTAATTGGGAAGAGGTGTTAAGAGACGCAGATTGGTTTCATTGGACAGGTATTACACCTGCAATTTCAGAAGGTGCTGCACAATGTTGCTTAGAAGCTATAAAAACTGCAAATAAATTAGGCATTACTGTTTCTGGAGACATTAACTCAAGAAGCAATATGTGGAAATATGGAAGACCAATGCAAGAAGTAATTCCAAGTTTAACAGAATATTCTGATGTTGTAATTACCAGTAGTAGAGGAATTCGTGAAATGTTTGGCATTGGGAATGATGAGGATAGTTTTAAATCTTTATCAAAACAATTAATTGCTGCAAATCCTCACATTAAGAAAGTAGTTAAAAAAACGAGAAGAACTTTAAGTGCCTCTCATCATCAAATTCAGGGTAAAATTTGGAATGGTAAAAAATACATAAAAACTGATATGTTAAATATCACGCATATTATAGATAGAGTTGGTACAGGTGATGCTTTTGCTGCAGGTTTAATTTACGGGTTGTTACATTTTGATGATGAAAAAGCGATTGATTTTGCTGCTTCAGCTTGTGCTTTAAAGCATACTGTTCCTGGAGATGTAAATACTGTATCATTAGAAAATGTAATCAGTTTAATGCAAGGAAACACTAGTGGTGCTATTGTAAGGTAATTTAATTCAAAAGAAACAAAAATTACACTTTTTAATATTAGAAAATATGATTTTAAAAACCAAAAAACCAAATATTTATCTTGCTATTTTCTTAAGTTTATTTTTTGTGATAAGTAGTTGCAAAACAAAAACTAGTGATAAAAATAAAGATTCAAAAACTGTAAAATATCCAAGTGATGTACTACCTTTTATGGATAAATGGAAAATTCTTTTGGGTGATGGAACACGTACAGAGAATTTAATAAACTTTAAAAAAGATAATTTCTTTTATGTAGAAAATGATGGAAAAACAAATTGGGTTGTCTATAAAACACCAAATTCTGGAATCACATCAAGAACATCTAGTAATACAAGAACAGAATTAGGAGAAAAGAAGCACTGGATTCCTGAAGAAGGTGGAAGATTAACAGGAACCTTAAAAGTGATGCACGTTTCTACAACAGGTCATGCAAATGCTGCGTCATCATTTTCTGTTGTAATTGGTCAAATTCATAGTGATGAAGGTCATGAAAATGAACCCTTAAAAATTTATTATAAGAAGTTTCCAAATCATAAAAAAGGTTCTGTTTTCTGGAATTATGAAATCAATACAGAAGGAGATAATATTGGCAGGTTTGATTATTCTACTGCAGTTTGGGGTCATGATTTTTCAGTAGTAGGTTCTAGTCCAACAGGTTTTCCAGAAGAGCCCAAAGACGGAATTGAACTAGGAGTAGAGTTCACTTACGAAGTAAATGTTTACAAAGGAATAATGTATTTAACTTTTACAAGTAAAAATCATAAAACAATAAAATTCACCAAGAGTTTGATACAATCTGAATTTACAAAAAGAGCAGATGTTCCAAATCAAGTTAAAAAAGTATATGCCAATAGAGAAAAAGGAGGTGGTGTAGAGCGTAAAATAGCTTATGCAGGTGAATTAAACTACTTTAAACAAGGAGCTTACAACCAAGCCAATGCTAAAAGTACCAAATCAGAAGTTTATGGTGGAAATATTGCAAAACAATATGCAAATGGAAGTTATGCAGAAGTATGGTTTAAAAAAGCTACAGTAGGCAAAAGTATAGCTCCTAATTAGCTTTATTATCCAAATACCTATACTGAAACATAAATTCTTTTTCAAAACAAGAAGTTAATGGTTCAACAAAATTCATTTTCCAAAATAATTATAATTTCTAATTAAATTAAATATTTAAAAATTGTTTTTACAAATAAATTTTGATAATTCAATTTAATTTGTAAATTTGGTAAACCAATTTGGTTGACCAATTAATTTTTAAAACAATCTTTATGAAAAAAACATTACTTTTTATTACTTTATTAATAACATTTGTAGGCTATTCACAAATGTTTGATAACATTCCAACAGCTTCTGGTATTTACATAAACAAATTAATCGCAAGCCCTTCAGGATCAGATTTAACAAATGAATATATAGAAATTAGAGGAACTGCTAATGCAGTAATTCCTTCTGATTTATACTTTATTACTATTGAGGGTGATGGAAATAGCTCTAGTAGAGGTAAAGTTAGCGAAGCTATACTTTTAGGAGATGGGACAAGAACGTTTGGAGCTAACGGAATTTTAGCAATTATCACCAATTACACAGATACTGATGACAATTCTTTTACTGCAAGTCCATATAAGAGTGTTATTTCTTCTGACGCTACTGTTATCGAAATAGCATTGACAGGAACAGATGTAACTAGTTCTAGTTCTTCTGCTGTGGCTACAAAAACTCCAGATATTGGTTATGATGGTAATCTTATTGATGCAACTGCAACCTATATGTTGGTTACTGCAAGTTCAAATCCCAAAGGAGTTAGAATAGATGGTACTAGTGATTCTTCTGATGCAGATGGAAATATAAATGCATCTGGAGATCATACATCTTGGATGCTCTATGATTCTGTTGGTTATGGAGATGATGATGATGTAGATGCTAATGAAAATGGTGAGTTTTTATATGCACAAATAGTTTACGTACAAGATCACGCTTCATTTTCTGCAAAACACAAAATTACCACTAGTGCAACCATAGTAGATTATGCAACTACATCTGATGCAAACTATATTTTAAGACAAGGTAACAAGACAGGTTATACTATGAATGATTGGGTTATTTCTGCAAATGGTAGTAATTCTAGCGTGCCAAATTGGGTGTTCAGTACATCTAGTGCAAAAGTGTATCCAGATGAATTTTTAGGTTGGGAAGGTATTAAAGATGTTTACGGTCAATTAAATCCGGAAGCAGCAGCGCTATCTGTAGATAATGTTTTCGCATCTAAAGTAGGTATCTATCCAAACCCAGCAACACTGCAAGTAAATATTTCTTCAACATTAGAAATTAATACTATCAATGTTTACAATTTAATTGGTAAAAGAGTATTAAGTACATCAGCATTAAAAAATAATATTTTAGACGTATCTAATCTATCATCTGGTGTTTACTTAATGAAATTAACAAGTGGAACATTAACAGCTTCTAAAAAATTAATAATTAAATAAGAATTCAGACAGAATTTAAATAAGAACTCATAATTTTATGGGTTCTTATTTTTTTAAATTGTTCTAATGATAAAAATTCAAATACTTTTACTGGTATTATTAATCATAATTTCTTGTAATCAAAAAAAAGAAATTACCAATATTAATGATAATAATCAACATCCAAAATTAATACTTACAGCTAGAGGTGTTCAAGATATTAGATCAAAATTAGGAACTATTCCCATTTTTGATAACTCACTACAAAAAGTAAAAGAAGAAGTAGATGCAGAAATTGATTTAGGAATAGATATTCCAATACCAAAAGATTATTCTGGGGGTTATACACATTCAAGGCACAAACAAAATTGGTTCATTTTACAAAAAGCAGGCGTTTTATATCAGATTTTAGATGATGAAAAATATGCCAAGTATGTTAAAAATATGTTGATGAAATATGAGGAAATGTATAAAACATTACCTCTTCACCCAAAAACGAGATCTTATGCAAGAGGTAAATTATTCTGGCAATGTTTAAATGATTCCAATTGGTTAGTATATGTAAGTCAAGCTTATGATTGCATTTATAACTACTTAACAGAAGAAGAGCGAAACAAATTAGAAACCAATTTATTTAGACCATTTGCAGATCATATTTCTATAGATAGTCCTCAATTTTATCAAAGGGTGCATAACCATAGTACATGGGGTAATGCAGCTGTAGGTATGATTGGTTTGGTTATGGATGATGAAGACTTAATAAAACGTGCTCTCTATGGAATTGAAGGGAAAGAAATGGATAAAACTGCAAAAGATGATGATGGTGGCTTTATCAATAAAGATGGTAAAGCTGGTTTTTTAGCAAATATTGAAGAGCCTTTTTCACCTGATGGATATTACAATGAAGGGCCATATTATCAAAGATATGCAATGTACCCTTTCTTAATTTTTGGCGAAGCACTTCATAATGTAAAACCAGAATTAAAAATATTTGAATACAAAGATGGGGTACTTCTAAAATCTATTAATGCACTCTTAAATTTATCAGATGCAGATGGCGATTTTTTTCCATTAAATGATGGTCAAAAAGGAATGTCTTATTACACAGGCTCTTTAGTTACTGCAGTAGATATTTCTTATAAATATGGAAATGCAGATTCTGGTTTATTAAGTATTGCAAAAAAACAAAACAGAGTATTATTAGATGATTCTGGTTTAGCAGTAGCATTAGGTATTAAAGAAGGTAAAACACAACCTTTCCAAAAGAAATCTATAAACCTTTCTGATGGACCAAATGGAAAACAAGGAGGAGTAGGTATTTTAAGAAATGAAGATATTGAATTGGTTTTTAAATATGCATCACAAGGTTCAAGCCATGGACATTATGATAAATTATCTTTTTCATTATATGAAAATGGTGAAGAGCTAATACAAGATTATGGTTTGGCTCGTTTTGTAAATATCGAACAAAAAGGTGGTGGAAATTACCTAAAAGAAAACAAAACTTGGGCAAAACAAACCATAGCTCATAATACTGTTACTCAAAATGAAACTTCTCATTACCAAGGTAAATATGAAATAGGTAGTCAAAATCATCCTGACTTGCATTATTTTTCTTCAGAGGATGAAAATGTGCAAGTAGTAAGTTCTAAAGTAGCCAACACTTATAAAGGAACTGATTTACTCAGAACTATGGCTCTTATAAAAGATAAAGATTTTGAAAAGCCTTTTGTGTTAGATATTATGAGGGTTGAATCAAACACATTCAATCAATATGATTTTCCATTTTACTTTTTTGGACAAGTATTAGATACGAATTTTGAATATAAAACTTCTGAAATTCTCAAACCTTTAGGAAAAAAGAATGGTTATCAACATTTATTTATAGAGGCTTCAGGAAAAGCTATAGCTGGTAATAGTAAGTTTTCTTGGTTTAACAATAATAAATTTTACACATTAACATCTTTGACGAATAAAATTGATGATTTAATTTTTACAAGAATTGGTGCAAATGATCCAGAGTTTAATTTACGAAGAGATCCAGCATTAATTTTAAGAAGAAAAGATAGCAAGAACACAACCTTCATATCTGCACTAGAATCTCATGGAAGTTATAGCCCAGTTACTGAATCAGCTTTTAACTCTAAAAGTAGTATAAGAGAGTTAAAAGTAGAATTAGATTCACAAGAATATACAGCGATTTCAATTACTAGCATAAAAGGAAATACGACCTTATTTATAACTTCAAATAAAAAGGCTTCAAAAGAAGCAAAACATACAATAACAATTAATGGTAAGCACTATTCTTGGACAGGAGCTTACTATTATAAATAATTAAAAAAATATGAAACGAGTTAGCGAAAAGTACATTATTGCAAAAGATATAGAATGGGAAGTTCTTGGTGGAGGAGTATCAAGAAAGTTTTTAGGATATGATAATCAAATTATGATGGTAAGCGTTAAGTTTGATAAAGGTGCATTAGGCTCACCACATCAACACTTTCACACCCAAGCAACTTATGTTGTTTCTGGTAAGTTTGAGTTTGAAATTGACGGAGTTAAGCAAATTGTAGAAGCAGGAGATGGTGTATATATTGAGCCTAATTTATTGCACAGCGCAATTTGTTTAGAAGAAGGTCAATTAATTGACACATTTAGTCCAGTAAGAGAAGATTTCTTAACAGGAAACGGACCATCTTATTTTGGAGATAAAAAATAGTTATCTAACCTAAAACTCAATCTATTTATTAAATTATCATATCAGAGCATTATTTTTAAATTTTCATCATTTTATTAACTTTTTTTTAAGAATTATTTGTTTAAATAAAAAAAAGATTTATATTTGGTAAACCAATCTGGTAAACCAATATTTAATCAATCAAAAAAATAAAATATTATATGCAAATAATTTGAATTAATTTAACAAAAAAAGGATAGGTGCACGCCTATCCTTTTGAAAATACTTCGTCTGAAGGAAGTATAAATTAACACATAATATTAATTAAGCATTAAGTAAATCAAAAATACAAAATTCTATTTTTAATTAGCATTCAATTTTTGATTTTGTTTAAAATTATGTGGAATAAAATCGCATTACACATGCGTATCAATTACATTTTTTAAACATAAAATACAATTATGAAATTAAAATTAACATTTTTATTAATCTTTTTAGGAGCCATAACAATTTATGGGCAAAACTCTTACACTATAACTGGCGTTGTTATTTCTAAAGAAGATAACTCACCTTTACCTGGAGTTTCAGTAAGAATTTTGAAGGCGAGTAATGGAACACAAACCGATTTTGATGGTGACTTTTCTATTAAAGTAAAAAAAGGAGATGTATTAGAATTCTCTTATCTGGGTTACGCTTCTCAATCAATAACAATAGCAGATCAAAAAACATTAAAAATAATAATGGTAGAAGATGCTAGCGTTTTAGATGAGGTTATTGTTACTGGTTATGGAACACAAAAGAAATCACACTTAACAGGTTCAATATCTAAAGTAAAAAATGAAAAGTTAGATCAAATTGGTGTAGCAAGAGTTGATGACGCTTTGGTAGGGCAAGTTTCTGGTGTTAACATTCAAGCTACAGAAGGTGAAGCTGGTTCTGCCCCCACAATTAGAATTAGAGGTACTGGTTCTTTAATAGGAAATGCTGGTCCTCTTATTGTTGTAGATGGTGTTCCAGTAGATGAAGATTTTTTAGGTTCTTTAGATATGAATAATATAGAATCTTTTGAAATTCTTAAAGATGCAGCTTCAAGTGCAATATTTGGTTCAAGAGGTGGTAATGGTGTAATTATTATCACTACTAAAAGTGGTAAAGAAGGTGATATGAAAATTAGTTATAATATGTTAACTGGTTACAAATCCGCTCACCAAAGTGATGCTTACTATACTTCTGTTGCAGATGCTGTAGCTTTAGAGCAAGCAGCTACAGGTACACTTTCAGATAGAACTAGAGTAAAGCAATTAATTGGAGTTGATAATAATTGGCAAGACGTTATATTTGATGGTGGAATTTTTACAGACCACTCGTTATCATTAAGTGGAGGTACAGAAAAAACGAAATATGCAGCTTCATTTGGCTATTTAAACGATGAAGGTGTACTATTATCTGATAATTTTGAAAGAAGTACAGTAAATCTTAAAATAGATTATAAAGTAAATAAGAAACTAACTCTTGGTTTTTCTGCAAATCCATCTTTTACAACTCAAAAAAGATTTGATGGTTCAACACACGATATTTTAAGACAACCTTCTTGGTTACCAGTTTATCTTGATGAAAACACGATTAATTTTGTAAATAGATTTAGAGATGGAGGTAGATATGCTAATGCTCAAATTGGGGATTATGCAATACAAAGAATGTTTGATGATTTTGATTTAACAACTGGTATGCCAAGTACTGGAAGTGGTACAGATATTAGTAATACTTCAAATACAAACCCAGCTGCTAAAATATTAGAGAGAGATAGAGTAGTTCAAAGAAATAAGTTTTTAGGAAGCGTATATGGTAAATATAAAATTATAAGTGGCTTAACATTTAGAACTAAAGGATCTATGAATTACCAATATAGAAGAGAAACTAGATATCAGGGTGTACTTTCAAATAGAAATGGTGCTAGTGCTTCTAGATTAGATAGTACTGTAATCAAAACAACAAGATGGGTATTAGATAATACTCTTACTTATAAAAAAGAAATTGGTAAGCATGAAATTAATGCAGTTTTAGGTACTTCTTTAGAATCAAGAACTAGAAATTATGAAACTATTCAAGGTTCAGTTTTTCAAGATGATATTAATCCAACTATTGACAAAGCAGCATCTATCACGAATCAAAATGAATATAATTGGAAAAGAACCTTATTATCTTTCTTTGGTAGAGTAAACTATGCGTATGAAGATAAATATTTAGGCTCTTTTAGTTTTAGAAGAGATGGTAGTTCTGTTTTTGGTCCAAATGTAAAATATGGTAATTTTGCTGCAGCTTCAGTAGGTTGGAATGTTGCTAAAGAAGATTTCTTAAGAGATAGCGATATTGTAAATACTTTAAAGTTTAGAGTAAGTTATGGTGTTACAGGTAATAATGATTTTAGAACCGGAAATGAACTAGTTGATAATTATCCTTATTTAGCAATTTTAGATAATACTACTACTTCTGGTGTTAGTAATGGTGGAACAGCTTTAGTTGTTAACCCTCTTAATATACCTAATCCTGATCTCTCTTGGGAAAGACAAATAGAATTTAACCCTGGTCTTGATTTTGCTTTATTCAACAACTTTTTAACTGGTTCAATCGACTACTACAAAAGAACAAGTGATCAATTATTACTAAATAATCCTGTTTCTGGTACAACTGGTTTCAGTAATGCATTAGTTAATTTAGGTGAAGTTCAAAATAGTGGTATTGAAGTAGAATTGAGAACTAGAAATATTTCTAAAGAAAATTTTAGATGGTCTACCACGATTATAGCATCAAAAAATAAAAATGAATTAACTAATTATGGAGATTCAGATGGATTAATTCAAAGTGTAGATTCTAAAAGAGCTGCAGAATGGATTAACCTTGTAGGTAACCCAATATCATCATTTTATGGATGGGTTGTAGATAAAGAAATACCATTAGAATATATTAATGACCCATATCATCCAATAGGTGCATCTGCTCAAGATGTTTATGTTAGAGATTTAAATGGTGATGGTTTAATAGATGATGATGATAAAACTATACTTGGTAGTCCTTACCCAGATTTAGTATGGAGTTTTGCAAATGATTTTAGAATTGGAAATTTTGATGTTAGTTTTATGTTTCAAGGTAGCCATGGTGCAGAAGTTAGAAATATGGGAGATCAATATATTTTTAATCACTTTAATAGTGCTCAAGATTTTAATACTAGTACAACTCCAGATCAGCAATTTATTAGACAAAAGATATTTACTGATAGCATTATACAGGATGCATCATACATCGCTTTAAGAAATCTTAATATAGGTTATAATTTCTCTGATAATTTACTTTCTAAACTAAAATTTTCTAGAGCAAGGGTTTATGTTTCTGCCCAAAACTTGTTGTATATAACTGCTGATGGTTATACAGGTTTTAACCCAGAATCTATCAACAATACAAGTGCCACAACTTATGGTTATCAAAGAGCTGGTTCACCTGTATTTAGTACAATGTCATTAGGTTTAAATCTTTCATTTTAATATAAAAAAAATATGAAACAAATAAAAACAATACTTCTAATTCTAGTCATTACTGTTTTTTACAGTTCATGTGAAGACTCATTCTTATCTCCAGAATTAGAAACAGGTATAAACGCTGATAATTATTTTAAGAATGATGCAGAAATTGAAGCAGGTGTCTTAAATATTTATGATGGTATACAAGGTGTAAATCAATTACAAATTACTAACAATAACTTTAATCATGGAGTACAAGTAGAGTTTTACTTAACAGAGATGAGAAGTGATAATACTGAAACTAAATCTAATGAAGGTGAGGCTGCACAATTCGAATTCTTTAATGTAGAAGCTACTAATGGTTTAGTTGATGATTATTACAGAAGCTATTACAATGTTATTTTTAGAGCGAATTTAGTATTAGAAAATTTAGGTACAGCATCTGCAACAAAAAGTCCAGTTTTTGAAGGTGAGGCAAAATTTTTAAGAGCATACTCCTATTTTAATTTAGTAAGACTATTTGGAGATGTCCCTTTAGTAGATAAACTTATTTCTCCACTAGATAAGCAAACAGCTTTTACAAGAGTAGCCTCTACTCAAATTTATGATTTAATTGTATCAGACTTGCAAACTGCTATTTCTAATTTAGATGACAATGGTCCTAATGATAGAGGTAGTAAAGCAGCAGCTGAAGGAATTTTAGCAAAAGTGTATTTAACATTAGGTAGATATTCAGAAGCACAAACTTTATTAGAATCAATTATGAACCCATCTAGAGGTTTTGCTTTAGAAAGTAACTTTAAAGATGTTTTTTATAATGAAGGTAATGACGAGGTGTTATTTGCTATTGGATTTTTACCAGACTCAAGGTTAAATAGTCAAAGTTTTTCTGCTGAATGGTTAAATGCAGTTGGTAGAACAAGTGGTGTAAACTATGCTTCTTTAGATGCCAAAACTGTTTTAGATGCCAATGGTGGTAATAGAACACAATATTCTTATAGAGAAGATCAAGCTCAAGCAGGCAAATATCAGGTTGTAAAATATTTACCAGATGGTGATACTAATTTAGGAATAGCTCCAACTTCAGCAGATCCAAGATCAGCAGGTAATGATTGGGTAGTTTTAAGATATGCAGACATTTTATTAATGCATGTAGAAGCAATTATGGCTGGTGGTGCTTCAACTACTAGTACTAATGCTATAAGTTCATTTCAAAAAGTAAGAGATAGAGCAGGATTAACCACTGCTGTTACAAGTATTTCAGAAGATGAATTGTTACTCGAAAGAAGAGTCGAATTAGCTTTCGAAAACCATAGATTTTTTGATTTATTACGTTTTGGAAAAGCACAAGATGTATTTTCAGCATATTCTGCTGCAAATGGTTTAGGATATTCGTCAACAGATTTATTATTACCAATTCCGCAAAGAGAAATAAATATTGGTAATGGTCAATTGTCACAAAATCCTGGTTATTAAATTAATAATATTAAAAAGTAAAAACATGAAAATAAAAAATTCTAAATTCGGTTTAATAGCTTTGTTTGTTATTTTTCTGTCCTTGGTATATTCTTGTGAAGAAAATAATTTACCTGAAATAGGTTCAGTTGAAGATTTAACACCTCCAGAAGCAAATTTCTCTGCAACTGCAAATAAAGGAGATTGGCAAACGATTGAGTTTTCTAATCAATCTGTAAGCGCAACTACTTTTGCATGGGAATTTGGAGATGGAAATTCTTCAACAGATAAAGAACCATTTAACAAATATGCAGCCGAAGGCACATACAATGTAACACTAACTGCATCAGATAATAATGGTGTAACAAGTAAATTTACATCTTCGGTAGATGTTGTAAAGCCAGCTGTAGTTGTAATTCCTGATCCAAAATTAATAAATGCAGATTTTGTAAAAACTGCAAAATCTTCAGGTTCAGATTGTGCTTGTTCAGGCTGGATAAATAAGAGCTTGGGAGATCAAGGAGAATCTAGTTCAGGTAATGGTTCTGATGTTGTAAAGTTTGATAATAATGAACCAGATCATATTTATCAAGAGTTTGAAGTTACACCAAATGCAGATTACACAATTACTATTATTACTCAATTTAAGCCTTCAGCAGGTGGTACTTATGCAAGTCAATTAAACATGAGGATTCTTGCAGGTTCTGGATATACTAGTGGTTACACTCCAGTATACTACACTGCTACAGATGCATTTCCTCAAGATGGATATGGTTACGCATCAATAGCTCAAGTAGAAGACGCTACAAATAATCTTTTGAATGAAACTTTAAATAATCCTGGCGATGATAGTTACCTATCAAATACTTACACTTTCAATGCTGGTAATAATACAAGCGTTGCATTTTTTATGAGAGGTGTTGGTGGAGATAGCAGTGTTGGTAATTTTGGTTACACTAGTGGTGATGAAGAAATAAGATTAGATTCAGTTACTATAACAGCTAACTAAATTATAGAATTTTTGAAGAATATATATCAATGTTGTGAGTTTTTTACACTACTTATGTTTTCATTAGATTTAAGTTGTCAATCTAATAATGATATAGATTCTTCAAATAAAAACAGAAAACATAAACCTTAATATTCAAGAACTGAATTAAGAAATCAAATGATTTCTGAAAGTAATTATGAATGGCATATATTTAAAAATAGGTATTTTAGAAAATTATTTTAAAGCTGTAAATTATTTCCTAACAATAGATTTGTAGGCAAAATCTAAAGTGGAATATTATAAAATAGAGGTTACCAATAAGTATCATAAATAAAATAGTTTTTATATATTTATAGTATTGATTTGGTTAACCAATAAAAAGATAAAAATTTAAAGTATGAAATTAGAAGTACTTACTAAAAACGATAACAGAAAAATTGAAAATACTATTATAGATGGTATAAGAAATTTAATCAATTATAAAAATTTAGAACCAGGAGACAAATTGCCTTCAGAAAGAATGTTATCTGAAAAATTTAATGTAAGTAGAAGTATTGTTAGAGAAGCTATACAAAAATTAGAGTTTTATGGACTATTAAAATCTAGACCACAAAGTGGAACTTTTGTAGCAATTGGCAATACTGCTTTTAACGGAATGGTTGAAGATATTTTAAGATTAGATGAACCTAGTTTTAAAGCTCTTGTAGAAACTAGAATTTTATTGGAACTAAAAACTGCAAGATTAGCGGCCTTAAGAAGAACTGATGAAGATTTAACACAAATAAAAAGTGCTTTAGAAGCTTATAAAGAAAAAGTTATTAATAGTGAAGATGCTGTACAAGAAGATTTGTTGTTTCATCTAGCTATAGCAAAAGCAAGTGGTAACAGTTCAATGAATACATTTATGTTAATTATTACTCCAGAAATTATTACAAATTTTGAAAAATATCATGTTTGTGATAAAGGTTTAGCACAAGAAGGTATTAAAGAGCATGAAGATATTTATCAAGCAATTTTAAAACAGAACCCTAAAGAGGCTAAAGAAAAAATGAAAGTACATTTTAAAACATTATATCAATATTGTTACAATATTTAAAGTGATAAAAGAGAGAGTGCACGCTTTCTATTATCATTAAAAAAAATAATATCTGAAGGAAGGAATAAATTAATATCATATTTAATTAAGTAACGGTTTTTTAAATAATCCACACTACTTTTTTAACTAAATCTTTACAAGTAACCTTGTAAATAATAATACTTATATGAAAATAAAAGGCTTAAGATGGTGGATAATAACATTAATATTCATTGCCACTGTAATAAACTATATAGATAGAACTGCCTTTGCATTACTTTGGCCTCAAATGGGAGAAGACTTGGGGATGAACCAAGAAGATTATGCATTTTTATTTAATGTTTTTCTTGCTTGTTATGCTCTAGGAAAATTTGCTTCTGGTAAATTATACGATCAAATAGGAACGCGTTTAGGGTTTACAGTATCTATTATTGTTTGGTCTTTAGCTTCTGTATTTCATGCTTTTGCTAGAGGAGTTATTTCACTGTCAATCTTTAGAGGGCTTCTTGGTCTTGGAGAGGCAGGAAATTGGCCTGGGGCTGTAAAAAGTAATGGGGAATGGTTTCCTATTAGAGAACGAGCTACAGCTCAAGGCATCTTTAATGCAGGAGCCTCAATAGGTAATGTAATTGCACCATTTATAATAGTGTATTTGTACACAAAGTTTGGATGGAAAACAACTTATATTATTTTAGGAACAGTCGGAATGTTATGGGTAATTCCATGGTTATTTTTAAATAAATCTACCCCAGAGAAACATCCTTGGATAACACAAGAAGAAAGAGATTTAATTTTATCAGATAGAATTGATAAGGATGAAAATATATCAGAAGTAAAAGCAAAAAGTTTACCCGTAACAAAAATTTTAAGCTACAAACAATCTTGGGGAGTATTATTATGTAGGTTTTTTATAGAACCCATTTGGTGGTTTTTTGCTGCTTGGATGCCAATTTATTTAAATAAAACATTTGGGTTAAGTATAGAAGAAATAGCATCTACTATGTGGATATCTTATCTAATGGCAGCAGCAGGTAGTATAATTGGAGGATGGTTTACAGGTTTACTGATGAAAACAAAATCTGTTGATGCTGCAAGAAAAATTGCAATTTCTACTGGAGGCCTACTAGTTTTTATTGGTTTTGTTGGTATTATCCAGTTTGTTGGAGAAAATAATTTTATGACATTTATCTATTTAGCAGGTTTAGTGCTTTTTGGATTTCAATTTGCAATTGGTAATGTACAAACTATTTCTAGTGATTTATTTAGAGGACCTTCAGTAGGAACATTAGCAGGTTTAGCAGGAACAATAGCAGCCGTTTCTCCAATGATTATGAACTGGTTTATTGGGCAAATAACTTCAGGTGGTTCTTATACACCAGCATTTATTGCAATTACAATATCAGTAATTTTAGGGGTTTTATCAATATTCTTTTTTATAAGAAAGATAGAACCAGTAAGAAAAACAATAGAATAAAATAAAATAACTAAAAAATAAAGTATAATAATGAGTAAAAATGAAGGAAGAATTGCAATAATCACAGGTGCAACTGGTGGTATTGGTTTTCAAGTAGCAAAAAGATTAGGTAACGAGGGTTATACAGTTATCTTAAATGGAATAGATGATGAAGCTGGTGCAAAAAGATTAGATGAACTAAAATCTGAAGGTATTACAGCAGAATATTATGGCTTTGATGTTACTGATGAGACTGCTGTAACTTCAAATATAAATTATATTGGAGAGAAATATGGTAAAATTGATGTTCTTGTAAATAATGCTGGTGGTTTAGGAGGAAGATCTAGATTCGAAGAAATGACAACCGAATTTTATAGGTTTGTTATGGCATTAAATCTAGATTCTACATTTTTTGCATCAAGAGCAGCAATCCCTTTTTTAAAGAAAAGCGATTATGCATCTATCATTAATTATACCTCAAATGCAGGTTGGAATGCAGGTGGGCCAGGTGCAGGAATTTATGGTACATCTAAAGCAGGCGTGCATGCAATAACCAGAGCTTTAGCAAAAGATTTAGCTGAATATGGAATTAGAGTAAATGCAGTTTCCCCTGGTACAATAGATACTCCATTCCATGCTCAAATAAAATCTACAAAACCTGAAGTTTTTGCTTCTTGGGCTAATAATATAATGCTTGGTAGATTAGGTAAACCAGAAGATGTAGCTGGTGTTGTATCTTTTTTAGCAAGTAAAGATGCTGCCTTTTTAACTGCTGAAACCATTCAAGTTGGTGGTGGACAAGCTTTAGGTATATAATTTTAATTATTTTGAATTGTAAGGTTAAGCCGTTTTGTTTATGCAAAACGGTTTTTAATTTTTAAACTTAATTTTTTGAATATCAATAAAGCTATTTTATTTATGATTTTGAGTATTATTTGCTTTGCGTTTATGAACGCAATTGTAAAATATTTACAATCGTTTAATACATATCAAATTATTTTTTTTAGAGCTTTAGGTACATTGTTTTTTACGATTCCATTATTAATGAAACAAAATATTTCTTTTTTAGGAACTCACAAAAAACTTCTCTTTTTTAGGGGTATAGTCGGGGTTATATCTCTTACGTGTTTCTTTTTATCTCTAAACTATTTAGCCATTGGTACAGCAGTATCAATAAGATACACCTCTCCTATTTTTGCTGCGATTTTAGCGTTAATTTTTATCAAAGAAAAAGTAAAATCTATTCAATGGTTATTTTTTACTGTAGCTTTTATAGGCGTCTTAATTATTAAAGGATTTGGTGAAGCTGTTAATTCATTTGGTTTATTACTAATTATCATTTCTGCTTTTTTTCAAGGATTAGTATTCGTAATTATTAGAAAACTTGGAGATAAAGAAAACCCTTTAGTCATTATTAATTATTTTATGATAATGGCATTACTTTTTGGAGGTATAATGTCTATTAATTATTGGAAAACACCAAATATATTAGAGCTCTTATTATTAATAAGTTTAGGTATTTTAGGCTTTATAGGTCAACTATACATGACCAAAGCTTTCCAGAGTAATGAAACAAACATTGTAGCACCCTTAAAATATTTAGAAGTAATATTCTCAATAATTATAGGTGTTTTTTGGTTTGGAGAAATCTATAATTTATTAACATTGTTTGGGGTTGTATTAATTTTACTTGGGTTAATATTCAATATCTATATCAAACAGAAAAATAATACTCTATGAAAAAAATTACTATTATTATTTTAGTTTTAAGTTACAAATTATGTGTTTGTCAAGTTTTATTGGATGCAAATGGACAAGGAAATACATATGAAGAAATTACCCAAGTTTTAGCTCCAGGATATAACCCTGTTGAAGTTCCTGATTGTAATCATAGTATTTTTGGAAGACATATAGATGAAATTTTTGATACTAGTTTAAATGTGTATGTTTTTCGTTTTATATTGCATACAACACCAGATAATGACAGGTGCTTAAATTTTGATAGACAGCGTAATGAAATTAAGTCTTATGATAAATCTCCTGATAATTTATTGGGTATTGAAAATGAAATTGTTGAATATAAATGGAAATTTAAATTAGATATTGGCCTACAGGTTTCGTCAAATTTTACTCATATTCATCAATTAAAATCAGTTGGTGGCTCTTTGGCAAGTATGCCTATGTACACATTAACTTTAAGAAAATCTAACCCAGATAGAATTGAATTAAGATATGCAGAGACAGATACACAAATAACTTTAAAACAGACTGATTTAACACCATTAAAAGGTGTTTGGATACAGGCAATTGAGACTATTAAATATGGCACTAATGGAACATATAAAATTGTACTTAAAAAAGTTAGTGATGACACTGAATTATTTAGTTACACTAATAATTCAATCATAAATTGGAGAACAGGTGCAGATTTTGTGAGGCCAAAATGGGGTATTTATAGAAGTTTAAAGAATAGTTCTGATTTAAGAGACGAAGAAGTTTTATTTGCAAACTTTAGTATTGAAGAATTATCAACATTATCTAATAATAATGAGCAAATGTTTGATGATAAAATTCAGTTATTTCCAAACCCATCTAAAAATTTAGTAAAAATTAAAGAAGGTATATCAGATTCTTATACTTCTTTAAAAATTTATAATAATCTTGGTCAAGAAGTATTGCATCAAAAAAGCAACCTTAAAATAATCGATATTTCTGAATTTACTTTAGGAGTCTATCAAGTTATTTTTCAAAAAAATAAAAAAAATATTGCTATTAAAAAATTAGTAATTGATTAAACCAATGGTATTTATTTTGTTATTCGTTTTTAATAAATAAGATTTTTTACTTGGTATAAAGTTATCTTTATTTTCCCATTTTGGATTTTTAAAAACAACATTGTCCCTAATTGCCCCTTCAGATATTTTTAATTGACCACTATTATGGATTAAACAATTTCTTATAATATTCGTTTGTCCTTTAAGTTTTATAAAATACGCCAAATCATAACTTTTTTCAAAAACAGAATTTATAATTTCTACTTTAGGTATTGATTTTAATTTTATAACATTATCTTTTTCTTTGCTTCCAACCTTACTAAAAATACTGTTAGTTATTTTTAAATTACCCTTGTTATCATTTATTAAAGGATCAGTTTTTGTATAATTAACAGCAAATTCGTCAATATTTTTAAATATAGAATTTTCAATTAAAATATGTTTGGCATTGTATTTTCCAAAACCAGTTTTTTCATAAGACAAATTTAAGCCTCTGTAACTGTCTAAAAAAATTGAGTTTTTTATACTTATAGTATCTGCTAATGTACCAACATAAGCTTTAAAAATACTACCACCATTAGTGTTATTGAAATTTTTAAAATCACAATTTTTAATAAACAAATTGTAAAGGTTTGCATTATTTTTATCTGGAGAAACAATAGCATATTTTACTTTAGTGTCATTATCTCCATCAAAAATGATATTTTCTAATTTTAAAGTTGAGTTTTCTTGTACTCTAAAAAAATAATTTAATGATTTTGGAAGATTATTATTTGCTTTGATAACAGTATTTTTACTTCCTTTTATTAATATATTTCCTTTTATTTTTTTTGTTTTATCAATAAAATAAATACCATCTTTCAAGATTATTTTTGTTTTTGAAGATGCTTTTTTTAATGCTTTTGCTAATGTTCCTGTACCTGGCTCTACAGTAATTATTTTTTCTTTGATAATTTTTTTTGGTTCTTCTATTTTTGGTTTCCAATAAGGGCCAGTTTTAACTAATAGAGCTTTAGGAAATTTAACATTATCAAAATTAAATGCACCTACAATAAAAGGGTTTCGTTCTTTGTCATTAATATCTTTTAACGGAGTTGTTTCATTTTTGAAATCTGATATCAAAAATTTATTTTTTGACGAAGGCATTGGAAAAGACTGAAGTAATTTCCAATCAATTTTTTGTTTTTTAAATTGTTGTGAATCAAAGAAATTTTCTGAATCTACGATGTTATTCTTAAATTTTATTCCAGAAATATCATCTGATATTTCAACAACTTTACCTCCATTGGTATTTGCTATTAAGTTGTTGGCAAAAACCATATTTTCAGCTGGTAGTGTACGTTCAGAATCTTTACCTGCACCAAATTCAATTGCACCACAATTAATGATAGTATTATTTTGAATATTTACATTTTTAACTTGTAGATATCTGTTTAAAGGAGAATTAGGAACTCCATTCATAACTACAATTGGTCCTCTAAAGCCATCACCTTTTAATCCTACTAACAAGTTATTCCTTATAATATGACCTTCATTAATAACCCTTATACCTCCAGTTTTTGCAATATTATTCCCTATAAAAACATTATTTTCAACTAAAGCATTATTTCCGTGCCTTAATGTTAAAGTTCCTTTACTGGCTAAAAATAAATTATTCCTAAAAATATTATCTGCAGATTTATTAGATATTATTTCAATTTCGCCATCACAATTTTTAAAAGTGTTATTTTCTACAATTGTTTTTGAAGATTTCATTGAATTTGTGCTAGTACCTATTCTTATTGTTTCTCCTCCATTTTTACCCAATTCAGGTCTTTTACCAAAAAAATTGTGATCTATTTTGTGATTGTTTTCAATATGTTCATCACCTTTTAACCAAACAACAAGTGTAGTTCCATCATTTGTTTTACCAGTAAAATTATTATGATCTACCCTATTATTTTTACCCCATAAATCTACCCAATGTGAATTTATTGTATCATCATCTGGGTTATAATATGATATTGTATTATGAGTAAATCTACAGTAAGAGGCAAATTCTTTAGAGTTCTTTTTAAAAGAAACTATAGATTTTTTAGTAGGACTCCCATCTTTAAACCATAAACCAGTAACTACAATGTGTTGTCCATAGATAACCAGATTAGAATTACCCGTAATTATTACTTTACCAGGAGTTTCAGCTTTTATAGTGATAGGTTTGTCTTTTTTCCCTACACCAAAAGCCTTAATTTCTACATCTCTCCAAATACCATTTTTTAAGATTATTTTAGTTCCAGGAATTGCTTTTTTTATAACATCATTATATTCGTCTATGTTTGATACTTTAAACACATTTTGAGAGTAAATTAAGCTACAAGAAAAGAATATCAGAATTGTTGTAAAAGTTTTCATTTAAAATTGGTTTACCAGTTTGGTTTACCAAATATAATAAATTTTAACAATTAGACTAACTAAAAAAGAAAAAAGCTGAATTGATTAAGTTAAAAAAAACATCACTCTATTATATACTTACCTGGTGTAGCTTTTTCCTTTTTATTCTTAAAATCTCCTGTTAAATTTGGGCTTCTTTCCAAAGAATAGTTACTAGATTTCTTTATGTCTTTATTAGAAACAATATCTAAAACACCATTGAATTTATTGGTTAAAACAATACTTTCTGTATTTTTTTCATTAATATCTAAATCGCTAGAAATTGCTATTGCAGATTGTGTTTTTAAAAATAGGTCTTGAGGGTAATGTTTCAAAATTTTAGCTTTGGTAATGGCTTTAAAAATTAAATATACTTGACCTGGATATAATATTGTATTATCTGGAACCATAAACATTGGTCGCTTAAAATCTCCATTATTAAAACTTTTTTCATTATAAATTTTATATTCACTGATGTCTATAATCTTTTTAGATTTGTTTACAATTTCTATAAAATCATCATTTTCATCAACTTTGCCATCAAAATTATAATCTTGTCCTTTACCACTTGCAAAATTCACTTCATTTATCACTAAACCTTTGTACCCTTTTCTACCTTTATTACCATAAAAATCTTTTACTTCTATGTAATCTCCTTTTTCAGTATTAAAGTCTATATCATCAAATTTGAAAACAATTTCAAAATCTTTTCCTTTTCTATACTTGAATTTTATAGGATAAATATCAAAATTATCTTCTGGATTTCTGTAGTCAAAATCGTAATTATTGCCTCTATTAGAGTTGTCTCCAGATTTTTTCTTCTTTAAATATGGCATTCCATCTCTGGAATTAAAATTCAATTTAAATGTATTTTCTTTGGAAGTGCCAGAATTGTGTTTCAACACAATCTCGTTAAAATGATCTTCTAAATGATCTGCTCTAACTCTTACATAAAGGTCATTGCCTTTTTTTATAGCCCAGTATTCTAATGAATTATTTTCATTTTTTGCGTTATCTAAAAACAACAAAGGATTAATCTGTGGATCTATAAATTCTCCATTTTCATCCTTTGAGTTTTTATCATATTTGTAATCGCTATCTTTATTATCTAGGTATCTTTTAGAGTAATAAGAGCCTATTCTAATCTCAAAATGATTATGAGGATAGTTTCTACTATTGGTGTTTCCTAAAGCAGCAACAACATCACCTTGTTTTATTTTATCTCCTTTATCTACATACCTTTCATTTAAATGCAAACTCATAGAATAGTAAATATCGGTTACTTTTCCGTGAAAATACATTGGAGTATCCATTTTGTGCTTAATCACCAAAGTGTGTCCAAAACTTTTATGCACAACACCATCTGCAACAGCTTTTATATCATCACCTATATTACCAACAATATCTAATGCTCTATGAAAATCGTAAGTAACTTCATTGGCTTTTATTCTGAAGGAAAAAGGAGAATCAACATCATAAATACTTCCACTTGGCCAAATAATATCATTTACATATTTTACTTTTAAACCTGTATCTGTAACTGTAAAAACATCTTCTTTACAAACGTTTTTTTGGTCATCAATTTGTAAGCAAACTTTGTAGGTTCCTGTTGTTTTATATTGATGTATAGGTTCTTTTTCTGTGGATGTTTCTCCATCACCAAAACTCCATAAAAATGTTGTTTCAGGTTTTAATTCTACTGAAAATTTATCAATATGAAATTTAATTTCTTTATCTACATTTCCTATTGAAGCAGTAAAATTTACTTGAGCAACTAAAGAAGTTGTTATAAAGAATAGGAGTGAAGAGATAATTTTTGATGTCATAATTAAAAATATTAATAAAAGCAATACGTTTGTGTTCTACTAAAAACAAACTTTATACCATTATTTGTCTAATGTTGTAAACACTATTCTTTAATAATTTTTTGAGTAAAATAGGTGTTATCCTCTTTTAAAATTCGAATTAAATAGATATTTTCCTGAAGTTTACTTACATCAACTTTATTATTTTCAATGAATCCTGATTTTATTTTTTTACCTAAAAAATTATATATTATGTAGCTTTTACTTGTATCATCGGATATAAATAGTGTGTTTTTTGCAGGATTTGGATATAGTGAAAGTTTATATTTATTTTTAAAATTGATTGTGCTTAATCTAGTATCATCAAAAATACCTGGTGTTGCTGCATCGTCTTTTCTTACAAAACCTCCTGTAAGTTCTGGCTCTCTAACTAAAGAAAATGTATCATCTGCTTGCCCAATATTCCCAAAATTATTGGTAGAAACATAATCTATCAGGTTTTTATTATTGTCTGTTAAATACATAGTTTCTTTAATTTCCTCATCAAAAATACTTAATGTAGAGGCGTCACTAGCATTATTTTTTACAGAGAGTATTTCTAAATTTGGATTGTTGTTTTTATAGTTTGCAATTTCTTGTGTAGAAATGTAAGTAAAAATCAATAGTGCTTTACCTGATGCTAAATTGATGTTAGGAAAAGTATATCTAGGCATCCCAAAATCAAACCGAACTTGGTCATAAATTTTATAATTGTTAAGATTTATGGTTTCATTGGAATAGTTTACAATTTCTATAAAGTCGTCTTTAAAATCTTCATCTCCATCTTTATTATAGTCAAAATTAGAAGTTGTTGCACTTTGGTAATTGATTTCATTAATAACGAGTTTGTTCTGCTCTTTTTTACCTTTGTTTCCAAAAATATCTCTTACTACAATATAATCTCCTACTGCTGTATTAAAGCTTTGGTAATTTTTAAATTCTAATCTTATATAGTAATCCTTTATTCTATATAAACCAGAAGTATTAATTATATCCCCATTTTCATCTCTTCCATAGTTTTGTGCAAAAATTTCTACATCTTCAGCATTACTATTATATCCATTTGTGTTATAATCTGTGTTTGATTTTTCTCCAAAAAAATCAAAACGACTTGTTCCACTTCCTGAATTTGGCAAACCTTCTCTAGTATTTAAGTTAAATTTTAATTCTTTTTCATTAGTTGTTCCTGAATTATATTTGATTGCAATTTCATTAAAATCATCTTCTAACAAGTTAGATTTTATAGTTACTATTAGTCTATCATTTTGAACATTTAAAGAATATCTTAAAGAATTATTATCATTAGAAGTGTTGTTTAAAAAAAGATACGGATTTACACTTGGATCTATTAGATTGGTAAAAAAAACACTATTAGCATTTGGTTGATCTGCAGTAATGGTAAGTGATGAGCCTATTCTATGTTGCGCACCTACATTAATTTCAAAATGATTGTGATAATAAGTTCCTGTTCCACTGGAACCTAGTTTGCCAATTAAATGTCCTTTTTGTATTAATAGGTTAGGGTTTACAGTTACCAATTGTTGATCTAAATGTAAAAATCTTGAATAATAAGTACTGACAACTGTTCCGTGAAAAAACATAGGTGTATCCATTTCGTGTTTCATTGTGATAATTTTTGCACCACTTGCTGCTGTATATACATCTACTACATAACCATCTGCTATTGCATAAATATTATCTCCTAATTCTCCTTTAATGTCTAACGCTCTATGAAAATCATTTACCACTCCAGAATTCTTTTTTCTGTGAGTAAAAGGTGCGTGAATGTCTTGTGCACTTCCATTTGGCCACATAATATCATTTACATATTTTATTTTTAAACCAGTTTCTGTGACTGTAAAAACATTGGTTTTAACTAATGGAGTGTTGTTGTTTACTTTTAATGAAACAGTGTATGTACCAGCATTTGCATAAGTATGGATAGGATTTATAGCTGTACTTGTTGTACCATCTCCAAAAGTCCACAAAAAAGTAGTGTAATTGTCTTTTGCGTATTGATTTGGGTAGAAAAATAGTTGCTTATCTGCATTACCCAAAGATGCTGTAAAGTTTACATTTGCATCTGTTTGCGAAAAGACAGTTAATGGCAAAAGAAGGTAAAAGAAAGCTATTTTCATAGTTGTATTTTATGCAGCTTTTTAAAAGTACTTATTTTAGAAACCAACTGCAGTGTCATCTCCTCTTGGATCTGCTGCTCCTTCCAATCTTCCATCAGGTAAAACTAGAATGGCATCTAATCTTCCAATAATTAAAGATTCTTTTTCTAAAATTTTATATCCAAAAGCTTTCAACTCTTTTTTAGTAGTAGCATCAAACTTATTTGGCTCTAATTTAATTTGATCAGGTAACCATTGATGATGAAATCTCCCTGATTTTACAGATTCTTGCATTCCCATATTAAAGTCTAAAACATTTAAAATATTTTGAGCTACTGTTGTGATAATTGTTGATCCTCCAGGGCTTCCTAAAACCATTTTTAATTTTCCATTTTCTTCTACAATTGTTGGTGTCATAGAGCTTAACATTCTTTTATTGGGTGCAATTGCATTTGCTTTAGAACCTAATAAACCAAAAATATTTGGAGTTCCTGGTTTGCTGGAAAAATCATCCATTTCATTATTTAAAATAAAACCACCACCTTTTACCACTACTTTAGATCCATAACGTAAGTTTAGAGTTGTGGTTACAGAAACTGCGTTTCCATAAGAATCTACAATAGAATAATGTGTAGTTTCATCACTTTCATAACCTAAAATTTTTCCGTGAGAAACTTCTGATGAAGGTGTAGCTTTATCCCAAGAAAAAGTACTCATCCTTTCTTTTAGGTATGTAGCATCTGTTAAACTATCAATAGGAACATCAACAAAATCGATATCGCCCAAAAAATGCGCTCTATCTGCATAAGATCTTCTTGAAGCTTCTGTGACTAATTGTATGTATTTTGTTGAATTATGCTCAATCCCTTTTAAATCATAAGGTTCTATAGATTTTAAAATTTGTCCTAAACAAATACCTCCACTTGCAGGTAAAGTCATAGAAGTAATGTCGTAGTTTTTGTATTTAAAAGCTATGGGTTTACGCCAAACTGCTTTATAATTTTCTAAATCTTCTTTTAAAATAATTCCTCCTAATTCTGTTACGTAATCTACTAATAAATTCGCTGTTTTGCCTTTGTAAAAACCATCTGGTCCTTGGTCACGAATTCTTTCTAATGTTTGTGCCAATTCTTCTTGAACCATTAATTCTCCCTCATTCCATTTTCTAGCAAACTGCGTTTTGTAGTTATTGGCCTTGTTAAACATTTCTGTATATTGAGAAATACGTTCTGCTTGCTGTTTTGTCATATTAAAACCATTTCTAGCCAAATCGATTGCTGGCTGAACCAAGTCTTTAAATGGAAGTGAACCAAATTTTTGATATACTTCATAAATACCAGCTACAGAGCCAGGAATAGCAACTGCATTTGCTCCTAAAACACTTTTACGATCTATAATATTACCATCTTTATCTAAATACATATCTCTATGTGCTTTACTTGGTGCTTTTTCTCTAAAGTCTAATGCTCCTTTTGTGCCATCGTTATTTCTATAGACCATAAAACCACCACCAGCAATATTACCAGCAACAGGATACACTACTGCTAAAGCCAAATGAGTAGCAACCATAGCATCATAAGCATTACCTCCTTTTTTTAAAATAGCTGCACCAACTTGAGAGGCTTCAATTTTTGCAGAAACTACCATTGCTTTTTCGCCAATTTCGCCAATAATTTTCTTGTCCTCTTTTTTACTTTGGCAAGTAATCATAAATAAAGAAAGTGAAAAGAGAAGTATTATTTTTTTCATAATTTAATAATTGTTATTGTAAATTTATGACAACATTTACTTTAAAACTATATACCAATTATAATTTTATCTACCTACCAATTTTATTAAAAAAACAGCTACCAATTTTGTAACTGTTTTTAATCTTTTTTTTACTTTTTTATAATTTTTTTGACTTCATGACTACCATCTTCTTTAAAAACACGTATTAAATAAATGCCATTTTTTAAATTACCCACATTTATTTGGTTATTCTTAATTGTGTTTGCTTTTATTTTTTTGCCTAAATAATTATACATTATAAAGTTTTTATATAAATGGTCTGACACAAATAAGGTTTTGTGAACTGGGTTTGGATAAATGACATTATCAACAGATTTTGTAATGTTTTCTGCTAATTGTTTTGTTTTGGTTGATGATTTAGCTCCTAAACATATATTTGAAGAAATACCTGGAGAGTTGTCTTCTAAACCAGAGCAGTCTGAATGCATTTCAAAATTTCCTGATGAATTTATTACTATTGAATGATTGTTATTAATTCCTGAAAAATCACTATTATTATAGACCTCTTCAATAATGACTACATTATTATCATTTTTTATATAAACTGCATCAACTTCATTTAAAGCCAAACTGCCATCAGAAGCTGTAGCTTTTACAACGTCATCATTATACGTGTCATCAAATAAATTATTGTCTCCACTAAAAACTAAATACACACCACTTTCTGGAATAAAAGTTGTAGCTGGTACAGTATGTCTTGGTGTGCTAGATGGATATCTAGTTTCATCATAAAACTCATATCCAGAGATGTTTAAGGGAAAAACGGTATTGTTTTTTAGTTCTATAAAATCGTCTTTGTAACTAGAAGCTCTGTAACTTACTTCACTTAAAATTAATGGATTCTCTATGTCGTTATTGTACCCTGGACTGAAAAGTAAACCATTTATGTCTTCTTGTGGGACAAAATTCCCACTACTATTTTTAGCATAAGATTGATTTTTGTTTGAGGTAATATTAGGAATACTTCCTAAATTATTAAAATTTAAAACCTCTTGATTTTCTTTTGTTTTTACGATAACGTTTACATTTGTTGGATTATTAAAACCAAGCCATTGAGAAGCTTTTGCCATTTTTGTATTACTTAAGTAAGAAGGTAAATTATTTCCTTTATTATATAAAACAAAGGTTTCATTTGGTGCTATTTCTAAACTTTGATTTTCTGTATATCTTAATGTTCCATTGCCTGAACCTGTATAAAATTTATAATCTTTAATATCTAAATTTCTACCTGATATATTTATAAATTCTAAAAATCTATCCTCTGAAGCAGCATTATTATCTTTATCAATATCTCCTATTTTATTGCCATTTACTGTTGTGTTAATAGTTCCTATAAATATTTCATTAAGAGCTAATTCTACTAAATCTACTTTCACTCCTTTGTTACCATACATGTCTCTTGCTCTAACATACACATCATTAATATTTTTATTATTAGAGTTATCTAAAATAAAAGTAATTTGATATTTTTTATCACTAGTAATTTCGTTTAATGTTCTAAATTTGAATTTAATAGGATTTATTATCACATTATTTACAGATGATATATCATACCTTTTATCACCATAGTTTCCTGAAACAAAAGGTAAACCACTTCTGGTATTGAAATCTAATGTTTGCTTTGTCTCACCTGTATAACCTAATGTTATTTTATTAAAATGATCTTCTAAATAATCTGTTTTAACTGTGATGTGAAAAGTGTTACCTACCTCCTTTATTGTATATTTTAGAGATAGATTATCATTGGCATCATTATTTAAAAATAATAGTGGGTTTACTCTAGAATCTATTGGATCTGTAGCGTCAAATTTATCTGTAAAAAACTCATTTCTTTTGTTATCATTGCCATTTGGTGATACACTGTAATTATTTACATTTGTCATTGAGCTTTGTGAGTAGCTTGTACCAACACGTATTTCAAAATGATTGTGAGGATAGTTATTACTACCTGTTGTTCCTAATTTGGCAATGAAATCTCCTTTAGTTATAGTTTGATTTTTAGCTACATACATTTCATTTACATGATAATACATAGAAAAATAGTGCTCTATTACTTGCCCATGAAAATACATTGGTGTATCCATAGTGTGCTTTATGGATACGATTCTAGAATCACTAGTGTCTGACTGATTTTTGTACCAATTTACAACACCATCAGCAACAGCGTAAATATTTTCTCCTTCATTACCCACAATATCAATTCCTCTATGAAAATCAAAATCGTCATTAGACATTATTCTATGACTAAATGGAGAATCGATATCAGATACACCTCCATTAGGCCATTGAATATTTGAGTTATCTACATATTTTACTTTAAAACCATCTTCATCAAAAACTGTAAATACATTATTCTTAACTTCAGCCCAATTTGTGTTATTTGTAACCGATAATTTTACAATAAGATTCCCAGTTTTGCCACTTGGTATTGTAAAAGTTGGTTCTCTTATGTTATCAACTGTTTCGCTATAACCATCTATTTCAAAATACCATTTGTAGTCATTTGCATTGATGTAAGTTTGTTTTGTATGATTATTTATCTTAAAATATATTTTATCTGAATTAGAAATACCTCTATAAGCTGTAAAATTTACATTATCAACATCATTAGAAAAATCGATACTGCTACTACTAGAATATTGGATGGAATTATTAAACGGTGTTTGAGTTTGAGCTACTATTACCGTAAACGAAAAGAGAAATAATAGTTGAGTAATTTTTTTCATAATAAGTTGGGTTTGGTTTTTTGGTTATTGACAATTAAACAACCTTAAAATAATTATTAATTAAAAAAATGTAGTAATTATTAGTTATTTAATACTAATTACTCAAATATAATATGAATTTATAAAAATTGATATATACCAATTTTATTTAATTTTACATACCAAAATAAATGAAAGAAACTTATTATTTTAAAATTATTACTTTTTGAAAGAAAGCTTTTTCTTTTGTAGAAACCTTGATGTAATAGATGCCTTCTTGCTCTATTTTTATAGAAAAAGTAGTACTATTTGAGGAATAGTTTTCAGTAAACTCAACCTCTTTACCAAGTAAGTTATACACTTTAATATTACCTATCTCTTTTAATTTGAAGCTAATTTTTCCTTTACTTGGGTTTGGATAAATTAGATTATTGTTGATATTTTCTGTTGTTAAATTTAATGCCTTGGTAAATACTCTATCAATAGCATTACTTACTTTTTGCCAGCCACTAACATTATTTCTTAACTTTTCGCGCTCTTGCTCTAAACTTATAAAACGCCCTGAAGCAGAAGAAAAGTGAGTATTACAAGGCTGTGAAGAACCATTAATTAATCTACCTTGAGTATTTGTAAAAGCAATTAATCTATTCCAAGATAAATCTTTATGTGGTATTTTAAAGGTTAAACTACTATCTTCAATTAGCAATTCATTTTTTAATAAATCTATATAATCAATAGTAGGAGTTGTTCTTGTTCCATTACTTAAAATCACACTAGGATCATCAGCAGTTTTTCCAAAACCATGCAATTGAATAAAAATTGAATTTGCTATTTTTTCATGCAAAATTTTAGTGGATAAATGAAAAATTGCTTCTTCTGAATGTGCTACATCAGAAATTCTAAATGGTTCTGAACCATTATCGCAAGTTGAAGTTGTACCAGAACAAGAAGAAAATGAACTGCTATTGCAACGTTCTGTACCATTTAAAAATACAGCTTTTGCTAATGTGTTTTTTAAACAATAAACAGCTTGCTGACCTGTATTTGTGTCATTTAAAACGTGAGGTGCAGTAATGATTAAATTGTTAATCACAGAATTTTTAGTAAAAATATATGTTCCCCAATGATTTGAAGAGTTGCTATTTTTTTCTAATATGTAAAAAGTTTGGTTAGTAGAATTGTCTAAAAACTCTGTGATTTTATAACCTATTTTACCTAACTGTAATCTTGCATTAGGTATATCATTAGTCAAAACATAATCTAGTGAATTTTCCCAAATATTAGATTGTGTAATTGATGGGCTTTTATAATCATCGCCTGAACTACCAGGAATATTTTTTATAATAGCATCAATATAATCCTCTAGATCTCCATTAGTATTTTGAGATGAACAATTAATACTAAAGTAAGTAAAAAGAATAATTAAAAATGGAAATTTTATTTTCACAATAGGTAGTTTTAAAAAAAACTTCACTGATGATTTTATGAGTTCTTTTCAAAGTAAATTAAATAGGTCTCGCAAATATGATACCTTTTAGTTTATCATATTTTTTTCCGTTTTTCTCTTTAATTTTATCTCCATATACTAAATTATACCATCTTTTACCTGTTAAACTCCATGTATATGCATAAGGTCTTTTTCTTTCGTTTTTACCCACTTTAAATACCATTTTACCAAAACCAATTCCACTTGGTTTTCCTTTTCTTTCTTCTGCAACAGGAGTGTCAAAATTGTATCTTGTGTCAATAGATTTTGTATGACCTATTGAAGAAGAGCTTAAAACTTGTACTTTAAATTGATTGCTTTTTTTACCTTGTTCTACATTCCAAGCCACCCAAATTAACCCAGTAGAATTATTATCTTGTTCTTTTCTCCATTTATCATGATATCTTGCTATAATTAAATCCCCTTTTTGCAAAGAATCTATAGAAGTAAATACTTTCCAATATTTGTTACTTACAGATATTTTTTTAGGATCTTTTAAAATATCATTTCTAAAATAATCATAAAAAGTAGGCACAGTAGGTCTTTTTATATTCCATTTTTTACCATTTGCTTTTTTGATTGTTTTTTTATTATTCAATAAATCTTGATAATGTTCTGGTAGTACTTTTTTTAATAAAATTTCTGCCACAAAACCTGGTCCATCATATTTGTAAATACCATTTTTTTCATCGATAACATGATCTTTAGATAACGCATATTTGGTCGTTTTCATATTCTCCCAAACCTCAATAGCTCTATTTGTAAATTTTGCGCTAGCAGAGTTACCATCTGCTTTTGTAAGGTCTATTTTCTGTTGTGCAATAAAACTTGTCTGGATTGATAATGCCACTAACATAAAAAATGTTAAAGCTGATTTTAAATTAGTCTTCATATTTTATATTTTTTCTTCTGTTTTTAAATGTGCTGTTTTTTTATTTTGATGATTAAATGTTTGCATCAATTGATATACATAAGGAATTTGTTCCTGAAAACGTGTTAAAATATCTTCTGAAATATTTTTTCTACTAAAAGGAACAACTTTAACGTATTCTTGAATTTCATCTGCATTTCTGCCATATTTATATTCGTAAGGAAAACGACCATCAACATCAATTTTATTATTTGCATTATTTTTATTGGGCACACTAATGTAAAACTCGCTGTCTTTTATATTTCCATTTGGATTAAACATTTTTTCTTGTGCCAAATATTCGTGCAATTCCTTTGCTGTATCTACTGCAGGATCAACTAATTTTATGTTTTCTACCATAAAATCTTTGTATAAATACGCTCCGTTTTTGTCTTTATAATTATATAATTCTTTTAAAATCAGACCGATTTCATCTGTTAAATATGGATAATGTGTACAGCCTAAAATGATAGATTTCAACTTATTTTTGGTTTTTGACAGTCTAATCTGCTCCATTAAAGTAACCAAATGATAGCGAACATAATTTTCTGCATCGTTAATTTGAAGTATAGAGCAGTCACCAGTTTTTTCTGTATCACATAACATTTTGCTGTTATCAAAATCAAAATTATAGACATCAAAAAGCATTTTATCTATTTTTACATCGCCATTTAAACTTGGTCCTTTGTAATCTTTTCTTGGCTTTTTCAAATTTTTATTAAAGTAGTTTGCATCTTCATCAACTGCTTCTGCAATACCAATACCTCCTTGAGAAAATACTTCAATATTACCAGTATATTCCATTTTATTTTTCATTTTTAAAATGGTGTTATGATATCCTTTAGAAGAAACTGTACCTGCAGTTGCAAGTACACCAATTATTGCATCTTCGTTTTTACCAATAGTTGCTAAAGTACCTCTTACACCAGCATCTATAACTCCAATTACTTTAATATTTGAGTTTGCTTTTTTAATAAAATCTTCAATATATTCTTTACCATAAGCAGTAGCTGTGTTGCAAGCAATTACTAATGCTTTTACAGGTTTTTTATCGGTGTTTACGGTTTGGTCATTTTCATCAGAATAAAACTTATTACTCATTAAAAACTGTGCATCTTTTATAATGTGTTCTTTTAATAAATCTACTTTGTTTTCTTTCGAGTAATTTCCATAAGGCATATTGGCTTGGTCTCCTAAATAGATAAAAGATTCTTTATCAAAATCTAAAACTCCGTCTTTACCTTTTTCTTTTGTATTATTTTGATTCTCATCATAATTTACAATCGCTTTTAAAACGGTTAAACCACCTGTTCCAGAATCAAAAACACCAATAGGTAAAGTTGAATCTGTTGTGGGATAATTATCTATATCTATGTGATAGAAACTTTCTTTATCGTTAATAATTGAACTAACAATATTTTCTTTTTTAACTGAATTTTTACCTTCATTTTTTTTGCAATTTGATAAAAATAAAAGTGAAAATAATACACTGTAAATAACTGTTTTGCTCATAATTTTTTACTTTTTTTGATGTAGCTATCTAAAACTACATAGGGATATAGTTTTAAATAGCTGAAAATGAGATTGTTTATTTTTTGAGGACTTTTCCGTTTAAAATACCTGTAAACTTGCCTTTATCTATGACAATTTTTCCGTTAATGATGCTATATTCTAATCCTTCAGAAAGTTGAAAAGCATCTGTATAGTCTGCTTTATCTTTAAATGTTTTTGGATTAAAAATGATAATGTCAGCAAAATATCCTTTTTGAATTTTTCCTCTATTTTTAATTTTGAAGATATCCGCAGTTTTTGCACTACTACCATTGATAAAATCTACCAAGCTTACAATTTTATCTTGTACCACATATTTATGGTACTTTCTTGGAAAAGAACCATATTTTCTTGGGTGCCCAGTATTTCCATCAGAGCCAGTAACCACCCAGTCTTGTTTCATAAAATTATGAATGTCTTCTGGATTCATATTAAATGATGCAACTCTTATGTAACCAGTTTTTAAAGCTTCATAAACTGCCTCTTCAGCAGAAATATTTAACATTTTAGAAATTTCCAAAAGGTTTTTACCCACAAAATCTTTTTTATTAGATTTTACGAATAACAATTTATCTGCACCACCTCTTCTTATAATATTTTTTTTGGTTTCTTCTAAAATTACTTTCTTCAGTTTTGGGTTTCTATATCTTATAAATAACGAATCATTTCCTCCACTTTCTACCCAACGTGGTACAACTGCAGCTTGCAAACCAGTTGCAGAAGCATCATAAGGATATTGATTAGCAGTAACAATAATTCCTTCTTTATTCGCTTTTTCAATAGCATTTATAATCGCTTTACTTTGCATCCAAACATCAACACCTAAACATTTTATATGAGAAATATGTATAGGTAATTTAGCTTGCCTTCCAATTTCAATAGCTTCTTCAATAGATGCTATTAAACCAATATTGTAAGAGCTTTCATCACGTAAATGTGTATCGTAAATACCATCATTTTTTGCAACAATTTTAGACAATGCAATTACTTCTTGAGTATTAGAATAACTTCCTGGTGAATAGAAAAGTCCTGTAGAAATTCCAAAAGCACCAGCATCCATTTCTTGCTGTACTAATTTTTGCATTTGTAGAATTTCTTTTTCTGAAGCTTTTCTATCACTTTTACCCATTACCTGATTTCTAACAGTTCCATGACCTACTAAAGGAACTACGTTTGTACCAATTTTATGTGTATCATAAAGTTTGATATATTTTGATGTCGGATAAAAACTATCTCCATCATTACCCGTAATTACAGTTGTAATTCCCTGAAACATGAAAGGTTTATTGTGCGATGTTTTAGAGTTTTTCAAATCTCTATCTGCATGTGTGTGCGGATCTATAAAGCCTGGAGAAACAATCATATCAGAGGCATCAATAATTTTTTTTGCAACTATTGAAGCTGAATTTTCATCACCAATAAATACTATTTTATCATTTTTTATGCCAATAGTATTATTTTTTGATGCTGAACTAAAACCATCGTAAACTTTACCATTTGTAATTAAGATATCTACTTCTAGTTTCTCTTTATTACAGGAAATTAGTAGTATGAAAACTAAAACATATATGACGTTATTGAAGACTTTCATATTAATTTATATATCCTGGAACAGCAATACTACTCATTGTTTGTAAACCTGCTGGTGCTTTTAAAATACTATTAATGCAGTTAATGGTAATTGCACAGGTACCAATATCGCCATTAATTCCGCCTTCTATTTCTGATGAAAAATTAGGAACTCCTTTTATGGAAACTTTATCGAAAGATTTTTTTTCGCCAATGGCAGCTTTAAAGTGCATCTTTATTTTTTCTACTCCATTTACATAGCCATAGCCAATTTGTTCTACACCTCTTGCTTGTCCTTTTTTAACTTGTATAGCATCAGAAGCAACTGCTTCTTCAGCCATAACTGGGTCTAAACTTTCGGTTACTTTATCTAGTTGCAATCCTATAGCATCAGCTAGTAGATAAACAGATTCTAATAAGCCAACGTGTCTTAAAGTGCCTTCTGCTTCTTTTTTTCTAAAGGCATCAACATCTAAACCTGCTCCAATTTTTTTCTGAAAAGGAACTCTTCTTGGTGTAGCGTCTTGAATTCTTTCTACTGTAATGTGTTCTATTTCTTTTGAAATTGATGTAAGTACAGATGGTAAATAATCCATTAAAAAACCAGGATTAATTCCTGTACCTAAACAAGCAATGTTATTTTCTTTACAAATAACATCTAATTTTTTACTCAACTCTGGTTGTAATTGCCAAGGATAAGATAATTCTTCACAGGTTGATATTACTGGAATACCAAATTTAGCGACTTCTTCTACTTGCGGAATTAATTTTTCTAAACTAGAAACTGTTGTTATAATTACTGCATCAGGTTTTTTTTCTAAACTAGCAATAGCACTTTCAACAGAATTGTATATTACTACTTCCTCTGATAAGTTTTCATTTAAATCAGATAGATTTTTGCCTACATAATTAGGATTTATATCTACACCTGCAACAGTTTTTACTGTTGTTTTATCTGCTATGTATTTAGCAATTTGAATTCCCAAAGGACCAAAGCCAATTTGTAAAATATTCTTCATTTAATAATTGTAATTTTATTGATTTATCTCTGTAGGATCAAAAATGGTAAGCCCTTGAGGAGCATTTGGGTTTGAGTTATATTCAGATTGAGCTGGTATAAATCTCTGTGGATAAATACTTATGTTATTGTTATTAAAAGGAACAGGTACCATTAAATCAGAATCAGTAGCTCTTAATCTTCTTAAATCATTCCAAGGCATGAACGTACCAAAACCTGTTACATAACGTTCTTCTATAATTTCTCTTAAAAGTGCTCTGTCTTGTGGTATATTATCTTGATTATCTATGCCTCCTGGAGCAAAATCAGCTAAAACATAAGGGTTATAAACTCTAGTTCCTGCTCTATTAAAAGACTCTGAAGTTAAATGAAAAGCTCTTACTTCATTTAAATGAATTAAACCTTGAGAAGATGAAATAGTTCTAGCACCAGTTTCTGCAAGAATTAATAAGTTCTCTTGATAAGTTACCAAGTTCATAGGAGTTCTTTCTCCATTAATTCGTATGGAACTATTAAAGCCACTTGCTGAATCTATGTTTAGATAATTTCTTCTGGCTACCTCGTTAGTTTTTGAGTTTCTTCGAGTATTAGGATTTGTAGATGCAATAGCAATTAAGTTTCTACAGAAAGTATTATTAACTGACATAAACCCTTGATTCCCTCCAGCTCCAAATCTGTACAATAAATTCTCTGTTCCAAAAGTAGTTGTTGGAAAGAATTTCATAGAATTATCTGGCGCAGAAATTCCTAATAATGCATTTTGATATGCTAAAGAATATTGTTTTGTTTGTAAATAATAACGTGCTTTTAAAGTATATGCAACTTCAATCCATTTTGCTTTGTCTCCACCAAAATGAATATCTTCATCTAAACCTGCACTTAAAGTTGATGTGTCTTGAAACATTGTAATAGCATCGTCTAAAAGATTTTGTAAAGCAGCATAAACATCTGTTTGTTTATCAAATTTAGGATCATGGTAAACATCATTTGGATCTATATCAGAATAAGGAATATCACCCCAAATAGCAGTTGCAGTTCCAACAGCATTGGCTTCGATCATTTTACTTATTGCTATTATTAGTCTTCCTTCTGCATCCAAGCCATTTACATCGTAATATTTGGCTATTTCTCTATTTTGTTTTAGTATACCATTGTATAAATATTGCCAAGCACTGTTAGATTCTGATGCTGTAATACTGTAATTGTACAAGTTTAAATAGTTTGCTATTTCTCCTCTGTATTGACCAGACCACATACCAGAAATACGTTGCAAATGACTTAAATTAATAGAAATATTTGCCAACATTGTTCCTTTAATCAATAAATCTGCAGGAATTATTTCTTCTGTTGTAACTGCATTCGGATTAAAGTTATGATCTTCAAAAGACTTCTCACAAGAGAAAAATAATGATATGCATAAACATCCAATTATAATTTTATTTTTCATAATTCTAAAAACTAACATTTAATGATACTAAAAAAGTTCTTGTGGCAGGATTGGTAAAATAATCAATACCAAAACCATTGGTTACACCAGTTTGATTGGTTTGCGGATCTACACCTTGAATGTCAGACCATAAAAACAAGTTTCTTCCTGTAATATTAATGGTTGCAGAAGAAAGTTTTGTCGCTTTTTTAAATCTTTTTGATTTTAAAGTATAACCAAGAGTAACTTCACTTAAACGTGTCCAAGAAGCATCTTGATTTATAGCAAATTCATTAATTACAGAATCTCCAAAACCCTGAACAGTGGTGTAATAAGGTTCATTCAGTAATACAGGTCCTGCTCCAAAATCTTTAATATTTCCTCTTACTTCAACTCCTGCAGGATGTACAACACCTGCATAATCTGTAATTGGAACATCTGGAGTAACTACGTTTCCAACATCTGCATGGGTACCAAAACTGCTTAAAATAAAGCGAGTTCTTTCTGCAAATGCACCACCTTGAGAATGCTCTACCAAAATATTAGCAGAAAAGTTTTTATAATTTAATTTTAAACCTGCTCCACCTCTCCAATCTGGGTTTGGGTCACCAATTACACCTTCTTCTTCAGCTATTTGAGGAAATCCGTTTGCATCTAAATCAAAAGAACCATCAGCATTTCTCCTTGCTCTAGAACCCCAAAGTACACCTAACTGCTCCCCTAAAACTGCTCTAGAGCTGATAGATTGAGTTGTTAAAGGGATGGAATTTGTACCTTTTATTTGTGTAACTTCATTACGGTTGTTATTAAAGTTCCCATAAATAGAGGCTTTTAACCCTTTTCTTTGATTAATAAACTTATAATCGAAATCTATTTCTATACCTCTATTTTGCATTGTAGCTCCATTATCATAGATGTTGTCTGCACCAGAACTAGGAGATAAAGGCACTCTAAATAAAATATCTCTGATTTCATTAAAATAATAGGTTACATTTAATTTTAATCTTTTATCAAATAAAGAAAAATCTAAACCAGCTTCATATTCTGTTTTAATTTCTGGCTTCAAATTAGGATTTCCTAAATTATTATTAAATCGAAAGCCTCCTCCAAATTGAAGTAGCTCTAAAGGGTCTCCAAAATCTGAATACGTTGGAGATTCATACGTAGTTTGAGCTCTGTGTGGGAGTGGTTCTACGCCTACTTGCCCAACACCTAAACGTAGTTTTGCCGTATTTACAAAGTCTAGATTACCAATAACTTCTGTTTCTGAAAAAAGCCAAGAAAAATCTACAGAAGGATAAAAGAAAGCACCATTTATGGTTGAAGCTTTTTCAACTGCAGCTGTTGTATTTAAAAAGAATTGATTTTTATACTCAAAACCAGCTGTGTAAAAGACTCTAAACTTTCGTCTTCTAGTAATAAAATTCCTAGGAAGTTCTGGATCTGAATTATTTGTAAAAGTTTGTGCATCGCTATTAATTAAAAATTGTTGCGCTCTGTTATAAACTGATTTTCTTAATTGACTGTTGTAATTATACCCTAAAATAAAGTTACCATTTAGGTTTTCATTTAAGCTAAACGTTTTAGTTCTAGCAATAAAATCAACATTAAATATACTTCTATTAATATTATCTAATTGAAAACGACCTGCACCTCTTCCTGCTGTATTTATTGGAAAGAAATATCTTCTTTCATCAAAATACGTATCATAACTAGGTCTTAATTTTAAAGAGAGCCAATGGTTTACCTTATAATCGAAATCTGATGAAAATATTATTCTATCCACAACACTTGGGCTTTCTTGATTAAAAACTGTCCATAATGCGTTGTTGTAACCAGGATTAGCAGATGCGCCTATCGGATTTCTGTAAGAACGCTGTCTTCCTCTAGAAGGAACTCCATTAGTATCAAAATAAGTACCTTCATAACCTGAAATGTCAAAGTCTGGTGATGCTCTTAATAATCCTAAAAAAAGACCTGCAAAATTAGAACCTTGTTGTATTCTATTTGATTCTGTTCTTGTATATCTAATTCTAGTGTTTACTTTTAATTTTTCATCAAACTTATATCTTCCACTAAAAAAAGCGGATGTTCTTTTGTAATTACTTCTTTTAATAATACCATTTTGATTGGCATGACTAAAACTTAAATAATAACTTCCGTTATCATTTGCGTTACTCATACTAATAAATTGTTTTGTAGAAAAAGCTTTTTGTATTACCTGATCTTGGTTTGACTGCACAAATGTTTCTTGAGAGTTTTTAGTTTGTATTCTTAACCATTCTCTATTATTTTGATCTAAAAAATAGCCTTCTTGATCTTTTGGAAAAAATACATCTGGTGCCCCAGAGCGTTCGGAAATTCTATCTCCCCAAGAAAAACTATCTGTTATTGTGTTGCTATATACACCTCCTCTACCTTGTCCAAAAGTTTCTTGTAAACCATGCATTCTAGAAATCTCATCCATATAATAAGAACTCCTATAACGCACTTTAATTTTACCTGTATTTTTACCTCTTTTTGTAGTAATTACTATTACACCATTAGCTGCTTGAGAACCCCAAACTGCTGCTGCAGAAGCTCCTTTTAAAAAGTTTATAGTTTCTATATCATCATCACTAATATCATTTAACCTAGATTGTTGAGAAGTACCTCCATCAGGATCATTACTTCCGTTAAAATTGTCATTACTAATTGGTACACCATCTAAAATAATTAAAGGCTGTGAGTTTCCTGTTATGGTGTTTGCTCCTCTAAATTGAATAATAGAACCTGCACCTGGATCACCATTAGAACGTGCTATTCTTACACCAGAAACCTTACCTTGCAAAGCGTTAATTAAATTTACTTCTCCAGTATTTTCTATATCTTCGGATTTTAAGGTAGATACTGTTGCTCCTAAAGTTCTTTTGTCTACTTGGATGCCTAGTGCATTTACTACAATCTCATCTAAACTTTCTGCATCCTCTTCTAAAACAACAACTATTTTTAATTTATTCTCTACTGATAACTCAAGTGTTTTATAACCCAAATACCTGAAAACTAAAATGGAGTTATCTTTTGAGACTTTAATGCTAAATTTACCATCAAAATCTGTTACCACCCCTTTTTTTGTACCTTTTTCAGAGATAGACACGTTAGGTAATAAACCTGTATTGTCTTTAACTGTACCAGTTACAGTTTTTTGAGATGATAAATAACAAGTTGATAATAACATTGTTATTAATAAAATTTTTTTAATCATTGCTTTGGTTTAAATTTCTGATTGATAGAACTCTATTTTGAGCTTTTAAGCCCCAAAAGGGGTACAGGTTAGAAACCTGTACCAGGAGATTCTGGGCTTTGTGCTTGTGCTTTTTGAGGATTTAAAATCATATATGTTCCTAAAGCAGTTAATGCTGCATATTTACCGTAATTTCCTATTTTTTTAATAGCATCTTTACGAGTAATCTCTTGTTTATTTTCAGTTTGTTTTTTCATCTTGTAGTAATATTTAAAATTCTCGTAAGTTTATTATTCTAAAGTTATTTTTTTGTTTAGTTTACCAGTTTCGGTTTCTAATTGAACTATGTAAACACCTGTTGCTAAATTTGGTAAGTCAATATCTTTAATACCTTTTGAAGTGAAAGAGGTGTTTAATACTTGCTTTCCTAAAATGTTGAATAATTTTAAACTCGCTTTTCCTTCAGATAAACCAGTGACTCTTAATGTTGAGCTATTTATTTTATAGATACTTATATTATCTTCTAAACTTAAATTATCTGTATTTAAAACACTAGATTTTGTGTGTAAGTAAAAACGTCCAATTCCATCAGATTTTTCTGTTAGAGTCACTTTATAATTGCTATTGGTTTCATCTAATCTTGTAAAAGTGTTTGTTAGTTTATCTTCTAAAAACACTTTTATTCCTGTTGGTAAGTTTAGGCTTTCAGTTGTAAAAGTTATTTCTTTATTAGCATCTGCATTTAAACCAATAGGAATTACCATATTCTCGTAATCTGAATTTGGTAAAGACTGTACTTGAAAGTTTTTACCTTGGCTTTCAGAAACCAAATGTGAATAAATTGCAAATTTGTTTGGTGTAGCTCCAAATAACTCACCTTCATAACCTACATCAAAACCTTTTGTAGCATTATCTAAATAAAATATTTTGTTGTAGTTTTTTATAGAACCGTCTGTAATCCACAAACTAATTTCAGTTTTTCCTGCCCCTTTTTGAAAAGTATCAGTTCCGCTATTATTACTTTGATTAGATTCAGAAAAGTTAAAGTTGGTATTTCCAGAAGCATTGGCTTGTACAAAGAAACCTTGACCAGGTGAAACTATAAAATTTTCACCAGCAGTTTTTACTTCATACTCGCCATCTGTCCCTAATGTTTGATTCCAAACCCAAATTGTTTTTGTGTCAGAAACAGATCCGTTTCCATTTAAGAAAGTAGCACTACTTAAGTAAGATGCATAAGGGTTACTTAAAACGTTAAAACGATTGCCAGTAGTTAAAAGTGTTACATTAACACCAGCATTGTCAGTATTAATTGTTCCTGTGTAAGAAATATCACCTGTTGTACTTCCTCTTTTCAAAGAAAATCCTTGCCCTGGACTAAAAGTGCCTGCATTACTATCATCATCTTCTAAATAAGACCAAGAATCTGAAGCTGTATTGTATGTAGCTAAACCTCTTCTTGTTGCACTTGTTGCTAAACCATTTGTTGTTGCATAAGCATCAGTATAAGCTTGACCAACAACAGGAGAACCTGTTAAATGCCATCCTTTTAAATTACCTGCTACAAATGTTAATTCTCTATTGTAAGTTATATTTCCTGAAGATGAACCTTCTACAATTAAAGAACCTCCAGAATTGATATTTAGTGTACCTGCATCAATTAAATTACCTGTAACTTTTAATGAATGAGTTTCATCAATTGTTAAAGTTCCTTTTACATCTAAATTTGTAACTTCTAAATTATTTACATTTATTGTTACTGTTCTACCAGCAGGAATCACTACATTTTCAGCAGAAGTTGGTTTAGTTCCTTTACTCCAATTCGCGTCTAAATCCCAAATTCCACTTGCTAAGTTAAAACTATTTTCAAATGTTGCTGTAAGCGTTGTTAATGGGGTTGTACCATCTGCTTGAAAACCTGGTGAGAAATTATTACTCCCAGTAAGGGTTGTATGTTCTACAAAAGTATCACCTGTAATTTCAGGACTTCTATTTATAGATTGATTGTTTGTTGCTGAACCATATTGATGAACAAAAACAATATTATCACTAGCATCTTTAATGTAAATAGTTTGACCCCCATTAAACAAAGTAAAACCACTTGAGCATGTTAATACTGTTGCACCACCAAATCCACCAGTAGGTACTGCTGCATCATTAAAAAGAACTAATGCTTCTCCTTGTGCAATTGTGGTTGCTCCAAATGTATGGCTAGGTGTATCTGAATTTATTCCATCTATATCGTATAATTTATATCCATTAAGATTTATTGAAGCTCCAGAATTATTAACAAATTCTAAAAATTCATCATTAGACGCATCTCTTGTTCCATTTCCATCTGCATCTCCAGTAATATCACTAGCAGGATCTGCATGTATTTCATTTAAAACTAGAATATTTGTAACAGAAGATTGTAAAACACCAGGACTAAAATTGGCTCCATTAATAGCATTATGTTTTATAAAACGACCTGTAATAGCAGGTAATCTTTCTAAAGATTGGTTATCACCTGTATCTAAATCTAATATGTTAGAGCCATTGGGGTCAAATGTTATCACATTAGCATCAGAAGCATCATCAACAATTACTTTATCACCTGAATTTAATAAAGATAAGCTACTACAAGTTTCAGCAGTAGTATTAGGCAAAGCATTTATAGTAGAAACGTCCCCACCACCAAAAATAACATAGACACCACCAGCTGGAATGATAACTGTAACATCTGCAACATCATCACCATTAGTATCTCCTACTACGTGTCTTAAAGTTTTAGTTACACCATCAGCAGTTTCATCTGATATTTTATATCCAGTAATATCTAGAGGAGTTGAATTTGAATTTACAAACTCTAGAAACTCATCATTATCACTACTTCTTGTACCATCCCCATTTGCATCTCCTGAAATGTCTGTTGCTGGATCATAATGTGCTTCATTTAAAACTAATTGTGCAGAAGTAGTTGCACATATAATTGAGAATAAAAATAATAAATAAAATTTCTTCATGATTTTTTGTTTTATTTGATTAAGATTTTTTTGTTAAGATTACCATATAAACTATTGTTTATATTTATTAAATAAACACCTTTAGCCATTTCAGATAAATTAAAGCTGTTTGTGTTTTTTATATTAAATGTTTTTTGAAAAACTTTTCTCCCTAAAATATTATAGATTTTTAAATTATTTTGTCCTTCTAAATTTCCTTCAATTCGTAAGGTATTATTGTTAGCTACATATACTTTTATATTTTTTCCTAAAAAATTACCAACACTTAAAGCTGCAGAAAAGTTTGTACCATCTATTTTTTTACCTGGCGAGAATCTTGCAGTAACTCCATCTATAGCATCGTGTTTTACAAAATTACCTGTAATATCTGGGCTTCTTGTATAAGATCTGAAATCATTCCAAGTATCAACAACACTATTACTACCAAAACCAGTAACATAATTATCATTTGCATCAGAAATAACCATAAAATCTCCAGCATCTGTAAGGCTCAATAATCCACTACTGGCAGTGTGTACTGTTGCAATTCCAAAATCTGCAGTTAATGTACCTCCTGAAAACACTACGTAAGCTTCACCTGCTGGAATAACTGTTGATGCAGGCACAACGTGTCTTGGTGTGCCAGAAAACGCAGCAGAAACTCCATCTAGAAATAAATTTGTTCTATCAAAAAATTTGTAACCACTAATATCTATTGCTTGATTTGTTGTATTAATAATCTCTAAAAATTCATTTTCTACACCTCCTGTTCCATCTCCATTAGCATCTCCTGTGTTAGTTCCAGGTCTTACAAAAATCTCATTGATAATCAAATCTCCACCTGTTGGTAATGTTGGTAGTTCTCCTGGACTTTGATATTGACCATTTAAACCTAAATGATAACCAAAATCTCCAGTTACTGCTGGATACCTAGTTAAAGATTGATTTGCTCCTGCTTCTAATCCAAAAGTTTCTGGCATTGCAGGGTCTCCTTCTGTTCTTCCATCTGCATAAGGTATTTCATCATCATTAAAACTGATTACTACATTGCTAGATGCATCTGTTATTGTTAAAATTTCGCCACTATTAGTAAGTCCTAAACTTGAACAAGTTTCAAAAATAACGTTTGGTAAAGCCGCTTTTATTGTAGTTAAATCTCCACCACCAAAAACCACATAAATTCCTCCAGCTGGGAGAATAACAGATACGTCAGCTACATCGTCATTGTCTGTATCTCCTATTACGTGTCTAGGATCATCTGTATTTGCTATATCATCAAATCTAGTTGCATCATAAATTTTATAACCAGAGATATCTAAAGGAGTATTTCCACTATTTATAAGCTCTAAAAATTCATCATTATCAGAGCTTCTGGTGCCATCTCTATTTGCATCACCTGCTAAACCTACTGAAGCTGGATCAAATAGTGCTTCATTAAGCACTAACTGTGCTGAAAATGAAGTGCTTGCCATTAAAAAAAGGGATAAAATGTAAATTTTCTTCATACTTTTAGTTTTTATTTATTTTTATTGTTGATTAAAATTTTCATCATTTCGTTTGCAGCAACTTCACTTTTAAATTTTATGAAGCTTTTTGGTGTTTTATCACCTACTTCATAAGTTAATGCTACTGCTTTGTGTGCTTTAAAAAACCATGCTTTTGAAACTGGTTTTCCTGGGTTTGAACCTCTTTTGTTAACTTTATACGTGGGGATGTTTTTCTCTAAAGCGTTAAACCATTCTTTCTCAAAATTAGGCATACTCGTAGAAGCTTTATCTTTATTTGTATAATACACATCTTTTGATGTTGAGTGAAAATCTATACCTAAAATTATTTTAGATTCACCTTCTATTTTACTTTTTTCAATAAAATTTACAACTTGTTTTATTTCTGGTTGATTATATATTGACCAATCTCTATTTAAATCCACACCACCATAATTATGTCTCCAATGTCCTAAATCTACTCCATCAGGATTTACAATTGGAAAAGCCAAGACTCTATATTTGGTCAAAAAATCATCAGATAGTTTTGATTCGTTTAAAATAGTTTTTAAAAAGTTTTGAAACGCATAATAACCTGTAAGTTCTGGCGGATGCTGACGCGTTAAAATCACAATTATTTCTTTGTTTTTTTTACCACCTTTATAAATATCTAAAACAGGAATATTTTTGCCTAAATATGATTTACCTGCACTATATGTTTTTACAAAAATTTCTTTATTTTTAATTAAACCTGTATACCAATTTTTTACATCTGTTGAGTTATGTATTTCTTGAGCTGCAACTGTTAGTGTATCTGTTGTTAAATTTACTTTAATTGTTGTAAAACCTCTTTTTTTACTTATGCTGCTGTTATTTATAGTAGACCATTCTCCATTTTTTTTAAGTTTTGGAATGTATCTATGATTATAATCTTCTGGGTAAATGAATTTTAGATAAAACGATTTAGATTCTTCAGACCAAATTTTAAAACCATAATTTGCACTATTATTTATCGGTTCGTTTTCTGGGTTTATGACTACTAAAGCTGTGCTATCGTTTAATTTTTTGAAGTTATTTAATCTAGCACCATCAAACTTATTACTTGCACAAACTCCTATATTTTCGAGTCTGTAGATTTTTTTTTCTTGCAAATCAATTTTTTTAGAAATTGTATTTACATATTTATCAAAAGTAATTTTTTTAGCTAAAATCTCATCTTTAGCAGTTTTAGATGCTCCACAACCAAATAATAATATTACAAATGATATGTAAAATAGGTTATCTAAAAATTTAATTTTAATCAAAATTTATTATATAAAATTGCTGTATTATTATAAAAAATTAAATATATTGAAATAAATCGCTACATTGCACCTACCAATTCAAAAAAATTTTACCTACCAATTTGCAGTTTAATATTAAAAACTTATTGCTAGAATCAAAAAAGTGGAAACTAAAAGGGGAGGCTTTACACAGTAAACTTTACTTATCTATCAAAGAATTAATTATAAATGGGAGTATTCCTTTCGAAACTAGGCTTCCACCTAGCAGAATTTTAGCCAAAGATTTATCAATAAGTAGAAGCACTGTTTTAAAAGCTTTTGACTTATTATCTTTTGAAAGATTTATTTCTTCTAAAAAGGGTTCTGGGTATTATGTTAGTTTTAGAGTTAAAAAGAAAGAACTGAAAAATGAAAACTTAAGTTTAAAATATCCATCTATTTCTAAAAGAGCTCGCCTTTTTGAAAAATATAACCCAGATGTAATCGATAATTTTTCAAAAAAAAATATTGCATTTAGACCAGGTCTTCCTCCTTTAGATATTTTTCCAGTTCAAACTTGGAAAAATCTATCTAATAAATATTGGAGAAATGCCACTCCTACAAGTTTATCTTATGCACCTTCAGAAGGTTTAACAGATTTACGAGTTTCTATATCGAATTATCTTAAAATTTACAGAAATTTAGATTGTGATTTTCAGCAAGTAATTATTACTTCTGGCTCTTTGCATGCCCTTTATTTGGTTGGGAATGCTATAATTGATAATTCTGATAAGGTAGTTATGGAAAACCCTACTTACCCTAGAGCTCATAATCTATTTAAAAGTTTAAATGCAGAAATTATACCTTGCGAAATAGATAGTAAAGGGTTGATGATTGATAGTATAAAAAATACAAATGCTAAACTTATTTATACAACTCCATCTAATCAATATCCTTTAGGTGTAAAAATGACTAAAAAAAGAAGAGTTGAACTTTTAAAATGGGCTAGCAAGAATAATTCTTTAATTATTGAAGATGATTATGATCATGAATTTAGTAATTGGGAAAAACCTAAACCTTCACTATTTAGTCTAGACAAAGAAAATAGAGTTATTTATCAAGGTACTTTTAATAAACTATTACATCCATCTTTACGAATAGGATATTTAATTTTACCAAAGTATTTATTAAAACCAGTAAAATCTATCTATGAACAGTCTAGTAGATTTGTAAATCTTTCTAATCAAATAATTTTAAATAATTTTATAAAAAAAGATTATCTAAACAGACATATTAGAAACGTTATTAATGTATCTTTAAAAAGGAAATTACTTTTTATTGAATTAACAAAAAGTAGTTTAAAAATTAACTCAAATAAAAGTGGACTCCATGTAATTGGAGAGTTAAAAAATAAGTTTGATGATAAAAAAATTCACAAAATTTTATTAAAAAACGATGTTGTAGCTTTTCCTTTATCTAACTATTATATTACGAAAGAGCAAAGAAATGGGATTGTATTAGGTTATTCTTCTGTAAATGAAAAAGTAATGAAAGATAAAACATTGATTTTAAATTATATTTTGAATTCATAAAAATAATTTATAACTCTTGTTGCCAAAGAAATTTTCAATAAAAACAGTACTTATTTCTTCAAAAATTTTATTTTTTTATTATTAATATCTAAAAAGTAGCAGCCAGAGTTTAAATGAGAAATATCTATAACATTTTTTTTCTTTTCTTTACCAATAAAACTTCCAAGTATAGAATAAATCTTTATATCTGTTTCAATACCTTCAATATTTAAAATGTCGTTAGCAGGATTAGGATAAATTTTAATACTATTTTTAATATTGATATCACTTATAGACAAAGAACTCATTAGTATATATTGCAAAGCATCTTTTGCCATTTTTCTTCCTTCGTGAGAAATACCAGAAACTTCGTGTTTTTCCCAATTGAATTGCACATTCATATTTTGAGCAGTTGTTTCGCTAGTTTCAAAATAATAACGTCCTCTTTCCAATCTATGCAAACCTTGTTGATTATCTACTATTGTATTATGCCTTAAACCAGCAGCATTTGGGTCATTATCATCTTTACCTAAATGTATTATTAATTTTTTAGTGAAGGCTTTCTCTAAATCAGAATAGGGGAGTTGTCCATTTTGAATTCCATAAGGAAAAACAACAGTATTTTCTGGCACTGTATACCAACCAGCATTAGAACAAACAGCAATATCTAATTTGCTCTCTGGCATATAGGTTACAAAACGATGTAGAAATTGTGAACCAGCTGAATGCCCCCAAGCATTATACTTTTGTTGTGTGCCAGAAATATCAGCCTTTATTGTCTCAAAAATTGGATCTATAACAGAAAATGTCCACTCATTTTTCGGGTTGAATGTAGATATACTTGGGTTATCACCATCATCAAAAATATTAGCTAAATTATATTTATCTCCAGTTGGGAAATCTGCATCAGAAAACTCTGGCGCAAATACCATAAATCCGTTTGCATTTGCCATAGAAATCCAATAATCTCTATAATCATCTGCATTTCTATTAACTCCATGGAAAGAGAAAATAATGGGCATTTTTGTAATATCTCCATTTGGGATATGATAAAACACCTTTATCTGCTTATTATTTAGTGGAACTTCTGGAGTATAAATAAAAAAACCAGTAGAATTTGAACTTAAATTTTGACCAAAAACACTAAAAGAAAACATCAGAAAAAAAAGAAATAATACTTTACTTTTTTCCATAAAACAATATCTATAAATTACAATATACTAAATTAAAAAGCAATCTGAAATAGTACTTCAAATTGAGAAATACTACTACCAATTGATGGGTTTAAATTAGAATAAGCTGTTTGTACTTTTAAATTATTGCCTTTAAAATATTTGGTTAAACCAATAGTAAATGCGTTTGCATCTTGCAAAATTGAAGCTGTTTGGTTTTCAAATTCTGGACTCATACTTTCATAGCGAACATCAAAACTATAGCCACTTTTTGTTACATAACCTGTTTGAACATTAAAACTATCTCCCAAAACTAAAAATTGACTGATTTGTGTTGGTGCTAATAATTGTGTTGCATTTGCATCTGTATATACCAAATCTAAATTGCCAGCACTTGTGTTTACATATTCTGCTAAAAATGAAAAACCTTGGTATTTTAATAATATATCTGAATACAGTTGATTATAATCTGGCAAATTATTTGCACCATTAGCATCATACAGTAAAAAATCGCTGTGACCTTCTCCATTTGCGTTGCTTGCTCCTTTATTTGAACTTCCTGCAAAACCAACAACAAGTTTTAGCTTTTCTTCTCTACCTAAATCTGCACTTGTTAAATCGTTTCCATCTTTAAAATACCCTAAAGGATATAAATCTAAACGACCTCCAATCTTTAAACCTCCCAAATCTGTATCTCTAGAGTTTGCACCAAAAGAATTTCGTCCATCTCCAGAAGTGACAGCTAACATTGGTACTATTCCGAATTTTTCTCCAAATTTAGACTCTATAAAAACTCCAAATTCACGACCTGTACTACTAAAAGTTTGGCTTAAAAAACTACGATCGTTAAATTGTAATCGATCTTCTCTGTAGGTCATTTCTCTATTATTGACAAAAGTTTGCTTCTGACCAAAACTAATGGTGATATTTTCTGTTGGATGATACCCAATCCAAGCATCCATTAAAGGATCTGATAAACTATAATCTAGCTGAATTAAAAAACTCACTTTTTCTTTTTTTGCATTTCCAGAAAATTGCAAAAATGTTCTTTTAGAATTAAAATTGTTATCTGCATCAGAACCCGACATTTTAATATTTTGATAAGAGGGTTGAATAAAACCGCCTAAATTAAAATGATAATCGCCATCATTAAAAGAAAAGTCTAAACCGTTTCCTAGACTAAACATTGCTTTGTTTCGTTCTTCATCTTCAAATTCATCATCATCTTGTGCAATTGCAAAAAATGGAATACAAACACATATTAAAGTACAAAGTGTTTTTGTGTAATTAAAATTCTGAAATCGTTTCATATTCGATTGTATTTATTCTTTTATTTTAAAATTCTGTAAATAGGTAATATTGCGTCTTTTTTTGTTCTGATTAAACCAAAAGTTACAAAGCTATTTGGTGCTTCTGGTTCTAAAACTTCTACAACTAAATTTGCATTTTTTTGGTCTAAAGAAACTTTAAAGGTCCCTTTTGGAAAGTTCTTATTTAAAGTATGCAACTCTGTTTTTACTTTTTGTAAATTCATCTGTTCATACTTTTTTGAGTTTCTTTTGTAAGCAATAATTTTATAAGCTTCTACTTCTGTTTCTGTATCTTCATCTAATGTTGTTACTTTTACACCCAATACTTTTAGTTTTGCTATAATTTTTTGCTGATTTGCATCAATTAAATACGCTTTGGGTGTTGGTCTTGTTAGCGTTGCTGATGATAACCAAGCGTCTCTTTTTATAACCTCTAACTCAATAATTTCTTCTGTATCTAAATCTAGCACTTTTACTTTTCCTTTGTAGACTCTCCTTTTACTATTAACTACAATTTCTTTTTGAGTATCTATGGCCTTTTGAATGGTAGATTTAAGTTCCTTTTTATGTTTTATTGCCGTTTTTAAGTAAGAAATTGCCACTAAAAACATCGATTGTATTCTTCTCTTAAAACTAGTTCTACCTAAATTTACTCCTCTAATTTCTATTAAAGAAGAAACTGCATTGGTTAATGCATAATTTGTTGCACTAGATCTTGCACTTATAGAACCCTGTTTAAAATGAATATCTCCTTTGTATTTTGATGAAGATATATAAGGATGATTTCTTAATTTATTCTCTGTTAAAACATCAGAAGCATTTTTTACAAACACTTTTTGTGTAAATTCTCTTAAATTTTCTGGAATATTTAAGTTTGCACTGTACAAAAACATTACATCAAAAATATTTGCAACTCCAAAATTTCCTAATTTGGCAAAATCTTTTCTGTATGCAGTATATTCGTGAAAATCGACAGCAACTTCTGGAGTAAAATCAGAGAAAGCTTGTTTTAAAATAACACTTTCTTTTGCCATTAATTTGGTTTGATCTCTATTTAAATCTAACCCATTAGCTGCATATCTATCTTTTTTAAGATAACCATCTATATTAGCCATTGGTATTACAGCTAAATCAATATCATCTAATAAATGTTTGTAGTTTTCATCATTTAAAAGCTGATACATTATATACAAAACGCCTTCTGGACTTGCCATTTCATTTCCGTGCAAACCTCCTTGAAAAAACACTTTTATTTTTTCTTTTTTATTCGGGTTTGTCATTCTTACAAAAGGAATTTTTTTCCCTTTCTGACTTTCGCCTATGTAAGTAATCTGTACTTTTTTAGGATGATTTTTCTTTAAATCATCTATAAAAGCATATAATTCTTTGTCTGATGTATAGCCCTTTTTCTTTTTTAATGCTGGTGTTACATTTTTTACTTCCTCAAAATCTGGAAAGAATTTTTTAGTAATACTTTTTGTCTGCGGATTTAACTGCCCGAAAACACTTGCTGAAATAAATAAAAATAATATGTAGCTATATTTTATCATTCTTAAAAAGCCAGTGTTAACATTACTCTTACCAAACTTTCATTACCTGTAATGGGATTGCTGTTTAAATCATTTATGCCATCATTTGCATCAACATACGTGTATGATGCCTGTATTTTAGCACCATAACTTCTTGATAAATACTTACTAACCCCAATTGTGTAATAATTTGGTCTGTTATAAAAAGTAGCGTTATTTAAAAAGGAATGTTCATCTGCAATTAAGTGTGTGTATCTTCCATCAATTGAGATTCCGTTTCTAAATAAATACCCCATTTGAATGTTATAGGCTTCTCCTAACATCATTCTTCCTCTTACATAGTTTTCGATATCTTGTGTTCCATTTACTAGAAATGTTGAAGATGTAGAACCATCATTTCTAACTCTCTGTGTTATATTTCCTGGAACTGAAGCTGTAGATTTTATGAATTCTCCTAATGCTGAAAAACCTTTGTATTTGAATAAAAAATCGACTCCATATTTTGTATAATCTGGTAAAGCATCGTTATTGTTTGCATCTAAATACACAATAGCTCCACTATCTCTTCCTCTTCTGCTGCTCATTCCATTATTTTGACTCAAATGCACACCAACTACTAATTTTGGCGTTCTTTCTCTTACGACATCAGCTTGTCTAAATTGCCCAAAGTTTGTAAATAAACCGAAAGGAAGAAAGTCTAATCTTCCCCCAACTTTTAAACCTCCTCTATCACCAGAAAAAACGTTAGCTCCATCTCCATTTGTGAGCACGAAATATGATTTTAATTGTGAACCTCCACCTGTTCTAAAGCGTCCGTCAAGAAATAATCCAAATTCTCGAATACTTGCAAAAGCAGAGGTTAATCGACTTCTTTCTATGAGTTGTAATGAATTAGAATTCATAAACAATTCTCTATTGTCTGTTTGTGTTGCTCTTTGCCCAAAAGTTACTTTTATTCTGTTTGTTATTGCATATGTAATAAAAGCATCTAATAAATAATTGCTGTTTTCTGTTTCAACTTCATTTTGACCAGCCAAATCTACTTGTAAACGATAACTAAAACGTTCGTTAGCAGATTTTCCAGATAAACGCAAACGCAATCTTCGCATTCTAAATCTGGTTTCTGCATCTGTAGTTCCATTAGAATATCCTCTGACTTCAAAACCAGGTTGAATGTATCCTTGCAACTTTACAGTACTACCATTATCGTTATTAAAATTATAACCTTCTCCAAAACTATAACTGTTTAATTGAGTGTTTTGAGCTATTGACTCAACTACGAACAAAAAAACTATTAAAGCAATAATTATTTTAAAATTCCTCATAATTATATTTTTCATCTTAAGATTCAAAATTCCCTTTTACAATAACTTTACCATCTTTCATCATTTGTTTTCCTTTAGCAAATACATCAACTAGGTTTAAATCTTTATCAAAACAACAGAAATCAGCATCATTATTTACTTTGATAGTTCCTTTGTGTTTTAAACCTAAATTTTTAGCAGGATTTGTAGTGACCAACTTAAAAGCTTCTTCTATAGATACGTTTCCTTCTTTTACTAATAATATAGTTTCTTGAAGGTTTTTATGAATCATTGCACTTTTTGTACCAACATCTTTACCATCTGCGTCAAACTTTGTTAAACCTGCATGACCATCTGTACTAAATGTAAGATTATCTATAGAAACTCCTTGTTCTAAAGCATACAAAACAGATTTATAAGGAGCTATATATTGTGATGCTGCTGTGGTTATGTCTATCATTCCTCCTAATTTTGCAAACTCTATAGCTTGGTCAAATAAAGGTTTTGTTCTAGCTACGTGTGTTGGAGAGATGTGTTCTATTGGAAATTGATATTTTTGAACGAGTTCAAAAAGCAAATCCATTTTGGTATCTAAATCGCCTAAATGAACATGTAAAATTCCTTTTTTTCCACCAATAAATCCACCATTTCTTATTTGATTTAATTTTCTTAATAACTCAATTGCTGTTGGGTAAGAAGAACGGATATCACTTATCGCAATTTTACAGCCTACAACTTTATCAATAAAAATCATATCAGCTTGAATTGAATCTGTAATGGTTGGTGTATCAACTCCATAATAACCACAAAACATAGAGGTTGAAATACCTTCTTGTTCCAGAGCTTTTACTTTTCCATATAAAGTTCTAATGTCTCTAACTGTGCCATCTGTACCTAGTAAACTATTTATGGTTGTAGATCCACAAGCTATGAGTTCAGAAAGTTGTACTTCTGGTGTCATAGAAGAAAAACTTTTTTTGCCTCCTGCACCAATTACGTGAATATGCTGATCGATTAAACCTGGAGTAACTATTTTTCCTTCAGCATCCCAAACATTTGTTTTATCATTAATATAAGCGTCTAGATTATCTTCAATAGCTATAATTTTTTCGCCAACAATTAAAATATCTTTTGTACCCAAAAACTTTGGGCTATATAATTTTGTATTTTTTAGTATCGTAAACATTTATATATAGTGATATGTTAACATTATAATTAATGCTACAGTTAGAGGAATTAAATTTCTTTTCACAATTTGCAAAGTGGTAACTCCTGCAATTTCTGCAGTTGCAATAATAACACCTGCAACTGGCGAAACTGTTCTACCCATAGATGCAGATAATTGCATTGGTAAAATTATAGAGCTACTTTCTATACCTAAAGATTTTGTGATTTTAGGAATTAAAGGACCAAATGCAAAAAAGGATGCATTTCCACTTCCCATAAGCATTGATGCCAAGAAAATCATTACAGACATTACAATACCAATACCAACTGCACCTAAACCAGCATTTTCTGTAAGTGAAATTAATCCGTCTATAAAACCTAAACTTATCAATCCTTTTGCAAAAATATCTGCTGTTATAATTAACGTAACTACGGTTTTAAAAATATTACCCATTCCGTTCCAAAATGTTTGTAAAGAACTCATTACTTGTTTTATATTTCGGGTTCTAATCAGCTCAAAAATAATAGCGATGAATAAACTGATAAACATTGCTGTTGTTGTATCTAAAGTGATTGGTGTTGGAAAAAAGTCAAATATTTTGGAAAAGACAATCAATAATATGATTGGTAAAACAGGAATAATAGCATAAATAATTGGTGTATCATTTTGAGTAATTTCTTCTGTTTTAACATCAATCGTATTTGTTTTATCTTCATTTGTTTTGTCTTTTTTATCAAAATACTTATTTACCAAATAATACGTAATCATCATTGATATTGTTAAAGTCCAAACTAAAGGAATTTGATAATCTAAAAAGAAAACAATAGTATCTATGCCTGTTATTGATGTTGCACTTGCAGTTATTGCTGATGCTGGGCCAATACCAAAAGCTGTAGCTGCTGTAATTACAGAAACTGCAGATAATCTACTCACACCTAAATTGACCAAAATTGGAAATAAAGATGCCATAAGTAATAAACCCAAACCAGCTGCAGATGGAATAGCCGTAAATAAAATTTGGCCAATAGGGATAACCATAGATGCAGCTAAGTAAGGGTATTTTTTAAATAATTTTAAAGGCTTCATTGCAACTTGAACTAACATTTTAGAAGCTCCTATTTTATCGATATAGGCTACAAAACCGCCAATAGACATAATCATTAAACCTACACCTGAATTGGTTTTTGCAAAAGATTCTTTAATGTATCTAAATAAATCGAAACCAGAAAAACCTGTTGGATTTTTTAACACTGGTAAATTGTAATTTAAAATTTGAGCAACAATAAGCATTAACAAACCTGCAATTAGTAAAACTGCGTGTGGATTGTATTTTTTTAGCAAAAGCCTTGCAACGATTACTACAAAAAATAAGGAAATGAAAATGCCTAAATAACTGCTCAAAGTAAATTTTTAAATTTTAAAATGATGAACCATCTAATTTAGTTCCTGGTGAAAATAAGGCTCCATTAGCTGCTGTAATTGTTGAATGTTGCTCAAAACTACCTGTTAAATCCGGGTTTCTTGTGTATGATTCATTTGGATTGTTTGATAAAGGTTCAACATCAAAAGTCAGGATAACTGCACCTGTTGTATCTTTAATGGTTATTACATCTCCACTGTTATTCATATTTAATAATCCTTCAGAGGCTGTTTGAAAGGTAACAACTCCAAAATTTGTAGGTGCTACTCCTCCTCCAAAAAGAACTAATACTCCATTTTTAGGAATAATAGAACCAGTAGGAAAAGTGTGTCTTAATCTACTTGCATCTTCTATAGTGTAGCCAGAAATATCTAATTCTAATCCAGAATTAAAAAACTCTATAAATTCATCTTCATTTGCATCTCTTGTTCCATCTCCATTTGCATCTCCAGTTAAGTCAGAAGCTGGATCATACAAGACTTCGTTGATGATAAATCCTAAAAACGGACAACCATCATTTGCAATATCTCCTGGTGTATTAGGGCAATTATCGTTTGCATCTAAAACACCATCATTATCAGAATCTGCATCATCATCATGTAAAGAAATGGTAATTTCATTTATTCCCAATGCTAAAAATCCAGAAGCATTACCAAGACTGGCTATGATAGTTTCTTCACCTTCTATGTCTGTATCTTGTATGCTAGAAATAGTTAGAGAACCTGAAGTATTCCCTGATGAAATTGAAATACTTGTTCCTGAAGTTGAATAATCTGATGTAGAGGCTGTGCCAGTATAAGTGATTGGAATTGTAATATTTTCTGCAGCACTACTATTTAAAGTAGCAGTTAAAACAACAGATTGTGAATCCTCACCTAAATTTACAGTATCTACAGAGAGTTCTACAGCTGGTAATATATCTTCTGTTTCACAAGAAACTAAAACTAAACTCCCTAAAAATAAGGCGATAAAATTTTTAAATAAAGATTTTGAAATATTCATTTTCTTATTGATTTAATTTTCTAAATAATGATAAACCAACTAGTACTATTTTAATATAGCACTAGTTAAAATATATAAAATAGTATCTAATACTATTTCACCAATAATTTTTTAGTAATTGATGAATTTGCTTGTGATATCTTAATTAGATAGATACCTGTAGATAGATTTTCAATATTTAATTGTTGATTATTTACGAATTCACTTTTTACTCTTTTCCCTAAAAGATTAAAGACACTTACCTCTAATTTATCATTAGAATTAGATTGAATTGTAATAAATCTATTTCCTACTGAAACTGGATTTGGAAATAATTTAAAATTACTCTCATCTAAATTATCTATAGATAGTGTTGTAGCTCCATCAAGTTTTGTTCCTGGAGAAAAATCTAAACTAGTGTTTGCATCTGTATGTAACACAAAATTACCAGTAATATCTGGACTCCTAGTTACAGATACATTAGACCCATGATTAATTCCTGTTGATGAACTTGCATAAACAAGTGCAATATCATCATTTGTATTTTTAATCGTAATTAAATCTCCTCCATTTGTTAAGCTTAATGATCTATCATCTGCTATAGCTCCTTCTGATGCAGTTTGTACTATAGCTCCTCCAAAAGTTCCTGTTGGTGTTCCTCCACCAAATAAAACCAATGAACTTTTAGCTGGAATTATTGTTGATGCTGGAAAAATATGTCTAGGTGCATCATTGTTTAAAGCAGTTGCATCAAACATTTTGTAGCCACTAATATCTAAAGCAACATCTGAAATATTAAAAAACTCAATAAATTCATCTTGAGAAGGATCTCTTGTACCATCTCCATTTGCATCACCTTCTATTGCTGTTGTACCAGAATCATCACTTGCTGGGTCAAAAAGTACTTCATTAATGATTAAAGGAATACAAGCAGGACTTTCTACTGTTTTACTTAAATCGCAAACTCCACCATCTGCAGTATCATTAATTGTTACAGTAATATCTGTTCCTTCAGCAATTCCAGAAATTTCTATTGTACCTGTTGCCATTGATGTTGGATTATCTCCACCAACAGTACCTGATGTTGTACTTACAATAAATGTTTTTCCATTATTTCCACCAGCAAAATCAATATAGGCTGTATAAGTATCATCTGATGCTCCTACAGCTACAGTTGTACAAGATGTATTTATATCACCTAAACTTGTAGTACAAGTATTAGCAGTTGGTGTCCAACCAGAACCAGAACCTAAAGAATATGTGCTTCCTAGAGTGGCAAAATATGTTTCTAAATTTTTAGTTTTTGGATCTGCAGAATCTTGACAATTTGTAAAATCATCTAAATCATTTTCTGCTGTAATATCCCATTGTGAGCGATCCCAAACTCCTGTATCTGCAATGCCTGTTTTTCTTGTTGCTACTGCATCATTATGATTCCAATTAGATTCAGTATCGTTATCTGCATCTGTCATTGTTTTACCAAATTGACTTACAACATTTCCATTTAAGACTATTTGATAGCCATCATCTCCGTTTGTAGCTGTTGAAGTTATCACAGTATTTACATTTTCTGTAAAAGTTGTATTTGGAAATTCTGCTTGCATTAAAGGGATATCTCTTACTATATAAACAAAAGAATTTGTAACAGAACCTAAACCTGTAACATCTATTTTGGTTCCATCCCAAGCACCACCATTACTCATATAATTTACAGTTACTTCTGTTGAAAAATCAACAGTTCCATCAACATACAGTTCAACAGTTTTTACAAATGGATCTGCACACCCAGCTTCAATAATTTTTGTAATTGTTACATTTTGCGAAAAGCTTAAAAATGAACAAAAAAGAAAAGAAAGGAAAAAGTAGTTTTTTTTCATATTTATCGGTTTTATGTTTTAATAAAAATTGTTAGTGTAGTAAAGTTATAGTAGATTTAAACTTATATTTAATACCAATTCAATAAAATTATAAATACCAATATGCAAGTGTTATTAATTAGTTTATAAAATTTCAGAATTCTTTGTTTAAAATTTCTTTCATTTGTATTACTTTTTGTTTAATAACATTTAATCTTACAGCTGCATACCCAAAAATTAACCCTTGTTCTTTTTCCTTACTCAAAAAGCATTTACTTAAAGAGAATACCACTATTTTATGTTGAGATAACTTTTTTACAATTGCTAATTCTTTTTTTTCGCTTACAGGCTTTTTAAATTTTGCTATTACATGAAAGTTAGAAAATACTTTATGTTCTATGAACATTGTTTTGTTGTTATTTTCAAACTCTTTAACAAACGTTTCGTGTCTTAATTTAGCTGTTTTTGTGATGTTTTTAATATGCTGAAATAAATAATTTCTTTCTATAAATTGATTCATAACTACCTGAATAGAAGGTGTTACAAATCGATGAGAGTGTTCTTGCAAGGCTTCAATAGTTGGTCTTAAAAAATTTGGGACAATCATAAACCCTAATCTTAATGAAGGGTGTAACAACCTATTAAAAGTACTTAAATAAATAGTTCTATCTTCTTTATCTAAACTAAAAATGCTTGGTAAACTTTCTGTATAATTTGCAACTTCATTTTCATAATCATTTTCAATAATTAAGCCCTTATTTTTTGATGCCCACTTTAATAATTCTTTTCTTCTTTTTAAGCTCATTTTAACACCTGTAGGATAGTGGTTTGATGGTGTGGTGTGTATTAATTTTGGTTTTAAATTATTTAACGATTTTATTTTTTTTATATCAACTCCTTCATCATCAAGACCAACTCCAAGAATATTTGCTCCTTGACTTTTAAAAACTGAATGTACATTAGGAAAGGTAGGATTCTCTAAAATAGCAGCATCTCCTTTTTCTATCAATGCAGAAGTTATTAGGTATAAAGATTGTAAATTACCAGAAACAACAACTATTTGATTATGATTACATTTTATATTTCTACTTACATTCAAATAATTTCTGAGGCTTTTTTTTAGCTCTTCTAAACCCGTAGATTGATGATAAGATAATCCTGATGATTTTATATGTCTCCAATACGTGTTTAATAAATTTTTCCACTGATTTACTGGAAAAATATCCATAGGTGGTAAACCTGGTTTAAACGTTAAATGGCTATCATTAGGCCTATTTATTAAGGACATATTTGTTAAAAATAACTTCCCTTTTTTTGTAATTTTAGGATATTTAAGCTTTTTATTTTTCTTATTAAAATCGTTGTTTTCTATACTATTGATAGAATTATCGTAATTCACTCTATTTCCTGATCCTACTTTTGCTAAAATTAGTTTTTCTAATTGTAATAATTCGTAAGTTTTATTAATTGTAGTTCTAGAAAATCCCAACTCTTCAGCTAAATATCTTGTTGAAGGTAGTACCCAATTATGAGGTAAATCTTTATTTATGATACATTTTTTTATACTTCTATATAAAACGATGTAGATATTAAAAGGTTTTATTTTTTCTTGATTTTCATATTCTTCTTTAATTCTACTAATTGCAAACTTATAATTGGTATTCATAATTTATAAAAACTGGTGTTACGAATATATTAAAAATTCAAGTTAATTTGATACTAAACTAATTATTCATCATTATTAAAAATGATTTTTAGAATGACAATCAATAAGAATAAATTAGTGAAATATACCATAGTATTTTGTACGGTGTTTATCTTATTCAGCTGTAATACAGCAAATAAAAAAGGATATTCTCCAAAAAAATTAGAAGTTTTAAAAGCATTTTTAGAATCAACTGGTGCGACTTCTATGATAGTTGTAGTAGAAGGTGAAACTATTTTTAGCTGGGGAAATACATCAGAAAAACATATTATTCATTCAATAAGAAAACCCTTAATTCATTCATTAATTGGAATTGCAGTTCAGCAAAAAAAAATTGACACTTCTATGACAATGAAAGAATTAGGTATTCAAGATATAGCTCCTAAACTTACAGATATAGAGTCTAAAGCAAGAGTAGCTGATTTACTAAAGTCAAAATCTGGAGTTTATCATTTGGCATCAGCAATGACAAAAAATATGAAAAAATATCTTCCAAAACGCAACTCTAAACAACCTGGGACTTATTATTTTTATAATAATTGGGATTTTAATACTTTGGGAGCAATTTTAGAAAATCAAACAGAAAAAGGTCTTTATAATTTATTTCTAGAGAATATAGCAATACCTTTAAAAATGAAAGATTACAAAGAAATTTCTATAAATATTGATGGTGATTCTAAAGAAAAAACAGATATTTCTAATGTAGATGGATATTATAAATATCAAAAAAGTAAATCGGCATATCCAGCATATCATTTTAGAATGTCTAGCAGAGATTTGGCTTTATTTGGGCAGTTATATTTAAATAATGGTGTTTGGAATAATAAACAAATTGTGCCAAAAGAATGGATAGATGTTAGTACAAAACCATATTCTGTTTATAATAAAAAAAAGAGAATTGGCTATGGAATGTTGTGGAGATTAAATTTAACAGAAGATTTAAAAAAAATGAATTCATATTTCCATACAGGTAAAAGTATTCAATTACTTGGTATATATCCCCATTCTAAAATGGTAATAGTTCACAGAGTTAATACAGAAAGAAAATATGCATACAATAAAGAAGATTTAGATAAAACTATTCAACTTGTTTTTGATGCCAAAATTTAAAATAATGTATAGAGTTTCTTCGAAATTTTTTAAAATTCTTTTTTATATCATATGTGTATCTTTTATTTCTTGTTCTGACAGTTTATCAGAAATTAATATTGATGCATCAGTTTTAAACAAAAACACAACTGGAAGTGGCTTTTTTGAATATACAAATCAAGTATTACTAAAAGATAAAATCATCAAAACTTTCTATCATATTCCAACAAATGTTAATTCTAATACCAAAGTTTTATTTGTTTTTCATGGAGGTGGAAGAAACGCAAAAGATTACAGAGATGCTATTATAAAAAAAGCTAATGAGCATCAATTTATAGCAATTGTTCCTGAATTTTCTATTGAAAATTTTCCTGGAGGAGATGGTTATAATTTAGGAAATGTATTTATTGACGGAGACAATCCAACAGCAAATACTTTAAACCCTAAAAATGAATGGACTTTTTCTATAGTAGAATCTATTTTTGACTTTGTGAAACAGGAAATTGAAAATACTTCAGAAAAATATCAGATTATTGGTCATTCTGCAGGTGCTCAATTTGCACATCGTTTATTTATGTTTATTCCAAGCGCTTCTTATGATAAAATAGTTTTGTCTTCTGCTGGCTGGTACACAGTTCCTAATTTTACAATTGATTTTCCTTACGGATATCAAAAAAGCCCTTTAGAAAATATAAATATTAATGATTTATTTTCGAAAAAGATTTTTATACAAGTTGGAGAGTATGATAATGACCCAAATGCTTCAGGTTTACGTAGAAATCAATTTGCAGATGTGCAAGGCATTAATAGATTTGAAAGAGCATATCATTTTTATGATAAAGCCAAAGAATTAGCCGATTTAAATAATATCAGTTTTAACTGGAAAGTACGTACTAATCTTGGCTTAAATCACGATTATAAAACTGCTTTAACAATGGCATCAGATTTAATATTCAAATAAAATAAACGATAAACAGATGATTAAAAAAAGAATAGGTTTAGTTTTAGGACCATTATTGTTTGTGATTATTTTATCCTTTTTTAACCCTGAAGGATTATCTGCACAAGCAAAAGCTGTTTTAGCATCTGCTATTTGGGTAGCAGTTTGGTGGATTACAGAAGCAACCTCTATTGCAGTTACAGCATTGTTGCCAATTGTATTATTTCCTTTAACAGGTGGTTTAACTTTGAGTGAAACTACAGCTTCATTTGGACACAAATATATTTTTCTTTTTGTAGGTGGTTTTATACTATCTATAGCCATAGAAAAATGGAGTTTACATAAACGTATTGCACTAACTATCATAAAAGTTGTTGGTACAAATGTTACGCAAATTATATTAGGTTTTATGATTGCTACAGCTTTTTTATCTATGTGGATTTCTAACACAGCTACTGCAGTAATGATTTTACCTGTAGGAATGGCAATTGTTGCACAACTTAAAGATAATCCTGATACTATTGAAGATGAAAATAAAATATTTGGAAAAGCATTAATGTTAGCAATTGCATATAGTGCTTCAATAGGAGGAATGGCTACTTTAATTGGTACACCTCCAAATTTAGTTTTGGCAGGTGTTGTACAAGAAACTTATGGTACAGAAATTACTTTTGCACAATGGTTTTCTTTTGGATTTCCTATCAGTATTGTATTTCTATTTTTATGCTGGTTATATTTAACCAAAATTGCGTTTACTTTCAAACAAAAAACATTTCCTGGAGGAAAAGCTGAAATTGAAAAAAGATTAAAAGAACTAGGTAAATTCACTTTTGAAGAAAAAATAATTTTAGCTGTTTTTATATTAACAGCTCTAGCTTGGATAACTCGATCTTTTTTTATTAAACAATTTATTCCTGCTATAGATGATACAATTATAGCGATAATTTCTGCAATAATATTATTCTTATTACCAAGTAAACAAAAAGGAAAACCTATTTTAGAATGGAAAGACACCATCAATTTACCTTGGGGAATTTTATTACTTTTTGGTGGTGGAATGGCTTTGGCTTCTGGCTTTGAAAAAAGCGGATTAGCAGTTTGGATTGGCTCTCAAATGACGGCTTTAGAAACTGTTCCTTTACTTGTTTTATTGTTAATATTAATTGCTTCTGTAAACTTTTTGACAGAAATCACCTCTAATTTGGCAACAACTGCAATGTTACTTCCAGTTTTAGTTTCGTTAGCAGCTGCAATTGGAGTACATCCATATTTTCTTTTAGTTGGTGCTACAGTTGCTGCATCTTGCGCATTTATGTTGCCTGTAGCTACTCCTCCAAATGCTGTGGTTTTTGGTTCGGGTTTATTAAAAATCGAAGACATGGTTAAGAAAGGAGTTTGGCTAAATATTGCATCAATTATACTTTTAACATTAGTGGTGTACTTTCTGCTTCCTGTAATTTGGGATTTATTTTAAATATAGATTAATAAAAAATCTGAATAAAAATTTTACAGTTTTTCAAGATTATAAAACTAAAAATAAACTTCTAAAATTTTAGCACTTTTAGATTTTAATTGAACTTTTTTAATTGATGCAGGTAATAAAAGAGTTTCCCCTAGTTTAACGGAATATTTAATTCCTTCAGAAATCAAATCCATAGAACCTCTAACACATATATAGATTATAAAAGAATCGATTTCGGAATAATCTTTTTTAATAGTTGAATTAATGTCTAAAATATTGGTTCTAAAATAGGGGGTATGGACTAATTTATTAGAAATATTTTTGTCTAAATTATAATTGATTTTATAATTTTTATACAAATTAAAATCAATTACATCTATAGCCAAGTCATTATGTAAATCTCTTTTTTTACCAGTTTTTACATCAATTCTATTATAGTCATAAATTCGATATGTAATGTTAGAAGTTTGTTGAATTTCTGCTAACATAACACCAGCACCAATAGCATGAACTCGTCCAGTTGGGATATAAAATGCATCCCCTTCATTTACATTTTCATGATGCATTACATTCAAAATAGTATTGTTTTCTAAATGGTTTTTATAATCTTCTTTTGTCATTTTTTCTTCAAAACCAACAATTAATTCAGCATCTTTATCAGCTTGCATTACATACCACATTTCGTTTTTTCCAAAGGAATTATGGCGTTCTTTTGCCACTTTATTATTTGGATGTACTTGAATTGATAATGGAGTTTTTGCATCAATAAACTTAATCAATAAAGGGAATTCGTTGCCAAATTTTTTATATACAGCAGTTCCAACAAAGTCACCTTTAAATTGATCTATTAAGTCTTTTAGACTATTCCCCTTTAGCACACCATCAAATACCAAAGTTTCATCACCAGAAACATTTGAGATTTCCCAAGATTCACCAACGTTTTTTTCATCGTAATTCTTATTTAATTCCGTTTTTAACTTTTCTCCACCCCAAATTCTATATTTAAAAATTGGTTTAAATTTTAAAGGATAAAGTTTCATTTAAAAATGGTTCAGATTAAAGAACGATAAATATAATATTTACATTTGTTATCACAACAATATGGAGAGTTTTCTTTAAAACTGAATGACATATATGCAAACCACTAAAAAATAGTATTATTACTTGGTGCATGATTCATTTTTCATCAATAACTCCTGTTTCAGAAAAAGTAAATATATTAATAGTATTTAGTTTATTGACTTTATATTATAATTTTGTAATTCCTTTATTTTTTTAAACTTTATAATCCACTTCCAGGAGCTTCAGGACTTTGAGATTGTGCTTTCTGTGGATTTAATATTAGATAAGTTCCTAAACCTTTTAATACAGCATATTTACCATAGTTACCTATTTTTTTTATTGCTTCTTTTCGAGAGATTTCCTGTTCTATTTTATTCTGTTTGTGCATTGGTTTAGGCATTTTAGTTAAATTACTCAATGATTATTTTTTTGGTTTTCTTCCCTTTTTCAGTATTTAAAACTACGATATAAACACCTGTTTTTAGATTGGGTAATTGTATGTCATTTACTCCTTTAGCTGTAAAATTTGTTTTTAGAATTTCTTTTCCAAGAAGATTAAACAAGGTGAGTTTTGCGTTTCCATTTTGAATACCAACAACTCTTAAATTGTTTTTATCTGTTGTATAGATACTAATGTTTTCTGATGCGTAATTATTGTGTGTAGAAAGAGCAGAAGAGGCTGTATGTAAAAAGAAACGTCCAATTCCGTTTGTGTTTTCAGTAATGGTAACTGTATAACTTGTATCATTTAAATTGATAAAAGTATGGGTTTGTTTGTCCTCTAAATACACAGAAATGGTTTTTGGTAAGTTTAAAGATGCTGCTGAAATTGTAATTTCTGTATTGGCATCCACTGTAATTCCAACAGGAATTATCATACTTTCTAAATCTGAATTTGGCAAACATTGCAATGCAAAATCTGTTCCATTACTTTCTGCAACCAAATGTGTATAAATAGCTAAACTATTTGTATTTTCAGAAAAAGTACCTGCATCATAACCAAGGTCTAAACCAGCAGTTGTATTTTCAATATATTTTATTTCTGTGGCTATTGTTTTTTCATCATTAGAAATAGACAGTTTTATGGTTGGTGAAGTATTTGTGTTTTTAGAAAATAAATTTCCTGTTTGGTGTTTTTGCAATATTTTGTCAATAGTAAGTGTTGCTCCACTATTTGCAGCTTCTACAAAGAATGCTTGTCCTGGAGCTATGTATTTTGCACTTCCTGTTGCGTGGTTCAAAACATCATATTTGCCTTCTAAAGCATTCCATAGATATACAGCTATTCTTGTAGGGTTTAATTTTGCTGCGTTAAGCGTTAAGAAATTATTAGTTGCGTCAGCATCCGTATTTAGGCTTAAAAAAGAGGTATAGGGATTTCCAATTAAATTCCATTTGCTACCAACTCCTGCACTATTATCTGTTATTGAAAAAGGAACATTATCTGTGTGCAAAGTGCCAGAAAAAGTAAGTGTACCAGCAGTTGATTTTTTTATAGAATATCCTTTTCCTTTGGTAAAAGAACCAGCTACATCAATATTATTTGTACCAGTATTATCTGTATAATATTCATATTTGTTGGTAGCCAAAGCATTGTTGTAAGGCGCAATTGCGTATTTGTTTCCACTTCTAGCTACATCATCTTTAAAAGTATTGATATTTTGCCCATTTACAGGTGATGAAACTAAATGCCAATTTGTAGTTAAATATCGTTGATAACTAATGTTAGATGTTCCTGAATAACTGCCACCCAAAATAAATGAGCCACTACTTGTTGCATTAGAAAGAATGGTAAAAGTGCCATTATTTGTAAAATCTCTGTTGATGGTTAACGATTTGTTAGCATCAACAGTTAGAATTACTCCAGTATCTAAAAATACATCTTTGGCAACTGCGTTTGCAACAGTAACATTGGGTTCATTTGGTATTCCACCTCTAAACAAAATGCTTTTTGTTGCTGTAGGAATTCCATCTGACCAATTATTGATATCATTCCAATTGCTGTCAGTATTTCCTAACCATTCTGTAATTGTTGCATCATATTCATAAGCACCCATATCTATAGTTCCTGTTTTTCTTGGATTACCTAATAAATCTTTTGTTTCCATATTTTTAGAATCATCACCAGCATTTAAAACAGAAGAGCTTATTTTTAGTCGATAATCATTAGTAATTTCATCTACAAAAGATGGATTCATAAATGTAAAATTACCACCAGCATTTGTGATACCAGAAGTAATGCCTATACTAAACGAATTATTACTTACTGTTATAGAACCACCAGAACCAAATTTTATAAGGTCTTGAGTTGTACCTACATTATTATAAAAAATAGAATTGGCAACAGTAACAGTAGCACCAAAAGCACCAATTGCTCCAATATTATTTCCTGAATTTTTAGCAAACGTACAATTAATAACAGTTAACGTTCCTAAATTAGAATAACCTGCACCACCTCTTAATGTTGCAGAATTATTGTGAAATACACTGTTGAAAATACTTAAGCTACCTGTACCAGTTTTGAAAAATGCACCTCCATTACCTTTAAAGCTTCCCAAACCTTGAGCAATATTATTTCTAAAAATACAGTTCTTAACAGTTATAGCTGTTGCAGTACTATACATACCTGCTCCATAATCGCTTTCTGCTAGTAAACCACCATCTGCATAACTGTTTTCAAAAATAAAACCATCTAGAACTACATTGTCTTTTTCTATATAAAAAATGGTATGACTATCACCTGCATTAGCAGAGTTTGAGTTGTTTAAATCGCCACTTAAAATAGTTGGATTTTCATACCAGTTGCGTTCTGAAACCAACGTTTCTGTACCATTAAAACCACCATAAATGGATACGTTTTTTGGTGGTGAAAAATAAACACTCTGGTCTGAATTATGTGGTTTATAAGTGCCTTTGGCTACCCAAATTTCGTTATTAAAACAAGTTAACGGATTGTTTAATGCATCTTGTAAATTGGTGTATGCATTTGCCCAAGAAGTACCATTATTTAAACCTGTAGCTAACGCATTTACATATACTTTATTTGGGAAATCTAAACAAGGGTTTCTTGGGGTTTCATAAGCACCCATATCTACTGTACTTGTTAAATCTCCATCACCATCTGTAATTCTTGTATTGCCAGCCAAATCTGTGGTTTCTGTAACAGCAGTATTGTCTCCTGTATCTATAGCAGGAGATGTACTTTGTAAGGTAAAATCACCATTGGCTAAATCTGTAAATAAAGGGTTTGTATCTAAATTATTACCTCCATCTACTAGAAAATTATTAGTTGTCCAGTGACTAGAACCACTTCCACCATAATTCGCAACAATACTATTGCTTATTATGGTGTGTTTAGTTCCAACATTATTAGGTCTTGTTATAGAGGCTTGTAAAGCTGTTGTGCTACCATTATGAGTATTGTTCCAAAAAATAGAATTTTTTATGTTTAAATTTAAAGCTGAATGACTTTGGTCAATTGTACCTTCTGAACTAGAAGAAGTATTGTTGTTATTTACAAAAACACTATTTGTAATATCCAATGCTATACCTGCCATTGTTGAGCCGCTTAAATATATACCTGCTCCTCTGCTTGCAGTATTTCCATCAAAAACAGTATTGATTATTTTTACAGTTTTTTCAGTTCTAATACTTATTGCACCCCCATTTCCTCCATTGGTATTGTTTTTAAATGTAGAGTTTTTTATAGTAATCACTTCACCAATAGGTGCTTCATGTATACATAAAGCAGCTCCTACAAAACCTCCTAGTTTTGAAAAATGGTTCGTTATTTCGCAATTGTTTATTAATGATGTTACACGTCTTCCAATATAAATTCCAGGATACGACCCAAAATTATCATCATAACCTTCGGTAATGGTTAAACCATCTAAAATTACATCGATACTAACACTTACACTTGGGCTCATTTGTAAAATAGATAATGAGTTGTCTGTTGCTATTGAAGTATTCCCAATATTACCACTCAAACTGGTTTTGTAAGTTGTTGCGTTTCTAGATGCTAAATCTATAGCACCATTTGTTGGGGAGAAACCTCCATAAATATTTACATTAAATGTAATATCAAAATAAATAGTTCTGTCTGTACCAGAAGTTGGGTAATAGGTGCCTTCTGCAACATAAATTGTGGTTAATGTAGCACAATCTTTTACTGTTGTTAAAGCTGCTTGTAAATCTGTAAATGCATTTGCCCAAGAAGTACCTGTATTAGTACCTGTTGCTGCTGCATTTACATATACAATGTCAGCCGTAAAATCTCCACAGGCAAAATAATTAGTAGAAGCGTTGGTACTATTTTTAATATTAGTAGGGTTGTGTACTAATACATTGGCATTTATGGTATGTATTAAGGTTATAACAAATAAGAGTAGCGTTTTTTTCATCTCTATTATATTTTAGTTTCTATACACCATAACAACAATGCGTTGTTGGTAGGTTTTAAATGCAATTTTTTAATGATGTTGCTTCTGTGTTTTTCTACAGTTTTTGCAGAACAACCTCTTAAAGCGGCTATTTGATTAGAGGTTAAACCAGATTGAATCGATTTTAAAATCTCTTTTTCTGTAGATGTAATTAAAGATTGTGTTGTAGGATTTTCCATACACCAAAGTTCGATGTAAGTAAAAAAAGTTACGTACGTATAATTACGTATATTTTAAATTTATTGATTTCAGCCACGAATTCACGAATTTAATCTGTGGAGATTGTTTCTGTTTTTTGTTTTTAACGAAGCATACTTTTTAGATTGCAGATCAATCCTATCCATTTTAAATACGATACTAAATATCCTGCAAGGTGTTTTTTTGGGCCTTGTAGGTATTGATTGTCTTTTGAATATACCTACAAGGTTTTTGAAACCTTGCAGGATGGACTTAATAGACTTAAAATAGATGCTTATTAATTGAATTTGGGGTTACTCTAAAAGTTTTTTGTTTTGAGCACACCATTGTGTTAATTCGTGTGCCCTTCCTTTTAAATCTAATTTAGTAATACTGTTGCTTCTGTGTTTTTCTACAGTTCTTTTAGAAATAAAAAGTGCTTCAGCAATTTGAGTTGTAGATTTGCCTTCAGCAATTTTGAGTAATATTTTTTTCTCTGAAGAGGTTAATAAACGTATTGTATTTAATTGATATTGTACTTCTGATAAATTTAATGCTTCTATGGGCTTGCTAAAATATAAATGACCATTTAACACACTATTAATGCATTGATCTATGTTTTTTAAAGCATCGTCTTTAGCCAAATATCCTCTAATATTTAATTGTTTGGCTTTTAATGCATAAGCAGCTGTTTTATGATATGACAGTAAAATTATTTTTGTAGACAATTCTAAAGTTTTACATTTTTCAGCTACTTGCAAACCAGAAAGTTTTGGCATTTCTATATCTAACAACGCTATTTTTGGTTGATGTTCTTGTATGGCTTCTAATGCAGTTTGTCCATCAGTTACTTTGGCTAAAATTGTATGTCCTTTTTCTTGTAAATACATTGCCAATCCGTTTAATAATAAAGGATGATCGTCTGCAATGATTAATGTAGTAGGCTTAAACATTGGTGTATTTTAATTGCACTGTTGTTCCTTTGTTTTTTTCTGATGTAATTGTAAGTTTAGCAGGAATCATTTTACTTCTTTCTTGCATTGTTTTTAACCCTAAACTATCTATTTCATTGGCTTTTTCTGAAACTGTAAATCCTTTTCCAAAATCTTTAATTTCAATTAAAATAGTATTGCCATTTTTTTGCAAGATAATTTTTATAGATGGAGAATTTGCATATTTAATTGCATTATTGATTGCTTCTTGTACAATTCTATAGATGTGCAATTGTTGATTTTTAGAAAAATACCCATCAATATTTTCTATATGTGCATCAAAAAATATTTGTTGTGTATCATCTAACTTTATTACCAACTGGTTTATGGCTTCTGTTAGTCCAAATTTTTCTAACACAAAAGGATGCAACCCTAAAGAAACATTTCGCAAATTGATTAACGTCTTTTCTGCCAATTTTTGATTGGTGCTATCTTCTTTAAATTCCAACTGATTTTTAAGCAACATTAAATCTTGTGCAATACCATCGTGCAAATCTCTAGACAAACGTTTGCGTTCGTTTTCTTGTTCTTTAATTAAATCTTGTGCAAATTGTGTTTTTAGCTGATATTTTTTTTGTTGTTCTGCATAATACCAAATAGCGATTACCAAGAACACCAATAAAAGTAATAAGTAAAACCAAATTGTTTTGTAGAAAAACTCATCAACAGTAAGGGTTAAAAGTATGGGTAAACTCACTTTTTTATTGGCTAAATTGATGGCTTCTATTTCTAAATCATAATTGCCAGCAGCTAAATTAAATAATCTAATTTCTGTTTTGTTTCCTAGATTAATCCACTGTTGTTTGTTTAAGCGATATCTATAATTGATTTTGGTAAAATCATACATTCCAAATAAAGCAAATTGAAGATTTATAGTTTTATTTTCGGGAGATAAAGTGATTTTTTTTAGTGCATTTAGTTTTTCTGGTATTTTTTCAACAATGTCTTTTTTAAACTTTTTCTTATAGTAAGAAACTTGTGTAAGTTTTAAAGAAACATCTAACTTTTTTTTAGAAATTGTTTTTGGATTAAAATAACTTAATCCTTGTAAAGTACCTACTAAAAAAGAACCTTCAGTAGTTTTTAATGCACTATATCTGTTAGCTTCGTAAAAACTTAAACCATCATTCATCGTATATCTTGTTGCTTTTTTTGTTGATGGATTAAAGGCAATAATACCATTATAGGTATTCATCCAAATTTTATCATCAGTAAACAAAATAGTAGCTATACTTGCTTTCAAAGCGTCTTTATACAGTAATTGAAAGGTTTTTTTAATTGTGTTAAATTGATCAATTCACCTGAACTATTCCCAACTAAAAGTCCATATTTTTTATGAAATGCAATCGCTATAAAAAAATTGTTATTGAGTGCTGTTTTAGGTAATGTATGTAGTTTTATTTGGTCGTTTTCATAAATCAGTAAACCTTCATCACAAGTTAAATAAATGAGCTCATCAACTTTTAAAATTCCTTGTACATCATATTTTTTAGTGCTTTTAAGCACAATATTCTTTTTTGTTTTTTTATCAAACTTCATTAAATTATGTTCGTAAGTGCCATAATAAATAAAGTTTTCATCTGCTGTAGATGTAGCTACTGGATAATAGACATATGTTTCAACTTTTTTAGTTTTTTTATGGATGCTGAAAATTCCATTGTGATTATTTCCCCATAAATAGGTATCGTCTTCAAAAATACCTCTAGTGCTGTTGGGTATAAACAATTGATTATTATGTTTTAATGTAAAATTTTTAACAAGTTGGGTTTCTAAATTTAAAATATACCAACCATTTAATTCTGTGGCAACCAATATTTCATTTTTATTAAGTTGATGCATTGCTCTAATGCTTTTGCCTTCTAAAAATGTTTTAACGTTATTTTTTTTAAATGTATAATGATGGAAAAACCCATCATTAATAACGTAAAGTTCTTCCTCTAAATTTCTAGAAACTATTATAGCTTCTTCTTTTAATTTTGTTTGAATTACTTTTTTGATATCAATCTTATTATAATCGATTTGGAATTGTAATTGAGAATTAACGATATATTGTTTTAAAATATTACCATTAACATCTGCATTTGTTTTCCCATTAAATAAAATATTGTCATCAGATTTTTTTAAAATAGCTGTTTTTGTCCAGCTATTTTTTTTAGGATTGTATTGATACAATTCTTGCAGTTCTATAAAAGCGACGTAAGTAATATCATCCTCTTTAAACCAAGCGTCTATCTCTAAAAAATAATCTATTTTTTTATTTGTTAAACCTAAATCTTCTTTAGAAATGGTTTTTAATAAACGACCATTTTTATCATATAAACGAACACCTGAATGTGTGTCGCTAATCATATAAAAATCATCAAAAGGTATAAAATTTGAAAAATGAGGATATTTGTTTTTGTCTTTATTAACGATAGGTTTTTCAAGTTTTTTAAAACTCAATTTATTATTGATTCGATATAAATTGGTTTCATCTTTATCTCTAAAATATCCCAAAACATAATCTTTGTAAGGGAATAAATATATATTTAATATTTGTTCGTTTGAAGGAAGTTTGACTTCTTTAAAATGTAATGTATTTGGATTGATTAAAAAAAGTTTATCTTCATTTCCATAGGATAAAATGGCATAAAAACAACCATCAGTCCTTTTGACAAGTGCTATATTAATTGGTTTTTTACCTAAATGTTTTGGAACAGCAACAGTATGAAACCTATTACCATCAAAACGTTGTATAATGGCAGTTCTTTTATTGATATCTGTATCAAGAAGTTGAAGATTACTGCCAGAAACCCAGAGCCAGCCTAAATCATCAAAAACAGTAGATACTACTTCATAAACATTAAAACCATCTTGTAAAGTATAGGTATTTTTGTTTTTGGAAACATCATATTGTGCAAAAGTTCCGTAAGAAATGAATATCAGTATGTAAAGAAGATATTTCAAAAGAAAAATTTGTTTAAAAGTAAAGAAATTATCCTAACCAACCATCTCTATCTAAACTTCTGTATTGAATAGCTTCTGCAATATGATCTGGAGAAATAGCAGTTTCATTTGCTAAATCAGCTATAGTTCTAGAAACTTTTAAAATTCTGTCATAAGCTCTTGCAGAAAGGTTTAGTTTCTTATTAAGCTAAAATTTCCAGACCTAATTTTTACTTGATCATTTTGATTTACTAAAGTTACACGAAACCAATAATCGTTTGTTGAGAGTATTTTTCCATTATATGTTCCATCCCAGCCAACATCATTTATTGTAAATTTAGAAACCATTTTACCATATCTATTAAAACAGTAATTATTCCACTTTTATAGAAACTTTTGCTGATGCCTTTTATTTGCCAAAAATCATTTTGATTATCGCTATTTGGTGTAAAGAATTTTGGGAAACTAATTAATGCAATTTCAAAAGTTTGAGAACCACAGTTATTCTTATCATTCACTTCAACAGTGTAAATACCACCCTCTAAATTTTCAAAGAGAGTGTCGTCTTGATAATCAAAAAGGATATTTGAGTTTTCATCTAAAAGACGAAATTCATAATCACCTAAACCTAAATTTTGGGTATTTATTCTGATAAAATTATTTTCAGAATCATCTTGTACTTCAATATCATTAATGTTTATCGTAGAAATTGAAGATTCTCTAATTCTAATGCTTAATTCATCAGAATTACAGCCTTTGTCTGAAGTTGCAATTACGCTGTAAACTCCACCTTCAAAAACATCTACAGCTGCTGTTGTACCAACAATTACATTACTTTCATCTCTCCAAGTATAACTATAATTCCCTAAAGGATTATCAATTTGAATGCCTAATCTTGGGTTGTTATCCATACAGATAATATCATCTGTAATCAGGTTAAATGAAGGTTTTTCATTGACTATAAAATCGATTGTAGTTTCTTCGAAACAGACATCATAAATTGGGTTTTCTAAACGAACTTTTATGGTTTGAGTAGACGAAGCAAAAGGATTGGGCAAGGGGCTAGGTAAGGTATTGTTATTCTCATCAAAATACTTGACTATTAAACCTGTTTGACTTCCTAAAATAGTATTTTCAATAGTAGAGGTATCAAAATTTGTAATGCCATCAAAATCATCATCACAGACTTCTAGTGGTAGTATTGGGTTTGCTATTGGAACTGTATTTACTACAAAATCAATCGTAGTTTCATCATAACATTGACCATCTTTGTCTTGAGAATTGGTATTTGTTATTCTTGCTGTAATTTTTTGAGAATCAGTAATAAATGGATTTGGAAGAGGGGAAGAAAGTTGATTGCCTGTTTCATCAAAATAGCTCACTGCTACATTATTTTGACTACCTATTATTGTTGATTGAATAGCTGATGTATCAAAAGAGAATAAACCATCTCTATCATTATCACATTCAGGATCAAGATTTACCATATTTGCAACAGGAACGTTTTCAACATTTAAAGTAATATGAGCCCCTAAACCAAGGCAAGAATTATCCACTTTACTATCAACTCTAATATAAATAGTTTGTTGATTTGGAGAAGATGTATTTTGATAGTTATCTACATTAGTGATTTTATTTTCTTCTGCTAAAGCGTCGTTTTCATTTTTATAATAAGTAATGTCTAATTGTTGATTGGTAGGAAAAATATTGATAATATCATTAGTTACTGAACTAAAGTCAAAAGTTGCTATACCATCATTCAAGTTAACTCCATCATCACATTCATAAAAAATTTTCGAAAAGTTTAAAGGAATTTGAGTTGTAGAAATAATCAAATTAACTTCACTTATTCTTAAACAACCATTATTATTTTCTACTCTTGCACAAATAATATCGTTACTAGCAATTTCGTTTATATATGCTGTAGAGTTTTGTATAGGAGAAGAATTATTTTCTGCTAAATTTTTTTCTTCAAAAAAAGTAATAGTATAATTATCTTTATTTGTTACTATTTTTTCTTTTACTTCATTCAAGTTAAAGGAGCTAAAACCATCAGAATCGTTATCACATTGGTTTAAAGTAACGTTAGAATTAATTATGGGTAAATCAAAAACTTGAAAATCAATTTCTGATGTACAACCATCGTTTGTAAAATAGCTTATTTTTACTATTCCGCTTGCAACTGCTGTTACAATTCCGTTATTATCTATTGTTGCAATAGCACTGTTAGACGAAGCCCAAGGATTCGAAATTCTTGGAGTTCCACCACCAATAAGTTGTGTTGTTTCTGTTAGACAAATATTAAAATCGCCAGCTATACTAGTCGCTTTAAGTTGTAAATTTATAGGATTACTTTGTAAAAAATTAGAAGCAGATTCAATTTGAATTCTATAATCACCACTAGAGACTAAATTAGCTGGTAAATTACAATTTATTATTCCATCTGTATTTGTTCTTACAGAGCCAATTTCAATGGTGTTAGTAAAATTACCATTTTCATCGCTCAAAGAAGCTACAAATAATGTGTTTTGATCAAAATCACCAAACAATTTAAAAGAAATATCGAAATTCTCTGAAGAACACAATGATATTGGTGAAGGAGTGGTTATTTCAATATTTTTTAGTACATCTGTATATGTAGATAAAAATATACTTCCGTTTTTTTCATAAACAACTAAAACATGATTTGTCTTTGAACTTCTAGCAATATTATGGCTACCTCCATTAGCAACAACAATTGGTGTCTCAAAACTAATTCCTTGATTGGCACTTACACTTATCATTAAATCACCATTATCGGCTCTATAGCCATCTATCAAAGCTCCTTTATTATCTGCATATAGCGTTCTTCCTTCTGGAGTGATGGTGTTTTTACCAAAAGTTATGGTTTGTAAAACACCCGTTTTTGTGTTTATTCTATAACCAGAAGTACTTGGTACAGTTGGATCTCCATCTAAATCACCTCCAGCCACAAAAATAAATGTTCCATTAGGGCTGTCACTCAATGCATAGCTAGAAAAATAAACTTTTCCACTAGGAATTAGTGTTGTTGAAGTCAAAGATTGTCCTTGATCTGTACTCTCAAAAAGTAGTAAGTCAGGATTATCCATAGGAGTGTATACAATACCATTTAGATCTATTAAAACGTCAGCATATACCATTGAAACTCCGGTATTTATTTCATTAAAATTCCCTGTCCCGTTATTATCATTAGAAAATAGTTTTTTACCTTGTTGGTTTATTAAATAGATGTTATTGGCATACGAAGCAATATGAATATTACCAGCTATACTATCTCCTATAACTCTAGCATTAGAGAAACTGTCACCCAAGTTTACGCTTTTGGTAAAAAAAACACTAGTATTTTCTGTCCAAGCAATATATATAATATTACTTTGACTAACGTTAATCTCTGGCTCTAAAGAAATAGAGTTCGCAATTAGAATACTTGGTAAAAAACTTTCACCATTATTTATACTTTTTGCAAGTCTTATTTCAGTTCCGTTTGCATAAACAACATATATGTTTCCATTGGAGTCTGTTGCTACGTTTCTACTGGTATTTGCACTTCCTATTCCATTTGAATTTCCGAAATCACTTACTTCAACATCAGAAAAAACTGCAGTTTGACTGTGAATATTATTTGCAAATAATATAAGAATTAGTAAGAAAGAAGTGATTATTTTTTTGATTTTCCTCAATTTTTTTAAATATATAAATTAGTTCAACAATAGCTAAATAGAGCTTTTCTACCCCAACCAACCCTCTCTATCCAAACTTCTATATTGAATAGCTTCTGCAATATGATCAGGAGAAATATCATTTTCGTTTGCTAAATCTGCAATAGTTCTAGATACTTTTAAAATACGATCATAAGCTCTTGCAGAAAGGTTTAGTTTTTCCATAGCTGTTTTTAAAAGAGATAAACTTTCTGGAGATAATTTACAAAATTCACGAATCTGTTTTACACTCATTTGCGCATTATAATGTACATTTTCAAAATCTTTAAAACGCTCTGATTGTATCTCTCTAGAAGCTGTAACTCGCTTTCTAATTTCTACAGAAGATTCTCCTTTTCGTTCTTCGGATAATTTTTCAAAAGGAACAGGAGTCACTTCTATATGAATGTCAATTCTATCTAATAAAGGACCAGAAATTTTACTCAAATAACGTTGCATTTCTTGTGGTGAAGAGGTCATTGGAGAATTTGGATCATTAAAAAAACCAGATGGAGAAGGATTCATACTTGCTACTAGCATAAAACTTGCAGGATAAGTCACTGTAAACTTTGCTCTAGAAATGGTAACATCTCTATCTTCCAAAGGTTGTCTCATCACCTCTAAAACCTCACGTTTAAATTCGGGTAATTCATCTAAAAACAACACACCATTGTGTGATAGTGAAATTTCTCCAGGTCTTGGATATTGTCCTCCACCAACTAAAGCTACATTACTTATTGTATGATGTGGACTTCTAAATGGACGTGCATAAAGTAACCCTTCGTTTTTAGTTTTTCCAACTACAGAATGTATTTTGGTAGTTTCCAGTGCTTCGTGTAAAGTCATTGGAGGCAAAATACTTGGTAGTCTTTTGGCTAACATGGTTTTTCCTGATCCTGGAGGACCTATTAAAATAATATTATGACCACCAGCTGCTGCAATTTCCATGCATCTTTTTATAGATTCTTGTCCTTTTACATCAGAAAAATCAAACTCAGGAAAATCTATGTTTTTATAAAATTCTGCTCTTGTATCTACAATTGTTGGTGCTATTTTAAGATGGTTATCAAAATGATTAATTACTTCAAGAATATTTTCTGCACCTAAAACCTCTAAATTATCTACAATAGCAGCTTCTTTTGCATTTTCTTTGGGTAGAATTAAATATTTAAAACCTTCTTCTCTAGCTTTTATGGCAATTGGCAAAGCACCTTTTATGGGTTGTAAACTTCCATCTAAAGAAAGTTCTCCCATAATTAAGTACTCATTTATTTTATCAGAATTAATTTGATTTGAGGCAGCCAAAATTCCAATAGCTAGAGTTAAGTCATAAGCTGCACCTTCTTTTCTAATATCAGCAGGTGCCATATTTATGATAATTTTTTTACCAGGAAGTTTGTAATTATTGTTATTTAATGCTGCTGAAATTCTGTAAGAACTTTCGCTGACGGCTTTGTCTGGTAAACCTACCAAATGATAGCCAATTCCTTTGTCAATATTAACCTCAACAGTAATTGTAGTGGCATCTATACCAAAAACAGCAGAACCGAAAACTTTAACTAGCATATTTTTTTGTTTAAATGTAAATAAAAGAAATAAATTTTTGTTTTGTAATATAAAATGAATGATATTTAAATTATACTTGTCTTAAATCTAATAATTCTATGAAAAGATATCTTTATTTAATTTTACTAATAATCTTTTTTTATTGTTCTGATAAAAATAAACATTATCATCCAATTAAATTTAATCAGAAATTTAATTCAACAAAAGAATTGAATGAAGTCGAATCTAAAATATGGTTTACAAAAGATGTTTTGTTAGATTCCATTCCTGGCATAAGTCTTAATCGTGCTTATGATAGTTTACTATCAAATATTAAGGTGAAAAAAGAAATTATTGTCGCAGTTTTAGACACTGAAATAGATATTAACCACGAGGATTTGGAGGGTAAATTTTGGGTTAATCTTGATGAGATACCAAACAATGGTATAGATGATGATAATAACGGATATATTGATGATTTAAATGGTTGGAACTTTATTGGTAATAGTAAAGGTAAAAACATAATTTATTCAAGTTTAGAATGTGTTAGAATTATTCAGTTGTTTAGTGAAAAATTTGCTGATAAGAAACAAGATGAGATAGCTGAAAGCCAAAAAAAGGAATTTCAAACTTATCAAGATGCTATAAAATACTACAATCAGAAGTTGAAGGTAATTCAAGCTGATAAAGAGTATGCAGATTTTTTGTACAATGGATATCCAGCAGCAAAAAAAGCGTTAAAACATATATTTCCTAAAGAAAATTATAATACTAAAAGTTTAGATAGTTTATATAATTTATACAAAATAGAAAATAAGAAACTAGCAAATCACGCATATTTTCTCTCTGACTTTATAAAGTATGATTTATCTGAAGAGTGGATTAATAATTATAGAAAAGGGGTTATCAATAAAATAGATAAAACTTATAATTTAGATTATTTTGACAGATTAGATATAGACTCTTTCCCAAACAACATAAACTTCAAAAGTTATGGAAATAAGCATATCAGTAATAACATTAATGAATTTTATCATGGGACTCTAATAGCAGGATTAATTGCGGCTAAAAGAGAAAATAATATTGGTATTGATGGCATATCTGAAAACATTAAAATAATGCCAATTGCAATTTCATCTAATGGAGAAGAGAATGACAAAGACATTGCTTTAGCAATAAAGTATGCTACTGATAATGGAGCAAAAGTTATTAATATGAGTTTTGGTAAAAACTTTTCTCTTCACAAAGAATGGGTTTTTGAGGCTATTAAATATGCTGAAAAGAATGATGTTCTAATTGTTTCTTCTGCTGGAAATTCTAGTTATAATTTAAATGAGTTTAACAATTATTTCCCAATAGATAATATTAGTAATAATGAAGAAATTTCAGATAATTTCTTGCTAGTTGGTTCTTCATCCAGTTCATTAAACAAGGAGTTAATGTCATATTACTCAAATTATGGAAATATAGATGTGGATTTATTCGCTCCAGGGCAAAAAATTTACACGACCATGCCAAAAAATAAATACAAGTTTGATAGCGGCACTTCTCTATCCTCAGCTATTACTTCTGGAGTTGCAGCATTAATTTACTCTTATTATCCTGAATTAAAGGCTTCTCAAGTTAAAAAAATTTTAATGGACTCTGGATTAGAATTTTCTATTGAAGTAAAAACACCTACAAAAGAGAATAAGAATAATACTACTCCTTTCAATAAGCTTTCTAAATCTGGGAAAATTTTGAATGCTTACAATGCCTTAATAATGGCTGATAGTATTTCTATGTTAAATAAATAATAAAGGTATTATTCTAAAAAAATAACAAAAAAAAGTGCAACCTTTTAAAGTTACACTTTGTATATATTTTTAAATGATAGTTTAAGCCGAATTCCGACTAGCATTAATATTACCAAATAAAGAACGCATTACCATTTTTTCAAATACTTCAATCTCTGCTTCATTACCTTCGGTTTTCTGCAAATCTTGTACTTTTTTAAGAGCATATTGCTGAATGGTTAACAATGGTAAAACGATTTTTTCACGAATTTCAATTGAAGCTTTTCCTACTGGGAAATTCTCCATTAATTCAGAATGACCAGTTAGTTTTAATAATAAACGTTTAGTTGTTTGATATTCTTCATGAATCAATTTCCAGAAATCACCATAAATTTCATCGTCTGCCATGTAAGAGGTTAATCCAAAGAAAGATTTGGTTAAACTCATCATACTATTTTCTAACAAAGTTTTAAAGAAATCGGATGAATTATAAAACGCTACAATCTCATCAAATCTACCAGCGTCTTCGTATTTTTTTAAAGCTGTACCTACACCAAAAAAACCTGGCACATTTTGTTTTAATTGACTCCAACTACCTACAAAGGGTATCGCTCTTAATTGAGAAAAATCTAGGGTATCAGAATTAGAGCGTTTACTGGGTCTACTACCAATATTTGTCTTTGCATAGTATTTTAAGGTACTCATTTTTTCTAAATACGGTAAAAAGCATGGATGTTTTTTAAAATCTACATAAGCTTGATAACTAGTAGAGGCTAAATCTTCGATTAAGTCTCTATGAGTTCCATTAATTTGATCTTTTGTAAAAACCTCATTTTTTATACCAGAACTTAACAATTGTTCTAAATTGTATTGAGCAGAGTCTTGGGTACCAAAATTGGAACTAATGGTTTGTCCTTGTATGGTTAATTGAATTTCTTTGTCTTCAATAGTTGGTCCTAAAGAAGCGTAAAATTGATGTGTTTTTCCTCCACCTCTTGCTGGTGGTCCTCCACGTCCGTCAAAGAAAATTACTTCAATATCAAATTCTCTAGAAACCCTTGTTAAGGCTTCTTTTGCTTTAAAAATCCCCCAGTTTGCCATTAAATAACCACCATCTTTTGTTCCATCAGAAAAACCTAACATAATGGTTTGTTTGTTTTTTCTTTTAGATAAATGATGTCTGTAAGCTCTATTAGAGTATAAAGTTCGCATTACATTTTCGGAATTTTCTAAATCGTCTACGGTTTCAAAAAGAGGAATAACATCAACAGGTAATTCGTTTTCAAAACCACATAAATTAAGCATAGCAAACGTTTGCATTACGTTGAGTGCAGTTTGGTTATTACTAATAATATACCTGTTTGCACCACGTTCTCCATTTCTTTGTTGAATGGTTTTTAAAGCATAGATAGACTTGATAGTTTTTTTAGACATTTCATCTGTAAGAACTTCAGGGTCTATATTTCCTTTAATAATTGCCAAAATCTCAATCTGTTCTTCTTCTGATAAGTGGTGATAGTTTTTAGGGAAAGTAGTATCGCCAGCAGCAAGCAAATCTGTTACAATTTGGGTGAATGCTTTATGATGTACTCTGCTATCTTGTCTAATATCTAAAGTCGCAAAATGGAAACCAAAAATGCGTACTTTATTAATAAAATCATTCAATTCTTCTACAAATAATGAATCGTGTTTTGCTACAATGATTTTACGTGCGGCTTCAAGTTCTGATAAAAGAATTTTTTGAGAGAAATTCACTTTTGTATAGCTTCTAACAACATGTTTGTACAAACGCTTTTCAACTCTTGCTAAAATTTCTTGAACTCCATCAAAAGTAAAACGTCTTTTTAAACGTCTAACATCTCTATAATAATTTCTTAAGATTGATTGACGCAAACGTTCTGCAACATCTAACGTAATTTGAGTAGTCACAAACGGATTTCCATCTCTATCTCCTCCAGGCCAAAAACCTAAATCTATAATTTCATTATCTGTTGGATGACCATCATAAATGTGATGTTGAATATAGTTGTAAATTTTACTTACAGAATCGTAAAATACATTTTCTAAATACCAAATTAAACTAACAGCTTCATCATAAGGCGTTGGCTTTTTCTTTTTATAAAAAGGAGTTTTACCAAGTTGAGCTAATAATTTTTTGATGAGTAATAAATCATCATTTTGAATCGCTTTATCTAAATCAGTAATAATACCTAAAACTGAACCTGGATAAAATTGAGTAGGATGTGCAGTAAGTACAACTCTAACTTTAAATTCTTCTAAATATTTTTTTAGTTCTTCTTTTTTATCACTTAAAATGGCTGTTTCTTTTGAGTTACGAAGTGTACCAAAACCATCCATATTATTTACAATAGGGAATGCTGCATCTTCAATAGCATCAAACAAAACAACTTGACGTTCTATGTATTGAATAAACTGAAACAGTAAATCTTTTTTTTCTTTTTCTGTAGGATTATCTTGAAATTTCTTAAAAAATTTCTCAACGATTTCTGTTGGGTTTTTCCCTTTTTGAAATCCTTTTTCACATAATTTATGAAACAAAGGCAACAAGACACCAGTGTTATTTATAGTATCAAAAGGAAGTGTGATAAATATGCTGTTGTAAATTTGATATTTAGACAACACATTATCGTTAAACCTTGTCAATTTTGGTAATGCAGACATAATCCTTGAATTTTATGCTGTGAAATTACAAAAAACCAAAAATAAAGAACCTAGGTTTTTATGAATAATTAGTTTAAAATTTACGAAAACGATAGAATTTTAGCTTAATTTTCAGAAATGCTTAATTTCTGATAAAAACTTTTGAATTTGTTATTTTTTTATTGGGTTGGTTGTATGTTAAGTGGGTTTGGGCATTGTAAATTCCAATGAGTGGGATCGTGTTTTCTTATCCAACCCTTAAGTAAGTATTCATCTCTATAAGATATATAGTCATCATAAATAAATTTTGAAGGGGTAACACCAATATCTCTAAAATTGAAAGAAAATAAATTTAAGTCTAAACCATCTTGATTTAAATACACAAAACGAAGATTATTCAATTTTAGTTTTTTATTGAAATTCGTAAATGAGTTAGCATTATTAGAGAAACTAGAGAACGTATAAATACTAGTTATTTTTTTTGATTGGTGAGTGTTCTTTTTTTGAGCACTGAAAGAAAAACTGAATAATAAAGTAAGTAATAGTATTTGATATTTTATTTTCATAATGTTTGGCTTTACATAATTGTATCAAAATTCATACCAATTTACTTAAAATTTCGTAAACCTTCTTGCAACCAAGTATAATAAGTTTCATTGTCAGTGTATTGTTGTGCAGTATTTAAAACTTCTAAATTTGGACTTAATAGAACATAATAAGGTTGTGAAGCGTTTTTAAAATTTATTACTTGAAATGTTGACCATTTATCACCCACAGTTTTAATTCTTTTTACTTTTCCATTTGGTTTTAAAAAATCGAACTGTTGGTTTGTTGGTAATTCTTTTTCATTATCATCAACATATAATGATATTAGGATATAATCATTTTTTAAGGTTTCATAAATATTAGGAACACTCCAAACATTTTCTTCCATTTTTCTACAGTTTACGCAAGCCCAACCTGTGAAATCTAATAAGATTGGTTTGTTTTTTTGTTTAGCCACAACAAGGCCTTCTTCAAAATCTTTGTAGCATTCTAAACCTAAAGGACAATCTGTTTCTTGCTCATAAATACTATAGAATTGAGGAGGAGGAAAACCACTTAATAAACTTAAATTCCAAGTAGGGTTTTTTAAAATTCCTGGAGTAATATAGATGACAAAAGAGATAACCAAAACACCAAATGAAATTCTTGCAAAGGATAATTTTCTTATAGGAGAATCATGAGGGAATTTAATTTTTGCAAACAAATACAAGGCTAAACCTATAAAAATAATAATCCAAATTCCGATAAATACTTCGCGTTTTAATAAACCCCAATGAGCAACTAAATCTGCATTTGATAAAAATTTAAATGCCAGAGCAAGTTCTAAAAAACCTAAAACTACTTTGGTAGTATTTAACCATCCACCAGATTTTGGTAAAGAGTTTAGCCAATTAGGAAACAATGCAAATAACGCAAAAGGCAAGGCTAAAGCCAAACCAAAACCAGACATGCCAGCTGTGAGTTGTGTTGCTCCACCATCTGAAGTTAAAGAACCTGCTAATAAAGAACCTAAAATTGGTCCTGTACATGAAAACGAAACAATAGCTAAAGTTAACGCCATAAAAAAGATTCCGATAATTCCTCCAATAGATGAGGCAGAATCCATTTTGTTTCCCCAAGAACTTGGTAGTGTAATTTCATAAAATCCGAAGAACGAAAAAGCGAAAAACACCAAAACCGCAAAAAAGAAAATATTTAACCAAACATTAGTTGAAATTGTATTTAAAATTTCTGGGTCTAAATTATCTAAAAAATGAAAAGGTAAACTCAATAAAATGTAGATGAGAACAATAAAAAACCCATACAGAATAGCATTAAAAATACCTTTGCTTTTATTTTGAGATTGTTTTGTAAAAAATGAAACTGTTAAAGGTATCATTGGGAAAACACAAGGTGTTAATAAAGCTAATAAACCGCCTATAAAACCAAGGAAAAAGATACTAAATAAGCCATTTGCATTCTCGGATTTTGTGTTTGCAACATTTTTTAAAAGTGATGTATTTTTTAAATTTAATTTTAATTGTTTTGTTAAAGCAGAACTTCTTTCATCAACCGAATTTGAAATATTAATTTCATTTTTAGTTAGAGAAAGTGTAAAAGGTTCATCAATATTTATACAGGCTGTTTCACAAACTTGCCCAAAGAAATTCAGTTTTATTTGTGTAATTTCTTTATTTGTTAGTTGAATTCTTTGTGTAATTATTGCTTTATCTTTAAAAACTATTTCTTCTTTTTCCCAAACTTCAGAATACTTTTTAAAAGTATCTTTTTCATCAGCTTTGCCTATTAATTTATAACCAGTTTCTCCTTCTACAATCGAAATTACCAAAGGTAAAGATGCTTCATCAGGATTATATTGAGAATATAAATACCACCCTTTGTATAGTTTTGCATCAAAAATGATATCATATTCTGTATCAGATATTTTTTTTACTGAAGTACTTATTTTTATAGGTTCTTCTGCAGTTTGTGCATTTAAAACCAATGTAGACAAAAAGATGAAAAGTGTGATGAATTTCTTCATTATTATAAAGTTATTTGTAAAATATTTTTTGTGTTTATATTTACTGATGAACGTCTATCTTGTCTATGATTAATAACCCAAATAATCTCATTTTCAGCATTACAAAGTAGCCAAGCATTTTGTTTTTCTAAAAGTGAAAATTTTTCATCTTTAAAAAATTTGCTCAACTTCTTTTTTCCTTGCATTCCTGTTGGATAAAGATAGTCTCCATTTTTCCATTTCCTTAGTATTAAAGGATACTTTAACAAATCTTTATCAACCAGAATTGCTTGTTTTTTTTGTGTTGATTTTTCGTCTACTTCTTTAAAAACTAAATGAATTGGTTTTGTAATTTCTGATGTATTTTTATCAATTTGAAAAAAACTTTCGACTTTACTCAAAGTGACATCTTTATTTTTAGATAAAAGTAAAAAATCTCTGTCTTTAATTAATTGATGAGAACTAGAAATAACATATTTTCCAGATTCAGCATCTAACAAATTTACAACGTCATTCCACTCTGTAAAATTATATTTTTTTAAAAGTTGATATAAGTAAGCTTTTGGATTTGAAAGTGAGGTTAACTTGGCAATATCAAATTTAATAATACCATTTTCAGATTGTAGAATTTCACTAGAAACTTCATTAATTCTATCTTCAACAATCTTTTTAGATTCTTGTAAATGATTTAAAGTTTTAGAAAAAGAGCTTAATAAGCTAGGATTAATTTCTTTTAATATTGGAAGTACCTGATGTCTTATTTTATTTCGAATATATTTTGTTGATGCATTACTAGCATCTTCTCTCCAAGTTAAGTTGTTTTTTGTTGCATAAGCTAAAATTTCATCTCTAGAAAATGGGAGTAGAGGTCTAATAATATTTTCGTTTTTTGTAGGTATTCCTGTAAAACCTTCTAGACCTGTTCCTCTTGTTAAGTTAATTAGAAATGTTTCTAAATTATCATCTGCATGATGTGCTGTTAAGATATAATCGAAATTGTGTTTTGCAGCAAGTACTTGAAACCAACTGTAGCGTAACTCTCTAGCTGCAATTTGAGTAGAAAGTTTATTTTTAATTGCAAATTGATTAGTGTCAAATTTTTTTGTAAAAATCTGATTACATGATTTTTGAGATAATTTTATCGCAAATTTCTCATCTAAATCACTTTCTTTTTCTCGTAATTTAAAATTACAATGTGCTAAAGAAACATCAAAATTTAAAGTATTTAAAAGATGAGTTAAAACTACAGAATCTAAACCTCCAGAAATGGTCATTAATAATGATGCATCCTTTAAAAAAGGAAAATTAATATTGATATGTTTTGTGAATTTTTGAAGCATTTGTACCTTCAAAAGTAAGAATTTTAGTTGGCTTGTCATTCCTGTAGAAACAGGAATCTATAATCTTCAAGATTCTGAAACATATTCAGAAAAATTGTAATTAAAGTTTAGCATTTAACCAGTTTACAACATCTTCTAGCATTTCTACTTTGCATAAATCGTTATGCAATTCATGATAACCATCTTTGTATAGTTTTAGAGTTGCTTTATTAGTATTATTTGCAAATTCTTGTGTGCCCTTAAAATCAATTATTTTATCATCAGTTCCATGTAAGAGAAACATTGGCATCATTAATTTATTAGCATTTTCAATCGCCCATTTTCCAGTGTCAATAAAGGTTAAAGAAAAATTTGGACTTATTTTATTATGAATTAAAGGATCATTGATGTACGCATCAACTTCAGTTTTGTCTCTAGAAATATGATTTGCATTCAATTCATTACTCATTGTCATAGAAGGTGCAATTTTTTGTAGCAATTTACCAACTGCCAATTTAATTTTAGGTGGTTCAAAAGCCAATTGTAAAAACGGACTTGTTGCAATTACGCCATTTAAATTAGAAGTCTTTTTAAGAACATAATTTATAACAACATTTCCACCCATAGAATGCCCATACAAGAAAATAGGTTTTTCAGGAAACAACTTTTTCGCTTTTTCTATTGTTTTGTTAACGCTTTCTAAAACAGCTTCAAAATTTGGATTATGACCACGTTTTCCTGCTGTTTTACCATGGCCAAAATGATCAAAGGCTACTACAGAAAAATTATTATCGGTTAATTTTTGAGCTACATGTTGATAACGTGCAGAATGTTCTCCCATTCCATGAACTAAAACAACAACAGCTTTAGTAGTATTTGCTGTCCAAGTTTGACCGTAAAATTTGGTGTTATAAATATTGAAATTGAATTCTGAATGTTTCATAATTAGTGCTCTTTAGCGTATTTTATATCATCAGATGTGTTCATTTTTTGATCTTTACCTAATGAGACGATGCTGTAATTTAAGGAATCTTTTGATAATGTATAAATAAATTCATTTTTCCAATAATCTTGAGTTATATTTTTTCTCAAAGGATTGTTTCGAATAATATCTTTTAATTGGTTAGGATATTTACCAAATTGTTCTTTTTCAGCCTCAAGAATCTCAACTATTAAGTTTAACTTTTTGTTTGTTTCTTTTATTGATTTATCTTTTAGTTTAATGTATGATAATATTGATAAGCTAATGATAAAAAGTAGGAAGAAAATTAAAAGAGGTTTATTAATAGGATGCCAAACTATGCTTTTAGGAAGATTGTTTTCTTTTTCAAACTTTCTTCTTTTTTTAACTTTAAACCAATGTTTAATATCTAGATAAAGTTCTAAAATAAAAGCAATTAAATCAGCCATTATTTCTACTTTTTAACCAAACTCTAATCTCTTTTTTTAAAGACTGTTCTGGTTTTGGTAATGGAATTGTTCTCCCAAATTGCTTACTTCTGTTAAATTTTGAAAAGGTTATTTTTAGTTGTTTCCATTCTGCTGGATACATTTTTAAAAACCCACCAAACATATTAATTTCATTTGGCTTTTCTTGTAAACTCTCAAAAACCGCACTGAATTTTTCTTCTTTTTCTTTAATCATTTTTCATTAGAATTTAACAACACAAATCGCATCGCTTTTGCCTTAAGTAAACACTCTTCATATTCCTTTTCAGGAATCGATTTTGCAGTGATTGCACCACCAACAGAATACGAAATGTATTTTTTTACAGAATTGTATAAAATACTTCTGATGACAACATTAAAATCAAAATCGCCATTTGGTGTAAAATAGCCAACTGTACCAGAATACAAACCACGTTTAGTTTCTTCGAGATTTTCGATAATTTTCATCGCAGAAACTTTAGGAGCGCCTGTCATACTTCCCATAGGAAACGTATCTTTTAAAACGGTTACAGAATGCGTGTTTTCATCAATTTCTGAAACCACAGTAGAAATCATTTGGTGTACTTGCTCAAAAGTGTACACTTTACAAAGCTCTTCAACTTTAACACTTCCTTTTTTTGCTGATTTTGATAAGTCGTTTCTAACCAAATCTACAATCATTACATTTTCTGCACGCTCTTTAATATCTCTAGATAAATCTGATGCTATTTTTTCGTCATCAATTTTACTTCGTAATCGTTTTGCAGTTCCTTTTATAGGTTGCGAAATAACTTTATTTCCTTCTTTTCTAATATATCTTTCTGGTGATGCAGATAATAAATATTGATGTTCAATTTTTAGGAAAGTAGCAAAAGGTGGCTTTGAAATTTCATTTAAATCTTGATATACTTTAACTGGATTAATACTACTATTTTCAGCATAAAATTCTTGACAAAAGTTAGCCTCATAGATATCTCCTCTTTTAATGTGTTCAATTACTTTATTCACTTTAGAATGATATTCGTCTTTATGAATTCGAAGTTTTATTTTGATGTCAGAGTCAGCTGATTCGTTTTTGAGATTTCTCGATTGCACTTGAAATGATAAAGTAGAAATATCCTTAAAATCAGTTTCTATGTCATCATCTACGAGTTTAAGGTATTGAAATTCAACAGTATTTTGGTTGATGAAAAACAATTTTTGAGGTTGGAAAAAGTACAAATCAGCAAAATCTAAACCATCAAAATTTTTGGAAGAAAGTTGCTCTACATCGTTCTTAACATCATAAGAAATATAACCAAAAATATAATCTTGAGTAGTAGATTGGTATTCTTTTAACTTCTCAAAAGCATTAGAATAATCAGTTTTAATCGAAGTAAATTCTTCAACAGCCAAACCACAATCAAAACTAGAATATTGCTGTTTGTAGTTGTTTGAGTCTAACCATAAAACCGTTTCAAATTGTTGTGCCCAAAGCAATATTTGCTTTTTAAATTGATCAACATTTTCAAGCTGAAAAGTTTTAATGGTTCTTTGCATAGAATTGTAAAAGTACTTGAAAGTTTTTAGAACAAAAAAACCTCACAAAAGTGAGGTTTTTAAATTATTATTTTTGTTTAAGCATTTAATGGTTTTCCATCCCAAGCAGCTTTGGCAGCTTCTTTTACAGCTTCAGAATATGTTGGGTGTCCATGGCAAATTCTAGCTAAATCTTCAGCAGATGCTCTATATTCCATTGCAACTGCAGCTTCCATAATTAAATCTGCAACTCTAGCACCAACCATATGAACTCCTAAAATTTCATCTGTATTTTTATCTGCTAACACTTTTACAAAACCGTCAATATCTCCACTTGCTCTAGATCTTCCTAAAGCACGCATAGAAAATTTACCAGCTTTATAGTCAATTTTTGCATCTTTTAATTCTTGTTCTGTTTTACCTACAGCAGCAGCCTCTGGCCAAGTGTAAATAATTCCAGGTACTAAATTATAATCAATATGTGGTTTTTCTCCAGCTAAATATTCAGCAACAACAACACCTTCTTCTTCTGCTTTATGCGCTAACATTGCACCTTTTACAACATCACCAATTGCATAAATATTTTTAATATTGGTTTGCAAATGGTCATTAATTTCAACTTGCCCTTTTTCGTTTACTTTAACACCAGCTTTTTCTAAACCTAAACCAGCTGTATACGGTTTTCTACCAACAGCTACTAAACAGTAGTCACCAGTAAATGTTACTTCTTCCCCTTTTTTGTTATTTGCTTTTACAATAATTTCATCTCCATTTCTTTCTACAGCAGTAACACCTGTGCTAACATTAAATTTTATACCTTGTTTTTTAAAAACCTTTGTCAATTCTTTAGAAACATCAGCATCCATAGTTGGTGTAATTTTAGGTGCATACTCAATTACAGTAACGTCTGCACCTAATCTTTTATAAACAGAACCTAACTCTAAACCAATAACTCCACCACCAATCACTAATAAATGTTTTGGCACTTCTTTTAATTTTAAAGCTTCAGTAGAAGTTATAATTCGTTCCTTATCAATATTGATAAAAGGTAAAGTAGACGGTTTTGAGCCAGTTGCGATAATAATATCTGTACCTTCAATTACTTCTGATGAACCATCATTTTTTGAAATTTTTACATGAGTGGCATCTTCAAAAGAACCCAAACCTTCAAAAACTTCAATATTATTTTTATCCATTAAATATTTGATTCCTCCAGTTGTTGTTTCTACAACTTTAGCTTTTCTATCAACCATTTTTGTAAAATCGAAAGATGGTTTTTCTACAGAAATTCCATGCTCTTCAAAATGATGAACAGCATCATAAAAATGGTGAGAAGAATCTAATAGTGCTTTAGAAGGAATACATCCAACATTTAAACACGTTCCTCCTAAAGTGCTATATTTTTCGATAATAGCTACTTTTTTTCCTAATTGTGATGCTCTAACTGCTGCAATGTATCCTCCAGGACCAGAACCAATAACAATAATATCGTATTTCATTTTGTAAGAAATTTAGAAACACAAATTTACATATATTTTTAGAGATTTATAAAGGATTTTAGTAGTTTTACAATTGTAATAGTATTAAAGTTTTACCAATGAAAATTCTTAAAAAAGTAGGTGTCGTTTTATTAATCATTTTAGTTATTGCTCAATTTTTTGGTCCAGAAAAAAATGATGGAAATATAGATACTGTAAATGCTTTTATTGCTGAAACAAATCCGCCAGCAAATGTTTTAGAAATAATGAAAACTAGCTGTTTTGATTGTCATTCAGCTAAAACAAATTACCCTTGGTATAATAGTATAACACCAGTAAATTATTGGTTGGACAGTCATATAAAAGATGGTAAAAAACATCTTGATTTTTCGAAATGGAATGAATATTCTTTAAAAAGAAAAGAGCATAAAATGGATGAATTGTATGAAGAAGTTGAAAAAGGAGAAATGCCTTTAAATTCATATACTTGGACACATTCTGAAGCAAACTTAACACAAGAACAAATTGATGCAATTGTTACATGGGGCAAAAAAGTGCAAGCAGAGTATAAGCAAAAAATGACTGCTAAATAATTGAATAGACAATCAATTTTAATCATTGGAAATGTTTGGGTTGAACCAAATTCTTCTGCTGCAGGTAGTAGAATGTTACAATTAATTGAGTTATTTTTAAAGCAGAATTATAATATTACGTTTGCATCAACTTCACAAAAAAACAGCAATGCTTTAGATTTAAAATCTCTAGGAATTGAAGAGGTATCTATTGAGTTAAATTCAGCTAATTTTGATGATTTTGTTCTAAACCTAAATCCAAATATTGTAGTGTTTGATCGATTCTTAACTGAAGAACAATTTGGTTGGAGAGTTGCTGAAAATTGCCCAAATACTTTGAGAATTTTAGATACTGAAGATTTACATTTTCTACGCAAAGTAAGACATCAGCAACTTAAAAAAGGGGGGGAGTTTACCAATAAAGCTTTATTAAAGTCTGATGATACAAAAAGAGAAATTGCTTCAATTTTACGTTGTGATTTATCTTTAGTAATCTCAACTTATGAAATGGATTTGCTAAAATCTGTTTTTAAAATTGATGAAAGAATCTTGTATTATTTACCTTTTTTACTAGATAAAATTAATGAACATCAAATAAAAAATTGGAACTCTTTTGATAAAAGAGAACACTTTGTGTTTATTGGTAATTTTTTGCATAAACCTAATGTTGATGCTGTACTCACTCTAAAAAATCAAGTTTGGGGTAAAATGAGAGCATATTTACCAAATGTTGAGTTGCATATTTATGGAGCATATGTAACACAGCAAATTCAACAATTGCACAATCCCAAAGAAGGTTTTGTCATTAAAGGATTTGCAAAAAACTCAAAAGAAGTTATTCAAAATTCTAAAGTACTTTTAGCTCCCTTACGTTTTGGAGCTGGAATTAAAGGAAAATTAACAGAAAGTATGCTTTGTGGTACACCAAGTGTTACCTCAACTATTGGAGCAGAAGGGATGTCAAAAAATAATTTATGGAATGGATTTGTAGAAGATGATTATAGCAATTTTGCTTTAAGAGCATCAGAATTGTATCAAAATAAAACCATTTGGTTAAAAGCTCAAAAAAATGGAATTGAAATAATAAACTCTTTTTACGATAAAGAAAAATTAAGTAAACCTTTTATAAATCAAATTAAGTTAATTCAAGATAATTTAGAAAATCATAGAACTCAAAACTTTTTAGGGAGTTTGTTACAGCATAAAACCTTACAAGCCACAAAATATATGAGTAAGTGGATTGAAGAGAAAAATAAATAGTTAATTTTTAGTCTTCTGTTGGTATATAATCTAAAGGCAGTGTATTTGCAAATTTCTCATAAGACCAATATCCTTCATATAAAACGTCTAATGGATTAACTAAATTGCCTGTTACATCTAATATTATTTTATCATCAATAGGAATAATGGAAGAAGTTTGTGGTAAAGGCTTTCTTCTTTTGCTAAAGATATTTCTTCTTAAATAACCCATCTCTTCTTTTTCTTTGGTATAAACTACACTTAAGTTATTTTCAAAAATTAGTTGATACGTATTATTTTTAAAGCCAAGAATATCTTCTTTTTTTAATTTAGATTTATACAAATAATCTCTAAATTTTGGTAAACGTGATTTTCTAGTAGTTACTAATGCAGAATCTAAAGCAGTTTTTGGGTTGTCAATTTTTTTGGAAAAATTAATCATTAAACCTCTATTCAATCTTAAAAGCTGTCTTGCTTTTCTAATTTCTTCATCAGAAGGTCTTTCTGGGTTTAGAACTCTCTTAAATTGATTTACAATAAACCCCTCTTTAGTGAAAGTATCATTTAAAAGTGACTTGTAAAAATGTACTGGAGAACCATTATAAGCTACTTGTCTATTCTTTTTCCAACGTCTTTGCTTACGTTTTCCACCTTTTAGTTCTTGATATCTAGTATATCCGAGATAGGTAATGTAATTTTTATGTCTAATAAAACTTTCTAATTCGTAAGTGATTAAATAACCTAAAGCTTTATGTTTTATTTGTAATGGTTTTCTTGCATAAGCTGTGAGTTTATTTTCTTTGTAATCGTAATCAAAACTCAACACTTTTGGGTTTAAAATCTCACAATCTTCAGCTAGTTCTGTAGTACCAATAAACTCTCTTTTAAAAACAGCTAAATTATTTTTCCATTTATCATCATAAACAGTTTTTTTGATAACAATTTCATCTAATACATTTTCCTCTTCAACAAGAGCAAATACCAAAGGTTTTGTGTAAGTAGATGTATTTAAGGAATATGCAATCTTTTTATATCCTAGATAAGAAACAATCAACTCATGTTGACCTTCTTTTACAGGGATTGAAAATTCGCCATCAGCATTTGTTGTTGTACCTAACATAGTATTGTTTAAGTACACAGCTACGCTTTCTAAAGGACCTTTTTCGTCATACACAGTACCTTTAATAATTATTTGTGAAAAAATAGAATTCACAAACAAAGCTAATAAAATAAAAAAAATGGTTCTCATCTTAATTATATAACGTATCAAAGATAAATTTATAACAATCTTTTAGAATTTTTATTCAATTTTTAGTAAACCAGCTCTTTTTAACAAAGCATCTGGTTTTGGTGCTGCACCTCTAAATCGTTTATATAAAACCATTGGTTTTTCAGTACCACCTTTTGATAATATATTTTCTTTGAATTTTGTAGCTACTTCTTTATTAAAAATCCCTTCTTCTAAAAAGTATTCAAAAGCATCAGCATCTAAAACTTCTGCCCATTTGTATGAGTAATAACCAGCAGAATAACCTCCTTGAAAAATATGAGAAAACGCTGTACTCATACAATTTTCTGCAACATCTGGATATAGTTTTGTTTCAGCAAAAGCCTCTTTTTCAAATGCTTTGATAGATTTTATATTTGAAGGATTTTCAGAATGCCATTTCATGTCTAATAACCCAAAACTCAATTGACGTAAAGTTTGCATTCCTTCATGAAAACTTGCAGATTCTTTAATCTTTTCAACATATTTCATTGGGATAACTTCACCAGTTTCGTAATGTTTGGCAAACAACTCTAAAGCCTCTTTTTCATAACACCAGTTTTCAAAAATCTGACTTGGTAATTCAACAAAATCCCAAGAAACAGAAGTTCCTGATAAACTATTATAAGTTGTATTTGCTAACATTCCATGCAGTGCATGGCCAAATTCGTGAAACAAAGTAGTAACCTCATTAAATGTTAATAATGATGGTTTTGTAGCTGTAGGTTTTGTAAAATTACAAACGATAGATACATGAGGTCTATCATTAATTCCGTCTTTTGTTTGTTGAGATTTGTAACTCGTCATCCAAGCACCATTTCTTTTTCCTTTTCTAGGATGATAATCCGCATAAAAAACAGCAATAAAATTCCCATTAGTATCAGTAACATTGTAAGTTTTTACATCTTCGTGATATTTTTCAATATCATTTACTTCTTCAAATTTTAAATCGAACAAACGATTTGCAATTTCAAAAACACCATCAATTACGTTTTCTAATTTAAAATATGGTTTTAAAATCTCTTGGTCTAAATCGAATAATTCTTTCTTCAGTTTTTCTGAATAATAAGCACCATCCCATTTTTGCAGTTGCTCTATTCCGTCTAATTTTTTAGCATAAGCTGATAAATTTTCAAATTCTTTTAGAGCAGCAGGTTTCGCTTTTTCTAACAAATTATTCGAAAATTCGATTACTTTCTCTGGAGATTCAGCCATCCGTTCTTCTAAAACAAAATGAGCATGCGTTTTATAACCTAATAAATTCGCTCTTTGTTGGCGAAGATTTACAATTTCAAGAACTATTTTTTCGTTGTTAAATTCATTATCTTGAAATCCTTTTTTACCTGCAGCGATTGCCATTTTTTTGCGCAATTCTCGATTATCAGCATAGGTTAAAAATGGAATGTAACTAGGGTAGTGTAAGGTAAAAATATAGCCTTTTTTATCTTGCTCTTTTGCTAACTGACTCGCTGCTTCTTTTACAGATTCAGGTAAACCAGAAACCTCCTTTTCATTAGTTAAATGCAATTCGAAAGCATTGGTTTCAGCCAATATATTTTCTCCAAACTTTAATGATAATTTAGATAGTTTTGCATCAATTTCACGAAGTTTGTTTTTATCTTCTTCTTTTAAATTTGCACCATTTCTAGCAAAACCTTTGTATTGTTTATCTAACAACATTTGTTGTTCTGCAGTTAAATCTAGATTTTCTTTAGCATCAAAAATAGTTTTAACTTTTTTAAATAAAGCTTTATTTAAGGTGATGTCATTTCTAAATTCACTTAACCAAGGTGATATTTCTTGCGCTATTTTCTGAATTTCTTCATTTGTTTCTGCTGAATTTAAGTTGAAAAAAATACTGGTAATTCTTCCTAATTTTGAACCTGTAAAATCTAAAGCAACTGTTGTATTTTCAAAAGTTGGAGTATCAGTATTCTTAACAATAGCATTAATTTCATCTTTCGCAATTTCAATTCCTTTTTGGATTGCAGGTTTGTAATGTTCTGGCTTAATTTGTGAAAAAGGTGCTGTATTAAAATCTTGTAAAAGTGGATTCATTTTTAAAAAATGTGTAATTGTTTATTTGTTTAAACGTGTAATTGTTGAAAAACCTATTTTTTTATTCTTTCAGAAGCTTTTTCAACCTTTATTTTTAAACCTTCTTTGTAAGCGATTATTTTATCTAGAACACATTTGTCTGAAGCACCAATAATTTGTGCAGCTAAAATACCTGCATTTTTTGCGCCATCTAAAGCCACAGTTGCAACAGGGACTCCTCCTGGCATTTGTAAAATGGATAAAACAGAATCCCAACCATCTATTGAGTTTCTACTTTTAACAGGAACACCAATTATAGGTAAAGGACTCATACTTGCGACCATTCCTGGTAAATGTGCTGCACCTCCAGCACCAGCAATAATCACTTTAATTCCTCTTTTATGTGCGTTTTTAGAATAGTCAACTAATTTTTCTGGAGTTCTATGAGCAGATACAATATCTACTTCAATTTGAATATCCATACCTTCTAAAATGTCTATTGCTTCTTGCATTATTGGAAGATCAGAATCGCTTCCCATTATTATTCCTACCATATTTTTTATTTATTCAAATGGTCAACCAACCAAGTTTTAATTTCATCAAAATTCATTTTACCTTCTGAAGCTTTAATTACAAATTTATAGGTATCTTCTTTTGATGCATTAATTGAAAAACCACCTTCTATCAGTAACATTTTCATAAAGGCATAAGCCATTCTTTTGTTTCCATCAATAAATGGATGATTAATGATTAAACTTTCGAAAAGTGCTGCAGATTTATCAATAATAGATGGGTATAAATCTTTTCCATCAAAAGTTTGAAATGGTCTATTTAATGCAGATAAAAGTAAAGATTCGTCTCTTAAACCATAAGAACCACCTGATTTTTCAGAGATAATTTTATTCAGTTCAATAGCAAGTTTTTTTGATATCATTTTGCCAATTCTTCAAATAACCATTGCTCTTCTTTCAAAAGATTTTTAACAATTGTAATTCTATTTTTATCTTTTGATGATAGTTTTTGTAAATAATTTAAAGCCTCTTCTAAATTATCATTTGAGAGGTTGTCAATTATATTTTTTAGATTTTTCTTTTTTTCTATAACTGTCATAATACATCAAAAATACAAAAATACTATTTGCTTATCACTCTTATCGTTTCTTTAACTTTTTGCGCGGTTGCTCTTGCTTTTTCAACATCAGCATTTACTATAGTTACGTGTCCCATCTTTCTAAAAGGACGTGTTTCTTTTTTCCCATAAATGTGAGGCGTAACTCCATCAATTTTTAAAATTTCTTCTATATTTTGATAAAGAACATCACCAGAAAAACCTTCTTCACCAACTAGATTTACCATAATTCCTGCAACTTTACTTTCTGTGTTTCCTAAAGGAAGATTTAAAATAGAACGTAAATGTTGTTCAAATTGATTTGTATAACTTGCTTCAATTGAGTAATGCCCAGAATTGTGTGGTCTTGGAGCAACTTCATTTACTAAAATTTCATTGGTGGCTGTTTGAAACATTTCTACAGCTAATAAACCTATAAAATCTAATTTTTCAACGACTTTTAAAGCAACTTCTCTCGCTTTTTTAGCTACTGATTCTTTAATTCTTGCAGGGCAAATAACATATTCTACTTGATTTGCTTCTGGGTGAAATTCCATTTCTACAACTGGGTAAGTAGTTGTTTCTCCATCAGCATTTTTGGCTACAATTACAGCTAATTCGTTTTTAAACGGAATTAATTGTTCTGTAATACACTCCACATTAGGTAACGATTCTAAATCAGCAAAATTTCTTACAATTTTAACGCCATTTCCATCATAACCAAAACGTGCAGCTTTCCATACAAAAGGAAAATCAATAATATTATTTTCTATACAAAGTACTAGTTCTTCTAAATACGCAAAATGAGAAAAAGGTGCAGTTGGTATTTTATTGTCAAAATAAAAATTCTTTTGTCTTGCTTTACTCTGTATTACTCTTAAATCTTTTGGCTTTGGATAAATGGCTAACCCTTCTTCTTCTAGTTTATCAAGAGCATCTAAATTTACATTTTCAATTTCAATAGTTAGTACATCTACAGTTTTACCAAAATTATATACAGCATCAAAATCTAATAAATTTCCAACAACAAAGGTATTGCAGATTTCAGCACAAGGTGCGTTTACATTATTATCTAAAATTGAAGTATGAATATCGAATTTTTGAGTTTCTGCCAAGAGCATTCTACCTAATTGACCACCACCTAAAACACCTAGTTTAAAATCTGAAGAAAAATAGTTTTTCACTTTATATCTTTTTTCACAAAAATAAGCATCTAAAGCTAAAAAAACTATTAAAAATTTGTGATTCGGATTGCTGTTCCGTTTCTAAAAACTTGATACTGAATTGCAGGGCATTGTGCATTATCTGTTTGAGGAGCACCACCAAAGTCTACACTGTATGTGCTTTCATCACAGGTACATTTTAAAAGCCTATTTTCAAAAATCATAGCATTGTCACAATCATTGTTAGGGCAAAGTTTATCAAAAGCAACAAAGTCATTTCCGTTTTTATTAAAGAGTAGAATACCTTTTGTGCCTCCATTTATGTCTGCATGACCTCCTGGAGTTTGTGCATTAATTAATTGTGGGTTATTTAGATCTGTATTAAGATTTAAAGGTAAAGTTCGAATGCAATTTGCAAGATTTTCATTACTAGAACATGAAAAAAGTAGGATTGTTAAGCCAAAAAAAAGGATTTTTTTTATCATTTAAGTTTCTCATTTCTTTTAAAACGTAGCTAATTTACAAATATTTTGTACATTTGTAACCTGAATCTCATTCCAGTTTTTGGTGATGAGATTTTTATTTTAAATTACTTGACTTTAAACGAGTTAAAAAAACAGATTCATCTTCATAAATAGTATTTAGATGGATTTTTTAAATTATAGAAAACATGAGTAACATATCTTATTATTCACCTGAAGGATTAAAAAAATTAAAAGATGAATTAATTCATCTTGAGCAAGTTGAAAGACCTAGAGTAACTCAAGAAATTGCAGATGCAAGAGATAAAGGAGATTTGAGTGAAAATGCAGAATACCATGCAGCAAAAGAAGAACAATCTCATTTAGAAACCAAGATAGCAAAGTTGAAAAATGTGGTAGCAAACGCACGTATTTTAGACGAAAGCCAATTAGATACTTCTAAAGCACTAATACATTCTAATGTAAAAATTAAAAACACAACAAACGGAATGGAGTTTACGTACAGATTAGTAGCTGATTCTGAAACTGATGTAAGAAAAGGTAAATTATCTGTAAACTCGCCAATTGGTAAAGGTTTGTTAGGGAAGAAAGTTGGAGAAGTTGCAGAAATTAAGGTGCCTAATGGAATTATGAAATTTGAAATTGTAGATATTTCAAGATAAGTAATTAAGAGGATAAATGAATAAGTAATTTCATTTTAAAATATAAGTTCGGGTTTTGGCTATGGTTAAAACCCGAATTCTTTTTTATATATTTAGTCTTCATTAAAAAAAAATCATAAAAATGAGCATATTTACCAAAATAGTAAATGGAGAATTGCCAAGTTATAAAGTTGCCGAAAATGAAGATTTTATTGCTTTTTTAGATATTAATCCTAATGCTAAAGGGCATACTTTGGTAGTTCCTAAAAAAGAAGAAAATAAAATTTTTGACCTATCTAAAGAAGAATATGTAGCATTAATGGACTTTTCTTACAGAGTTGCTAAAGCTTTAGAGAAATCGATAGTTTGTAATAGAATAGGAATGAGTGTAATTGGTTTAGAAGTGCCTCATGTACATGTGCATTTAATTCCGATAAACGGTATGGCTGACATGCAGTTTATGAAAAAAGAAAAACTTTCTAATGATGAGTTTGTGGTTTTAGCTAAAAATATAGCTGGGAATTTTGAATAAAAGTAAAATATGAGAATGAAAAGCCTTTGTATTTAACTAAATCTTATCTAGAACAATCTGAAACGTAGTTCCTTTCCCTAATTCAGATTTCTGCACAAATATTTTTCCATTATGATAATCTTCTACAATTCTTTTAGAGAGCGATAAACCTAAACCCCAACCACGTTTTTTTGTTGTAAAACCTGGTTTAAATATTTGTTTAAACATTTTTTTTGGCATTCCTTTACCAGTATCAGAAACTACAATTTTTACTTTTTTAGATGAGTTTTCTATACTTAAATTAAGTTTTCCTTTCCCTAACATTGCATCTATAGCATTTTTTATCAAGTTTTCTATTACCCAACCAAAAAGTTCTGTGTTTATATTTGCGTCAATTTTATTGTCTTTAGAAGAAAAAGAAAAAGAGATTTGTTTAGAGCTTCTCGATTCTAAATAATCAAAAGCTTGTTTTGTAATTGCTACAATATTTTCTTTTTTCAATTCAGGTTTTGAGCCAATTTTAGAAAAACGATTGGCAATTGTATTTAAACGATGTACGTCTTTTTCAATTTCTTCAATATAAGTTTCATCAATTTTCTCCATCTTTAAAATAGAAATCCAACCAAGAAGTGATGATAAAGGTGTGCCAATTTGATGTGCAGTTTCCTTTGCCATTCCTGTCCATAACTTATTAGTTTCTGCAGCTTTATTAGAGTTATAAAACAAATAAATTACCGTTAAAAAAAGTACTAAAATTAAAAGTAAAGCTAAAGGGTAATAGGTAAGTTTATCTAACAAATCAGAGTCTTTGTAGTAGATATAATCAGTTTTTCCTAAATAATCGACTCTAATGGGTCGATTTTGACTTTTCATAATAGCTAACTGTTCTTTAAGATATTCAGGATCATTTTCTTTTTTAGGATTTAAATTATTTGAACCCTTTATTTGACCATTAGAATCAACTAAAATAAAAGGAATATCTTTGGTTTTACTTATTATTGTAAGTGGTAAATCTGAAATATTCTCATCTAATTCTTCTACACTAGTGGTGTTAAATTCTTTAATTGCCTCTCCATGTATTTCCATCTTATCTCTTTCTGCTTGCTTAAACTTCTGAAAGAATGAGTAGGTATTCCATAAAATAAGAACAACAATTATAAAAGATACAAGTATTGTAATTCTTTTAAATAATAAAGTATTAGAAAAGAAATTCATCAAAAACAAATATAAAGATTTCAAGTATATAACTCGTTTCAACTTTACATAGTATCTTTATACATCAAAATTTAATAATATGCTTTCTATAAATCCAAAAGATATAACTGTTGGTAAATTACATGGCTATTTGCTAGGGGCTATTGCACCAAGACCAATAGCATTTGCAAGTACTGTTGATGCTAAAGGTAATCCTAATTTATCACCATTTTCCTTTTTTAATGTATTTGGGGCAAATCCTCCTACACTAATTTTCTCACCTGCAAGAAGTGTTAGAAATAATACTACAAAACATACATTAGATAATGCAGAAGAAACCAAAGAGGTTGTAATTAATGTTGTGAATTATGCTATAGTACAACAAATGTCTTTAAGTAGTACAATGTATGCAAAAGGTGTAAATGAATTTGAAAAAGCTGGGTTAACTATGCTTAAATCAGATATTGTACAACCTTTTAGAGTAGCAGAATCACCTGTGCAATTAGAGTGTAAAGTAACAGATATTATTTATACAGGAACAGAAGGAGGTGCAGGGAATTTAATAGTTTGCGAAGTTGTAAAATTACATGTTAATGAGGATGTTTTAGCAGATGATGGTAGTATAGACCAATATAAAATTGATTTAGTTGCTAGAGCAGGAGGTAGTTTTTATAGTAGAGCTAGAGATAGTTTTTTTGAAATTCCTAAACCAATTTCTTCATTAGGAATTGGTGTAGATGCAATTCCTGATGAAATAAAAAATAGTGATATTTTAACAGGAAATAATTTAGGAATGTTAGGCAATGTAGAACGAATACCTGATGTGAAAACTGTTGATAACTTTAGCAAAGAACATCCTGAATTTATTGGGTTAGAAACCTCAAAAAAACATACATTTGCTCAAGAGTATTTAAAAATAAATGATGTAGAAAGTGCTTGGAAAGTGCTTTTAATTAAATAGTTAAGATTATAGTATGGAAGTTATAGGAAAAATTAAATTGATTGGAGATGTTCAAACATTTGGATCTAATGGATTTAGAAAAAGAGAATTAGTTGTTACTACAGATGAGCAGTATCCACAAATGATAATGATTGAATTTATTCAAGATAAAACAGATTTATTGAATAATTACAATGTAGGGCAAGATGTAAAAGTATCTATCAATTTAAGAGGTAGAGAATGGATAAATCCACAAGGAGAAGCAAAATATTTTAATTCTATTCAAGGATGGAGAATTGAAAATTTAAGTCAAGCTCCACAAGCTCAAAACTTACCACCTGTAGATCAGTTTCAGCCAGCATCTAATGTTTCTGATGAAGAGCCAGACGATTTGCCATTCTAAAAAAGCTTGAATTTTAGATACAAGACTTATTTGAGTCAAGAATCAATGTAAGAAAAGAGTGCAATTTCTAATAGTTGCACTCTTTTTTTATAAATTTATTTTGAATAATAGGTAATGTGAAATGTTTTTATCAGTGAACCTAGCTTACTTTTGTTAGTCTTGATTCTTATATCTAAATATCCAACAGTCCAAAAAAATCTATGATTTTTTTGGCATTGGTCCACGCAAATGAATTATCAGTCCATTGAGAAAATTACGTAGAAATTGATCTCCACATTCCATATATTTTGGATGATCTTCTTTTCTAAAAATTGCTCCTAATTCTCCTTTTGTTACTTTAAAATCGACTAAAGCACAAATTTCGATAATATCTGTATCTCTTAATTTATGAGCTACTCGAAGTTTTTTGAAAATATCATTATTGGTTAATCCCATAATATTATTGTTTTAATGAACCACTTTAAAAATAGCCCAGCCATAAATAGCGAATCGTAATAATCTAAATAACCCAAAAAAAACGACATTTTTAAAAGGATATTTTATCATACCAGCTGCCATACACGCTATAGAAAAAGGCAAAGGCAGTAAAGCACCTACTAATATTAAAATACCTCCCCATTTTTTTGTGTTATCTAGATTTTTAGCCATTTTAACCTCTAAATAATCACTAATAGATTCAATTTTCAGTGTCATTCTTCCTAAAAAATAAGTTATTAACCCACCTGTGTATGAAAGAACAGCTAGAATAGATAAATTTAAAATAGGCTCATTGGTTTTTTTTGTCCAAGCAATAAAAATTTCTGGAGGAATTAAGCCCAGCAAAGTTTCAGAGATAAAAAATACACTTAAAACTGAAGTTCTTGAGAAAGTTTCTGTAAAATAACGAAGCCCATCATTTATATTGTAAACGTATTTATTAAATAATACAATTGCTAAAACAATACCAATTAAGGGTAAAAAAGCTTTTTTTAAACTTTCCCAAACAAATAAGTAAAAACCAGTTCTAGCATAGTATTTATGCACAAGTTTTACTCTTTCTTTTTGAGTTTTTTTTCTTTTTTTTCTAGGCATTTATTGATCTAACACATTAAAAAATGATTTGCAAAAATAGTGACAATATTTTTATGATTTTGTATTAGTTGTTAGATTAACTCTTTTTTAAGAATTTACTAAATTAGCATACAAACTAAAAGAAAATGAAGGTTACTAAAATTATTGAAAATATATTTAAGAACTATTTACCTTCACCTTTTACAATTGCAATTTTAATTACTCTTTTTACATTTTTGTTGGCATTTTTTTTCACAAAACCAGAGACTAGTGCTTTAGTAAATTATTCAATAGAAGTTTTACAGTTTTGGGAGAATGGAATTTGGTCTAATAACCTGTTGGTTTTTGCATATCAAATGATGTTGATATTGGTTTTAGGTCATGTTTTAGTGTTAAGCAAACCTGTAAGTAAGGCAATTTTAAGTATCACAAAATATTGTACAAATACAGCAAATAGTGCAGCAATCATTGCTTGTTTAACGATGCTAGTTGCTTTTTTTAATTGGGGTTTAGGATTAATTTTTGGAGCATTATTAGCTAGAAAAGTTGCAGAACATGCACAGCAAAAGAATTACAAAATTAATTACCCAATAATTGGAGCAGCTGGTTATGTTGGTTTAATGGTTTGGCATGGAGGAATTTCTGGTTCAGCACCAATAAAAATTAATGAAGATGGGCATATAAAAAACATCATGCAAAATATATCTTCGGATGAAATTTTACAACAAATACCAAGTATAATTGATTATTCTGAAACTGTTTTTAGCTGGTGGAATTTACTAATATTTTTTACAGTTTTAGTAACTGTATCTTTGACATTCTATCTGTTGGGTAAAAAAGCAAAACTTACAAAAATTAATTTACCTATTTATCAATTTGATAAAGGTATAACCATAAAAACCAAAGCAGAAAAGTTAGATAATTCTAAATTTTTAGGAATTTTATTCGGAATTATTATAATTATTACTTTTGGTATTCGCTATTTAGATGATATTAAACAACTAAAAATCACACCTAACTTAATTAATTTTTTGATGTTAGGTTTAGGTTTGATTTTACATGGAAGTTTTAAAAAATTTACAAATGCAGTAGGTGAATCAATATCTGATATTTCTGGAATTTTAATTCAGTTTCCTTTGTATTTCGGAATTATGGGAATTATGAATCAATCTGGAATGGTAAATCAAATTTCAGATTTTTTTGTATCAATCTCGACAGAAACTACACTGCCAATTTTTACATTTTTTAGTGCTGGTTTGGTTAATATTTTCGTACCAAGTGGAGGTGGACAATGGGTTGTTCAAGGGCCAATTGTTGTAGAATCTGCTTTAAAATTAGGTGTTCCTTTACCTAAAGCAATTATGGCTTTAGCCTATGGAGACCAAATTACAAATATGTTACAACCTTTTTGGGCTTTACCATTATTAGGTATTACCAAATTAAAAGCAAAAGAGATTTTACCTTACACTTTAATTGCAATGGTTGTTGGAGCAACAATTTATATTTTAGGCTTGTTATTAATTTAGTATGATATGGCTCACTGACAAAATACAGTTTCCATCTTATGGACTTGCAACCAAAGAAGGCATTATAGCTTTGGGTGGAGATTTATCTACAGAGCGATTAACATATGCTTATAAAAATGGAATTTTTCCTTGGTTTTCAGAAGGAGAACCCATTGTATGGTATTGTCCACCAGAAAGAATGGTGTTGTTTCCAAATGATTTAAAAATTTCTAAATCGATGCGAAAAATTATCAATAAAAACAAGTTTAAAATTACAGAAAATAAGGCCTTTGAAGAAGTAATCTATAATTGTAAAAATATTGATAGGAAAGATGGTTTTGGAACTTGGATTACTGATGATATGGAACAAGCTTATATTAAGCTTCATAAAAAAGGAGTAGCAAAATCTATAGAGGTTTGGCAAGGAGAAGATTTAGTTGGTGGTTTATACGGATTGGAAATAAATGATATTTTCTGTGGAGAAAGTATGTTTAGTAAAGTGTCTAATACTTCTAAATTGGCTTTTATACATTTAATTAACTGTAATAAATACAAATTAATTGATTGCCAGATTTATAATAAACATTTAGCAAGTTTAGGTGCTAAAGAAATTGATAGAGATTTGTTTTTGAAGATTTTGAAAAATGAAATTAGATAATTGGATTTTTTCTAAACACTTCTACTATAAATCATATTTTTTTACAATATTTAGATAAATATCAATTAGTCACCAATTTTTATAAATTACTCGTCTTAACTCAAATAACTAATTATATATGTTGCTGATTTAAGTTCTTATAATTCAGTTTTATATTTTTAAGAGTAGATAGAGTATATTATTGATTTTTTAAATATTTTTCTTTTTGTATTTCTTCTAGCCATTTTTTAGAGATATACTCACTCTTTTGGATTCTAGAATCTACATTTTTAAAATAATCATTAGTAGCCCACATTATTTGAGATTTCCATTCAACATTTATGTAGCTAAAAGCTTTAATGACATCTTTATTGTCTTCAATAGTTTTAAAAAAAGGGATAAACCATTTTTCCCAAACCAATTTAGCTTCCTTTTGATTACTTAAGTTTGCATGAAAATTACCAAATTCATCTTTTAAAACTGGGCAAGCTTCTGCAATAAAAACTGGTTTGTTGTTTTTTCTTGCAAAAGTCAACATTTCTGTATCTGGATTGTTAAAATAAGAATATCCACACCAATCTACATATTCATCTCCTGGATACCAATCTTCTAACACTTTTTGGTTTGAACCTGTTCCTTTAGATTGCCATACAAAAGCAACATTATTTACCTCCATTTCTTTAAGAATATGATGTATTCTTTTAAAAGCTTTTAGGTAATATTTCTTCTTGTAATTGTTCCAATCCCAACCATCAAACTCATAACCAATTCTTAAAAAGACAGATCTTTTTGTACTTTTAATCCATAAACCTAGTTCTTTTATCAAATTATCGTGTTTGCCCTTTGCCACATTTTTATCATGATTTACCATTGATAAACCAATGGAAAGCATTGTGTTTTTAAACTTTGGATTATCTACATAAAATTGCAAACATGTATCACCTGCACCCCAATTTGCTTTGGTTTTTGTGCCATCTAAACCTTTTATATAGTAACTAAATGAGTAATCTCCAGGAGATAAATTAGTGTAAGCAGTTATTCCTGCAGGAATATTAAAGGTATCTACATAACCAGCATTATAATTTTCAAAACCACCAACAGCTTCTAAATCTTGACCAATAAAAAATAAGACTTTACCATCATTAGGCTCAAATTTATTGGATTTCATTTCTTGCTTTTTTTGTTGATTAAAACTCTTTGCGCAGAGAAAGATAGATAACAATATGATAAAATTGTATTTCAATTTAGCATTAATTTTAACTTTTACGAATTTAAGCAAAAACAAACAACCATCTCTAAAATGAGATGGTTGTTTAACCAATAAGATTTTTTTACTTAAAGTTTTTTTATTAAATTTTCTAATTTTGTCGTTTTTCTGCCTTCTTTTTTTCCTGCTTTAATTGCTATTTGTGCTACTCTTTTGGTATCTTTAATATTCCCAGACTTATGTAATAAAAGAGCATAAGTATCTAAATAATCATATTGAGGTTCTTCATCAGTAACCTCTTTCATCCATTTTAAACAATGTTGAATTACTTCTTTATCTTCACATTTTAGATATACTTCCCAACTAAAATGATTGGCATATCCATTACTAAATTTCCTCTCTTTTTTTAATTCTATATAAATATCTAATAGTTCACTCCATTTATTTTGAGATTTTAATAAATCTTTTTTAGCACTGTCTATTATATTTTTAGCACTTTCTTTATTTAAAGCTTTCTTAACATAGGCTTCAGCTTCAATAAATTTTTCATTATTTTTTTCTAAAATAGCTTCGTCAAACCTACCAAAAGCTATTGAAAACATTAATTTTTTTACATCTGTCTCACCAAAAAGATTTATATATTTTTCCTTATTATTAAGAACAGTATATGCGATTTCTTTAGATGTTTGGCCTCCAAAATAGGTTAGCGTAGAAAAATATTCTTCTGAAAATTTATTTTTATGAGTAACCCAATATTCATTTAAATCTGCTGGATTAAGTTTCGTATTTGTTCTGTTTACAAAATCTACATAAAATTTTGGGTATTTAGTAGCATCTATATCATTTGAATAACCTTTAATTACTTTATTTTGATTATTAAGAACTATACTCTCATTTTTAAAATCGAGAACACTTTTACTTAATGTTTTAAAATTACTCCCTGCAAAACCGTATTTTCTATTTAGTACAAATCCCTCGTTATTCAGTATTAAACCTGTTGGATAGCTACTAATATGATGTTTTTTAGATAAGTGAAAAATAGTATCGTTTTCTGCATTGTATTTTAAAAGTATAAAATCACGTTTAAGGATATTCTTTATGGAGTCATTTTGAAATATTAGTTTATCTAACTTTTTGCAAGGTGCACACCAAGTTGTATAAAAATCGATAAAAATTAACTTATCTTTTTTAGAAGCTATTTTTAAAGCTTGTTTATAATTTTGATCAATTACTATAAAATCTTCAGATAATTGAACTTCATTAGAAATTAAAGATTGCGAGGATTTTTTTTCATTTTTACAACTAAAAAATAAAATGAAAATTATAAATACAAATGTATATTTCATGATAATTATATTTTTCGCAAATAAATATCGCCACTAATAGTGTTAAGATTTAAAGACGCAGTTCCTTGATTAATTTTTGCATGAATTTTAGAACCATAACCCTTCTTCTTGTTTTTATCAAAATCGATGTCTAAATCAGAATAAATACCTCCTGATAAAGATTTTGCAGTAAAAGTTGCATCAGAAATATAAATATCGATATCGCCACTAATCGTTTTTAAATACATGTCTTTAGAATGTTTTTTTATAGTGATATTACCACTAATTAAATTTAAATTTAAAACCCCTGCATAGCTTTCAGCTTCTACGCTTCCTGAAATACTTTTCACTTTAAGGTTCATGTTTTTTGGCACATAAATTACATAGTCTACAATATTACTATGTCTGTGACTATGACAATCATCATCATCTTTTTTACTTTTATCATCATTATCATGACTATGCTTATGAGAATAATAACTTCTATATTTCTTAAAATACTCCCCATAATCTGATATTACAGTATAATAACCACCAACATTTTTTGTTTTAAAGCTAAAGTAATCATTGTGTTTATTATCATCAATATTAACAGTAGCTTCTACTGAAATTTCATTTTTATTCCAATTTTTAACAACAATATTGTTGGCAAATTTTACATTTACTAAAACATCGTCTATACCATTAGATTTTGTGTTTTCTGTAATTTTTTTTTGAGCTGCTAGGTTGTTAAAAATCAATAACAATCCTATGAATAAGAGAAATCTTTTCATTTTGTATATTTTAATTAAGTGAGTTGATTATTTAAAGCTGAACTATAAAATGCTAGTTCAGCTTTAAAAGTTTGGTTAAATTTTACTTTTTACGTAAATAAATATTACCCATTGATGATTTAATATAGATTTTTACACCACCACCATTTAATTTAGAAACAATACTTTTTCTACCACTTACATTTTTTAAGCCTTTCTTTTTTGGTATTTCAAAATCAAAATCTGTGTACACTGTGCCTTGAGTTCTTAATTCTAAATCGGCTTTAGTGTTTGCAGGTAAAGCAATATCAATTTCTGATACTGAAGAACTAATTGTTATAGGTGATTTTTGGCTTACTACATCAAAATCAATATCAACTTTAGCAACATTAGCATCTATAGTAATTGGACCAGTGACATTTTTCATTTCTACTTTTCCAATATTTGAAGAAGCTTCCACCTCACCAGTAAAACCCTCAACATAAATAGAGCCTAAATTTCCAGAATCTAAAGAAACATTCATGGTTTTAGGTAGTTTCATAGATAAACCACGTCTTTGAAAATGAGATTTTAAATCGTTAACATATAATACACCATCTTCTTTGTAAATTGAAAAGCCAAATCCTTTAGTGTTATCTTTTCCTCCTGGATAAACAGCTGTTAACCCTTTTCTTTTGTCTTCTTTATTTTGTTTTCTTTTTTCTCTATCACTTCGTATACTCCAGTGAACATTATCCTTGTCTTTTTTAGATTTTGTTTCCGAAATAATAAATTGATTAGTAGTGCCCACTTCTAACTTTATAGTTGTATTAGATGATAATACTACTTTTTTTATTCCTGTTAAATTGTATTTAAACTCTTTATTCTGTGCAGAAATTGTTGCACCAACAAATAAGATGATAACAAATAATTTTTTCATGATTTCTTATTTTTTATAATAAACTTGATAAATTTAATTTTAGTTGTTGTTTTACATATTGAGGAGTCTCCTCGTTGTCGAGCATTTTTTCCATAGGTTTAATTGCTCTTTTTTCTTGTATATCAGATAAAATTTGAATTACTTCTAGTTGAATAGTAGGGTTTTTATCCGTTTCAAGACTTTTTATAAAAGCATCTCTTACCATTTTTTCTTCTGAAAATTTACTTAATGCTTCTGCTGCAGCCAGACGCACATTGGTATTTTTGTCAAAAAACAAACGATTGATTAATGCTTTTAAAATTTTTGTATCTTTTATAGAAAAATCTTCTGTAGATATTACTGCTTCTATTCGTTTGCTTGCAGAATTATTTTCTAATAAAGCCAATACTTGGTTTTGATTGTTATTTACTTTAGATTCATTTGATTGATATTTACCTAGTAAAAAAGCACTTAATACGATTACAATACTTGCAGCAATCCTTAAAAATTGTTTCCAGTCTGTTTTGGGTTTCAATTGCACAACTTTTGGTTGTTGATTTTCGATTTCTTGTGCTAACATTTTATCGAAACTCAATTGTAAATTAGCAGAAGGAGTTTCCATTTTTTCACTGTTTAGAATGTTTAAAAATGAATTTAATTCTTCTAATTCTTTTCTTAAAGTTTCCGAATTTTTTAATTGATTTTCTACGTCAATTTTATCTCCATTAGAAAGAGAACCCTCTAAATATAAACTCAATTTGTTTGTAATATCATTCTGCTTCATTATATTTCTGTTTGAAAATAAATTTCCTTTAACTTCTTAATAGCTCTATGCACTTTCACTTTTACAGCATTTTCTGTACTGTCAATTATTTGTGCAATTTGCTCATATTTTATTTGCTGAAAACGATGCATTACAATCAATTCTCTATCAGAATTCGATAATTGTAATAACGCTTTTTGCAAATGATCTAACTCTTCTTGATTACTTTCAGAAACTAATGTTTCATTAGCACTCAAGGTATCATCATCAATTAAATTTGAACGTTCTTTTTTTGTTTTTTGATAATGACTAGAAAAAATATTGCGAGCAATTGTATATATCCAAGCTGCAAAATTTCCACTTTTATAAGATGTTCTGTATTTAATTACTTTTATAAAAACATCTTGAGTTAAATCTTCACTAACCATTTTATTATGAACCATTTTGTTGAAAAAGTTATACATACGTACATTATATCTTTCAAACAGAATTGTTAACTGCTCTAATTTGCCACTGGCAATTTGTAACATGAGTTCTTCGTCAGTTAAATGTTTCAACGATTGTTTTGGTTAGTTTCTATTATTAAAACCATCAATTTACAAAAAGGTTACATTTAGAATTAAATTTTTTTGCACAAAAAAAATCCTGAACAAAAAGTTCAGGATTTATACACACGTTTACTTTAAAAAATGAATTATTTTTTAGAAAGTAAATCTCTTATTTCGGCTAATAAATCTTCTTGACTTGGGCCTTTTGGAGCTTCTGGTGCTGGCTCCTCTTTCTTTTTAGTAGCATTTACACCTTTTACTATCATAAACATTACAAAAGCTACAATAATAAAATCGATTACGTTGGTAATAAAATCGCCATATAAAACAGCAACCTCACCTGAAACTTTTCCTGTTGCATCTGCAACACCTTCTTTAACAATCCACTTCATGTCTTTGAAGTCTGCATTGAAAATTAGGCCAATAAGTGGAGAAACAATTCCACCTGTAAATGAAGTTACTACTTGTTTAAAAGCAGCACCCATTACAAAACCTACTGCAATGTCAATAAGGTTTCCCTTCATTGCAAAATCCTTAAATTCTTTAAGCATTCCCATTTTTAATTGATTTTTAATTTGTTAGTGGTGCTAATGTACTAATTTTTTTTATCTCTTTAACACTTTCTTAACACGTTGAGAAATGGCTGTTAAAGTTTCATATACTATTGTTTCTGAAACTTCTGCAATATGTTTTAACATTTCTTGGCTGTTAAAAACGATAACTTCATCACCTTCATTGCAATCAATTTTAGTAACATCAACCATAATCATATCCATACAGACGTTACCAATAATTTTAGCTTTCTGATTATTAATAAACACATATCCCTTTTTGTTTCCAAGTTTTCTTGATAAACCATCTGCATGACCCACAGGAATTGTAGCTGTTTTAGAATGTTTTTTAGCAACAAAAGCTCTATTATAACCTACAGTTTCTCCGGGTTCTATTAAATGAATTTGAGAAATAATTGACTTTAAATTGTGTGTGTTTTTAAGTTGAGCAGTTTCTTTTTCGTCGTTTCCAAAGCCATACAAACCAATGCCAATTCTAACCATATCAAATTGAGCTTTTGCATAATTTACAACTCCAGAAGTATTTAGAATATGTAATAAGGGTTCATAGTCGAGATGCTTATAAAATTGTTTGGCTATATATGCAAAATTATTTAGTTGATTTATGGTAAACTCCTTTTCTTCTAAATCTTCACTAGCTGCTAAATGAGAAAATAGCGATTGTACTTTTACATGATTGGTCTCTTTTAGCTTACTAATTATAATTGACAAATCATTATGCCAAAAGCCCAACCTGTTTAACCCTGTATTGAATTTAATATGAATGGGATAATTCATTAAAGGGGCTTCATCTGCAAGTTTTAAAAACGCATTAAATATTTTAAAATTATATAAATTAGGTTCTAACCTGTACTCTACAATAGTTTGTAGATTTTGTATTTGAGGGTGTAGCACTAAAATGGGTGTTTTTACTTTAGCCTCTCTTAGAGCAATACCTTCATGAGTGTAAGCTACAGCAAAATAATCTACTTTGTCTTGTAGGAATTGAGCCACTTGCACACCATCACTTCCATAACCAAAAGCTTTAACAACAGCCAATATTTTGGTGCTAGGTTCTAATTTTTGTTTAAAATAATTTAGGTTATGCTCTAAAGCATTTGCATCAATTTCTAGAACAGTTACATGATTGTTCATATTTGTGCTGAATTTACTTCAGTATCATCTGAACTTGTTTCAGAACCTTTTAAGTTAGATTCAGAATTTTCTTTTTGCTTTTGCAAAGCTTTGTAATAAGCAGCTCTACTTAAGGGTTCATATTCTTGAGTTTCACCTAATAATACCAAATCATCATTTTGTGCTTTTCTAAAACTATAATGAGCTAAATTTCCTGTATGTGTACAAACTGCATGTACTTTGGTTACATACTCTGCAGTAGCCATTAAAGCTGGCATTGGGCCAAAAGGTTTACCTTTAAAATCCATATCTAAACCAGCTACAATCACACGAATTCCTCTATTGGCTAAATCATTACAAACAGCAACAATTTCATCATCAAAAAATTGAGCTTCATCAATACCAACAACATCAACATTATTGGCTAATAATCTAATATTTGACGAAACTGGCACAGGAGTTGAACGAATTCTAGAATCGTTATGAGACACTACTTCTTCGTCATCATAACGTGTATCTACTGCAGGCTTAAAAATTTCTACATTTTGTTTGGCAAATTGTGCACGTTTTAGACGTCTAATCAATTCTTCTGTTTTACCAGAAAACATAGAACCACAAATTACTTCTATCCAACCAAATTGTTCTGTGTGATTTACAGTATTTTCAAGAAACATTTTGTAATTTTAAGCGTTAGAATTTTATAATTTTATTTAATTTTCGGCGTTTACAAATTTATAAATATTTAGCAGTAAATAGTAACTATAACAAACAACTTATGCACAAAAAATTAGAAGCAGATTTAATTAGTTTAGCACACAGCATTTTAAAAATGAAAAATAAAGAAGATGTATTTGCGCTAAAAGATAAAGCTAAAGATGTTTATGAAAAGTTATCAATGCTAGCATTTGTAGAAGAATATGTTAATGTTACTCCTAATTTAAACGAAACAAAATCTGAACTTGAAGAACAAGTAATTACCGCTTTTGAACTAAAAGAAAAGCAAATAAATTCTGAAATGAATCAGGGTAATGTTTTAACAGAAAGCGAAGATGAAAAAATTATTTATAATTTAATTGATGAACCAAAAGAGGAAGAAAAGCAAGTTGTTATTGAAGATAAAAAAGAGGTAATAGAAACTAAAACAATAAAAGAACCTAAAGTAGAAGAAATTATAGAGCAACCTTTTGATGAGCTAGAAGAGCTTATGTTTGCAGATAATACTACTGCAACCAATTTTAAAAATGATGTAAAAGATGTTGGAGAAAAGAAAACACCTACTTTAGAAGACGAATTGCAAGATACCATTTCTGTTGATGTTATTGCAGATTTGTTTGAAAACGCACAACCAAAATCTTTAAATGATAAATTATCTGCAAATATTCAGATTGGACTAAATGATAGAATTGCTTTTGTAAAACATCTTTTTGAAGGTGACCAAGAAAACTATAATAGAGTAATTTCTCAATTAAATACGTTTAAGGCAGAAAAGGAAGCTAAAAAGTTCATTAAAAATATGGTAAAACCAGATTATGATTGGTCTAATCAAGAAGAATTAGAAACTAGGTTTATGGAAATTATAACACGTAAATTTGCCTAAATAAGTTTAAAGTTTAGAGTTTAAGATTCAATATTGATGCTTCAAACTTCAAACTTCAAACTTCAAACTTAATTATTTGAAACCAATATTAATACATACCCACTTTCACAAACGAAAAACAGGAGTCACTAGAAGCATAGAAAATGTACTCCCTTTTTTTGATGATGAATTTGAAACTTATGTCTATGGTTCTAATATTGATGGAAAACATATTACTACTTCAAAACTAAAATCCTTTTTATTTTCTGATGCTAAAATTGTGGTGCATTGCCATAGAAACAATGAGATTTTAAAAATGCTTTGGTATCGAATTTTAGGAGCAAAATTTACTTTAATAGCTACAAGACATGCAGAAACCAAACCATCATCGCTTACAAAGTTTCTTTTAAAAAAAGCAGATAAAGTTGTTACACTTATTAAAACGATGAGTGCCAATTTAGGCATACCAAACACCATAGTTGGTCATGGAATTAAGGTTGATGAATTTATACCAAATCCAAAAGCAAAACTCAAAAACGTTGCTCAAAAAAATATTATTCTAAATGCAGGTAGAGTTCGTAAAGCCAAAGGTCAAATCATTTTATTAGAAGCTGCAAAAGTTCTGCAAGATCATAAAGATTGGGCTTTGGTAATTGTTGGCAAATCTGATAAACCAAATTTTTTAGAAGAACTCAAAGCAATAGCCAAAAAACATGGTTTTGAAAATCAAGTACATTTTATTGACGAAACTAGAGATATTATTAAATATTATCAAGCATCAAAAATAGTAGTAGCACCAAGTTTTTCTGAAGGTTTTTCTCTGGTAACAGCAGAAGCAATGGCTTGTGAATGTTCTGTAATTGCTACAAAAAATGTAGGTGTGCATTCAGAATTAATTACGCATAATAAAAATGGATACCTGTTTGAAGCAGGGAATAGTGAAGAACTACAAACATTACTTAAAAAAAGTATAACAGCAAAAATTCCCCATTTAGGAAAACAAGCTAGACAAGAAATTTTACAAAATTGGAGTGCCAAAAAAGAGGCAGAAAAATTGATGAAAATATATAAAAACTAAAATTTTTTATTTTTTCATTTCTTCAACAACCTTTTTACTATTACCAATAAAAATTTGGTTATCAATTATAAAAACTGGGCGTTTTAAAAAAGTGTATTCTTGCAAAAGGTAATCTTTGTAGTCAATTTCAGATAAATCTTTGTTTTTTAAATCTAATGACTTGTATAGTCTTGCACGTTTGTTAAATAAAGCTTCATAACTTTTAGAAAGTTGGTACATTTCTTCTAATTCATTAGCTGTAATAGGGTTGGTTTTTATTTCTTGCTGTTCAAAACCTTCTAAATTTAGGTCCTTTAAAATTCTTCTACAAGTATCACAAGTTTTTAAAAAATAGACTTTCTTCATTTTTTATCAATTATATTTACAGTATCAAAATTAATGATAAAAATGAATACTCAATTTGATATTTTAAGAAAATCTAGAGAACTTGTTATTAAAGAATTAGAAGGGTTAACTCTAGAGGGAATTCATAAAATCCCTGAAGGTTTTAAAAATAGTATTGCTTGGAATGTGGCACATTTGGTTGTAACACAACAATTGTTGCATTACAAATTATCTGGACTAAATCCTTTATGTACAGACGAGTTAATTGAAGCACATAGAAAAGGAACATCGCCAACAAAAACTTTTACAGCAGAAGAATTTGAAGAGGTAAAAGAGTTGTTAGTTGCCCTACCAAACACATTAGAAGAAGATTATACTGCAGGCATTTTTAAAAATTATACAGAATACCCAACAAGTACAGGTTTTGTGTTGAGTTCAATAGAAAATGCAATACCTTTTAATAATTTTCATGAGGGGATTCATTATGGAATTATAAGATCAATCAAGAAATTTTTGTAAACTTTTGTCTTTTTTTAGACTATAGATAGAAATATATAAAACATGAAATTTAATACCAAAACAATTCACGGAGGTCAAAAGCATGAAGAAGCTACAGGTTCTGTTATGCCTCCAGTTTTTTTAACATCAACATACGCACAATCCAGTCCTGGCCAGCATAAAGGTTACGAATATTCAAGGGGAGCAAACCCAACAAGAACCGCTTTAGAAAATAGCTTTGCAGCAATTGAAAACGGTACACATGGTTTTGCATTTTCATCAGGTTTATCTGCAATTGACTGTGTTTTAAGAACCTTAAGTCCAGGAGATGAAATTGTAGCTGGTGATGATTTGTATGGTGGAACTTATAGAATGTTTACTCGTTTGTTTAAAAAATATGGTTTAGAATTTTCTTTTGTGGATATGAATTCAGTTGCTAATGTTACTGATGCCATTACAGAAAAAACAAAATTAGTTTGGCTAGAAACACCAACAAATCCGTTAATGAAAATTGCTGACATAGAAGCGATTTCGTCAGCTGTAAAAGCTATAAATTCAGATATTTTAGTTGCAGTTGATAATACATTTGCGACCCCTTACTTACAACAACCATTAAGTTTAGGTGCTGATATTGTTATGCATTCTGCAACTAAATATTTAGGAGGGCATAGTGATTTAGTTATGGGAGCTTTAATGGTAAAAGATGCAAAATTAGCAGAAGAGTTACACTTTATTCAGTTTGCAGCAGGTGCAGTAGCTGGGCCAATGGATTCTTTTTTGGCTTTAAGAGGTATTAAAACACTACATATTAGAATGCAAAGACATTGTGAAAATGGAAGGGCAGTTGCTAATTTTTTAAAAAATCATCCAAAAGTAGGAGAGGTATATTACCCAGGTTTTGAGGATCACCCTAATCATGAAGTGGCTAAAAAACAAATGAAAGATTTTGGAGGCATGGTTTCTTTCCGTTTAAAAGATGAGAGTAGGGTAGCTGCATTTCAATTTTTAGAAAATACACATGTATTTACTTTGGCAGAATCTTTAGGAGGTGTAGAAAGTTTGGTAAATCATCCAACAACAATGACTCATGCTTCAATACCAGAACCAGAAAGGTTGAAAATAGGAATTACAGATTCTTTAATTCGCTTAAGTGTTGGTATAGAAGATGAAGAAGATTTACTTGCAGATTTAGATCAGGCTTTAAATTTATAATTAAGTACACCTTCTATTAGATTATAATAGGTGGAAGGTGTTTTATACTTTAAAACCTAGATTTTTTTCTAGGTTTTTTTAGAATAAACTTTCTTTTTAATTGAAAATATATTATTGCTCCAATAATTGGAATAAAAAATACAATTAAAAACCAGATTCTATTTAATCTATCATTTTCAAATTTTGTTTTAGTAATATCATTTATCGCTTTAAACCAAAGTATAATTGTTAAAACAATAAGGGTAATAAGGGTTAGGGTTTTCATAGTTTACTCAATGGTAAAATTTTCTTCCAAATAAAAGTTGGCTCTTAAATTATAGTTGTTTATGGCTTGATGGTATATTATTTTTTCTGGTTGAATGCGTTGTAAATAACTACCTGTATCCCATTTTCTATTATTATTCTTATCGATAATAACTCTAATGGTATATTTTTTAGGTTCTAATAAATCAAAAATAACCTTGTTAGAAGAGTTTGTAAACTGGCGTTCAACAAGTTCATTTTGTTCTCTACCAGTTAATAACTCTACAATAGTATTTTTATTATTAGTGTTATTTAAATTGATAGTAATTCTACCATAATCATCAATTTTTTTGGTAACAAAGTTATACGTTAAGGTATCATTTTTAATATCAAAAATATCAGTAAATGTATTTGGTAATGCTGTAAGTTTATATTTTTGACTAGGTTCTTTCTTAAAAAGAATACCAATTTTGTTCTCTTTTTTAGAACTTAAAATAGTATAGTTTACAGCTAAAGTATCTTTGTCAAAAAGTGTTATTTTGGTAGTGTCAATTTTAACAATTGGATTATTACTATTAACAAAAAAAGTATCTCTAAAATGTAAAACACTTTTAATTGATGCATTTATTGCTAAAGAATCTAATTTTTTCTTACGCAATCTAACAGTAACAGTATCAATATAATCAGCGTTAGAAATGGTGAAATTTAAAGAATCAGTTTTAAAAGGGCTAAACCAATAATTTAGCGTGTCTTTATCAGTTTCATACTTGGCTATACTTTTAAAATCTTTTGGGACATCAGAAAGAAGGTCAACTTTTAAATCTCTCAATCCACCTTCAAAACCAAACTGAATTTTACCTTTAGTAATTTCTTTGCCTCTTTTAAATTTGTAAGGTTGATTTTCTTTAAACAAAACAATTGGCTTTTTTATAATACTATCTCTAGGTAATTGAATAGTATCTGCAACAAAACCAATTTTATCAGTTTTAGAATTAAAAATATAATCACTAGAAGATTCTTGTAATGCTAACATTAAGTATTTACCCTCTTTTAGATTGGTAAAGTTAAAAAGTGTAGTATCTAAAGTACTTGTAATATAGTTTGGTTTTTGTTTATAGATAATTGAATCTCTAAAAGAAGTGTCTAGTTTGTAGAGAAGAACATTAATATTTTTAGGAGCTTCAACTAATTTAGCATCTACTATTGAACCAGACGTTTTGAGTGAATCTATATAGCTTCCTGTAGAAAAAACATATTTAAAATTTTCGAGTTTATTTCCTTCATTATTATCTTGAACTGCGTTACCAAAGTTAAAAATGTAAGTTGTATTCTTTTTAAGTGTATCTAAAATCTCTATTTTAATAAAATCGCTTGCAGAACCTTGAGGAGAAACCAAAGGAGGATTTTTCATAGGTGGTGATACTACGAATTGCTTGTTCAATTCTTTTAGAACGATAAACTCATTAAATTCTAGTTTTACCTTGTCTTCGTTAAAATTTGTAGCCCCATAAGGTGGATTTGCAACTACAAATAAAGGTGCTTTTTCATCTTTAGGGCCACCATCAGGTCTTCCTGTTCTTGCACAGTTTGTAAAAAGTGATGTAAAAAAAAGAATAAAAAGGAGTCTATAAACGATTTTCACAAAAATAATTTACTGCAAATTAACGATTAATTTTTCAATATAAAATCATAAACTTTTACGCTGTGTAAGCAATAGTTAAAATACTTATTTTACAATGTTTAGATTTTTGAAATTGTTTGGCACAAGCTACCAAAGTAGCACCTGTTGTAATAACATCATCGATAATTAAAACATGTTTATTGTTAAAATATTTAGGTTGTTTCAAAGAAAATTGTGTATCAACATTAGTAAAGCGTTCAAAACGAGATTTAAAGGTTTGTGTTTTAGTTGATGAAATTCTAACTAAATTATTTTCTACAAGCGGAATCTGTAAATGGTAGCTTAACCTTTCTCCAAATTTAGTTACTTGGTTATATCCTCTTTCTCTAATTTTTTTAGAATGTAAAGGTACAGGTATTATAACATCTACATTTTTAAATTCTTCATTTTCTTTTAAAATTTCTCCTATCCAATTGCCAAAAAATATTCCAATGTCTTCATTATCTTTATATTTTAACTCATGTATTAGCTTTTTTGCAATTCCTTTTTTTGTGTAAAACAACAAAGCAAATGCTTTTTCAATTATAACACTGCCATAAAAAGTATGTAATATTTTATTATCACTGTAATTTGTAATGTTTGTTAGGGGCAAATCGTGCCTGCAAATTGTACAAATAGTGTGTTCATTTTGTAGTAACTTATCTTCACAAATAGCACATAAATCTGGATAAAATATCTGTACTAGATTTTTTAAAATTTCTTTCATAAGTAATAGCAATTCAACCTAAAGATAATAAAATTAGCTATACAGATTGTTGTTTTTTTAGTTGATAAATTTATGCAAACGTTTATCTTTGCCCTCATTATGGCAAAACAAGAAGATCAGTTTAAAAAGGTTTTATCACACGCAAAAGAATATGGTTATGTATTTCAGTCTTCTGAAATTTATGATGGTTTAAGTGCGGTTTACGATTACGCTCAAAATGGAGTTGAGTTAAAGAAGAATATTAGAGATTATTGGTGGAAAGCAATGGTGCAAATGCACGAAAACATTGTAGGTATTGATGCTGCCATTTTAATGCATCCAACTACTTGGAAAGCTTCTGGTCACGTAGATGCTTTTAACGATCCTTTAATTGATAATAAAGATTCTAAAAAACGATACAGAGCAGATGTTTTGGTCGAAGATTTTAGAGAAAAAATCAATCAGAAAATACAAAAAGATGTTGCTAAAGCACAAAAACGTTTTGGTGATGCTTTTAATGAGGAAGAGTTTAGAGCTACAAATCAAAATGTAATTCGTCGTCAAAAACAAATTGATGAAATTTCTGCAGAATTGACAAGAGTTCAAGAAGAAAGTGATTTGGTTGGCTTTAAACAATTAATTGTAGATCTAGGAATAGGTTGCCCAGCTTCAGGTTCTAAAAATTGGACAGAAGTAAAGCAATTCAACTTAATGTTTGGAACGCAAATAGGAGCATCAGCAGAAAATTCTACGCAAGTATATTTAAGACCAGAAACAGCACAAGGTATTTTTGTAAACTTTTTAAATGTGCAAAAAACTGGACGAATGAAAATTCCTTTTGGAATTGCACAAACAGGTAAAGCGTTTCGAAATGAGATTGTTGCAAGACAATTTATTTTTAGAATGCGTGAGTTTGAACAAATGGAAATGCAATTTTTCGTAAAACCAGGCACTCAAAAAGAATGGTATGAAAACTGGAAAGGATCCCGTTTAAAATGGCATTTAAGTTTAGGAATGGGAGAAGAAAACTATCGTTTTCATGACCATGATAAATTAGCACATTATGCAGATGCAGCAGCAGATATCGAATTTAATTTTCCTTTCGGGTTTAAAGAATTAGAAGGAATTCACTCAAGAACTGATTTTGATTTAAAAGCACACGAAGAATTTTCAGGTAAGAAATTACAATATTTTGACCATACAGAAAATAAGAGCTATGTGCCTTATGTAGTAGAAACTTCTATTGGTTTAGATAGAATGTTTTTAGCAGTTTTCTCAAACTCATTACAGGAAGAAGCATTAGATAATGGAACCACAAGAACCGTTTTAAAATTGCCAGCAGTTTTAGCACCTTACAAAGCAGCAATTTTTCCTTTGGTTAAAAAGGATGGTTTACCAGAAGTTGCTCGTAAAATTATGGATGATTTGAAATGGGATTTCAACGTTTTTTATGATGAAAAAGATGCAGTTGGTAAACGTTACAGAAGACAAGATGCTGCAGGAACTCCATTTTGTATTACAGTAGATCACGATTCTTTAGAAGATAATTCTGTTACCATAAGACACAGAGATACAATGGAACAAAAGCGTGTTGCCATATCAGAATTAAAAGAAATTATAAAAGCCGAAGTTGATGTAAAAACTTGGTTGCAGAAAATAGATTCATAACAATTTTTTTCAATAAAAAAAATAATCCTCATCAATTTTTAATTTTGATGAGGTTTTTGTTTTTATAAAATTTCTCTAAATGGTTCAAATAAAACTTTTAAAATAATTATTGTAGCATTTGTATCCTTAAAGTTAGTGGTAATTTTTTTTGATTCCTGTAATTTGGGATTTAAATTAGTTTTCAGATAAAATTAAAAACGTATTAGTATTACCATAAAATTGCTTTACCCTTAATATGATTTGGGACTTCATTAAAAGGAACAGTATAATGCATATTATAGTATAATTTTAAGTTTATCCAATCTTGCATATCGTAAAAATCTTCTATTTTTAACTTTTTACGATTTAAGACCTCCATTGATAGTCTTTTTTCAATATGATTGTGAGATAAAGCTGCATTACCTTCCAAATGCTTTACTTGGTCATAGTTCGCTGATATTCGTTTAAATGGTCTTCCCTTTTCAAAATAATTCCAACTAGTTGCATCTTTTTCATATTTATGTATAGCAAAAACATCTGAACTAAAGCCTCTAAAATCAGGGATATTTTGCTCATAATTTCTTAATAAACTTGTTCCAACAATTTGATATTTAGAATTTTTAATAGCATATAAGATATCTATAACGAATAAAGGACCTGTTAGTGGTTTTGATTCAATAAATTTAATATAATTAAAAATATTTTCTTTTTTTTCAATGTAATTATATGGATATATTATATAATGAAGAGTTGTAGATAGATCAATTTCAGAAAAATCACACATATTAACTACTTTTGCAAAAGTATAGCCTAAATCAAAATTCAACTTTATTCTTATAATTGTTCCACTTTCTATTTTTTTATTTTTTTTTGCCATATTTCTCTAAACAACAAAACTGATATTTTATACAATTCGCTTTTATTATTAATTATTCTTTTTTTTCTTAAAATCTCCTGTCAAATTTGGAATTCTTTCTAAAGAGTAATGACCTGATTTCTTTATGTTTTTATTTGAAACAATATCTAAAACACCATTGAATTTATTGGTTAAAATAATACTTTCAGTGCTGTTTTCATTAATGTTTAAATCGTTAGAAATCGCTATTGCAGATTGTGTTTTTAAGAATAAATTTTGTGGATAATGTTTCGAAATTTTAGCTTTTGTAATGGCTTTAAAAATTAAAACCTCCAGCCAACATTTAAACCAACTCTTGGTACTAAAACTGGTGAGTCTGTACCAAATAAATTACGTCCAACTCCACCATATAAATCTATCACTAATCCTCCACTTGAAATATATTTTGTACCAACAGCAACACCTAAAGCACCATCTGTATATTTTACATCAAAAATACCAGAATCTTTTACAGATTCCTTCTTTCCAGAATTTATGCCTAAAAAACCTTCCCCAAAGAAGTTCCATTTTTCATTGGTTGTAAAATAATGACGATAATAAGGAGTAATCATCATGTTTTCATTATACCTAAAATCAATATTTTGTTCAGCCAAATTAAAGAGAGCAGAAATACCAAAAGAAGAATCTTCATTGATATAATTTTCATAAGAAAATTCTAAACTTCGAATCACAAGTGCATCTGCAACATCTAGCTTAATTTCTCTTTGAGTAAAACTTAAACCACTTGTAAGTATAGTAAAAACTATTAATATTTTTTTCATAAAATTTTATTGAATTTGCATACTAAATTACAAAAATAGAATTAAAATCTATATCCAACAGAAATACCTATTCTACCATAAGCTTCATTATTATCACTAGAGACTAAATTACGTCCAATACCCAGTAACAATTCTGTAGTAAAACCTTTTTTTGATACAAATTTACCTCCAACAGAAACACCCATAGCAAATCCAGTTTCAAATTTTTCGTTTGTTCCAAAAATAAAAGGATTGTCTCTAGCAGAAAATAAAGCACCAAAACCTTCAACAAAAAAACCTCTTGCAAATTTCCCAGAGAAATATCTTCTATAATAAGGAGTTATAGCAAAATTTAAATCAGTTTCAGCTGTATCTGTATTTAAAGTTGCAGCGATACCAAAAGAAGATTCTTCATCGATTAATCTTTCATAAGAAATATCTATCCATTTTGCTGCTAATAGTGTTAAGGCATTTATTTTTACTTCTCCTTTTTTATCTACATCTTGTGGAGGAGTATTTTCTTTTTCTTGAGCATTTAATGTGATGCTAACTAGTAAAACAATAAGTAAAGTAATTTTTTTCATTTGTTTGATTGTATTAAGTATTAGATTAGTATTCTTATCAAAGAACATACCAAGATTATAACTTTTTAATAAGTTGTAATATTACTATATACAGACGAATAAAACCAAAAATGGTTGCGTTATTTTATCAAAAATTTGCTCGTAACTGCACACTTCCTGTATGAATCGTTTTAGAGTTTTCACTTTTTCTACCTAAATAGCTCAAGTTTAGATTTAAAAATGAATTTAGTTTTTGATTAAAAATTAAATTCCAAGTATAATTAGTACCAGCTTGCAAACCTTCTAACATTTGGTAGGCTACTGGTGAATTTGAATTCCCTTCAAAATCATTTAAAAATACATTTACATTTGCAGATATCTGGTTTTTCTTTTTACCTATATAAAAGTATTCAACCCCAAATTTTTGTTGTTGTAACTCTTCCATATTTAAAATAGTATTGTGCTTGTTTTTAAGATGATAAAAAGCTGTAAACCGATTGTTAGTGTTGTATAAAAAACTAATTTTTGGCTGGAGTTCATTGGTATTAATTGTATAGTTTCTATCTGTAAAATTCTCCGTTTCTAGTTTATTTATAGATGTATTTCCCATAAATTCAATCAACCAAAATGTTGAAAATTTATGAATATAATTTATTTGATGTAATTTGATATTATTTTCTTGATTTCCAATAAAAAACTGTTGTTTAGATTGTGAATTTCCATATGTAAAAGTTGTACTATGCTTTTGTAAATCTTTATTAAAATATAGGCTGTTTCTAAAATTTAAATTAAGGCTTATTAATGAACTTTCATCAAAATCAAAAGGGTTAAGTTGAAATGAATTATCTATTCTTTCTTGCTCATTTTCCACAGTTAAAAAAGCTTGATTGTAAAAATAGGAAACAAATTTTTTAAATCCTTTTTTAGTTGCCCAATTTCTTGGATTTAGAGTTACGTTCTGTTGCCATTTTGCACGTTGAGTAGCAATAAAACGCAAATTGGGTTTAGGTAAACGCAAGTAATTGGCTTGATCTTGAAATTGAGCTACTTCAAACTCATTAAAATCTTTTACACCATCATTATTATAGTCAATCCAAGTGTAAAAGCCTAAACCTGGTTCTGTAAGTACATATATATAATCTTGTCTAGCTACATTGCCAGAAGAAGTTTCATAAACTGTGCTTAAATTTAAAAAATTATCAAATAGTTTTTGATTGAATACTATTCTTGAATTTAATGCTTTTTCATCATTTGTAAAGCTATTTTCTGTAATTCTATAATTTGCAAATACACTTAAATTGGTGTTCTTATTTTTTATTAGTTTACTGTTGATGTAAAATGTTTTTCTATTATTAATTTCGGTAAATCTATTCGATTTAATACTATCATTATCTCTATAATTTACCCCGATTTTTGCAAATATCTTGGTGGAATCTCCTATACCAAAATAGCCTTCATATTCTTTAAAACGATGACTAGTATTTATAAATTGACTGGCGTTCTCATTTTCTCGTAAATTGGTTTCAAAATTGATAAACGTACCAAACCAAGATTTTTTTAAACTATGTTCTGCATTAGCTTTAGCTCTAAAAAATGAATTATTTTCTAGTGGTGATGAATTATTTAGGAAACTAACATCAGCAAAAAAAGTGGTTTTATTGGCTTTCAGTTTTGATTTAAAATCGTGTTTACTGCCTTTAAAACCATTGTCATAACTTAAATTATTAAATCTGTAGCTGATATAATCATCTTTTTTATTTGTAAGGTTAAATTCTGATTGAAAAAAGTTTTTGGTAGCTCTATTTGTTAAGATATTCCAATCTCTATTAAATTCTACAGGTTCCCAACCTTGTTCTGAAAAGAAATTTTTATCGGCAAATTCATGGCTAATTTTACTAGTTAGTTTCCATTTTTTATCAATTAATGTTTGTCGCCAATTTACTTTTGCAGCTAAAGCCACGTTTTGATCATCGCCAATGGTAGAAAATAAATTAGCATCATAATTACTAACTGCAATTTCAGCATCTAGACTTGTTTTTTTAGTTGCATTTAAAGCAGGTTTTACAATAAATAGTTGAGATTTAGAAGGAGCAATTAATCTAACAACTGGGCTAAAATCTCCTTGATTAACTCCAACAAACTTAAAAATATTACCAATAGCAATGGTATTGTCTAAAATATAATCGCCATTATTTACGCCAACATTGGTAAAAGCAACTGTGTATAAAACATCGTTTTCATTTGTTGAATATTCAAAAAACTCGTTATTTCCAATAATTACCTTTTTATACAATACTTTATTTTCATTAAAAGTATCTATAAAAGCACTTTCTGCAAACATGGCACTTGTATTATTACCAGCATTGGCTAAAATTTGTTTTTGAGCATCTGTTAAACTTTGTTGTAAAGGCTGACTTTTTACATCATTTTCACTGTAAAAATAGCCAGCAATACTAAATTTTTCTCCCTTGTAAGATGCTTTATTATAGGTAATAAAACGTGTGTAATTTCGTTCTGCATATTGAAAATCAATCCATACCCTCATATCATTTGTAATAGGATATGTAGTATTAAAGGTAATTTCACCCAAATTATAATTTACCATATAATCTTCGTTTTCGCCACGTTTTATTTGAACTCCATTTACATATACTTGCTCACTACCTTCAATAATTAAAATTGCACTTTCGTTATTTGCTCCAAAAATTTTATAAGGGCCTTGGTTACCTTCAACTCCTGTAAATGTAAATGTGTTAAACTTACCTCTTACAACTGCACCAGAAGCCAACACATTTATTTTGTCATTAATATTAGCTTCAACCTCTAAACCTGCTACTTGTTTTGCAAACGGAAAAAAGAAGGTTTCGTTGTTTTGAATAGATAAATCACCAGCTTTTACACGCCAATTTTTGCTTTCCATTTCTATAAATACTCTATCAAAATCTGTTAAGTTTTGAGAGTATCCATTCTCTTGAATAGGAATATTGGTGTCAAAAATATTTGCTCTTAAGGTTACATTTTCTGATAATTTACCAGCAATTTCTAGGTCTAAAGCAGAATTAGTTACTGCATTTTGGTTATTGCCAGTAGTTACACCTCTCGTAATGAATCCTCTTGTTTGTAAACCATCAAATAGCTTTATATCATTAGCTTTTTTGTTAGTGGTTAGGCTGTATAAAGTACCATTACTATTTGTGTTTTGTAAGATGAGTTTATCATCAAAAGGAGTGTAAGTCTTTGTGATGAATTCTGGAATTCTAAAATACTCAACAATAATTTTAGGGTATTTTTTACTGTTAATAATAAGTTGGGCTTTACTAAAATCAATTTGATAAGCAGTTTTTTTAAGTACAGTTTTTAATGAATCTGTAATTTTAAATTTTTGAGAATTTATAGGAACAGAATCTAATTGAATGGTGTCTTTTTTTACCTCAATAATTTTTTTCCTAAAATCTGTGGAAATTGTTTGCGATTGGATTGAAAACCCAACAAAAAACAAAAAGAAAAAAAGAATTTTTTGAGACATATAAAACAAAACGTTCTTAACGTAAAAATATGTTTTTTATGTTTTAAAAAAGCTGAAATTAAAAAAGAGATTGTTGTTTTGCAGGATTCTCATGATTTAGCAACCATTTTTTACGCCAAATTCCACCTGCATAACCTGTGAGAGAACCATCAGAACCAATAACTCTATGACAGGGAATTATGATCCAAAGAGGATTTTTGCCATTGGCTGAAGCCACAGCTCTTATCGCTTTTACATCGCCTAAAGCTTTACTTTGTTCTAAATAGCTTCTTGTTTTTCCGTAAGGAATTTGTAAAAGACTTTTCCAAACTTTTTTTTGAAAATCTGTTCCTTTAGGATTCACAGTTAAACCAAAACTAGCTCTTTTCCCTTTAAAATATTCTTCTAATTGCACTACACATTCTTGTAGACAATATGGTACTGATTGATGTAACAATTCTTCTGCAACAGAATAATCATCCAAAACAGAAACAGATTGAATTCCATTTTTATCACCAACAATTTTTGCTATTCCTATTGGGGTTTTGTAGTATGTGGTTTGTACTTCTTGCATTATATACCAAAAATTTCTTTAGAATTTTGAGTTGTAATTTCAGCAATTTCATCAAAAGTTAAACCATAAATATCTACTAATTTATCAACAACATTGATAATATAAGAGCTCTCATTTCTTTTTCCTCTATATGGTGTTGGTGCTAAATAAGGTGCATCTGTTTCTAAAACAATGTGTTTGATGTCTATTTCATTTAAGAATTTATCAATTTTCCCATTTTTAAAGGTTGCAACTCCACCAATTCCTAATTTCATATTGTAAGAAATGGCTTTTTGAGCTTGCTCTTTAGTTCCAGTAAAACAGTGAAAAATTCCGTACAAACCTTTTCCTTTTTCAGTTTCTAAAACTTCAAAGATTTCATCAAAAGCATCTCTACAATGAATTACAATTGGTAGTTTTTTTTCTTTTGCCCATTTTATTTGAGTTCTAAAAGCTTCTTGTTGTTGAGAGAGAAAACTTTTATCCCAATACAAATCGATTCCAATTTCACCAATTGCGTAGAAGCTTCTTTTGTCAATCCATTCTTTTACGTGTGCTAATTCCTCTTTGTAGTTTTCTTTTACAGAGGTTGGATGCAAACCCATCATCAAAAAAACATCTTCAGGATTTTCTTTCTCTAAAGAAAACATTTGTTCTGTATAAGAAGAGTCTATAGCAGGAATAAAAAAGCGAGAAACGCCTGCATCTTTTGCACGTTGTATCATCGCTTTTCTGTCTTCATCAAATTGTTCTGAATATAAATGGGTGTGTGTATCTGTAATCATCAAAAAAAGTTGAATATTGAATAACAAAATTAAGAATATTAGTGCTGATAAAATCAAAAGATTACATCTTTATAAACTGTATCTTTGTATAAAATGTAAAGGATGACTTTCAAAGATTTAGACTTATCGAATCAACTACAATATGCGATTGATGATTTGGGCTTTGAGAACCCAACTCCAATTCAAGAACAAGCATTTTCAGTTGTTAGATCTGGTAAAGATGTAGTCGGAATTGCGCAAACAGGTACAGGAAAAACCTTTGCATATATGATGCCAATTTTACGCGATTTAAAGTTTTCGAAACAACAGCATCCAAGAGTTTTGGTGTTGGTGCCAACTCGTGAATTGGTTATCCAAGTTGTAGATGAAATTGAAAAACTATCAAAATATATCAATACAAGAGTTTTAGGAGTTTATGGAGGTACAAATATCAATACGCAAAAACAAGCTATTTTACAAGGGCAAGATATCATCGTTGCAACTCCAGGTCGTTTATACGATTTAGGTTTGAGTAATGCTTTAAAGCTAAAATCTATCCAAAAATTAGTGATTGATGAAGTTGATGTAATGTTAGATTTGGGTTTTCGTTTTCAGTTGATGAACATTTTTGACATCATTCCAGAAAGGAGACAAAACATTCTGTTTTCTGCAACCATGACAGAAGATGTAGATGCCTTGATTTACGATTACTTTAAAAATCCGAAGAAAATTTCTATTGCAGTTAGTGGAACACCTTTGTATAATATTGAGCAAGTTTCTTACAATATTCCTAACTTTTTTACAAAAGTGAATTTGCTACACCATTTATTAAAAGACAAAGAAACCTATTATAAAGTATTAATTTTTGTTGCTTTTAAAAGAACTGCAGATTACTTGTTTAAGCATTTAGAAGAAGCGTTTTCTAGTGAAATTTGTGTGATACATTCTAACAAAACACAAAACTATAGAATACGTTCTATTCGTCAATTTGATGAAGGTAAAAATCGAATTTTACTGGCAACAGATGTTATGGCTCGAGGTTTAGATTTTGATAATGTAAGCCATGTTATCAATTTTGATACACCAGATTTTCCTGAAAATTATATGCATAGAATTGGTAGAACTGGTCGTGCAGAAAAAGCAGGTAAAACCATTTTATTATCCACAGAAAAAGAGCAAAAAGCTAAAGATGAAATAGAAATTTTAATGGATTATAAAATTCCTGTTTTAGAAATCCCAGAAGAAGTTGAAATTTCAAAATTGTTAACTGAAGATGAACGCCCAAAAGAAGATAATGAGCAATCTAAAAACAGAACTGGTTTAGAATATGTGCCTGGACCAGCGTTCCACGAAAAGAGTGAAAAGAATAGTAAAGTAAATTTAGGAGGTTCTTACAGAAGAGAAATTGCAAAGAAATATAAAAAACCAAAAACGAGAGGAGATAAAAACTATAATCGTAGAAATAAGAAAAAATAAAATTAAGCCAGTTTGTCATTTCGACCTTGTGGAGAAATCTAAAATCAATATTTAGGTTTTTCGAATTCATTGTTTTGCTCTGCAAAGCTATCTTTGATCAAAATATATTTTGTTTTCGATAATACTCAAAATGACAGTTAAGAAAAATTAAAAAATAATGCAGATTTTAACAAAACAAGAGTTGCATAATTTGGCAATGAATATAGTAGGAGAGAAGCTTACCAAAATGGGATATGAATTTCAGGCAATAAATAGTCAGTTAAAAAGACATCCGCAATTTGTATTGTTTAAAAAAGGAGAGCCTACCATTTTTGTGTTGGTAAAAGCGACTAATAATTTACAAAACCCCAATGATTACGATTCTATTTGGATGGAAACATTTCTAAATCATGCAAAAAAACAAAATGCTAAAGTTTGGTTTGCAGGTGTTGGTATTGCCAATGCAGAAAGTGTGGAAAACCCTGTTTTTAAAGATCAACCTTATTATGTAGCTTTTGATGATTTTGTGAGAGTTTTGGAATAGATTCGTTTAACGGTTTTGTATATGGAAGATAGCAGTTGAAAACACTATTACTTTTCAAAGTATAAATAAAGATAGCAGAAAAGAATTACACTTTAGGTCTAACTCTTAACTGCTATTTTTTATATACGTAGTTGTGGTTTGTATTTTATTGTTTAATAAGCACAAAATTTTTTATTCTCCAGGGTAATGTTGGGTCTGGAGCTCTTCCGCTAATTTCTCTAAGATAATTCATTACCATATTTGCTTTTAATACTTGTTGTCCATTAATGGTTCTTTTAAATAACCTTAAATCACCTATATGTCCATTTAGCGGAATATCATTTATGGACAAGTCTAAATTTTTTTCACCTTCTACACAATCATTAACTGGTAAATGTTTACAATTATTATATATGTTGTTTCCTCTAATACTAGCATTACGTCCAATACTTGGGTCGTTAGCATCAGAAAGTGTATTTATTTTTTCTACACCATCTTTAATGTATTGATAACCACCACTTAATAAGTCTTCATAAAATTTACCATTAAAAAACTTTATGCTTTTTACTAATTTTATTTTTAATGAAGTATTACCATTAATATAGAGCCAAGTGCCTTCAAAAGTGTTTAGAGTATTATTAACGTCCTTATAATAGGAGTTGTTAGGAGCTTTACTTTTAGTAATATTTGTATCTTCCATATTTAATATAGGGCTTTGAGCTTTACAATTATATAGTGCTACTATAAATACTGCTATAAATATTATTTTTTTCATCATTTTTAATTTTTAATTACAAGGGGTTTCATTTACAATTTGGTTATCATTTGTATCCAATTCTAATTGTTTCCAATTATTTAAATTTGCATCTGTAGTTTTATACAGCGAAATACCATAACTACCATATAAGTCTAAAAAGGTTTGCTCTAAATTACTGCTTTTTCTATAATCCTCTGTCATTTCTTTCATTATACTTTTTATTTTTTCATCATCATTATTGCCATTAGCATTATCCATATCATTTTGAATTTTAGAAATAAGTGTTTGTATATTGTCAACTCTAATAGTATAGGTTAAATTGTTGGGAGTAACAGACATTACAAAAACTTCATCATTAAAATTATCGTGAGAATCTGTATGTAAAGTTTTAAGTGCTCTAATATCTAACCAAGAAAAGATAGAAATTGTACCTTGAGGGTGTGTATGCATTTGACCTACCCAAATATTACCAGACGTAAAGTGCGATCTTGTATCTGAAGGACCTTCTTGTATTCCGTTTTCATCAGGTACGTTTTTTCTTGTGCCATTTATCCATTTGTTTTTATAAGCAATAGACCATTCTTTATTCCCAATCCCAAGTTTATTTCTTAACTGATTAACCATTGGTACTATGTTAGATCCTATTGAATCGTTTTTAACTAATCTTTTAAGTCTCACGCAATTGATGTCTTTAATACAATCTCCACTACTGTTTTTTATAAACCCTGCTTTACAAATACATTTATTAGTTGCTTGGTTATAAACTTCATTTTCTCCACAATTTTGTAAATTATCATTATTTCCACCACCATCATCCCAACCATTGCAGTTTACTTCACAAGTATTTGAACTACCTGAAGTTCCATCATCTTCTCCATATAAAATAGCAATAGGTACGTAATCACTTGTATTATTAGATGCAGTAATTTCGAACCCTTCTAATTCTTGAGTATTACAAATACAATACTGGTCAGAAGAATCGTGTCCACAAAACATTCTGCATTCTGCTGAAGCATCAGTAGTACTTCTATTGTAAAAATTGTTTTGTTTTAAAGTATAGACATTCATCATTACCCCATTTAAATATCTAAATGCTTTTTTTACTTTTCCGTTTAAATTAGTTAGTGTTACTTGACCAGAAAAGTATGGAGTTTCTTGAATTAAGTTTGGATACATATTATAAACAACACTTTTAATGGTATCATTTATCTTCAATAAAAGTATTCTACTATATAGACTACTACCTTCAACTTTAGCAGGTATTACTGTTAATTTTGATTCAGAATTTGTTATGTTTTCAAAACTTATTTTAGAAATATCATAAGTCAAATAAGAATTGTAGCCTTTAGCTAAAGTCTTATTTTGAGTTAAAAAAGAAGCAGATTCTTTTTTAGAAACTGTTTTTAATAAAGAAGTGTTCTTATTTACTTGATTTAGTTCCCCTTTCTCACAATTAAATAAAAATAAAGAAATTCCAAAGAGAAGGATTCCGAGTTTGATAAAGTTAATTTTTCTTTTTTTCATATAGATTAAATTTAATAATTACTATTCAATTTTTACTAATTAGGAAACTGCAATTTTTGAGCATTCAATTTAGCCAATAAGTAGGCGAATATAAACCACAACTATTATGATAAGATGAGTTTTAACTCATTTTATCAGAAGTTAAACGAAGTTAGCTGATTTTTTTGAGAAAGTCAAGTATAATTTACCCAAAATAGACAGTCTTTTTATTTGATTTTCAGTATTATATACATAGTGTAATTACCCACTTTTTATTTTTTAAACACATTTAGTTGCTCTTTCAAATCCTTAATAGAATTACAATTATTCAGTTGATTATTATCAATTTCATATAAATCTGCAAAAGTTATAAAAGTAGAATTATCAAAACGTTTTCTGGTACTTCCTTTTGGGTAAAACCTTCTTTTTTTTGTAAACCTTTCTTTATCTATCCAACCACAAATGGTAAGTTCTTGTTTAGTTTTATGATAACTACAAAAAATGTAAACTTCAGTTTCAAAATAATCTTGGAGTTTTAAAAAGTTATTGGTGTAATTAGAACGAACATTTGTGGTTCTCCCCATGGTTTTTACATCAATTTTTAAGTTGTTGTACATTATATCAACTCCATTATCAAAACCTAATTTTCCATCAATTAAACCTTTATTAAAAAGATGCATCACAACACTTTGCCCAATAATACCAGTTAATTGTTGTTGTTTTGACCCATTTGCAGTATATCTTTTTCCAAAATTATATGCATTTATTTGATTTTTACAATGTTCTAGAATAGCATCAGAAACCTTTACAGTAAACATAGCAGAATTTTTTGTTTAAAGATATAAAAAAAGACTGTCTCGTTAAAAGACAGCCTTTAATATATAATTTTAAAAAAAACTATTCAGCATCTTGCTCTAACAAATCGAAAAATTCGTTAAGTCTTGGCATAATAATAATTTTTGTTCTTCTGTTTTTAGATTTATTCTCTTTCGTATCATTTGGTGCTAAAGGTATGTATTGACTTCTACCAGCAGCAATTAATCTTTGTGGTTTAACACCATATTTGTATTGTAAAATTCTTGTAATAGAAGTTGCTCTTAAAGCAGATAAATCCCAGTTATCTTGAATTAAATTTCTTTTAATTGGGGTAGCATCTGTATGCCCTTCTATCATTACATCCATTTTTGGTTGGTCATTAATCACTTTTGCTATTTTTTCTAAAATAGTATATGCTTTATCAGTTACATTGTAGCTACCACTTTTAAATAGTAATTTATCAGAAATTGAGATAAAAACCACAGTTTTCTCAACGTTTACCACAATATCTTTGTCTCTAATACCATCTGTTAAATTCTTTGTTAAGTGATATTTAATGGCAAGATTTAAAGAATCTTTTTGAGTCATGGCACTTCTAATACCATTAATAAATTTATCTTTTTCGTCTAATTGAGTTATGGTTTTGTTAATACCATCTATAGACGATTTATTTAAAACAGTTAAATTCTCTACTTGTTTTAAGGCATTTTTCTTGTCCTCTTTTAAAGAAGAAACCTGCTCATTTAAAGATTCTACTCTATATGTTTGTTTTTCTTTTTCTATTAAACATTTTTGTAAAGTAGTTTCTACTTTTAGCAATTCGTCTTTTGTATCACTTTGTTTTGCTTCTAGTTCTAAAAATTTCTTTTTAGAAACACAAGAAGATAATATGAAAATAGAAAATAAGAATATTGATATTTTTTTCATCTTTAAAATATATAAATTTATGGCACAAATTTAACAAAAAGCATATATAAAAATAGTTTTATAGGTCTTTTTATGAAAAAATTATATGCTATTTTTGGTATTCTTAAGAATTTGTATGGAAATTATTAAAAAGTCGTTATTTTATTTTCTTATTGTTATTTTATTTTCTTGTCATCAAAAAATAGAAAAAAAGGATTTTATACTAAAAGGAGGTGTTTTTGGCACATCATATAAAATAAGTTATTTAAATGCAGACAAGAATTATCAAGAATCTATAGATAGTTTATTCTTATTGATAAATAACTCATTATCAACTTATATATCTACATCAGATATTTCTAAAATAAATAGTGGAGATTCAACAGTGGTAATTGATGATTTTTTTAAGGAAGTATTTTTAAAATCTAAAAAAATCTACAAAGAAACAGACGGTTTTTTCGATCCAACTGTAGGAAATCTAGTAAATGCTTATGGTTTTGGACCCAAAAAAGAAAAGAAAAATTTGACTGATGAAGACATTGAAAATTACATGAAATTTGTTGGTTTGGATAAAGTAACCTTACATGAAAATAAAATTGTTAAAACGAACCCTAATATCTTTCTTGATTTTAATTCTACAGCAAAAGGTTTTGGTCTTGATGTAATTGCTCGTTTTTTTAATTCTAAAAATATCAATAATTATTTGATAGAAATTGGTGGCGAAATAAGAGCAAAAGGCACTAAAAAAAATAACAAACCTTGGCTCATTAAAATTGTAGATCCTGTTAATATTAGTAGTGGTTTTAAAGTGATTGATCTTTCTGATAAATCTATGGCAACTTCTGGTAATTACAGAAAATTTAGAGTTACAAAAAAAGGGCAAAAATATGTACACACAATAAACCCTAAAACAGGAAGAGCTACTGAAAGTAATTTATTAAGTGCTTCTGTTATTGGTAGTGTAGATTGTGCAGATGTTGATGCTTATGCAACAGCGTTTATGGCTATGGGTTTAGAAAAAACTAAAGCATTTTTAAAAGATAAGCAACACTTAAAAGTAATCTTGATTTACACAAACAAAAATGGGAATTTAGAAGAATATGCTACTTATAAGTAAATGTTATTTCTTGTAACAAACGGGTAAAATTTCTCCTTTCATTAAGCAAAATTCTTCAATTTTTTCTGATGATATTTTCGTAGTGAAATCAACTTCATCTACTGTAAAACCTACGCTCCTCAACTTATCAAAATAATCTAAACCATAAACTCTCACATGGTCATATTGCCCGAAAATTTTAGCTCTTTCTTTTTTATCTGTGATAGAGTTGTCTTCAAAAGTTGTTTTTCTTGAAGTATCTTGTGGAATTTGAAAAATACCAAAACCACCTTTTCTCATCACTCTAAATAACTCCTGCATAGCTTTAGTGTCATCAGAAATGTGTTCTAAAACATGATTACAGAACACAACGTCAAACTCATTGTCTTTAAAAGGTAAGTTACAAATATCTGCTTTTACATCTGCAATTGGGCTTTCTAAATCTGAAGTGATATAATCTAAATTTTTTTGTTTTCTGAAGATGTCTAAAAAACATTGTTCAGGTGCAATATGTAGTACTTTTTGTTTTTCTTCGGATATAAAAAAATCAGTTTCATCACGTAAAAACAGCCACATTAATCTGTGTCTTTCTAATGATAATGTTGATGGAGAAAGTGCATTTTCACGCTGTTTTCCATAACCATAAGGTAAAAATTTACGAAAGCTTTTCCCATCAATTGGATCTGTAAATCTATTACCTCTTAAAGTAAAAGCTATTATTGGACGTACCAAATAACTGACTTTAATTAGTAATGGTCTTGGTATTTTGTTTAGTATGGATTTGAATATTTTGTTTGACACGGATTTCACAGATTTTCACTGATAAATTATAGAATTACTCTTTGATATTTTAAACTATCTTCTCCAAAATTAATCAATAAGCCTATTTTCAATTTAGAAACTGCTAAATAGTTTAAGGTTTGTTTTACGTGAGATGAAGTTAAACATTTTATTGCTTTAATTTCTAAAACTATTTTATCGTTTATTATAAAATCTGCTCTGTATTTGTGAGGAAGAATGTTTCCTTTATAATTGATGTTAAATTTTTGTTCTTTGGAATATTTAATATTATTGTCAATAAACTCTATTTCAAGAGCATCACTATAAACCACCTCATTAAAACCTTTGCCTAACTGATTATGAACTTCCATACAAAGACCTATAATTTTATAAGTATCTTCTTTATAAAGTAGATTGTCCATATTATTTAGCAATTTTTTAATCCGTGAAAATCTGTGAAATCAGTGTCAAACTTTTTTAAATAATCTCTTGTCGAAATTCATTCTCTACATCAGTAACAATACCCAAAGCCTCATTTATATATTTAAAAGTAGAAAGCAATTCTGGTTTTCCATTGACAATAGCAACATCATGTTCAAAATGAGCTGAAGGTTTATTGTCTAAAGTTGTTATTGTCCAGCCATCAGCATGTTGTCTTATTTTATGCGTACCCATATTTGTCATTGGCTCAATAGCCACAACCATTCCTTCAGCAAATTTTTTTCCTCTTCCTCTTCTTCCGTAATTTGGCATTTCTGGGTCTTCGTGCATTTTACGTCCTAATCCATGACCTACCAACTCTCTTACAACTCCATAACCATGTTTTTCTGTAAAATTTTGAATTGCAAAACCAACATCGCCAACTCTGTTTCCAGCCTTAAATTCACGAATACCGACGTATAAACTCTCTAAAGTAACATCTAGTAAATTTTTTGTGGCTTCATCAATTTCACCAACAGCAAATGTGTATGCATGATCTCCATAAAACCCATTTTTTAAAGCACCACAATCTATTGAGATAATATCACCTTCTTTAAGAGGTTCTTTAGTTGGGAATCCATGGACTACTTGTGAGTTTGGACTCATACAAAGTGTATTTGGGAAATCATACAAACCTAAAAAACCAGGAACTGCTCCATGAGCTCTTATAAACTCTTCTGCAAGTTTATCTAAATATAAAGTAGTAACCCCAGGTTTTACTTCTTTGGCAAGCATACCTAAAGTTTTGGAAACAATTAATGCACTTTCACGCATAATTTCTATTTCCTCTCTGGTTTTAATTTTAATCATATTGAAAAAATTGAAACGCAAAGTTACTATATTTATTGATAATTATTAGTGAGGGTTTTTGACTCGGATTTTACAAACTTTCACGGATTCTTATGAGGCAGTTATCCGTGAAATCTGTGTTTTTTGATTACTCACTCTTATCATAAGAATGTTTATAAGGTTCTCCTGTAACAATTTTTAGAATATCTTTTTCTATAGTTTCTCTAGGCCTTTCTACAAAACGACCTACTTCTTTTCCATTTTTATAAAAAATAAAAGTTGGTACTCGTAAAAGATCAAATCCTTCTTGAAGATTATCTGGTGTTTTTTTATTTCTACCTACTGTAACCAATTCAAAATAATTTTCATCAAAACCTGCTTCTTCTAAAATTTTGTAAAAGCGAGGCACATTTCTTTTACTATCACCACACCAAGTTCCCATAAAGCCTTTTATGGTATAGTTATTTATAACTGGCTTTAATTTAGTGATAGTTTCTTCATCAACATTATATTCAGAATACCTACTGTTATACCAACCTTTATAACTTGGATCTTGAAACATTTCTTTGTTTGCAATTCCAATTAAATAACCTCGGTCATTTTTTTCTGCATTTGCTTCTTTTGCTGGCAATCTTTTAATCACTTCTGTTTTTAATTCTAGTGCAGACTTTTTTGAGTTACAAGCTGCTAAAATTACTGTTGATAGTATGAGTACTAAATATTTCATAATTATAATAGAGATTTTTGAGTCATTTCTTTAGGTTGATTTACACCAATTAATTCTAAAATAGTTGGAGCAATATCGCCTAAAATACCACTTTTTATTGATTTTATTTCATCATCAATTAAAATAAAAGGAACAGGGTTTGTGGTGTGTGCTGTATGTGGAGAACCATCAGGGTTCATCATAGTTTCACAATTACCATGATCTGCAATTAACAAAGTAGAATATCCGTTTGCTAAACCAGTTTCAATCACTTCTTTTGCGCAAATATCAACAGCTTCACAAGCTTTTATTGCAGCTTCCATAATTCCTGTATGCCCAACCATATCTCCATTTGCAAAATTTAAACAGACAAAATCTGCTTCACCTTTTTCTAAATCTTTACATAAAGCATCTTTTAACTCATATGCAGACATTTCTGGTTTTAAATCGTAAGTGGCTACTTTTGGTGAATTTCTTAAAATTCTAGATTCGCCTTTAAAAGGTGTTTCTTGTCCACCAGAAAAGAAGAATGTTACGTGAGGATATTTTTCGGTTTCTGCAATTCTTATTTGTTTTTTACCAGCTGCTGATAAAACTTCTCCTAATGTATTTTTAATGTTATCATTATTATAAATCACATTAATTCCTGTAAAAGAAGCATCATATAAAGTGATGGTTGTAAAATATAAGTCTAATTTTTTCATCCTAAATTCAGGGAAATCATTTTGAGATAGAACGTTTGTTAATTCTCTTCCTCTATCTGTTCTGTAATTGAAGAAAATAATTGCATCACCTTCTTTTATAGTGGTTTTTGGTGAACCATCTTCGTTTGTAATTATAATAGGTTTATGAAATTCATCAGTTAAACCAGCTTCATAATTTTGATTGATGGTTGTAATAACATCTGTAGTTTTTGTGCCAATTCCGTTTACAACACCATCATAAGCTTCTTTAACACGTTCCCATCTGTTATCTCTATCCATAGCATAATAACGCCCAGTAACAGAAGCTAATTCTCCTGTGCTTTCTTGCATGTATTCTTGAATATCATTGATAAAATACGTTCCAGATTTAGGATCACAATCTCTACCATCTGTAAATGCATGCAAGAAAACATTATTTACTTCATTTTCTTTAGCAACATCTAAAATTCCTTTTAGATGGTTGATGTGCGCATGAATACCTCCATTAGAAACCAAACCTAATAAATGGACATTTTTATTGTTTTCTTTGGCATATTGAAATGTATCCAATAACACTTTTTCTTTACCTAACGTTTTTTCTTTTACAGCTTTATTTATTCTAGCTAAATTTTGATATACAATTCTACCAGCACCTAAATTCATGTGGCCAACTTCAGAATTCCCCATTTGTCCTTCAGGCAAACCAACATGTTCTCCATCTGTTCTTAATGTTGCATTAGGATATTTGTTATATAAACTATCTATGTATGATGTTTTTGCATTGTAAATAGCAGAGACTTTTGGGTCTTGAGTAATTCCCCAACCATCCAAAATCATAAGAATAACTTTCTTGTTCATTTTTCTATATTATCATGTAAAAATAAGAAAGATTTTAAAGCTATTTCTAAAATTTTACGAAACCGATAAAGTTGATTTCGTCAATTAAAAAAGAGAAAATGAATATTAACATAAATTAATTTTTTTTTAAGTTAAATAATACATATGCGTTAAACGCTTGTTAAATAAGCTTCGCCTTTGAAACATAATACAGTTTTTATGGTCTATTTAATATAAACACCAAAATAATTTTATTAATACTAAAACCTATCAATCATGAAAAAACTTTTTTTACCAATGCTAGTATTCTTATTAGCTTTTTCTACTACCAATGCTAATTCAATAGATTTAAAATCTCATACATCAGTATCTGTAAAAGCTGGTTACATAACCAATGCTTTTTGTAGACTTATACAAATGGGTAACTATGAGGCTGTAAAATCTCTTATAGATACAGGAGAAGATGTGAATAGAAAATCTAAAGGTTTAACGCCCCTTATGTTTGCAGCAAGACAAAATAAAGTTAAAATTGTAAAATTATTGATTAAAAGTGGTGCTAAATTAAATACTAAATCAGAAAATGGTGCGAGGCTAACAGCATTACAAATTGCAGAAAGATCTAAAGCTGTAGACGTTGTCAAAGTTTTAAAAGAAGCTTTGTAATAGTAATTATTTTTGAATTAATTAGAAAAACTGCCTCTTGTAGGCAGTTTTTTTGTAAAATTATTTGAGAGATAGTTTAAACTAATTTATGTTTTCTACCAATAATAACATAAAAAAGCGAGCCTAAAAAAGGAACAAATAGCACAACTAAAGTCCAAATGATTTTATTATTATTTATAAATTTATTTTTCAAAACATCATACAAAGCATAAATAAAAAGAACTAATGCTAAAAGTAACAATGTTTGAGTAACAAATAACCCAAAAGAGAAATCATTCAGTAAAGTTTCCATAGTTTTTATATATTAAAAATAGTATTTTAAGCCAAGATACTATTAATTTCTCTTTTTTATTGTTTATAAATTCATATTTTAGATTTAAGATAAAAACTCAAAATTTTATCCAGTAAATTTTATCGAATAGCGTTTTTAATATTTTGCAAAACCAGCAAAATATATAATTGTTGACATCCCAACTATAAAAATCAAAATATTTTTTATTTTCCTTTTTCTATTTTCATCAGAAAGTTTTTCTCTGATGTTTTTAAGTTGACAGGGTGTAGCTTTCCCATCAAAAGAAACCTGAATATTATTTCCTTCTTTGAAGTTTTTTATCTTTTCAAAAGCGGAAATACGTTTTCTTCTGTTGTGTTTTAAACTTGTAATCATGTGTGATGTAAAACTCATAGCAGTATCTTTTTATATATGTAGCAGAAAATGAGAAAATGTTACAATTACAGATTTAATAGTAAAAACTATAAATCATTTTTAAATTAATTTTTAACAAGAAAAAAAGGAGGATATTATTACAAAATTCGTAATTTTACAGGGCAAATTTTACTAAATTTTTAATGGAATCACACTTTGAAATGAACGAAGTAACTAGCAAGTTACCCAAGCATTTACACAAGTTTGTTGTAAAACAACCCTATGATGAATATACGCCTCAAAATCAAGCTGTTTGGCGATATGTGATGCGAATGAATGTTGATTATTTGAGTAAAGTTGCACATCAATCTTACATTTCAGGATTAGAAAAAACAGGAATTTCTCTTGAAAATATTCCAAAAATGGAAGGAATGAATAGAATACTCAAAGAAATTGGTTGGGCAGCTGTTTCTGTAGATGGTTTTATTCCTCCAAATGCATTTATGGAGTTTCAAGCTTATAATGTTTTGGTAATTGCTTCAGATATGAGAACCATAAATCATATCGAATATACACCAGCTCCAGATATCATTCATGAAGCTGCAGGTCATGCACCTATTATTGCAAATCCTGAATATTCTGAATACTTGAGGCGTTTTGGAGAAATTGGTAGCAAAGCAATTTCATCTGCCAAAGATTATGAGATGTATGAAGCTATTCGATTGTTATCAATTTTAAAAGAAAATCCTAATTCTTCTGAAAAAGAAATAAAAGAGGCTCAAGAAAAAGTAGAGTGGATACAAGAAAATATGGGAGAATTGTCTGAAATGGCCATGATTCGAAATTTACATTGGTGGACAGTGGAATATGGTTTAATTGGCAGTTTAGAAAATCCTAAAATTTATGGTGCAGGATTGCTTTCATCAATTGGAGAGAGTGCTTGGTGCATGCAAGATAAAGTAACTAAAGTGCCTTATTCTCTAAATGCAGCAACTGTGAATTTTGATATAACCAAACCACAGCCTCAATTATTTGTTACTTCAGATTTTGCTTATTTAAGCTTAGTATTAGATGAGTTTGCAAATACGATGGCATTAAGAACAGGAGGCTTAAGAGGAGTTGAAAAGTTGATTAAATCTAAAAGTTTAGGTACAATTGAATTGACAACTGGTATTCAAATTTCTGGAACCTTTGATAGAGTTATCAAGTTCAAAAACAATAAAGTAGCCTATTTTCAGACTACAGGATTTACAGCTTTAGCGAATAGAGATAAGGAGTTGATAGGTCATGGAATTAATGTACATAAAAATGGTTTTGGAAGCCCAGTAGGAAAGTTGAAAGGAATTAATTTACCTATTGAAGATATGAGTCCTAGAGATTTAAAGGCTTATGGAATTTACGAAGGAGAGTTCATGACATTAGAGTTTGAAAGTGGTATTATTCTTAAAGGAAAAGCAATAACTGGTACTCGAGATTTACGAGGAAAAATTTTAATTATTACTTTTGATGAATGTACTGTAACTTATAATAATGAAGTTTTGTTTCAACCTGAATGGGGTTTGTATGATATGGCAGTTGGTAAAGAAGTAGTTTCTGCGTATGCTGGTACAGCAGATGTAGATTCTTTTGCAGATTTTGGTAAAGTATCTGAAACAAAAACCCACAAAATTATATATACTGATGATGAAAAAGAATTGTATACTTTATACGATCAAGTAAAAAAAATGCGTGAGGCAAATACAGCATCATCAAAGAAAATAACAGAAATATTCAATCAGTTAAAAAATGATTTTCCTCAAGATTGGTTATTGAATTTAGAACTTTATGAATTAGCTTTGCAACATAATTATAAAATTCAATCTGGTATTTTAATGCATTTACAAGATTTACAAAAAAATGTAGCTTATAGTAAACTAATTCAAAATGGATTAAATTTATTAAAGATTGAAGTTCATCAACTTTAAAAAGGATTATGGGATTATTTGGAATATTTAGTCAAAAGGATTCAACAAATGAAATTAAAGAATACCTTGAAAAAGATGCAGTAATTTTAGATGTAAGGACACAAATGGAGTGGGATGAAGGGCATATTTACAACTCAAAACATATTGTATTGAATTTAATTCCTGTTGAAATTGATCAAATTAAATCTTGGAATAAACCCATAATTGCAGTTTGTAGAAGTGGAGGTAGAAGTGGGCAAGCCACTCAATTTTTAAAACAAAATGGGCTTGATGTTATCAATGGTGGTCCTTGGCAAAATGTTGCTCAATATTTAGAAGAATAAATCCTAAATTAAATTTCTTTTTTGGGCTTTCATCACAGCTTCCATTTTACTATGTACTTGCAATTTTTTGTAAATATTTTCTATATGTTTTCTAACAGTGGATGGAGATATGATTAGGTTATCAGAAATGTCGTTATAATTTAATCCTTTGCTTAAATGAGTTAATATTTCTGTTTCCCTTTTGGTTAATTTAATATTGTCATTCAGCTCTCTTTTGGCAAGTAAAAGTGTTGGGTTTCTTAACAAATTTAAAGTTTTTACAGCAATACTTGGCGTCATTGGTGCACCACCTTTGGTAACTTCTATAATGCTATTGTATAGATTTTCTGCATCAATTTCTTTAAGTAAATAACCATTTGCACCTGCTTTAATAGCTTTAAATACACATTCATCATCATCTACAACTGTTAACATAATCACTTTTATGTGTGGGTATTTATTTTTAACCAGTTCAGTAGCTTTTATACCATTCATTACTGGCATTTGAATATCCATTAAAATAACATCTATATTATGATTTTCTTCTAATTTTCCAATTAATTCAGCACCATTATTTGCATGATATTTTACAGATATGTTTTCAAAGAAAGATAATTTTTCTTTAATCGTTTTTACTAAAAAATAGTTGTCTTCTGCAATGCAAACTTTTAAGTTCATAGTTTATTTTATTTCTATAAAAGTAACATTAGATTTTTTAAATTTTTATACGTCATTTGCCTTATTTTTTAGAGGAACTTCTAAAGTTATGGTTGTACCTTTTGTTTCTTTTGAAATAATTTTGACAGAACCCTCAATTTCACTCATTCTCTTTTCCATATTAGATAAACCATTACCAAGTTCTGTAGAATTTAAACTAAACCCTTTTCCATTATCAATAACATTGGCAATAAAAAGTTGTTCTTTTTTGTTTAGTTCTATTTTAATAGTATCAGCTTCAGCATATTTAATGCTATTATTTATAGCTTCTTGTATAACTCTAAAGATATTCATCCCTGCAAGTGATGTAAAATTCTCGTTTTTATCAATGGTATATTCTATATCAAATTTTGTGTTAGGTACCGCGTTTTTTGCTTTTTCTACAAATGATAAAATTCGTGTATGCAAATCTTCCACAGTAATTTCACTTTTGTTCATAGCCCAAATTGTATCACGAAGTTGATGAATGGTATCTCCTGTAAAAGAACTGATATTTGATAATTTATCTTTTAGTTTTTCACTAGCATCTTTAGAAATAAATTTTAGATTGTCTATAGATGAAATAATAAAAGTAAGTTGGGAGCCAATATTATCGTGCAAATCTCTAGAAATTCTTAAACGTTGTTCTTGCAAACGATTTTGAGTTTTTATAGTTGCTAAAGCGTCTTTTAAGTCAATTTCTTTTTGGAGTTGTTTCTTTTTAAACAGGTTTCTTTTGTAAACAGCAAAGAAAATAATTCCTAAAATTAATAATGCAGCAGTTAACAAAATAGCATATAAATTTCTGTTTTTAATGGCTAATTTTTGAGTTAAAAGTTCTTCTTTCTGTTGGGCAATTTCTTTCTCTTTTTTGGTGGTTTCATACTTTACTTCAAAATCTGAAATTTTATCTTTTAATGAATTTTTAGAAAGTTCATCTTCAAATTCTTTTTGCTTTAAAAGATATTCAAATGCTTTTTTATATTGTTTTTTTTCTTGGTATAGTACTGATAGGTTTTTGTATAATTTAGCTAAATCTGAAGGATTATTCGCTTTTTCTATCATGGGTTTAGCAAGTAATAAATTTTGTTCTGCACTTGCAATTTTTTTTGTTCTAATATAATTCACACCAAGATTTAAATAAGTGACTCTTAACGTTTGTAAATCTTTAGTTTTTTGTGCTTCATTAATAACAGATTTATATATTTCTATAGCTTTTTTTGGTTTTTTTCTTACTGTAGCTAATTGAGCCATACCCGTTTTATTAAACAATATTATTTTTCCATAATTTATTTTTTTTGCAACATCTAAAGATTTTTGATAGTAATTTTCTGCATTAACATATAAAGAGGTGTCTTTTTCTTCTTCTCCAATTTCCTTGTACATTCCAGCTACATTAAATAAGCTATTAGCAACGTCTACTTGACTACTGCTATTTTCTTTAATTTTAAGAGATTTTAAGTAAAATTCTAAAGCTTTCCTATATTCTTTCATGTCTTCATAAATTAGACCAATATTGTTAAAAGATTTACCAAGTGCAGTAGAATCATTTAATTTTTCTGCTAAAGAAATGGCTTTTTTATGGATGTCTAAAGAAGCTTCAGCTTTACCTAAATAAGACATAGCAAGTGCTTTGTTATTTAAAAATCGCAGTTGATCTTCTTCATTTTTATTACTTTCAGCTAGCTGTAAAGCTTTGTCAAAGTTTGTTAAAGCTCCTTTAAAATCTCCTTGATAAAAGTTAAGCACACCAAAATCTCCAAAATATTTAGTTTCTAAATCATAATTTTTAAAATCTCTTAGTTTTTGATTTACTTTTGTATAATATTCTTGAGACTTTGTGTAATCTCCTTTTATGATATAGAATTGTGCATATTTTAGTAAAGCTAGAATATTTGTTCTTTTTAAGCTCTCTATATTTTCTGTTAATTTAATGGTTTTATTAAGGTATATTTCTGCAGAATCTTTTTGTAAACTAAAAAACTGATCAATTAAAAGTATATATGTTTCTGCTTTTTCTTCTGTAGAAATTTCTTGTTTTAAAATAGTTTTTAAACTATCTATCTTTTTATTTTGAGAAAGAGAAGCTAAAGAACTAGTCACAAAAAAAAAGAGTAGGAAATGTTTTATATATCTCATTACGAAAAAATATGAAGTGATTATTAGGTTAGTTGTAAAATGACACTTACAATTTACAAATTATTTTAATAGTTGTTTTTTTATTGATATTAAAAACTTTTTATTTTTAACTAAAAATTTTTGATAATGAAAATTCTAAATTGAAAACCTTTATTCTTATAGTTAAAAGTTGTTGGTTTGTCTTTTTCTGTAAAATATCAATTTTTTGCGATTTGTTTTTTAAAGATGATGTTATGTTTTTTTCCTGTAAAATAGCATTTTTAAGTATATTTAATTTGTAATTTTCTGAAGTTTTAAGTTTTTTGAAATCAACAATAAAAATCACAATCAATAAAAAAAATAATGAAGTTAAAATAGAGATTAGTATAGTAAGTTGTAAATTCATAGTTGTTTTATTTTATATATGGGCATAGATTCTCTGTCTTTCAGGTTAATTAATAGTATTAAAAATTATAACTTTAGTTCAATTTTAATAAAGTCTGTTTGTTATAGAAACTCAAATCTCTTTAATATTTGAGCTAAAAAAAATACGGCAGATGCCGTATTTTTCGCCTTTTCATAGAATCCAATTATTAGTTTTTAGAAACATTAAGTTTTCGTTCCTTAACTTCTATTTTATCATTTGTGTAACCTTTTCTTGTTATTCATTTTACATTAGATTTTAATAATTTCATGTTTTCTTGATATTAATTAAATTAAAATCAATTTGTGTTGTCATTTTTAAAAGGAATAACTTTTAAGGTTTTAAAAATGTTATTGCAAATATGAAAATCTACAGGTTTTTTATTAAAAACGGAATCAGATATTTGAGTTGCAAAGATTTCAAAAATAGCTTTGTAAGTTTCACTTTCTGCAGCTTCTTTTGTGGTAACCATTCTAAATTGATAGTTCCCATTTTCATCATCTTTAGATAATTGAATCGATTTTTCATTTTCACCAGCAAAACCAGAGCTTATTAAAAAATCACCAAGTTTTTCGGCATCTGCCTTGTCAACTTTATTGGTATAATAGACTTCAGTTTTGTTGTATTGTAATTTTTCTCCATAGCCGGAACAACTTAATATAAAAAGAGAAAAACAGATTAAAACGATATTTTTAGTAAGTTTCATGGAATAAGGTTTTTGTTATTTTATTTTGCTGAAGAAAGCATCTAATTGTTTTGTCAAAAATGTGTTACAAGCATTATAAAAACCATCTGCATATTTTTTACCATCAACATTTATCCATTTTGCTGTGGTAGAAAAACGATCAGCTTTAGCTGCTAAATAAGTGGAAAACGTAGAAAATGATGTGGGTACAAAAGAACCTTGTTTTTGGTAAGCAACAACTTTTTGCTTTTTTAATACTCCATTAATTTCTACATCATCTTTTAAAGTTCCTGTAAAAGAAGCTTTAGATCCAAGCCCTACTTTACCTTGCATAAAGCTAATATTTGAGTTTGCAGGATAATGATTTGTTGCTCCTTTTATTTTTACAGAACCAAAGATTTTACCAGCTATACTTTTCTTTTTCTTTGTTTTTACAGGTACAGATATCATATAACTACTAGCTAAACGTAAGTTTGTTTTTAGCTTTACTTTTGCAGCTCTTCCTTTAAACATATTAGAACCATTTTCTGTAAACATTACATATAAATTTACATCAACAATAGTTGCTCCTCCAAGAGCTTTAGAAAGTTTTGCTTGATTTCCAATACCACCTAAAAAACCTTTCTTAACTTCCCCTTTATTTGTTTTTCTTTTATAGAAATAAGAATAACCTTCTGGCATTGTATTTATAATACCCGAAAAACTTTCCTTTACATCAGGGCCAGTTTCTTTTTTCCAGTTTTTGTATAAATCTGTTTTACCTGCTTCATCAGCAGAAACAATTTCATAACCTTCACTTTTTAATCGAGCTATAAAATTATTGTATAGTAAATTGGTTTTTTCTTGCATTAAATTTGCTTCAATTCCACCTAAACCAATGGCTGCTCTTGCAGTTGCATTACTTGTATTTCCGCCAATTCTACCTCCATTACCACCTACTTTAAAGTCAACAGCCTCTTTATAAAACTCATAATTAATGTTAAAAGAATTGATATAAATTTTCTTTGGTGCTTTTTTCATAGTTTTAGCTCCATAGAATTTATTTTTCACTTTAATATCTCCAATTTCTTGAGAAATTAAGCTTATAGAGAATAATAAAGCAAATAAGAAACTATAATTTATTTTTTTCATTGTATTCATTTTTAGGATTTTTTATTACAACAAAATTGAATAAAATGAAAAGGGTAAACAATACGTCAAATGACGTATATTTAAAAAATACTATTCTGTAAGTGTTAAGAGTTGTTTTTTTATTTCTGATTTTGAAGCTTTTTCATTAGCAAGTTTTTCTGATAAAACATCTAGTACTTTTGAGTTCTCTTTTATAGATTCCATAACTAAATCTACAATTAATCTAAAGAGAATGAGTAAAATTGCAGCTATAATACCTGCTTCTGCAAATACGATAAAAAAGAAAGATAGAATAACTACAAACTGCTGAATAAATATCCTTAAGTAAGGTTTAAACATAATATCCTTTGCTGAAAATTTCAAATATTTTTTATGATGTAAAAAGTCTGAAATAAACTTTCCTAGATGAGTAAAAATAATAGCAGGTAATGCATATTTTATATCCTCTAAAGATAATATTGTAGCGTAGTTATCAAAAATATGAAAAGGTTCTTTTATAATTCCTTTCCCTTCAATACTAAATAAAGCAAAAGCAAAAATAGATTGGATACCTACAAACATGCCATAATGAATCAAGAAAAAGAAAATTAATCCAAACTCATGTTTTTCTGACTTCCCAAAAAAAATACTCCAGAACATTTTTAAAGCATTAAAAATACCTATAATGATTGTTTCTAAAAAATAGGCAAATAAAATTGTCATTGGACTTGCTTTGCCTATGTATAAAAGAAATAATAGATAAATAGAACTCAACCAAACAAAAGCGTTCTGTGGAGTAGGATAAAAGATATTTTTAAGCATTATAACTTTATTTAAAATGTAAATTTCGAATAAAGTTAAAAATATTTAAATACGTCAAATGACGTATTTTAAAATTTTATAAACGAAAATTGTTGAGTTATTTTTTCCTTTTTAGATAATAAACTTTGTAAAAACTCTTGATGTTGTTTAGAGTTTTCATTAAATGGCTTGTGAGAAATTCCTTTCTGAATAGTATCAACTTCTTTTAGAATGGGTTTTGTATCTTCAGAAAACCAAGTTTCTACAAATCTTTCCCATATATAATTTATGGCAATTTTATTTGGATGTACCATATCTTCATTGTAAAAACGATAATCGCGTAATTCGTCCATTACAATTTCATAAGAAGGAAAATAATAACTTTTTTTTCTTGGTTCAACAACCTGATGAATAGCTGCAATTAAGTGTGCTTTACTTTGAGTATTCTCTACAAAACCATCTTTTAGATGACGAACAGGTGAAACTGTAAAAATAAAATTGACATCTTTATTTATAGTTCTGATTAATGCTACACATGATGCTAAACTTTCAGAAATTTCATCAACTGTTAAAAGCTCTTTTAAAAACTTTTTTTGCGGAATTTTATGACAATTCGTAACAATTGTATCACTTTTAATATGTCTATAAACCCAAGATGTGCCTAATGTTATGATGATATGAGAAACTTCTACAAGTTGTTTTTTTGTAGAATAAATTCTAGAATTAAGGTTTTGAAGTAATTCTTGCTTTCCAGTTGTACTTACACTTGAATGTGCATCAAATGAGTGCCAACGTTCATTTTGTGAAATAATATCTTTTTCAGTATATCTTTTTTCATTTATTGCATTTGTAATCAATTTTTCGATAGCAATAGGATGAAATAAAATTCCAAAAGGATTTTGTGTAGATTGGAATTTGAAATAGTTAAATTTATCACCAATATTTTCTGAAAAGCATGAACCCAGCAAAAGTATTTTTGAATTGTAATCTATTTGATTATGAAGTTGTCTTTTTAAAGGTATTTTTGTTTGTAGGTTCATTAATAATTATTCAACTAGTTTTTCGAGCATAAAGTTATATTTTTCTCTCCAATTTTTCTCTCTTTTTTTATCTAATATTTTAAGATGAGAGAGTATCTCTTCAATTCTTACTTTATATATTTTTACTTTAGATGTTGCTTCAGATAAACGATTAAAGTACTCTGTGTGAAACATTAAATTATATATACTAAATGTTACAGAAAAAGGAGCAATATCTGTATTTCTTTCAATTGTAATACGTGCTCCAAAAATATTTTCTTCATCAATGATAATGATGCCGTTTTCAGAACCAAGAGAATTTATCGTATTTGCATCGTCAAAAATTTTCCAATTATTTACCACTAGTATTTCAAAATCTTTTTAGTTTTAGAAACATTTTTACTTTGATAATGTATAAAGTAATTTCCTTTAGGTAAAGAAGAAATGTTAATCTTAATAGTATGTTGAATAGAACTATATTTTTTATTTGCAATCTGTTTTACAATAGCACCAATAGAATTATATAAAGTAATCCTCAAATTTTCATTATTACCAAAAAACTTGATATTGATAAAATCAGCTGTAGGATTTGGATATACCTTTACTTCTGATGTTGATAACAATACATTATCTGTTGACAATGCTGCAGAACATCCAGATTTAAAAAGTGGTAACGCATCAAAACTATCAAACAAAACAGCGTTAGATTCAGATTTTGTAGCTCCTAGCCAATCTGTTAAAATAGTACTGTAAACATTTCTAAAATCATATTGCATTTGTATTCCTTCTTGATCATCAACTTGAGTATTAATTTCTGGAGCATCACCTAAAACTTGATTTTTTGCACAGTTTCCGAATACAAATAGTGGAGCAGCTGTTCCATGATCTGTTCCAAGACCTGCATTAGAACGTATTCTTCTTCCAAATTCAGAATAAGTCATTCCTAAAACTCGATTATCAATATTAAGTAATTTTAAATCATCTTGAAAAGCAAGCATAGCATCAGATAATTCTTGTAATAATACAGCATGTTTTCCTGTTGTAGTTTCGCCTTCTACAACTTGATTATCATGATTATCAAAGCCACCAATTTGTACAACATATACTTTGGTTTGCAAACCACCTGAAATTAATTTAGCAACATGTTTTAACTTTTCTGATAAATCTGATGAGGTATATTTATCTGATACATTATTTCCAGAGTTCGATGCATTTTTTATGCCTTCTGCATAAGCATTGGTTTGTTTAATAGTATCATTCACAAAACTTAAAGCATTACTATAACAATTATTAGGAATTTTACCAGTATTAGAAACTAAAGCAGTGCCAGGATTATCTGGGTCTTCAAGAGCCATAGAAAAGTTAGTACTTGTACCTTGGCATGTTTCAGAAACAACTTTACCTACAGTAATTGCAAAAGGATGAGGATTATTTTCATTAGGATAACCTTCAGGAAAGGCATTGTGATTAATATCAAAAAAACGACCTATCCAACCTGAAGAAATGTATTCATTTGCATCTGATGCAGAATGCCAAATATCTGTTGATCTAAAGTGAGAACGATTTTGATTTGGGTAGCCTACATTTTGTATAATTCCTAATTTTTCTTGATTCCAAATTTCTTGAATTCCACTCATGGCTGGGTGAAAACGAGTTGTACTATCAACCGTTAATAAATCAGTATCAGGAATAATAATATTAGAACGTACATTTTGTAAATTATCATATTGATTTAAATCAAAAATGGTGTTTAACCCATCATTTCCACCTTGTAATTGTATTAAAACTAATACGTTATTATTATCTGATGAAAATTGAAATGCTTTTGGTTTCTCATTTGCATAAATTGGGAAACCACTTAAGGCTATAGGTAGAGAAGCAGAAGCAATTGAGCTTAATTTTATAAAATCTCGTCTATTTAATTTCTGATTTTTTCCCATAATTACATCATTTGAAATTCAGACATTTGAACCATCACAGCAATTAAGCCTCTTAATTTTTTATCAACAGATAATGCTACAGAAACATCAGAGGGATTTCCTAAATATTCTCCATACTCAATAGTCCATTCTACATCTGGTAACCCAGGAATTAAAATATCTTTTAAAGCAATGATTTGTTCATTAGTTATTTGGTAATTAAATAGTTGATTTGCCAATTCAGAAACCAAAATATTTGGGTTAGTTGCATTTTGAATACCTGCAACAATTTGTAAAACAGGTACTAGAGGTGGTACTGTATATTTTTTCTCATCAATTACTAAATCACCTCCAGTAACTAAAATTCTACAATAATCTAATCTTTTTGGTAGTAAATAACTATTTACCCAACTTTTATAATATAAAGGGGCTTGATAATAGGCTTTCCAACCTGCAACATCTGGATGATGAAAAATTGATTGATTTAAATCTGTACAAGCTAAATAAAGTACCAAAGCAAATTGATATTCTTCTTGAACTGATGTTTTTGGTGCAGAAACTAACAGTGATTTTGTAGCAGAAAACATCAAATCAATTGGACTTTTTATCATACAAAATGTGTTCTCAAAAAAGTGATCTGATGTTAATAAAACTTGCAAAGCTGGTGCAATTTCATAATCATTTTCTCTGATGATTTTTGCTAATGGCTCAATAATATTATCCTCAATTTCAGTAGTGATTTCAGAATTTACAAACCAAATATATAATTGTCTAGTAATAAATCTTGAACATTCTTCTTGTTCAAAAATTTTATCAATTAAATCTTTGTATTCGTTTTCTCCATTTTCAGAAATTACGGCATTATTAAATCTATGTGATAAGGTTTTACTTCCTTTTGTATGAAACCAATTAGAGAAAAAAGGAACTAAGCCTTCTGCATGTGCAATGCCTCTAACTCTCCATCCAGTAAGTACTTTTGCCATTTGTACTACATCGTTTTCTGTGTAATTTGTGTAATCTCCATTACCAATAGCATCTCCTTTACCAATGGTAAATAATTCTAATAATTCTCTAGAATAATTTTCATTTGGAGCTGTATTAGTATTTTGAGAACCACTCAAATAGATGAGCATATTTGGGTCAATAGTGATTTGTTTGGTTAATTCTTTAAAATTTCCAAGAGCATTTTCTCTTAAAATTTTCATGTATAAAAACTCTCTGTGAGGATTTGTATTTTCAGATACAAAGTGGTTGTGCCAAAATAAAGTTAGTTTTTCTCTGATTGATAAACCTGCATCTTGCATTTGTAAAAAAGACCAAGCATAGTTAGAACGATTTCTTGATCTAAAAACTCGATTTCTTTCTTGGCTTGTAGGCAAATCTGGATAAGCAGGTGCATTTACCCAAGTTTCACCATAGTTTACATCTGGGTCGTTTATCTCACCTCTACCAGTTCCATCTGGTTCGTATTTTAGAGGAGTTTCTGGCATTGGTTTTATTTCGAAAAGTTTTGAAATTGTGCCAGACAAACCTAAAGAAACTGACTCTTCTGTCAATGCTTGTGTTACCCCAAAAGAGGTTCTTTTTAACAAATGTCTTGCTTCAATAGCAGACCAATTTCCAGAATAGGTGTCTAAATATGACATATAGTTTAGTTTTTAAGTGGGTAAAAACTAATTGAGATGATCTCAAAGTTAACTTAATTTGTAATAATCTACAAATTGAAAAGCTTATGAGTTAGACAGTTAAAAACTAAAATGGTTTAATTATTAAATAAAAAGGAACTTGTATGCCAAATTCCTAAAGCAGAAATAATTAATATGATTATTATAATTATAACACCAATTAAGAATGCGTATTTATTTTTTACTTTTTTCAAATCGAACAAATTTAAACTAAATATTCTTTAGCTTTAGCTAAAACTTTAGGAATTATTCTCACAAGAAGTTAACTGATTTACTGTTAATTTTATTTTGTAAGATTTTCTAATATGTATTTTAGTTGTTTTAATGAGGTATCTTTAAATTTGTATTGGAACATAAATTTTGTGTTCATAAATGTGTTTACATTACTAAAATCACTCGTAAAAATATCTACTTCTCGATTTATAGAAGAAGATAAAAAGATTGGTATTGAAAAATTCTTATTCTTTAGTATTCGATAGGTTTATTTAATTATTTAACTTTAAACCAAACATCTTAAAGCGTTATAATAATGTTCTCTTCGAAATTTATTCAAAAAAAGGATGAATATTTAAATTCACCCTTTTCTATTATAAATAAGTAAGTGTATTATATTTTTAAATTTATATCTCCAACTAATTTGTAGAGTTGAATTTTCGTAAAAATTAATGTTATTTTTTTAAGATTTTTTTAGTAACATTATTACCATTCTGATCTTGAATCCTTAAAAGATACAATCCTGTAGATAAATTAGATGCATCGTATTCAGTATCACTAATTTTAGACAAGCTATGAGTTACATTTTTACCTAAAATATTGAATAAAGAAATATCGCTAATTTTTGTGCTGTTGTTTAAATCAATTTTAAAAGTAGAAGTAACTTCATTTGGATACACAGAAGTGTTATTTTCTAATGAAAAGTTTTTGGTACTTAATGGGTTTTGAGCTTTAAATGTAAAATTGTCTACATATGCAAACTTATCAGTATTGTTTAAGACTAATCCTTTAGGGTCATTTTGAAAACCTGCATCACCAATAAATATAATTGCATTTATTGTAATCCCATTTGTACCTCCATCTAATTCAAATACTATTTCTTGCCATTCACCAGCTGTTGCAGTGTATTTATTTAATGCTCTTTGACTTCCTGAACCATCTACACTAGCATCTGCAGCATTAAATCGAATGGTGATGTCTGGTTGTGCAGGATAATTTGCCATAAAAGTAAAGTAGCGTATTTCACCAGCAGGAACAGTGTAAGCTGTAGCTAAATCAAAGGCCATTAATTCATACCAAAGACTAGTTGTTCTTCCTAGTTTTGCAACATTTGCAGATGTATTTCCAGTTGTATTTGGGTTGGCAACAACTGAAATTTCTGCACCATACCTTTTCACAGGAACTGGAGAACCAGTTTCAAAATCATTAACAACTGTTTGTGCGAAACCAAAAGTTGTAATGCAAACTAAAAAGAAAAAAGTAATTTTTTTTATCATAATAATAATTTTAAGGTTAAATTTTTATAAAATTATAAATTATACATCTCAAAAAAATAGATGAAAAAATCAAAAACATGGATTAAAATACTTTTATTTTAAATTTAAAAACAGAAAACTCCAATATTAAACTTATTGGAGTTTTCTTAAAAAAATACTTTTTTGTATTAAAAACCTGTACCTGGATTTTCAGGGCTTTGGGCTTGTGCTTTTTGTGGATTTAAAATCATATAAGTTCCTAATGCAGTTAATGCTGCATATTTACCATAGTTGCCAATTTTTTTAATTGCTTCTTTACGAGTAATATCTGTATTTTTTGTCATTATATATCTTATTAAGTTTTAGTAAATTATTCTAAAATTATCTTTTTGTTCAAACTCCCTTTTGCTGTTTCTAGTTTAAAAATATAAACACCAGTGGCTAGTTTTGGTAATTTTAACTCAATATTACTTTGTGGTGAGGAAAATTTAGAAAACATCACTTTTTTTCCTAATAAATTGTATAATGATACAGTTGCATTGCTATTATCTAAACCAGATATTCTTAATATATTATTGTTTTTTCTGTACACATTTACATCAACTAAAGTGCTATTATTAGCTGATAATGCTGATGATGAAGCATGGATAAAAAATCTACCTAGTTCATCAGAACTTGCATCTAATGTTGTTTTGTAATTGTCTTGACTTAAATTTATAAAAGCATTTTTCTTTTTATCTTCTAAATAGATATTTACAGAATTGGGTAAGTTTAGACCACTTGCAGAAATAATAAACTCCTTATTAATTTCAGATTTGATACCAATAGGAATTACCATAGACTCCAAGTCTGAATTTGGTAAAGATTGTATCCCAATTTTTCTTCCATTATTATCTAATAATAATTCTGTATAAATTGCTAAATCATGATTTACACCTCCAAAAATAGAACCATCAAAACCATTATCAAAACCTTTTGATGTACCTTCTATATAATACAATTTTGTACTGAATACTAAATCATCTTGAGCAATTTTTAAATCAATTTCAATTCTAGAATTTGCACTTTTTAAGAAAGAATCTGATTTATGACTTTGATTGGCAGTGTTAAAAGTAACTACGTTAGAACCTGCTGTTCCTGCACTTACAAAAAAACCTTGCCCAGGTGCAATTTCAAAAGCTGCATCTGTTCCTGACATTTTTTGTACATAGCCACCCATATTAGCTCCATTTTTATTTTCGTCCCAAATCCAAATGGTTTCTTCAGACAATCTATTTGTGGCATTATTATCAGTAAAGAAAGTACCTAAATTTATATAACTTGTAAATGGGTTTCCAACAAAATTAAAGAAATTAGCTCCATTTTGAGATATACTTGGCTCTACGTTTGTACCTGTAAATGTACCTGTAAAAGAAAGATCATTACTTGCAGCACCATTATCAATTTTTGCTATTAAACCTGTTCCTGCATTAATTACATCTGTACTTGATGTTGTAAAATAATTCCAATCTGTGCCATCATTATTATAGGTTGCTAACCCAATTCTACTGCCTCCAGAACCTGCTGCAAAAGAGTTTTCTGCTTGTAAAGTAGTTACTGTTGCACCAGAAACGGGTGATGTTACAGAGTACCAAGCATTAGATAAATCTGAATCTTTAGTTATAGTTCTTTTATAGGTTATTGTACCTGTACCAGTAGATGATGATGCTATTAAAGAGCCTCCTGAATTTATTGTAATATTAGCACCAGAATTTAATGTTAAAACATCTACTGAAACACCAGATGAGGAACCAACAATAGGATTAAAAGGAGTCCCAGAAGGTATTGTAACTGGTACAGTTTGGTTTGGTAAACCTCCAGTCCAATTTGTTGATGTAGCCCAATCTGAAGTAGCACCATTCCAAGTTGATGTATACACTTTATTTGCACTATCATTAATTGTTATATTATCTATATACACGATGCTAGATGCAGATCTAGGTCTTCCTCCAACAAACCCATATCTGTATGAAAATCAATTCTATACAAAGTACCTTTAGAAAAATTAGATGAAGATGGTGTATCTAAAAGGGGTATTACTACTTCTTGCCAACTATTAGTAACAGCTGTGTATGGATTTGGTCTAATAATATTTCCATTTGTTCCATTAGAAGCATCACTAGGACCATCAGTTCTCAATCCTAAATCTGTTAGAACACTAGAGTATACTTGGAAGTGTATAAATTTAGTATCTGATGTTGATACTGCTAAATCAGGATCAACGTTTATACCTACCAAAGCCCACCAGTTATCTCCACTTGTTCTTTCTATTTGTAAACAATTATCTGAAGCATTTATACCTGTCTTATCAGGGTTTGCAACCACAGTAGCAGTAAATCCTCCAATAGCACCAATAGGTGCAGCAGAACCAGTTTCAAAATCATTTACGGTCTGTCCAAACGCAAACGTAGTAATTAGAATAAAAAATAACGTAATATTTTTAATCATCATATAAAATTTAAAGTTTTGTTAAATTTATGATTTTAGGGTTTTTAAAAAATAGACGGAAATTATCTAAATATGGATTTTTTTATTAATTTGATAAATATTAATATCCATAAATATCATTTAATCAAAATATTGTATTTCTTTTTAAAATATGATAGTATGAAGAAACTGCAATGAATGTTAAAAAATTCTAATTAATAGGAAGAATAGTGTAGCTAAATTTCATTTTTTTTGGCTTTATCTGATACTTTTCTAATGGTTTTGCCCACCAACTTGTGTCTCCACCAACGCCCATTTGTTTATAATCGATATTAACATTTACAAGATCTCTTGTAATGATATCTGTTGTATGGCGTTGTTGTTTCTTCTTACCTGCATCAAAATCTGAATTGTATTGATGATGCACACTAAAACTAAACAACTTTGTTGCTAAAATTTTAATTCCTTCTCCAGATTTATTAGTTAACGTGAGCCATCTAGTATCTGTCCTATAACCATTTTCTTGAGGTCTTATATATGGATAATATAAGTCTGCCACATTTGCTTTGTAATTCCCTATAAAAGCAGCTGTATTTCTATCTTGATAGTTTTCTTGCGGACCTCTACCATACCAATTTACTTGGTTAAATTCATTATTTATGATAAAATTACTTCCAAAACGTGGTAAATTAGGTAGTCCTTTTTTAACATCCTTTAATGTACTAGTAACAGTTATTTGACCTGATGCTTCAATTTTATAATCTAGTTGTACTTTCCCTGAATTTTCTGGTAGCTGATATACCACTTGTATCAGTGCATTTTTATCTTTTGTTGTTTTTAAATTGATATTATTATTGCCTTCTTTAAGAGTTATGGAAACTTTTGTCTGATTTTCTGTTGCGTTTTTCCAAATAGCATAATGTTTTGGCATATTAAATCCAAAATCATTATCTAAAGTAGCTCTCCAAAAATTCGGTTTTATTCCTTTTTTGATGATATTTCCATTACCATAATCTAAAGCAGTAAGCTCTCCAGAATTTTTATCAAAAGAAACTTCAACGTTGTTAGATTTTAGAGTTATCTTTTTTTCGTTTGATGTTAATTCTAATTTACTTTTTGCGCTTGATAGCAATATAGGTGTATAATTTCCATAGATAAACTGTTCTTTTGCTAGCTCAAAACCTTTATCTACTAAAGCTAGTTTATCAATATTTTTTGCATATATATTTAGTGTATATTCTGCTTTATTTTTATCAACTTTAGGCAATTTTAAAGTTATAATTCCTGTTTCTCTTGGTTTTACATCTATAGCTTCTACATCTCCTTTTGCAATTTCATTTCCATCTTTATAAAGTTGCCAAGTATAATTGAACCTGTTTAAATTGGTAAAAAAATATTCATTATAAACAGAAACTTTACCTGTTTTAAAATCGATATTTTTAAAATGTATATTTTGATATACTTTTTTCATTTCTGCTAATGCAGGATGAGCAGATCTATCAGGATTTACAACACCATTTAGACAAAAATTCTTATCATTTTTGATGTGTGCTGCTCCAAAATCTCCTCCATAACCCCAGTATTTTTTACCATCAGCTGTTTTAGCTACCAAACCTTGGTCTACCCAATCCCAAATAAATCCACCTTGTAGCACATCATACTTTCTAATAACATCCCAATAATCTTTAAAATTACCTAAACTATTTCCCATTGCGTGAGAATATTCACATAATATTAGTGGTCTTTTTGGGTTGTTTTCTGCGTACTTAATAAGTTGCGGAATTCTATCATACATTGGTGCTTGAATGTCTGTATTTTTATACATAGTAGCGCCTTCATATTGCGTTGGTCTAGTACTATCATTTTCTTTTAACCATTTATAAGTTGCAAAGAGGTTTTCTCCATTGCCAGCTTCATTCCCTAGAGACCAAGTAACAATTGATGGGTGGTTTTTATCACGCTCATACATTCTTATAGTTCTATCTAAATGCATTGCTTTCCATTTTGGCAAGTAAGCAGGATGTACGCTTTGTTTCTTCTTATTATTGTCTAAACCTTGGTTTGTAGTTCCCATTCCATGAGATTCTATATTTGCTTCATCAATCACATAAAAACCATATTCATCACACATTTTGTAGAAAAAAGGATTTTTTGGATAGTGGCTACAACGTATTGCATTTACGTTGTTCTCTTTCATTATTTTTAAATCTTTAAAGGTTAGCTCTTTAGAAATTACGTGTCCTTCCTTTTCATTATGGTCGTGCAAGTTGACTCCTTTTATCAAAATAGGTTTTCCATTTACCAAAAATTGATTCTTTTTTATTTTGATGTTTCTAAAACCCGTTTTTAAAGATGTAGATTGCAATACACTATCATTACTATCTTTTAAGGTGATTAAAACTGTATATAAATTTGGGGTTTCTGCTGACCATTTTTTGATATTAGGAATTACATCAGAAAAACTTTTTGAGATTATTTTTTTTGAAGGAACATTAAATTTCTCAACATATTTTTCAATTTGATTGTTATCCTTAAAAAGTGTCGTAACAATTTTTCCAGAAGATAAATTGTCAGACGTGTTTTCTATTTCTAATTCTAGATTTAATAGCCCTTTTTTGTAATCAGCACTTAAATCTCCATTAAGTTTTATATCCTTTAAATGGATTTTGTTTTCAGCTCGCAGATACACATCTCTTTCTATACCACTTAATCTCCAAAAATCTTGATCCTCCATATAACTAGCATCAGACCAACGTAAAACCTGCACAGCAATTTGGTTTTCTCCAGATTTTACGTAATTAGTAATATTAAATTCTGCAGCAGTTTTACTACCTTCATTATACCCAACTTGTTTTCCATTTACATAAACATACATTGCCCCACTAACACCTGCAAAATGGATATACACATTTTTATTTTTCCATTTTTTTGGAATATCAATAGTGCGTTTGTAACTCCCTACATTATTTAGATTATGTTTGATAAATGGAGGGTTTATAGGAAATACATAACCTAGATTTACATAAATTGGCAAACCAAAACCTTTCATTTCCCAGTTAGAAGGGACTTCAATTTTATCCCAACCCTCTATATTAAAATCTTGTTTGTAAAAATCTACTGGTCTTGCTTGTACACTATCTGCGTAATAAAAACTCCAATTGCCATTTAAAGATTTGTAAAATGATGAAGTTTCCCAGCCTTTGTTTATAAAGGCATCATTAGGTGTAGCATAGTTATAGAAAGTAGCTCTTGGTTTTTCTCTATTAATCTGAAATATTTCTGGGTTTTCCCATTCAGGATTTTCCCATTTTTCTGCTGCGTAAATAGGTTTTTCAATATTTTTTTTATCGCACGAAAAATAAATAAGACTAATCAGAATCAGTATACCTATTTCAATTTTGATGATACTTTTTACCTCTCTCAATTTATACAAGTTTTAATTAACACAATTGATTACCAATACTAAAACTACGAAAAATAGACATAAAAATTACTCTTTATAAATATCATTGGTAGAAAATGAACCTTTTTTCTTATTCATTTTAATGTTTTCTAAATCTTTATTATCTATTGATTTTTTTGGTGCAAACTCATCACTAGACATATATTCTAATAAACTATACCTCAACTGTTTTGCCACTGGTCTTTTGTCTAAATCAGAAATTAAATCTATGGATGAAAACACTAATTTGCCAGTACCAACTTTTGCTTCAAAAACATTTGATAAATGGTGGTTAGTAACAAAATTATCTATAACCCTTACAATTGGTTCTACCTCTAAATCATCTATAATTATAGATTTTGAGTTGATGCATAAATCCCACCATTGCCAATCGCTATGATAATTGGTTGGAAAATTATTAAAAGCCGCATTTTTTTCATCCAATAAAACACCCATTGTTGCTGGCTGATTTGGAAAATGCACAGGACTCCAAAAAACAGGTACAAATCTACCTTCTATACCTTTTAATGTTTTTGGGTTTGGACTTAATAATACTGTTTTACCTCTTTTCAATAAAACTATAGCTTGTTTTATGGATGATGTTACTATAACACCTTCTTTTGTAGTAGGTACATTTTTTGGATATACCCAAATATTCCAGCTATTTTTATACTTTGAGCCTTTTAAAGCAACAGTTATGGTTAGTTTTTTTGCTTCATCAGTTTGTATTAGAAAATTGATTGTACCTAAATTGGTGTTATTACCAATTTTTAAATTTACACCAGAAATAGTTTCTTTTTTGATTTCATTTCCTTCTTTATCTGTAACTAAAAATACTATATTTTGATTTGTTTTCTCTTCAAAAAAGTTTGCCATTTCTAAATAGGCAGTAAACGTTTCTCCACTGGTATACGTCGCTTTTTCAAAACGAATTAAAGGTACAATCTCACTATTAAATTCACTAAATTTCTCTGCAGATATAATTCCTTTAGATTCCCAAAATGCATTTAATAAACCTACCAAAGCAGTTCCTTGTCCTGGAAAATCTTGGAGTTGTAATAATTGAAAACCATCAAAACTTGGTGTTTTTAAGGCTCTTTCTATTTCTTCTTTGTATAATAAAGCTGCTAACTTACCAGAAGCGTTTGTAAATTTAGGTGCAAATTCCAGCAAGCCTTTTTTTTCTAAATCGTTTCTTACTGCTTTAAAATTTAATGGATCTAAAACACCTGTATATTTTTTAATTTCACTCATATCTGGATACACAGAATATTGACCAATTTCGTGAGAAACTAAAGGAATATTAATATGTTTTGAGCCAGATGAGTAATCTGCATTAAAATGTGGTGCTTTTGTATTGAAAATTCCTTGTCCTCTTATCCAGCCTTTGTCTGTCCATTGTGCTATAAAAAATTCGTCTTCCTTTTCTGGTCTTGTTCCTGTTGGTTGTTGAAAAGAAAATGCTGTTGTAGCATACAAATGCCTGTTATCTAATGGCTTTATTTCTGCAACCATTTTATTTAAAACACTAATATCGCCTTGTAATTCGTTGCCCAAAGCCATAAATATAAACGAAGGATGATTCCCATAATTAGCCAACATTCTTTTTGCTTCGGCTCTTAAAAATTCAGTAGTTTTTACATCTTTACCAACTTTTAAACTCCAATGAGGTAATTCTACTTGATAATAAAAACCTGCTTCATCTGCAGCTTCAAAAGCAGCTTTTGGCGGACACCAAGAATGAAAACGCAAATGATTCAGTCCATAAGCTTTGGCTTGGGTTATCAATTTTGCCCAATCTTCTTTTTTGGTTGGTGGATATCCTGTAAGTGGGAAAATAACGCATTCTAAATTCCCTCTTAAAAAGATTCTTTTATCATTTAAGGTTAAATTTCCGTTGTTATTTCCAACAGATTTATATCCAAATCTTTCTGAAATCTCACCAGAATTCGTTTTAATTTTTACATCATATAAATTAGGATTAAACTCATCCCAAAGTTTTAAGTTTTCTGGCTTTGCAATTTCAAAACTTAACAAACCTTCTTGTCCTTTTTCTAAAGTTACATCATCATTAAAAACAATTGCTCCTGTTGTAGCGATAATTTTACAAGTAGCTTTATCTGCTTCTAATTGAGTTTGATTAAAGTTAACCTTTAATTTATCTAGCGATTTATTAGGATAAATTTGCAAGTTTTTTGGTGCATTATCATCAGAAAACTCAAGAGCTATATCCCCCAAAATACCATTCCATTTTATTTGTGTATGGTTGGTATATGCGTGTGCCATATCTTGATTTACTTTGTCTGGATATCTTGTACCTGGTACATTTATGTTCGGAAATTTGTTTCCATTATCAATTAAAATAGTAATTAAATTTTTTCCTTTTGATAAGTGTTTAGTAACATCAAATGTATGTTTTGCAATTAAACTATTGTTAGAACCTATCATTTTTCCATTGAGATAAACAGTTGATTCCCAAATAATTCTTTCTAGTGATAAGATTACTTTTTTGTTTTTTAAATCATTAGAAATATCAATTTCTTTTTGATACCAAGCTTTGCCAATATATTGATGCTTTCTAGTCAAATTAGACATCACATAATTGTTAATAGCTGGTTTTAGAGTACTTTTTTTTCCGATTTTAGCATCATCTAAAGTTCCTGGTAAGGCAATTTCTGTACCTGTAAACTTTTTGGAGGCCCATTTTTCTGATATACCAATATTTGCGGAATCTAGTTTTACTTGCCAAGTTCCTGCTAGTGAAATTTTGTTATTTTCAATTTCAGAACAACTGTAAATACTTATGAAAGTAATGATAAAAACTAATAATAAACGAAATAATTTCATATTAATAACTATATTTTAGTTGATTGTAAATTTTCCTTTTGAAAGCGAGGTAGAATCTTGCACAACATTATAAAAGTAAACACCACTTTTTAGTTGTTTTCTCTCAAATTTTAATTTTTTAGTATTGATGTTTTCTATCTTTCTAACTTCTTTACCCAAACTGTTATAAATAATTAATTTCCCATTCAACAATTGCCTTGGAAATTGAAAAGTGCAATTTTCTGAAAACGGGACAGGATAAATTTTTAATGCATCTCTCTCAAATTTCTCATTAGAAAGTGAGCTAGCAGTGTTTATTACAAAAGTGGTTAAAGAATATGCAGGAGCATTGTAAGCAATTTTTTTATTAGATAATACTCCTTTTTGAGTAATTGCTTCAGTGGTTTTCTCGACAGCATTTTCTCCAGAATTGGCGTTTTCTCCAGAAGTTCTATAGGTTTTAAAACTATTTATTGCATCAAATTTAGATAAATCTATACTGTAATTTTTTGTATTTTTTGATGCATTTACAACCACAAAAACAGCTTCATTTTCATCAGGACTCAATGCTGCTAATGTATTTCCATCATTGGTATTTATGATTTTATAACCAACTTTTATATGATTCGTAACATTTTTTCTCAAGTAAAAACCTCTAGTTTTTTTTAGAATAGGTTTTCTAAATGGAATATTTTCATTCCAGTTGGTTTGATGAAGCATTCCCCAACCATCATCTCTAGACATTAATTGCCAATCGCACCAAACTGTAGCTTTTAAATTTCTTAAATCTTCGATTAATCTGTAAGCCATATCATAATGCCTTATAAACCAGTCGTTTGTTCCTGTTGGCGGACTCCAACTTAATGGGCCTGTTTCTGTTTGCCAAATTGGTTTGTTTCCATTTTCTTTAGCAAAATTGGCTAAATCTCTTTTATCTTCCCAATTACCAGAATAACTATGCGTACTTATTTTAGCAATGCCACTAAACTCATTAAGATTGTTATTTTTTAAGGTTTCTATGTTAGTTAATGCTTTGGTTACACTTGTATTATCTGCTGCAGAAAGTTGTATAGATAATACATCTAAATCTCTTCTTCTTTGCCATAATCGCCATAAAACCTGTGCTTGTGTTGCAGGGTAAAATGCAGAGCCTTCTTGATTTCCTCCTTTACCCCAATAACCAGAAGTTGGCTCATTAAAAGGGTTAATATAACTGATATTCCAACTAGGGTATGCAGTATTTAAATCTTTAGTCACAGAAACCAAGTAATCTGCGAAATCATCAATAAATTCTGGTTTTAAATTTTCTGAAGTTTTATTAACGTTTCCAGCAGAGCATTCTCCAAAAGTCATCCACCAAGGTGGAGAATAGGAAATAATTTCTGTGATTATATCTCCTTTAGCAGCTCTTAATGCTGCTATTTTATTCATTACTGTAATTTGACGAATATCGTTTGTTAAGTTATTTACGCCCCAACCTTCATTATCGTTTTGAATACTTCTATATCCAGGCATTTGCCCACCATCTTTTCTGATGTGATCTCCTTCTGTGCAATTTGGATTATCGCCACCAGCAATATTAAAACGAAATACATTTAAATTCAGGTCATTTACTGCATAATTTGCTAGTTCGTTTATGGTTTCTTCACCCATTCCTCCAGCTAAATTTGCCCACCAAGCTAAAGAAACACCCCAACCTTCCATAGTTTGGTACTCAATATCTGGATTTACAACAACATTCGTTTGTGCATTTATATAACTGCTAAAAACACAGAACCCAACTAGAATTAGAATGTTAAATTTATTTTTTATTTCTTTCATTTTTATAATAATTTTCTAAAAATTATCTTATTGATTTTTACCTAACTCAACAATCATTAAAAAATCAGTGCAAGCAGATTTTACATTGTAATTTCTGTTTGGTAGTTTTTTTGCTTCTTGTATGGTTTCTATAAATGGCTGTTTATTGTTGATGTATAACAAATAATTTATACTTAATAAAGCCAAATCTAAATTGTTACTTTTACTAAATTCTTTCAAAATATTTTCTGATTTCTTATCGCCAAAATGCTCAAAAGAAACTGCTGCAGCTGTAATTTTTACAGGAGGAAACTTATCATCAAGTGCTTTTGTAATTTCTTTTTTATAACAAGCTATAAACTCTTTTTCTTGGCTCAAAAAACCAGTAATTGCCCAATATCTTATTTCTTCTGTATTACTTTTTAAATATTTGGCTTGTTTTCTGGCTATTTTTTTTCCTTTTTTACCTGATAAAGAAGCTACTTTATAGATTTTTTGAAAAGGATATTTTTCTTCATTTAATCGAAATTGATATGGAGTTGTCTCTTTTGAAATTTCTGCAATCTTGTATTCTGTTGCAAAATGTACATCTCTTGCTTTTAAAATAGCATTATCTAACTGTTTTCTCATTTTTTGTAAAACAGCTTCATATTTTGGGTTATTTGCCAAATTATTGCTTTCCCAAATGTCATTTTCTATATCATATAAAACTTCAAAAGGTCTTGTTTTAAATATGTTTTCTTGCACATCATTTAAAGTGCCCACCTTTAAATCTTTACGCATTTGCTGGGTAATTTCTGCTTGTTCTATATATCTGATATAGCGCATTTCTGGTGTAAATGGCTGAAAATTTCTAGAATACACAAACTTGCCATCTGTAATTGTTCTAGTTAAATCTGGTCCATTATCTGCTCTATCAGAAGACAATAAAAGATGATTTCTTTCTTGGTCTCTATTTTTTCCTACTAACACTCTTCCTTTTAAATAATCAGGAACTTTGCCACCACTTAAACTAATTAATGTTGGTGCTAAATCTTCAAAATTAATGAGTTCACTACTTACAGAACCTACTTTTCCCCAAGGTGATAAATGCTTGAACTTTTCTGGAAAATGAACAATAAATGGTACTCGATAACCTAGATTAATTCCATTGGTTTTTGCTCTTGGAATACCTTCTCCATGATCTGCATAAAAGAAAATAATGGTATTTTCTTTTAAATTATCATCTTCTAATTTTTGTAATAATTTCCCAATTCTATTGTCAGTCAGTTTTATAGAATTATATACTCTGGCAAATTGCTTTCGCATTTCTGGTGAGTCTTTAAAATAGGCAGGCATTTCAAAATCCTTATCGCCAATTCTATCTTCTTCTGGTAAATAATTCCAAACATATTTTTTATACCAATCAAAAGGCATAGACATTGTTCTAGATTGGTGTGAAGCTGCAAAATTGAAAACCGAAAAGAACGGCTGTTTTTTATCTTTTCGATTGCTCCAAGTTGCTTTTTTAGAACTTTCATCCCAAGATTCTGCAATCATTACTTTTTCATCAGCAACATTATAATCTGTTTTTACATTGTTAGAAGTGTAATAGCCATGTTGTTTTAAATAATAAGGGAAACCATGAATAAAATCTGGAATAGGAAAGTTACTTCTATGATTTCCTGTACCTATTTTATAAGTAGGAACTCCTGTTATTATTGCAGATCTACTTGCAGAACAAACTGTGCCTGTTGCAAAAGCATTGGTAAATTTAATGCCTTCTTTAGCCAACTTGTCAATATTTGGTGTGCTTGCATTTTTGTTACCATAACAACCTATAAATTGAGGTGAAGTATCTTCTATAGTTATCCAAACTATGTTTGGTTTTTCTTGTGCGAAAAAGATGCTTACCATTAACAATGGTAAAATGAAAATTATTTTATTTTTTATCAAAATTATTTTTTCTAAAAATTAATATCTTTTTTTCTGTGAAAGTTTTAATTAATGACAAGTTTTCCTGTAGTCAATCTTATATCATTTTCCTTTAGATTATAAAAGTAAACCCCACTATTTAAATTGCCTTTTATGATCTTTAATTCAATACTATTAATATTTTTATATTTTTTCACTTCAACACCCAAAGAATTGTAAATGATTAAGTTTCCGTTAACCAATTTTCTAGGAAATTTAAAATTAGTGGATGTAGAAAATGGCAGTGGATATAACTTAAAATCTTCTTGAGTATAATCTGATATTGATAACGAAACATCATTTTCTACACTTGATAAAAAATCTAAACAAGCACCTCTAATGATTCCATTTAAATTATTTCTATTCAGCAGGTTTTCCACAGCAGCAACAAATGGGGTTTTGTTTTTAATATAAGTAATGTAATTAAGCGTCATTAATGTTCTGTAAAAACTAAAATTATCAATAAAAGATATTAATAGATTTTTTGAGGTTTCATGTGAAAATTTATCATACAAAACTGCAGCAGCTGTAATTTTAGTTGGTGAGTAAGAATCGTTTAATTTATTTGTTAATTCAGATGTGTATGGAGCCACAACTTCTGTATCTTGACTTAATAAACCCAATGCAGCCCAATATCTTACTACTTTATTGGTTTTATTTAAGAAATCTGATTGTTGTTTTGCAATTTCATCACCTTTTTTTCCAGATAAGGATGCCACTTTATAAATAGTTTCAAAGGGATAACTAGAAGATGATTGTCTATAATCATAAAGTGTTGTACTACCATTTGAAATTTGCTTCATTTCAAGTTCTGGCATAAAATGTATGTCTTTTGCTTCTAATATGCTTTGATCTAACTTTGCTCTTATTGTTGTTAAAATTGAACTATAATTAGGATCATCAACCAAATTATTAGTTTCCCAAAGATCATTTTCAATATCATACAACATTTCCAATGGTCTTTTTTCAAGGATTGATTTTTGAACTTTATTTAGCTGATTGTTTTTATAATCAGCACGCATTTGCTTTGAGATATCTCCGATTTCAAAATAATTTATATAACGAACTTCTGGCATAAATGGCATGAAATTTCTGGTATATATATAACGTCCATCAGTAACAGTTCTTACCAAATCTGGGCCATTATCTGTTCTATCTGCAGATAATAAAAGATGGTCACGTTTAGCTGATCTATTATCGCCAATTAACGTTCTCCCCTTTAAATAATCAGGGACATTTCCATTTGCAAGATTGATAATGGTTGGCGCTAAATCTTCAAAACTAATCAATTCATCAGTAACTGATCCTGTACCTCCCCAAGGAGATAAATGTTTATATTTTTCTGGAAATTTTACAATAAATGGAACTCGATAACCATAATTTATTCCATTTGATTTTCCTCTAGGCATTCCTTCTTCATGATCTGCATAAAAGAAAATAATAGTGTCATCTGCTAGACCATCGTTTTCTAATTGTTGTAGTAAATCGCCAATTTTTTTATCAGTTAATGTTATAGAATTGTAAACCCTTGCAAATTGCTTTCTCATTTCAGGACTGTCCTTGTAGAAAGGTGGCATATCGAATTCATTATCTCCTGTTCTTTCATTTTGTGATAAATTGTTGAAAACATTTGTTACATACCAATCATAACTAAATGTCATAGTTCTAGATTGATGTGAATCACCAAAATTAAAAACAGAGAAAAATGGTTGACTTGCTGTGCTTCTTTTAGACCAACTTGCTGTGCTAGAAGAATCGTTCCAAGCTGCTGCTGTAAAGTTGGTTGCACTGGCAATATTGTAATCTGTTTTTACATTGTTAGAAGTGTAGTAACCTACTTCTCTTAAATAGACAGGAAAACCTTTTATTTCACTAGGAATTTTATGAGTACTTCTGTGATTTCCAGTACCCAATTTATAAGTAGGAACTCCTGTTATTATTGCAGATCTGCTTGCTGAACAGACTGTTCCTGTTGCAAACGCATTTGTAAATCGAATTCCTTCATTAGCTAACTTATCAATGTTTGGTGTACTTGCATTGTTATTTCCATAACAACCAACAAAATGTGGAGAAGTATCTTCTATAGTAATCCAAAGAATGTTGGGCTTTTCTTGAGCCGATAAAGAACCAATTAAAACAAATAAGATGTATATTTTGGAAAAATTTTTCATGTTATTTTAAAATTCGAGCTAGTTCTTTTTCCATTTTTTTTACAATTTTTGGAAAATCTTTTGAGATATTTATTTTTTCTGAAGGATCTTTTTCCAAATCAAAAAGTTGCACTTGTTTGCTAAAACCAGGATTTACAAATTTTTGTACAATCCAATTTGGAACAGGTTTGTTTTTTGGTTGTATGTATTTCCATTTTCCCATTCGTAAACCATAAGTGTAGGCTTCTTCCAGCAAAAATTTACGTCCTTTTTTAGATTTTCCTAACCAAGCATTCAATACATTCTTACTATCTACGGCTTCGTTTTTATTTACTGTTTGATGTAATAATTTGGCTAAAGACGCATATAAATCTACTTGAGAAATTAGAGCATCGCTTTTGCCTGCTTTTACTTTTTTAGGCCAATGCACAATTGTTGGCATTCTTGTACCTGCTTCGTAAACCGAATATTTAGAACCTCTGTATTTACCTCCAGGTTTATGGTTACCCACTAATTCTCTTGCGTAATCAACATAGCCATCGTCTAAAATAGGTCCATTATCACTAGTAAAAATGAGTAACGTGTTTTCTAATAAATTTTGAGATTTTAAAGTTTTTGTTATTTGACCCACACACCAATCCATCTGTGCAATTACATCTCCTCTTGGTCCCATAGAACTACTTTCTACAAACTTGATATTGGCAGTTCTTGGTTGATGAATGTCGTGTAAGGAAAAATATAGAAAGAATGGATTGTCTTTTTCTTTGTTGATAAAATCTGTGGCTTTTTTTGATAAAACAAAAGGAATTTTCTCATCAACCCAAAGTGCATTTTTACCACCTTTCATATAACCAATTCTACTAATACCATTGATGATAGCTCCTTGATGATAAGGATCTGTATGTTGTTTTAACAATTCTGGATGCTGGAAACCCCAAGGATATCCTTCAATTCTTGCTCCATAACTCACTGTTATTGGGTCATTTTTATCAAGATTAACCACCTTCTGGTTTTCCATAAAAACACAAGGAACTCGATCTCCTGTTGCTGGAATTAAAAAGCTATAATCAAAACCAACTTCCTCTGGTCCTGGACCAATTCTTTTGTTCCAATCGATTTTACCTTTACCTAAACCCAAATGCCATTTACCAACAACACCCGTTTTGTAACCTGCTTTTTGTAACATTTTTGGTAATGTTGCCATTTTAGGGTTGATAATTAAAGGTGCATCACCTTCAAGAATTTGTGCCTTATTTCTAAATGCATAACTACCTGTTAACAAAGAATAACGAGATGGAGTACACGTTGCTGCAGCACTATGTGCATCTGTGAAATTTAATCCGTTTTTTGCCAATTCATCTACATTTGGCGTTTTTACACCAATTGCTCCATTAACTCCAATATCTCCATAGCCTAAATCATCCACATAAATGATAACAATATTTGGCTTTTTATCTTGGCAAGAAGCTACTAATGGCATTAGCAGGAAACCTAAAAAAATGATATGTATTAATGTTATTTTCAAATTATTTTTATTGTAAAACAGAAACCATTTTGTTATGAATATGTGCTGGAATATGTGTTAAATTAGTTTGTTTTACTTTGTTAAAAGCCTCTATAGCTTCTTCTTGATTTCCTAAACCTAATTGCCCTAAACCAATTAAATAATCGCAATGAATTTGATTTATTATATTCAAATCTTCTTCCCAAATTAATAAATCTGGTAAAGAAATTGCAAAATAATCTAGCTTTACATCATCATTATAATGTGTATTACCATAATCTAATAATTTGTTAAAACGGATATTTGCTTCTTGCTGATTGCCTAATTTTTGCAATGCCAAACCTTGATAAAAGATTTTATCTGGTTGCTGATCGTTATAAAAAATTGCAGGACTTGGGTCACTCAAACCTATAGATGCTTTTGTAAAAAATTCAGTTGCTTTTTCTTGATTCTGCAAACCTTCATAAGCACAACCTAACCAATAATCGATGTCATTTTCTACAGTTCCATGTAATTTTCCTTCTCCTAAATTATGTGGGTATTCTTTTGCTTCAATCAACAAACTAATAGCTTCCTCAAAATTATTTAGATTGATGTTTTTCTTCGCCAATTCTACTTGCGTAGTTAAATATTGAAAAGGTACTTTTCCTTCTCCACCTTCCCAAGGATGAAATTGACGTTTTTCAATTAAAGATTTTGCAGTTTCAAACTCTCCTTTTAAATTATGAAGTGTTACCAATTCTAAATATAAATCATCTCTAGAAATGGTTAAATCAATATTTTTTTGAAGGAATGCCAAGCGTTCATCAACTGAAACATTTACTTTTTTATAAAATTGATCTAATTCCATTAATAAACGAGCGTCTTTATTATCTAACTCAAATGCTTTTTCTAAATGTTGTTGCGCTAACTCTCTTTGATTGGTTTTGTTAAAGTATAACAATGCTAAATTTCTGTGTGTAATTGCAAAACCATTGTTTAATTTTACAGCTGTCTCCCAGCAAGATTGTGCTTCATTATACTGTCTATTTGCATACCAAAAATTACCTAAATAATAAAATGCTTTATCATCTTTTGAATTAGCTTTAACAGCAGCTTGCAATGCTAAAACTTCTTCAATTTTATTTGGGAAACAGTACGTATCTGACATTTGAGCTGCTTTTTTATAGCATTCTAATGCGTTTTTAGCCTCTCCTTTTTGGTCATAATACCAGCCCATAAAATAATAGGTCATTGGATATACTTCCTCATTTTTATAAGTAAAAACTTTTAATAAAGAAATTGCTTCAGTAAACTGACCTGCCATTGCATAATCTAAAGAGAACTCATTATAATTATGTGCATAACCTCTAATAATTTCTTTAAAATGTTGCAAATCTTCTACTTTTCCAGAAATTAAATAACGTTCGTATAGCACTCCAAAATTGAACTTATCAATGGCTAAAGAATTATTTATTAATTGATTTGCTTCCTCAATTCTACCTAATTTTCTTAAAATAATTACTTTTAAATGTCTTGCTTTATGATTGTGCCAGTTTTTAATTAATGCTCTATCAATTAAATCTAATGCTTTGTCTAAATCGCCTCTAAACGTATCTATTTGTGCTAAATTAAAATACCCAGCATCTTGCCATTGTGCATTCCAACATCCTTTAAAGAAGCTTGCATACGCATCGTCTTTTCTACCTAAAAAGTTTAGTGCAATTCCTCTATTAAAATACGCTTCTCCATCATAAGGATTTGGGTTATGACTTGTTAATGTATTAATTGCAGTATCAAAATAAGAAACCGCCTTTTCTAGTTGTCCTTTTCTCATTAATAACAAACCCATTGCATTGTTACATCGTACATCCTTTGGGCTTCTTTTTAAGGCTTCTTCATAATAATCTGTTGCATTAAATGTAGCGTGTCTGTATTGCTCTAAATGCATTCCTTGTAAAAACAAACCTTCTACAGTTTCAATTTCGCTAGGTGCTTTTGCTGCTTTTGCTGGTTCAGGAATTTCCATTTCAATGTCTTTATCAGTTTCCCAAGAAACCAAAACGTTTCCATTTTTATCTGAAACTGAAATGTGCAAATCGTCAAATTGCAATCCGTTGATGTCTATTAATTGCTCAAAACCATTTTTTGGAGACAAGTTTAAAACCTCTTCGAATAAAATGTTATTTTTTCCTTTTAGTGTGATTTTACATTTATCATAAGTAGAAGTTACATACACTTTTACCAACGCTTTGTTCTCTTTCATCTCTAAATTTACCAAAGCTTCTTTAGTTGCATTTTTTACAACCCCAACATTATAATAAGGCATAAAATATTGCTTAAAACTTTTTTCTTCATAAGGATGCATCCAAGAAAAATCGGGTTGATTATCAGTATACACACCACACATTAGCTCAATATATGGGACATCTGCGTCTGTTAAATTTCTATCCCACGCTTTTCCAAAATCTCCATTTCCCCAAGTCCATTGTTTTTTTCCTGGTGAGACATTATGATCTGCAACATGCAATAAACCTCCTTTAGAATCATTTTCATACCCACCCACAAAATCATATTTAGAGGTAATTGCCATATAACTTGTTGGTACAGGAATATTTTTATAATTAGAAATGTCTGTCCCTGGAGAATAATCTATTTTATAATATTCGCCTTTTGCAATTGGGAATTCAGAAACATCACGTTTTCCGTGATCAAAAACAGCATTTACATCTGGTGGAAAAACTGATTGATAATGATCATTTACTGCCACAGCAGGGTTTGCCCACCACAAAAAAGTTTGTGGATGAGGAGTTCTATTATATAAATGGGCTTTAATTTCTATATATGCTTTGTCTGGATGTAAGGTAAAACCTGCCATTCCTTTGGTTCTAAACATACGTTCTAACTCACTTACCCAAATGGTTTTACTTCCATCAGCATTTTCTTCTATGGTAGAATCTGTTGGGTCGTATGTACTTGGTCTGTGGTGTTGTGGCCAGTTAAATTCGATACCTCCAGAAATCCAAGGACCTGTTAAACCTACCAAAGCTGGTTTAATTACGTGATTATAATACACAAAATGACGTTCTCTCACTTTATCATACGCCATTTGGATTCTACCACCTAATTCTGGTAAAACCATTACTTTTATATACTCATTTTCTATATAAATTGCGTCCCATTCCTTATCTACTTTGGTGTCGCTAATTTTTTCAATTACAGGATGTGGATATACTGCTCCACTACTTGCTTGATACACTCTTTTTTCTAAAAAAACAGGATATTTTTCTGGTGTTCCAACTTCGTAAGTGGGGATAATTACTTTTTCTCTCCAAGCTTTAACTGTTTTCATACGTTGTGTTTTTAGTTAGTTTGTTTTCTTTTTATGATTTTAAAAGCGATTGTATTTCGCTAATTTTTAATGGTATTTTTGGCACAAATTTGTTGCTATTCATATATTTTTTTAAGCTATACAATAACTGTTTTGCCTCTAGTCTTTTTTCTAAATTGGTGTGTAAATCGATTCCTGAAACGAGTATTTTTCCTTTACCAACTTTGGCTTCAAAAATTAAAGCAGTACTTCTATTTTTAAACCAATCATCAATTACACGTACAATTGGTTTTAGATTTTTATTAAAATCATCTAAAATAATTGCGTTAGAATTTGTCATTGCATCCCACCATTGCCAGTTGGAATGAAATTCTGTTGGAAAATCTGCTAACGCAGGATGTTTTGGGTCGCATAAAATTCCTAACGTGTGTGGTTTTTGTTCTTTAGTCCAGGAAGTATTCCAAAAAATACTTGAAAAACCAATCCCAATTTTTCCACCTTTTTCATCAGCAATATCTCCTTTATTTATGTTCAATAAAACGTTGCCACCATTTTGTAAATAGCTAATGGTTTTAGCATCTAACTTATCTACAACTTTAAAATCTGTATTATTAATTTCTTTTTGTGCTGTTGGATACACCCAAACATCCCAAGTGTTTTTAAAGTTTTTTACGTTTATAGTTAGCGTTAATTTTTGTGCTTTGTTGATTTTTTGAAGTGGAATGTTTATTGTACCTAACTGAATTCCGTTTCCAATTTTAATATTTATTTTAGGTAGATTTCCATCAACAAAAACAGTATCATCTTCATTTTTTAAAGACCATTTAGGTATCACATTTTCTAATGCATTTTCTCCAAAATGAGCAATTTCTATAGTTGCTTTTAAAGTATCTGTATTTTTAAATGCTCTCTTTTCTAAACGTGCTAAAGGAACAGTTTGCCCACTAAACTGTTTAAATTTTTCTGGTTTTACATACCCTTTTTCATCCCAAAAAACATCTAAAACACCAACTAAAGCAGTGCCTTGGCCTGGAAAATCGTGTAAATCTAACAATTGAAAACCAGCCATATTTTTGGTTCTTAATGCGGCTTCTATATCTGCTTTGTAACAAAGTGTCTGCAACTTTCCTGATGCTAATAAAAATTGTTCTGCCAAATCACCTAGATTATTTTCTTCTAAACTTTCTTTAAAAATCTCAAAATTTTTGGGTTGTAAAACACCTGTATATTTAGACATTTCTTTAAAGTTTGGATACACACACCATTGCCCCATTTCGTGACTTACGTAAGGCATTGGAGTTTTATCTATAAACTTTCTCCAATCAAATTGAGTTTGAGGTGGCTTTGCGTTAATAATGCTTTTTAAATTCTCATTCCAACCTTGAATTCTTGGTCCTCGATGATTATAGAAATCCATGTTATTTAAATAAGGATATCCTGCACCACTTGTGTATAGTTTTCGATTATCAAATTTTTTGAAATGAGCTACATATTTAGTTAAATATGCTTTATGATTTTTTCCACTTGGCTCATTACCATAAGTCATCATTACAAAAGATGGATGATTTCCGTAAGCATTTATTATATCCTCTCCCTCTCTATATAGCCAATTGTCTACAGGTGTTCCATCTCCAAGATTAGCTAACCACGCAGAAGCTTCTACTTGTAAATAAATTCCTTCTTCATCAGCTGCTGCAAATGCTGCTTCTGGAGGACACCAAGAATGAAAACGCATATGATTTAATCCGTGGTTTTTTATAATTTTATAAATTTGTTTCCAAGAAGCTACATCTGTTGGCGGAAATCCTGTTAACGGAAAAATGGCGCATTCTAATGTTCCTCGTAAAAAAATTGGCTTATTATTTACTGTAAAAACGTTGTCTTGGGTTTTAATTTCACGCATTCCAAAATCTACAGTTTGTTTATCTATGCCTGATGATGATTTTAAAACAACCTCCATTTGATAGACGTTTGGGTTGAATTCATCCCAAAGTTTCACATTATCTCCCATTTTATACTCTAAAACCAACTCTCCATTATTTATCTTAAATGCTTTTTGAACAGGTTTTAAAGAATTCTTACCTTTAAACTTTTCTTTAGCTGTTAGTTTTACGGTTACTTTTTCATCAGTTTTAAAATTGCCTGCTGTTTTAATAACAACTTCAACTTTGTTTTTAGTGATATTTGGTCTTATGTTAACAACATCAATATTAATTTTTGGTTTCGTTAATAATTTGATATCACCAATAATTCCATTCCAATTGGTTTGCGTATTGTCTGAAATACTGTGTGCATCTAGACCAACATTAATGTCTCTTATACGATTATCAACTCTTATAGTAATTGTATTTTTTCCTGCTAATAATTCATCAGAAAAAATATAATTGTGAGGTGTTGCCAAACTATTTTGACTGCCAATTTTTTTATTGTTAATCCAAACTGTAGATTCCCAATGCACACGTTCTAGATGCAATTGAAATTGTTTATTACTCCAGTTTTCTGGGATGATAATTTCTTTTTGATACCAAGCTGCACCTTTATAAACCTTTTTAGGCGTTAACCAAAATGGAATTTTTACATTTCCTTTTATGCGATATTTTTCCATTTTAGGATCTGTATACCACAAGCTATCATTCCACATATTTCCTGTCCAATCAGTATTTACTGTAACTTCATCTCCTTTGTTATTTGAAGCCATAGAACCAGGCAATTGTATAGTTTCTTTAAATTTATTTTGATGCCACTTTTTGATAATACCAACGTCTTCAGCATCTATTTTAAAATTCCATTCACCAGCCAAATCAATACTGTTTTCTTGTTCTTTTTGACAAGAACAAAAAAGTAAAGCTGTTATGCTTATAAGGAGTATATATATTTGGTTGGTAGTCTTCAATTGTTAATTTTGGTGTTTTTTAAAATATTCAAAAATTAAATCAGCTACAAATTGATGTCCTTTTTGATTAATATGATTGCCTTGTGCCATATAGCTTTCTAAAGGCATTTTTTTAGCGAGATTTTTAAAAAATTGATAACTATCTACCAATCCTACTTTGTGTTTTTTAGCTAAATCCCTAATTTGCTGACTGTGCTTTGCCAATTTTGAATCATCATTACTAATGTCTTCTCTAGTATCTGGTGTTGGTGTAAGTAAAATTACTTTTGTTCCATAATTTTTAGCTTCCACAATCATTTTTTCCCAAGCTTTTTTTGCTTTTTCTAACCCCATACTTCTGTCATTTAAGGCATAATCTATAAAAAGTACATCTGGTTTATAAATTAAAACTTCGTCTTTGAATCGTTTTGCACCTTGTGCTGCTTGTTCTCCACCAATAGAAGAGGTAATTGTATTTACAACTGAATATGGGTAATAATCGTTTACTTTTTTTAAAGTTCTAAAAGGATACGATTGCAACCTATCTAAAACACCTCTTGTTAAATAACCTGTGGGTACAGAATGCCCGTGAAAAACCAAATTGATTTGTTTGTTCTTTGGCCATTTTTTTTGCAATTTCACTTTTAGAGAATCTAAATAGGTTTTAGCAAAATTATTTTTTGAATTGTTGTTTTTTTGAGCATAACAGGCATTTATACCTATAAAAAGGATAGTAAATAATAGTATTTTAAATTTTTTAAAATGCATTATTAGTTGTCTTTTGTAAGTTCCATTTCTATTTCTTCTAAACTTTTTCCTTTGGTTTCTGGTAATTTCTTTTTGATAAAAATGAACCCTAAAACACAAATAACACTATACACCCAAAAGGTTCCAGAAGCGCCTAAAGCGTCATTTAAAATTGGAAATGTAAACGTTAGAATAAAAGAGGCAACCCAAAGTGAAAATGTGGCAATAGACATCGCAATTCCTCTTACTTTGTTTGGGAAAATTTCTGATAAAACTACCCAAGTTATGGGTGCTAAAGACATTGAGTAAATGGCAATTGCAGTAATTACTAGAATTAAAACTGGCAGACCTGTAAATTCAAAGAAATAAGCGCCTCCTAAAATTGCATATACCACTCCAAGGCCAATTGAACCTAACAACATCAATTTTCTTCTTCCCCAACTATCAACAGTTTTCATTGCTACAAAAGTGAAAATTAAGTTGACACTTCCTGTAATTACAATATTAAAAAGCATATCACCAACACTATAACCTGCTGCTGTAAAAATTTCATCAGCATAATTAAAAATGATATTTATTCCACACCATTGTTGAAAAATTGCCAACACAATACCAATAATGATAATCGGTTTTATTTTTGGTTTCTTCAAATCAGAAATGCTTACTTTATTTGAGCCACTTTCTGCAAGTGTTAATTGTATTGCTGCTAATTCTTGTGTAGCATAACCTTGCCCACCAATTTTATTTAAAACAGTTTTTGCGGTATCATTTTCTTGAATTTTTACTAAAAATCTTGGGCTTTTTGGCACTAAAAACATCAATATAAAAAATAGAATTGCAGGAATTAGCTCTGCCCAAAACATCCATCTCCAGCCAGTTTGACCATTCCAAGAAGCTAAAATTTCTGCTGGAGCACTATTTTCTGGAATTGCTTCTGCAATAAAGAAATTCGCAATTTGTGCTGCTAAAATTCCAATAACAATAGTTAGTTGATTGATGGCTACAAATTGCCCACGATATTTTGCAGGTGCAATTTCTGCAATATACATAGGTGACAGCGTAGAAGCTAAACCAATACCTAAACCACCAATTAATCTATATACTATAAAAGGTGTAAAATCACTTACGTAACCTGTACCAAATGCAGATAATGTAAATAAAGCTGCAGCAAAAATTAATGGATTTTTTCTCCCAAAACGATCTGCAACTACGCCAGAAATTACGGCTCCAAAAATACAACCAATCAAAGCACTACTCATTGCCCAACCTTGTACAGTTGGCATATCACTTATATTAAAATATAACTCGTAAAATGGTTTTGCACCTCCAATAACTACCCAATCGTAGCCAAATAAAAAGCCACCCATTGCAGATACTAAAGCTAAAAAAAGCAGGTATTTAAAATTAAATTTTGTGTTTTGCATAAATTTGGTTGATTTATTTTTAGTCTTTGGTTAATGCACTATTGTACCAATCTTTATTGGGTTTAAAATTTTCATCTAAAATTTGAAGTCTTCTTTTTTCCAAATTTTTAATCATTTTTTGTTTTCTAGTTGCAATTGTTTTTTCTGATTTTTTAGCATCAAAATTTGGGTTTATTTCAGGAAATTCTGCTTTACTATCTGCTAAAAAAGTATCTAATTCTTTTCTTAAAGATACTGCAATGACTTCATTTTGAGTAATAACATTATTTTTCTCACCAATATCAACTAATAAATTATACAGCTCGTCAACATTATTCTCCCAATAATGAATTAGTTTCCAATTGCCTTTTCTAATGATACTCACAGGTTCTCCTCCTTGATTTCCATAATGTGGATAATGCCAAAACAAAGATCTTGTTGCTAGATTTTTACCTTTTAAAATTGGTTTTAAGCTAATTCCATCTATTTTTTGAGTTTTATCTGGAGAAATTCCTGCTAAATCCAACAAGGTTGGATAAAAATCTACACCAGAAACTGGATAGTCAATTGTATTGGGTTTATTTTTTAAATTAGGAACTTTTATAACATAAGGTTCTCTAATGCCTCCTTCCCATTGATATCCTTTTCCTCCTCTTAATTGTAAATTATTTGTTGCAAAAGCACCATATCTTGAGCTTACCAAGCCACCATTATCTGAAGTAAACACAATAATGGTATTTTTATCTAAATTTAATGCTTTTAATTTTCTCATTAGTACACCAACAGCATCATCCATAGATGCAACTAAACCTGCATAAATAGGGTTTTCTTGTTTATTTGCGACAGGCAGAATTCGTTCTGAAATAAAATTTGGTTCATCTGTTTGATTAGCAATTGCTTTTTCTCTATATTTTTTCCACTTTTTTTCGGTGGTTTGCAGTGGTGTATGCACTGCATAAAAAGATAAAAAAGCAAAAAAGGGCTGATCTTTATGTTGTTCTATAAAACCCCCAGTTTCTTCTGCCAAACGTTTGGTTAAATTCTCACCAAGATATTTATAGGCTAATTTTGGGTTTTCCCAAGGTGCATAATAGCCTCCTTTAGGATTGCCAACTTCCCAACCACCAATATTAACTTCGAAACCGTGATTTTCTGGAGTAGATTCTCCTTTTCCTAAATGCCATTTACCAGCAAATAAGGTTTTATAACCATTATTTTTAAAGGCTTCTGCAATAGTAATATCTTCTTTTGGAAGCGTTCTTTTATAGTTTGGAGGCATAATTTTAGAGTTGAATTTATCTGACCAACTTTTGCCATAATCTGCACCAATCCAATCTGTAATTCCGTGATTTGCTGTAAATTTACCTAGTAAAATACTGGCTCTTGACGGGCTACATACTTGTGCAGCAGCATAACCTTGTGTAAAAATAGTTCCTTGTTTTGCTAAAGCATCTAGGTTGGGTGTTTCATAGAATTTACTGCCCATAAAACCTAAATCGTGTGCACCTAAATCATCAGCAAGAATAAAGATGACATTTGGTTTTTTATTTTTGATATCTGAACTTTTATCTATTTTTTGGCAACCGACAAATAATGTGGTTGCCAAAAAAAGACAAATTATTAACTCAAATTTACTCTCAAAAAAAAAATTCATTCTAATATTTTGTATAATAATTTACTACTATTTTTTAGTACAATTATTCTAGTGTAGCTGTTAGCGTTACTATAGATTTTGCTGGTATAACTAAACCATCATCATAAGTAGCTGTCGATTTTTCTAGGTTTTGGGTTTCTGAAGTCGTGTACATTTCAAAACGATCTGAAACGATTTCAAAATCTGAACCATAACCTGCAAAATTGATAGTTCTAGCAGAATCTGTCATATTATTAGCAACAATTACTATTTGTTTACCAGTACTATCTTTATAACCAGATATCATAAAATTTTCTACTGATGTAACTTCGTTATAATTCGGATCTACAATTTCAAAACGTATCATACCAGGCCTTACAAAACGGCTATAGTTTCCTAAAGCCCAAAGATTTTTTACAGCTTCAAAAGTACCATTTGTATGAGATTGGCTAGGACTGTTTGGTGTATATAATATAAGGTTAAATCTTTCTTTATGATCGCCAAATGTAGATTGGTTTAAAGCGGTCCAAAAGCTCCAACCTGTAGCATTACCAAAAACCAAATCTGTATGAATAATTTTTGCCATCCATTGTGCATAATCTATACTTTTTAAAGTAGAAATATCTCTACCTTGTTGATATGCAGTGCCTAATAAGCTATATTCAGTTTGCCAATAATCTAATCCAGCACCAGTATTTAATAAGGCAGTTTTGGTAGATTTTCTCTGATTTAATGAATTATCAGTTGTATTATTACTAAAATAACTATGACCAGCAACATGTTTTGATAGGTTTGTTAAATTACCTATGTAGTTTGGGCTAGAAGTGTCCCAAAAACTACTAATTTGGTTTTCTGTATTTCCAGTACCTGTGTATAAATAACGTAATTGACCAGCTTCTGGAATCATCATTTTAGCATTTACACCTTTATCAGTAAATACCTGATCCATAATTCTAGATACAGCTGCAACTTCTGCATTCGAGGCTTTAGTTCCAGATTGTTGTGCTTGTCCAACATCTGCGGTCCATTCATATTGAGTTTCGTTAAAAGCACAAACAGTAGAGAAATTATAGCCTTTGCTTTCATAATTTTTCATAACTTCTGCTATAAAATTAGCGTAATCGTCATATTTATCAACAGGACAATTAAAGTTTCCATTTCCTACAGTTCTGAAAGTATATCCATTTTTAGTCATAAAATATGGAGCTGTAATAGCCCAAGCTGTAAATTGAGGTACACCATATTCTTTTGCTTTTTGCAAAAACCATTGTTCACCCTCTTGTTTGGTCCAATCGTAATTACCATTAGCATCAAGAAAGCATTCTGTTTCTCTAAACCAAGAGCTTGCTCTAAATCCACTATTACTTTGTTCAATAGATCCATCTCCTATATACGTTCTCCAAAGAGATAAACCTATACCTTCTGGGTTTCCATTACTATCAAACCCACTACTAAATAATAATTTTGCAACAGGTTCTTTAGAAGCATCAGGCCATTTACCAACCCATTGATCTTGAAATCCACCAGAAGCACCAAAATGATCTATTGTTTGTTCTTCGTTACTGAAATTTAACTGCATAGCAGGTTCTAAACTTCCAAATTTAGGGTCATTAGGGTCTGTAAAATTATCTTTTTCACAACTTATAGAAATACTTAAAATAAGTATAATTAAAATTTTTGTTAACGATTTATTCATTATTTCTTTATTGAATTGTATTAGTAACCAGGGTTTTGTGTAATGTTTCCTTTAGATAATTGAATTTCTTCTGGTGGAATTGGCCAAACAAGATGAGTGTTTATATCAAAGAACTTTCCTTTGTCTTGAGGTTCTCCAAGATTTGTTGTCTCAAAAGGATCTGTACTTATATTCACATTATAATTTACAAAAGATCCATTGGGTCCCATAAGTAAAGCAATTCTTGGAACTCCATTTATTTTTTGCCTTCTTAAATCGAATAGTCTATGATGTTCTAATGCTAGTTCTAACCTTCTTTCTTTCCAAATAGCATCTCTTAATGCATCGCCTGTTAAAGCCATATTTGTAGTTAATTGAACTCTATCTCTTATTGTTTTTAAAGATGTTTTTGCTGTACCTTCATCTCCTGCAAAATATGAAGCTTCTGCATGCATTAAAATAACGTCTGCTAATCTAATATGAATGTAAGGTAAAGCTATTGTAGCTCTTTGATAAGGAACAGGTCTTTCATCTACAGGAACATAGAATTTTCTGTTGGTTCTTCCTGATTTATTTTCTGTTGGCTTACCGTCAAAAGATGTAGTTGTTGGATCACCGTAAACAGGCTCACCATGTTTAATTATAGTAGAACGTAATCTAATATTATCTCCTTCGCTTAAAAATGCATTTTCTAAATCGCTAGTTGGTGAACCCCAACCCCAACCTTGGTCTCCACGACTTCCGTTCGTAATAGGTAAGCCATTACCAACTTCACTAAAATTAAGGTCTGTAAAATAATTTATTTCAAAAATAGATTCTGGTCCATTATAATGATTTACTTTGTAAATATTCTCAAATTGAGTTTCTAAAGAATATTCTCCTGAATTAATTACCTCACTTGCCATGTCTTTTGCTGATTGCCACTTTTCTTCTGTTAGATATACTTTTGCTAACAAAGATTGTGCTGCCCCTTTAGTTACTCTTCCTAAATCAATTGCACTTTGTTGACTTTTTAACGGTAAATCATTTATGGCAGAGTTCAAGTCGCTTTCTATAAGTTCATAAACTTCTGCAATAGGAGACCTTACTTTATCACTAATCGAAGGCTCTAAAAGTTCTGTGTAGGTTGTAACTATTGGTAAGCCACCAAAACTTCGTACTAATTCAAAATAGAAAAAGGCCCTTAAAAAACGACTTTCAGCCATTAATCTTGTTTTCAAATTTTCATCCATATTAACTCCAGGAATTCTTTCTAGAGCAATGTTTGCTCTTGTAATACCTATGTAGTGACTTTCCCAGAAAGAATTGAAATATGTTGAACCAGGAAAAACATTATAAGCAGCAATACCTGTAATATCTGGTCTTGGTTGTAATGTATTACCAGACCAATTATCATCAGTAGCCATTTCATTTATTTGTCTTGGCATGGTAACTTGCCACCAGCTTTCTCCATTTACTTTATTGTAAATACCATTTACAAAGTTTAATGATTTTTCTTCTGTTGAAAAGAAATCATCTAGTTGTTCTTGACCTCTTAAAGGTTCATCTAAAAAATCATCTGTTTTACACCCAAAACTTATGATAAGTGTAGTGATTAAAAGTATTTTAATGTATTTTTTCATAATATTATAAGCTTAAGTTTAATCCTAATAAAAATGTTTTTGCTACTGGATTTCTGGCATAGTCTACACCAAAACCGTCTATTATTCCACCACCTCCAGATACTTCTGGATCAAAACCAGAATAACCAGTTATGGTTAAAATATTTTGTCCCGAAATAAATGCTCTACAATTTTGGAAACCTGGTAAGGTAAAATTATATCCTAATTGTATATTTCTTAATCTTAAATATGATGCATCTTCTATAAATAAATCTGAAGGTCTTTGGTAGTTACCATTTCTGTCTTGTTGCGTAAGTCTTGGATACGTTGCACTTGTGTTTGTTGGGCTCCAGACTCTGTTTAAGGTTCCAGCTGCGATATTTACATCTTGTGTACCAGAATTTAAAAACGTACTTGGATAATTAAATACATCATTACCATAAGTACCATACCATTGCATAGATAAATCGAATTTTTTATATTCTAGGTTAATATTTAAACCTCCATAAAAATCTGCAAAAGGGTTTCCTATTGTTTGCATATCATCATCATTTAGTAGACCATCATTATTTTTATCTTCAAAAATTAAATCTCCTGGTTGTGCATTTGGCTGAATAATAGTTCCGTTTTCTGAAGAATGTGAATTGATTTCTGTTTGATTTTGAAATATTCCTAAAGTTCTGAAACCTTGAAATAAACCAACAGTCTCACCAACTTCTGTAATTTTTATAAATCTATTTCCTAAATCTTCTCTTTTCTGTCCTAACAATTGTTCAATACCAGGAGCTATAGAAACTGCACTACTCTCATTAGATGCAATAGTTAAATTTAAGCCTAATTTAAAATCTCCAAGTTGTTTGTTGTAACCTAATTGTAAATCAAAACCTCTAGACTCAAAACTACCCACGTTTTGAGCAATTGTTCCAGGAATACCAGTATAGTTTGGAGGTTCTACATTGAATAGTAAGTCTTCTGAAGTTCTTTTATAAAATTCAATTGATGCAGTAAATGCATTATTCCACATCCCAAGATCTATACCAATATTTTGATCTCTTACAGTTTCCCATTTCAAATCTGGGTTACCAAAATTTCCTAAAAAGTTTGTTACAACTCTGTCTCCACCAAAACCAAAGTTTCCATCTGATACCGAGAAAAATTGACCACTTATACGAATGTTTTGGTTTCCAACTTCACCTGTAGCTATCTTAAACTTTAGATTGTTAATTATTTCGCTTTTGAAAAATTCTTCTGAATCAATATCCCAAGAAAATGATACTCCAGAGAAAATACCTGTTCTACCATCTTCTGGAAAAATAGAGGAACTATCCGCTCTTATAGAGGCATTAAAAGTATATTTATTGTCAAAACTGTAGATTGCTCTAAAAAATGCAGAAAAAATATTTCTTTGACTTTCTGAACCACTTGCATTAACTGTTTCTCCATTTGCTGCACTAATGTATCTTAATAATGGGTTTTCATCATCTGGAACACCATCTTGTGAGGCATTTAAAAAGTTCACGTTTTGGGCATCATATGCAATACCTCCTAAAAAATTTATGTAATGTTTATCTACAATCGTTTTCTCAAAGTTTAAAGTATTATTTAATACATAATCAAATCTTTCACTTGTATTTCTAAAAACAGTATTTATTTGTCTCTGTTGATTTGGGTTTGTAAAATAAGTAGGAGAGAAGGCATCTGTTCTTGATTTAGTTAGATTTAAGCCTATTTGCGAATTAAATGTTAAATCATTAGTGATTTCATACTTTAATTTAGTGTTGGAAAAGAAACCGAAAAAGAAAGTTTCATTAAACACACGTGAAGCAACACCAACTGGGTTTGGTACTAAATTGTTACTGGCTTCATAAATACTAAAAATATTACCTGTTCTTTGACTTTGTGGTAAATAAACTTCTGTTAGTGGGTCTATTCTTAAAAGATTGTACAATAGTCCTGGTGTATTTTCATATTGTTCTACTCTTGGGCTTAAATCTTGAGATAGCGTAACTTTATCAGAAATTTTAAAATCGACATTAAAACGACCTGTAAATCTTTTATACCAACCTTTTGTATAGTTGGATTCTTGGTCAAAAAGACTCACACTACCTGAATATTTAATTTTTTCAGAACCTCCAGAGAGATTAATATTTGCATTTGTTATTGGAGCAAAATTTTCGATAGTTTCATCCCACCAATCTGTATCAGTAGTAATATTTGTAGGGTCGTATAAAGGTTGATTACCATCATTTGTTCTTCTTAAATTTATAACTTGCATATATTCGCTAGCACCAGCCATTTGAATTTTTTCTAATGTTTGAATACCTGAAGAAATATCTACATTTATTTTTGTTTTACCTTCTTTACCTCTTTTAGAAGTAATTAAAACCACACCATTAGATGCTCTAGACCCATATATTGCAGCAGCAGAAGCATCTTTTAGAATTTGAAAGTTTTCAATATCTGCAGGATTTAAGAAGTTTAATGAAGTGCCACTTGGTAGCATTACACCATCTAATACAATTAAGGGCGTACTACCTAATGTAGATGTTATACCTCTAATTACTATTTGGGGTGATGCACCTGGATTACCACCAGCAGAAAGTACTTGTACACCAGCTGCTCTACCTTGTAAAGCTTCTGCAGGGTTACTAGCAACTTGTTTTACCAAATCTTCTCCTTTTACAGTCGAAATTGAACTTGTAACTTTATCTCTAGATACAGAACCATAACCAATTACTACAATTTCATCTAATTGTGCTACATCTGGTTCTAATGATATTGAGATTTCTTTTTGACCAGCATATTTAACTTCTTTAGATTTATAACCTAAATAACTAAAAATAATGGTAGCATTGTTTGCTATTGTTATTGTGTATTTTCCATCAAAATCGGTAGTTGTACCGTTTTTTGTATTCTTTTCTAAAATACTTGCAGATGGTATTGGGTTGTTATTTTCATCTGTAACTGTACCTTTTACTACATTTTGAGCTGATAAAGAAAACCCAAAAAACAGGGTAAAAAGTATTGTTAGTGTTAAGTGCTTCATATTATGTTATTTGATTGATTTTGTTTGGGTTTTTAAGTTTATTACCTAATCGTTACTGATATTCTGTTTAAGTGAGTATCAAACTTAAATGTGTAATCTTTATCTAAAGCGCTGTCTGGAAAAATAAAGTTAGTGCCTCCATTAGGAACAGTAGCTGTTGGTTCTACACCATCATCTAACCTCCAGAAAGGAGACCAGCCTGCAGGGTTTGCGTTTAAGATAAATCCATTACTTCCGTTATTGCTTGGTTCTTCTTTTAAAGTAACATCTATAGTCCATAAGTAATCATTATTTGCATTTTTTGTAAAAGGCTTTCCAGAAGCAAAATTCCAACAGGTATTACCACCTGTATTATTATTTGTACAAGTAGATATGGTATCATCTATGTAAACTCCAGTACCTATAATGTAAACTTGACCAAATGCAGTATCAGTAGGTGTATATTTTGTTAATGTATAACTACTATCTCTCAAGTCCATTTTTATTTCATAATAGCCAACTTCAGGTAGTATTATAGGATTAACTGAAACGTCAGAACCTAAAGCTAAAGTACCAGAATTATTTGCATCACCTCCAAATGAAAAAGGACTAAATGAGGTTTTTTGTGCTAAAAATCTTACTTCTGAATTTGGCGCTTCTGAATAATATTTTCCAGTAAAAACAAAACCATCTTCTGTAGTTGCTGTACTTGCAGTTGTTGTGAATGGAATACCAAATAAATCTGAACTTAACTCTGCATCATCAGTAACATCTGTTATGTACATTTGGTCAAATGATAAACTATTTAACACATTAATAGAAACTGTTTTTGAGGCAACATTACCTGTAACATCAGTTGCAGTTATTTTAAAACTGTAACTTTTAGGATTTGCAACATCTAATTCTTTCTTGTAGCTGAAAGAAGTTCCAGAGATTGAAATATCTTCGTTTAATAATTCACTTTCTATTTTAAAATTCTGAAGTTCTTTATCAGTAAGCGTTATGTCTAAAATAATTTCGTTAGTAGTACCAATTAATACTGAAGATCCGTCAATAGGAGAAGCGATATTAATGATAGGAGCAGCAATATCTTTATCTAAAGTTATTACTATATTTTCTGTAAACATTTTATCACCAGCATTAGTTACTGTAAGTGGTATTGTATGTATGCTGTTTTCTGTTGCATCACTTGGCACTTTAAAATTGTAAGAAATCTCGTAAGACGTTGGTAAAGAATCTTTAATAATTGTTTTATCTAAAAACCAAGGTTCGTATTTGAAATTTACAGATTTAATCCCTGCAGGATCAGAAACAACTGCTTTAAATGTGAAAGTTTGTCCTGGTAAAGAGGATATATTTTTCTCAACAGTTTGAAACTCTGGTGTAGAATTCACTGAAATAGAATCATCATCACTGCAAGCAATAACTAAAGCAAAGATGGTAATGAAAAGTAAAATTTTAGTTTTTATATTCTTCATTTTTATGGTGTTTTTTTGTAAATAATATAATTTTATGTGGAAGTTTTTTACAAATTTATAATATATAAGACCTAAAAAAATAGACGTTATAATCTAAAAAATGGATAAAAACACTTTTTTATATAAATTCTAATTTTGTTTTTCTAATTATTATTATATAGATTTGCTTATCATCTATTCACTTTTTTGATTTAAAAAATATAAAAACGAACATTTATATATGGATTTTAACATTTGTATTATTTTTAGTTTATGACCTATTTCTTAAAAATTAAATCTCTAATCTAAAATTTATGGATTTTACAACTTTGAAGGAAGGCTTTATTGGGCAGAAAATGATTTCTTTACCTAAATCTTTAATAAAGAGATCAAAAAAAAATAAAATAATTAAACAATTTTATACTACTGATTTAGGATATTACCCAAAAGCTAATCATCATTATATAAGAAGGAATAAAGGAACCAGTGAATACATCTTTATTTACTGTACTAAAGGGAAAGGAGAGATTTATTCTGATGGTACAAAAAATTTAATTTCTCCGAATCAATTTTTTATTATTCCAAAAAATGTAAAACACGAATATAGGGCTGACGAATCTGATCCATGGAGTATTTATTGGTTTCATTTTAAAGGGGATATTGCTGAAAAACTTTATAATCGTTACAAATTAACAAATACAGAAAATTATAAAAATGTTCCTTTTTCAATTGAGAAAATAAATCAATTTGAGAAGATTTTTAATCTTTTTAGCTTGAATAATCTAGAAAACCATATTGAGTACTCTAATCTGTTGAGCTTAAGTTTTATAAGCTCTTTTATTTATTACGATTTTAAATCTGATATTAATTTAGTAAATAAGGAAAGTATTATTGACGACATTAAAAACTATTTGCTTCAAAATTTAGGAAAAAGTTTAAATTTAAATGAAATAGCTGATAAATTCAATTATTCAAAATCTTATTTACATACCAAATTCAAAAAGAATACTGGTTATTCCATAATGGTATTTTTTAATTTAAAGAAAACACAAAAAGCTTGTGAATACTTAAATTACACAGATTTAAGTATTAAAGAGATAAGTTTTAAAGTAGGTTTTGAAGATCCGCTTTATTTTTCTAGGATTTTCAAAAATTTTATGGGTGAATCACCCAGATATTATAGAAAAAAATATAGAAAGTGATGCTTTATTTTGGTTTTATAAATGCCATTAAATTGATTTAGGAATCTATACTTTTTAATTACAGGATAAAATTTCATTTATGAATAAAGGTAATATTGTGCCTCGTAACATTTTAAAGTGTAATCAAAGTATGTAAACTTACTATATAATCAATCTTTAAATATTTTATTGTGTAAATAATTTACACTAAATATTCTTTAGCTTTAGCTAAAACTTTAGGAATTCCTCCTGGATTTCTACCACCAGCAGTTGCAAAGAAAGGCTGGCCTCCTCCACCTCCATGAATGAGTTTTCCTAATTCTCTAACAACAGTACCTGCATTATAACCACGTTCATTTGCCAATTCTTTAGAGATATAACAAGTTAACATTGCTTTCTCTTTTGACGGAGCAGAAGCAAATAATAAAAATAAATTTTGATGTTCCTTACCTAAACCAAAAGCCAAATTCTTGATGCCATTTGCATCTAAATCTACTTTTGTAGCTAAAAATTGAACACCATTAATTTCTTGCAGCTGATTCTTGATTTCTCCTGATAAATTTTGTGCTTTTTCTTTTAAAAGTTGTTCAACTTGTTTTTGCAATGCTGCATTATCCTCTTGCAATTTTTGAACTGCTTTTACTGGGTTTTTAGTGTTGTTTAATAAATCTTTTATTTCGAATAATGTTCTATTGTTATCAAAATAAAAATCTTTAACAGCATCATTGGTAATTGCTTCAATTCTTCTGATTCCTGCTGCAACTGCACCTTCAGATTTTATTTTAAAATGCCAAATGTCACCTGTGTTTTTTACGTGAGTCCCTCCACACAATTCTATAGATTTTCCAAACTTAATAGCTCTTACAGTATCACCATATTTTTCGCCGAACAAAGCCATTGCTCCTTCATCTATAGCTTGTTGCATAGGAATGTTTCTCTTTTCTTCTAAAGGAATTTTTCCAGAAATACGAGCGTTTACATAATTTTCTACATCACGCAATTCATCAACAGTTAATTTTGAAAAATGAGAAAAATCGAAACGTAAATATTTAGAATGTACAGCAGAACCTTTCTGTGCTACATGTGTTCCTAAAACTTCTCTTAAAGCTTGATGTAATAAATGCGTAGCTGTATGATTACATTCAGTTCTGTAACGTTGTTTTTCATCAACCACAGCTGTAAAAGTGCTTTCTAAATGATTAGGTAGGTTTTTTGTAAAGTGAATAATTACGTTGTTTTCTTTTTTAGTATCAACAATGTAAACAACATCACCATTGGCATCTTTTAGATATCCTTTATCTCCAACTTGTCCTCCTCCTTCAGGATAGAAAGGCGTTAAATTGAAGATTAATTGATACATTTCACCATCTTTTTTAGAGGTTACTTTTCTATATTTTGTAATTTTTACATTGGCTTCTAAAGTATCGTAACCAATAAATTCTTCAACATCATCTTCAAGTAAAACCGTCCAATCTTCTGTGCTCATTTCACTAGCGGCTCTTGATCTATTTTTTTGTTTTTGTAATTCAGTTTCAAAACCTTTTTCATCCAGAGTATAGCCTTTTTCTGATAAGATTAATGCAGTTAAATCAATAGGAAACCCAAAAGTATCATACAATTCAAACACTTTATCTCCAGAAATTTCTTTTGTTTTTGCTGATGCAATAATACCATCTAAAAGAACCAATCCTTGGTCTAAAGTTCTTAAAAAAGACGTTTCTTCTTCTTTAATTACGTTTTCAATGAGTTGTTTTTGTGCTTTTAATTCTGGGAAAGCTGTTCCCATTTTATCACTTAAAACAGCAACTAATCTATAAATAAAGGGCTCTTTTTTATCTAAAAAAGTAAAACCATATCTTACAGCTCGTCTTAAAATTCTTCTAATTACATAACCTGCACCTGTATTACTTGGTAATTGTCCATCAGCAATAGAAAAAGCGACAGCTCTTACGTGATCAGAAATGACACGAGTAGCAATATCTTGCTTTTCATCTTTGCCATATTTTGTATTGGTAATGGTTTCAATTTCTCTAATTATTGGCGTAAAAACATCAGTATCATAATTAGATTGAACTCCTTGTAAAACCATGCACAAACGCTCAAAACCCATTCCTGTATCAATGTGTTTATTAGGCAATTCTTCCAAAGAACCATTAGCTTTTCTATTGTATTGCATAAAAACCAAATTCCAAATTTCCACAACTTGAGGATGGTCTTCATTCACCAAAGTTTTTCCATCAACTTTTGCCTTTTCTGCTGCTGAACGAATATCTACGTGAATTTCAGAACAAGGTCCACAAGGTCCTTGCTCGCCCATTTCCCAGAAATTATCTTTTTTATTTCCTTTTAAAATTCGGTCTTCTGCTATATATTGTTTCCAAATATCATAAGCTTCAGTATCCATTTTTAAGTTGTCAGCATCACTAGAGCCTTCAAAAACAGTTACATATAAAATATCTTTATCAACCTTGTAAACTTCGGTTAACAATTCCCAAGCCCAAGCTATTGCTTCTTTCTTAAAATAATCGCCAAAAGACCAGTTTCCCAACATCTCAAATAATGTATGATGATAAGTATCATAACCTACTTCTTCCAAATCATTATGTTTACCAGAAACGCGCAAACATTTTTGAGAATCCGTAATTCTATTTCTTTTTGGAGTACCATTTCCTAAAAAATATTCTTTAAAGGGTGCCATTCCAGAATTTACAAATAGTAAAGTTGGATCATCTTTAGTTACCATAGGTGAAGAAGGTACAACTAGGTGTTTTTTATCTTGAAAAAAGTTTAAAAAAGTAGAGCGAATATCTTGAGATTTCATAAGAAAAGCAGTTTCAAAAAGGGCTAAATTTTGTTAATATATCATTAAAATAAACTACTAAAATAGCAGTTGTAAAACATTTTGTAAATTTGTGAGTTGTATTAAAAACTTAAAACGAAAAAACAACTTAACTGCAACAAAAATAGTACATTTAAAATCATGGCAAAAGTAAAATATTATTATGATGAGGATACGCTTTCTTACAGGAAAATTTCTGTAAAGAAAGGTGATTACTATCGTAAGATTTTATTCAGTTTTTTAGGTGTTATTTTAACAGCCTTTGTTGGTTTTATAGGTTTTAGTCAAATTATTAAATCACCAACAGAAAGAGCTCAAGAAAGAGAACTTAAAAATTTAAAGTTTCATTACGAGTTGTTGGGTAAAAGAATGGATGAGACTTCAGAAATATTAAATCAACTACAAGAAAGAGATAATAATATCTATCGAAGCTATTTTGAAGCGAATCCAATACCAGAAGAACAAAGAAAAGCAGGTTTTGGTGGTGTAAATCGATATAAAAATTTAGAAGGCTTTGATAATTCTGATTTAATTACTAATCTAACAAAAGAGGTAGATATTCTATCAAAACAAATGGTGGTACAATCTAAATCTTTAGATGAAATAGTTGCATTGGCTAAAGAAAAGAAAGATATGTTAGCTTCAATTCCTGCAATTTTACCAGTAAAAAAGGGGGATTTTTATGTAGCTTCTGGGTTTAAAATGAGAATGCATCCTATCCTAAAAATTAACAAATTCCATAAAGGAATGGATTTTACGGCTCCAAAAGGAACACCTGTTTATGCATCTGGAAATGGTAAAATTCACAGAGCACAAAGAAGTAGCACGTTTGGAAATGTAATTTATATAGATCACAATTACGGTTATAAAACCATTTATGCGCATTTAAGTAAAATGGTGGTTAAGAGAGGCGAATCTGTAAAAAGAGGAGATTTAATCGGTTATGTAGGTAATACAGGGCTTTCTGTAGCTTCGCATTTGCATTATGAAGTACATAAGAATGACAGGGCTGTAAATCCTATTAACTTTTATTATGGAGATTTATCTTTGGATGAATTTGCAAACCTTCAAAGAGCTTCTGAAGAAAGTCAATCTTATGATTAATAAATTTGTAAAAATATTTAATCGTCAAAGCGAATTCGCAATTACACAATTACATAAAGATGCATATAGATTTACCTGAAAAACGTTATTATAAGATTGGCGAAGTTGCCAAAGCTTTTAATGTGAATACATCTCACATTCGTTTTTGGGAAAAAGAATTTGCGATTATAAAGCCTAAAAAAAATGCAAAAGGGAATCGACTTTTTACACAAGAAGATATCAAAAATTTTAAATTGATATACAACCTCGTAAAAGAAAGAGGTTTTACTTTAGAGGGTGCCAAACAAAAGTTGAAGAAAAACCCACAAGGCATTTTTAATAATCAAGAAATTATTACAAGGCTAGAATCTGTTAAGGCAGAACTACTCAAAATAAAAAACTCACTTTAGTATTTTTATTCTTTTCTGTATAGTGAGACTGCAAAATACTATGCATGCATAATAATTTTCCTTATATTTGGAAAGCAATTTTTTATACAGAATTGTCATCAAACTAAAATTCACTTAAAATACCAATACATGTCAAAAAAGTATGTAGACCTAGAAACGTTAAAATATATACTTTATGATATCCATAAATTAGAAGATTTATTAACCAGAGAAAGATTTCAAGATCATGATATGGAATCTTTAAATCTATTTATAGATTCAGTTAAAGAGTTTTCTGACAGAGAATTATATCCATATTTTCAAGAAATGGATGCTACTCCTGCATATCATAAAGATGGTACAGTAATAGTACACGAACAAGTGTATAAAGTAATGTTGCAATCAGGAGAATTAGGTATAATTGCTGCAGCTTTTGATTATGAAGATGGAGGCTTACAAATTCCTTTTTCTGCTTTACAAGCAGCAGTGTATATTATGGATGCTGCAAATAATCATTTACCTGGTTATCCAAGTTTAACCCAAGGTGCAGCTGAGTTGATTACAGAATTTGGTTCTCAAGTTTTAAAAGATACTTATGTGTCAAAAATGTTATCTGGAGTTTGGGGAGGTACAATGTGTTTAACTGAACCTCAAGCAGGTAGTTCACTTTCTGATATTGTTACTAGAGCAACACCTACAGCAAATGATTTTTATAAAATAACTGGACAAAAAATATTTATTTCTGGTGGTGATAATCAGTTTTCTGAAAACATTATTCATTTAGTATTGGCAAGAATAGAAGGTGCACCAAAAGGAACCAAAGGTATTTCCTTATTTGTTGTGCCAAAAAACCGCCCAAAAGAAGATGGTTCTTTAGAGTATAATGATGTAATGACAGTTGCCGATTTTCAAAAAATGGGTCAACGTGGTTATTGTACAACGCATTTAGGTTTTGGAGATAAAGACGATTGTAGAGGTTGGCTTGTAGGTGAGGAACATAAAGGTTTAGCTCAAATGTTTTTAATGATGAATGGTGCAAGAATTGCTGTAGGTAGAGGTGCAGCTGCAATTGCAATGGCTGCTTACAGAACTTCTTTGCAGTATGCGAATGAAAGACCTCAAGGAAGAAAGTTATCTGCAGATGGTAAGAAAAATCCATCAGAAAAACAGAGTTTAATTATTGAGCATCCAGATGTTAGAAGAATGTTACTTTTGCAAAAAGCAATAGTAGAAGGCTCATTAAGTTTGGTAATGTTAGCTTCGAAATATCAAGATATTGTTGCTACTGCAACCTCAAAAGAAGAAAAAGAAAAATATCATTTATTATTAGAAATGATTATCCCTATTGTAAAAACTTATCCTTCAGAAGCTGGAGCAGAGTCTGTAGATAATGGTCTACAAGTATTAGGAGGATATGGTTTCTGTACAGATTTTACACTCCAACAATATTATAGAGATATACGTATCTCTGCTTTGTATGAAGGTACAACAGGTATTCAATCTCAAGATTTGTTAGGTAGAAAAGTTACCATGCATAATGGAAAAGGGTTAGAGTTATTAGCTACAGAAATTATGCAAACCATTATGGTTGCATCTAAAGATGATGAGTTGAAAGGCTATGCTGCTATTTTAGGTGATAAATTAAAACTATCACAGAAAGTAATTGGTAAATTAATGCCATTTGCTATGAAAGGAAACTACGAACGTTATTTATCTGATGCCAATTTATTTATGGAATATATGAGTATTGTAGTTTTAGGTTGGTTATGGTTAGAAATGGCTGTAGATGCTAAAAAAGAAGTGGGTAATGCTGATAGAAAATACTCTGAAACTTTTTACGAAAGTAAAATCCATACTATGAAATTCTATTTTAAATATGAAGTACCAAAAACAAATTCATTAGCAGAATCTTTAATGAGTGATGAAGTAGTTACCATTAAAAACGACAAAGAATACATTATATAATGACACATATTTCAGATCAATTTAGTTTAGAAAATAAAGTAGCAATTGTAACAGGTTCAAGCAAAGGAATTGGTAAAGCTATCGCAAAAGGATTAGCGCAAAAAGGAGCACAAGTTATTATTTCTAGTAGAAATCAAGAAGCTTGTGATGAGATTGCAAAAGAATTTACAGATGAAGGTTTAAAAGCAGTTGGAATTTCTTGTCATATAGGTGCAGCAAACCAACGTAAAAATTTGGTTGATAAAACTATTGAAGCTTTTGGTAGAATTGATATACTTGTAAATAATGCAGCTATTAATCCTGTTTTTGGTCCAATAGAAGATGTAGATCCTGCGATTTTTGATAAAATTATAGATGTAAATGTAAAAGCTCCATGGTCATTGTCAAACTTGGTATTACCACATTTTCAAGTCAACAAAAAAGGAAGTATTATTAACATAGCATCTGTTGAAGCATTAACTCCAGGTTTTGGATTAGGATTATATAGCACAAGTAAAGCTGCTATTTTAATGTTGACAAAAAACCAAGCAAAAGAGTGGGGTAGATATGGTGTAAAAGCCAATGCAATTTGTCCAGGTTTAATTAAAACGAAGTTTAGTGCAGCACTTTGGACAAACGAAAAAATGCTTAATAAATTAGAAAAATCGATTCCAAGTGGAAGAATGGGGATGCCAGAAGAAATGGTAGGTTTGGCTTGTTTATTAGCTTCTGATGCAGGAAATTACATGACTGGTGGCGTTTATACTGCTGATGGAGGCTATATGATTGCAGGTTAGAGTTAAAGGTTAAATATGACAGAAAGTACTTTTTTTAATATTGAATTTTTTAAAACATTAATTTCGGTTTTAATTGGTGGTGTTATCTCTTTAAGTTCAGTATTGATTGTAGAATTTATAAAAAATAAAAGACAAAAGAAAGAGGATAAAAAGAAGTTATATGTTGATTTAATATCTACAATTAATCAAATGAGAAGAATTGAAATTTATTCTCTTCAAACAAGCTTAACATTCAATTTTCATAGAAGAAATTTTGAAATAAATGAAAATGATATATCAAAGCAACAAGCTGAATATAATTTAAATTTAAGTAATGAATATAATGATAAATTGACTGAAAAGGCTCAAAAATTAGATTCTCTTTGTTTAGAATATCAAATTTTTTATGAAAAAGATAATAAATTTAATGAAGTTGTAAATGATTTAAATAATTGGCCAAGACCTAATTCACCAAATTTTTCTAATATCAATACTGTATTAGAATTAAATAGTAAATTTAGTAAAGATTTTAAATCCCTGACAAAATTCACAAGTGATTTTTGGACTTCTAGTGCTGAAAAAATAAATAATCAAATCAAGAAAAATTTGATCTAATATTATACTATGAATTTCGAATACTCAAATAAATCAATTCAACTTCAGCAAAAGTTAACCACTTTTATAGAAGAGTATATCAATCCTATAGAAGAAGAATTTATTACTTTTCAAAGTGATAAAAACAACATGTGGAAACGATTTTCAAAAACAGAAACACTTAAACAAAAAGCCAAAGAAGCTGGTTTATGGAATTTGTTTTTACCTAAAGATTATGGAGAATTAAGTCCTGGTTTAACCAATTTAGAGTATGCTCCTTTAGCAGAAATTATGGGTAAAAAAATCTGGATTTCAGAAATATTCAATTGTTCTGCTCCAGACACAGGGAATATGGAAGTTTTGGCAAAATATGGGAATGATGCTCAAAAAGAAAAATGGCTTGCACCTTTACTAAATGGAGAAATCCGTTCTGCTTTTTTAATGACAGAGCCTCAAGTTGCTTCTTCAGATGCTACAAATATCGAAACTTCAATTGTTTTAGATGGGGATGATTATGTGATTAATGGAAGAAAATGGTGGTCATCAGGAGCAATGGATCCACATTGTAAAGTGGCAATTGTTATGGGTAAAACAGATGAAAATGCACACAGACATCAACAGCAAAGTATGGTTTTGGTGCCCATGAATACTCCTGGATTAAAAATTATAAGACCATTATCTGTTTTAGGTTTTTTTGATTCTCCAGAAGGACATGCAGAAATTGTGCTAGAGAATGTGAGAGTTCCAAAAGAAAACCTAATTTTAGGTGAAGGTAGAGGTTTCGAAATAGCACAAGGTCGTTTAGGACCAGGAAGAATTCATCATTGTATGCGATTAGTTGGAATGGCTCAGTATGCTTTAGAAATGATGTCGAAAAGAACTTTAGAAAGAGAAACTTTTGGGAAAAAGTTTTACGATTATAGTAGCATTCGTCACGAAATTGCAAAATCTCAATGTGAAATTGAACAAGCAAGATTGTTAACACTTTCTGCTGCAGATAAAATGGATAAAGTAGGGAATAAAGAAGCTAAAGATTTAATAGCAATGATTAAAATTGTAGCTCCTAATATGGCTTTAAATGTAATTGATAGAGCAATGCAAATTCTAGGTGGAAAAGGTGTTGGCCCAGATACGTATTTACCTCATTATTTCGCAATTGCAAGAATGTTACGTTTAGCAGATGGCCCAGATGAAGTACATATGTATCAATTAGGAAAAAGTTGTATTAAAAAATACGGGAGTAAATAATGAGCAATCAAAAAGTAAGAAAAGGAGAAGAATTACCTGAAATTCCTTTAAAGAAATACTTGAAACAAATAGAGTTGATAAGTTCTATTGAAAGTGAATTGTTTGTTGAACAATTTACACATGGATATTCAAACTTAACCTATTTATTAAAAATCGAAAACAAAGAATTCGTTTTAAGAAAACCGCCAAAAGGAGCTATCAAAAGAGGACATGACATGAGTCGTGAGTTCAAAGTGCAAAGTGGTATTGCTAAAGCATTTTCTAAAGTGCCAAAAATGTTTGGTTTTTCTAATGATGAAAACATTCTAGGAAGTGATTTCTATATCATGGAAAAAGTGGAAGGGATTATTCTAAATTATAAAGAAGCGAAATCAAGAAATATAGCTTCTAATAATTATGAAACTATCGCCAATTCATGGTTAAATACGTTGGTAGAATTGCACAATGTGGATTATAATGCTATTGGTTTGGGTGATTTAGGAAAACCTGTTGGATATGTAGAAAGGCAAGTTACAAATTGGGGAAAGCAATATCTAAAAGCGAAAACAGACGAATATCCAGAAGCTGAAATGGTAATGCAATGGATGCAAGAAAATCAACCAAAAAAATACGACCATTGTTTAATTCATAACGATTTTAAATATGATAATGTAGTTTTTAAAGATGATTCTTGGCAAGAAGTCAGTGCAGTTCTAGATTGGGAAATGGCAACTTTAGGAGACCCATTAATGGATTTAGGAACTTCTTTAGGATATTGGACAGTAGCCACAGATCATGACTTTGTAAAACAAGGAATACCTTCTCCAACCATTTTTGAAGGCAATCCAATTAGAAGTGAAATTGCTAAAAAGTATGCTGAAAAATCAGGAAGAAATTTAGATAATCTAGTTTTCTATTATGCATTTGGATTGTTTAAAATAGCTGTAATTGCACAACAAATCTATTTTAGATACGATAAAGGATGGACTACAGATCCACGTTTTGCAAACTTAAACAAGGCTGCAGAATTGTGTTGCAAACTGGCTTTAAAGGCAATTAAAACAAAATCAATAGATTAATATCCTGCAAGGTTCTAAAAACCTTGTAGGTATTTAGCAATAGATAAATTTTAGAGAATATAAAAAATAATTAGAAATTATACCTACAAGGTCTTTGTGACCTTGCAGGAAAAATAAAAATATGGAAATTAACAAAAAAGGTTTAGAAATACTATCAAAATTTGAAGAAAATAAACCAGTTTTTATGATGAATTATCTCAATTATAAAGATCAAGTTTCTGAAACAGGTAAAACAGGTAAGGAAACCTATAATGATTATATGAAAGCTGCAACTCCTTTTTTTCAAAAGATCGAAGCAGAAATTATTTTTAGGGGAAAACCACAAGTAACAATTATAGGCCCATTTGATGAGAAATTATGGGATGAGGTTTTAATTGTAAAATATGCGAACAAAAATGAGTTTTTTAAGTTGATGCAATTCAAAGAATACCCTAGAGAATTAAGAGCATCTGCTTTAAAAGATTCTAGGTTAATATTTTGTAAATAAAAATAGATTCCTGTTTTCAAAGGAATGATAAAAGAAATAATTATGGAAGTAAAAAATAAAGTAGTTATAGTTACAGGCGCAGGTTCTGGAATAGGAAAAGCAACAGCAACTCATTTTGCTAAACATGGTGCAAAAGTGGTAGTTTCTGATATTAATTTAGAAAGTGCACAAAAAGTTGTTGATGAAATTGTAACAAATTTCGGAGAAGCGCTACCTATAAAAGCAAATGTTGCTATTTATAAAGAGGTAGAAAATTTAGTTCAGCATACAGTTGCCAATTTTGGAAAGTTAGATGTGATTGTAAATAATGCAGGAATTGGTCCTCATTTGTTAAGAACACACGAATCAACTTTAAGAGATTGGGATAGAGTAATTTCTGTAAATCAAACAGGTGTATTTTACTGTATGAAAGTAGCTTTGAATCAGTTTTTAGAGCAAGGTTATGGTAATATTGTAAATATTGCTTCATTAGCTGGTTTAAAAGCATCACCCAATAATATTAGTTATAGTGCCAGTAAATTTGCAGTAGTAGGTATGACAAAATCTGCAGCTATGGAGTATGCAACTAAAAATATTAGAATTAATGCAGTTTGTCCTGGTTATACAGAATCTGCATTATTGAATCAATTGATAAATGCAAAACCAGAAATGGATGCTATTTTAAAAAGTGTAATACCAATGAAAAGATATGGAAAAGCTGATGAAATTGCAGATGCTGTAGTTTGGCTTGCATCAGATAATACGAAATTTATAACAGGACAAACCATCACTTTAGATGGAGGAACATCACTCTAGATTAAAAATATTATTTACATTTGGACAAACAGAAAATCAACATAAAATTAAAATTTAGAAATTATGAAAAAATGGTTAATTCCTGTAATAGTAATAGGTGTCATTTTATATGCACTTTACAGTTGGGGAAAAGGATTTAATAATGAAGCTGTAGTTTTGCAAGAAGATGCAAAAACCAAATGGTCTAATGTGGAAAGTGCCTATCAAAGAAGAAGCGATTTAATTGGCAACTTGGTAAGTACAGTTAAAGCAGCAGCTGATTTTGAAAAAAGTACATTAACAGAGGTAATTAATGCAAGGTCAAAAGCCACATCAACTAATATTGACGCAAACAATTTAACTCCAGAAACCATGGCACAATTTCAGCAAGCGCAAACAGGCTTGGCAGGTGCCTTAAGTAAATTAATGGTGGTTGTTGAACGTTATCCAGAGTTAAAAGCGAACGAAAATTTTAGAGATCTCCAAAATCAATTAGAAGGTACAGAGAATAGAATTAAAATAGAGAGAGATCGTTTTAATGCTGATGTGAATAAGTACAATAAGCATATTAAAATTTTTCCGAATTCAATTTTAGCTGGTTGGTTTAATTTTGATGAAATGGCAAGATATAAATCAAATCCAGGTTCAGAAAACGCTGTTGATGTAGGAGAAAAATTTAAAGAATAAATGTCTCAAGTAGAGGATTTTCTAACCAAAGAAGAAGAAAAAGAGATTATTGCTGCCATAAGAACAGCAGAACAAGATACGTCTGGGGAAATTCGTGTTCATATAGAAGCTACAGCAGATAAAAACCATTATGATAGAGCTTTAGAAGTGTTTCAATTATTAAAAATGTTCAATACTAAAGATGAAAATGGAGTGCTAATTTATGTAGCTGTAGAAGATCATAAATTTGGGATTTATGGGGATAAAGGCATCAATAAGGTTGTAGATAATGATTTTTGGAATTCAACTAAAGATGTGATGCAAAATCACTTTAAAAGTGGAAACTTTAAACAAGGAATTATTGATGGAATCCTTAAAGCAGGTAAAGAATTAAAAACCCATTTTCCTTGGCAAATTGATGATGAAAACGAATTGTCAAACGAAATTTCTAAAGGATGATGTTTAGTAAACAGTTTTTAGTAGGCAGTTTTCAGTTAGCAGATTTGTGTAAAAAATTGTTTCTTTTTTTAGCGCTTGTACTTTCTGTAAATCTTTTTTCTCAAGGATATCAAATTCCAGAGAAACCAAAAAAAATAAAAAATCAAAAAGCAGTTCATGATTATATTGGATTATTATCTAAAACAGATAGTCTCTCTTTAGAAAACAAGTTAATTCGCTATTCTGACACAACATCAACTCAAATAGTTGTGGCTATCATTTTGTCAACACAAGGAGAAGATATTAATTATTTAGCAGCAAATTGGGGGGAAAAATGGGGAATAGGTAATGCTGAAAAAGATAATGGTGTATTAATATTGTTAGCAAAAGATGACCGAAAAATTGCCATACAAAATGGTAGAGGAGTTGAGTATCTACTAACAGATTTTCAATCAAAGAGAATCATTGAAAGAGTCATTATTCCTGAATTTAAAAAAGGAGATTATTACAGAGGTTTAGATAAAGGAGTAGATTATATTTTTAGAACTTTACAAGGCGAATTTAAAGGCTCAAGAAAACAAAACGAAAAAGGTTTTGACCCAGGAATTGTCATTTTTATAATCATGATTATTATTTTCTTTATTCTAATTTCTAGAGGAAATAAAAATAATAGAGGAGGAGGTAAACGTTTTAGAGAACGCACTTTAGCAGATTCAATTTTAGATACCATTATTTTAAGTAATGCTGGTAGAGGAGGAGGAAGCTTTGGTGGAGGTTTTGGAGGTCGTTCATCAGGAGGAGGTTCTTTTGGAGGAGGAGGTTTTGGTGGCGGATTTGGAGGTGGCTCTTTTGGAGGTGGAGGAGCTTCTGGAGGTTGGTAAAACAATCATTTTACTCTATATTTACTTTTAAAAAATAACCCCAGTTTATATGAAAAAGATAATATTATTCTCTAGTTTCTTATTTTTTATAAGTTGTCAGAATTTTGGGCAACTAAAAGTAATAGCAGATTTACCCAATTATTTAAAAGAAGTTTCTGGAAACGAATATCTCTATAATTCAGAGGAAATATGGATGCTTAATGATGGTGGAAATCAACCCAAACTATTTGCTTTTTCTAAAAATGGTAAACTTAAAAAAGAAGTTTATATCAAAACAAAAAATAACGATTGGGAAGATATTACATCAGACAAAGAAGGTAATATTTACATAGGTGACTTTGGGAACAATAACAATAAAAGAAAGAATTTACGAATCCTAAAGATTGATAAAAACTATTTATCTCAAAAAAACGCAGAAGTTGAAGAAATTGAGTTTGAGTACGAAAACCAGAAGAAGTTTCCACCTAAAAAGAAAGATCGATTTTTTGATGCAGAAGCATTTTTTTATTATAAAAATCATTTCTATGTTTTTACTAAAAGCCGTGTAAAAAAAGAATATGGAAAAACCTTTTTATACAAGTTTCCTGCAACTAAAGGCAAACATACTGCAAAATTAATAGGAGAATTTGATAATGGTAAAAAAACAAATTCTTGGATTACTGGAGCTGATATTTCTGATGATGGGAAAAAAATAGTTCTGTTATCACAAAAAAATGTTTTAATATTCACAAATTTTAAAGGCGATAATTTTTTATCAGGTAAAGTTCAAGAAATTGAATTAGAACATAGGTCTCAAAAAGAGGGAGTTTGTTTTAAAGATAATAGTACACTTTATATTACAGATGAATATGCTCATGGAAAAGGTGGTAATTTGTATGAATTAAAAATCTAGTTTTTTATTTCACAAAAAAATGAATTTGTACAACAATAAAGCCCAACCAATAACTAAAAACAAACCACCCAAGGGAGTTAGAGGTCCAAGAAACTTTAGTTTTTTATTATTTGCAGATGATAACACTAAACCATAAATAGAAAAAGAAAATAGAAAAATACCAATAATAAAGCTATAAACAATGTATGAGTCTATTTCTAAATTAAACCCTAGAACAAGCAATACAATTGCATGATACATTTGATATTTAACTCCAGTTTCAAAACTTTGTAATTGCTCTGAATTTAATTTTTTCTTTAAAGCATGAGCTCCGAATGCACCAAATACTATGGCTAAACATCCAAAGCAACTTCCAAAAATTAATGCTATTTGATTCATAATTTTATCTAAAAATCAAACCCTAAACTTATTTCTAATCTAGAACCTTCTGCACTATCAAAATACCCAATACTTCCGCCAAACATATCAGCAGCATTAAAGAAAAAACCACCACCATAAGATGTGTGTAGTGTAGATGATGTATTAGAAAGTGTAATCATCGAGCTTGGTGTTCCCCAAACCTTACCATAATCATAGCCTCCATAGACTCCTATACTTAAAGGGATTAATCCAGTCTTAAGCTTGTCAATTTTCCATCTTACATCTGTTGTATGAACAAAAGAATTTTTACCATTAAAACGCTCGTTTCTAAAACCCCTCAAACCTTCATTAGCTCCAATATTTGCTGCTTGATAAAATTCAAAATCATTATCAAAAATAAATTGCCCTTTTACTCTAGATGCTAAAACTAATCTTCCACTTGGAATAATTTTGTGAGTAATAGCGAGAGATGTTGTATTATAAGAAAAACTTCTAGCCTCATCTAAATTATTAGTAAATCCAAATTTTAACATAAATTCTATACCTAAAGTTGGGAAAGCAGTATTATCTGAATGCGAGTAATAATAACTAGTTTCAACATTTATAAATTGTTGCGTATTAAATAATCTATTATTTGAACTAAATTGAGGTAATGCTAAAATTCTACCTGGTGTTTTTTCTACATTATAATTTTGATAATTTATACCACCTTTAATAATAGCACCTAACTCACCTCTCCATTTTACAAATGTCCCTAGATTAACTTGGCGAATTCTTGCCCTGTTAAAATCTAAATTAGGATCGTCTTTTTTAGCTTCAGAATTTGGCGAATTATTACCAAAGCCAAAGAAATTTCTGGCAAAATTAGGACTGTTATAACTTGCATCTATGCCTAAATTCCATTTATTGAAGATATTTGCAAACTCACCATAATAATTTAACTCGTAACCACTAGTTGCAAAATAATAGTAGCCAGATATGATATGTCTTGAAGTAAAAGGATTTCTTTCAAAACCATTATTTGTAATCGTATTTTTTAAACCTATTTTTATACCATCATCTGGGTTAAAACCAATGGCTGGATTTATTAAATTAGAAGCATTTTTAAGCTTTGTATAGTTGTAGGTATTTGTTTTATAATCATCGGTTAATTTCTTTCTAAAATTATTGGTTTTAAAAGTATTGTTTTTTGATTTATGATCGTAAACCTTTAAATTTTTAGGAGCTTTTATATCGTAAATATCATTATTTAAACCTCCAATTATTTTTAATTTTATATTATTTTTCCCATTTTCTCCAAAGACATGAAATACATCATCATCATCTAAACCGTAAACCCATATTTCTTTAGTTACATTTTTAGAATATTTTCTCTTTAGAACAATATCTTTCTTTTTGCCACCTTTAATTCTATAAACTGTAATTTTTGTATCACCGTTAGCAAATCTTTCAATATCAAACCAATCATCTTTATTAGTTCCTTTTACTACTTGAAATTCATTTAAATATTTATAATATCTATCAGCAATTTTCTGTAAGTTTTTTCGTCTTCCTTTCAGCTTTTTCTCAATATTCTCAATAGTTTTGTCTTTAACTTCTTTTGGGAATTTTTGCATTGCAGATGCTATTACTTCATCTGTAATTTGAGTTTGAATTCTTTTTGCTTGTTTATCCCAAACACTCTTATCAGCATTAATTAGCAACATATCTAAAGGATATGCAGAATAACTAAACCATTTAGGGTCTTTTAAATCTTCACTGTAAGATCGCATACCTTTTAGGCCAGGCATTGCACTTGTTAAAAAGCCGAGTAAAAATCCGTCACCAAAAATTGAGAAGGCTTGATCTCTATCTCTAGGTACAGGTCTATAAATTATCTTATCCCCTTCTTTAAATTCTGCCCATCTCCATTGGTCTTGATGTCTATCCCAATCTCCAATTAACATATCAAAAAGTCGAGCTCTAATGTATGTTTCTTCATCTAAAACATACTTTTCGTCTTTTGCTAAATTTTTTCTTAAATCATCTGTACTTATCAGATTATTAGAATACCCAAAGTTTTTTTTATCTCCATGACCTTCGTCAGTTCTTTCTTCTATCATGTATAATTCGTCTCCATAATCTAAATTAAACTCTCCTAAAGTTTTCTGTTTTGGCACATAGTAAAGTATAGGTTTTGTATGATAAATATCAATAGCTTCTGCTAATTTATCTATGGTAAAAGGCGCATAAGGATGCGATCCTGTAAAAACATCCATTAATAAACTTTCTGTAAAAGTATCATCGAACATACCTTCTACATATTGATCTTTAAAAACAACAGCTTGTAAATATTGTACAGCATTTTTACGTAAAGCTCTCATCACATATTCTCTACCTTGTTTATCTTTTAATCGTAAAGATTTAGATTGATGCCCACCACCTCTTCTAATAGGTGTTAAACCACCTAGTAAAGTATCTAAACTAACAGTGGGTGCAATAACCTTTTCTCCAAAATACTTTCGGTAACGCTTACCCCATAGAAAATTATAAAAACCAGTTTTATCTACTTCTTCATTTGTATAAACTGACGCGATTTTTTCTTTTAATTTTGCATTTGGGAAATTTGTATAATTAGCAATACTGTCTGCTTTAAACACATTAGCTTCAAAGACTATTTTTTTATCTTTAGCTGCATAATAGTGAACGCTAGAAGAACCATCTTTATAGATGTCAAGTCTTGCAAAACCTTGCGAACCGTAACCAAACACACCACCATTCACATTTTTTACTGCAGTAATTTTAGAGCCAGAACCACTTACAATTTGAGGTATATTGTCTCTTACTATGTATTGTAAACTGTGTTCATGACCAGAAACAAATACTATTTTTTCATTTTCTTGAGAGATTGTAATTAACCTTTTTCTCAACTCATTGTATTTGTCATTTTGTTGGTCAGTATTTGTTACCCCAGAAGTTTTTCTTAATATATTTAAGGCAGAGCCTAAAATTGGAGCTGGCTTAATATGACTTTTGAATGAGTAATATCCTCCATGAGGACCATTAGTAAACATTGGATGATGTAAGGCTATTATTGTAGTCTTTCCTTGAGATTTTTTTATCAATCCTTCAAATTCATCAAAAAATTTTGCTCTAGTTTTTATTTCACATTCGTCATTAATACCTGGGTGTTTATCCCAGTTTGTAACATACCAGTGAGTGTCTACTACTATGACATTGATGTCATCATTAATTTCTATTTTTTCTAATGGGCATCCTTTTTCTGGTTGAAACGAGTTTTTGCCTAAAGCTTTTTCTACTAATTTTTCTTGTCTTTTCAAGCCTTTTAATCCACTGTACCAATCATGATTTCCAGGAATAACTATTGTTTTTCCAGGGAACTTTTTACCAATATCTGTTTGTACTTTTAAACGATGTTTTGCTAAATTATATTTTTTTGATTTTTTTTTAGGAATACCATTTTCATACACGTTATCTCCTAAAAAAATTAAAGTAGAATTCTTTTTTGCATACTTAATTTCTTTTTCTAGATAGGCTAAAGCAGAATCTTTAGCTCTTAAATCAGAACCTCCAGCATCACCAATTAAATAAAAAGAGTGTAAAACTTCTGATGTTGTATTTGGTTTAAATTTATAACCTTCAGTAACCTGCATTTTTATAGTTGCACATGCATTAATAAAAATTACAATAAGCAGCACAAGTGTATATCTAACTATTTTCATAAATGTAAAAATAGTTATTTTAATTGGTTTGTATAAAAGTTCAAATCCCTTTGAGTATCAATATCAATAAGATTGGTTTTAGACAGGGTTGAAATAATATTATGCATATTATTTTCTAGAAAAGTTTTTGCGCCTTTATCTCCTTTAATTTTTAGTAAATCGTCAAAATATATTGATGGGATTAAAGCAGGAACTCCATAAGTTTGATTGTATTTGGAAGCAATTATTTTAACGGGTTTTTCTTTAAATAAATGAACCATTTCTTCCAAATAGGATTGATGAATAGCAGGTTGATCTGCCAGTAAAATTAAAACACCTTTTAGATTAAGAGGTACATTTTTAAAGAATTTAATACTTTGAATAATACTAGAACTTAAGCCTTCTTCAAAACCTTTATTAATGATGATTTGTATATTATTAAAATCTACTTTATTTTTTATTTTTTCGGCATTGGCACCTAAAACACAATATGTGTTTTTTGGAGCTATTTTTTTAGCTTTTTCTAAAGTGATTTCTAACAGAAATTTATAGTCAATTTTAATGAGCTGTTTAATATTTTTCATTCTGGATGACTTTCCAGCAGCTAAAACTAAAACAGCAATATCATCCATTTATGAAGTATGAATTTTACCGTTAATTTTTCGAAGTGAAAACGGTTCTTTTTTTCTGATTACAGATAAAATTTCAGCTACAATAGAAACTGCAATTTCTTCTGGAGTTTGTGCACCAATATGTAAACCTGCTGGTGTGTAAATATTGTCTAAAAAATCATCAGAAATATCAGGAACAAATTCAAAAAGTTCATTGAATAGACGCTCTCTACGTTTTGGTGCACCTAAAATACCAATATATTTAGGTTGATATTCAGATAGTTTTGCAACATATTTTAAATCTTGCACGTAACTATGGTTCATAATTACAATGGCAGTATTTTTTTCAATATCAGAAAATTTGATGGTTTCTGGAGAATCTCCAATAACAGAATTTGAGCCTGGAAAATCAGACAATTGTTTGCTATCTTTTGCTGAAGTTATTACATCTACTTGCCAACCTAAATTTGCAGCAATTTTACATAATTTTACAGCATCGTGTTCGCCACCAATAATAATTAGTCGAAAATCGGGCTGTAAAATTTGTGAGAAAGTACTAGCATTTTCATCGACTTTATAATCTTTAGAAAATGTAAATTGTTGTTGATTCTCAAAAGTGATTATAGAGCCGAAATTACCAAAAAATTCATCTTTTTTCTCAAAAAAACTTTCAATTTTTAGGCTTTCTCTTTTTTGATTTGCATCTGTAAAAACATTCAGAAATTGTTTAGTAATAAAAAAAGGCTCTATTAAAATATAGAGAATTCCTTCACAACCCAATCTGTAACGTCCATCATAAGTGATAACTTTTGGTTTTCCATCAACAAAAACAGATTTGCTTCTTTGTATGATTTCTTTTTCTACACAACCTCCAGAAACTGCACCAACAGAGCTATAATCTTCAGCAATTAGCATTCTTACTCCTGGTTTTCTGTAAGATGAACCCTCTAAATAAACCACAGAAGCCAACACATTTTTCAATCCTTTTTGCTGATTGATAATGGCTTGATGAATTATTTCTTTAAGTTCGTGAATCATTTAATTATGAAAGTTTTAAAGGCATTTCTGTCAATCTTTTTCCTGTGATTCTTCTTACAGCATTTGCAATTGCAGCAGCAATTGGTCCTAAAGGAGGTTCACCAACAGGCAGAGGTTTATCAACACCTTGTATTAAATGAATATTAATTTCTTTAGGTGCGTGTTTTAGCAAAGCCATATCATAAGGGCCGTAAATTGTGGGTTGCAATTGTCCATCATCAATATACATTTTTTCGTGCATTGCAGCACTCATTGCCATAATCATTGCACCTTCACATTGTGCTTTTACTTGATCTGGATTTACTGCAATACCACAATCCATAACACAAGTAACTTTATGTACTTTAATTTGATTATCTATAATAGAAACTTCAACTATTTGTGCACAGGGCGTTCCTGTATCTGTAGAACAAGCAAAACCCATTGCTTTTCCGTTTACAACTTCATCAGAATAACTGGCTTCTTTTTGTGCTTTTTTAATTACGTTTTTTAAACGAATTCCTTCTTCATTATCTTTTATTTGTGATAAACGCAATTCAATAGGATTTTGATTTCCTTTTAAAGCCAACTCATCTACAAAAGATTCTATAGCAAAAGTATTTGCCAATAAACCTAAACTACGCCACCAACTTGTAGCAAAAGGCAAGGTTTTGTGCCATTGAACAGCTCTTATATTTTCAATAGCTGAATAATGAATACTTCCTCCACGAATTGCACCAAAATCAGCACCTAAAATTGTATTAGCAATATCTGGCAATAATGCAGAATCTATAGCCACATTTCCACTTGCAAAATGATGTTCTAAATTAGAAATTTGTCCTTTTTCGTTTAGTTTTCCTTTCATAATGTGATGTGTAGGAGGTCTAAACATATCATTTTGAAATTCTTCTTTTCGAGTGAAAAAATATTTTACAGGTTGACCAACTTCTTTAGAAAGTTGCACAGCTTTAATAGCGTGTTTTGTATTTAGTCTTCTTCCAAAACCACCACCCAAATAAGTAGGAATAATATTGATATTTTTTGTATCAATATCTAATGCTTTAGAAATTTGATTTTGTGTAATTCCCACAACTTGAGTAGAAAGGATTACAGTTACTTTACCATCTTTGTAAGAAGCTACAGCTCCATTTGGTTCTATTTGTGCGTGTGCACCCATTGGACTTTTAAACTCGATTTCTAAAAATTCTTTATCATCATCATCTAAATTATCGCCTTCTTTTTGCACTAACACTTCATTTCCATTTCCAACAGAAATAAGTGCTCTAATTTCTTGTTCTGTCCATTTTTTTGGGATGTTCCACTCGACATCAACTTCCATTTTTGCAGCTAAGGCCTGTGCATACGTTTTTGCAACAACACCAATCCAATCTTCAATTTGAACTACTTTTACAACTCCAGGCATTTGTGCAGCTTTGTTAAAATTGGCACTTTTATAAGTAGCTCCAATATGTTCTGGTCTTATAACAACTGCATGCAACATATCTTCCATTTCTGCATCCATACCAAAAATTGGATCTCCAAAAACTTTGGCTTTTAAATCGATTCTTGCTACTGGTTTTCCAACCAACTTATAATCAGCAACAGGTTTTAATTTTGGAGTGTCAGGAATTTCCCATTCTGTAACATTTTCTACAGCCTTTGCATAAGTAATTTTTGTTCCATTTCCAGAAACAATTCCATTTTGTGTGGATAAATTTTCTACAGGGATTTCTAGTTTTTTAGCAGCTTCAATCGTAATCATTTTACGTATTGTAGCAGCCATTTCACGCAAAGGCATCCACATAGAAGCTACAGATAAACTACCTCCAGTTCCTAAACCATCTACAATTCCGCTTGCAGTAGATGCAGCAATAACTTGAATTTGATTGATGTCGATATCCAATTCATCTGCAGCAATTTGAGCCAAACCTGTAAAAGTGCCTTGTCCCATTTCTACTTTTGGCGAATGTAAAATAACTGTATTATCTTTTGTAATTTCGAACCATAAATTGGGTTCAGTTCCTGTACCTGAATATGGAGAAACAAACGAATCTGCAAAATCGATAATTTCCCTACGAATTGGATTTCTAAAAACATAGGTTCCTAATGCTAAAACTCCAAGAGTTCCTAAACCACCTCTAACCAAAAATTTTCTGCGTGATATTTTCTTTTTAGCCATCCTTTAATTTTTAGATTCTTGAGTTAATTCAGCTGCTCTATGAATTGCTTTTCGCATTCTATAATAGGTTGCACATCTACAAATATTAATAATGTTTTTATCAATATCTTCATCTGTAGGATTTGGATTTTCTTTTAACAAAGCTGCAGTTGCCATCATAAAACCTGGTTGACAATAGCCACATTGTGGTACAACTTCTTCTATCCAAGCTTGTTGCACAGGATGTGGATTTTCTACATCACCCAAACCTTCTATTGTAGTTACATTTTTATCTTTTGCAAATTTTACTGCGTAAGAACAAGAACGCACAGCAACATCATCTACATGCAAAGTACACGCTCCACAAGCAGCTTTACCACACCCAAATTTTGTGCCTTTTAAATCTAAAATATCTCTAACAACCCACAAAAGTGGTGTGTTTTCATCTTCTATATCAATAGAAACTGGTTTGTTGTTTATTGTAAATTTTATATTCATTTCTATTAATTTTCAGGGATTATGGCACCATCAGCAAACCATTCTTTTACTACTTTTTTAAACTCCTCTTCAGAAATTGGTGGCTTTTCTCTTTTGTTTCCTGCAGCATCAACTCCAGGATTCCAAGCCCATAAAACCAAATCATCTTCAGTTAAATGTTTGATAACTCCTTTATGATCCTTTCCTCCATTTTTCTCTGGATTTAAAATTACTGCAGCAATTTCTTGTCTTGTTAACCCTTTCCAAGCCATAGATTGTGGAGCTAAACCCCAATGTGGAGCCCCAGGAACTCCAGAAAAATTATTGTTTTCTTTTTGATGACAAGTAGCACATTTAGTAGCTTTAAAACCTTGGTCTTTTTCTCCACCTTCCATTCCAAAATAATGAGGATGACTATCAATTCCTTGCTTTGGAACATTATCACTTGGATGACAATTCATACATCTAGGATGTGTTAAAACGTCCATCATTTTGGTAAAGTTGTCTTTATTTTCTGATGAATTCAATGTTTTCTTTTCAATAGAAATATATTCATTAAATGAAGAGGAGTAATTGGAAGCTATTAGAATACCACTAATTAGAAGGAGTGGAATTAAATAGTTGATTTTTGTTGTTTTCATAAAGTTTCTAATGTGATTTTACCAAGAAAAAAGGGTTTCTTGAACTTCCATAAAACTAATGAAATTAATTTAATTAAAATAACGCTATCAAATCAACTTATATATATTCATCCAGTTTTTAAATAAAATCAATTCTACATAAATTATTATTTTAAAAACAGAACATTTATTGGTAATCTCTTTCAGTAGTTAAGATTTAAAACTGAACTTTAATGCTGATAAATTAAATGGCTTATTTTACTTTTATCTATATGATTAGAAAATTTATGCAATAAAAACTTCAGTTTTGGATTGATATAAGTTTTGCAAAATGGTTTTTCTGGATTAGATTGATAATAATTCTGAAATTCTTCTGTTGAAGGTTTGAATTGTTGAAATTTTATAACTTGTGTAATAATTTTGTTACTAAAACTTGTTTGTAATTCATCAATTATTTTTAAACTTTCTATTTTTTGTTGAATAGAAAAATAATAAATCGCAGAGCGATATTTATTACGCATAGAATGATTACTTGTACTTTTATGTGTTAATAAATGAATTTCAATTAAAGTTTTTAGGTTGATTTTTGAGCTGTTAAAATGAACAATGACAGCTTCAGAAAAAGTGTTATTTTTTGCTGTGGATGCAACCCAACCTTGCTCTACTTTTTGAACACCAAGTAACGATTGAAAAACAGCTTCTGTACACCAATGGCAGCCACCACCAAAAGCAATTTGTGTTAATTCCATTCTAGTTGCTTTCTTTCATCCCAATAAAATTCTGGAGAAACTTTAAAAGAATTCAATAATTCAATATCATAATTAGAAAGTACCAAAGAATTTGCTTTTAGGTTTTCTGTAAGTTGATTGGTATTGCTTGCTCCACTTAAAACTGTAGCATTTGGAATAGTTTGTAAACCATATTTTAGTGCTATTGCATCCACACCAATTTTATATTTTTGAGCCAATTTTTCTAAAGTTGTATACATTTTTTGATAATGAGGATAATTTTCATTTTTAAAAACACGTCCATTAGCCAAAGCTTCTTTAATTACAATCGATTTATTTTGCTGCTGTAATTCATCAACGATTTCTAATAAACTTTGGTCTAAAATATTATAAGTTACTTGAAAAACATCAAATAATTGCTCTCCATCAACAAAAACAGACAACGCTTTTTGAATCACTTCTACTTGATTTGTTCCAGTAGTTGTAATTCCGATTTTAAGATTGTGCTCTTTTTTTAAACGCGCCAGTTCTTTTAAAACTCCTTTATTTTCTAAAACACCAGTTTCTAAAGTTGTAGAATGAATTTGATATACCTTAAAATAGGGGAGAAGTTGTTTTGAGAATTTCCACTGTTCTTTTAATTTAGCTAAACTATGTTCTTTTACTTCGTGAACTTTGGCATTTGCATCAAAATTTGCAGTGTAGGTGTAACCCCATTTTGTAGCAACTTCAATAGTTTTATCATTTTTTGTTAGTATCCATTCTAACAACAATTCTTCAGCCAAACCATAACCAGAAGCAGTATCAAAATATCTGATTCCTAGATTATAAGCGTCTTCCAAAACTTGAAAACTTTGTTTCCTAAATTTTTCTAAATTTGAATTGTCGCAATTTTTTAAGCGCACATTAATATATTGTGGTCTTCCTAAAGCAGCAGTTCCTAATCCTAATTTCATTTTTTTGTTTCTAACCTTTCAATTTTGTTTATATATTTTTAAGAACTACAAGATAACATTGAGCAACCTACTTTGTGTCTTGCCCATTCAGGACGTTTTGCAAACCATTTTTGATGTTCTGCTTGCTCATCATAAGGCTTTTTTAAGAGCTGAAATAATTCGTCAATTAATGTGTAATCTCCTTCATCTGCAGCATCAATTGCCAATTGTGCCATATAATTTCTTAAAACATATTTAGGATTTACAGCATTCATTTTTGCTTTTCTTTCTTTGTTAGAAAGCTTTTCTTTTTTTAATCTTTCAGCATATGTGTTTAACCAAGTTTTCCATAATTGTTTTACTTCTTCAGAAATATTTTCATAATCATAAAATGAATCTTCAATCACATTTAAACTAGAATTTTCATCAGAAAAATTACTTAAATTTCTAAAGAAAAGAGTCATATCTGTTTCTACTAATTGTAAAGTGTTTTCTAAATTCTGAATGATGCCTAAATCGTTTTTATTATCTTCAAATAAACCTAATTTCGATTTCATCATCGCTAATGATTTCTGCTCAAAATTCGTTTTATATTCTGCCAAAACAGCTTCTAAAGTTTCTACTTCTTCAATTAGTGGATACAAAGCATTTGCAAGTTGAAATAAATTCCAAAGTCCTATATTAGGTTGATTTCCATATCTATAACGTTTGTGTTGTCTGTCTGTGGTATTTGGTGTCCAGCTAAAATCGAAACCTTCTAACCAACCATAAGGTCCATAATCTATGGTTAAACCCAAGATTGACATATTATCAGTATTCATAACTCCGTGTACAAAACCTACTCTTTGCCAATGAATAATCATTTCTAAAGTGCGTTCTGAAACTTCTCTAAAAAAGTTGATATACGTTTCTTTGGATGGTTTTCCTAAATACTTAAAATGATGTTTGATAGTATAATCAACTAAAATTTTTAGATTTCTTACATCGTTTCTTGCAGCAAAAATTTCAAAATTTCCAAAACGTAAAAACGATGGAGAAATTCTTGATACTATTGCTCCTTTTTCGTAGGCAGGATTTCCATTATACAAAACATCTCTTAAGACTTGGTCGCCAGTTAAACTTAAAGATAAAGATCTTGTGGTTGGCACACCCAAATGAAACATGGCTTCTGCACATAAATATTCTCTAATTGACGAGCGCAAAACAGCCAAACCATCTGCAGTTCTAGAATAAGGAGTTTCTCCTGCTCCTTTTAATTGTACTTTCCAGTTTTTGTTTTGATGTTCAACTTCGAATAAATTGATGGCTCTTCCATCACCCAATTGTCCTGCCCAATTGCCAAATTGATGCCCTGCATAACACATTGCAAAAGGTTTTGTATTCGGATAAATTTCATTTCCAGTAACAATATCTCTAAAAAAATCTGATTTCGTTTCTTCATCAGAAATTCCTAATTCATTAGCCATTTCTTGCGAAGTATGAATCACTTTTGGTGCTTTCGTTTTTTTAGGATTTACATACGAAAACACAGCTTCAGTAACCTGTCTTCTTGAGTTTTCAAGATTTGGATCTGAAGGTAATTCTGAAGTAAAAGTTTCTTTTATGTTAAGTTTCATATTACAGAATATACCTACAAGGTTATAAAAACCTTGCAGGATTTATATTAATTTATCAATCCATTTTTGAAGATCTTTATCAGAAGGATTTCTCAACTTTTTAGTATTGATTGTAATTGTTGGGAAATTTAATTTTCTATTTTCATACAATTTACGCAATTCTTCTGCAAAATCTTCATTTTGTTCTACATCTAAAAACGCGTAATCTAAATTACGCGTTTTTAAAAATGTTTTATAATATTGCGTTTTATGGCATTTTTCTGCACCATATAATTTAATCATCTTTAATTAAGTTTAAATCCTCTTTTTCGTATTTATTATTTCCTCTTAATTGCTTTTTAAGATTCCAAAGTTGTATCCCTAGATTTCTTTTTAGTTTTGGGTTATCTAATAAAAAATCACGTAAATAGGTGTTGTATTCAAATTGAGGGGCAATATTTTTAACTGCTGAACTTAATTTATTTTGAATTGTTATTTTATTCCACTCTTCAATAGCATCTTTTAAGTTTTTTCCTGAATTTACTTTCATCCAATTCATAAATTTTATATTGAACTTGAATTGTTTTCCTATTTCTTTTTCAAAAAAACTTCTAACATTTTCTGTACTCTTGTAGTTGTCTGTAATTAAGGTTTTTAATGTTAGGTTTTCAGTTTTCCAGTTAAATGTAGATGTTTTTTTATTTTCTGTACTTTTAATCAATTCATTCTTTTTTCCTGTGTTTAGATATTCAGCAATCCTTTTAGAAATATCAATTTTACTACCAGTTATTCTTAAATCTTCCTTTTTGCAAAATTGCATGAGTTCTTTTTTTAACCAATAGAAGTCTGTAAAATCTTTTACTGATATGTCTTTATTTAGTGTTGGCCTTTTATCCATAAAACAGGTTACTTTAATTTATCAGCATGTAATTTTCTTAATTTAGAAAGTTTAGGTTCAATTACAAAACTACAATATCCATAACCTTGATTGTTTTTATAAAAATCTTGGTGTTCTTGTTCTGCTTCGTAGAAAATATCTAAAGGACTAATTTCTGTCACAATTTTATTATCAAAATAAGGTTGTAGCTGTTTTAGAACCTCTTCAGAAACAAGTTTTTGAGCATCATCATGATAAAAAATTACAGACCTGTATTGTGTACCTCTATCTGCACCTTGTCTGTTTAGCGTTGTTGGGTCATGAGTAGTCATAAAGATGACTAAAATATCATCGTAAGAGATCATATTTGCATCAAAAGTAATTTGAATTACTTCTGCATGCCCTGTTAATCCTGAACAAATTTCTCTATAGGTTGGTTTTCCTGGAGCATTTCCCCCTGAATAACCAGACACTACTTTTTCTATACCTTTTACTTTTTGGAATACTGCTTCTGTACACCAAAAACACCCTCCACCTAAAGTGGCAATTTGTATTTTTTTATTCATTTTCCTATTCTAACCTTCCCAAAGGGAAGGAACTTGTTAGTTATTTTTTATCTAAAATCATGGATTCTGAATTAATGCAATAACGTAATCCACTTGGCTCTGGACCATCTGGAAAAACATGACCCAAATGAGCATCGCATGTATTACACATTACTTCAACCCTAATCATACCAAAAGAAGTGTCTTTATGATATTTAATTACATTTTCCTTGATTGGCTGTGTAAAACTTGGCCAACCAGTTCCTGAACTAAATTTTATAGTAGAATCAAATAAAGGCGTATTGCAACACACACAATTGTATTGCCCTTCATCGTAAATGCTACACAAATCACCACTGTGTGGTCTTTCAGTTCCTTTTAGTCTTGTAATTCTGTATTGTTCTGTAGTTAATTGAGTCTTCCATTCTATGTCGGTTTTCTCAACTCTTTTGTCTGGAGTTGGGTTACCTTTTGAAGCAAATTTGATGACTTCTTTCCAAGTTAGCATATCTATATTATTAATGTTTTGTTAGTCTAAAAAAGAAGTGTAAAATTACAACTTATTATAAAGAATTTAAAGTTGATTTTTATTCCTTATTTTTGATTTTACAAAACTAGTATTATGAGTAAATTAATTGCAGAAGCAGAAGTATATATTTTAAATTTTCTTAATGAAAATCTGAATAGAAATTATGTATATCATAATATTTCTCATACACAGAGAGTAGTTGAAAATGCAAAAGAAATTTGTGATAATATAGAAGTTTCTGAAAATGATATCGAAAATGTATTGATTGCAGCTTGGTTTCATGATTCTGGTTTTATACATGGTGCTGAAAACCATGAAAGAGAAAGTGTTAATATTGCTTCAGATTGGCTAAAGAGCAAAAAAGTTAATGAAGATAGAATAGCTATAATTTCTGATATAATATTAGCTACTAAAATGGGTACTACCCCAAACACTTTACTAGAAAGAGTTATTAGCGATGCTGATTGTGCACATTTAGCATCAAAAAGATTTTCTAACTATTCATCGTTATTAAGGAAAGAATGGGAGCTTACAGGCTTTAAAAAGTTAACAGATAGAGAATGGATTAAAGAAAATATTAATTTTTTTACAGTAACACAAAAGTTTCATACTGATTATGCATTAAAAAACTGGAGTAAAGCTAAAGCTAAAAATTTAGCGAAGTTGATAAAAAGTCAAAAAAATTTAAATCAAGATTTAAAAAAGTTCAATCAAAAACAAGAGGCTTTAGAGCTTAAAAAAGGTAAAATTGAATCTCCAGAAAGAGGTATCGAAACGATGTTTAGAGTGGCATTAAGAAACCATATTACATTAAGTGATATTGCTGATACTAAAGCTAATATTTTATTGTCTGTAAATGCAATTATCATTTCAATGTCTTTTTCTACTTTAATTCCAAAATTAGACAATCCTTCTAATGATTATTTATTGGTGCCTTCTATAATTTTTATTTTATTTACTGTTGCAAGTATGATTTTATCTATCCTAGCAACAAGACCAAATGTTACTCAAGGTAAATTTACCAAAGAAGATGTTGCCAATAAAAAAGTTAATCTTTTATTTTTTGGTAATTTTCATCAAATGAAATTAGATGATTTCGAATGGGGAATTCAAGAAATGATGCAAGACAGAGACTATCTTTATGGATCTTTAACCAAAGATTTATACTTTTTAGGCTTGGTTTTAAATAGAAAATATAGTTTATTAAGGCTTACTTACACCGTATTTATGATTGGTATAATAGTAAGTGTTATTGCTTTTTCTGTGGCCTTTGCAATGCAAGGATATACAGCTTAATTAAAAAAATTAAGCTTCTATTTCCTTTATTAAATCACTAAAAGTTATGGTGTTTTTAGCATTAAAATCTTCTTGATAAATTACTTCTACACGTAAAGCTTTTAGACCAGAAACACCTTGTAAATCTTCTAATTCGAGATGCTCAATTTTACCTAATAAATTTTTAGATTGCAGGTAGTTGATATATTTTACATACTCAATAGCATCTTTTTCTTGAGAATAGACAATAGCAATTTTACCTGGTACAGTTAAACGCTCTTCAGTACCATTTATATGAGCTTTGTCAATACGTTTTTTAATTATTTCGTAGCGAATATTATAAGCACCATCAACATCAAATTGTTTTTCATCCATTCTAAATTTAATAGCCATAGCATTGCTATGCACCAAGATTAGAGAGGCTACTCTTAAATCGTGTTGCATATTTTTTCTTTCAAAATATGCTAGGTTTTCCATTTCGCAAGTCACTTTTAGTTGCCATAATCTTAAGTTATAAAGATATAAACTATCAAAAGTTTTTTCTTTTGTGATAGATTCCCCTATATACATATTGTACTCAACACCATCAGTTTTATAACGCTCAAAATAATGAGGAAACATAGCTTGGGCTTCTTTTTGTTTTTTGTCTAAAAAACTAGCCAGCTTGTCATTAATATGCATTACACTATCTTCATAGTTTTTCCTTTTTTCATAAACAACGTTTAATTTTTTATCTAAACGATTCATATAAATGTTTACTTTTTCAGAAAGCTCATTATTAATGTCTCTAATATGTCTAAAAACTGGGTATATTTCCCTTTTTAAGAATTCTAGAATAGATACTTCATCACCAGCATTTAATCCTTCTTTTACTTCTGTTAAGTAAGAAGAAACTCTAAACATTAATTCATTGTAAATTGGTAGTTTTTCCGTTTTACAAGCATCTTCTAAAACAGTAATAGCAAGAGATAATTGAGTTACTAAATCTTCTTTAATAGCAGTACTTCTTGCTAAAGAAGAGCCTTTAATATCACTTTGACCATATAAAGGATAAACGTCTTTAAATACTATTTCATCTAGTTTTGCCTCTTCATTGGTTCTGTTTTCGATATGATATTTTTCGGCAGCTTCATAAAAACGCCATTTTACAGAATTATGAATAGAGGTATAATTTTCTTGAATGGTTGCTTCTAGTATATTTTGACGCTCTTCTGATGTTCTTTTTACAGCCGCTTCAAAAACAGGTATAATATCCTTGAGCTTATTTACATTTACAGAATTTAAATCGTAAGCTCTTGGAGATGCTATTTCTAATAAAGCTAAATCATTATTTTTAGTAGCCTTGATAGGGATAAGTATAATGCTTAATATGCCAGAATCGTATAAGTTTTTATAAAAAGGATTTTTATTTGTACGCTTACCATATTCTTCTACATCAGAAATAATAAAAGTTTCATGGTTTTTGAAGACCTTTTGCATAATACCTTCACAGAAATAACCAGTTTGACAACTTATTTCATCCTTTTTGTTTAATATGATGCTACTTGATGTTTTAATATCTGTACTACAAACTTTTGAGTTAGTATTGTCAAAAATAGAATAGCCAAGTTTTAAATCTTTTAAACTATAAAAATCTCTTAAATTATCTTGAAGTTTAAAGATTAAATTATCACCACCTTCTAATAAATTGGCTTTTATAGAGGAAACCATCTCTTCTGCTGTGACATCAAATAGGTTGATGACTCCAAAACCTTTGAAAATATAACTATTTGGAGGAAACTTTTCTCTCCATAAATCTATATTATCAAAATTATTAAGTAGTTCTTTAAAATCTTCTGGGTTTAGTACAGGAGCGTCTTTAGATACTTCAATGTCAGAAAAATCTGCATTAAAAGCAGCTCTGTAGTATTTCATTGTACCTGTTGTTTTATCAGGAATATCAAAATAAAAAGGTCTTTTTACATCAATACTAAAGTTATATACAAAGCCTAGAATAAAAGTACAAGCCATTATGTACATACTATCTTCTTCAAAATTTCTAACTTTTAGCTCATAATCATCACCAGCATTATTTAATATATTTTCAAAACGAGTAGAAAATTTAAATGATGTAAAAGAAAAAGGTACACTGGCTGCTTTAATTTCATTATTTGCCAATGCTTCTGGAAATAAAGGATCTAATAAAACATCTATTTGATCGTGGAATTTTTCTATTAAAGAGATGTCTGAAAAACCATCTACTAATTCTGGATGTTTACTTATCTGATTTACAAAAATTTTTGCAGATTCATGAAAAGGATGATGTTTATTATCTGCATGTGCATATTTTTCAAAAATATCAAAGACTTTTTTGAAAGAAATATTTAGCTGTAAAGGCAATTCTACATCAGAAAGAATACTAGATTTCCTAATTTTCATTTTTTGGTATTTATTACAAATTTACGAAAATGTACTTAAGTATTACTTTAGACGAAAATAAAAGGTTTGCATTACAATTTATTTCTGTCTAAAATAGATAGTGATTGGTACACCAGAAAAGTTATAAATTTCTCTTAGTTTATTTTCTACAAAACGCTTGTAAGGATCTTTTACATATTGGGGTAAGTTACAAAAAAACACGAACTGTGGAGTAGGAGTAGGTAGTTGCATACAATATTTAATTTTTACAAACTTACCTTTAATTGCAGGTGGTGGATTATGTTTTACAATCTCTAACATAGTATCATTAAACTTACTAGTAGATATTCTATTTTTTCTATTTTTAAAAACATCAACAGCAGTTTCTATTGCTTTAAATAATCTTTGTTTTGTTAGTGCAGAAATAAATACAATTGGTACATCTGTAAAAGGCTCAATTTCTTTTGTTACTCTAGCCTTAAAGTCGCGCATGGTATTGGTTTCTTTTTCTATTAAATCCCACTTGTTAACTAAAATAACTACACCTTTTCTGTTTTTTTCTGCAAGCCAAAAAATGTTTTGATCTTGTCCTTCAAACCCACGAGTGGCATCAACTACAAGAATAATTACATCAGAATACTCAATAGAACGTACAGCACGCATTACAGAATAAAACTCTAAATCTTCTTTTACTTTTGATTTTTTCCTAATTCCAGCTGTATCAACTAAATTAAAATCGAAACCAAATCTATTGTATTTGGTATCTATTGCGTCTCTTGTAGTACCTGCAATATTGGTTACGATATTTCTATCTTCGCCAATTAATGCGTTAATAAATGAAGATTTACCAGCATTTGGCCTACCAACCACAGCAAATCTTGGCAATTGTTCTTCTTTACTTTCTTCTGATGATTCTTCGATTTCTATATCAGGTATTTTTTTTGTGATTGCATCTAGTAAATCTCCTGTTCCACTACCATTTATTGATGAAATTGTATGATAATCTCCTAAACCTAAATTGTAAAATTCAACAGCGTTAGCTGCTCTCATAGCATTATCAACTTTATTAACAGCAATAAAAATTGGCTTTTTTACTTTTCTTAAAATTTTGGCAACTTCAGCATCCATAGGTGTAATGCCATCTTCAACATCAACCACAAAAACAATAATATCAGCTTCATCTATAGCAAGTGCTACTTGTTTTCTAATTTCTTCTTCAAAAATATCATCAGAACCTATAGTATAACCTCCTGTATCTATTATCGAAAACTCTTTTCCATTCCAATCAGATTTTCCATAGTGTCTATCTCTTGTAACACCACTAACAGCATCTACAATAGCTTCTCTTTTTTGAACTAATCTGTTAAAAAAAGTAGATTTACCTACATTAGGTCTTCCAACAATGGCAATAATACTGTTCATTATACTGTGAAATTTAGTGCAAATGTAAGAATTGCATCTAGAAAAATGCGTAAAAGTGAGTATGGTTTCTTTATTAAAGTGATTTAAAATATTTTTTCACATCTTATTTAACAGTACTAGAAGTATTATTAATGAGTGTAAACAGGTTGTATTTTTATTTTAATTTTGCCCTTTTAAAATAAATGATGATATTGAAGTTTTAAAAGCAACTAAAAGCATAATGCAAATATGAAAAAACAACTAGTTTTCATTTTCTTTCTTATTTCTGCTTTGGGTACTTTTAGCCAAAAAGCTACACTATCTTCAGGTGAAGAGGCAACAGGTAATGGGAGTGTTAGTTATTCTGTGGGGCAAGTTTTTTATACTACAAACTCAAGTTCTAATGGTTCTTCTTTAGAAGGTATTCAGCAAAGTGTGGAACTTTTTGTTTTGAGCAATTCAGATTTTAAAGATTTGGTATTGAAGGCAGTAGTTTATCCTAATCCTATACAAAATAGTATAAATTTGATTTTAGAAAATACAAGTCTAAAGCAATTGAAATATCATTTGTATGATATTAAAGGAATAGCTATTAAAAAAGGAAGCATTAATCTTAAAAAAACAACAATAGATATTTCAAAATATTCTACAGGAATCTATCTTTTAAAAGTAATTGGTAAGGATAAACCATTAAAAACATTTAAAATTTTAAAAAAATAAAATGAAAAAAATTACACTTTTGTTATTTTTAGGAATTGGGCTTGTAATGTATGGTCAAACCCCAGAAAAAATAAGTTTTCAAGCTGTTGTTAGAAATGCAGATCAAAATATAGTTGGTAATAAGGCAGTTGGGTTTAAACTTAGTATCTTAAGCACATCTGTTTCAGGTACAGTTATTTATTCAGAAACTCATACTCCAACAACAAATATTAATGGGTTGGTTTCGTTAGAAATTGGTACTGGTTCTGTTGTAATGGGTAATTTTTCTACAATAGATTGGGGAGCAAATACATATTATGTAAAAACAGAAATAGATCTTGATGGTGGTACTAACTATACCATTTCTGGTACTAGTCAATTATTGAGTGTACCTTATGCATTACATGCAAAAAAAGCAGAAAATGTTTTTAGTGGAAATTATGATGATTTAACGAATAAACCAAAATCAAATGCTATAAAAACATATAAAGTAGGTGATTTTGCACATGGTGGAGTTGTTTTTTGGGTTGATGAAACTGAACAACATGGTTTGGTTTGCTCAAAAATAAATCAAAGTAATGCTACAAAATGGTTTGCGGGTACTTTTGGTAATACACATGCAAAGGGTAATGGTTTGTTTTCTGGTAAAGCCAATAATTCGATTATAATTGCTACTCATGCATCAATTGGCGATGATGATAATTTGTATGCTGCTAGATTATGTAACGAATTAGAAATAACAGAAAATAGTATAATGTATGGTGATTGGTATTTACCCAGTAAATATGAGCTTAATTTAATATTTCAAAACTTATCTGCTATAAATGCTACTGCAATAACTAATGGTGGTGAAGCATTTACAAATGATGTGTATTGGAGTTCTACTGAAGAAACTAGTAGTAGAGTTTGGGTTTTAAACTTCGCTAATGGGCAAGAATCTACTGTATTAAAAAATATTTCTAATCGTGTTAGAGCTATTCGTTCTTTTTAAATCTTAATCTTAAAAATGATATTTAAAACAATTAAATATCAGAATGAATTAACTATACCCTTAAATCTACTGCAACTTTAAATTGTATTATCTTGTATTAAATTTAAAAGGACTCATTTATAATATTTTTATTGATAAAAAACTACATAAAACTAAAAATGAGGGTTTATAAATATTACAAATAGTAATAAATACTCTCATTAATGAGGTGTACGATTTTTATATTTTTATATAGTTTAGTTGAAGTTCTTTTCAGTAAACAATACCTTTTATTACTAAAAATTAACAAATGATATAATTTTTTTATGATAAATAGAAATGAGTATAACAATATTGTAAATCTTTAGATTTTTGGAGCTAATTAATAGAATTAAGTTTTTTCTACTAAACCCTTATATAATTTCTATAATTATAGCATTTTTTGTTATTACATTAACGCCAGATTTACTTAAGGAATATGAAATAAACTTTATATCTAAAGAAAAACTAGCGAGCAGTAAGAAAGTAATTTTTGAGGATATTGATAATGATAAAAAGAGTGAAAAAATCACTTTTTTAAGTAAACAAGCATCTAGAGCTTCTTATATTCTTCAAGATAAAAATGGTGCTATAATAGATCAATATAACCTTTCTTCAGAATTTGCTAAACACAGTAATTATTGGTTTCAAGACATTAATAAAAATGGCTTTAAAGAATTATATTTAATAACCAAATCAAACGATTCTATTTTTTTAAATATCCATGAACATTTTGTTGATAAAGGAATTTGGAAAGAGAAAATTTTTGTTGATAAAATTGGAGTGTATAAAGGTTTTTATAAATTTTCAGCTAGTCAAGGAGAGAATAAGTTAAAAAAAATACTAAAAATAAATGAGATTGTTTTTAGTATAAGTGCTGGTTTTGGTTTAAAGCCAAGAAATATTTATAAATACAATTACACAACAGGTAAAGTAGAAAAATCAAATCATCTTATTAATACAATTTATTTTAATGATGTTATAGATTTAAAAAACGGTAATTATAAACTATTATCAAAAAGCGTTGCTACCGCTAATGAACTAGATAAAATTCAAATAAAAAAATCTGATAAAACGTCATGGTTATTCATTTTAGATTCTAATTTAAAATTTACATTTAGTCCAATAGATTTAAAATCAAAAGGAAGGTTAAAGCCAATTTATCTAGAAGATAAGTCAGGAATTTATCCAATTTTTTTGTTTCAGTCTCTAGATAAAAAGATGTCATCAAAGTTAATTAAAATTGATTTTAAAGGCAATATTTTAAAAGAGTATAGTTTTTTAGACGATAAGAATAGTACAATAATCAAACTAAATAAAAATAGCTTTGCTATTTATAACAATGTGTCTGGTATTGTAAATTTTTTTGATATTAATTTTAAAATTATCAAATCAAAAAAAATAGAACAAGATTTAGGATATATTCACTACATAGACATTAACAATGATGGAACTAAAGAATGGGTTTCATTTAAAAATATAAATAAAGACATCGTTTTTTATAGCTCAAATTTTAAAACCAAAACTAAAAAGAGAATTTATGGAAACTATTTAAGAGACTATGGAGTTAAATATTCAAATTCTGGGAAAAAGTATTTCTTTATTGTACATGATAGTGATTTGAGCTATTTTGAGTATAATAAAAATAAATTCTATAATTTAAGATACATTATTTACTTAACTATATATTTAATTATTTTATTAGTAGTATTTATTATAATTAAAGGACAGCAATACAGAGATAAAAAGAAAAAAGAACTTGAAAAAAATATTTTAGATCTTCAACTAAAAAATATAAAAAATCAGGTAGATTCTCATTTTGTATTCAATGCCATTAATACGATTAGCGAAATGTCATTATCTGATAATAAATTAGAATTAGATAAGTTCATTGGCAGTTATTCTAAATTTATGAGAAGTACTCTCGAAAATTCAGATAAAATAGCTACAACAATAAAAGAAGAATTAGATTATGTAGAAAACTTTTTACAGTTACAACAGATTAAATTAAATCATAAGTTTGATTATTATATTTACATAGATAATGATGTAAATCAACAAATCAAGTTTCCAAAACATTCTTTATTTACTTGTGTAGAAAATGCTATTAAATATGGTTTACCAAAAGGTAAAAAAGGTTTAATAAATATTACCTTTAAAAAGGAAAAAGGAAAACTTTTTATCAATGTTTATGATAATGGTGAAGGTTTAAAAAGTAAGATAGATTATAACAAGGGTACAGGTAATGGTTTAGAAATTATGAAAAAAATTTTTAAATTATTTAAAGAAAGATTCAAAACAGATATTGATCATTCTCTACAAAATATTATAGAAAATAAAAAAGTAGTAGGCACCAATGCTAAAATAGAAATTAAACTTTCTAAAAAATATACTTAAAAAATTATGGACAAAATTAAAACTGTAATAATAGATGATGAACCCCGTTCTTTAAATCGATTAAAAATATTATTCGAAAACTTTAAAGAAGTTGAAGTTTTAGAAGTTTTTGAAGATTCAGAAGAGGGGCTAAAATACATTTTAGAGAAAGAACCAGATTTAGTGATGTTAGATGTAGAAATGCCAAAATTATCTGGATTAGAAATAGCTGATGAAGTTGGTAAACGAATAGCAAATACTAAAATTATTTTCTTCTCTGCTTACTCTCATTATGCAATAAAAGCAATAAAAGCATCCGTATTCGATTACCTTTTAAAACCTGTTTCAATAGATGAACTTAAAGAATCTTTACAACGTTTTAAAACCAAATACAAGATTAACCTCAATGAAAGAGAAATAGAAATAATTAGAGAAATGTCTAATGGGTTAAGTAGTAAAAGTATTGGTGATAAGTTATTTATAAGTAAACATACTGTTGATACATACAGAAGAGCAATTTTAGAAAAAACAGAATGCCAAAATACAGCAGAACTAATAAAGTATGCTGTTAAAAACGGACTTATTTAACACTAATTTAAGATTTTACAGATTTTTACTCATACATGAGACTAAATTACCTCTTTAATGATGAGGTTCAAAATTTAATAATTATTGTATCTTTGTATCATCTTAATAACCCCTCCTCTTACTTCGATAAAAACATATTTACTACCCCTAGGTAAATAATTAATTTTTGATTTTAAAACCCTAAAAAGTAAATAATAATATGATTAGTAAAATTACAACTAGTAAAAAAAATATTCTTCTTATTCTGTTATCCATATTAAGTTTTGGTAATACTTTAGAAGCTAGAAGTTTATCAATTTCAAACCCAGATCAAGTTACTGTATACAGCAATAGTAATAATAATGTTATTGATGTTCTAGCTAATGATAATGGTACATCGAATAGTTATTTCTTAATTATTAGTCAATTTCACTTAACAGCACCCACAAATCAAGGAGGAGTTATAAATCTTATTGACAATGGTACAGAAACAAGAACAGATGATAAAATAGCATACACACCTCCAACAGGCTTTATAGGTATTGATACTTTCCAATATCTTTTTAAAGAAGGTGCTACAGAAACCTATGTTACTGTAACTATTAATATAATAAACGACACACCAACAGCAGTAGATGATGTATCTACAGTAGATTTTGGCAGTACAGACAATGTAATAGACGTTTTGGCAAACGATAGTTTTGGAAGTGATGGAGCAATCAATGGAGGATTAACGATGACCAATGGAACATTGAATAGTGCCAGTACCAATGGAGGATTAATCAGTATAGACAATAAAGGAACATTAGATACTACAGACGATGAGTTTAACTATTCAGCACCAGTAGGCTTTAATGGAACAGATACATTTAATTACACAATTACAGACGCAAGTGGAGATGCATCAACAGCAACTGTAACAGTTACTGTAAACCCAGAATCTAACGATCCAGCAGTAGTAGATGATTATTACACTATAGAAAAAAACAGTTCAAATTTTGTATTCAACCCAACATCAAATGACAATAAAGGGAATAATAGTGTTGGACAAATGTTTGTGCAAATACCAAATATTTATGACCAGCCATTTGTTAATCAAATGGGTACATTAACCCTGTTAGATAATAATACACCAAATGACACTTCAGATGATAGTTTATCATTTACACCAGCACCAGATTTTACAGGAGTTTATGAGTTTCATTACTTATGTTCAGTAGGAGAGTCTGGAAATAATTTTACCCAAGTAGGGTATGGTTATGTATATATAACAGTATCAGAAGTTATTGTTAATCAAGAAATTACAGCAATAAATGATGTTATTACAGTAGATTTTGAAAGTACAGATAAAGCAATATCAATCCTAGATAACGATACCTATGGTACAGAAGGTCCAACAACAGCACATGAACCATTATCATTAGTAAATGGTAAGCAGAATACAGCAACATTAAATGGAGGTTTAATAAGCGTTTCAGATAATGGAACAATAAATGATAAAACAGATGATGTTGTATTATATACTGCACCATCAGGTTTTAGTGGTACAGACAGTTTTACCTACTCAATTACTGATGCAGGAGGAAATGCAGCCACTGCAACAGTTACAATCACAGTAAATCCTGAATCAACAGATACACCAACAGCAGTAGATGATGCTGTAAGTGTAGATGTAAATAGCACAGACAATGTAATAGATGTATTAGCAAATGATAGTTTTGGTTCTGATGGTACTTACGTTGAAAATGGTATTACAGACTTATTTTTAAACTTGTCAGCAGGCTTAATTACACAAGGTTTTTTCATAACAACAGATAACACTGATAATGGAGGAACAGCAGTAATTATACCAGGACAAGAAATTCGTTATACACCAGCAGCTAACTTTCAAGGAGTAGATACATTTGATTATTGGATTTATGATGGAAGTGGAGATAGAAGTAGAGGAATAGTAACAGTAACAGTAGGAGCAGTTACACCACCATCAAACGACACACCAACAGCAGTAGATGATACAGCAACAGTAGATTTTGGTAGCACCAATAATGTAATAGATGTATTAGCCAACGATAGTTTTGGAAGTGATGGAGCCATTAATGGAGGATTAACGATGACCAATGGAACATTGAATAGTGCCAGTACTAATGGAGGATTAATCAGTATAGACAATAAAGGAACGTTAGATACTTCAGACGATGAGTTTAACTATTCAGCACCAGTAGGCTTTAGTGGAACAGATACATTTAATTACACTATTACAGATGCAAGTGGAGACGCATCAACAGCAACTGTAACAGTTACTGTAAATCCAGATGCACCATTAGCAGGTCCAGTTGATGATTTTGTAACGGTTGCAGAGAATAGTACAGACAACGTTATAGATGTAATGGCTAATGATAATTTAGGAGTAAATGGTTATGGAAGAATGTTAATTTTTAGTGTAGATCATTTATCCGCAGCTACTACTGAAGGAGGATTAATTACCTTGATAGATGGTGGCACACCAGGAGATAGAACAGATGATAAAATAGCTTATACCCCACCAGCAAACTTTACAGGGATAGACACTTTTTACTATTATTTACAAGTAGATGGAATAGAATATCAAACTATTGGAGTAGATGCAGGTATGGTTACAGTAACCATTGGTAACGTAACACCACCAGCAACCACACCAACAGCAGTAGCTGATGCAATAACAGTAGATTTTGAAAGTACAGCTAATGTAATATCAGTATTAGCAAACGATAGTTATGGTTCAGATGGACCAACAAGTGCACATGCACCATTAACATTAGTAAATGGTAAAACAAGTACAGCTACTTTAAACGGAGGTTTAATAAGTGTAAGTGATAATGGTACAACAGGAGATAATACAGATGATGTAGTATTGTATTCTGCACCCACAGGTTTTAGTGGAACAGATAGTTTTACCTATAGCATAACAGATGCAACAGGAGATGCAGCAACTGCTACAGTAACTATTACTGTAAATGCGGAAGTAACTTCTCCAGCAGTAGATGATGCTGTAAGTGTTGATGAGAATAGTTCAAATAATGTAATTGATGTAATGGCTAATGATATCCAAAGTACATCAAATTCTCATGGAGCTATCAATTTAAAAGATTTACAAGATCTAGCAACAACAACTACATCACAAGGAGGTACAATAGCGATATTAGATAATGGTACAACAACTAAAACTGATGACAAGATAGCTTATACACCACCAGCTAATTTTACAGGTGTAGATACTTTTGATTATTCGATACTCGTTTATAGCACCACTCTTGGAGCGGGTCAAGGAACAATTTATACAGCTACAGTGACTGTAACAGTAGGAGCAGTTACACCACCATCAAATGACACACCAACAGCAGTAGATGATACAGCAACAGTAGATTTTGGTAGCACCAATAATGTAATAGATGTATTAGCCAACGATAGTTTTGGAAGTGATGGAGCAATAGATGGCGGTTTAACGATGACCAATGGAACATTGAATAGTGCCAGTACTAATGGAGGATTAATCAGTATAGACAATAAAGGGACATTAGATGCTACAGACGATGAGTTTAACTATTCAGCACCAGTTGGCTTTAGTGGAACAGATACATTTAATTATACTATTACAGACGCAAGTGGAGATGCATCAACTGCAACTGTAACAGTAACTGTAAACCCAGTAGCACCATTAGAGGGTGCAGTAGATGATACAGTAAGTGTAGACGAGAATAGCACAGATAATGTAATAGATGTATTAGCTAATGATAATTTTGGAACAGTAGGTGTAGGAAGAATGTTAATAAACAGTGCAAATCACCTAACAGGCACAACTTCTCAAGGAGGAACATTAACATTAGATGATGGTGGAACAAGTGGAATAAATCAATCAGATGATAAGATTTTATACACACCACCAGCAAACTTTACAGGAGTAGATACATTCGATTATACTTTAACAGTAGGTTCAAATCAATATCAAGGAACAGTAATAATAACAGTTGGCATAGTAACACCACCAACAAGTGATACACCAACTGCAGTTGATGATACAGTTAATATATCAAGAACAGGTACTGGTTCTGATCAAGATCCTATTTTTATTGATGTACTTTTAAATGATAGCTTTGGTTCAGATGGTGCAATGACAGCACATAATGCGTTATCATTAAGAAATGGAAAATTGAGTGAAGCAAGTAATGGAGGAAGATTAATTAGAGTGAACGATAATGGTACACCAACTGATTATTCAGATGATAGAATACAATATTTTCCTTCAGGAAATTCTAGTTTTACTTCAGACTCATTCGTATATACAATAACAGATAATACTGGTGATGCTACAACAGCAACTGTAAACATAACTTATACTAACGTTTCTTCATCCAAAGTAAATGAAAATAGTTTTGGTTTAAATAATAACACATTTACCACATATCCTAATCCTTCAAGGGGTAATGTAAAAACGGCTCTATTAAGTAGTGTTGACACGAAAGCTACTATGTATTTGTTCGACGTAACTGGTAAGCTTTTGCAGAACAAAAAACTAAATCTAAATAAAGGGATTAATAATTTAGATTTTAATTTTAGTATAAAGTCAGGAATTGTATTTATGAAAATTATTAGTTCAGAAGTAGATTTTGGAACATCAAAGATTATTATAAGATAAACTCATTGTTAGTTATATAAAAAAAAGAGGCTTTTTAAGCCTCTTTTTTTATTGCTGATAACCAAAACGTTTCAACTGATTTTTATCGCTTCTCCAGTTTTTATTTACTTTTACATAAAGTTCTATAAAAACTTTTTTTTGAAAAAAGCGTTCTAAATCTTTTCTTGCTTCTGCTCCCACTCTTTTAATAGCAGATCCTTTGTGTCCTATAATAATTCCTTTTTGAGTATCTCTTTCTACCATTATAATTGAGCGAATTCTAACTATATTATCTTCTTCAATAAAACTTTCAGTTTCTACTTCTACAGAATAAGGGATTTCTTTCTTATAGTGCATTAAAATCTTTTCACGAATTTTTTCATTTACAAAAAAACGTTCAGGTTTATCTGTTAATTGATCTTTAGGATAAAAAGGAGGCCCTTCTGGAAGTAGTTCAATAATCTTATAAAAAACAGACTCTACGTTAAACTTCTCTAATGCAGAAATTACATATACAAATGAATTAGGTACTTTATGACGCCAATATGCAATTTTTTCGTCAACTTCCTCTTTGTTAGACTTATCAATTTTATTCAATAATAAAATAACAGGTATTTTACTATTTATAATTTTATTAAAAAATGCCTCGTTCTTTAATGCTGTTTCGCCTACTTCTACCATATAAATTAAAATATCAGCATCTTCAAGTGCAGATTTAACAAAATCCATCATAGAAGCCTGAAGTTCATAAGCAGGTTTTATAATTCCTGGAGTATCAGAGAATACTATTTGATATTCATCATGGTTTACAATACCTAAAATACGGTGTCTAGTAGTTTGAGCCTTGGGTGTTATTATAGATAATTTTTCACCTACTAATGCATTCATTAAAGTAGATTTACCTACATTAGGATTACCAATAATATTTACAAAGCCAGCTTTATGTATCATAAAACAAAGATACTTTCTTTTATAGATTATGCTATAAATTAACTTTGAAAAAAATAGTTCAATTAAAATTTGGAAAATACTTATATTGTGTAGTATCTTTGTAGCCCAAATCGCGAGGTAGAGCAGTAGGTAGCTCGTCGGGCTCATAACCCGAAGGTCACTGGTTCGAGTCCAGTCCTCGCTACTATATAAATCCATAAATAATTGATGTTCAATTTTTTATGGATTTTTTAATTATAAAATTCCCGATATATTTCCGATTTATAATAGATTGGTATCTATTTTTCTATTGCTAAATTATATTTCTTAATTGCTGAGTTATCAATATCGTAAACAATTTTTGAGAGATAGACTAATTTATCACAAACCTCATCAATCGATACCTGATATTCATCATTTAACTTTAGTCTCCCTTTGTAGTGTTTTAAAAATTTCTCATCAACTATTCCATTTCTATGAGTATATAAATGTCTAATTTGTAAAAGTAACTCTATCTCTTTTTCTGTAGATTCATTAATTACATCTAAATCCCTTATTTGTTTATTGTCTTTAATAAAGTTCTTAACACTTCCTTTTTGAAGTTTTCCAATTTTTTGGTTTGCCCAGTATTTAACAAAGTCTTGTAAATCAGAACAGTTTAGTACTTCTTCTATGGTTACTTCTTGTTTAGATTTAAGAGTTGATGGGTTCGCTAAAAATATTTCATAAAGAAGTTCGGATAGGTATGTTTCAAAATTATCAGTAAAGGAAGAGTAGAGTATTCTGGTTAAAACTTTTCCTTCTTGACTAATTGTTGGTTTTTGAGGTGTTTCAGGGTAAAGAATATGCTGTAAGTCATCTATTATTTTTAAAATACTTTGATAGTGTTCTACTAACCGTAATCTTGAATTAGTTGCATTTTCTTTATAATAATTTAATTGTTGATTAATAATTTTAATTTTTTGATAATCATTATTGCTAAAATCGACCTTTAAAGGGTTGGTTAATATGGAGGCATTATTAATTCTTTTATAAATTTTACCTTCTAAACTAATTTCAGTATTAGATTTTTCTATTTTAATGACGTATAGCTTTTTATTGCCATAATTTATATATTGATATTCAACTTTTGGAGTAGGTGTGAGTAGGTCTAATGCTTTATGTGTGATGTTGTTGGCGTGGAAATCTTGGCTTAATCCATTTACCTCCATTCTATCCGAAATACCTAGAATAATATACCCTCCACTAGCATTAGCAAAGGAGCTAATTAATCTTGCAATGCTTCTTGCAGGTGGCAATACTGCTTTAAATTCAATTTTGTCGCTCTCGAGCTTTTTTTGTTAAGAATCTTTATAATTTCATCTTCAATACTCATTTCTAAACTGGTATTTTATTTATTCCTGTATTCTTTAATATCTTTCCTAGTGTTATTCTTTTTGGGATGTCAATTCCGTTATCCACCCATAGTTCGGAATTTTCGTAATCCAAGATGTCCTTTTCAGAACCATAATAAACTATTATAAAATCATTATCCGAAGGACGAGTAACAATATAAATAGGCTGTCCATTTTTTTTAATGCCTCCTATTGCTGATTTAGATATATCTTCATCTAATTCATTACAATCATATTTATCTGATAAAGTTCTTAAATGCTCAATAACTCTTCTCTTTGCTCTGGAAATCAATTTTTCTGCATAAAGAAAAGCACTAACATTAGGATTGGAACTATGGAACATATTGGAAAGGTCTTTATCTTTTAGAGCTTCTGCTAGTTCTTCAATTGATGCGACACCTAAACTTACCAAATCCTCTTGAGTTAAATCAGACTTTTTAATAAATAAGCCACTTTGAGACGTTTCCAAAATGACTCTTAGTTTAGAAATATCATTTAGGTTAAATTCTGTTAAAAGAGATGAGAGTTCTTCGTTATTATCTAAAATGTTAGAATTGTTATCAATGGCATCAGCTACTTTAGATAAATCGGTATTACTTTTCATAATACGGTAAAGGCTTTCCTTATCAGAAATAGTATTCATAAATAACTCCGCTTTTTTTCTGTGTAATTCAGAAAATAAGTTTTTAATGTCATCAGGGTTATTACATTCAAACCATTCTGAAAGGAGAATTACAGCTCTATTATAGTTTTCGTCTTTATCAGTAGTGTAATTGATTTTCTCTGTTATTTCACTTGCAATGTGCTTTTTTTCTTTAACATGATAACTTCCAAAACGAACACCTTTATTAATTAGAATATCATTCCAATCATCATTTAATAACTTTAGAATTTCTATAAGTTGTTCATCTTTTACTTTGTCAATAAACAGCTCACTTTTTTTATGGAATATTCCATTTCGATTAGGTACAATTGCATATTTTTTATTAGTAGTTTATTAGATTCTACTTCTAACAAAAACATGCCAACAGAATTTAACCAGTCATAGGAATCTTTATTGATTAACGATTCTTCAATCTTTTCTATACTCCCAATTTTTTCTATTTCTTTTACTAATTCTTCATAATTTAGAAAATTCCAATCAGACCAAGAATAGGATGTCCATTTTTCAAAATGCTCTTTTTTGGGTATAGAATTGGGAGATAAATCATAATTGAACTGCCATAAATTATTTTTCCTCTCTATATTATATTCTTTCGAAGGAAACCAAATATCCTTTATTGTTTTTTTATCGTCATTTTCTAATTCAACAATATTTAACTCTATTATAAAATTCCTCAAAGGAGTCTGAATTTCATCCGAAAACCAATCTTTATTGATATAATCTACATTAGGAATTTTAGTCTGAATAATATTAAAGAAATTAAAATAATTACTCTCCAATAATTTAGGTAGAAGTTCTTTATATAATTCGATTGATTCAATAAGTATACTGCGGTTTTCAAGAACTTCATCATCATTTTCCTTTTTTAACCACACTCCATTTCTCTCCGTTAAAGGGTTGAAATAAAAGCTATTAGCAATCACTGGGAAATGAAAATTTTCAGTTCCTATTAGAGGGAAATCACAAAAAAGTTTAGGTAAATTATCTAGATTTTTGAAGAAGTATTTATCATTTTCTTTTTCTAACTCACAAGCAATAGAAGATTTATTCCCAGAATAATTTAAAATATAAATATTTGATTTTATGCCGTTTTTAATCCTTTCAATTAGAGTAATGAACTCATTTAATCTATTGTTCTTGTCTAAAAAAGTAACATCAGTACCTCGAGTGTTATCAATAATTTGAATACTCTTAATTTTGGGAATAAAGGCTAAAACGTAAGGCAGTAGTTTAGTGAATTCCTCTATTCCAGTTCTTGCAACTTCTTGTTGTTCCGAAGTAATCAACGAATAACAAAAAGATGTATTAAATTCGTTAATGTTATAATCGTTATGATTAACTTCTAAAACAGAATTGTGAAATTCGCTCCAAGCTTTTTCAATCATAGGAGCAAGTTCTAGCATTGTTTTCCCTGTCCTATCCAATGGAAACTTAAAACGATAAAATTGTTCATTCTCACTTTTAAGAATTCCTCTAATTTGAATAATTCGAGACAACAAATGTGTAGTTAAAAAACCTGTTCCAAAACGTCCAGTTTTTCTAGTTTGTTCATTTTCTTCAACTTCTTTGGAGGAAATTTGATTTATTAAACCTCTAATATCTTTTTCGGTAAAATGTATTCCATTATGTTTAAATTCTACTTGATTATTGTCTAATATTATTTGAACTGAAATTTTATGATTTTCATCATTAACCGAACTGTCTTTAGCATTTTGAAGTAATTCCCAAGCCCACCTTCCTTGATTGTGTTCTATAGTCTTATCTAAATCATGTAATCGTTTTATTATTTTATCAGCAATGGAACGATTTCCATCTTCTTTTCTTCCTTCTTCCAGCGATTGTATCATTTTATATTTTTTTAAGAAAAATCTCCTTTAGAGATTTCAAAGTTAGTTGGGTTAAAATTAAAGTCATCTAATTCAGAACCCTCTATTTTATATAATTTAGATGTTTTTGAGAGGTTATTAAATTCATATAATCTATAAATAATGTATTGACTTTTATGTTTTTCATAAAAAGCTTTTTCATTAATAGATAAATAAAATGGCTCATTAATTTTTCCTTTTGTAGTTTTCACTTCTATAAACAGTTTATTTCCATTTTTGTCATAACTTAAAATGTCATAGCCTTCACCATCCCGTTTTTTTTCTACAATTATATTGTCATTTAAAATATTCTCTTTTTTCAGTTTTTTTATTTTCGATTTTTCATATTCAATTATCAGTTCTTCACCTAATAAACCTAACCTGCTAGATACTAATTGCTTTTTACTCCAGTCTATCTTTTTACCTTTAAAATTTCTTTCTTTATTCACATAAGATTTAGTTGATTCAGGTATATCACTAACCGTCAGTATAGAATCATTATCTTGATTTAATTCGATAAATTTCTCTTTTGAAATTATTTCTAATTCATCGTAAATTGTAGAATTACTATGAAGAAAATCTTTTGTTAATGAAATTAAAGAGTGCCAGTTGTAATTTTTAAGATGTTCTTTCTTTATGATTTTTTTTATGTATGTAGAACTATTTAAATACTTATCGAATTCATTTATTCTTTCCTTTGTTAAAGGTTGTGTTTTTCCACCTGTATGATTTGACCTTTGACAATTTAGTTCTAAATATAAGTTTCCTTTATCATCAACCCCTAAAACAAAGTATACCTTCTTAGAATCATTTTTTCTAAATATTCTTATCCATAAATAACTTTTAAAACTGCCTGACCATTGCCAACTTTTATCTGATTTTATTACAAAATTCTCTATTGTAGAATTTTCAGCCCAATAATTAATCTTATATGCAGTAGGAGCTATTAACATTCCATATCTGACATTTTCAGGATTTGCTTTTCTGTATTTACTTCCTGCAACGTCTGAGAATTTTTCAACTTCATAATCTTTCAAAAAATTAATATGCTCAGTATAGTATTTTATCTCAAATCCTAAATCTTCTATAGTTTTTCTAGTTTCTTTATTTGAACTAAAATCATAATATTCATCTGTATTTGTAGTCAATTTATAAGCTTCTCTAACAGTAAGTTTGAAAGGGTATTCTTTACCATTATCTAATTTTATCCAATAATAATTATAAATGTTATCCTTTGGAATTCCAATATAATCTATGTATTTAGTTGCATCTATTATGTGTTTCTTTTTAATTTTCTTTATCATAATTATTTTGTTTATAAATTCTTTAACGGGTTATTCACGTGGTAGTCATCTTTATTAAGATTAAACTTGATATTTAAAAACTCTCTTATTGCCTTAAAGGCTGGCGTTTGTAACTTGCATTCTAATTGAAACCTATTCAATATAGCAACTATACTAATGTTAAATTGAAATTCAAATTCTTTTGATTCAAAAGCTTCAACAGGAAAGTATATATAACAGTCTTTTTCATCAAGTTTTACATACTTATAAAAGAGTTCATGATACTTTTCTCGAAAGCTTTTTTCATCTAATCCCTTTAAATTTTCAGCTTCAAAAACCCTTACTTTATAATCAACTATAAAATTGAATATATTAGAAATAATTTGCCAATCCTTCCATCCATCTTTCCTGAGTTTGTTAATTAATAAGATGAATTTTTTATCTTTTTTTAATTTTAGAATTGTTAGATATGTTCCTTTATAAGTATTCTCAAATCTAGTTTTAATAGCAAAAATAGAGTCTTCATAATTATATTTATGACTTAGAGAATGGTTCCATTTCATAAATTCATTATCTTTTATAAAATCCAAATCAATTTTAAAATTATTTAATTTTTGATTTTTAAATTCTTTAAATGACTTTTTGGAATAAACATCTCTGTGAATTTTTTGATAAATATTTACTGAAATTTGTTTATTATCAAGCTCTCTTTCTTTTATGAAATCCATAAAATTAGACTGAAACTCTTCATATTTTAACAAACTCATAGAGTTTAGAATATAACTTACTGAAATTGTACTGTGAACAGTGTGAAAATTTAATTTTTTTTCATTTTTACTATTACACTTAACAATAAATACTTTTCTTTTTATTACCTCATTGGAAGGTAGTTCTTCTGGTTCTTTGTATTCTTTAGATAGTTCTAGCTCTATTTCAATTTCTGTTTTCAGCAAATGAAAATCAACTTCAAATAAAGAGATTTCAGCTAGTAGAATTTGAAGGTTAGAAATAAATTCTTCTGAAATACCAATTAATTCATATTTATTAGGAAATTTAATTCTCCACAAACTTCCTAAAGCTTTAAATGAAATAACTCTTTCTGTACCTATATCATTTAGGGGATAATCATTTACTTCTTTAATTAAAAATTGATTAAAATGATTCTCAGTTGGTAAAAATTCATCATATTTTTTTAAAATGGGGTTAATAATGTCATTTCCTATATAGCCAAAAGAATTAATATATTCAGTTACGAAATCATTGAAATGATTCGATTTCTTTAGCATTACATAAAGTAAAAATGTTAATTTACGAGTTATTTTACTTTCATGTTCAAAATCAGATTTCTCATAGTTAGATTGTTCTCTTGTAAAAATATATTTACTGTATATGTCAATAGCATTAAGCCAAGACCCAGATTTATAATCTGAATAAAAGAGTAATTCAAAACTGTTTTCAACACGATTTATAAGTTCTTTGTTAATACTAATTCTAAAAGAAGCAAGAGCATAGTATTTGGCTGCTAAATGTAATCCTAATTTATTATAGAGTTGAGAGATGTTTATCAACCCTAAAGTGTAACCCTCTATTGTGTCTTCTTGCAGGTAATTAATTTTTGCTTTATGAAAATAATCTAGAGCTTTGAGGAGTAAATGTTTTTTATTTGTTTTTATATATTGTACTCCTCTTTGTACTTGTTGCTTTGCTAAGCTTATTTTACCCTCTCTCTTTTCAATGTAGGGGAATAGCCTTGTAGAGAACTCTTCTAGAGCATTAATTAGTCCCCAAGTGTCATCTGGTTCGGAATTAATAAACATTTTGATATACTTATTTAATCTATCTCCCAATTGAGAAACTTCATACAATGGGGATTTATCTAAGTTTTCTATTAATTCATCATAATATTTAATGAATTCTAATGGATTTTTACCTCTGGATATATTAGATACCATTAAGAAGGTAGCTTTTAGTTCTAAATACTTACATCTTTCAGTTGAGTTTGAAGAATTGGTTAATCTTTTACTTATTTCTTTGAATAGAGTTATAACCCATTTACTATGTTCTTTTTTATCAATATTTATTTTATTATCAATAACAACTGGGAATAGAATATTTATAATATTTTTAGCATCCTCTAGGTCTTCCGGTGTAATGAAATTTTTAAAGTCTTCGAGATAATATCTTATATGATTTTCAAATCCAAAAAGATTCCCATCTGGTCTTATTCTAGCACTTAAATTTTCATAATCAACTTCGTGAAATTCGTTATTTAGAAATATTAGCTCGTATATAATTTTTCTCCTATAATAAGGAGATATAGAATCTGTATTTAGATAGAAATTAGTTAAAGCATTCCATTTCTCTTTATGATGGTGGAGGTATTTTTTTCTTCTACAATAATTTATCAAATCTAAAATTTCATAAAATTCTCCAAATCTAAAGGAATCTATAGATTCTATATTTAAGTAGTAATTGAACTTTCTTGAGTACCAACCATCTTCTTTTTCGCCAAGGCTTAGAATTGTATTTTCAAACTTTCTGAAAGTCAAAGTTCTTTCATTGTAGTCACTATTCGTGACTTTTACAAAAACTGTCTCCAGTAAAGAACTAAAAATATTTTTATCGTCACTAACTGAGCTTATTGGTATTTTAGTTATTAAGGATTTAATTTTTTTGATAGTATTAGAAAATTCATCATCTGGATTTGTATTCTTAAAATCCCATTTTATTAATCTTGTAAAATCATTCCAAAACTCGTCATTTAGTTTATTGAAAATCTCGGATGCTTCTTTGATTAATTTTATTTCATAGTTTTTTTCTTGTTTTTTTATGTATTCACTAACTATCTCTTTTACTTTGTTGGAGTATTTTTTTAAGTCAACTTCTGATAATGAGAATTGATTATTGAACCATTCTTTTAATAGGCTTGCATCATTTCCGTCATAATCTCTAACTATATTAGAGTTAGTTTCAAATATGAACTCTTTCTTAAAGTCAGAATAATCTGATTTTATGTGTAATAGAAAAAAATTAACAATACTTTTTTTTATTTCATTGCTTTTAAAAGAAAAGTTATTTGAATAAAGTTTTATTTGTTTAAACTTGGCTTCTTTACTAATAAAGTCCTTGTGAAAAATATCTTCTTCAAACTCACAGTAAATTATTTCTTGTTTTTTATCAATAAAATTTTGCACCCAAGATTCTAATGTTTTTAAAGTCTGATAATTATAACCTCTTTGTGAAGCAAAAGCATCAGTATTTTTTGAAAATATATGTAGCTTATGAATATCCATTAAAATATTTTTGTTCTGTAAAATTTATTCTCAAAAAAAGCTTTTCTTATTTTATACATATTCCTATAACTTTCAATACCCTTATATTCCAAATTACCTTTTAAGTATCCTTCTGTATTAATTTTTAAAGAATAAGTATTGAATACAGGGATTATCATTTTTAAGAGTTTTTTTATGTGTATTTTTAATTTTTCATCAGAAATATTTACAATTTCAAAGAAAATTTTAATTTTGTTTTTTGGAACTTGAAAATGACCTATTGGGAATAGTTCAACAATATGATAATTTGAATGAGATAGATTTTTTTCTTTTTCAATGGAGTCTAATTTAATCAATTCTTCTCTTTTTGATTTTATCTCTTCATCGATTTTTTTAATATTTTCTTTCTGATTAATTAAATGATTGATTAAAGTTCCTCCTTCTTTAGTGAATTCAATTTTCTTCTTTAATTCTGGATTAGGAAATTTTAAAATATAATCCTCCATCAAAGAAATAACTTCATTAACTCTTTCTTCATTTTCCATATTTTGATGAAGCTCTAGGATTACAGTTAGCGCATAAAGTTGATTTTCTATATGTCCTATTTCACAGAAGTATTTATATGTTAATTTTGTTTGTTTGAGTATCTTTTCAAGAGTTTCATAATTCAAATCTTCATTTATTGTAAAACGAATAATAGACTCTACCTGAATTACAAATTTATTTTGTCTAAGTGAACAGAGATGAGAGATAAATAAAGAATTACACTTTTCACAATCTAATAGAATGGAATTGTAATCATCAAGAATACTAGTGTATTCAGAGCCAATGTATTCATTAGCTCCAACTAATAAAGAAGGCATTATTTGGCAAATTAACCTTTCTGAACGATAACTTGCATGTTCAATTTTAGCAGGTAAAAAAACTTTTGGGTTATCTGAATTCTCTAAAATAAGAGCTTGAATTTGCTCTTCATAATCTGGGGAAGTAAAAGAGTCAGAGGTGTATAGTTTTTGAGCTAATTTTTGAATTTTCTGAAGTGTAAGTTGTTTTTTTATATCACTATTATCTGGAATATTATTTAATTGAGAATTATAATCCTCTCTATTTATTAAACCATAAACTATTTGAAGTTCTGAATAGAAATAAATCAAATAACCTTTTAAATTATCTGAAATTAAATTGATTTCATCATATGCTTTTTTAAGATACTCTAAAGCTTTAAAATATTCTCCAGTATGGAAATAAGAAAACCCTATAATCAAATTATAAAGTTGAGATTTTTTTGAACTCCTTGATGATTGATTATGAATTCTTATAATCTCATTCCATCTATATTCAGTATCCAGAAATAGACCATATTTTTCAATAAACTGCTCTATTTCGTCATCTGTTTTAGTGTTGCCTTCATAATCTATTATTATTTTCTTATCACTCTTAATATTATTACTATTTTCAGCTAACTTAGAATTAAGAGTTCTTAACATTAATCCTTTTTTCAGCGCTAAATCATATATGATATTTAATGAATTTTGGTCTAGTTTTTTTGTAAACCTCAAAGTGTGATATTGTTGTTTCTGCCATTCAGGGTTTTTAGAATTTAATGATTGTATGAATGTTTCTAAATTCTCATAGTACATTGCTTTTTCTTCTTCAATGTAAAATCCATAAAATGCAGGTTGACCATTGTTTAATAAATATTCAATGTTAGATGTTTCTAAAGATTTACTATAAGAATTGTCTTTATTTTTGGTAACACTTTCGGTACTTTTTAATTGAAAATTTAAACCAAACCCAAGCTTCTTCCCATTTTTTTTAATTTCAATTCTGTAGTCAATACCGTTGTCTATTATTTCTTCTTTTAAAATGAATTTTTTTACATTAAAAAGAGGTTGAAAATAGTTTTTAGAAATTGTCTCCAATTGTTCTCCTCTAGAATCTTTCGGCAGTTCTATATCATCAAGATTGTGATTCATTTATAATATGTGTTAATGCACTCAAAAAAAAGAGTGATAATTGTTTAGGTAATCAATTAAATTTGAGTGAAATAATTTTCATAGACTTTATTTCACTCAAATTTAATAATAATTTATCTAAATTTGTGATTAGAAAATACTGCTCTTTCAATAAAGAGTAAACATATTGTACTGAAAGTCTTGTAAACGAGAATCGCCAATTTTTAAATACAGAACGAGACGAGTAATAGTATGCCAATTCTGGCGTGCCTATTCCTTGTGTTCTGTGGGTTTTGGCGAACCTTCGTTTACTATGTGAATTTGGTGCGCTTTTTTACGCTCCTTTTTTTGACTTTCTAGGAATTTAATTTTAATCAAATTTAATTTATAGCTATGGAAAAGTGCTTTGCGTGTAAAAAAGATTTAAAAGGTATAAATACTCCTCTGTTTAATATTAGTAAAACAAGTGATGGTAAAAAAGCTTGTACCATTTGTCACAGAAAAATATCTGTTAGTCTTTCAAAAACTAATTTTAATAAACATGCTTCTCAGGAACTGTTAAATGCGAGTGAAATTAAATTAGAAAAGAAAAAAAGAATACCTATAGAGAAACCTAATAAGAAGAAAGAAGAAAAAGTGTATAAATGGTATTTGAGAAAAAGAGTTCTTTTGCTTCTATTATTCCTTTTCCCTCCTTTAGGAATTGTAGGGATTTTTAAGAGGGATGTTAAGTTATGGAAGAGAGTAATTTACATTTTAGTTTCAATTTTTTTTACACCAATTATCTTCGGTTTAATTATTACTTTGTTGAATCCAATAGACTTCTATTCAGAAGGTAATAATTTCTATCATAATAAGGATTATACAAAAGCAATAGAAAAATTCAGCTTAGTTGAGGAAGGAGATGAAAATTATTTAGAGTCTCAAAGTAAAATTAAACTTTCAAATTATAAATTAGATAGTTTAAGAAAAAAGGAAGAAGAATTTTTGGATAGTTTTAAAAAAGTGAATCTAAAAAATCAGCAAAAAAAAGTTGAAAAACTCAAAAAGCAATTAAAGTATTTAAAAGCGTTTCAAAAAAGATGGTCAGATAGTATTGTAAAGGATTTTAAAGGTAGTTACATCAAGAAATCTAAAGTTTCTATAGGGATTGGATACAATATATTTTCAACTGTCTAAAAATGCTTCAAAAAATAATTGGAGAAATAATTCAAATATTCATAAAAGTATTTTTACTAAAAATTATAAAAAGGAAATTGTTAAACAAAAGAATGTTGCTACGAATGTTAAAACTGTGATTGTATTTATTCCAGACCCAGTACAATTTAAAATAAACGAAAAGAAAAGGAGAAGGACGAATAAAATTCTAAAACTTTTTCAAGGATGGGATGGGAGTAATAGAAAACTTAAAAGATATGTTAAGGAAAGATTGAATGACCCTAAAAGTTTTGAGCATATAGAAACCCAGTACGAAGATAAAGGATATTACATAATTCTATATATGACTTACAGAGGGAAAAATACTTTTGGTGCTTTAGTGGTTAATGAAGCTGTAGCGAAAATTACTTTAGAGGGAAAATTATTGGACGTTAAAAATAGAATTCTTTAATTCTGGATTTCGTCAAACTTGTCATTTTATTATTTCTATATGATTTGTAATATATAATATAATAATATATATAATAAAAATGAGCAAACCATAGTGGGTTAAAAAGTTTTGTAAAAATATTAGTTTTTTAAAGTTCTGAAAAATCATCCTGAGGACTAGTTGTTACCTAATTGTAACAGACACAAGAGTGTCGTTTTAAGGCGTGGGTTCGAACCTATACCTACCTTTATTTCGCTGTTCTCCTTGTTTTTGTTGACTTCCTTAAAAACAGAATAATCGCTAAAAAGTGCAATACAAAAAAATACATTTTTGACCTCCACCCACCTTAACTTCAACTTAAGTTACTTATAGTCAATTAATTGTGTTTTTTTGGTTGATTTTGATGAAAATCGGAAAAATGTGCAAAAAAAGGTGTTTTTTTACTCAATCTTATCAATTGCCTTTTCAATTTGTTCTGGACTCAACATCATTAATATTTTTCTTAATTCATTTGCTCTTTTTTCTTTTGGTAGATGATTTATGTAAAATTTTAGTTTCTTAAACTCGGATTGTAAGCTCTCAAATATGATTTTTCTAGTGGAATAACTAATCTCATCATTGCCAACACATAGTAGCTTTGCATAGGGAATTAGTTTAGTAAACCTCTCGTAAATTGGTAGCGTTGTTATTAGTTTATTTAGCCTTTTTAATTCATTACTAACTACTTTAAATAAACCTTCTTTAGAAGTATTTGTTAGTTTGTTTTTTGAACCGATTTTTCTGCCTTTGTTATTCATTTTTTTTTAGTTTTAAAGTTAATTTTAGTTTGTATAGAAGTTAAATTTGATTGAAATTAAATTCAACTTCTATACATTTAATTTGATTAAAATAATTAAGTTAGATGTTGGTATTTTGTTTTGCTCCATAGATTAAATTTGAATAAAATTAAACTACTTAATTTTTTATATTCAAAGTCTCTATACATTTAATTTGATTGAAATAAATGATTAATTGTTCTGCAAACTTTGACTTGTTTCTAGGACACTTGTTTTTAATCAAAAAAAATGTCACCTCATCTAAATTGGAATCGTGGTATAAAAGGATAAAATCTTTTTTACCTTTTTTGTTGAGGTTGTTTCCATAGTAGAATCCTTCACAACTAATGGACTGAAAAGGAATCATTCCAGAATGAAGTATTTTCTCTCTACTTTTATTCCAACTTTGAACAACAAAGCTAACACCTCCGTTAATTAGGTATTGTGATTTAGGTTCTGAAATTTTTAGAAATCTAAAAGGAGAGCGACATCGTTTGCTTTTACAGTCGAATGTGTTTCCGTTTAGACCTCTCTTATATGTCCAATAATCAAATTCTATCTTCATCATCATTTATGGCTTTAGAAGGTTTAACTTGATTTAGGATTTTTTCAACGTCTGATTTTAAGTATCTAATCCTTGTGCCAATTTTTATTGGTTTCAGGATGCCTTTTTTGTCCCAAGCATGAATCGTTGGGATTGATACTTTCAGGTATTGACTTAACTCTTTTCTAGAGATAAGTGTCTCTTGATTTTCTTCGGGAAATACATTTATTTCCTTTTGTAGTACGTTTGTGTGTGGTCTATTGACCTCTTTAGTAGATGATAGTGTTTCGTTAATGCATTTCCTTACTATTCTTTCTAGTAGAGCTTCAAAATCCTTGATTTCAAGCCCTTGAATAATTAAGGAATTCATAATAAAAACGTTCAGATTTATAAAAATGGCTGAACTATTGCAAATTTAATAAGTAAAAATGTATTAAGCAAGGTAAATCTATGGAAATACTATTTTATTTAACTGAAATTAAATGAGTTACGTTTTAGTAAGAGATGTTTAGTTTTGGTAGAGAATTGTTTATTTCATTTTGTTCAGCCCAATATTTTTCCACTTTTTTAACATGCTGTTTTTGAGTAGTTTTTACATATTTTATGAATTGTGAATGGCTACGATGTGAAGTAATTGCCATTAATGCTTTATCGTCAATTTTCCCATAATGGTTTGTTGTAAAACTTCTTCTACAAATATGAGAGCTTACCAATTCATATTTTGGGAAATAACCTTTTTCTTTTCTATTTGTTTCAGAGTTTTTTTTGTACCCTAAGACTCTTTCAGTAAAACCTGCAATTTTACAAATCTCTTTGATATATAGATTAAACTTTTGGTCAGAAATGATTCGAGGAAGTTTTTTATTCCTTCTAGTTAAGATGTTTTTTACTTGTGGATGTATAGGTATTTTAACTGATGAATTTGTTTTTTCTGTAGATGATATTATTATCCTATCTTTTGAGAAGTGAAATTGATTAATTCTTTTTAAATCACTAACTCTTAATCCAGTCCATAAGCCTATTATGAATAAGTCTCTTACATTGTTTAATCTAGTGTTGTTAGAGAAATCTAGATTGTAAATTATTTCTATTTCTTTTTCGTCTAAAAATATATCTATTGTTTCATCTCTTCTAAATGTAAAATTTCTACTTTCTACTTCTGGACTTGTTTCATAGCCCTTTTCTTTAGCGTTTCTAATAAAACTTTTTAACTGACTGATGATTTTTTCAATCATAGTATTAGAATAATTTTTATCTAATTTTAAATGAGTTGTAAATCTTTTATGAAAATCTAAATCAATATTTTTTATGTGATATTTATCCTTTTCTTTTTCTTCAAAATCTTTAATTTGATTTAAAGTTGTTTTATATTTTTGGATAGTCCTGAAAGATATTTTTTTTCCTGTTTTAAGGTTTATTCTGTTTTCAGATTCATCAATGTATTTTGTAATAAACGGTATTAGGAATATCTTATAGTCATTTTCATCTGTAGGTCTTTTATAAAAATCTTCTATTAATATATTTAACCATTTAGAATTAATAAGTTTCCCGTTAGAATAATCTTCAGTAAATTTTTTTATTATTTCAAGTTTGAGCGCATTAATCTTTGTTCTATAGAATTTTTTAGATTCGTTATCAGTCAAAGACTTTAAGTTTTGCATCTTATTACTCCAAATTTTGGGGTCAATAAGAATGTTTGACTTTGCATTGCAGTCAATATTTTTTCCGTGATAAAATCGAATATTTAGGTTTGACGGATTTTTTCTTGAAATGATGTTAAATTTAATACTAGCCATTTATTAATATATATATGATAAATTTAATAAATTCCCGATATAATCCCAACTTTTTTCTTTATTTCTTTTTATGAAGTTTTAATTATTTTTATATAATGTCTCTGAATGTACTTTTAAATAAGGAGTTATTGTGAATTTTTTATAAAGACAATTTAAGCTGGTTTAATATTTGTAGTCCAGTCCTTGCTACAAATTTAAGCAGTCTTAACAGACTGCTTTTTTATTATCTGAAGACTTACAATAATTTATACAAAAGTTAGTTAAATATTTATGTTAAATCTTTATTTTTAAAAGAATTTATTTTAGTAAAATCAATATCTTTGAGAATTAAATAACTAAATTTTTAATGAAATTTTTAAATCGATTTTTCTTATTTTCTTTATTATCCTTTATTTCATTAAAAAGTAATTCTCAAGAAACATTACCTATTTACCAAGATTATTTGTCTGATAACGTATATTTAGTCCACCCTTCAGCAGCTGGTATTGGTAATTCAAGTAAATTAAGATTTACAGCTAGGCAACAATGGGCTGGTATTCCAAATGCTCCAGCTTTACAAACATTGAGCTTTCATACTAGATTTGGTGAGTATTCTAATGCAGGTTATGGACTAGTTTTGTTTAATGATAAAAACGGATTTCACTCTCAAAAAGGTTTACAAGGTACTTACGCATATCATTTACCTATGGGAAATGGTAGATTCTTTAATCAATTATCTTTTGGTTTGTCATTTACGTTTGTACAAAATCAATCAGATCAAAGAACATTTACTGGAGACAGAGCTGTAGCTGCAATAGTAGAAAGTACTAGTTATTATAATGCTGATTTTGGAATGGCATATCATTATGGAGGATTTTCATCATATTTTACAGTTAAAAATCTTTTATTAACTGCAAAAAACAATTTAAATGTTCAGGAGCCTTTAGACTTAAGAAATTACATTTTTTCTGCTGGATATTATTTTGGACAAGATTTAGCTATTCAATTTGAGCCTTCAGTAATGTTTCAATTTAGGGAAGGAACAGGAGAGCGAATTGCTGATTTTAATATAAAAGCATATAAAACAATCTCTCAAACTCAATTATGGGGAGCCTTATCTTATAGGAGTAATTTTGATGCAAATGCGATTGAAAATGCACAATTTATATCACCAATTATAGGGATAAACTATAAAAATTATATGTTTTCTTATACTTACACCAATCAAATGAACGATACAGTGTTAACTAATTCTGGTTTTCATCAAGTATCTGTGGGTATCAATTTATGGACTAAAGAGCCAAGGGCTGCAGCTTGTCCAAATATAAATGCTGCATTTGGGAGTTTTTAAAACTCTTTTTCGTTTATTTCTATTGATTTATTTTTTAAATAAGAGAGTATTGCTTTTAAAACCTTTTTTTCTTTGTTAATGTAAAATTGATGAAAAGCTTGGCTTGATTCAATATTTAAAAGCAGATTTTTTTCTAGTACAGCTTTAGTTTGTCTAGCAACAGCTAAACCAGAATCGATTATTTGAACTTTTTCTTTAACAATATCTTGGATAATAGGAATTAAATAAGGATAATGAGTACAGCCTAAAACCAAACAGTCTATATTCTTTTTAAGCATTGGATCAATGTATGATTTCAATAGAGTTTTCATTTTAGTAGAATGTATTTTTCCATCTTCAATCAATTCAACCAAACCTTTCCCAATAGTTTCATATATTTTGATATGAGTCTCTATTTTACCCGAAGTTTTTTCAAATAGTTGACTATTTAGAGTGCCTTTTGTAGCTAAAATACCAACTGCTTTAGATTTGGTTTTTAAGGCTGCTGGTTTTATTGCTGGTTCAATACCAATAAAAGGTATTGAATATTTTTCTCTTAATATTTTTATAGCATTAGTAGTTGCTGTATTGCATGCAACTACAATAAGCTTACAATTTTTATTAAGCAAAAATTCTGTATTTTTAATAGATAAATCTATAATCTCTTGTTGGCTCTTTTCTCCATAAGGAGCATTTTTACTATCAGATAAATAAATTGTATTTTCAAAAGGCAAGAGTTCAGTTACTTCTTTCCATATTGATGTACCACCAATACCAGAATCAAAAAAACCGATAGGAGAATTGTTAGCTTTCATATCTGCAATAAAAATAAAAAAACCTACTTAAAAAGTAGGTTTTATATTAATATATAATTTTATTTTTTTAAAATCCTAGTTTAGCTTTAACAGCAGCAAACAAGTCTTCACCTTTTTTAACAAGTAATCCTTTACCTAAAGATGCATCTAAAACATACACTATTGCTTTAGAAGCAGCAACTTCTTCAATAGCTTTTTGAGCTTTCTCTATAATAGGCTTTAATCCATCAGCTTGTTTTTTTTGCATATCTTGATAAGCAGTTTGCCTTAATTGCTCATACCTAGCATTTTCTTGTTGTATTTCTTTTGTTCTGATATCATTAATTTCTTTTGTTTGTGATGTTGACTCTTGTCTGTATTTACTCATTTTTGCATCCAGCTTTTTAGCCATACTCTCAACTTCATCTTGGTAAGTTTTACCCAATTTCTCAATATCTGCTTTTAATTTTTTAGTTTGTGGCATTTCTGCTACTAATTTTTCAAAGTCTATATGACCTATTTTTTGTGCATTTGCAACACCACCTACACCTAAAGTAAATACAGCAATTAATAGTAACGTTTTAAAATTTCTCATTTCTTGTTTAATTTAATTATTATTCTTGTTTTTTGTTTAATTATTTTCCTTTTCTTCTTCTTTCTTTTTCTCTTCTTCTTTCTTTTTTCTTAAGGCTTCTTTTTTTGCTCTTAATAATTTTCTTTTTTCTTCACGTTTCTTTAATAAAGCCTTTCTTTTATCAGCGATATTTTTTTTCTTCGCTTCTTTATCAGCTATCTTTTTTGCAGCTGCATCTTTCTTTTTAGTATCAGCTTCCTCTTTTTTTGCTACAATATCTTTTTGTCTTTGCGTAAGCTCTTTATTTGGAGCTGATTTCTTTTCTCGTCTTTTCTTCTTTTCAGCTTCTTTTTGATTTGATAATCTGGTTCTATCTATAGTAGATAAAACAAGGTCGCTAATATCGTATTTTTTATTTGAATAAAGCATAATCAAATCGCTAGATTTTTCAAATACAAAATCATATTTTTTTCTTTTAGCAATGCTTTGTATTGCATTATATACTTGATCTTGGATTGGTTTTACTAACTGCTTTCTTACTAAAAACAAATCTCCTTTTGGGCCAAAATATAAAGATTCTAATCTTCTTAACTCTTCTTGTTTTATGGTTATTTCCTCTTCTTTTTCTTCAATTAAGTCTTTTGTTAAAATTGCTTTTTCGTTTGCTAAATCAGATTTTAAAACCTCAATATGTCTCGCTTGCTTATCTAATTTATTTCTCCATTTTGAAACTTTAGAATCTAACGTGTTTTGAGCTTGTAAATATTCTGGAACATTTTCTAGAATATACTCCATATCGATGTAAGCAATAATCTGATTTCTTTGAGACCAAAAAGTAGTAACACTAAATAAAAGAACTACTAATAAAAATATTTTTTTCATTTGTATAATGTGTTTAGAAAAAACCGTGCCAAAAAAACTTCGACATTACAAATGTACAGTTTTCCTAGAATTGTCTTCCAATAATAAAATGTGTTTGCCAGCCAGATTTTTGGGTAAAACCAGGTAAAGGATCAAACCCATGAGCAAAGTCTATACCTAGTAAACCAAAAGCAGGCATAAATATTCTAATACCTAAACCAGCTGAACGTTTTAATTCAAACGGATTATATGTCTCAAAATTGTCATAAGAGTTACCAGCTTCTGCAAAACCTAATGTATAAATAGAAGCAGAAGGAGAATCTGTAATTGAATATCTTAATTCTAATTGAAATTTGTTATAGATAGTACCTCCTAAAGTAGAAGATAATCTGTTATTTTCATATCCTCTTAAACCTACAACCTCTCTACCATCTAACTGAAAGATGGCAATTCCATCACCACCAACAAAATAACGCTCAAAAGGAGAAGGACCAATGTCATTATTGTAAAAACCTAAATATCCCATTTCTGCATTCGTCATTAAAACTAATTTATCTGTAAATGAAGTGTACCACTTACCTTTGGCAGTCAATTTATAATATTCTAACCATTTAAATCTTTCTGCAGTATCTAAACTCGTGTAGTCTTTATTATTTACTAAAGAGTATGGAAATGTAGCTTTTACACCTAAAGTGAATTCAGAACCGTAAGTAGGGAAAATTAAACTTGGGCCTGCAGAATTTCTAGATAATATTGCACTATAAGATAAATTATTTAATGTACCATTATCTATTAATTCACCACCTACACCAAATCTATAATTATTTAAATTAAAACTTTGGTAGCTTATGGTTTGAGATAATTGAAAGTAATCATCTGGCCATTTTAATCTCCTACCTAGTCCAACTGAAGCTCCTATAATACCTAAACTTTGACTTCTATCAACATCTCCTGTTTGAAAATTAAATTGATATTGATTTGAAGAGTAAATAGAAAAAGATAAAGATTGTGGTTTTTTTCCTCCAAGCCAAGGCTCTGTAAATGAAAAACTATAAGTATTAAATGTTCTACTAGACTGTAATCTTAAAGACAAGCTCTGACCATCTCCCATAGGTAGTGGTTTATAGGCTTTACGATTAAAAATATTTCTAATAGAAAAGTTATTAAAAGATAAACCGAGTGTACCTATAAAAGAGCCACCTCCATAACCACCTTGTAGTTCTATTTGGCTACCACCTCTTTCTGCAACATTAAAATTAATATCAGCAGTTTTATTATTGTAGTCTGGAACAACATCAGGAGTTACATTTTGATCAAAGAAACCTAATTGACCAATCTCCCTGATTGATCTAATAATATTAGATCTACTAAATAAATCACCAGGTTTAACCCTTAATTCTCTAAAAATTACATGGTCGTTAGTTTTATCATTACCAGTAACTGTAACTTTTCTAATTCTCGCTTTTTCATCTTCGCGAATTCTAATTTCAACAGTTATAGAATCGTTTTCTACTTTAGTTTCAACAGCGTTTACCTGTGAAAATAAGAAACCACTATCTTGATATAAGGTTGATAAATCTTCAGAAGTTGGTGTATTATCACCTTTAACTCTTTCTTTTAATACAGCACCATTATAAACATCTCCTTTTTCAATTTTAAGAATTTGGTGTAATTGTTCATCTGTATATTCTTTATTACCGACAAAAATGATGTCTGCAAATCTGTACTGTTTTCCTTCTTCTATATCAATTTCTATATTAATGGTGTTATCATTATTCCAAGTAATACCTTCACTTAAAATACGAGCATCTCTATACCCAAGTCTACTATATTTGTCTAAAATAGTTTCTAAATCTTCTTGATAATCTTCTTCTATATATTTTGATGCTTTCCAAAAACGACCAATAAATTTTCTTTTGGTATTAGACATTGCTTTTCGTAATTTTTTATCGGAAAGCTTTTTGTTACCTGTAAAATTTATGTTTTTTATCTTTATTTTTCTTCCTTTATCAATGTAAATATTCATGTTTACAGTGTTGATATCAGAAGTATCTTTTTTAACAAATAAATTTACTTTAGTTTTTAGAAATCCTTTATCAGTATATTTTTTTGTGATGTAGTTTTTTGTAGTTACTACTAAATTATCAGTAACCATTGCACCTAGTTTTAACTCGGCTTCCTCTCTAAGTTCTTTAGCTTTAGATTTTCTGATACCACTAATTTTAACTTCATTTAGTTGAGGAAGTTCTTGCACATCAAACTGAAGGTATACAGTATTACCATCTATTTTTGCTAGATAAACATCAACATTGCTAAACTGTTTACTTTCGTATAGTTTTTTTATGGCACTTGTAAGTTTATCACCTGGTAATTTTATTACCTGTCCGTTTCTTAAACCTGTAAAAACTTTTACTGTTTCTGAACTAAATTTTCTTAAACCTGTAACAGTTATACCTCCTAAAATGTACTCCTTTCCTTTTTCAAAAGAAACATTTTTGTTATTGGGTACAGTATCTTTTTTTACCTGTGCATTTGCACCTAAACTAAAAAGTAGTGCAATAAGCACCAACAGTGTAGAAGATAGTTTCATAAAAATTTTATTCTGTAATTTGCGCGCTAGTTTTTCCAAATCTTCTCTCTCTATTCTGATAATCTATGATGGCATCATAGAAATGTTCTTGTCTAAAATCTGGCCAAAGAATATCTGTAAAATATAATTCAGCATAAGCCATTTGCCATAATAAAAAATTACTAATGCGTTGTTCTCCACTAGTTCTTATCATTAAATCGACGTCGGGCAAATTAAATGTATATAAATGGTTATTTATAGTTTTTTCATCAATATTTTCTAAACATAGTTCTTTATTAACAACTTTTTTAGATATGTTTTTGATTGCATTAACAATTTCTTCTCTTGCACCATAGCTTAAGGCGAAGGTTAATACAATATCTGTGTTATTTCTAGTTTCAAAAATAACTTCATTAAGTACTTTTTGTGCTTTTTTTGGTAATTTTTCTATGGAGCCAACAGAGTTTACCTTAACTCCATTTTTCATAAAGTCTGGTAATTCTTTTTTTAATGAGTTGATTAGCAAACTCATTAAAGCTTCTACTTCAAGTTTGGGTCTGTTCCAGTTTTCTGTTGAAAAAGCATATAGTGTAATTGCTTCTACATTTATTTGAGATGCTGCTTTTACAGATTCTCTTACTGCAGTAAGGGCATTTCTATGGCCAAAAATTCTACTCATTCCTTTACCCTTTGCCCAACGTCCATTACCATCCATAATGATGGCAACGTGTTTTGGTACTCTTTGTAAATCAATGCGTAGTTTTTTATCCATAAGCTAGAAACCGGTTGTATAACATGGTGGTCTTCCAAAAGTGTAAATTAAAGAAATACCTGTGAACATATACCAATCATTTCCTGTACCACCAAAATCTAAATTTGTAAAATTAGATGTAGTATAATCTAAATCATCTTCAAAAGTATAGCGAAATTTAGTTTCTATAGAAAAGGCTAATGGACCTATTAGTTTTGATTTAAAACCAACTCCAAAAGGTATTGAAAATGAGTTTTTTGTATCAAAAGTATATTGTCTTGGTTGTGGTTCTCCAACAACATATTTATAATTAAAAGCTCCTAATTCTAAAAGGATATAAGGTGTCCAAGTTTTACCCTGTTCAGATATGTTATATTCGTAAAAATTATATTCTAAACCTATTGCCAATTCGTGAATTGTATTTGTAAAATTTAATCCTCTTGCTCTTCTTAAATCTGTATCAGCATCTAAATCATTACCTCCAATAGGTAAATAACTATAGGTTGCTCTAAATACTATTCTTGGATTCCAATTGTATTTAAAAAAAGCTGCACCAGCAATTTTATTTGGGTAAATGTAGTTAGTTCTACCAATATCGCCCACGTAATTTGAGCCTCCAATGGTTATACCTGCCTCATAAACTTGAGCAAATAAAATATTTGATAGTGTTAAGCAAATAATTAATAATATACTTTTTTTCATCCTAAAAAATAGCGAGCAAATATAGGGATTTCAATTTGCTTTATAAAGTTAATATTCAGTCTTTTTTGAATAACTAATATTTATGTAATTTATTGTGATAAACTTGCTAAAGATTGGTTTCGTTCCTTGTATCTTCTCCCCAAAGAAGTTTACTACGTAAAGTTTGCAAAAAAGATTGATTGTTGGGGATAATACTTTTTATCTTAAAAGAGGCTTTATTGATATAGACAATAGTTTTTTCTGGTACAGAAGTAATTCTTGAATCTAATGAAATTAAAAATTCTTTTTCTCTAGAATCTATGGTTAATTCAATAGTGGTATTATCAGAAATTACCATAGGTCTTGCATTTAAATTATGAGGTGCAATAGGTGTTATTACTAAACTCTTTGAATCTGGAGATATTACAGGTCCATTACAGCTTAAAGAGTAGCCTGTAGAGCCTGTTGGGGTAGCAATTATTAAACCATCTGCCCAATAATTGGTTAAGTATTCATTATTTAGACAAGTTCTTACTCCAATCATAGAAGTAGTGTTTTTTCTGGCAATAGTTACTTCATTTAGAGCAAAATTTAGTGAGGTAAAAACTTCTGTTTTTGGATATGTTTTTACTGATAATAATGTTCTTTCTTGTATTGTAAATTCTTTATTTAAAATTAAATCTACACTTTCTCTAATATTTTTTTTGTTGATTGTAGCTAAAAAACCAAGTCTGCCTGTATTAATACCTAGAATAGGAATGCCTAAATCTCTAATATAAGTAACAGCTCTTAAAATGGTTCCATCTCCACCTAAAGTAAACATTAAATCAAAAGAAGCATTGAGATCAGTAAAGCTAGAAAAAGTTGGGTATTTCTTTTCTAAAATATTTCCATCTACTAATAAATTATAGAATTTTTTTTCAATAAAACTTTCGATGTAATTATCCTCTAAAACTTCAAGAAGAATTTTTATTTCTTTTTCTGCTGAAATAGAGTAAGATTGCCCGTAAATTGCTACTTTTTTCATTGATTTTTGAGTTTACAAAAAATTACATTTCTAAATATTTCTGTAAATATTCAGATCTGTTTTTTAAATCCTCTAAATAAATATCATTCTCATGTGTAGAGATTACTTTATAATCATATCTTCTAAAAGTCTGCATGATTTCGTTAATATCTTCTGTAATTATTTTTAAAGTAATTTGTACAAAACCATTATTTTTTTCAGAAATATATAAACCTAATAAGCGTCCTCCAAGGGTTTCTACAATTTGAGTTACCTCACTCATAGAATAATCGTCTTCTAATTTTTCTACAATTAGAGTCTCACTTTCTTCTATCATAAACGGGTTTGTAGAAAAAACATCCAAAACATCACGCAAATCATAATAGCCAATGTATTCTTTTTTATCATCTAAAACAGGAATAATATTGGTGTCGTTATCGGCAAAAATTTTTAAGAGTTCTAAAACTGTTGCTTTTTCATCAGCAAAAAATGAATTTAATAAATGTACATTTTCTACTAATTCTTGCTCATTATTTTCTGTAGTATGTATATCATCTTCAGCAAAAGATCCTAGTAATTTTCTGTTTTCGATAACTGGAAAGTGTGTAATTGGGAAATTGTCAAACAAATCTTTTGCAGTATTTACAGTACTTTTTAAGCTTAAAGGCTTAATTTCATTCAATATGTAATCGTTAATGTTCATTCTTTACGAATATAGGATAAAATGTTTTAATGAATTACCTTTGCAATCTAATTTTACATGATGACAAAGTTAAGCGTAAATATTAATAAAATAGCAACTTTACGTAATTCTAGAGGAGGCAATGTGCCAAATTTATTAAAAGTTGCAACAGATATTCAAGAGTTTGGAGCAGAGGGAATTACCATTCACCCAAGACCAGATGAGAGGCACATTCGTTATCAAGATGCTAGAGATTTAAAGGATATTGTAACTACAGAATATAATATTGAGGGCAATCCTATCAAATCTTTTATGGATTTAGTTTTAGCAGTTAAGCCTACTCAAGTAACTTTAGTGCCTGATGCTGTTGATGCAATTACCTCTAATGCTGGTTGGAATACCATTGAACATCAATCTTTTTTACAAGAAGTAATTCAAGAATTTCAACAGAATAATATCAGAACTTCTATTTTTATTGATACTGATAAAAAGTTGATAGAGGGTGCTGCAAAAACAGGTACAGATAGAATTGAATTGTACACAGAGCATTTTGCAAGCGAATTTGAAAAAGGGAACAAAAATGCTGTAAAACCATACACAGAAGCTGCAATTTTAGCAAATAAATTAGGTTTAGGAATCAATGCTGGGCATGATTTAAGTTTAGATAATATTCAGTTTTTTAAAGAAAACATTCCGAATTTAGCAGAAGTTTCTATTGGGCATGCTTTAATTTCTGAAAGTTTATATTTAGGATTACAAAATGTAGTAAATATGTATTTACATAGATTGCAATAAAATGGATATTTTACATTCAAAAATTTTAGGAGAAGGAAAACCCTTATTGATTTTGCACGGTTATTTTGGGTCGAGTGATAATTGGAAAACTCTTGGTAACAAGTTTGCAGAAAATTATCAAGTACATTTGATTGATCAGAGAAATCATGGACGTAGTTTTCATGCTGATATATTTAATTATGAGATTTTAGCTGATGATTTGTACAACTATATACAACATCATCAATTAGAAAATTTGCATTTGGTTGGACATTCTATGGGTGGAAAAACAGCGATGTTATTTGCGGCTACTTATCCAGATTTGGTAGATAAATTGATTATAGTAGATATTTCTCCTAAAGCTTATGAACCACACCACAATGCAATTTTAGCTGGTTTGAACTCTGTTGATTTTTCAATTCAAAATTCTAGAAGTTTGGTTGATAAACAGATTTCGAGTTACGTTCCAGAAATCGGCGTACGCCAGTTTTTGCTAAAAAATGTGTATTGGCGAGAAAAAGGAGTTTTAGATTATCGATTCAACTTAAAATCCTTAACGGAAAATAATTCTGAAGTTGGGAAATCTATACCAAAAAACACCTCATTCGCCAAAGAAACTTTATTCTTAAAAGGAGAAAACTCTGGTTATATCACAAAAAATGAATCTTTATTAATTAACCCTCATTTTCCAAATCATAAAATTGTGGAAATAAAAAATGCAGGTCATTGGTTGCATGCAGAAAATCCTAGCGATTTTTATGAGGAGGTTGTTGGGTTTTTAGGTTAATTTTTCAGCTATTTTTGGACTTAAGTTATTTAAACTTCTTATTAATACGCGTAATTAAATTTTTTGATTCTTTCTTATATTATTTTAGATAATCTAAATTATCTTGTAGTAAAAGTATATGAAAAGAATTTATTCTGTTCTTGTAATCACTTAATGAGATAGTATACCCAATAAATTCATCATTTATTTCTCCATTTAAATCAAAATAATATTCGTGTTAAATAATAAAAATTGTAACTTACTAATAAACAATGGATATTAAGCCAAACCCATGTTAAATTATATTTTCAACTTTGTAACTTTACAAGTTAATAAATAAAAAACTATGAACATACAAAACGTACAAAAACAAGTAGATGATTGGATAAAAACACATGGAGTTCGTTATTTTAATGAGCTTACAAATATGGCACAACTTACTGAAGAGGTTGGTGAAGTTGCCAGAATTATTGCAAGACGTTATGGAGAACAGAGTGAGAAAGAATCTGATAAAAACAAAGATTTAGGAGAGGAATTAGCAGATGTTCTATTTGTTGTTTTATGTTTAGCAAATCAAACAGGAGTTAATTTACAAGAGGCGTTCGAAAAGAAATTAGATATTAAAACAAAACGTGATCATAATAGACATCATAACAATCAAAAATTAAAATAAAGAAAAACCATCCGATTTGTAATAAGCATTTGTAATAGGAAAAATCATAAAAAATACTGCGTAAATAGATAATGTAATCATAATTATATTAAAAGTAAGTTCGCGTTGCAAAATAATTTCTCCTCTTTTTTTTCCAATTATTTCATATTGACCTACAATGTTATCCATTATCGGTAAAAATAAATTGCTTGCTGTTATAATTTCATCAACTAATATTGAAACTTGAATTGTATCTGTTTCAATATTAGTTAAAGAACTAGAACTTTTAATTATTTTTGAGTAGTGAGGTTCTAAACTAGTAAATAATTCGTTTAAGTAAGTATCTTTATATTTGTTTAAGTAGTTGTTTTTTAAATTATTATGAGCAGTTGAAAATTTTGAGATAGCATTTTTTAATTTTGAGATATTTTGAGCTTTTTTATTCTTATTATCAATAAAATAAAGTGCCAATTTAGATATCTTCTGACTTAACATTCGCTGTTTTCCAGAAATATTTACTATAGAAATGTTATCATTTTGTCTTTTAATATCTTTGTGAAGACTAATTTTGTTTATAGCAAATAACAAGATAAATGTTATAAGTATGAAAATGGTTCTACTTTTCATTTAGAGGAATAATAATTGCTGGTTATTTTGTTAAAGATAAAAGATTTTATTAAATATCTCAAACGCAAATAAAAATTAAATATGTCATTTTCAGATAATCTTAAACAACTAAAATTTTGGAAATTGTTTATAAACTTTGTAATCCCCTTTTTTTTATTCGTAACTGTTTTTTCACTATTAATAAATAGTTTTAGTGATGTCTTTTCAGGAAATTTCTCTGAAGTAAATACTACAAATTTTACAGATGGTAAGTGGAAGATTTTCTTTACACCAAAAGTTATTTTGAGTTTAGTGTACGGGTTTTATATGGCAAATAAAAATATGAAATTAAAAAAGCGATTATAAAAATCGCTCTTTCAACAAAAAAATATTGGTAAGACTTAATCCAACTGAATCAAATCGATATTACTGTCTTTTACTTTTTGATTTAAATCTTTCACTCCATTAGTAAACAAAACATTTAATTTTGCCAACTCAATATCAATTTCTTTAGTAATTTCATTTTTAAATTCAATGGCTTGATTTGTTGGAGCATAATTTCCTATTCTAGTCAATGAATTCAAATGTCCTAATTTGTTATTCAATCTGATTGGAAAATTCAACGGATCTTGTCCACTTTTAGACTTTGTTTGATATAAAGTTTCTTCAATTTTCGTCATATCTTTTACCAATTTATCAGCAAAATCAATCAAATCTTTATGTTTCTTTTTATCGGAAATAGATTTTTTTAACAAACCAACTTGCGTTCTTACTTTTTGCACATTTTTTAATGCCTTGTGAATTTCCGTCATTTTAGTATTGATATCATTAATAAAATCAAACTGTGCTTTCATATCACTTTCAGTAGCTTCAGACATTGGGTTTCTTAAAATAGTAAAATTCTGATGCATTTTTTTGCCATTCACAGCTAATTCTACCTTATAATTTCCTGGCAAAGCCATTGGTCCAGACAAAGATGCCCACCATAAAATCATCCCTTTTACACGTTCAGCTCCATCATACATCATATTCCAATTAAAAATGTTATTGCCATCTTTAACTTTTAATTTTGCTTCTTTTTTATCCTTATTAGGTTTTGTGCTAAATGTTTTAATAGGATTATCATTCGCATCAAAAAAGGAAAGTGAAATGGTGTCTTTTGCTGTGGTTTTTTTGATGAAATAATTTACTGCAACACCTCCAGAATGATTGGTTCCAGCAGTTCTAGAAGTGCGTCCATTACCACCAGATAAATTATAAGTATCTTTTGGTTTGTATAAAACTACATCTTCTTTTAAAATTGATGAATTTAGTTGATGTAAAGGTGTTAAATCGTCAATAATCCAAAGAGATCTACCTTGGGTTGCAGCAATTAAATTATCATCTTTAATCGCCAAATCTGTGATAGGAACTACAGGTAAATTCTGCTGAAAAGTTTGCCAGTTTTTACCATCATCAAAAGAAATATACATACCTCTTTCTGTACCTGCATATAATAAACCTTTACGTTTTGGGTCTGCTCTTAAAGCACGTGTAAAATCTTCAGTAGCAATTCCATTTGTGATTAATTTCCAAGATTTACCATAGTTTTCTGTCTTGTAGATGTAAGGTTGGTAATCTCCTGTCTTATATTTTGTGCCTACTATATAGGCTCCACCTTTCGTAAAAGGATCAATTTCTATACAATTAATCATCATCCATTCAGGCATTTTTTTAGGTGTAATATTATTCCAAGTTGCACCATTATTTTTGCTGATGTGTACTAAACCATCATCAGAACCTGTGTAAATTAAACCAGCTTCAAAAGGAGATTCTGTGGCTGCGAAAATAGTTCCATAATATTCTACACCAGTATTATCTTGTGTAATTGGTCCTCCAGAAGATTTTAATGTTTTTGGGTCGTTTCTTGTTAAATCTGGGCTAATTACTTTCCAAGATTGCCCTTCATCTTCAGTAACATGTAAGTGATTGGAAGCTGCATATAGTCGTTTTTTATTGTTTGGCGAAAAGAAAATCGGAAAATTCCATTGAAAACGATATTTAAAATCTTCTGCTCCATGACCCATAGGATCATCTGGCCACACGTTTATGGCACGAGTTTCATTGGTTTTGTGGTTTCTTCTTGTTAATAGACCTCCATAACTTCCTCCATAAACAATATCATTATTTAAAGGATCTACTGCAATATGTGCACTTTCTCCACCTGCTGTACTTTCCCAATCAGATTCTGTAATAAATCGTCTTGAATTTCTATGTGCAATTCTAACTGTAGAATTGTCTTGCTGTGCTGCTAAAATTCTGTAAGGAAAATGATTATCTGTTGTTACTCTGTAAAATTGAGAAGTAGGTTGATTCATATATGTACTCCAATTTTCGCCAGCATCAAAAGAAATTTGTGCTCCTCCATCATCACCAATAATCATTCTTTGGTTGTCATTTGGAGCAATCCATAAATCATGATGATCTCCATGAGGTGCATTATACGTTTTGTACGTTTTTCCACCATCTGTAGACTTGTGATAACGAACATTCAACACATACAAAATATCTTCATCTTGTGTGTCTGCATACAAACGTGTATAATACCAAGCTCTTTGACGTAATTTTCTTTCAGAATTTATGAGTTTCCAAGTTTTCCCAGCATCTAAAGATTTATAAACACCACCTTTTTTATTTTCAATTAAAGCATACACAATATCAGAATTTACAGGCGAAACTGTAACTCCAGCAATTCCCCAAACTCCATCAGGCAAACCTTTATTGATAGAAATATTTGTCCAAGTTTCTCCTTCATCTGTACTTTTCCACAAAGCAGAACCATCACCTCCAGAAGACAAACTATAAGGTGTTCTTCTCACATTCCAAGTTGTTGCATACAAAATTCTTGGATTGTTTGGGTCGATTATTAAATCTACAACTCCAGCATTTTCATTAGAAAATAACACTTTTCGCCAAGTTTGGCCTCCATCAGTAGTTTTGTAAACACCTCTTTCTTGTGTGGGTTTGTATAAATCTCCTAGCACTCCTGCAAAAGCAATATCAGCATTTTTTGGATGAATGCGCATTTTTGGAATATGTCTTGAATTTTTTAAACCAATGTGTTTCCAAGTTTTTCCTGCGTTTTCAGATTTCCAAATTCCATCTCCAGAAGAAACATTTCCACGAACAGTTTTTTCGCCCATTCCAACATATATAACATTATTATCAGATTCAGAAACTGCAACAGCACCTACAGAACCCCCAAAAAATCCATCAGAAATATTTTGCCAAGTGTTACCAGCATCTGTAGTTTTCCAAACTCCACCACCAGTTGAACCCATGTAAAAAAGATTTGTTTTATCTGCAACACCAGTTACAGTAGCACTTCTTCCTCCTCTAAAAGGACCAATATTTCTCCATTTTACTGCACTAAAATATTCGTCAGAAACTTTGGTAGCTTTTTTTTGTGCATTAACTTTGGCATTCGCTGATAAAAACAAGCAAATTACTAGAAAATAGATTTTTTTCATGATTGGTGTTTGTAAGTTTGGATGTTAAAAATAAGAATTAAAATCATTTCGTAGAATGGACATATTGTTAAATGTTTTAGCTGATAAAAAAATACATCAAGAAATAATTATTTCTGGGTCTAAAAGTGAGTCGAACAGATTATTGATTTTACAAAAGCTATTTCCAGAAATTTCTATTGATAATTTATCAGATTCTGATGATTCTGTGCATATGCAACATGCACTTTCTACAACTGATGAATTGGTAAATATTGGTCATGCAGGTACAGCTATGCGTTTTTTAACATCCTATTTTGCAGTAAATGAAGGTAGAGAAACTGTCCTTACAGGTTCTGAACGTATGCAAAATAGACCTATAGAAATTTTGATAAATGCCTTGAAAGATTTGGGTTCAGAAATTACTTATGAAGCTAAAGAAGGCTATCCACCAATCAGAATTCAAGGAACAAAATTGACTAAAGACAAAGTTCAAATTAATGGAAATGTAAGTAGCCAATACATTTCTTCTTTATTGTTAATTGCATCAAAGTTAGAAAATGGATTAGAAATTGAATTGGTGGGTAAAATCACTTCAATTCCATACATAAAAATGACGTTGAGTTTGTTAACTCAATTGGGTATAGAAAATAAGTTTGAAGGGAATATTATCAAAGTTTATTCAAAGAAAGAAATACAAAAACAAACTATTGTTGTAGAATCAGATTGGTCTTCTGCAAGTTATTTTTATTCGATAGTTGCTTTATCAGAAATTGGTTCAGAAATTCAATTATCAGCATATAAAAAAGAAAGCTTACAAGGCGATTCTTGTTTGGCAGAAATTTATCAACATTTTGGTGTTACAACCACTTTTGGAGATAATTTTATCACTCTTAAAAAAGTTTCGAAAACAAATAAAGCGATTTTAGAAATCAATCTAAAAAATGCACCAGATATTGCACAAACCATCGCTGTAACTTCTTTTGCTGAAGGTATAGCTTGTAATTTATCAGGTTTACATACTTTAAAAATTAAGGAGACAGATAGATTGGTTGCATTGCATGATGAATTATCAAAATTAGGAGCAACAATTTTAGTTACTGATGAAAGTTTACATTTAGAAAAATCGTCAGTAATCAACAAAAACATCTCTATAAAAACCTATAATGATCATAGAATGGCAATGGCTTTTGCACCTCTATCACTAAAAGTACCGATTCGAATTAATAATGCAGAGGTTGTAACAAAATCATACCAAAAATTTTGGGATGATATGCAACAAATTGGCATCAAAATAGACGAACTCTAAAGATAAATAGGTAAACACTTGACAACGCCTATCTTCATATCGTATATTTGCCGTTTTTATAGCAAAATATACTTATGAAATTATCAAATTTTGACTTTGAATTACCAGAAGAACTGTTAGCAGAATACCCTGCAGAGCATAGAGATGAATCTCGTTTAATGGTATTGAATAGAGAAAAGCAAACTATTGAACATAAACTTTTTAAAGATGTTATTGATTACTTTGAAGAAGGTGATGTAATGATGTTGAATAATACCAAAGTTTTTCCTGCAAGGATGTTTGGTAACAAAGAAAAAACTGGTGCTAGAATTGAAGTTTTCTTGTTAAGAGAGTTGAATGCTGAAAACAGATTATGGGATGTTTTGGTAGATCCTGCAAGAAAAATTAGAATAGGAAATAAATTATTTTTTGGAGAAGATGATAGTCTAGTAGCAGAAGTTATTGACAATACAACTTCTAGAGGAAGAACTCTACGTTTTTTGTATGATGGCAGCTATGAGGCTTTTAGAGAAAAGTTACTAGAATTAGGGCAAACTCCACTGCCAAAATACATAAATAGAGAGGTTGAAGCTTCAGATGAAGAGCGTTACCAAACTATTTATGCAAAACATGAAGGTGCAGTTGCAGCACCAACAGCGGGTTTACACTTTTCAAAACACTTGTTAAAGCGTTTAGAAATTAAAGGTGTTGACTTTGCAGAAATGACGTTGCATGTTGGTTTAGGAACATTTAGTGCTGTTGAAGTAGAAGATTTATCAAAACACAAGATGGATTCTGAACAAATTATTATCCCTGCAAATGCTGCTGATAAAATAAATCAGGCTAAAAAAGAAAAAAGAAGAGTTTGTGCTGTTGGTACAACAGTAATGAGAACTGTTGAGTCTTCTGTTTCTTCGAATGCAGAGTTAAATCCCTTTGAAGGTTGGACAAATAAATTTATTTTTCCTCCTTTTGATTTTAGTATTGCTAATGCAATGATTACTAATTTCCATACACCAAAATCTACATTAATGATGATGACTGCTGCTTTTGCAGGGTATGATTTTTTAATGGAAGCTTACAAAGAAGCTGTTAAAGAAAAATATAGATTTTACTCTTATGGAGATGCAATGTTGATTATTTAAAATTTATAATTTAATATATCAAGATATAAAACTGGTTCTTAATTTTAAGTACCAGTTTTTTTATCCATATTTTTGTATAAATATACTGATATAAGTTCAGCGTAAATGAAACTGAAGAAAAAAGATATTAGGGCTTTAACTAAAGAACAATTACGTGATTTTTTTGTCGAAAATGGTGATAAAGCTTTTCGTGGAAATCAAGTATATGAGTGGTTATGGAATAAATCTCTTCATACATTTGAAGAGATGACTAACATTTCTAAACAAACTAGAGAAATGTTGCAAGAGAACTTCGTTATCAATCATATTAAGGTAGATTCTATGCAAAAAAGTAATGATGGTACCATTAAAAATGGTATTAAATTACATGATGGTTTAGTGGTTGAATCTGTCTTAATTCCTACAGAAAAAAGAACAACAGCCTGTGTATCTAGTCAAGTTGGGTGTAGTTTAGATTGTAAGTTTTGTGCCACTGCTCGTTTAAAAAGAATGCGAAATTTAAACCCAGATGAAATTTATGATCAAGTTGTGGTAATTGATAAACAAAGTAGGTTGTATCATAATAAAAAATTGACAAATATTGTTTTTATGGGAATGGGCGAGCCATTGATGAACTATAAAAATGTATTAAAATCTATAGAGATGATAACTTCACCAGAAGGTTTAGGAATGTCATCAAAAAGAATTACAGTATCAACATCTGGTGTACCAAAAATGATAAGAAAAATGGCAGATGAAGAAGTAAAATTTAATTTAGCAGTTTCTTTACATTCAGCAATAGATGAGGTAAGAACATCAATTATGCCTTTTAATACTACTTTCCCATTGAAAGATTTGAGAGAATCTTTAGGATATTGGTATAAAAAAACAAAACGAGCAATTACATATGAATATGTAGTTTGGGATGGAATTAATGATAGGAAAGAAGACATAAAAGCACTGGTTGAATTTTGTAAATATGTGCCTTGTAAAGTTAATTTAATCGAATACAACCCAATTGATGATGGCGAGTTTCAACAGGCAAGTAATTCTGCAATTAACAATTATATATCTAATTTAGAAATGCACGATATTACAGTAAATGTTAGAAGAAGTAGGGGTAAAGATATTGACGCAGCTTGTGGACAATTGGCAAATAAATCCTAAATATGAAAAAATACATTATTCTTATAATATTCATAAACGTATTTGTTATACATGCACAAGAAAATGAGCAATCATTTTGGAATATTCTAAAAGGTAAAGAATTAGAAACATCTATATCTTTTCTTCCTGCAGGCACACATTACACTTCATTAGAGTTTAATGAAGTTTGGTATACGAGTTTTAATTACAAAAGTTACGAAATTGCTGCTTTCAAAAACTCTTTTAATGAACTTACTCTTGCTGCCTTATATAAAAGGCAAATTGGTATTTCTGAAAAATTATCTTTAATATATGGTATAGGTATTATGTATGGTTATCATGGTAAATTAGTTGATGTACCCACAATTCCTTTTAGAAAAAGTTTTTTATTTACAGGAGAAATTAATCCATTAATAGGGTTAACATTAGATTATAGATTTGCTAAAAATTTTAGTTTTCAAGTAGCTATAAGTCCAGCTGTAGCAATCTATGGTATTCGATATATATTTTAAAGATGAAACCAGTTGAATTAATAAAACTTCCTATTAAAAAAGAGATGGAACTTTTTGAGAAAAAGTTCAAAGACGCTATGTTGTCTAAAGTTCCACTTTTAAACAGAATTACTTATTATATAGTTCGTAGAAAAGGAAAACAAATGCGACCTATGTTTGTTTTTTTAGTAGCAAAAATGGTTTCTGATGGTGGTTTTGATGAACGAACGTATAGAGGTGCATCTGTTGTAGAATTGATTCATACAGCAACTTTAGTACATGATGATGTTGTAGATGATAGCAATAGAAGACGTGGTTTTTTCTCTATAAATGCACTCTGGAAAAATAAAATTGCAGTTTTAGTTGGGGATTTTTTACTGTCAAAAGGATTGTTGTTATCTATTGATAATGAGGATTTTGACCTGCTAAAATTGATTTCTATTGCAGTTCGTGAAATGAGCGAAGGCGAATTACTCCAGATTGAAAAAGCAAGAAAACTAGATATTACAGAGGCTATTTATTTTGATATCATTAGACAAAAAACAGCTACTTTAATTGCTGCTTGTTGTGGAATTGGAGCAGCTTCAGTAGGTGCAAAAAATGACACAATTCAACAAATGCGAAAATTTGGAGAATACATTGGCATCGCTTTTCAGATTAAAGATGATTTGTTTGATTATTCTGATGAGAAAATTGGTAAACCTACAGGAATTGATATCAAAGAACAAAAAATGACGTTGCCTTTAATTTATACTTTAAATAATTGTTCAAAAAAAGAGAAATCTTGGATTATCAATTCTATCAAAAAATATAATAAAGATAAAAAACGAGTAAAAGAAGTGATTGCTTTTGTAAAAGATAATGGTGGAATTGAATATACCATTTCTCAAATGAATGATTATAAAAATAAAGCACTTGCTATTTTAGATAATTATCCAGATTCGCCTTATAAGAAATCATTACTTCAAATGATTGATTATGTTGTAGAGCGTAAGGTTTAAATTTTTTTTTCTCAACCTTTTTAGTATTTTTGGAATGGTGATTGCTCATAAATCATCAAAAAAATATACTATGAAAAAAACGTTGCTCTTATTTGGAATTTGTATCTTATCTTCAATGTCAATGAATGCACAAGGTGATTATGGTTTTATATATTCTCAAAACCCTAACAAAGACAACAGATGTTCCTATTTTAATAACTATTTTAAACAAAAACCAAAAGAGGTATATTTTTCTATTGTTGAAGAAAATAGTAACTTATATTTTGAAGTAACAGATAAAAACTGGGCATTAAAATTATTTAAAAAATCTGGAGATGGAATAGCTGTAGATATTGTATCAAAATCTAGATATACTTGTGATAAAGACGTTGACGCATCACAAATTCGAGGAACTATTTTAAAACCAGTTTTTGCAAAACAATTGATTAGGGGTTTTAAGCCAACATTAGGAAATCGATTTAGAACTTTTTTAGGCATAGTGCCTGAAAAATTAAGAAATGATGAGCTAGAATTTAATATTTTATTTCTAAATAATAAAGTTCTGTGCAGGTATCAAAGTACTTATAATCTAGAATCTTATCCTTGGGATTTATTAGATATGGGAGTTTACTTGGACTCTTTAATTTATAAAGATAAAAAAATTACAACTTCAGATAAGTTTACTACCAAGTACAAGAAATTAAAATTTGTAATTCCTTTTGAGAAAAATAAATCGGAATATTTACCAAAAGATATTAAACCTTTGTATGATTCTTTAAAACTTACAAATTTCAATATTAAAAAAATAAGTATAAACGCATATTCGTCTATTGAAGGGAGTTTAAAACGTAATTTAGAATTGCAAAAGCAAAGAGCAAATAGTATTGCAGAGTCATTACAATCTTTTCAAAAACCAGACATTGTAACTAAAATTTCTTCATCAGAAAATTGGGTAGAGTTTTTAAATGATATTTCTAAAAGTAACTATAAAGATTTAAAGAAATTATCAAAAAGAGATATTAAACAAAAAGTAGTTGGTAAAGTATCTAATGATTTAGAACAATTTTTAAAAAATCACAGAAAAGCTGTCATTACTTTAGAATTAGAAAAAATAGATAAATATAAAGACATGTCTATTGGGCAATTAGTAACTAATTTTAATGATTTACTCTCAAAAGATAATTTGAATGAGGCTTTAATAGTGCAAAATTCTTTAATAGAAAAATTAAAGAAAGAAGAATCACCTAATGCTATTAGAGGCTTAAATATACCAAAACAGAAGAAATATATAAACTTATTAAATAAATCTTCTATCTTTAAATATGTCTTTAAATTGGCGTATGCGAAAATTGCCTTTGATGAATTAAAAATGCTAGAAAAGTTAGCTCCAAAAAACAAAAAAATCAAGTATAATTTAATTGTAACAAAATTTGTTATTTGGAATAATAATTGGGAAAAGATAAATATTACTGAATTTAAAAAAGAGATTATCAATTTAAAAAAATATGGAATTAAACAGCATTTAATAGATAGAATGTTGGTCAATTATCATATTGTAAAAGCTAAAAAAAATATAAGAGCTAAACAATATAAAGCCAAAGATACGTCTGTTGAGTTTATATTAGATACCTATGAAAACTTTAATTTATCTAATTACGATTATTTAAGTTTAGCTCAATTTTTAATCTATTATTCTCATATAGATGATGCCACAGACCTATTAGATGATAAAGTAAGAGAAATTACTATTGATGAAGATTTGTTATATTATTATCTCAATTTAACCATTACTAATGACTATAATGTAGCATCAGATAATTACAGAACAATTATGTTAAACGCAATTAATTTAAATAAAAAACGTTTTTGCAAATTGTTTGACCCTTCTTCAGAAGATGGTGTTACTTTTCAGTTGTTAGAGAATAGTTATTTAAAAAAAACCTACTGTGAGAGTTGTGTTAAAGAGTAGTTTATAGATCTAACAATTCCTCAATAAAGTCCCTTGAATTTGATAGTCTAGGCACTTTATGTTGTCCTCCTAACTTTCCTTTTTTCTTTAGCCAATCGTAAAACAAACCTTCTTTTGCTACGTGAATTTTAGGCATAGCTAATGTCATAGAATTATAACGTTTGGCTTCATAATCAGAATTAATAGACTTTAAAGAATTGTCTAACATTTCAGTAAAATAGTCCATATTTTCTGGTAGTTTACTAAATTCAATAATCCATTCATGACCACCACTTTTTTTGTCTTCCATAAAAATAGGACCAACAGTATATTCACTAATTAACGCATCTGTTTTTTCGCAAGTTAACTTTAAAGCATCTTCTACATTCTCAATATTCAATTCTTCACCAAATACATTTATATAATGTTTTGTACGTCCTGTAATCTGAATTCTATAAGGGTCTAATGAAGTAAAACGTATTGTATCTCCAATTAAATATCGCCATAAACCACTATTTGTAGTGATAATTAAGGCATAATCAATTCCAGTTTTTACTTCCGATAATGAAATGGTATCAGAAGCTTCTCCTTTATAATTTGACATTGGTATGAATTCATAGAAAATTCCATAATCTAACATCAATAATAACTCTTTAGAACCATTTCTATCTTGAATTGCAAAAAAACCTTCAGAAGCATTATACGTTTCAAAGTATTGAAAATCGTCTTTAGGAATCAATTTTTTGTACTGTTCTCTGTAAGGGTTAAAGTTGACACCTCCATGAAAATAGACTTCTAAATTTGGCCAAACTTCTAAAATATTGTTTTTTCCTGTTCGTTCTAAAACTCGATTCAACAGAACCAACATCCAACTAGGAACACCAACTAAACTGGTAATATCTTCTTGAATAGTTTCATCAATAATCGCTTCCATTTTCGTTTCCCATTCAGCCATCAATGCTACTTCTTGGCTAGGAGCAGAGCTATAATCTGCCCAAAAAGGTAGGTTTTCTGTTATGATTGCAGACAAATCTCCAAAATAAGAACTGTTGTCTTTGTATATTTCAGAACTTCCTCCTAATCGTAAACCTTTACCCGTAAATAATTGTGTTTCTTCGTTATTGTTAATGTATAAGCACAGCATATCCTTGCCAGCTTTCATGTGGCAATACTCTAAAGCTTCATCGCTTACAGGAATAAATTTACTCTTTGCATTGGTAGTTCCACTAGATTTTGCAAACCATTTTATATAAGAAGGCCAAAATAAATTCTGTTCCCCTTTTCTACAACGTTCAATCAAGGGTTCAATACTTTCATATTTTTGAATAGGCACTAAATTTGCAAAATCTTTGTAATTTTTAATGGATGAAAAGTGATGCTTTTTACCAAACTCAGTTTTTTTGGCAGTATTTATTAACCTTAATAAAAGTTCATCTTGTACATCATTAGGATATTTTAAAAATAGCTCTATTTGATGAATTCTTTTTTTTAAAAACCAAGAAATTATAGAATTTACAATAGGGAAAGCCATAAATTAAGTTCGATTTTTTATGTAAGTTTGTTGAGAAGCTAAAAATACTAAAATTTGTTATGCAATATCAAGGTGTCTTAAAAAAAATGATGACTGAAAATTCTGATGAAATTCAGTACTATTTAGATATGAAAACTGATTTTTTAAATATGAATCAGTTAATCAATAAAAAAATTACGTTTTCTTTTGTGACTTATGAGTGTTTAAACTGCCATTTAGAAAAGAAAATTTACAGACAAGGTTTTTGTAAATCTTGTTTTTTTGATATTCCACAAGCTGCAGATTGGATTATGAGACCAGAATTGAGCAAGGCACATTTGGATGAAGAAGATAGAGATTTGGCTTACGAAAAACGTGTACAATTACAACCTCATATTGTGTATTTGGCAAACTCTAGTAATGTAAAAGTAGGAGTTACTAGAAAACAGCAAGTGCCAACAAGATGGATAGATCAAGGAGCTCACGAAGCTATAGAAATTATAGAAGTACCTAATAGATATTTGGCAGGAATTACAGAAGTCGCTTTAAAAGAGCATGTTGCTGACAAAACGAATTGGCGTAAAATGCTAAAGAATGATATTGAAGATGCTAATTTAGTGGAATGGAGAGATAAATTAAAACAATACATTCCAGATGAAGCCAAGGAATATCTTATAGAAAACAATTCAGAAACGAATATCAATTTTCCTGTTACAAAATATCCAGAAAAACCAAAAAGTTTAAATTTGATAAAAACACCAAAATATACTGGAACATTAGTAGGAATTAAAGGACAGTATTTAATTTTTGAGGATGAAACTGTTTTTAATGTAAGAGCAAATGAAGGTTTGGTTATTAGTATTGAGGTTTAATTTTAAAGAATTATTGCACTGATTTTTACTAATAAATAAATGAATATGAGTGTTTTATTGTAGGTTATTACTTTGTGCATCTTTGTGAAAAAACCTTTGAGATATTCTGCGTAATTTTTAAATATATATTCTGAAAAAGAATCTATTAAAAGTAGCACTAGTAGAAATTTCTCTTGTTTGCTTAAATAAGTAAAAAATCAGTATTTTTGATTAGACAAAAATTAATTGAATATGGATGCAACAACTCAAATAAAAAATAACTTAATTTCTAGAATTAGAGATTCAAAAGATTTGAGTTTTTTAAAAGCATTACAAACTATTTTTGATTCTTCAGAAAAAGGTTTATATCAGTTATCTTCAGAACAAGAAAGTTCAATTTCTATTGGTAGAAATCAAATAGAAAATGGTCAATTCTCAACAAATGAATCAGTAATTTCTGAAATGAAAGAATGGCTCAAGGAGAAATAATTTGGTCTGAAGATGCCAAGAAAGAGCTTCATAAAATTCTTAAATTCTATACAGAAAGAAATGGTTCTTCAACTTACAGTTTAAAATTGTTAGGTGAAATTGAAGATGTATTAAAAACTTTATCAAAAAGTAATTTTATTGGCAGACTTACGTCAAATAAAATAACAAGAGTTGTTCCAATGAAAGTCTATTTGATTTTTTATGAAATCAATAATAATAGAATAGAAATTTTATGTTTTTGGGACAACAGACAAGATGAAATAAAACGAAAGTTTGATTTATGAAAAACCTACTAAAAGTAGCACTAGCGCAAATTTCTCCAGTTTGGTTAAATAAAGAAAAAACCATTGAAAAGATTGAAAAATCAATTGTAGATGCAGCAAAAGGAAATTGTGAACTCATTGTTTTTGGAGAAGCATTATTACCTGGTTATCCTTTTTGGTTGGCATTAACTGGTGGTGCAGAATGGAATACAAAAACCAATAAAGAGATTCATGCGCATTATGTGCGTAATTCTGTAACCATAGAAAAAGGTGAATTAGATTCCATATGTAAATTGGCAAAAGAACACAACATTGCTATTTATTTAGGAATTATGGAACGTGCAAAAAATAGAGGAGGACATAGTATTTATGCAAGTTTGGTCTACATAAACCAAAATGGAGAAATAAAATCTGTCCACAGAAAACTACAACCTACTTATGACGAACGTTTAACTTGGGCTCCTGGAGATGGAAATGGTTTGCAAGTACATCCATTGAAAGAATTTACAATTGGCGGACTAAATTGTTGGGAAAATTGGATGCCTTTGCCAAGAACTGCTTTGTATGGTTTAGGAGAAAATTTACATATTGCTGTTTGGCCAGGTTCTGATCATAATACAAAAGATATAACACGTTTTATTGCTAGAGAATCACGTTCTTTTGTAATTTCGGTTTCAAGTTTGATGCAGAAATCAGATTTTCCAGAAGATATTCCTCATTATTATAAAATTGTAAAAGATGCACCAGACATTTTGGCAAATGGAGGTTCTTGTATTGCTGGTCCTGATGGAGAATGGATTGTAGCACCTGTTTTACACAAAGAAGGTTTGATTATAGAAACAATTGATTTTAATAGAGTTCTAGAAGAACGCCAGAATTTTGATGTTGTAGGCCATTATTCCAGACCAGATGTAACTAAATTACATGTAAATAGAGAAAGACAAAGTACTGTTTCTTTTGATGATTAATTTATGATTTTCGAACAAAAAGAAATAAAGTTACAACCTTATCAAAGAGGATTTCATTTAATTACAAATACAGTATTAAATGAATTCCCTGAAATAAAATCCATCAAAAAAGGGTTTTTTAAAGTATTCATCAAACATACATCTGCAAGTTTAACCATTAATGAAAATGCAGACCCAACTGTAAGAGTCGATTTTGAAAGTCATTTTAACAAAATGGTTGCAGAAAATGAACCCTATTATATTCACACTTATGAAGGTAGTGATGATATGCCTGCGCATTTAAAAGCTTCTTTATTGGGTAGTTCTGTTGAAATTCCGATTACCAATGGAAAATTGAATTTAGGTATTTGGCAAGGCATATACTTATGTGAACATAGAAATTATGGAGGTTCTCGAAAGTTAGTTCTTTCCGCTTTTGGGGTTTAAAAATAAAAATCTTTTGACTTTGCTCAAGGTGATAACTGAATTAGCCTTTTGAAGCAATCAATTTCTCTAAAACCTTTTCTACTCCAAAATTATCATTAGTATCTGTTGAGAATGTTGCCAGCTTTTTGATGTCTTTATGTGCATTTTCCATCGCAAAACTAAAGTCAGCTTCTTGCATCATTTCTATATCATTATGATAATCTCCAAAAACCATCGTTTCTGCTTTGCTGATGTTTAAAAGTTGTTGTAAATGTCTTAAAGCAATGCCTTTGTTAGCTTTTTCATCAGAAATATCTAACCAGTTTTGTCCAGAAATTTTTAATAAAACCTCATTTTTTAAATGCTGAATTTTAGGGTAAAGAAATTGTTCAGAAGACTCAAAATGATAGATTGCAATTTTAAAAACGGGTACAGTTTTAGCAATTTCTTCTAAATCATTAACTTGTTGAAAACTCGCATAATATTCTTGAAATAGACCTAAAAACCTTTCGTCTTTACTTTCTACAAATGCTGAATTATCGCAACAAAGTACCATATTAGCACTAGCAATATTTCTTACAATCGGAATTATTTTTAATATTTTTTCTGCAGTTAAGAAATGCGAAAGTAGCACTTTTTCTCCTTTTTTAGCAACACCACCATTTTCTGCAATTACATAAATATCATCTTTTATTTTATGTAATCTTTCAACAATACTATTATGTTGTCTGCCACTTGCTGCACAAAATGTGATGTTTTGTTTTTGTAGTTGTTTAAAGAGTTTATAAAATCTATTGCTTACTTCGTGGTTAGAATTTAATAAAGTTCCATCCATATCAGAAACTACAAGTTTCACTTTAGAAAAATCAATCATTTATCTTGTTGAATCTCTTATTACCAAATCAGTTTTAATGATTTTAGTAGTGATTTCGGTATGTTTTTTTTCTAATTTATTGATTAAAATTTGAGCTGCGGTTTCTCCCATTATTTCTCCATGTTGACTAATAGTTGTCATTTTTGGGCTAGAATGACGAGCTAAAATACCATTTGAAAAGGCAATTACAGCTACGTCTTTTGGAATCTTTTTGCCACTCTTTTTAAGAGCTTTCATTGTAGAAACAGCAACAGATTCACCTGTGGTAATTACAGCATCTATATCATTAGATTTTATAAATGGTCTTACTTTGTTTTTGTATTTTTTATAATCTTTTTCAATGATATTAAGCACCAGATTTTCATCAAAAGAAAGCCCAACTTTTTCTAAACCTTGTTTATAACCTTGTAGGCGTTGTTTGCCAATTTGTAGATCGCTAATAGTAGAAATAAAAGCTATTTTTTTATGACCTTTTTTGTACAAAAACTCAACAGTATTGGCTGCACCTTCAAAATCATCAGTAATTACTTTATCACAAATAATCGATTGAGCAACTCTATCAAACATAACAATTGGAGTTCCATTATCGATAGAATCTTTGAAATGATCGTACTTATTATTTAACTCGGTTTCTTTAGCTGTAGAAAGTAAAAAACCATCAATACTTCCATTAGAAAGCATTTCTATTATTTCTTGCTCCTTATCATAAGATTGGTTAGATATGCAAGTAATTACTTTATAGCCTTCTTTTAATGCTGTTTTTTCAATGCCTTTAAAAACTTGAGCAAAGAAGTAGTTTAGCATAGTTGGTAAAATTACACCAATGGTTTTTGTGCTTCTGTTTTTAAGACTTAGTGCGTTAAAGTTTGGTTTATAGTTCTTTTCTTTAGCATATTTCTGAATTTTTTCTTTCGTACTTTCACTAATTTCATAACTATCATTCAAAGCTTTAGAAACTGTTGAAATAGAAACATTAAATTCTTTAGCAATATCTTTTATAGTTAGTTTTTTCATTCAAAAAAATTAACCACTAATATATGAAATAATCAAGACAAGCTTTTTAATTAATTATTAAATATTAACTTTATTAAAGCTTATATTTCTAACTTCATAAAAAAGAATTGAATAAACTATAAAATATTCTATTGCTACAAACCATAAGTTTTCTTGCCAAGGCGTATTTGCATAGGCTTGATAACTTAAAATAATTACTAAACTCCAAACTACTGGAAATTTATATTTTGTAAAAACACATAAAATCAAAGGAGTAGCTACGTACCAAGGATGGATAGTTGTAGCTGTAAAATAGTAGAAACACAAACCAAAAAGCATTGCAGTAATAAGTTGAATTATTAAAATATTCCTTCTAAAAAATGTTAAGATGATTAGGAATAGAATTGTTAATAAAGGTGTAATTTTTCCAATAATAGCAATTTCATTATAGCCCCTAAATAGATAACCTATTTCTCTAAAAATGTAGTAGAAACTTGCATTAAACTCAAAACTTCTAAACCATAAACCTACAGAGTTCGAGTAATTATCTATTAAGGTTGATGAATAAAAAGGAAGAAATAATATAATGATTATACTTAAAACAATAGTATAAAATACTACTAGTTGTATCATTCTTGTAAAAACAGTAGTTTTTGAGAGCTTTTTAGGTTTTACAAACCACTGAAAAAACAATGGTAAAAACAATAAAGGAATCAATTTTACTGAAATTGAACAAGCAATTAAAATAGCGGCCAAAATCCATTTTTGTTGGTGTAATTTGTACAATCCCAAAATTAAGAAAAACAGCATTACAGTTTCAAAATGTAAATTACCTGTCATTTCTATAATAATAAAAGGATTTAAAATGTACCAGAAAATATTTTTGATAGGTAACTTTAAACTTGATAATAATTTTTTACCAAAATATAGAATTCCAATATCTGCTAAAATGATTTGTAATCGTAAAACAATGATGCTTCCAAAAATACTTTTACTAGAAAAAAGTGCAGCAATTAAAAATGATAGCTGATTTAATGGTGGATAATTGGTATAATGACTTCCATTGAGTTCTCCCATTCCTGCATACAATTCTTGTGCATCTGCAATAGGAAAATTATTTTGTTGAATAAAAGTTTGTGGTAATGATAAATAAGGGTTTAAGCCTTTAAAAATCATGCGTCCATCCCATATAAACCTATAAAAGTCTTGTGATAAATTTGGAATAGCAAAGAGGAATATTAATCGAAATAAAATAGAAATTCCTACTAAATTTCTAAATGAAATTGCATTGCTTTTTATCAAAAAATAAAAACAACCAAACAGTAAAAACCATAAAAATATGAGCTTGGTAAAATTGGTTCTTTCTAAATGATAGGCAAATAAAAAATAAAGAATAATGCTGATTAATACTAGAGTAGCCTCTTTATATTTATACAAAAAAGCCATTATGCTTTTGAGAATACAGATTTAAAAAAAACATAACCAAAACCTATAAAAAGCATAAAATGAAAAGGGAATAAACCGTAATCTCCTCCTTGATTACCAACTATTGAGGCACTGTACATACCAAACGCAAAATAAATAGCCAGTAAACCCTCTAAAATTACATGAACTGAAGGTTTCTTTTTAATGTATTTGTTGTTTTTCCAACCATCTTTTATGGTTTTTATATTGAATTTAGGAGTTCTTACAAATTCACTTTTTTTACCAAAATGCCCCTCTAAAACTGCAATAGTATTGTGTAAAGAAAAGCCCATAGCCACAGAAAAAAAAGTAAAAAAAGCACCAATATATTTAAAGAATTTTACAAAACCACTTCCATAAATATTCTTATACATATGCCAATAACAGATAAAAAATATAATAGAGCTTATCACAAAAAAGCTCATTACATAAAAATAATTTTTTAAGTGTGCATATTCATTTTTAATATACAACATAGGTATACTTAAAACAGCTACTAAAAAAATACAGGTAAACATAGAACTATTGAGCAGATGCAATAAACCATGAATTTTAGTTTTAAAAGAGATGTTTTTATTGCTGATAATTTTATTTATCATTTTTTGAAAATTCTCTGCACCTCCTTTATTCCATCTAAATTGTTGACTTCTTGCTGCACTAATAATTACTGGTAATTCAGCTGGAGTTTCTACTTTTTCTAAATACTTAAATTTCCAATTCTTTAGTTGAGCTCTATAGCTTAAATCGATATCTTCTGTAAGTGTATCTCCTTGCCAATTGCCAGCATCATAAATGCATTCTTTTCGCCAAATTCCAGCTGTACCATTAAAATTGATGAAATGGCCTTTGCTATTTCTACCCACTTGTTCAAGCGTAAAATGTGCATCTAACATAAATGCTTGAATTCTAGTTAATGTAGAGTAATTTCTATTGATATGACTCCATCTCGTTTGTACAACACCAATTTCTGAATTTTTAAAATAAGGAACGGTTTGATATAGCCAATCTTTTTTAGGTAGAAAATCGGCATCAAAAATGGCTATAAATTCTCCTTTTGCTGTTTTTAAACCTTCTTTTAATGCACCAGCTTTAAAGCCTTGTCTGTTTTTTCTTCTGATGTGTTGAATATCAATTTCTCTTTCCTGTAATTTTTTGATGTGCTTGGCAGTCATTTCTACAGATTCATCAGTAGAATCATCTAATACTTGAATTTCTAATTTATCTTTTGGGTAGTCGAGTTTAGCAATGTTTTTTAGCAAACGCTTCATTACATACAATTCATTATAAACGGGTAATTGTATGGTTATAAATGGGATTTCATCGGGGTTAGAAAAATTGAATTTTTCTGAATTATCTTCTTTATTTCTATAGCGTAAGTAGTTGAATAAAAGATTCAATTGTGCCAATGCATATATAAAAATAAGTAGCAAGCAAAAACTATAGATAACAATGATGATGTAGGCTAAAACCATTATTTAAAACTGTATTTAAAAATCCAAGTTAAGATTTTTACTCCTGCAAATATAGTACCTTTTACAGTACCTGAAACTTTAGATACCCCAATTCTATTTCTATATTTTACAGGAATTTCTTGGTAACTCATTTTTTGTTTCAAAACTTTAAGTTGCATTTCTACTGTCCAACCATAAGTTTTATCTTCCATTTTTAAAGCTAAAAGTTTATCATATTTAATAGCTCTAAAAGGCCCTAAATCAGAGAATTTTGCATTAAAAAAGAGTTTCATTAAAAAAGTTGCGAGCCAATTTCCAAAAACTTGTTGTGGTGTCATTGAACCATCTTCTCTTAACTTTTTAACTCTAGCCCCTAATACAAAATCAATATTTTTATTGATAATTGGTGCTATAATTTCTGTAAGTTGTTCTGGATAATCAGAATAATCGCCATCTAAAAAAACAATGATTTCTGGTTTTTGTTTTAATTTAGAAATGTAATCCATCCCTTTTAAACAAGCATAACCATAACCTCTCCTATTTTCTTGTAGTACAGTTGCACCCGCATTTTTTGCGTTGAGTTCTGTATTATCAGTAGAATTGTTACTGATTACAATTATTTCATCAACGATATTAGGAATATCGTTAATTACATTTGCTATAGAATCTTGCTCATTATAAGCAGGAATAATTACTTTTATAATAGAGCTCATTTATCTTAAATCGTTTAGACTGTTCTCTTTTTTAAAAGATGAAAAATCTGTCCATTCTTTTATTTTTTTACCAGCTTTAAACTTGGAGGCTTTTATTAGTTTTTTTTGATTATAAATCAAACAATATCCATTTTTCTGATTATTATGCAATTGACATTTATGATTGATATTTCCGTCTTTATCATAAAATAACCACCAGTCATTTTTTCTTCCTTCTTTATAATGGCCTTCTTTTTCTAAAATTGAATTTTCGGCGTAAAAATACCAATATTTAGTTTCTAAATTGTTTACAAATCTTCCTTCTTTTTTCAAGTTTCCACTTTTATGGAAAAACTTCCAATAGCCAGATTTGATACCTTTTTTATAGTTGCCTTCACTTTCTTTTCGACCATTTTCATAAAAAGTAACCCAAAAACCTGAAGGTGTATTGTTTTCAAAAAGAGCTTTGTATTTTAATTGCTCATTAGGATGAAAAGCTTCCCATATTTTAGTTTTTAATCCATTTTTGAACCAGCCCTTTTCTGATACATTTTTATTTGGATGATAATAATACCAAAATCCATCTTCTAAATTATTGATATAATTACCTTCAGTTATTTTTATATTCTGGTTATTATAACTTTTCCAAAAACCAGATTTTAAACCTTTTTTAAAAGCTCCTTTCTCTTTTAATACTCCATTTGAATGATAAAAATACCAATATCCAGTTTTTAGATTTTCAGAATAATTTCCTTTTGAAGTAATTATATTACCTCTATTATAAGTTAACCAGTAGCCTTCTTTTTTACTATTGATGAGCCAACCTTCTTCTTTTAAATTTCCATTTTTATAATATTCTTTCTGATATTTCTTTTGCGAGAAAGCTGAAATAAAAAGTAAGCAAAAAATTAAAAGAAGTGTATTTTTCAAAATTAATTTTTGTTAACTAATTTCATCAAATCAACATCGTTTCCTAATAAAATTTCTGTTGGATTAATTCTACCTTCTTCTGGACCGTTTTCTAATTTTAAAACACCTCTTGGGCAAACTGCAGAACAAATTCCACAACCCACACAACTAGAACGTACAATGTTTTCTCCTTTTTGTGCATAAGCTCTTACATCAATTCCTTGTTCACAATAGGTAGAACAGTTTCCACAAGAAATACATTGTCCGCCATTTGTGGTAATTCTAAATCTTGATTTAAAACGTTGTACTAAACCTAGGTATGCAGCTAAAGGACAACCAAAACGACACCAAACTCTATTTCCAAAAATAGGGTAGAAACCTGTACCAATTACACCAGCAAACCATGCTCCAATTAAGAAACTATAGGTGTCTTTTATCCATTGAGATTTGATTCCTAAAAAGGATTGTGTACCAGAAAAATAACAATATAAAGTAACGATTGTCATCACTAAAGAAAATACTAAAACAGAATGGATTAACCATCTTTCTAACTTCCAGGCATTCAGGCTTTTGTTAGAATGTTGTCTATAAGGATCTCCTAAAGTTTCGGCCAAGCCTCCACAACCACAAACCCAAGAACAGTACCATCTTTTTCCAAAAAAATAGACCATTACAGGAACTATAATGAGTGTTAAAACAATTCCCCAAACTAATATGAATAATCCTATTCCTCCACTATTGGTTAAATTATCTAAATTCCAATCAAAGAAAAAATCATAATCTAGAGGAAACGCATTTTTAAAATCATATTCAGGTAATTGTAAGCTTGCCATAATTTCTGGAATTAAAAAAGCAAACACGATTTGAAAAAATAAAACAGATATTGTTCGTACAATTTGGTATTTGTTATGTCTATATTTTATAAACATTCTCACACCCATTGTTAGCATAATTGTACAGTATAAAAAGCCATATACAAACCATTGTGATGCATCTCTATTTCCTAAAAAATTACTTATTGGGTCTAGAATAAATGTCCAGTTTACAGCATAATCTGCCATAAAGTACAACACCAAATAAAACGTAACCAAATACACCAAAACCAACCAAGCAATCCATCCTCTATTTGTTGCAGATTCTAGGTAAATACCATCATTTTTAATCCCTGGTTTTCCTAATAAAACTAGGTTAGGAATAATAAATAATAATGCTCCAATAATTCCTAAACCAAAAGTTAAAAACCACATCAATCCAGCATTTTCTTTTACAAAACCAGAACCTGCTTTTTTGGCAATTTCATAACTTAACGTATGAGGTTTTCCGTAGATTTTATATTGATATTGTTCGCCTTTTTTATCCCAATTTTTTTCTGCATCATATTTTGCTATTAATTCATCATAATGATTATTTGATGTTTCAAATGCTGCTCTTACTCTGCTAGAAAATTGAAAAATGTTTAAAGACTTATCAGTTACAACTGCTGCTGATAATTCTTTTTTTATAATCTCGCTTTTATATCCTTTTTCAGAAATATAAGTATTCAATTCTTCTTGAGTTAAAGAAAAATTACCAGTAAAAATAGACCCTGTAAATATTGCTAATCCTATTAAAAAGATTACTAAACCTAAATTTTTTATTGCTTTCATCTTTTATGCTTTACTAAAAATTCGTTTCCAACTTTTTTTCTTTACTTGAATATCTGTTTTATTCTCTTGATTAAATTTTGCTACAATTTCTGCTTCATGAAGTTTATAAAATTCAGGATCAAAATTAGCATCAGTTAAATATTCTAAAACGTGTTCTATAGATTGGTTTTCTGTTAGCCACTTGTCAAAAATTTCGTGACGCATTCTAATTCCGAATGTATTTATACCTAGAAATTTGCTGGTATTTTTATCATAAGAAATTGTTATACATTTATTTTCTGATGGATGTTGCCACTGAAAATAAGCTTCATTTTCTTTTTTGTTTCTTTCGCTAAAAACCCAACCATAAGTTTGATATTCAATATCTAAAAATTTAGCAGAATTGAACCAATGTCCAGGTTTATATTCGGTTTTGTTACCACAAATGGTTTGTGCTAAAGTTTCACCCATCATTCTTCCTGTGTACCAAACTGCCTCAATATTTCTGCGTTGTCCAATAGCTTCGTGTTGTTCTGCACAATCACCAATTGCATAAATATCCTTAACGTTTGTTTCTAAAAAACGGTTGACTTTTATACCACGTCCAGTTTCTATACCAGAATCTTTTAAGAAGTCGATATTTGGAGTTACACCAGCAGTTAAACCAACAACATTACAAGGAATTTCTTCTCCAGTTTCTTGAATCACAATCGATTTTACTTTTCCATTTTCATCTGCCTTAATTTCTTTTAAATTAGTTGCCAAACGTAAATCAATATGATGTTCTTTAATGTGTTTATTAATGAGTTCAGATTCTTGAGCAGGCAAAACTCCATTCCAAAAACTGGTTTCTCTCACAAGAAAAGTAACAGGAATCTTTCTACTTCGTAGCATTTCTGCCAGTTCAATGCCTATTAAACCACCACCAACAATTACAGCTCTTTTACAAACATCATTATTAGGTGCGTGTTTTTCTAAATTTTCTAAATCTTGTTTGTGGTACATGCCCATAACACCATCTAAATCTTGACCTGGCCAGCCAAATTTATTTGGTTTTGAACCCACAGCTAAAATTAACTTATCATAAGAAAGCGAAGAATTATCAGAAAACTCAAGCGATTTTTTATCAGTATCAATTTTAGATACAAAACCTTCTTTTAAATCGATTCGGTTTTTATCCCAAAACCAATTTTCATAAGGTTGTGTGTGTTCAAATTTCATGTGCCCCATATAAATATACATAAGAGCAGTTCTAGAAAAGAAATATTTTGTTTCAGCAGATACTATCGTGATTTGTTTATCAGAATTTTTTCTGATATGCCTAGCAACTGATACACCAGAAATTCCGTTTCCAATAATAACAATGTGTTCCATAATTAGTTGATTGATTTCTTGAGGTTATGTCGAAGCTAAAGTTAATAACTTAACTGAGAACTATAATTTAAATTTATTCTAAATAAAAGATCTACAACTTTTTTGTAAGTTATTAAATTTGTGAAAGACTTAACTTGGGAATTAAATAATTTGAAAATTAAAATCAACTATAATGAAAAATAGATTAATAAGAGTAGCAATTGCGTTTCTTTTGCTGATTAGTTTACAAGCAAATGCTCAAGATGATAATGATGATACTAGAAGTAATATACAAACCTATACACCATCAGTTTTATTAAAAAAAGGACAGTGGGATATTAAGTTTTTTAATAATTTATATACAGAAACTGAAGCTACTTTTAATGGTGTAAAAGCAGATAAAGCAAGAGAAAATTATTTAACATCTACAATAGAAATTTTTACAGGTACTTCTGATAGTAGAAGGTTTAATTTAGGGTTTATTGTAGAAATCCGTTCTAATACTATTGGAGGTAGAGACGCTCTTTCCGTCTTTAGTTTAGGTTCTGATGAATTCTCTAGAAAAGGAATTACATCTATAGCACCTTCAATAAAGTGGCAACCTATAGAAAGTGTAGGGAAATTTTCTGTACAGTCTTCATTAAATATTCCATTAGTAAAAAGAGAAACTGTAGATGGTATATTTTTAGACGAAGCTGCATGGAATTTTCAAAATAGATTCTTTTACGATTATACTTTCCCAAGTGGAAATTGGCAATTGTTTTCTGAAATTAATACACAATACTTTTTTGGAGATAAAGAAGTAGCAACTTTTGATAGTTTAGGCAGAAAAACAACTTCAGAAGGAAGTTTTGCAACCAATACTTTTATTTTGAATCCAGGTTTATTCTTAAGCTATTTTCCATCAGATAAATCTACAGTGTTAGGTTTTGTACAACATACGAATAGATTTGGAGATTTTACACAAGATTTTACTGCATTAGGTTTTGGAGGTAAATATCAACTGACAGATGAATTGAATTTAGAAGTATTGTATAGTAAATTTGTAAGAGGAGAAAATACAGGTTTAGGACAAAGTTTTAACATTGGTTTAAGAGCTTTGTTTTAAGAAAAATAAGTATTTTTAAGAGATTTATGAAAGTAAAAAATCTCTTATTATTTGGCTTACTTTTTATACAGTTTTCCTGTAAAAGTCAAACCAAAAAATTTAATGGTGTCAGTTTTGTAGCATCAGGTATTAGAATTAATGAAACTCATACAAAACCAGTACTAAAGGCACAAAGCAATTCTGTTGCGTTGATGCCTTTTGGTTTTATTAAAAAATTATCATCACCAACAATTAATCATAATACCAAAAGACAATGGTTTGGAGAAACCAAAGCTGGTTTAGTTCAGTATGCAAATCAGTTTAGAAAACATGACATAAAAATCATGGTAAAACCACAAATTTGGGTGTGGAATGGAGAATTTACTGGATATATAGAAATGGATTCTGAAGAAAGCTGGAAACAGTTAGAAGATTCCTATTCATCATTTATTTTAACCTATGCAGAAGCTGCAGCAGAAATTAAAGCAGAAGTATTGTGTATTGGCACAGAGTTAGAAAAATTTGTGATGAATAGACCAGAATATTGGCAAAAATTGATCAAAAAAATAAGAACGGTTTATACAGGAAAATTAACCTATGCAGCAAATTGGGACGAATTTAAACGGATTCCCTTTTGGAAAGATTTAGATTTCATAGGTGTAGATGCATATTTTCCTTTATCAGATGAAAAAACACCATCTGTAGAAGATTTTGAAAAAGGTTGGCTACCTCACAAAAAAGAAATTATGAGAATTCAAAATCAATATCAAAAACCAGTTTTGTTTACAGAATATGGTTATAGAAGTGTAGATTTTACAGGCAAAAAACCTTGGGAATCTAATAGAGTAGAAGGTAGCGTTAATTTACAAGCACAAGTAAATGGTTTACAAGCTATCTACAATCAGTTTTGGAAAGAAGAATGGTTTGCTGGTGGTTTTATCTGGAAATGGTTCCACAAGCATAATGAAGTTGGTGGAGAAAAAAACAATAGATTTACACCACAAAATAAACCTGCAGAAAAATTATTAAGTAAATTGTATGCATATTAGAAAGATTTTATACCTATTGTTATTAAGTATTATTTTCTCTTGTTCAGAAGATAATGATGTATTTACACCTAGAAATTTAGCAGAGTACATTACAACAATTTCTAATAAAGAAAGAGGAAATGTAATTGCTTGTGCAGCTTCAGCAAATGGCAATACAAGTGTAAGCTATATTTTCTATTATCCTGAAGAAGGTGCTACAGATATTAGATATTATGAAGCAGAAAGTGTAAGTGTAGATGAAAATGATTTTTCAAAATACAGGAGAGTAGAGTTAACGATAGAAGATGTTTTTGGTGGTAAATTACAACGTTTTTCAAGAAACAATGCTGAAGAAAATTGGTGCTTGGTTACCTATATGTTAAATGGTAAATTGCATATGTCAAACCCTATAAGATTAAAAAATGTAAATGATCCAACAGGTTATACAGATCAAGTTACCATAGAATATCCATCAACTTTAATTCCAAAATTTACTTGGTCAGATTTCGGAATTGCAAACAACGAAGTTTATTTTCAGGTAGTTTCTGAAAATGATAGTAATGCATTTTTATCTGGTACTTATACTGCTGCTAGTGATAATGAAGTTTTTCAATATCAAGAATATAGTAATGTAAATCAAGAATTATTTAGCTTAATCAATACAACAACTCCACCAGATTTAGTAATAGACACAGAATACTTATTTACATTAATGGCAGTTACAGAAGATAATTGGGTAAATTTTGTGATTGAAGAGACTTTTGTATTACAAAATTTACAAGAATTTTTAGATGCAAAAAATACAAATACAACTGAAACCATAACTTCTTTTGCAGCTAGTGAAGATGGTAACAATAGCTTGTCTTACATCTACTATTACCCAAAAACCAATGCAAGAGATTTTAGATATTATGAAACTGAAAATATATCTGTTGATGAAACTGATTTCACCAATTATAGAAGAAAAATGTTGACAGATGAAGCCACTTTAGCTGCACAATTTAGAAGATTTTCTAGAACTGATGATGAAGAAAGTTGGTATATTGTTACTTATGAAATTGACGAAGTTGTTTACAAAACAGAACCAATTCAATTAAGAAATAGCTCACAACCAACAGTTTGGCAAACTACTATTGAAACTCAATTTCCTGAAACCTTAAAACCCAATTTTACATGGAGTAACTTTGGTACAACTAATAATTTGTATTTTCATTTACTTACTGATAGTAGTTCAACTTTTGTTTCTGGTATTTATACCCAAAATACTTCATTTAATTTTTATGATACTTCTAATACAATATCACAAATAAATACTACAACTCCAGATGATTTAATTCTAGAAGACCAATATAGATGCACTGTTTTAGGAATAAGTGCATATAATTGGGTAAATTTGGTTATTGAAGATAGTTTTGTAGTTGAATAATGAAAATCAAATTTATTTCCTTTTTACTATTTTTTTTCTTGTTGATTTTTCAATCATATTCACAAGAAAAAGTTATTTATGATATTAAAATAAAAGGAGCAGAAAAAACTAAAACTACTTTTATTAAAAAATTATTGATGTCTAAAAAGAGTGGAGCTTTAGATTCTATTACTTTAAACAAAGATATTATTCAATTAAAAAGGTTGCCAGCTATAGCACATGCCTATTATCAAGTATTTTATTCTCATGATAATTTTTACAATGTATTTATAAATGTAGAAGAGAACTTTACAATTATCCCAGATGTTAATATTTGGACAACAACTAACAATGTTTTTTCTTACAAATTAGGTGTGTATGATTATAATTTTTTAGGCAGAAATATCACTTTTGGTGGCTTTTATCAATTTAATGGTTTCGATACCTATGCTGTAAATTTTAGAGCACCAAATTTATTTTCAAGCAAATGGGGTTTGGCTGTCAATCATCAAAATTGGAAAAGCGAAGAACCATTATATTTTGGGACTCAAACAGCCAATTATTTATATAATAATATCTCATTTGAAGTATTAGGCTTACATCAAATCAACTTTAAAAATCAACTTAATTTTGGTGTAAATTTATTTAAAGAAAAATATCAATATTTATCAGGAGCAACAGATCCGTCAATTCCTCAAAATTTAGATTTAAATAAAGCGTTATTAAAACTTGTTTACACTTATGATAATTTAGATTATTACTACCAATATGTAAACGGATTTAAAAGTATTTTATATGTACAATATGTATTAACAGAAAATGATTTTCAAAACGATTTCTTTATTTTTTGGAATGATTTTTTATATTATAAAAGAATAGGAGCTAATGGTAATTGGGCAAATAGATTGCGTTTTGGATTAGCTTCTAACGAAGAAACACCATTTGCACCATTTGCATTAGACAATAATTTGAACTTACGTGGAGTTGGTATTTTAGTAGATAGAGGTACAGGAAGTATTGTTTTAAATTCGGAATATAGACACACTATTTACGATAAAAAATGGCTCTCCATACAAACCAACGTCTTTACTGATTTTGGTTCTTGGAGAAACCCTGGAGGAAATCTTGACGACTTTTTTCAAAATGAAAATTTAAAAATGTATTCAGGTTTTGGGTTGCGTTTTATTAGTAAAAAAATATACAATGCCACCTTTAGAATAGATTATGGTTTTAGTATGTTAAACCGTAAAAATGGCTCTAAATGCGGAATTGTTTTTGGAATTGGACAGTATTTTTAATCAAAAATCAGATTACTTTTTAGGGTAAATTCGTCTGCAATTGCATTATCTTTCATTTTTTAAAAGACATACAAGGTGTAGAATTCAGTAAATTTTAAACTTAACTTAATAGTTATTTCTTTATAAAGTGCAGAAAACAACTAGATTTGTTAAAAAAAGAATTTTAATGAGAACTTTTGCTATCGGCGATATTCATGGAGGTTTAAAAGCGTTACTCCAAGTTTTAAATAAATTAGAATTACAAGAAGAAGATAGGCTCATTTTTATGGGCGATTATGTAGATGGTTGGAGTGAATCTGCACAAGTAATTGAGTTTTTAATGAATGTATCAAAAAAAATTACTTGTACCTTCATTAAAGGAAACCATGATGTTTGGTGCCAAAATTGGTTAAAAGATAAAAGCGATGTAAATACATCTTGGTATTTGCATGGAGGTAAAGAAACCATAGAAAGTTATGAAGGCTTTACAGATGATGAAAAAAAGCAACATTTAATTTTCTTTGAAAATATGAACATGTATTTTATTGATGAAAAGAACAGATTATTTTTGCATGCAGGTTTCACTTCTATGCATGGTGTAGAAAAAGAAACATACACACATAATTTTTGCACAGACAGAACTTTATGGGAAATGGCTTTGGTAATGGATAAAAAGATAGATCTTAATAACAATTTATATCCTAAAAGATTAAGACATTATAATGAAATCTACATTGGGCATACACCAACAATAAATTATGGAGAAACTGAACCAATGAATGCAATAAATGTATGGAATGTTGATACTGGAGCTGCTTTTACAGGAAAATTAACTGCTATGAATATAGATACTAAAGCATTTTTTCAAAGTGATGATTTACCCTCTTTATATCCTAATGAAAAAGGAAGAAACAAATGATTTTAATTTTAAAAATTAAAAAAATCTAAAAAGAAATTAAAAAAAGTCTGAATAAAGAGCAAAAAAGTAATAAGTTTCTAATATATTTGCAAAATAAGTATTGGGGGATACTTATCAAGTCTAAATAGCTGCCTAATTTTTTTAGGCAGTTTTTTTATTTTACAAAAGGATAGGTTATTTGCTTTGTAAATTTTTTAGGAAACTTTTCATCACCTTCAAAACCAATTTCTATATCTCTACCAGAATGTGGAATGTAGTTGGTTTTAAAAATATAATCCCAAATACTTAAGGTAATTCCAAAGTTAACACCATTTTTTCTGTCTTTTGGCAACTCTTTTGCATGATGCCAAATATGCATTTTAGGATTATTAAAGATGTATTTTAAAAAACCATAATCCCAGTTAATATTTGCATGATTTAAATGCCCAATTGTAATATTAAAAAAATGAATAACAGCAACATCTTGTGCAGTAAAACCACCCATAATTGCAAGTGGAATATATTTCATAGAATTATAGATAACAGGTTCCATCCAATGATAACGTAAATGTGCAGCAAAACCCATTTCTTTTACAGAGTGATGCACTTTGTGAAAGTTCCATAAAAACTCATACTTATGCAATAAAGTATGTGTAAACCATTGTATAAAATCGATAATTACAAAAAAAGTAAACAAACGTAACCAGTAAGGAAATGTATTGATATCAATAATTTGAAAACTGGAAACAGACAAACCTACCACGTTTAAAATATCATTAAAAACTTGTTCAGCAGTGTTAGATAAAGCAATCAACACAATTAAATTCAATAAAAAGAAATTAAAAAACATGTAAAAGGTGTCTAACCAAAAATCTTTTCTAAAAAGTGATTGGTTTTTACGCCAAGGAAAAACAGCTTCTAAACCCCAAACTACTAAAGAAATTACGATTAATCCATAGAAATAGTTCTCCCAATTCAAATCCATTAAAACAGAATTTTTAAGATAATTCCAATAATCGGAATAGGAAGATTTTATGATTTCTAAATATTTATTCATTTGGACTACAAATTTACGAAGAGTTCTATCGTCATCAAAATATACGTTTTTATGTTTCTTTTTTAACTATCTTGTAACAAGAAACTAGATTTAATTAAAATTACAAGATAAATGTTGTGGTATAAGTTACTATATAAATTAAATGCTCTGGGTTTTTATGGTCTGTACTTTGATATCAAACTTGGAAAAGGAAAGTTTATTCGAGTTCGAATTTGGTAATATCTTAAGTTTTTTTATTATATTAAAAAACTTAAGTAGAATACACCTTGATGATTCATAAAAGTACTTTCTTTTCTATTCAATTCTAATGGATTACCACTAAAATCATCAGCCTGTAAACCCAATTCTTTAAAAATACAAGCAGTAGCTGCAAAATCCCAAATAGAACCACCACCTTTTTCTTTTTTAGGCAGTTTAAGAAGCATTGCTGGTGTGTTTTCGGCAACAAATATTGCATTTAAAACAGCACCTGCTCCAGAAATTTCTTTATATTCTGATACTCCTAAAGCAATTGTTTTATCATTCAAAATTTCCTTAATTTTCGATTTATTCAGTGTATTTGATAGCTTTTTATCAGTTATATAAGTAAGATGTTGATTAGGTGTTTTTAGTTTCCAAGGTTTTCTATTCTTAAAAGCACCTTTGTCTTTTATGGCATAATACAAATTCTTTCTACTTGGATCGTAAACTACTCCAATTTGTGGAGTTCCATCTTTAGCCACTAATGCAATAGAAATAGAAAAACCAGCGTGTTTGTTTATAAAAGCCAAAGTACCATCCATAGGATCTATGCACCAGAAAAAATCTTTTTCAAATCTACTTTTGTCATCTTCAGTTTCTTCTGATAATAATGCAATATCAAATGTTTTACAAGTAGGTAAAAGATGAGATAAAATCACTTTTTCGCAAGCTTTATCAACAGTTGTAATTATTTGTGATGCATACGTATTTCCTCCTTCTTTTTTTTCAACAATAACTTCTTTATTTATGGACTGTTGAATGATTTTACCTGCTTCTAAAGCTGCTCTTATAGCAATATCTGTAAGTATTTGAAAATCTAGTTGCATAAATTACTAATAACTTGTTTTGTGATTCGTTCACTATAAGAATTAATTTTCCAGTGCTCTGGACTCCATCCTTTTAAAAAACGATGAAAATCTGCCCAAGCTACGTGATATAAATCACGCCATTCTTTTTCTAATTCTTGATTTTTTTCTCCTAAAGAGTTGTGTAAATGGCTAAAGTATGTATCTAAAATTTTACTTTCCAAGCGTTCACAATCTTCTTCATACAAACAACTTCCAATAAAATAGGCCACATCTTTCATTCCACAACCACCACCAACATATTGAAAATCTACTCCAGCAACTTTTCCATCTTTAGAAAAACAAAAATTTGCCAATTTTGCATCTCCGTGAACAAAAGTTTTGTATTTGCAATTACTTAATTTCTTATCAATTGCAGTAGCCGTTTTTTTCAATACAACATCATCTAATACTTCTAGCTCCTGTGGTCTGGTTTCTAGATGCCAATAAGTCCCAACTTTCCATAAGCCAATTGGTTCTTTACCCAAAAAATTAGCGTGAAATTTCGCCACCCATTCTAAACAACTTTCAATTTCTGACCAACTTACGTTTTGTTTTCTTATAGGAAAACCAGCAGCATCCAAATCTTCTAACACCATTAAAACTTCATCATCTTTTTGTTCGATTGCAAAACATTTTGGCAAACGAGCGATACTTTGTTTACTATAATTTTTATAAAAATTACTTTCTACTTGGTAAGATTTTAGTTTTCTTTGGTGACTAATATCAGAATTCCAACCTCTTGGATGATTACTCTTTTTGGGGAGTTGTACATTTTTAACAACGACGCTTTTTAAATCACTTCCTTCCAATAGGAAACGTTTAATTTTACCATAACCACTCCATAAGCTTTGAATTACTTCTTTTTCTTGAAGTGATGAAGCTTTTGTTTTTTCTAGAATGAAGAATTTGAAGTATGGTTTCATAGAAAATAATTGAGCTGAAACTACGTGTTTTGTTGACGTATAAAGAATGAGGGTTCATATTCCCAATTTTCTGTTTGGGAAATATCTACTTCAACCCAGTCTTCTTCTGATAATTCTATCCCACTATATAAAGAAAGTATTTCTTCGCCAAATACCTGATACATAACAATAATTGATGCAGGGTAAAAAAAGTCAAAACTAAAGTCAAATGATAACTCTATTATGTTTTCTGACTTGTTGTATAATTTTTTAAATTCTTTATATTTTTTACGATAGCTATTTTTAAGTTCATCAATATTATTTGTAGGAGTATTAAGTTTTTTTGACATTTCATATTCATTATTCCAGTAATAATCCCATATATTTAAAAATAGTGGTATAAAATTATGCTTATGAATACCTCCATAATCCATGTATATTTCTGACCAAGCAGAAAAACTAGTAAAAACCTTTATAAACTCAAAATCTGACATTAAAATGAAATTTTGAATTTGTTTTTGCCTACTTTCTAAAGTATGTATTTCAAATGTTTTATCATCTTCTGAATAAATATAAATAAAACCATCACTTATATTCGTTTGGTACTCTGACTTTTTTAACCCTGAATAACGTTCAAAAGCCAGCATGAAATCTTCATAAGAAGGAATATTATTTGAATAATTTTCCCTATTCCAGATATTACTTCTTAAAAACTCAATATTACCTCCTATGATTTTAAGAAGAGATAATTCTAGATTTTTTTCTTTCGAATAGATTTTTTTGTTTATAATTTTTTCAAAATTTTTGAGAGTGGAATAAAAGGGATCATCATTATTAAGTTTTTTTAATTTATAATTCCCATTATTTCTTGGATTATAATTGAAGTCAAAACTCATTTGATATTTTTCCTTATTTATTGATAAACACAAACTATTTTTATCTCCTAAAAAGTAAATAAAGTCTCTATTTTTTTTTGTCGTTTTTACTTTTCTTAGATTCTTTTTCCTCTTGATTGCTTTTTTTTCAGATATCTTATCTATTTGTAGTTTTGAGTCTTTTAATAGATTCGTTTTAGGAATAATTAATTTCCACCTAGTTCTTGTTTTCTTTATATTCTTTTTTGAGAATAATTGCCAATAAATAGTATTATTTGAATCATGTAATATTAAAAATACTGGTAGACTGTAATTTTTCCAGTACAAATAATGCGAATGAGAAAAATAAAAAATTAATGAAGATTTAGTCTGATAAAAATTACTATTACCTCCTTTTATTTGAAGAGCTATTAATTTTCCAGATGGACTACAATTTGATTGTGTTTCAACAATGGCATCTATTCCAAAATCTCCTATTGATTGTTCCCTGAAAATCCAGCCAAAATCAGAAAAAATTGAGGCACAATTATGAACTGCAATTCTTTCTGTTTTTAGATTTATCATTATTTTTTTATTAAATAATGTTTATAACCTCCTTAAACAAAGCAATCATTTTAGGTTCTGCTTTACCAGCAATTGCAATAATTTCTGCAATATCTACTGGTTGTAAATTTTTAGGATCGCATTCATCTGTTAATACAGAAATAGCAGCACAAGGCAAGTTGAGTTGTTTAGCTACAATAACTTCTGGCACTGTACTCATACCTACAGCATCTGTTTCTAAAATTTGCAGCATTCTGTATTCTGCTCTGGTTTCTAATTGTGGGCCTAAAACACTTGCATAGATACCTTCATGCAATTGTATATTATGAGTTTTAGCAATTTCTGCAATTTTACTGTTGATAGTTTTTGAATACGGTTCTAGCATATCAGCAAAAATATTCCCAAAAGTATTTGCTCCTTGAAATGCTAAAGGAGAACTTCCTTGAAGATTAATATGATCTTCAATCAACATTAAATCACCTTTTTTATAATTTAGGTTGATGGCTCCAGCAGCGTTTGAAATCAATAAATTTTGAATTCCTAAACCGTGCATTGTTCTAATTCCGTAAGTAACTTCCCAAGGATTGTAACCTTCATACAAATGAAAACGACCAGACATTACCAATACTTTTTTTTGGGATAATTCTCCGTAAATTAATTTACCTGAATGAAACTCAACAGTGGCTTGAGGAAAATGAGGAATATCTGCATACGCAATTTCTTTTTCTATGGATATTTCATCCACTAATTTCCCTAATCCTGTACCTAATACAATTCCGATTTCTGGATTTGTAATTCCTGCTTCTTTTAAAAAATCAATTGTTTCTTGTAGTTGGTTTTGTCTGTTCATAATAACCTTAATTAGTCATTGCGAACGGAGTGAAGCAATCTGTTTATAAAGAGATTGCTTCGTAAACTCGCAATGACAGTTTTACTGAATAACTAATTTTTGCATTTTTGATTTTCCATCAACATCAATTTTAACCAAATAAATCCCTTTATTAAAAGAAGAAATATCAATTGTTTTTTCTGAAATTTTTGATTGATGAAAAACCTGTTTTCCTAAAAGGTTAAAAATACGGATTTCAGCAGAAACACCATCTATATTTGAAAGTTGTATTTGATTTTTTGCAGGATTTGGATAAAAAGAAATTTCATCAACTGTAAAAGTATCTACATCTAAAACCGAACAACTATTAGCACTAAATGGTGTAAAAGTACCCAAATCCCAAAAAGCTGTAAACTGCAAACAATAGAAAAAGACAGTGTCGTATTCTGATATGTCAACATCATTAGGAATGGTTTCTGTATAATTTTGAGTTCCAGAAAAACCAATCAACCCAAAAGAAATATTGTCTAAAGTTGTAGGGTTTATACTTTTTAAATCAGCAATAGATTTACCTTCAGATTTTATCAAATATAATCTTACATCTGGCCCAGAAGCTGTACTAAAATTGCTTCCAAAATTAATGGTAACTGAATTATTTGTATTTAAAACAACTTCAATATCTCCTGCAATATTATATGAAGGAGTTGAGGTGTTGTTGCCAAAATTTGTTGCATTTTCAGAACATTGTCCATTAATGTGTAAAAAAGTAAAGCTTAAAAAAGCGGTAAGTAGAAGTGTTTTCATTGTAAACTATTTAGAGTTGATGAACGTTTCCATAATTTCTGGAATATGGATGATGTCTTCATATACATCTATGTCGTTCTTAACTTCTAATAATTTCACTTTTTTATCAATTAAATCTTGTAACGTATCTTTTCTAACGGTTTCTGTTCCCCATTCTTTATTTTCAAAGACATTTTTATAGAGCTTTTTCATCCCTAAAAGGTAATAACCTCCATCTTCTGCAGGACCAATTACCACATCATTATCATCCAATTCAATAAATGCTTTTTCTATGTTTTCTGATGATAAATCGTATAAATCACTACCAATAATTAGTATTTTTTGATAACCAGCATCAAATCCGTTTTTAAAAGCATTTTGCATTCGTATGCCTAAATCTTCGCCAACTTGTTGGTGTTTTTGATAAATAGATTCATCCCAAATATCATTTTCTCTAATTTTTACAGAATAATAAACAGCTTTATCTGCATTTACTTTTGATGCTATTTCTTGTGTTTTATCAAGTAAAAATTTATAGATTTCTAAAGCAGTTTCATCCCCAACTGTTTTTGCTAAACGTGTTTTTGCTTTACCTAATTCTGGGTTTCTTGTGAAGATTAGTAGAAGATTTTTATTCATATTTTTTTCTCGCAAAGTATAGAAGTCGTAAAGTTTTATTTTATACCAATAAGTACTGAAAACTGCAACTGCTTACTTAAAACTTATTCATACACTTTCACACCTTTTTTTAACCATTTGCTCCAGTCCTTATTAAAAGTGTGTACTTTTTCTGTAGGTTTTCCAATAGTGTCAATTACTTGAAAGTTGGCATTTTTCCATTCAAAAATTCCTCCATACAAATTATAAACATTAGTATAGCCAGCTTTTATAAGTTTGTCTGCAACTACTTCAGAACGAATCCCTAAAGAGCAATACACCACAATTTTAGCATTTTTGTCTTTTGGGAGTTTCGTTAAAGTTTTCTTCAAATTAAATTTATCATATCCTACACAAATTGCATTTTCAATATGACTAACCTCATACTCTTTTTGTTCTCTTGCATCCAATAATATAGCATTGGTTTTTGGTAATGCTAAAGTTTCTACAGACATATAAGGAACTCCTTTTAAGTTCCATTTTTTTAGTAGTTTATCTAGTTTTTTTTGCCCAAATGCAGTTGAACTGATTATTAAAAAAAGTATAAATAATCTTTTCATAATTTTTGTTTTATAAAATCCATCTGCGATGGTTAACAACATCCACCACCATCATAATGAAAAGTAGAAGGAGAGAAGAAAATATCATCTCTACCTAAACTTTCTAGAGCAGCAGCAGTTTTATCGCAAATTGCCAAAGGTTGATTTTTTAATAAAGTATGTCCTAAACCGTCATCAAAATAATCTTCATCACCATAATAAATAGCGGCTTTTCCTGTAAAAATACAAGGACCATCTGCAGGCATTGGGTCTTTTATTGCAGCAACTTCAATTGATTCTATATAAATCAATTCATCAGTTGGATAATTTTTTGGATCTAATATTCTGTAAGGTTTTCTGGCTCTAATTTCTATCGTACCAAAACCAGCATCTGTTAATGCTTTTACATAATCTGCAATCGATAAACTTCCACTTAAACATAAAGCACGTAAACGTTCGTCGTTTCTTAATTCGTCATTCATGGGTTGCTCACAAGTAGGATCACTCATTACCAAACGTCCATGAGGTTTTAAAACACGGTACATTTCTGCAATCGCTTTTTTTAAATCATCTGACTTAAAAATATTGAATAAACAATTTTGTGCAGCAACATCAATTGAATTATCTTCAACAGGTAAATCCATGGCATCACCTTTACGTAAATCTACAAAATCAGATTTAAACCAATCGTTTTGTTCTTCTGCAACTTTAAAGTTTTTTGCAGATGCTTCTAACATTTCATCCACAACATCTAAACCAATTACTCCACCTTTAGTTCTATTGAAATATGCAAACTGTAATAATTCCATTCCTCCACCAACTCCAACATACAACATTTTTGGATTGTTGGTTAAATCGCGAGCGTGTACAGTAGATCCACAACCGTAATTCATCTCTTGCATTATTCTAGGAATTTTAAGACCTGGTAACTCCCATATAGGATTTGTGGTGCAGCATAAGCCAACATCTGGTGTTAGGGCTGCTTCTTTATAAACGTTATGTGTAGTTTCTAAATAACTCATTAGTAATACTTTATTTTCCTACAAGGTTTCAAAAACCTTATAGGTATTCATTAAAACTTATTTTACACCTACAAGGAATCTTCATTCTTCGAAAATACCTTGCAGGAGATTTTATGCAACAACACCTTGACAGCTACTTCCTGCACCAGCAGTGCATCCATAACAATGTTGATTGATAATTATATTCCTATTTTGTAATATTTCTTCATTATATTCAGAAATGTGTTTTACTTTGCTTGCTACTTTTAAATTTAGCATTTGGTTAAAATCACAATCATATAAATTTCCATCCCAACTTACAGATAATGTATTGGTACACATCACATTTTTTACGGCAGCAGGATTATATGCTTCCACTAAAGAATACATATAATCTTCATAATTTTCTGATGCAATTAAGTAATCTAAAAAACGGCTAATTGGTAAATTTGTAATGGCAAAAAGACTATGAAAATCGATATCGAAATCTGCTTTTAAAGCTTTTTTGAAATCATTTTCTAACGCCATTTGATCTCCAGGTAAAAATGCTCCTGAAGGATTGTATACCAAGTCTAATTTTAATTCAGAATTTGGCATACCATAACCTACAGCATTTAATTCTTGTAAAGCTTTAATCGATTTATCAAAAACGCCATCTCCTCTTTGTTTGTCAGTTTTTCCACGTGTCCAATGAGGCATAGAAGAAACAACATGCACGTTGTGTTTTTTGAAGAATTCTGGTAAATCGTAATATTTTTTGTTGGCTCTTATAATTGTTAAATTAGAACGTACAATAAAATCTTTAATTCCTGCTTTGGATGCTTCTTCTACAAACCATCTAAAATTAGGATTCATTTCTGGTGCACCACCTGTTAAATCTAATGTATGTGCTCCTGTGTTTTTGATGACTTCTAAACATTGATTCATAGTATCAATAGTCATAATTTCTTTTCTATCTGGCCCAGCATCTACGTGACAATGTTCACAGACTTGATTACACATATACCCTAAATTGATTTGTAAAATTTCTAGTTTTTTAGGACGAAGTGGGAACTGATTGGTCTCTTTTATTTTTGCTGCAAATGTTGGTAATTCTCCGTCTGCGAAAATTCCATTAGAAAGAATTTCTAGTTGACGAGACGTATTTGCAATATCGTTATTTCTAGCTTTTAAAGATTTTGTTGCCATTGTTTTAGTATTCAGTAGGCAGTAGCAGTATTCAGTAGCCCAAACTGCCAACTGTATCTGGTTACTGCAAACTCATTATCCATCAAGCTTATTCACTTTATTCATCATTTGCACTCCATGCACCAAAGTTGCACCACTTTTAATTGCAGCACCAACGTGAATAGCTTCCATCATTTGTTCTTTGGTAACTCCTCTTTGCAAAGTATCTTTTGTGTATGCATCTATACAATAAGGACATTGTTCTGTATGCGCAACTGCTAATGCTATCAGAGATTTTTCGCGAGCTGTAAGCGCTCCTTCTTCAAAAACTTTCCCATAATAATCAAAGAACTTGTTTCCAAGTTCTTCATTCCATTCTGTGATTTTTCCGAATTTTCTTAAATCGGAAGCATCATAATATGATTTTGACATAAATTAATTTTGATTTTAAAAATCGAAAGATAAAGAAATTATTTACCATTCAAAGACCAGTCATATTTTAAATGATTGATTTTTGCATTCGATTTTATTTCTGTGTTTGAATACTTGTTTAAATAATCGATTACTGAACCATTTTTAGTAAAATCGCCTTTAAACCAATTAAAAATTTCTGATATCTGAACTTTCTTTTTTCCTATTTTATTTCTGGTTGGGTCATTTACAAAAGCTTTCATCAATTTTGTTAATTCAGCATCTACATTTTCTTCTGTAAAAGCGATATTTCCTAATTTAGGACAAGAACCTGAAGCACAATTTACACCTACATGAATTTTTGGATCAAACAATTTCTTTCTTAAAATTTCATGTTCAATATGATCTAAAGTATAGGTTTTACCACCAACTTTTGCAAAAGGAATTTTCCAAGCAGTTTTTCCATCTTTTTTAATATCCATAATGCTTTTTAAAGGATAATTTTCTAAAATCAACTTAATAGTATATGCATTATAAGCATTAATCCAAAAAGCCTTTTGTTTGTTTTCTGACCAAGTAGACTCTGGAGATGTTTTTTCTAAATAAGATATAAAACTATCCAATTTTGCTTCATCAGCTTTGAAAGATTTATAATCAACAATACCATTATTAGAAACGTGAGTTTGTAATAAATTATTAAATATTGAGGTTTGTGCATTGATTTGTGATACTATAAAAGTAAACACAAAAACTATAAGTATTTTTTTCATCTTTTTAATTTCTGATGTTTTAGACGAAGCATTTTTTAATTAATTACAAAAATTAATCCAAAATTTCTTCACCAGCTTTTAAGTTGAATCTTTTTCTGAATGCAAACACAACTATATATAGAATGGGAGTATCTAAAGCAGCAATCATCATTTTAAAAAGTACACCACTAATTAGTAGTCCTAAAAAGTTTTTCCAATCTATAATTCCGAAAGAACATAGTAACAATAAAACCGTTAGTGTGTCTATGATTTGAGACGAAAATGTAGAGAAATTATTTCGTAGCCAAAGATGTTTCCCTTTCGTAAAGTTTTTCCAAAAATGATATACTCTAATATCAATGAATTGTGCAAATAAGTATGCCATCATTGAAGCTAAAACCGCTAAAGGAGCTGCTCCAAAAACATTTACAAATAATCCATCATTTACAGGGGACCAAGTTGTTGCTGGTACTTCTTTTGATACATAAATAATCAATAAAGAGAAAAAAGACGCAAAAATACCAGCTATAACAACCTCATTTGCTTTGCGTTTTCCATAGATTTCCGATAAAACATCTGTAATTAGAAATGTAATAGGATAAGGTAATAATCCCACAGAAACTTCAAATAATTTTGTATCAAAAATTTCAATATCAAAGGGATACCAATAAAAAAACTTTTGAAATATTAAGTTAGAAGTTACTAAAGAAGCTATGAATAAAGCAGCAAGAATTAAATAAATTCTATTTGCTAAAATTTTATCTTTTTGATTCATATTACGAAGTTAGTAAATATTTAGCTTCGAATAAAAATGATTATTTTTGCTGCCACAAACAACAATTAAATTATTTATGAAAGCATACATATTTCCTGGTCAAGGAGCACAGTTTACAGAAATGGGATTAGATTTATACGAAAAATCACCTTTGGCACAAGAATATTTTGAAAAAGCGAATAAAATTTTAGGGTTTTCTATAACTGACATTATGTTCGAAGGGACTGCAGAACAACTGAAAGAAACTAAAGTTACCCAACCAGCAATATTTTTACACTCTGTTATTTTAGCAAAAGTATTAGGAGACTCTTTTCAACCAGAAATGGTTGCTGGGCATTCTTTAGGAGAACTTTCTGCATTAGTTGCAAATGGAGTTTTATCTTTTGAAGATGGATTAAAATTAGTTTCTAAACGTGCTTTGGCAATGCAAAAAGCTTGTGAAATTGCACCTTCTACAATGGCAGCAGTTTTGGGCTTGGATGACAATATTGTAGAAGAAACATGTGCAGCAATTGATGGAGTTGTTGTTGCAGCAAATTACAATTGTCCTGGGCAATTGGTAATTTCTGGAGAAATTGAAGCTGTAGAAAAAGCTTGCGAAATTTTAACAAAAAAAGGAGCAAGAAGAGCTTTATTATTGCCTGTTGGAGGTGCATTTCACTCGCCAATGATGGAACCTGCAAGAGAAGAATTAGCAGCAGCAATTGAAGACACTGAGTTTAGTAACCCAACTTGTGCAGTGTATCAAAACGTAGTGGCAAAAGCAGTTACAAATCCAGAAGAAATTAAAGAAAACTTAATTGCACAACTAACAGCACCTGTAAAATGGACACAATGTGTACAAGCAATGGTTGCTGATGGTGGAACTGAATTTATAGAAGTTGGTCCTGGTAAAGTTTTACAAGGATTAATGCGTAAAATTGATAGAAGCGTCACTGCAAGTGGAGCAAGTTTTGAATAAAAAATGAAGTTGACTAAAACCACTCTTAAAGAGTGGTTTTTTTATAAGTTTGTTTTTATAATTTCAGAATATTTTATTCCTTTTCAAGCCCATTTTTTCCCTTTCAACGAGTTTTTTATCAATGAATTCAAGGAAGTAATGTTTCTTTGTGGCGTAATTAACAAAACAATCAAAACTTTAAAATCAGAAATTATGAAAATAGTATCAAAGAGTATTTTTACATTATTAACAGCAGCAACTTTACTATTATTTATAAGTTGTGAATCGAACGAAGAAGCGATACCAGAGACCATTGAAACTAAAACAGAGTTATTAGAAAGTGGTGAATGGCTTTTAAAAGGTTTTGAAGATAGAGTAATGTACACTTTTGTTAATGGAGAAAGAGCAACATATTATGGAGAAAATGATATATTCCCAAATGAGCCAATTCCAGGAAAACATGCATATTCTTTTCAAGATGATAAAATAACGATAGATTTAAATTTTGGAAATATTTATACTTATGAAATAAAATTTTCTTGTGATAATAATATTATTCAATTTTATAATGATAAAGGAGAATTGAATAGTGCATTGTATAGAAAAGGATCTAATTACCAACAATGTTTGTAAAATATTCTTATACCCCTAAAAAGCTTTCAAATTTATTTTGAAAGCTTTTTTTATTTACAATATTTACACTTTTTGCTTACAAAGAATAAGCGTAAATTTGCACTCTCTAAATTGAAAGAAGATGCAATACAATCATCAAGAAATAGAAAAGAAATGGCAAGAGTATTGGGCGAATAACCAAACTTTTAAGGCTTCTAATACTTCAGATAAACCTAAATATTATGTGTTAGATATGTTTCCTTATCCAAGTGGAGCAGGCTTACATGTTGGGCATCCTTTAGGATATATTGCATCAGATATTTATGCACGCTACAAACGCCACAAAGGATTTAATGTTTTGCATCCACAAGGTTATGATTCTTTTGGATTGCCAGCAGAACAATATGCCATTCAAACTGGTCAACATCCAGCAAAAACTACCGAAGAAAATATTAAAACCTATAGAAGACAACTAGATCAAATTGGTTTTTCTTTTGATTGGTCTCGTGAAGTTAGAACTTCAAATCCAGAATATTATAAATGGACACAATGGATTTTCATTCAGCTGTTTAATTCTTGGTACAATAAAGATTCAGATAAAGCAGAAGATATTTCATCATTAATTTCAATTTTAGAAAACGAAGGGAACATAAATGTAAATGCAGTTTGTGATGAAGATATCATTTCTTTTTCAAGTGATGATTGGAACAGCTTTTCATCAACAAAACAACAAGAAATTTTATTACAATATCGTTTAACATTTTTGTCAGATACAGAAGTAAACTGGTGTCCTGCTTTAGGAACAGTGTTAGCAAATGATGAAATTGTAAATGGAGTTTCAGAAAGAGGTGGTCATCCTGTTGTTAGAAAAAAGATGACCCAATGGTCTATGCGAATTTCTGCCTATGCACAACGTTTGTTAGATGGATTAAATACTATTGATTGGCCACAACCACTAAAAGACTCACAAACCAATTGGATTGGTAGAAGTCAAGGTGCTTCAATCAAGTTCAAAGTTCAAAGTTCAGAGTTGGAAAGTAATGTCATTGCGAGTGAAACGAAGCAATCTCTTTCAAAAGAAGAGATTACTTCGTCGCAAACTCCTCGTAATGACGAGTATGAAATTGAAGTATTTACTACAAGACCTGATACAATTTTCGGAGTGTCCTTTATGACGCTTGCACCAGAACACGAATTAGTCTCAAAAATTACAACTGATGCTCAAAAAGCAGAAGTTGAAACTTATATACAAGCTACAGCAAAACGTTCTGAACGTGATAGAATGGCTGATGTAAAAACCATTTCTGGTGCATTTACTGGTGCTTATGCAATTCATCCTTTTTCAGGTGAAAAAGTGCAAATTTGGATTGGTGATTATGTGTTAGCATCTTATGGAACAGGTGCTGTAATGGCTGTTCCTTGTGGAGATCAACGTGATTATGATTTTGCAAAACATTTTGATATTCCTATTCCAAATATTTTCGATAATGTTGATATTTCTGAAGCTGCTCACGCAGATAAAGAGGGAACTGTAATTGCAAATTCAGATTTTTTATCAGGGTTAAAATATAAAAAAGCGTTAAAATTAGCCATTTACGAAATCGAAAAAAGAGGTTTTGGTTATGGTAAAACCAATTATAGATTACGAGATGCAGTCTTTAGCAGACAGCGATATTGGGGAGAGCCATTTCCTGTGTATTACAAAGACGGAATGCCACAAATGATTGGTGCAAAACACTTGCCAATTGTATTGCCAGAAGTGGAAAAGTATTTACCAACAGAAGATGGAAAGCCGCCTTTAGGAAATGCAGAAGTTTGGGCTTGGGATAGTAAGCAGTCAACAGTTGTCAGTAATCAGTTAATTGATAACAAGACTGTATTTCCACTAGAATTAAATACGATGCCTGGTTGGGCTGGAAGTTCTTGGTATTTTAACAGATATATGGATGCCAATAATGCCAACGAGTTCGCTAGTCAAGAAGCACTAGACTATTGGAAAGAAGTTGATTTATATATTGGAGGTTCAGAACACGCAACAGGACATTTATTGTATGCACGTTTTTGGCAAAAATTCTTGTTTGATAAAGATGTTGTTCCTGTGGATGAGTTTGCTAAAAAACTAATTAACCAAGGAATGATTTTGGGAACTAGTGCGTTAGCTTATAAAGCAAATATATATATGAAAACAGGTTGTTCTTTAGGGAATCATACAGACGATATTTTATCTAAAATACCTCCAGTTTTTGTTTCAAAAGGGATGTTTAATTCAGATAATGATTTTGAAACCTTGGTTAAGAATTACTTATTTGATAACAAAATTTTATGCATTGGCGATGTAGAATCTTTAGTTGTTGGAAAAATGCCACTTCATGCGGATGTTTCATTCGTAAATTCTTCAGATGAACTAGATATTGAAGCCTTTAAAAATTGGAGAGCTGAATTTAAAGATGCCCAATTTATTCTTGAAGATGATAAATATATAGTAGGTAGAGAAGTTGAAAAAATGTCTAAACGTTGGTTCAATGTTGTAAATCCAGATGATATTTGTGAAGAATATGGTGCAGATGCTTTGCGTTTGTTTGAGATGTTTTTAGGGCCATTAGAACAATCTAAACCTTGGAAAACTTCTGGGATTTCTGGTGTTTATTCTTTTCTAAAGAAATTATGGAAACTTTTTTATAATGGAGAAGAAATCTCAATTTCAGATGTAGAACCAACAAAAGAGGAATACAAGGTTTTACACAAAACCATCAAAAAAGTAGAAGAAGATATAGAGAATTTTTCTTTTAATACTTCTGTTTCTACGTTTATGATTGCTGTAAACGAGTTAACAGCTCAAAAGTGTAACAAACGTGAAATTTTAGAACCTTTATTAATTTTATTATCACCTTATGCACCACATATTACAGAAGAATTGTGGAACAAATTAGGAAACAAAGAATCAATCTCAACTGCTCCTTTCCCAATTTTTGAAGCTAAACATTTGGTAGAAAGTGTCAAAAACTACCCGATTTCATTTAATGGAAAAATGCGTTTTACTATAGAGTTGCCTTTAGATTTATCGAAAGAAGAAATTGAGAAAATAGTTTTAGAGCATGAGAAAACCCAAGCACAATTGCAAGGCAGAACTCCTAAAAAAGTAATTGTGGTTCCTGGGAAAATTGTAAATATTGTTGGTTAGCTTTTAGATGAATATATTTGAAGTTTTAGGTTATTTGGCTGCTATTTTAACTACCATTTCGTTTTTACCACAGGTTTTTAAAATCTATAAGACTAAAGAAACAAAATCTATCTCATTATCTATGTATATTGTATTAACAATTGGCATTTTGCTTTGGCTTATATATGGTATTCATTTAAAAAGTTTGCCTATGATTCTTGCAAATTCAATTACACTAATTTCATTAATCTATATTTTGTTAATGAAAGTTAAATACAAATAGCTAATTTTATATCTTATACACAATACATTGATTATCTATCAATAAAAACCTACATTTGATAAAACTTATAAATCTCCTATGACTACAAATAGACAAAATGGAAGTCTTTATGTAAACATCCAAAATAAAATTGCTACTGTAGAATTTGGTCATCCTGCAAGTAATTCTTTTCCAAGTGAATTATTAGATAGATTAACTAATGAATTGAATTCAATTTCAAAAAACGATTCTGTTTCAATTATCATCTTAAAATCTGAAGGAGATAGAGCTTTTTGTGCAGGTGCTTCTTTTGATGAATTAGTTGCAATCTCTAATTTAGAGGAAGGAGAAAAATTCTTTTCTGGTTTTGCCAACGTTATTAATGCCATGCGAACTTGTGGAAAAATTATTATTGGGCGAGTACAAGGCAAAACTGTTGGAGGAGGAGTTGGTTTAGCATCTGCTTGCGATTATGTGCTAGCCACAGAAGCTGCTGCTATTAAATTATCGGAATTAACAATAGGTATTGGTCCTTTTGTAATTGAGCCAGCTGTAAGTAGAAAAATAGGATTAGCTGCAACATCAGAATTAACGTTAGATGCCACAAGTTGGAAAAGTGCCTATTGGGCAAAAGAAAAAGGTTTGTATGCTAAAGTTTTTGAAACAATAAAAGAGTTAGATGAAGAGGTTGATTTGTTAGCAAATAAACTGGCTTCTTATAATATACAAGCATTATCAGAAATGAAAAAAGTACTATGGAATAATACCAGTCACTGGAATTCACTTTTGATTGAAAGAGCTAAAATTTCAGGAGAATTGGTATTGTCTGATTTTACAAAAAGTGCTTTGGCAAAATTTTCAAAGAAATAAGTTTTATGAAAATTGTTTCCACAAATATTGGTGATAAAAAAGAAATCTTTTGGAAAAAGAAAAAGGTAATTACAGGTATTTATAAATACCCTGTAAATAAACCTATTTTTTTAGATGTTGAAGAAGTAGAAGGCGATGAAATTTCAGATAGAAAACACCATGGAGGAATTAACCAAGCTGTATATGCTTATTCTTTAAAACATTATGATTATTGGAAACCTTTGTACCCAGATTTAGATTGGAATTTTGGTATGTTTGGTGAAAATTTAACCATTGATAATATTGATGAAACAAAAATACACCTAGGTAATACTTATAAAGTTGGTAATGCCATTTTAGAAGCTACTTTGCAAAGAAGCCCTTGTTTTAAATTAGGTATTCGTTTTAATAATATGAAAATTGTAAAACAATTTTGGAACTCTACAATGTGTGGGGTATATTTTAAAGTAATACAAACAGGAACTGTACAAATAAATGATGAATTTTATCAGATAAAAAGTTGCCCAGAAAATTTAACTATAGCAGATTTATTAATTAGAAGAAAAAAAGAAAAAGGTCTGTAATGAAAATAAGAAAGAGATATATTTTACTCATTTTACTTGCTTTATTACCACTCTTAAAACTCATTCACCCAAATGATTATTGTTTTGGATACGAAGATTTAATTATTATTGGTGGTTTTGCTATTCTTTTTTTCATCCCATTTTTAGTCATAGTTTTCTACAATCTTTATAAAATCAGTTTAAAAAAAGAATTATTTAATTTTAGACCTATTATAATTGCAGTAGTTTATACTGTATGTTTATTGTTTTTATTAAAAAATCATGATAAAAACATTTTTAAAGAAGAGCTTTATTTTTTTAAAGTTGATGGGAGAAGCAACCCTTCCTATACTATTCGTCTATTTAATGATAAATCTTTTGAATTTAAAATTTCAGAATTTAAAAAAGCATGTTATTACAAAGGAGAATACTATTTAAAAAAAGATTCTTTATTTCTAAACAAAAATGGAACAATAAACAATATTAATAAATTAGATACAATTTATTTTTTCAATAAAGAAACATTAAAATTAATTCCAAGAACAAAAAACTTTCTAAAATTCATAAAAAAATAATTTTTTGCTATTTGATAAAAAATAATTTTCTATATTTGTGTGTGATTTTTAATTAAGTCACACTTTTTCTTTTTCATAGCAATTTTCCCACTCAAATTTTGAGTGGGTTTTTTTATGAATTTCATTAACACAAAATACTTTAAAATGTATGGTAATTTGATAATTATCAAATATCTTTGCAGTCCATTTGTAATATAATGAATTCAACAGTAGTTTCAGAAACAAAGGTGCCTGTAAATACAATTTTATCAGACTTAAAACAGCTTACAAAAGTTGGTTTATCTTTAAGTGTGGTATTCTCTTCTGTGGCAGGTTATTTATTAGCTGTTGATGTTATTAATTATACAATACTTTTTTTATTGGCAATAGGTGGTTTTTTTATGGTTGGTGCTTCAAATGCATTTAATCAAATTATAGAAAGAGATACAGATGCAATTATGAAACGCACAATGAATAGACCTTTACCAACAGGTAGAATGTCTGTAAACTTTGCCATGTTTATTGCGGTTTTATTTACTGTTCTAGGTTTATCGATATTGTATAGTATCAATCCAAAAACGGCATTATTTGGAGCTGTTTCAATATTTTTATACACTTGTGCTTATACACCATTAAAATCAGTAACACCATTAACTGTTTTTGTAGGTGCTATTCCAGGAGCAATCCCTTTTATGTTAGGTTGGGTAGCTGCAACAGGTAAATTTGGAATCGAAGCAGGTTTTTTATTTATGATTCAGTTTTTCTGGCAATTCCCACACTTTTGGGCAATTGGTTGGTTGCAATTTGAAGAATATAAAAAAGCAGGTTTTAGCATGCTACCCATGAATACAAAAGATAAAAAGGCTGTTAAGCAAATTATTTTATACACTGTAATTATGATAGCAGTATCAATTGCCCCAGTATTAAAAGTAACTGGCGATTTTTATATTTATCCACTAACAGCAGTTTTAGTTGGTTTTTTAGGATTAATAATGTTATATTATGCAATACAATTGCATAAAACAGAACATAACATAGAGGCAAGAAAATTGATGTTAGCAAGTGTGTTGTACATAACAGTTGTACAAGTTGTTTATGTAGTTGATAAATTTTTACATTAATATGATAAAGGAACAAACTTTAGAACAAGAGTATGTAGCTGCAAAAAAGAAATCAGCAAAACCAATGTTATGGATTTCTATGATAAGTATGGTAATGTTTTTTGCAGGTTTAACAAGTGCCTATGTTATAAGTATGAAAAGAGATGATTGGGTTTCTTTTGAATTGCCACAATCATTTTATATTAGTACTTTTTTAATTGTAGCTAGTAGTGTTACTCTTTTTTTATCACAGAGATTTTTAAAACAAGATAAAAGACAATTATCGCTAATAACAGTAATTATTACTTTGTTATTGGGTGTTGGTTTTATATGGCAACAATATGTTGGGTTTAATCAGTTAAGAAGTATTGGTTTGTTTTTCACAGGGCCAGAAAGCACGGTATCAACATCGTTTATCATAGGCATTACTTTTATGCATGTATTGCACTTAATAGCTGGTATTATTGTACTTTTTGTTGTAATTTATAATCATTTTAAATACAAGTACAAATCAGATGATATGCTAGGCTTTGAACTAGGTGCAATCTTCTGGCATTTTGTAGATATATTATGGATTTATCTATTTTTCTTTTTCTATTTTATTAGGTGATGAAAAATGATTAATTTTGATAAAATTTTAAGAATTAACTAAATTTATTTATGGAAGCAAATATTGCTATACCTTCTGACGGAAAAAACACTTGGGATGGTGGTGGTGTAAGACCATTTGGAGCAAGTTATGGTAAAATGATGATGTGGTTTTTTATCGTTTCTGATGCATTAACATTCTCTGGTTTTTTAGCTGCTTATGGTTTAACACGTTTTAAGTTTATAGATTCATGGCCAATTGCAGATGAAGTGTTTACGCACATTCCTTTTATACATGGTGAGTTTCCTATGTATTATGTGGCTTTTATGACTTTTGTTCTTATTTTTTCTTCGGTAACTATGGTTTTAGCTGTAGATGCTGGGCATAAAATGCAAAAAAACAAAGTTGCTTGGTATATGTTTGCAACCATAATTGGAGGTTTAATCTTTGTTGGTTCGCAAGCTTGGGAGTGGAATACTTTTATTAAAGGTTCTTATGGAGCTGTTAAAACTACGGATGGTAAAATATTGCAGTTTGCTAGAGATGGTAAGCAAATAGCATTATCAGATTTTGTAGTTGGTAATAGAATGGATAGTAGAGTTGAGCACACTAGGAAAAATGGTTTGTGGTGGAATAGTGGAGAAACGCTTCCACAGTATTCAGTGGCTCAAGTTACAGCATCTTACAAAGCAGACCCAACCATACAAATTAGAAGTGAACAGATCAATTTAGATAAAAAGAAGAAAATTATTTTATCCAGAGAAAAAGGATTAGCTGAATTAACTAAAGGTAAAATGGTTGTTGAAGGAGCTAACTTAAAAGTAAACGAATATGGTAATACTATCTTTGCAGATTTCTTCTTCTTTATTACTGGTTTTCATGGTTTTCACGTATTTTCTGGAATCTTAATTAATATTATCATTTTCTTTAATGTTATACTTGGTACTTACGAAAAAAGAGGACATTATGAAATGGTAGAAAAAGTTGGTTTATATTGGCACTTTGTAGATTTAGTTTGGGTATTTGTATTTACTTTTTTCTACCTAGTATAATAAATAATAGTATTAAAAATGGCACACGCACACGAATCACATACAAAAAGAATTTGGAATGTTTTTTGGATTTTATCCTTAATAACAATAGTAGAAGTAGCTTTAGGTATTCTTAAACCAGACATCTTACACTTAACAAATTTTTTGGGAACTAGTCCTCTAAACTGGATATTTATAATATTAACATTAGCTAAAGCTTATGGTATTACATGGGCATTTATGCACATGGAAGGTGAAAAAAAATGGTTTAGAAGATCTGTAGTTTGGACAGCAGTTTTCCTAATCTGTTATCTTGTAACTTTACTCTTAATAGAAGGTGGTTATCTATTTGAAACACTTGCACCACTTGTAAGATGGTAATTTAAAATATAGGTGGTCTTAACCACCTTTTTTTATATACTAAATTTATTAAAAATGTGTAATATTTATTTTTAGCATGGCATTTTTCACAAAAAAAAGAATAGTTTTATTCTTACTGTTTATTTTTCCTTTAATATGCTTTTTATTACTTTCTACAGGTAAAAATAACTTTACAAAGTTACCAATTTTGACCCAACAAGTTTTAGATATTTCTGAAATAAAACCTACTAGTAGCACTACTTTTAAAGAGCATGTTTCAGTAGTTTGTTTTTTAGGAAATGATATAGAAGCAAGTAAAACTAGGTTATTTAATTTGAATGAAAAAATCTATAAAAAGTTTTTTGACTATAAAAATTTCCAGATTGTAGCTTTTTATCCTGAAGATAAATATAATGCAGTTATAAATTTAAAGAAAGAAATTGGTACTTATACAGACATGCAAAAATGGATTTTTACTAGTGCTTCTAAAGAAGAAATAGAAGGTTTATATGATAGCTTTTCTTACAAAAGTCCACTTGAAAATTTAGGGTCTACAAAAGCCTTTTTAATTGATAAGAATGCAAGTTTAAGAGGAAGAACAAATGATGAAGATACCAAAGAAGGTAAATTATATGGTTATAATTTAAATTCTATATCAGAGTTAAATGATAAATTAAAAGACGATTTAAAAGTGCTTTATTATGAGTATTATGCTGCTTTTAAAGAACGAAACAAAAACAAAGCTGATAGAAAAGAAGTAGGATTATGAATAAAAAATTTTCGTACATAGGCATTGCTTTTATTATTCTTTTATTTGGAATTTACACTGTGCCAAAAGTGGTAAATCGTTTTGATGATTCTGATTTGGTAAAATTTTCGAAAGTCCCAGATTTTGAGTTTATCAATCAAGAAGGAAAAACGATTACAAATAAAAGTTATGAAGGTAAAGTATATGTTGTTGAATTTTTCTTTACAACTTGCCCTACAATATGCCCAAAAATGAATAAAAAAATGCGAACTCTTCAAGATGCGTTTTTTGGAAATCCAGAATTTGGTATTGCATCAATTTCTATCACTCCAGATACAGATACCCCAAAAGTTCTTAAAGAATATGCGAAAAATAAAAGAATTACACACAAAAATTGGCATTTACTAACAGGTAAATCTGAAGATATTGTTTATGCCCTATCAAACAAAGGCTTTAAATTACCAGCAGGTGTTGGAGGCACAGATCATGGTGGGTTATATCATTCTGGTAATTTTGCGTTGGTTGATAAAAATGGCTTTATTCGTTCTAGAAAAGATGAGCTTGGTAATCCAATATTTGTATACAGAGCTTTAGATGAATATGAGTTGAATCATCAAATTAATGAATTAAAAGAAGACATAAAATTGTTGTTAAATGAGTAATCTAGCACAAGAAAGAAAGTATAAAAAAATAATTACTGCATTATCAATTATAATACCATTAGCAGTAGCTGCTTTATTTGGTGTAAATTTAAAAAAGTTAGGCTTTAATGTAGAGCCATTAACTTTTTTACCTCCAATTTATGCAAGTGTAAATGGTTTAACTGCTCTTGTTTTGGTTGCAGCCGTTATTGCAATAAAAAAAGGAAATCGTAAACTGCATGAGCAATTAAATACGTTTGCAATTTTTTGCTCACTAGCTTTTCTATTAATGTATATAGCTTATCACATGACATCAGACTCTACAAAGTTTGGTGGAGAAGGAGTAATAAGATATGTATACTATTTTATTTTAATTACGCACATTATCTTATCAGTAGTTGTGATTCCTTTTGTACTGACTACTTACATGAGAGCTAAATTAGGTGATTTTCCTAATCATAAAAAAATTGCTAAAAAAACGTTTCCTCTTTGGTTATATGTAGCTGTAACAGGGGTTGTAGTTTATATAATGATATCACCTTATTATGTTTAAAAAAATAATATTTACTTTTTGTTTTATGTTTATAATATTCATTAAACCTGCTTACAGTCAATGTGCTATGTGTAAGGCTGTTGTAGAAAATGGAGATGTTTCTATGGCAGAAGGTGTTAATAATGGTATTACATACTTAATGGTTTTTCCCTACATTTTAATTGGCATATTGTTCTTTGCCATTTATAGATATAAGAAACAACTTAAAAATTAACATTTCAATAAGAGGATTTTCTTGTAACATATTTTACTTTTAGTCGTCTTATAAGCATTGTTAGATATTTTATCTATCATTTTAGATATATTACCGTAAACCAACCAAAAAACAAATACGTTTTGAAAACTAAACTTTCTGTACTTGTAGCTTTTTGTATCTCTATTGCTACATTTTCTCAAAAAAAATGGACGCTTAAAGAATGTGTAGATGAAGCTTTAAAAAAGAATATTTCTATACAACAAAATAAATTATCTGTTGAACTTGCTAAAAAGGATGTAGAAATTGCAAAAGGTAATTTTTTACCTAATTTAAATGCTAATACAAGAGGAAATTTGAATTTTGGATCTGGTTTTGATCCAGTTTCTCAAAATAGGGTAAATACTAGTTTTTTTGGTGGTTCAGTTGGTGTAAATTCCAATGTGACTATTTTTAATGGATTTAGAAATACAAATACATATAAACAAGCTGAATTAGGTGTAGAAAGTAGTTTGCTTGATTTACAGTTTATTGAGAATGATATCTCTTTACGGGTAGTAAATGGATACTTGAATGTATTATTTGCCAAAGAAAATTTATTAGCCGCAAAAGTTCAATATAAAATAAGTAAATCTCAAATTGACGCAGCTGAAGCACGTTTTAAATCTGGAGTTATACCTAAAGGAGATTTATTAAACACTCAATCTACTGCTGCATCAGACCAACAAAACGTAGTTACTCAAGAAAATGCTTTGGATATTGCTCTTTTAAATTTATCTCAATTACTTCAAGTACCCACAGAAGGTTTCGATGTTACAGGAATAAATGTTGGTAACCCATCAGCAAATTTATTTTATAAAAACTCATCATCTGTATACGATAAATCTTTAGGAACAATGCCAGAAATAGCAAGAGCAAAATTAGCTATTGAAAATGCCAACTTTGATATTGAAATTGCTAAAGGGTCTTTTATGCCTACAATAAGTGGTTCTTTATTTTTAGCAAGTGATTATGCTTATGATTTAAAAGATGGTACAGTAAGATTTGGTAGTACTTTAAATCAAGATTTATTTACACAAATAAATGAAAATTTTGGTTACGGTGCTGGCTTTAGAATAGATATTCCGATATTTAATAGGTTTCAAACAAAAAACAGAGTTGCTCAATCAATTATTAATAAAGATATTTCAGAATTCAGGTTATTAGATGAAAAATTACGATTAAAACAAACAATTGAGCAGGCTTTTTTAGACGTAAAAACAGCTTTAAAAACTTTTGAAGCTGCTAAAATTTCTTTAGAAGCACAAGAAGAAGCTTTTAAGAACGCACAAGAACGTTATAATTTTGGAGCAATGACTCAATTTGACTTTGATCAGGTTAGAACTCGTTTAGTTAATGCCCAATCTGCTTTAATTCGTTCTAAATACGACTATGTATTCAAAACAAAAGTACTACAATTTTATTCTGGCGAGTTAATTTTGGAATAAGATTCCTGTAGAATATATTTTATGCCTTACTAAAATTTAGTAAGGTTTTCTTTTTAGATATATTTGCAAAAATTATTATTGATTTGAGCTTAATACTAAATATAGAAACATCTACTAAAAATTGTTCAGTTAGTATTGCTAATGAAGGAGAAGTTTTAGTAATTAAAGAACTGAATAATGGTAACTATTCTCATGCAGAAATGTTACATCCTTTTATAGATGATATTATCAATAAATCAAATATTTCTCTATCTGATATAGATGCAATTGCAGTTAGTAAAGGCCCAGGTTCTTACACAGGTTTAAGAATAGGAGTTTCAGCAGCAAAAGGGCTTTGTTTTGCTTTTGATAAGCCATTAATTTCTATTGATACTTTAACATCATTATCTTATTCAATTACCATTAATCAAGGAATAATAGTTCCTATGATAGATGCAAGAAGAATGGAAGTATATTCTGCTATTTTCGATGCTAATCATCAATTAGTAAGAGAAATTAAAGCTGATATAGTGGATGAAGAAACTTATTTAGAATATTTAGAAAAGTCTAGAGTTTATTTTTTAGGTGATGGAGCTACAAAATGTAAAGAAATAATTAAACACAAAAATGCTATTTTTATTGAAAGTAAATATCCTTCAGCAAGAGAAATGGCAAAATTATCCTTTGATAAATACAAAATAAGCGACACAGAAAATGTCGCTTATTTTGAACCTTTTTATTTAAAAGATTTTATTGTTATCCCTGAAAAGAAGAAAAACTGATGGTTTAATATTTTTATCTATTCAATTTTATTAATATTAACTCTATGAGGGTAAGGAATTTCTATGCCAGCTTTATCAAGTTCTAGTTTAGCACTCTCTGTAACTTCAAAATAAACGTCCCAATAGTGTTCTGTTTTACACCAAGGTCTTACAGCAAAGTTAACAGAACTATCAGCTAATTCTAAAACTGTAACTGCAGGTTCTGGATTTTTTAAAACTTTAGCATGATCTTTTAAAATATTCATAAGTACTTCTTTGGTTTTTTTTATGTCAGCATCATAAGAAACACCAATTACCAAATCAACTCTTCTAGTACCTTCAGTTGAATAATTGATAATATTACCATTAGATAAAACACCATTTGGTATAATGATTTCTTTGTTAGATAAGCCTGTAAATTTAGTGGTAAAAATTTCTATTTCTTTTACTACTCCAATTTCACCTTGAGCTTCAACTAAATCACCTATTTTAAATGGTTTGAAAATCATTATTAACACACCACCTGCAAAATTACCTAATGAGCCTTGTAGAGCCAAACCAACAGCTAAACCTGCAGCTGCAATGATTGCAGCAAAAGAAGTTGTAGCTACACCAAGCTGAGATATTACAGTAATAAATAATAGTATTTTTAAAATCCAGCCTACTAAATTTCCTAAAAACTTTTGAAGCGTAATATCTACACCTCTTTTATTCATCAATTTTTTAGATGAGTTTATGATGATCTTGATTAAGAACAGCCCTACTATTAATATTAATAAAGCAGTAACTATTTTTGGTATGTAAGTAAATAATAAATCTTTTGATGTTTCAATGTATTCTTTCATAATTAATCTAATTTACACAAAAGTAACTTTAACTAGGTTAAATTTAAAGTTAAATTTTATAAAAATATTGATAATATTGCAATTGATGCTGGGATAGTTTGAATATAAAGAATTCTGATTTTTTTGGTTGAATAAGCTCCATAAATTCCTGCAACACATACACAAATTAAAAAAAATATTGCAATATTTGTGTCTTTAAGAACCATAGACCAAATAAGACCAGCCGCCAAAAATCCATTATAAAGCCCCTGATTAGCTGCAAGGACTTTTGTTTCATCAGCAAATTTTTTATCCTTTAAGCCAAAAGCTTTTATTCCTTTTTTTGTATTCCATAATATCATTTCTAAATAAACAATATATATATGGATAATTACAACAATAAAAATTAGTAAATAGTGATACAGTTCCATAAGTATAATAAAAAGCGATTTAAATATTAATTGCATTAAACCGCTTGTAGTAGTTTGTAATTATTGTTTTTAGTTTACCTCAAAAGTGATTTTTAAGTTTACTCTAAATTCTGTTACATCATTTCCGTTTACAACAGCACTTTGCGATTGTACAAAAACAGATTTGATATTGTTTACAGATTTTGCAGCCTGTTTTACTGCTTTTTTTGTTGCATCTTCCCAACTTTTTTCAGAATTAGCAAGAACTTCAATAACTTTCATTACAGCCATAATTGTTTATTAATTAAAGGTTTATTAATTGTTAAATATAATAAATAAAAAGGATTAATCCCTAATGTTAACTTAATGTTAATTAAATGTTTTTTTATTGTTATAAAATTATTATATTTGTAAATATAAAGTTAACCTTATAATAAGCGATCATGAAAAAAATAATAACAATCTGTGCTTTGAGTATAGCCACTATTGGATTTGCTCAAAAACAACAACCAACTTTTAAGGCTGAAGGTAATTTAGTAAAAGCAACTTATTATTATGAAGATGGTAAAATTAAAACTCAAGGTTTTTTTAAGGATAAAAAACTAACTGGAGAGTGGGTTCGTTTTGATAAAGTTGGAAATAAAATTCAACTAGCATATTATAATGCTGGTAAAAAGGTAGGAAAATGGTTTGTTTGGAGTAAAGCTTCTTTAAAAGAGATTAACTACGAAGACAATGCGATTGCTTCCGTTAATGTTTGGAAACCAGAATCTAAAGTTGCAATAAACGAAGATAAATAAATAAAATTTAATTCAAATTTAATATTTAATCCATTGGATAATACTTATCTAATGGATTTTTTCTTTTTTAAAAGATAAACTAATAATATTCTAAAAGAATGTTTATCGGTTTTAATAATAGTGTATAATATATTTTACCAACTAAAAAAGAAAACATGAGTAGATAGTTAATATAAAAAAACCTAGAAACTTAATTTCTAGGTTTTTATGATAATAATACTTTTATATATTTATTCAACTACTAAAGTAAAAGGAATACTGTATTTAACACCAACTGGTTTTCCTCTTTGTCTTCCTGGTTTCATTTTTGGTAACTGCTTCATTACTTTAACAACCTCACTTTTAATTTTTGGGTGTGGAGCTCTTGCTTGAACATTTACTATGTTACCATTTCTGTCAATTTTAAAACCAATGTAAACTCTTTTTTTACCAGGAGATAAACCTAACTCGTTAGGTAATTCAGCATCAAATTTTCTAGAAAAGTGTTTTTGCACTTTTTGACTAAAACACTTTTTTAATTGTGCTTTAGTTCCTTTGCAACCTGGAAAAACAGGAACATCTTCAATAATCATGAAACTAACGTCTTCTATAACCTCTTCTACCTCTTCTACTTCTTCTATTTCTTCAACTTCTACAGCTTCTGTTTCATCAGTTTCAGTAGATTCTATAACTGTTTCCTCAATTTCTTTTTCATCCTCAACAACTTCAATTTTTTCTGGAGTTGGTGGTGGTGGAGTTTTAGGTTTCACAGGTTCAACTCTTTCAGTAATCGGAATATCTTCTTCCAAATCTTGATTCATATTAGCTAAACCAAGTTCATTATATGTTTTGTCATAAGTCTTTTGTTCGATAGCAGCATAAGTGATAAACAAAGCTAGTACAAGACCAATTAGCATAAAATTTTTGCTAAAGTTTTCTAAATTTGATTTCGGATTTTTCTTAACTTCCATGGTAAAGAGTTTTAATTGGTTGCTAATTTAATTAAATTATTGTGTTAAATACAAATTTGCATTAATTAATTCTATTTTTTTGAAAAATATTAAAAAATACTAAAGCAAATAATGCGCCTAATGAATTTGCAAAAATATCAAGATAATCTGCTGTTCTATAATTCGTTAAGATATTTTGTAAAGCTTCAATAATTATGCCAAAAATTATACAACTAATTACAATTGCATATTTTTTATTAGGCTTTTTATAAAAAGAAAATAACCAAGAAATAGTAAGTGTAAAATAAGCTAAAGCATGAAAAACTTTATCTACATTTTTTACATCTATTTTTACAGTACTTGGTGTTTTTATTAAGCTTAAACAAAGAATAACTATTGTAAGAATAATTGCTATAAAGATAAAATTATCCTTCAACAATACTTTGATATGCTTCAGCATCTAATAAGTTTTCTATTTGGTTAGCATCTGAAATATCAATTTTAATCATCCAACCTTTACCATAAGGATCTGTGTTTACCAATTCTGGTTCATCTTCTAACTCTTCATTAAATTCAATTACCTCACCAGTTAAAGGCATAAATAAATCTGATACTGTTTTTACAGCTTCTACAGAGCCGAAAACTTCACCTTCTTCTACTGTATCGTCTAGAGTATCAACATCTACATAGACAATATCACCCAGTTCTCCTTGAGCAAAGTCTGTAATACCAACAGTAGCAGTATTACCATCAATTTTAATCCATTCGTGATCTTTAGTGTATTTTAATTCTTCTGGAAAATTCATTGTTAATTTGATTTTTATTATTCTGATACTAATTTCCTCCTAAATTATATACAATATTCAAACCACCATTAATAGCCTGTCTTGGAAAGGTTGTTGATATTGCATATCTTGATGTTTGATGATTATAATAAAAAGAGGCTGTTAAATTACTGCTTAGTCTATAATCTGCTGTAAATCTAATAGAAAATAATCGTTCTCCACCACTAATTTGATTATTATCATCCTCTATATATCGAATTTGAGTAATATTATCTCTTAAAGAAATATCAGCTCTTAAGTTTATATCTCCTTTTAATGTTGTTTTCTTACCTGTAAAACGTGTATTCATTTTTACGTTTTTAAATACATAGCCTAAACCAAAAATATATTCTGTACCAGCAATATCTGTTAATGTACTGTTGTTAAAGTTCATGGTTAACGTTCTATCTCTTTTTATTTCACCCCTAAAGGAAAATGAGTTTTTCATTTTCATATCCACTTTTATTAATGGAGAAAATTCATCAACTAAAGTTGCGCTAGCTAATAAAAGTTCAGGTTCAAAACTTTGAGAATTTTGATTGATGTCAAAAGGATTATTAGCATCATATTGCAAATTATTGGTAAAACTAGAAATGGTATATGATGATCTGTAACCATGTGAAAGAACAAAAGCAGAAAAGTTTTTCTTAAACCATTTAAATTTCATTAAACCATTGTAACGTATTGTCCAATTAGGGATTGGTATATTTCTAAATAAACCCGTATTTACTTTATTAGGGTCTTTACCAGAATAAGCTGCTAAAAATGCTGGTAATAATACTTGTTGACTGTTTTCACCAAAACCATTAGTTGGTGCTGTAGATTCAGTAAAAAGTCTTTGAGAAACAATTTGTCTGTAATCTTTCATAGTTTGAAATAAAGCATCTCCATTTTTAAACGCAGTAGACAACATTGAATAACTAGTACTAAAATTACCAGTTTCAAATGCTTCAATACCAAAATCTATTTGCCCATTTGGATTATTAGGATCTTCAATAATATCCAATTGTTGAGCTAAATCTCTGGTTTTTATTTTATTACCAATAATATCAATATTAAAATCTTTAAAAGGTTTAACTGTAAAACTATAGTCTAATTTATTATAGTGGGTTCTATTGTAGGTTTTATTATAAAAAGCACTTTCATCTACATCAGTTGTTAAAGGGTCATCTACAGTTGCTCTTGGATTTATTAACCAACCATTCAACAAGGCTTTATTTCTAATATCTACTTGGCTACCAAAGGCAAAACCAGTTGGTGGTCCTCCTAAAAAGCCAACACCTCCATCATAACCTTGTAAATATTGCCCATTATTTTCTGAATAACTTATTTTTCCTTGTTTTATAGAAGTTATAATATCCCAAGCTCCTTTTAGTATTTTTTTACCTATAGGTAGCTTTTTTTTAGGTCTTATATTACGTAAGTTTTGCCCTTTAGCTTGTTTTCTTTGACTTTTAGTTAAGAGTAATCTTTCAAAACCAATACTTTTATAAATTTTATCAAAAGAAAAAGTTGTATTTAGGTTATGCGTATTTGCATTCTGAATTACATTACCTATTTGCTCTACAATAGTTTCATCTTGTGATGATACTTGCCAATCATAATCAGCTGTGTAGGCATAATCTCCTTTTATAAACTTTAAAAAAGGAAACTTATCAAAAGGTAATTGATAGGTAGCATTTAGCTTTTGATGATATTGATTTGGTCTCCCTATATTAAAAAAGTTATCAAAAACTTGTAAATCTTCTCCACTATTAAAAGTATCGTAGATATAATTGTTAGTAGCATTAAAATTAAGCTGTATAGATTTTGTTAAATCGAAAGCAATAGTATAATCCCAATCAAATAAAAATCGTCTTTGTTTTAATGTAGGTTGATCTGGTAAACCAGCAATTAAATTTCTAGATTGTTGCTCATTATAACTTCTATTAACTCTAGAGTTTATTGCTAAAGTAGTAGGTATAGGATTAAAGTTTAGGTCTTTTAAAAACTTCCAATACTTGCTTCTAAATATTGAATCATTTTTCTTAAAAGGTTCAATAGGTTTCGAATTAAAATTAAAGTTATAGGCAGCAGAAGCCATCACATTTTCGTTGATATATCTTTGAATATTATAATCTCTATGAAATTCTCTATTATGAGAATATGAGACTGCTAAATTCTCAACATCATAAAAACGCGGTTTTTTAGTAGTATTTGGGTTTCTATTCTTTTTTACATTAATAAAACTAATACTTGTTCTTTTGGTATAATCTCTAGAAAACTCACTGTTGGGGTTTTGATCAATAGCATCTTCTAATTTTACATCTTGATATTGTGGGTCAAATTTCGGGTCTATAAATTTTTCGCCAATACTATAACTCATTGGTATCTGAATTCCCCATTTTTGTGGTGTAAGTACTTTGCCTAAATTTACTGATGTAGAAACATCATATTGTTTGGTTTCATCTAATGTTCTTTGGTTTACTCTATCTTCTACATTACCAAAACCAATGGTTTGAATGCTACCAGATAAAGAAACGTTGGCAACATCAGCAAAATTAGCATCTGCATTAACAACTGCAGCCCAACCTGCATCATTATCAAAACCAGAAGAGCGTAATTCGTTAAACCATACTTCACCAGATTTATTTGCAGTACTAATATTTTTTAACCCTAAAACAATTGTTCTTAACTGTGCTAAAGTAGGATTCCCTTTTACACGAATTGTATAATTAGCATTCGGGTTTTGTTGAGTAGATGTATAAGGTTGATTAATAGGTGCATTAATTGCATCTCTTTCTAGTTTTACTTTTCCAAAATCTTCTAAAAAACCATCTAAATTATTTTCCTCTGGCCAAACATCAAATTGTCCATTTCCTGCTGGGCTTACTTTTAAAGGTAATTCTAGTTCATAGTAATTCTCATCTAAATCTGTACCTAATCTTATAACACCAGCAAAATCTCCATCTTGAACTGGTCCACCACCTAAATTTTCTTGCAGGTGCATAAACATTTTAAGGTTTTTAAAACGTCTTAAATCAACACTTATATTTTTAAATATGGCTCTAGTTTTATTAGGTTCTAAATTGTTTACTTTTAAAGTTACAGATTGTTCATTTTGTAATTGTACAGTAGTACTACCCTGTAAACGTTCTCTTTGAATACCTGGAGGTTCTACATAAGTACCATCATTTTGCTCAATACTTACTACACCAACTTCAAAATCTTCTAGTTCTTGTTGAGTTAAATCTCTACTAGGATCGATTGCAGGATCAATAGTTTGTGTATAACGCCTCCAATCTCCACGTACTAAATCTAATTCTCCAAAACGGATTACAACTGGAATTTTAAAATTCGTCAAATACATTCTTACAAAACGAATACTATTAAAATTCGAAATTCCGTTTACGGCAGTTCCTGCTCTAATTGGTACTCTAAATTGATACCATTTAGTTTGCTGTGTATTTCCATTCTCTAGAGTTACAGAAGTAGTTTTTTCGTCAACAATAAAATTTCTACCAGTAGCTAAATCATTCTTATTCATAGAAATTCTGTACTCATAATAGCTCTCAACAGTATTCATAGTTTGATCTCTGTTGATGTCTTCTACATCTGGATACGTTGTAGATGATGTTGGGTAAGGTTCTGTAGATTGATTTAAAGTAGGTGAGTTACCTTGTGTATTATTAAAGTCTTTATACCTTCTTAAAATTGATGCATTAATAGCGTCTAAATTACTTCCTCTAAAAAACTGATAATCGTCTGCTGCAGGGTCAATTAATGTAGTGAATTTAGCATCAATATTGGCTAAACCTTGCTCTTCTACATTAGTTAAACCATCAAAACCTAAATCTTGGTTTACTCTTGCAGCATCATCTTCACTAAAGGCATAGATAATAGAAGGATTTCTTGGTACATCTCCCCAAACTGTTCTATTAACATTTACTGTATTAACTTTAGCACCATCTTCAGGCAATCCATTTTCAAACATTTTTCGATTATCTTTTACAATATCTTCAGAAATGTTACCAAGGTTTATATATAAATCACCAATTTGATTAGAAAGGTCATTAGGATTAACACCTTGAGGCAAACCTTCTTCATTTGTAATCGAATAATTATCATAAGGATCCATTACCCAAAACTGAATGTACTCAACATTGGCTTGGTCAAAGTTATTGGTATTTAAAGGTCTCATTATTCCACCCCAGTTTGTTTCAGGGGCAGGTAAAATACCCTTTCCATCAGAAGTATCTGCTGCTGGATTAAAGTTATAAGATCCTCTTTCTTGTGGAAAATAAGCTAAATCTAATGTTCTAATTTGAGTATTTTGAGTGATGTCAAATTGCTGATTAGGAAACAACTCATTAAAGTTAATTTGTCTTGTTTCTGCTCTAGATAATTCATCTGCATCTATACTTGGTGGTGTATCACCAAAACCATAAAATATTTGATCAATACTATACCAAGCTAATTTTGCTCTTTTATCATTATAAGATAAATCGCTTGCATTACCAAAAAAGCGTTGATTTTGGTCATTATTTGGTGTACTTGCTTCATACCAATCTAAAGGAGATAGTAAGCTGATAGGTATTTGCGAAGCTTCAAAATCATCAATATAAGATGTAGCAGCACCAGCTACATCAATTCCACTTGGTGTACCAGGTAACAAATATGCCATATCTGCTCTAACTGATAAATTAGAAGGGGCATCTGTATCTACAAAAGGTAATTTATTTGCTAGTTTTGTAAAGTAAGGTACTTCTGTTGAATAATCTACATTTATTCCAAACATAGTATTATTTATTGGGTCTGAACCAAAATTAACTTTAGGTGTTAATGGTCTTTCTAAAACGTTTAATACAGTTGCTCCTAAAATAAAATCATCAGAAAATTTATGTTCAACATCTATACCCATAAAGGTTTTTCTTTGTTGATTAAAAACTGCATTATTTTCTGTAGATACATTAATTGGTGTGCCAGATGCTTTTAAGCCTGGGTCAATAATTTGAACACGTCCTAATTGATAATCAACCACATAATCTACACCTTCCACTAAAGGTCTACCACCAGCAGTAACAGTTACAGAACCTCTTGGTACATTAAAAGCACCTATTGGAATTCCTCCTGCATCATCAGATTTAAAATACCCTGTTAAGAAATATTTATCTTTATTCTGAAAGTTATTTTTGATGTTAATTTTAGTATCTAAATACAATTCTTTGAATAGAAACTCCTCATCAGCAGTAGCTGTTAAATCATCTTCTAAACCAGTACCAAAAGGTTCAGGATCTGGAAAAATAACATAACCGTTTTGAGAATTTACTGTAATTCCTTCAACATAATCGAAGAAACCATCTGGATTTCTAAATTGACTTTGGTCTAATTGATCTAGTTTTAATACTTGAATTAAAGGTTTGTTTGGTATACCAGCTGTTTGAGCGTTTTGTAATACGTTAGAAGGTATTCCTGTATCATCATCTCTATATTGTAATTCGAATCTAAAACCGTCTTGTGATAAAGGAAATGCCCCTAAAGCATAAATATTTTTCATCATTAATCTCCAAGTAGGGAAAGATTCTTCTCCTCCAGCACCATCATCTCTTTTGGTTTGTAAAATTTCACTACGTAATAGTTTTACAGCTAAATTTTCTGGAGCTTGAACACCGTCATTAGAAAACTCACCAACTTTAAATGATTTTTCTGTGCTACCATTTACGGAACCTGCAACAGTATATTCGTAAGCAACAGCTAAAACCTCACCATCGTTTAGTCTTCTATTTAAAGAAATATAACCTAATTGCGGATTTAAAGTATATTCATTAGTACCTAATCTTCTTGCATTTTCTAGTATAGAATAATCTGTACCTTGTTGCATGGTAAAACGAGTTTGCAAGGTATTATCTACATCAGCAATATCTCTTATGCCGTTTAAAACAGCAGGCTCATAAATATTGTTGGCATTGTTTTGAGGTAAATTATAAATGTTGCCATTAGCAGTAATAGTAACTGGGCTTACAGGTAATACTGTACCATTGTCGTCTACTAAATTTTGATATGTTGATCCAGGATTATTCAGTTCGCCTATATCTGCAAAAGCCACTATACTTCTAAAATCTTCTGTAGAAGCGTTTCTATTAGTTATCCAAACCTCTATTCTTGTAATATTTACTTGGCTATTAATTAAAGGATATTGCTTTAACGCATTTGCATAATTGTCAATAAAAAACTGTGATAAGAAAAAGTGACGATCTGTATCATAATCTGTAGTTCTTAACTCAAAAGGTTGAATTGATGCACCTGCTTCTGCAACTACTGTATTACTTTCAGAATTTTGTTGAGAAAAAACTGCTGTAACAGTGGTTCTACCAAATTGTAATTTTGTTTTAACACCGAAAAGACTTTGAGCCCCATTAATTAATGAGTTTTTAATCGGCATTGTAACATTACCAGCTTCTATACCTTGTAGAATATCATCTTCTGTTGGTGTATAATCAATTTTTACTAAATTTTGAAAATCAAATGTAGATTGTGTATCATAATTTGCAGTAAACTCTAGACGTTCGCCAACTTTTGCTCGTAAACTCGCATTAATTTGCTGATCGAAATCAAAAACAAAACTACTTCTATTTTCTTCAGATATCTGTGGGTTTTCTGTATTTTGATAAATAAAACCAAGCTTTAAGTTTAGATTACCTGTAGGAGTAACTTTTACTGTATTGCCACCAAAAATATCTTCAAAAAATTTAGAATTTACATAATAAGTTGGTAGTAGGTCTTTTTGAGCATCTTTCGAGCCTTTTCTCTTGCCATTAGCAGCACTTACTTTTTGTTTAAAATACTGCAACATATCTCTTTTTAAACGATATCTTTCATATTCTTTTCTTGTTAAAAATATAGGCGTTTTTGTGTAATAATCACCAATTTTCTCGATGATTACATATTTGTTCAAAGCTTTATCGAAAATGATTTCTTTTTTAGCCAAATCATCTAAAAAAAGTCCTCCTTTTTGAGTGTGTTTAAAATCATATTTTAGCTGTACAGTATCTTTTTTTACTTTAGTGGTATCTTTAATTTGCTTTGTTTGACCTTTTGTAGATAAAGTTATAGCAAAAGTAAAAGAAGCTAATAAAAATATGTTTTTTAGTACTTTAGTCAATTGATTATAAATTTTTTAAAGCTAGTTTTATGATTTTTTCTACAGTAGCATCTGGGTGTTCTTTTAAAACATTATTCACTACTTTATCAGATTGTTTCTTATGAAAACCTAAAACTTCTAAAGCAGATAACGCTTCATCTTTATTCGTATTGCTTGTAGTTGTAGAAACTTCATCAATATCGAAGGTTTTTAAAATTTTATCTTTTAAATCTACAATAACCCTTTGTGCAGTTTTTGCCCCAATACCTTTTACTGATTGAATTAATGCTACATTTTCTGATGCAATAGCTTGCTGTATTTCTTCTGATGTCATTGAAGAACACATTGTTCTTGCAATACTTGGCCCAACACCAGAGACAGAAATTAATAGTTTAAAAACTTCACGTTCTGTCTTATTAATAAAACCAAAAAGGGTGTGAGCATCTTCTCTAATTGATAAATGTGTGTATAAAACTACATTTTCATCATTAGGTAAATTTGTGAATGTATTTAAAGAAATATGTAATAAATACCCAACACCATTGCAATCTACTACAACTTCTGTTGGATTTTTTTCAACGAGTCTTCCCCTAACTTGTGTTATCATAAATCCTTTTTCTTTTGGCTAATGTAATAATTTATTTATTCTTTTCTCGTTGTTGTGCATCAACAGCAGCTAAAGCAGCCATATTTACCATTTCGTCTACACTTGCACCTAGTTGTAAAACATGTACAGGCTTGCTTAATCCTAAAATTACAGGACCAATTGATTCAGCACTTTCAACTTGTTTTAATAACTTATAAGTAATGTTAGCTGATTCTAAATTGGGGAAAATTAAAACATTCACCTTTTTTCCATTTAGTTTAGAAAAAGGAAATTCTTTTGCCAACATTTCTGGATTTAATGCAAAATCTGCTTGAATTTCTCCATCAACTGTAGCATTAGGGAAATGTCTGTGAATATAAGAAACAGCTTCTCTAATTTTTCTTGATGTTTCAGTATTCGAAGAACCAAAATTTGAGAAAGACAGCATAGCTACATTTGGTTTCATACCAAACATTTTTGCCAAATTAGAAGTCATTTGCGTAATCTTTACTAAATCTTTTGCAGATGGGTTAATGTTGATAGTTGTATCTGCTAAAAAAATAGGGCCTTGTTTTGTCAACATTAAGTTACAAGCCGCAATTCTAGAAATACCTTTGTCTTTTTCAATCAACTCTAACATTGGCTTTACTACTGTTGGATAAGGTCTAGAATAACCAGTAATTAATGCATCAGCTTCATTTTCATTTACCATCATTGCAGCAAAATAATTACGTTCTCGCATTAATTTTTTTGCTTCAGATAAAGTTCTTCCTTTACGTTGTCTGTTTTTCCAATAAGCTTCTCCAAAACGTTCTCTTCTTTCTTTTTCTTCATCAGTTTTTGGATCAAAAATTGGTACATCACCTGTAAAACCAATTTCTGCTTTTAAAGCTAAAATCAAATCTTTTCTTCCTAATAAAATAGGATTTCCTAAACGTTCTTCGTGAACTCTTTGTGCAGCTTTTAATACATCTAGATGATCTGCTTCTGCAAATACAATACGTTTTTTATTGCTTTTTGCTCTGTTATGTAATAATCTGATTTCCTTACTTCCAGAACCAGAACGTTCCATCAATTCTTCTCTATATCTTTCCCAATCTTCAATTGGTTCTAAAGCAACACCAGAATCAATAGCTGCTTTCGCAATTGCTGGTGGAATTTCGTATATTAACCTTGGGTCAAAAGGTTTTGGAATGATGTATTCTTTACCAAAAGTGAGACTAACTTCATCATACACAATATTTACTTGTTCAGGTACAGATTTTTTAGCTAAATCTGCTAATGCATGTACAGCAGCCAATTTCATGGCTTCATTAATTTTAGTAGCTCTTACATCTAAAGCTCCTCTAAATATAAAAGGGAAGCCAAGTACATTATTCACTTGGTTTGGATGATCAGACCTACCAGTAGCCATAATAATATCACTTCTTGTAGCTATTGCTAAATCGTAATCTATTTCTGGTACAGGATTAGCCATTGCAAACACAATAGGATTTTTTGCCATAGATAACAGCATTTCTGGTGTTACAACATTACCCATAGATAATCCAATAAAAACATCTGCATTCTGCATAGCTTCATCTAGAGTATGTAAATCTTTAGAAGTTGCAAATTCTGCTTTTTGTGATGTTAAATTATCTCTATCTTTTCTGATAACACCTTTGCTATCACACATTACAATATTTTCTCTTTTTGCTCCTAATTCTAAATATAAACGTGTGCAAGAAATGGCTGCAGCACCAGCACCATTTACTACAAAATTTAGTTTAGTAATATCTTTTTCGGTGATTTCAATAGCGTTTTTTAGAGCTGCTGCAGAAATGATTGCAGTTCCATGTTGATCATCGTGCATTACAGGAATATTCAATTCCTCTTTTAGTCTTCTTTCAATTTCAAAAGCTTCTGGAGCCTTTATATCTTCAAGGTTAATTCCTCCAAAAGTAGGAGCAATTGCTTTTACGGTTTCAATAAATTTATCAACATCTGTTGCATCAACCTCAATATCAAAAACATCAATATCAGCAAATATTTTAAAGAGTAACCCTTTACCTTCCATTACTGGTTTTGAGGCATCAGGACCAATATCACCTAGACCTAAAACAGCGGTTCCATTAGAAATTACGGCTACTAAATTACCTTTAGAAGTGTATTTGTAAACATTATTTTTATCTTTTGCAATTTCTAAACAAGGTTCTGCAACTCCAGGTGAATAAGCTAATGTTAAATCGTGTTGGGTAGCATATTTTTTTGTAGGTACAACTTCTATTTTTCCTGGTTTTGGTTTTGCATGATATAATAAAGCTTCATGTCTTTTTCTAGAATCGCTCATAAATAGTTATTTGCTAATTTAAGCTTACAAATATATGGTTTTCAATGAAAGAGCAATGAGATTTTTAATCTTTTAAAAATCGAATATTTCTTTGCAAACCTGCAAATTTTGTTCTCTTTACAGCAGATTTTTTAAAGACTTTTTTAAAAATATCTTCTGTAATTTCTTCCCAATCTTTTTTATTCATTTTTAAGAGTTCTTCTTTTGGGGCAAATAAAGGTTCATTGTGTGGTTTTGAAAACCGATTCCAAGGACAAACATCTTGACAAATGTCGCAACCAAAGATCCAGTTTTCCATTTTGTCTTTAAATTGATTAGGAATATTCTCTTTTAATTCTATCGTTAGATAAGAAATACATTTACTACCATCAACTGTGTTATTTGGTAAAATGGCTTCTGTTGGGCAAGCATCTATACATTTGGTGCAAGTACCACAATGATTTGTAGTTGTTTGGTGGTCATATTCTAATTCTAAATCGATAATTAATTCTGCTAAAAAAAAGAAAGAACCTTTTTGTTTTTGAATGAGTAAGGAGTGTTTTCCATTCCAGCCCAAACCAGCTTTTTCTGCCCAAGCACGTTCTAAAACTGGTGCAGAATCAACAAAACAACGTCCAGAAATCTCACCAATTTTATCATTAATAGCCTGTAATAATTCTCTTAATTTTTGTTTGATTACATGATGATAATCTTCTCCATAAGCATATTTAGAAATATGATAAGAATTTTTATTTTGCTCTTTTTCAGGGTAATAGTTGTAAGAAAGCGAAATTACAGATTTGGCATCATCAACTAATAAACGAGGGTCTAAACGTTTGTCAAAGTGATTTTCTAAATATTGCATTTTACCTTGAAAACCATTTTTAAGCCATTTTTCTAGTTTTGGAGCTTCATCTTCTAAAAAATCGGCTTTAGCAATACCACAATCTAAAAACCCTAAACGTTTTGCTTCTTGTTTTATGAATTGAGAGTATTTTGCTTTTGGCATGGAGCAAAAGTAACTGATTTTTGTAATCAGTTAAAACCTATAATCTAATTTAAGCAAAACGAATCTGGGTAATAAGCGATATTCAACATTAGAGCTACCAATATCACTAATAGAAAAATTTCTAAATTTTTCTGTATTGGTTAAGTTTTTACCTACAATACCCAAAGTCATTTTATTTTTAAACAGCTTGTATCTTATGTCTAAATCAACAAAATAGTAAGTATTATCATTCTGCAAGTTTCCAAAATAATAACGTTCAGATTTTAGTTCTATATCAAAGTTATCATTGAAAATAAAAGATAAATCTAAAAAACTATTATTATCTGTAAATGAATTATTAAACGTTGTTTTAATTTCTGAAGTAATCCATTTTGTTCCAAAATGATAATTAAAAACCCCACTAAAACCAGAACGTAATTCGAAACCATAGTTATAATTTAAAGAAGTAATGTTTCTTAAATTAGAACTGTTTATAATATTTTTGAATTGACTTTTAGAATACCCTAAATTGAGTTTTAAGTTAGATGATATAAACTTAAAATAATTATCAATATTTGTATTTACACTTACAAATTCTCTGTCTTTAATCAATATTTTTTCTGATTGGGAATAATTTTGGTTTATTATTGAATTTGTAGAAAAGAAATCATGATTTTTATTATAGATGAAAAATGTATTTGCAAAAAAACGGTCGCTCCAGTTACCTAATTGATAATTTACTGTAAAACTTGAAGCATCTAATTGATTAAATGTGCCTGTACCTTTTGAAAAATTTCTAAAACCTGTTAATGTAAAATTCTGATAAACATCTAAAATACCAGCATTTGAAGTATTGTGAGAATACGAAGCTGTTAATTTATTAATGTAGTTAATTTTCCAGTCAAAACCTAAACTTGGATTAAAGAATAATGGATTCTGATTTTCAGCAATTTCATTAGTTTTTAGATGATTAAATAATTGATGAACCTCTAAATTTCCTACTAATTTAAACTTGTTTAAAGCTAATAAATACTTGGTTTTTATGTACAAATCGTTAACACTGTAAGTTGTGTTATTTTGATAATCAACGGGATTATCCAAAACAGATTCATCATCTAATAAGGAAAATTCTGAAATCAATTTATCTCGCCTAAACTCATTGCCAATTTGCAGTTCAAACAAATTATCATTCTCTTTTCTATCAAACAAATGGGCGTTTACGCCTACAAAAAGTAATTGGTCTTCACTTTGTTGTTGTACATTATCAACATTGGTTAGATTTGGAAATAAATCAGCATAAAAAAACTGATTGATGCGATAGCTTTGTGGTGCTTTTTCATCAATAAATCTTCCTGTAAGTAAAAATACTTTCTTGTTTGTAAACTTATTGGTGTAGTTAATTTTCTGGTCAAAAAGCGTGTTTTGATGTTTCAAACTTTCAATAGTTGAGTTTCCATTAAATAACAAATTAGTACTATCAAAAAAATCACCATTATTGTACTTAGTTGTAGCTTCTAACATTTGAGTTGACGAAAAATTACAAGTAACATCTAGCTTTCCGAAAGCGATTCGTTTTGTATTTCTAATAGTATAATCTTCTGAGTTGGTAAAATTGGTATTTTTGGCAGTAAAATTTTGGGTACTGTTTTTAAAAAAATCATTTTCGTCCCAATTAAAAAAACCGAGTGTTTTTATTTTTAGCTTTTTAGTAGGGTTAAAAATTGCATTTAAAGAAACCAACTCTGTATTGTTAAAATTGGTTCTACTTTTTTTAAAATTACCTTGCCCAAAACGTAAATTTAACATACTATTTACTTGTTGATTGTCACCAATACTAGCAGGTTCTCCAAAACGAAATGGTCGAATTAGGTGATTAATATCTCCAGTAGCATCATATCCTAAATTATTAAAGTTTGATAAGAGAATGTATTTATTTTTTTTACCAAAATTCATAGCATAGGTTTTAAGCTCATACCTGTTTTCTGAGATTATACCATAATTGACAGAAAAATTACCAAACCATTGTCTTTTTGCATCCTCTTTTAATACTAAATTTAAAGCTACTTTATCACTTTCTTCTATGTCTTTTAATAAACGGTTATTAGAATACTTTTGCAGTATCTGTATTTTCTCTAGTTGATCTGGAGGCATGTTTTTAGAAAGAATTTTATAACCTCGTTCAAAAAAATCGTCACCATCTACCATTAGTTTTTCTATTTCTTGGTTGCCAACTTTTATAGTACCTTCAATATCTACAGTAACTCCTGGTATTTTTTTTAGTAAATCTTCTACAGTAGCATCATTGGGTTTTAAAAACTTATTTACTTTGACTTCTATAGTGTCTTTTTTAATTTTTATGGTTTTTTCTGCTTCTATAATTACCTCAGTAAGTTCAAAAGTCTCTTCTTCTAAAGTTACATTTTTGGTAATTATTTTAATTTCTTTTGTTATGGTTATTGGTGTTTCTACTTTTTTGTAACCTAAAGCAGAAAAAGATAAAATAAAGTTTCCTGTTTTATTTGTTTCTAAAATGTAGTTTCCTTTATCATCTGAAAAATTGTAAGCAACAACTCTTGTTTTTGTCAAATTAGACAATAGTATATTTACATTATTTAGTTTTTGATTTTTAGTACTTTTTACAGTACCATTAATTACGCTTTGCCCTAAAATTTTTAAATTAAATAATATTAATAATAAGAAAAAGCTAATTTTCAACTGTATTTTCATACTCAAGTTCAATTGCCTTTGATTTTACAGTTGATATTTTCATATTTGATCCACGTGGAAGTTTAGCTCCAAATAATTTCATTACTTCTTCAACCTGCCCTTTTTTTAGTTTAATATATTCTTTGAGAGATATTTTCTTAAAAGTTTTATTGAACTCAAAATAATTATTTGATTTCGTATTTTTAATGTTTGGTATTTCTATTTTTGTTACATTAAATGCAACTTCATTTTTATCATCTGAAACATTTAGTATTAATCCAGGTAGACCATTCAACTTCCAAGGACCATATTTAATCGGTATTTTTTTTGTGAACCATGCAGAATAGTTTCTCCCTCTAAATAAACAAGTAGCCTTTTGTGCTTTAAAGCCGCTTATCATTTTAAATTCTTGTGTAATTTCCCATTTTATTTTTTTTGCTTTTTCACAAACAATATAAGTTGTTTGTTTTCCATTCTTAAATAAAGATACCTGACTATAAATACTATCTCTCTTAAAATCTGTTAAAACAACATATTTGCTCCCATTAAATTTCACATCAAAAGACAAATCAAATTCATCATCTGTACTTGGCTTCAATGTAGAAGATTTTTTTTGTTGAGCAGTCTTTTCTGAAAAAACAGAAAAATTAGGACTAAAAAATAAATCAAATTCTGTTGTCTCTAAATTGCCATCAAAATTGAGAACACGTTCAAAGGATATTTTACCGTAGTTTATGTTTTCACTAAATTTAGCCTTACCTGAAAAATATAGTAAGGTAAAAATCGTTGTGAATAAAATATTTTTCATATTCATTAAATTTAACTAAGTACAACAAATTTGTTGTACTTAGTATAGTTATACATATTTAAAAATTTCTTTCCCACCAAGCAGCTAACTGCATTTTTGTACATTGCCACCAAGTAACATCTAAAAAAGTTATTTCTCCCTCAATTTTAGTACCATCTTCTAATGTGAAATTGAGTCTCACAGTACAATCTTTTTTTTCATCAACCTTATTGTATTTATTAACAATGTTTATTTTCTCTATTTTTGAGTTATAATCATTAATGTGATTGGTTGAAGCAAAACCAAGTGAAAACACACTTAATATGGTTATTAAAATTATTTTTTTCATTTTATTTTTTCATCATTTTTTTTAAAAAATCAACACAAGATTGACCCACAATAGTTAGAGTGCCTTCCCAAGAAAACTTTTCTCCATCAGGAAAGGTTATCGTAAATTTACCTTTTAATGTACAGTCCTCTAAATTAATTAACTCTTCTTTGGTTAGTTTTTTTTCATTAATACTGAAAGTATAATCTTTTGAATTTTTATAACTTATTATTTCAGTTTTCATTTTAGGATTGAAAACATTTTCTTTACCATGGTTTGCAAAAGCAATTGCCCCAACCAAAACAAAAACTAAACTTAAAATATATTTCTTCATTTTTTCTAAATTTTAAAATGATTATTAAATAATTATTTGGTGTTTTTACATGAATAAACAAGTTTAAATAACACCTAAAAACTTGTAGAAAAAATGTTACTTTTGTAATACTTCCTCTGCTTGGGTTTGTGTATTTACATAAGCACTGGTTTTAAATGATACATTGTATTTCGCGATATTTTATTTTTAATTCCACAAGTGGAGGTTTTTATATTCTTATAAAGTTTAGCTACTACAATAGGTACATTCTTTTATATAGCAGCTGTTATTTACCAAAGTTGAGAAAGTTATCTTACAACACCAAAGAAACCGTATTCGATTTTCAATACCCTATTTATGGGGTATTTTTTGCCTTTTTTCACCCCATTTATGGGGTATTGAAAATCGAATATTTTAATTGACAAATATTTTTAACTTTGTCCCATGAAAAGAAAAAATATTTATCACTTTTTAGTTGAAGATGACTTAATAACTATTTTAAAAAAGATTAAAACTATTAGACTAGAACAAAACTTAACGCAAGCTGATATGTGCTATAGATTAAATATTAGCCAGTCTGTGTATTCAAAATTAGAAAAAGGGGAGTCAAAATTAGATATGGAACGTTTGCTGCTAATCTTAAAAACTCTTAATACATCTCTAGCTGATTTTTTTAAAGACTTTAACTCTAAAGTAGAATAATTCTAAACCATTTTTTTCTAAACTTTCTCGAATTTTTTATCAGTTAATTACAGAATCTTATCCTCAATTTTAAGAAACTCTTAAAGCTTGTTTAACAAAAATTAACCATTTTTGGTAACAAATAACGATATGTTTGCGTCTATCAATAAAACCAACCCATGAAAAAAATTACTTTCCTATTTTTATTTTTCTGTATATCTTATTCTTTTGCCCAAGTAAAGGGTAAAATTACAAACAGTAAAAATGCCCCACTTTCCTTTGTAAGTGTGTATTTAGACAAAACTGTAACAGGTACAACTTCTAACGATAATGGAGATTATGTTTTAGAATTAAAAAAGACAGGAAAATACACCATTATTTATCAAATTTTAGGCTATAAAACCGTAAAAAAGAGTGTTGATATTTCTTCTTTTCCTTATACTTTAGATGTGGTTCTAGAAGAAGAAAAAGTAGAGTTAGATGAAATTTCGATATCTACTAAAGATAACCCTGCAAACAGAATTATTAGAAATGTAATTGCCAATAAAGACAAGAATACAGATAAATATGCTAATTATACCGCAAAATTTTATTCAAGAGGTCTAACAAGAATTAAAGATGCGCCAGAAAAGTTTTTAGGACAAAACATGGGCGATTTTGGTGGAGGTTTAGACTCTACAAGAAGTGGAATTGTGTATCTATCAGAAACTTTTTCGAACATTTCTTTTCAAAAGAAACCTAAACGATTTAAAGAAAAAATTGTAGCATCTAAAGTATCTGGGCAAGATAATGGTGTTAGTTTTAACAGAGCAGAAGACTCTAACATCAATTTATATGAAAATAGTATTGAAATTTTTAACGATTTGGTTTCGCCAATTTCATCTAATGCATTTAGTTATTACAAGTATAAATTAGAAGGTACTTTTTATGATAAAAATGGTAAACTTATCAATAAAATAAAACTAATTCCTAAACGAAAAAATGATCGTATTTTTAATGGTTCTATTTATATTGTAGAAGATGATTGGGCTTTGTATGGAGCAGATTTATCTACAACAGGTACTCAAATTAATATTCCCTTTGTAAACTCTTTAGGGCTAAAACAAGGGTATAATTATTCAGAAAAAATAGATGCTTGGGTATTAATAAGTCAAAGTATAGAGTTTGATATCGCTTTTTTAGGTTTTAAACCTAGAGGAAAATTTTCTTATGTATATTCAGATTATGATTTTGCACCTAAATTTACTGAAAATACATTTACAAATGAGGTGTTGTCTTTTGAAGAAAATGCGACCAAAAAAGACACTGTGTATTGGAATACTTTAAGACCTGTACCTTTAACTAGAGAAGAAGTTAAAGATTATAGTATAAAAGATAGTATTAAAGTAGTACGTAAATCTAAAAAATATTTAGATTCGGTAAATAAAGTTCAGAATAAGTTTGGTTTTTTATCGCCAATAACAGGCTATACGTATAGAAATTCTTACGAAAAATGGTCACTTTCTTACAATGGGTTACTAGATGAATTGAGTTTTAATACTGTGCAGGGTTTTAATGCATCTGCAGGTTTAAGTTATTTTAAAAGATTAAATGATAAAGGAAAATGGTGGAGTGCAGGTGTAAATGTTAATTATGGTTTTTCTGATAAAAGAGCTAGACCAACTTTTTATTTTAGTAAAAAATGGAATAATTTTTCAAGACCAAGATTTTCAATATCTGGAGGGATTACAACCTTACAATTTAACCCCAGAAATCCTATTTCTAAAATGGATAACTTAATTAGATCGTTGTTAAGACGAGACAATTACATGAAAATTTATGAAAAAGAGTATGCAAGAATTAGTTATTCTGAAGAAATAAAAAATGGAGTTTATTTTTATTCTAGTTTAGAATATGCAAATAGAAAACCTTTATTTAATACAACCAACTACTCGTTTGCTAGGCAATCTAGAAATGATCCATATACATCTAATAATCCTTTAGAACCCAATAATTATAGTACTGCACCTTTTACAGCACACAAAATAGCGACGTTAAATGTAGGAGCAAGAATTGTTTTTGCTCAAAAATATCTATCTTATCCAGATAGTAAGTTTAATGCAGATAATTCTAAATACCCAACGTTAAGTCTAAATTACCGTAAAAGATTTGCGGCTTCAAATTCGAGTTTTAATTCCGATCTATTTACAGGAAATTTAAGGCAATTTATAAATACTGGAAATTATGGTGATTTAACATATAATATTAGAGGAGGTTTATTTTTAAAACAAAAGGATGTACCTATAATGGATTTATTGCAAGCGAATGGAAATCAACTGGCATTTGTAACAGATAATCAATTAAATAGCTTTGGCTTGCTAGAATACTATCGTTTTTTTACAAATGATAAATATGCAGAAGCACATATAGAACATAATTTTAGAGGTTCTATTTTAGGGAAAGTACCTTTGTTAAATAAGTTAAACTTCCATTTAGTTGGTGGTGCTAAAACTTTATTTATGGCAGATACAAAGCCATATACAGAGTACTCTGTTGGTTTAGATAATATTGGTTTTGGTAAATGGCGTTTTTTACGAATAGATTACATTCGTTCTAATTATGCAGGTATAAAAAATGATGGATTTGTATTTCGTTTAAACTTACTGAACTAGTTATCTTTGTTTTTATGAAGATAAAAACACTTTTTTTTGGAATTACAACAGATTTAATTGGCACATCAACCCTAGAAATCAATGTAGATGAAAAAACTACAGTTGCAGGTTTTAAAACTATTTTAAAGGATGAATTTCATCAACTAGAAAATATAAATTCATACGCAATAGCAGTAAATGAAGAATATGCAAATGATGATGTTATTTTGAAGTTAGGAGATATCGTGGCTGTAATTCCACCTGTTAGTGGTGGATAATCTGCTAAAATAAAAAGCAATAATATATTTTGAAGTATTATTGCTTTTTTAGGTTATAAAAATTAAGTTTTTAGTTAACTCTTTCTAAAGGTATTTGTAATTGATGAGGTCTGTTTTCTGGTTTATCAAAAGGAGTACCATCTACATGTTTTGCACCCATAAATAACAAACCATGCTTAAAATAGATTAAATCAAAATCTCCAATAATTTGCCTATCTTCTATATGAAACATAGGGAAAGCCTTGCCTAAAATATCTTTTTTAACATTGTTTTCAAAAGGTGTCATCCTTTTTGGTAGTGCACTATTTAACAGCTCTGTAGCATTAGGGTTTAGAGGGGTTACTCCAAAACCTTCATCTAGCATATAGTCAATTTTCCAAGCTCCTTTTGCTATTGGGTGTTCATCGTGCCAAGTTAAGTTTCCTTTAAACTCAAATTCCATTAAGGGGAATTCACCATAATTATCAGCAAATAATGTAATTGTACCAACAAATTTATCGTTCGTTAAATATTTAAAATTTCTTTTTAAATAAGTAGGTTCAATTTTACCACTACCAGTTCTATCTTCGGTTGGTCTTAATTCTACACTTAAACTTTGCCATTCTCCTAAAGCGTACTTTTTTATTTCTTCTAATGTATTTGGATTCTTCATTTTATTATTTTGGATTAATTTTGTTATTATTTATGCAAATATTTATAATAAGTTTTATATTTGAAAGTAGTTACATAAAAATGATTTAGTATTAAAAATCATACTTATATTGATAATCAATTTATTATGAATAAAAATATTTTAGAAAAAATTGAAAGTAACAATTCTACTTGCCCAGTATCTTACTGCTTAAGTATGATAGGAGGCAAATGGAAACCAATCATATTATATCTAATTTCGAAAGGCATTAATCGTTTTGGTGTATTAAATAGAACTATAGAAGGAATAAGTAAACAAATGCTTACAAAACAACTTCGAGAAATGGAAAATGACGGTATTTTGTCAAGAAAAATTTTTGCAGAAATTCCACCAAGAGTTGAGTATTATGTAACCAAAAAAGGAAAATCTATATATCCAATTATAGAAGCTATGCGTATTTGGGGAGAAACTAATATTATCAATAGAGATTAATCTTTAACGTAAATATTTTTTATCTACATAAAAAGTACCAAAAGGGATGACTGCACAAGCTAAAATAATTCCAAAAGTTTTGTTATCCCACTTCATCTCTTTTTTAAGAACTATGGCAAAAACAATGTATAACATAAAAAGGATTCCATGAGGCATTCCTAAAAGTTTTACATATTCAGGATTATCTTGAAGATATTTAATAGGAGTAGCTATAAAGAGTAATAATAAATAAGAAACACCTTCTAAAAAACTAACAATTCTAAAAATAGTTTTCATTACTTTATATATGTGATTAGTATTGCAAAAATACGTTTTTGTTTTACTATTTTTGAACTTCAATGCAAAGAACTTATATAAAAATTACTTCAGAAAAATTGACTCTACAAGAATGTTATTGTTTTGTAGAAGATGATGTTTGTGGAGGCATAACTACTTTTATAGGCACTGTAAGAAATGATACTCAAGGTAAGAAAGTAAAACAATTAGATTTTTCTACTTATAAACCAATGGCAATTAAAGAAATGCAGAAGATTGCAGATTTAGCTCTAGAAAAATTTGAGATACATAAAATTGCCATCCATCATGCAGAAGGTATGCTACAAATTGGTGATGTACCAGTAATTATAGCTGTATCTTCCAAACATAGAAAAGCTGCTTTTTTAGCCTGTGAATTTGCTATTGATACTCTAAAAGAAACTGTACCTATTTGGAAAAAAGAATACTTTTCTGATGGTGAGGTTTGGGTAAATGCACATCCTTAATTTAGTATTCAGTTGGCAGTAGCAGTTTTAAGCAGCTGTTTTTCTAAAGAATAACTACTGAAAACTGCTACTGTGACTGTCAACTGTCTTTCTACTCTGCATCCATAAATAAAATTGTAAGCCAAATAAGATAGCACCAGCCATTAAATGTATCGCTTGTGTGCCAAAAGGTATTTCAGCATAATACATTAAAATACCAGTTATAGTTTCTAAAAAGATTAGAAAGAGAATCCAATTAATAAGTTTGTATCCTAAATTTTTGACTTGATTTATATAAAATAAACCAGCATTTACCAAAACAATTGCAATTGTAAAAGATCTATGAAAGTAAAATTTAAAACTTGGGTTCATCAAACTATAGTTTTTATTCTCAAAGCCAAACAATTTTACTTGTTCATCAATAAATTGCCTTACTTGAGTTCCCATCGCAATTTGGATTAAAGAAAAAACTACAGAAACAATCAATAGTTTATTGAAAAGAGAATTGTAATTGTATATTTTTTGGGGCGAAACAATATATTGTAAACGCAATAAAAGGGCTATTATAATTAAACCAACAACCATGTGTATGGTAATTGTTGATGGGTTTAAATTGCTGTCAACCACCTTCATTCCTAACCAAGCTTCAAATAACATTAAAATAAAAGCTCCAAAAGCCAAGAGAGTAATTGTTTTATTTTCTTTCCAAAATTTAGTAGAAGCATAAATCAAAAACAAAAAAACAAAACCAGCTAAAACAGACACTAACCTATTGATATATTCTGTCCAAGTATGGTATTTATTGAATTTTGCATAATCGTGTTTGGTGTATTTACTCCAATTATTAGTATTAAATTCAGTTGATGTTATTACATCTTTATTTGCCACAAAAAGTATTTCATCTTTAACTATTATGTATCCTTCTTTATAATCAGTATTTGGTTTCCATGTAATTTGTTCTTCTTCAGTTGGCGGAATTAAATACCCAAAACATTTAGGCCAATCTGGGCATCCCATCCCAGAACCTGTCATTCTTACTACAGAACCTGCTAAAAAGATGAGGTAAACAGAAATAATAGTAATTTTCACAATTTTTGGAAACCTGTTTTTCATGTGTAGATAAAAATTTTTGCAAAAATACGGCAAAAAATAGCCATCATAAAATGATTTATGAATTTGTACTTATGTAAAAAAGGTCTAAATAATTCTTGTATTTTTATTTATGAATTCGACTTCACTTTCTATAAAAAAATAGAATATTTAGTATTCTGTTAATACATCAAAAAACAAATTTTAAGAATGTCAATAAAACTAGGCTGTTAGCAAATTTTAACATTTTAAAAATCTGAAAATGAAATACTTATGAAAATGAGTGAAAACTACGTTTTTTCTTAAGAAATCGATTTTGTTAAAAACTTCAAGGGATTTGTGAATAAGTATGACTTTCTTTTAAAAACAAAAATTACAATCTTTGTTAGGCTGTAAAATTAACATTAACTTAATACATCTTCATTGTGGAAATTACACACATTATAAAAAGAGATTATCAAACAACTCCTTTCGAGTTAGAAAAGATTACAAATGCCATTGAAAAAGCAATGCTTACTGTAAATAATGGTACTAGAAAAGATGCAATTGCAATTTCTAATATTGTTAACGGTGCTTTATTAGAAAGAAAGCTTAATGAACCTTTGTATATACCAACTGTAGAACAAGTACAGGATATTGTAGAGGTAAAGTTGATGGATAGTCCTTTTAGAGATGTAGCAAAAGCGTACATATTATATAGAGATGAGCAAGCTAGAAGCAGAAAAACGAACATCTTTGAAAAACGTGTGAATTTGAAGCCTTACGAATATCCTAGTTTATACGAATATGTAGATGCTATTAGACATTCATATTGGATTCATACAGAATTTAATTTTACAAGCGACATACAAGATTTTAAAACACATCTTTCAGAAACAGAAAGGCATGCCATTAAAAATACGATGTTGGCAATTTCTCAAATAGAAGTTGCTGTAAAATCTTTTTGGGGTGATATTTATAAGAAAATGCCAAAACCAGAGATAGGATCTGTGGGTTCTACCTTTGCAGAAAGTGAAGTTCGTCATCATGATGCATATTCACATTTACTAGAGATTTTAGGATTGAATAACGAGTTTAAAAATCTAAAGAAAAACCCTGTGATTATGCGTCGTGTTAACTATTTAGAGTTGGCATTACAAAATTCTAAAAGTGAAGATAATCAGCAATTTTCAGAATCTGTATTATTATTTTCTTTGTTTATAGAACATGTTTCTTTGTTCTCTCAATTTTTAATAATAATGGCTTTTAATAAGCATAAAAATGCCTTAAAAGGAATTTCTAATGTTGTTGAAGCTACCTCCAAAGAAGAGCAAATTCATGGAGATTTTGGTATTGATATTATCAAAATTATAAAAGATGAAAACCCAGAATGGTTTGATGAAGACTATACATTAATGATTCAAGAAATGTGTAATGAAGCTTTCTATGCAGAGAGTAAAATTATCGACTGGATTTTTGAAAAAGGTGAGTTAGATTTCTTACCTAAAAAAGTAATCAATGAATTCATTAAAAATAGATTCAACAAATCGTTAGAAAGTATTGGAGTACCAAAAATATTTGATATCGATGAAGAATTGCTTTCTAAAACAGAATGGTTTGATGATGAAATTATTGGAACAAAACATGGAGATTTCTTTGTAAAAAGATCTATAAACTACAGTAAAAGAACAAAAAGTATAACAAGCGACGATTTATTTTAAACTATGAACCTAAATACCACAAAAACCACATCTCAACCCAAAACAGACCACGAAAAATTAATTGAAGCAAGAAACTCTTCTCGAAAAGAGATTCTTGATAAAATGAAAACACCAGAATACAATTGGTTAACAGAAAATAGTCGTAAATTTTTAGAATCTGGATATTTAACAGAAGGTGCAACACCAGAAAGTAGAATTCGAGAAATCGCTGAAAATGCAGAAAAAATTCTAAAGAAACCTGGTTTTGCTAATAAGTTTGAAAACTATATGGCAGAAGGTTTTTATTCATTAGCGTCACCTGTTTGGTCTAATTTTGGTAAAAGAAGAGGCTTACCAATTAGTTGTTTTGGTTCTCATGTAGCAGATGATATGGGCGATATTTTATTCTCTCAATCAGAAGTAGGGATGATGTCTAAATTAGGTGGTGGTACATCTGGTTATTTTGGTAAATTGCGTCCAAGAGGTGCTGAAGTAAAAAATAATGGTTCTTCTTCTGGTTCTGTACATATTATGCAATTGTTTGAAAAAATGGTAGATGTAGTGAGTCAAGGTTCTGTAAGAAGAGGTCGGTTTTCTCCATATTTACCAATCGATCATCCAGATATTATGGAGTTTTTAGAGATTGGTACAGAAGGTAACCCAATACAAGAGTTGACACATGGTGTTACTGTTGGTAGCCAATGGATGCAAGAAATGATTGACGGTGATGTAGATAAGAGAAGTGTTTGGGCAAAAGTATTACAGTGTAGAGGTGAGATTGGTTATCCTTATATATTGTTTAGAGATAATGCAAATAATGCAACAGTAGATGTTTATAAAGATAAAAATCTTGAAATCTATGCAAGTAATTTATGTACAGAAATCATGTTACCTTCTAATGATGAGTGGTCTTTTGTTTGTTGTTTATCTTCCATAAACTTATTGCATTATGATAAATGGAAAGATACAGATGCAGTCGAAACACTAACGTATTTCTTGGATGCTGTAATGGAAGAGTTTATCACAAAGTTAGAAATATATAAAGATTCAGAAAACAGAGATGACCAGTTTACGTTCCGTTTTATGGAGAAAGCTTATAAGTTTGCAAAAGACAACAGAGCTTTAGGTTTAGGTGCTTTAGGATGGCATTCTTTATTACAATCTAAAATGTTGCCTTTTGATAGTGCTGAAGCATATTCTTTAAACAGTGAAATCTTTAAGCTGATTAAAGAGAAATCATACAAAGCATCAGAAGAAATGGCTAAAGAATATGGAGAGCCAGCTATTTTAAAAGGGTATGGAAGACGCAATACAACTTTAAATGCAATTGCACCAACTACGTCATCAGCATTTATTTTAGGACAAGTTTCTCAAGGAATTGAGCCAATTTGGTCTAACGTTTATGTAAAAGATATTGCAAAAATTAAGACTACTATTAAAAATCCAATTTTAGAAAGTGTTTTAGAAGAAAAAGGAAGAAGTACACCAGATGTTTGGAGAAGTATTCGTGATAATGATGGTTCTGTACAGCATTTAGATTTCTTATCAGAAAATGAAAAAGATGTTTTTAAGACATATTCAGAGATTGATCAGAATGTAATTGTATATCAAGCAGCTAATCGTCAAAATCATATCGATCAAGGGCAGTCTATTAATATTATGGTGCATCCAGATATGCCAATTAAAGACGTAAACAAAGTATATGTAAACGCTTGGAAATTAGGTGTAAAATCGATGTATTATCAACATAGTATGAATGCAGCACAGAAATTTAAACAAAAGAAAGAATGTGCTAGTTGCGAAGGGTAAACAGTAAGTAAATTAAAGTTTAGAAAAGAGAAGTCGAAAGATTTCTCTTTTTTTATTCGAAGCTATTTCCAGCTTTCTCTACTCGCTTTTTTCGTACCTCAAAAGAGCTCAAACATGTCGTTCAATCTGGGCTAAACTTGTTTAATAATTTTTTGCAATTCGTAAAATTATTAGAATTTTAATTCAACATCTTTTTCGTATTTTCGTGCAACTTGTCATTCCTGCGTATGCAGGAATCTCTTTTTAAAAATAAAATAATGAACTGGCAACAACTCCTTTCTTTAAAACGTTTTGGTGATACAGAAAAACGAACAAGAATAGCACAAGATGAAACACGTTTGGGTTTCGAAGTAGATTTTGATAGAATCATCTTCTCATCAGCATTTAGAAGTTTACAAGATAAAACACAGGTAATTCCATTATCTGAAACAGATTTTGTACATACTCGTTTAACGCATAGTTTAGAGGTCTCTGTGGTAGGTAGAACTTTAGGTAGAAGAGTAGGTAAGGTGTTGTTAGAGCGTCACCCAAATTTAGCAGAATTAGGATATACATTCAACGATTTTGGAGCTATTGTAGCTGCAGCAGCTGTAATGCATGATATTGGGAATCCGCCTTTTGGACATTCAGGAGAAAAAGCAATTGGCGAGTATTTTAAAACAGGAAAAGGAGTAAAATACAAAGACCATTTATCAGAAAAAGAATACCAAGACTTAATAGATTTTGAAGGCAATGCAAACGGATTCAAAATTTTAACGGAATCTAGAGAAGGTATTTCTGGGGGTTTACGGTTAAGTTATGCAACTTTAGGTGCTTTTTTAAAATATCCAAAAGAGAGCTTGCCTAAAAAACCAACGCGTCATATTGCAGATAAAAAGTATGGTTTTTTTCAATCAGAAAAAGAAGCTTTTTTAGATGTAGTAAACGAATTAGGGATGCAAGAAAAATCTACATCAGCAATTTCTTATTACAGGCATCCACTAGCTTATTTAGTAGAAGCAGCAGATGATATTTGTTATACCATTATCGATTTTGAAGATGGTATTAATTTAGGTTTAATTGATGAAGATTATTCACTAGAATTTTTAATAAATTTAGTTAGAGATAATATCAATACTAAAAAATATAACTCTTTAAAACATACAAAAGATAGAGTAAGTTATTTGAGAGCATTAGCGATAAGTACCTTAATAAATGAATCTGTGGCTATATTTTTAGATAATGAAGAAGCTATCCTTACTGGAACTTTTAACAAATCTTTATTAGACAAATGTAAGTTTGAAGCACAAATAAACGACATTATCAAGATAAGTATTGATAAAATATACATGAGTAAAGAAGTTATAGAAAAAGAAATAGCGGGTTATCGAATAATAGCTGACTTACTTGACGTTTTTATAACTGCTTTAAACAATAAAAATATAGACAATGAATCAAATTTAGACAAACTAGTGTTACACACTTTACCTAAAGAATTTCAAACTAATAACGATAAACTGTATAGCAGATTATTAAATGTTTCTAGTTTTATTGCAGGTATGTCAGATAGTTATGCTATAAGAATGCATAAAAAATTAACAGGAAATATTATTTAATAGTAAATATAATCATTTAATTTAAAACAATCAAAATGATACATCTGAAATTTAAACTTATTTAAATATATGAGTTAAACACCTTTTTTAGTTTTATTGCATTCAGCCCTGACTTTTGTTTAAGTTGTTGAATGTTACCATGCTCAATAAATTCATCAGGAACCCCTAAAATTTTTATTCTATTTTGATAATGGTGTTTTGCAGCGAATTCTAAAACTGCAGACCCAAACCCACCAGTTATAACACCCTCTTCAAGAGTAATAATAATTTTGTGTTTTTTGAATATTTTATGTAATAATTTTTCATCTAAAGGTTTAACAAAACGTAAGTCATAATGAGCTATTTCGCTACTATTTTTAGATAATTTAATTGCTTCTTTAACATTTTTTGAAATTGTGCCTAAAGATAAAACAGCAATTTTATTACCTTCTTTTAAACAAACTCCAGTGCCAATCTCTATTCTTTGGAAAGGTTTTTGCCAATCAAGATTATTTCCATAACTTCTTGGGTATCGAATTGCTATCGGATTTTTTAATCCTAATTGAGCTGTATATAAAATATTACGTAATTCAATTTCGTTTCTTGGAGCAAAAATTATGAGACTAGGAATACATCTTAAATAAGCAATATCAAAAACTCCATGATGTGTGGCACCATCTTCACCAACCAAACCAGCTCTGTCCAAACAAAAAATAACAGGTAAATTTTGTAAAGCAACATCGTGAATTACTTGATCATAAGCACGTTGTAAAAAAGTAGAGTAAATATTGCAAAAAGGGATCAAACCTTGAGTAGCTATTCCAGCTGCCAAAGTTACTGCATGTTGTTCTGCAATACCAACATCAAAAGTTCTTTTTGGAAATTTCTCTAACATTAATTTCAAAGAGCTTCCAGTTAACATAGCTGGTGTTATGGCCACAATTTTATCATTCTCTTTTGCTAGTTCAAGAATAGTTTTTCCAAAAACATCTTGATATTTAGTGTAAAGGGTTTCTTTATTTTTAGTTCTTTCACCTGAAATTTTATCAAATTTTCCTGGAGCATGATAAGTAACTTGATCTTCTTCTGCTTTTTGTAACCCTTTACCTTTTGTAGTAATAACATGCAAGAATTTTGGGCCTTCTACAGACTTTAATCGTTCTAATTCTGATAAAATTCTTGGTAAATCATGACCATCAATTGGACCTGAATATTTAAAATTCAAAGCTTTGATGATATTATTTTGAGCCGCTAATTTTTTATCAGTTTTAACTTTTGTTAAATATTCCTTTAAAGCACCAACAGCTGGATCAATTCCAATAGCATTATCATTTAAAATAATCAACAAATTTGCTTTAGAAACTCCTGAGTGATTTAAGGCTTCAAAAGCCATTCCACTAGCAATTGATGCATCTCCAATTACAGCAATATGATGTTTTTTGGTATCTCTTTTTAGGTTAGATGCAATTGCCATACCTAAAGTAGCTGAAATTGATGTTGATGAATGCCCAACTCCAAAAGCATCATAAATACTTTCTTTTCTTGATGGAAAACCAGCAATTCCTCCAAATTGCCTATTGGTATGAAAAACATCTTTTCTTCCTGTTAAAATTTTATGTCCATAAGCTTGATGTCCCACATCCCAAACCAATAAATCATTAGGAGTATCAAATAAATAGTGCAAGGCAATTGTTAATTCTACAACACCCAAGCTAGCACCTAAATGACCTTCTTTTGTAGATACGATATCAATGATAAATTCTCTTAATTCTTTAGCTAATTGTGGTAATTGTTCTGGATTTAATTTTCGTAAATCTTCTGGGTATGATATGTGATTCAACAAATTTTTCATTCACTTGCAAAAATACAATTTAACTTTTTGTAATATTGATTTTTATATTCTTAAAAATGATACAACCTTTTGACGATTTCTATTTTATGAAAAAAGCCTTACAAGAAGCCGAATTTGCTTTTGATAAAGGCGAAATTCCTGTTGGAGCTGTTATTGTTTTAAATGATAAAATTATTGCCAGAGCTCATAATTTAACTGAAACCTTAAATGATGTAACTGCACATGCAGAAATGCAAGCTTTTACTGCAGCTGCTGATTTTTTAGGAGGTAAATATTTAAAAAACTGCACACTTTATGTAACTCTAGAACCTTGCCAAATGTGTGCAGGAGCAAGTTATTGGACACAAATAGGTAGAATTGTATATGGAGCTTCAGAGCCAGAAAGAGGTTTTGTAAATTTAAAAATAACATTACACCCCAAAACTAAAGTAATTTCAGGTGTTTTGGAAAATAAATGTTCTCAAATCTTAAAACGATTTTTTATTCAAAAACGTAATTTGAATTAAGGATTTGTTAAAGTTTGTTTAAAAGTTTGATATGTCAATCCTTTTAAAGAACTTTAAACACTAATTCAAACTTTTACAATGAAAAACATACTACCTACACTTTTGTTTTTATTGTCATTTCTTTCAATAAAAGCTCAAGAAACACCTGAACCTAATTATAGACAAGCAGCACGATTTTCACCTACAAAAATGGCAAAAATGGTGCATTCTACTTCTGTAAGACCAAATTGGTTACAAAAAGGAAATCGTTTTTGGTATCAATACAAAACATCAACAGAAGGTTCTAAATACTATATTGTAGATGCTTACAAAAAAACTAAAAAACCATTATTTGATAATGTAAAAATGGCAAAATGGTTATCAGAAATAACTAAAGATCCTTATGAAGCAAAACATCTACCTCGTTTTAATTTTACGTTTACTAAAGATGAAAAAGCGATTCGTTTTTATGTAACTTCAAAAGAAGAAGTAGAAGTTAAAGAAGATAAAGAGGATGCAAAAAAGGACTCTATAAAAGCAAAAAAGAAGAAAAAGGGAAAACAAAAAATGGAGAAAAAAGTCTATCATTTAGAATATAGACTTGGAGGAAATAGATTAACCATTTTAGGAACAAAAAAGAAGAAAAAAGAGCCTTGGAAAAAGTGGGCTAATATTGCCCCTGATAGTTCAATTGTCTTGTATTCAAAGAATTACAATCTCTATTGGATGAACAAAGAAAATTTTTTAAAAGCTGTAAAAGATGAAAAAGATACAACTATAGTTGAAAATCAATGGACAAAAGATGGTGAGCTTAATTATAGTTACGGAGGAAGAACTTATGGAAAAACGGACAAGGAAAAAAAGAAACAAGAAAAAGATAAACAAGGCATTTACGGTTACTGGTCTCATGATTCTAAAAAGTTTATTTATACAAGGTCAGATGCAAGACATATTGAAGATTTATGGGTAATACATGCTACTAAAAAAGGAAGACCTCAATTGGAAACCTATAAGTACCATATGGCTGGGGAACAAGATTTTTATAAATCAGAAATGTTAGTTTTCGATATTCCATCAAAATCTAAAAAAGAAATTGTTTTAGATTCTACAGTTCAACAATCAATTAATATTTATAGTCATCCTTGGAAAAAATCTTATAGAAGAGATGAGCATAATCCTACAAAATTATTATCTAAAAAAGGAAAAATTTACTTTAGCACTACAAGTAGAGATCGTAAACATTTAGATATTCATGTTGCTGATATTTCTTCAGGAGAAGTAAAAACAATCATAAAAGAGCATTCTAATACATATATTGAACAAAGAGGAAAATCAATTAGATTGTTTAATAACGAACAAGAAATTCTATTTTGGTCAGAAAGAGATGGTTGGGGACATTACTATTTATATGATACAAATGGTAACTTAAAAAAGCAAGTTACTAATGGGCCTTTTCATATAGATCGTTTTGAAGGAATTAATGAAAAAACTCGTGAAGTATTCTTTACTGCAAACGGAATTGCAAAAAATCAAGACCCTTACTATGCTCATTTGTATAAAATTAATTTAAATGGAACAGGTTTAAAATCGTTAAATCCTGGAGATTATAATACAGGTATCAGTTTATCAGACTCTAATCAATATTTTGTAAGCAACTACTCAAGAGTTAATACCATTCCAAAATCAGAATTAAGAGATAGCAATGGAAAATTAGTGATGAAATTGGAAGAAGCAGATTTATCACAACTTTTTGCTGCTGGATACAAATTTCCAGAACCTTTTAAAGCAAAAGCAGCTGATGGTATTACAGATATTTATGGAGTAATTTACAAGCCTTACGATTTTGATTCTATTAAAAAATATCCGTTAATTGAGTATGTATATCCAGGCCCACAAACTGAAGCTGTAAATAAATCGTTCTCCCAAAGAATGGATAGAACTGATAGACTAGCTCAAGTTGGTTTTATTGTGATTACCCTAGGAAATAGAGGAGGGCATCCTGCACGTTCTAAATGGTATCATACCTATGGTTATGGAAATTTACGAGATTATGGTTTGGCTGATAAAAAATATGTTGCAGAACAATTGGCAGACAGATATGATTTTATCGATATAAGCAAAGTTGGAATTTTCGGTCATTCAGGTGGAGGGTTTATGTCTACAGCTGCAATGTTAGTCTATCCAGACTTCTTTAAAGTTGCTGTTTCTTCTGCTGGAAACCATGATAATACTGTTTACAATTCTTGGTGGAGTGAAACGCATCATGGAATTAAGGAAGAAAAAGATGCTAAAGGAAAAATCAAATACAAATATATGATTGATAAAAATCAATCTTTAGCAAAAAACCTAAAAGGTAATTTATTATTAGCTACTGGTGATGTAGATAACAATGTACACCCATCAGGAACTATAAGAATGGTAAATGCATTTATGAACGCTAATAAACGTTTTGATTTTATGTTGTTTCCGGGAAGTAGACATGGTTTTAAAAATCGTGAATATTGGTTTTGGAGAAAAGCAGATTATTTTAGCAAACACTTATTAGGTAAAGAAACTAATTTTGTGGATATTGTTGAAATGAATAGAGATAAGGCTTTAAAAAGATAATAATAAATTATCAATTTAAAAGAAATTAATTGTAAGAATCGAGTTTAAATAGCTCGGTTTTTTTATGAAAAATTAGTTAATAACTTTTCATTATTATTTAAAACTACTCGCATAATTAAACTAACCTTTTTTCTATTTTTAAAAACTAGAAATTAGAAAAGATTATGAAGCAATATCACGATTTAGTAAAACACGTTTTAGAAAACGGAAATGAGAAGGGAGATAGAACAGGAACAGGAACTAAAAGTGTTTTTGGTTATCAAATGCGGTTTGATTTGAGTGAAGGTTTTCCAATGGTAACTACAAAAAAGTTACATTTAAAATCGATAGTTTATGAGCTACTTTGGTTTATAAAAGGAGATACAAACATTAAATATTTACAGGAAAATGGTGTGCGTATTTGGAATGAATGGGCAGATGAAAATGGAGATTTAGGGCCTGTTTACGGGCATCAATGGCGTAATTGGAACAGTGATGAAGTAGATCAATTAAAAGAAGTAATTGAGACACTAAAGCAAAACCCTAACTCTAGAAGAATGTTGGTTTCTGCATGGAATCCTTCTGTTTTACCAGATACAAGTATTTCTTTTTCAGAAAATGTAGCCAATGGAAAAGCAGCATTACCTCCTTGCCATGCCTTTTTTCAGTTTTATGTTTCAGATGGAAAATTATCTTGTCAATTGTATCAAAGAAGTGCAGATATTTTTTTAGGAGTACCTTTTAATATTGCATCATATGCCTTGTTTACAATGATGATTGCACAAGTTTGTGGTTATAAAGCTGGTGAGTTTATCCATACTTTTGGAGATGCTCATATTTATAACAACCATAAAGAACAGTTAGAGTTACAGTTGTCTAGAGATATTAGACCATTACCAAAGATGAAATTGAATCCTGATATTAAAAATATAGAAGATTTCACTTTTGATGATTTTGAGTTGATAGATTACAATCCACATCCTCATATAAAAGGAGTGGTTGCTGTATAAAAAAAGAGCTTTCTATAATTTAGAAAGCTCTTTTTTCTTTTTTACAACTATTATTATAAACTTAATACGCAGTTATCAGCACTTGCAAAATCACTCCATGCAAAGCTGTCAGCTTCTTCTTCATTTACATATTCACCATCAACTAAATATCTAAACTCATAAGAATTTCCAGCATCTAAATCAACAGTACCTTTAAAAGAACCGTTTTTTAATTTCTTAAGCGGAGTTGCTTTTTCATTCCATTCATTAAAGCTTCCTACTACTGCAACACTTTTAGCCTCTTCAGCAGGTACAGTAAAAGTTACTTTACATACTGGTTTACTTTTTAAAAATTGTTTCTTGATTGCCATAATATTATATTCAAAATTTTAGGTAAAAATATATAAGAACATACTCTAAACAAACAATATTTGAGAAGAATTTTAAAGAATTATCAGTTTTACAATATGATTATATAAAATATTGATAATTCAAAATAAATAGCTAACTAAATTATAGTATTTTTAAAAAAATAGGATATTCTTTTAGCTTGATTTTCAGGTGTTTTGCGTTCGAAAACGTATTCGTTTGTGTCTAATTTTTTCTAAAATGCTCCAAAAACGTCAAATCTGAATGCAAATCCATTATTTTTGCATAAACTCTTATTAAAATATGATTACAATAATTGCTGCAATTGCAAAAAATAATGCGTTAGGAAAAAACAATGACTTAATCTGGCATTTACCTGCAGATTTAAAACGATTCAAAAAAGTAACTACAGGTCATCATATTTTAATGGGTAGAAAAACCTTTGAATCTATTGGAAAACCCTTACCTAATAGAACTACAATTATTATCACTAGAAATAAAGACTATTTTAAAGACGGTTGTTTAATTGCCTACAGTTTAGAAGAGGCTCTAGATTTTGCTAAAGAAGATGAAAAGATTTTTGTGATTGGGGGAGAGCAGATTTATAAATATGCTCTAGAAAATGATTTAGCTGATAGATTAGAGATTACCCATGTTCATCACGAATTTGAAGCTGATGCTTTCTTTCCAAATATAGATACAAACATTTGGCAAGAGGTTGCAAGAGAAGATTTTAAAGCTGATGAAAAAAATAAATTTAATTACAGTTTTGTTTCATATAAGAAAACTAATTAATTCGACCAGTTCTAAACCCACCACCTAAATTCATATTGTATTTACGTTGAGCAAATAAAAAGTAATTAAAAAGCTTATAGTTTACTTCGTAGCCATAATCAATAGTTTGTTGGTAATCTATAATATTTTCATAAATATTAGGGTTAAATTGGCTCGGGTTCTGCACTCTTTGATTCCAATTTATCACCCAAATTCGGTTTCTAGTTTCTAAATATTGTTGAGAGTAAAAACCTTCTGGTTGAGCAATTGCATTTAAATAATAATTAAAACCAGGGTCAATAATAATTATTTCGTATTCTAAACTATCATTAGCAATCACAACAGGTTCTTCTTTTTCTGTTGCTTCTTTTTTTATGGGGCTAGAACCACATGCCCAAAAAAATATCCCTAAAGTTAATATAATTAATATGTTTTTAAATAACTTCATAATATTGAGTATTGAATAGTTAATATAAGTTTTTTTAATCAATTTGAGAAAATATTAGTTTTCTATTTACGACACTCCAAAAGTACAAGGCCTATAAAGTCTAAAAAAATGAAAATGAGTTAACGTTACTTTTTAATGAGTAAACAAGTATTTTTAATCAAAAATTATTCCAAAAAGAATTGTTATTCTTACATTAAATAGTAATTTTAGGTTTCTTTAAATCAGTTTTTATGTTTAAAAAAATAATCACAATCTTTATTATAATATTTTGCTTATCATGTAAAAAAGAAGTCGTAAAAGAGCAACAATACAATATTTTAGATGAAAAAGATAGAGCAGCTTTAAAAGATGAACTTTTAGAAGATAGATTCCAAAATCTATTACCACAGCTTATGGATAAAGCAGATTTAGATATGTGGATGTTGGTTTCTAGAGAGTATAATGAAGATCCAGTTTTAAAAACGATGTTGCCAGCAACTTGGTTAAATGCCAGAAGAAGAACCATTATTGTTTTTTATAGAGATAGAGAAAAAGATACATTAGAAAGAATAGCTGTAGCAAGATATGATATTGGTAAAAGCATACAATCTACTTGGGATAAAGAGCAAGAACCCAATCAATGGAAGGCTTTAGAAAACATTATAAAAGAAAAAGATCCAAAGAAAATAGGATTGAATTACTCTAAACACTTTCCTTTAGCTGATGGTTTGGTAAAAACAGATTTTGATGAGTTAAATGCTAATTTACCAAAAGAAATCACATCGAAATTTATATCAGCAGAAAAGTTAGGCATTGCTTGGATAGAAACTAGAACAGAAAAAGAGCTAGTTTTATTCAGAAAATTAGTAAAAATAACACACCATATTATTGATGAAACTTTTTCTGAAAAAACAATTGTATCTGGTATAACCTCAACTGAAGATTTGGTCTGGTTTATGCGTCAAAAAGTAACAGAATTAGGTTTAGAAACTTGGTTTCACCCAACAATAGATGTGCAAAGAAATAAAGAGGCATTAAAATCTCATATTGAATCTTTTTCTAAAAGTAAAGATGAAAAAATTATCCAGAAAGGAGATTTATTGCATTGCGATTTTGGGATTACCTACATTGGTTTAAATACAGATTGTCAGCAACATGCTTATGTTTTAAAAGATGATGAAAACGATGTTCCAGAATTTTTAAAAGAAGCATTTAAAAAAGGAAACAGAGTACAAGATATTTTAACGATTACTATGAAAGCTGGTAAAACAGGAAACGAAATATTGTTAGCTTCTTTAGAACAAGGCAAGAAAGAAGGCTTAAAACCATCAATTTATACACATCCTTTAGGTAAATATGGGCATTCTGCAGGTACAACAATTGGTATGTGGGATTCTCAAGATGGTGTGCCTTTTAAAGGTGATTATCCTTTGCAAAAAAACACAGCTTACGCAATTGAATTAAATACCACAGTTTTTATAAAAGAATGGGACAAAAACATTAGAATTATGCTAGAAGAGGCAGGTTTTTTTGGCGATAATACTTTTGAATATGTAAATGAAAGGCAAACTGAAATTAAACCAATAAAGCTAAATTAAATGAGGCATAGATGTTTTTGGGTTACCGATAGTAAATTGTATCAAGAATATCATGATAATGAATGGGGAGAGCCTGTTTATGATGATGCAACTTTATACGAATTTCTGTTACTTGAGACTTTTCAAGCGGGTTTAAGTTGGATAACCATATTAAACAAAAGAGAAAATTTTAGGAAAGCTTTTGATAGTTTTGATTATCATAAAATAGCAAAATATCCAGAATCTAAATACCAGTCTTTATTGCAAGATGCAGGTATTATTAGAAATAAATTAAAAGTAAGAAGTGCCATTACTAATGCACAATTATTTATAGAAGTTCAGAAAGAATTTGGTTCATTTTCTAATTTTATTTGGAGTTATACAGATGGCAAACCCATCATTAATCAATTTCATAAACGAGAAGATGTGCCAGCCACAACAGCTTTATCAGATAAAATTTCTAAAGACTTAAAAAAACGAGGTTTTAAGTTTGTAGGCTCTACAGTTATATATGCATTTATGCAAGCAGTAGGTATGGTTAATGATCACACCACAGATTGTTTTAAATACCCAAGTTAATGCAGATTTTACAAGTTCCTAAAGAAGATTTAAAACAAATAATATCTATTTTTAATAGAGAAATTGGGCGTTTTGTATTTTTTGTTTTTGTGTTGTTTTTTGATAGTCTTTTTTTTGCAGAACATATTTCTAACTCTCAACTTTGGATTAACATTTTAATGTTTCTCGGTTTTTTTAAAATGTATTTTAGATCAACTCCAAGAGTTAAAGAATTAATGATTTATGCTGTTATTCTTGGTTTTGCAGGCGAGTATTTTTTCTCAAGATTATGTGGAATGTATACCTATAGATTAGAAAATGTGCCTTTTTATGTTCCAATAGGTCATGCAGCTTTATATGGTAGAATTTTTATGTTTAGCAAAGCATCAGTTGTAAGAAAACATCACAAAGCTATTGAGCAGTTATTTGCAATTGCAATCGCAGTTTTTGCAACTACTTATTTGATATTCTTTACAGATATTTTTGGTTTTGTAATGACCATCTGTGTTTTTCTATTACTTTTAAAAAGACCAAAAGATAGGTTGTTTTTTTACGCAATGTATATTTTAGTTGCCATTTTAGAAATAGGAGGTACAGCCTTTGGATGTTGGAAATGGCCAAACACAGCCTTTGGTGTTTTTGAATTTTTACCAAGTAATAATCCACCCAGTGGTATTAGTTTATTCTATTTTTTGTTAGATATAAGTTGTTTTTTCATTTACACTCAAATGAATAGAAAAGCATGGAAAAGAGTAACGTTAATTAGAAACTTAAAATAAGTATTCTTTTGAGGTTTGAAGAAATCATATCTAAACTAAAACAGCTAGAGAATTTAGAAAATGTTTTGTACAGAAAACAAAAATTCGGGATAGAAAGTACCAATGCATTAGGAATTACTCATAAAGATTTAAATGCAATTGCAAAAGAAATTGGTAAAAACAATGAGTTAGCGATTCAACTTTTTGATAGCGGAATTTACGAAGGCAGGTTGCTGTGCAGTAAGGTATTTAATCCAAAAGATGTAACAGAAGATTTGATAGAGAAATGGGTAGTTACTTTCGAGAATTGGGAAATATGTGACAGCTTTGCTATGAAATTGTTTTCTAGAAGTAAGTTTGCTTTAGCCAAAATTTTAGATTGGTGTAACAGAGAGAATGAATTTGAAAAAAGAGCCGCTTTTGCAATAATGGCATCATATTGTATGTTTGATAAAAAATCTGAAAATGAATTATTTATCCAATTTCTTCCTATAATTAAAGAAGCATCAACAGATGATAGGCTTTATGTAAAAAAAGCTGTAAACTGGGCATTAAGAAACATAGGTAAAAGAAATATAGACCTTAATAAAGAAGCGATTAAACAAGCAAACGAAATTGTAAAATTACCATCTAATTCTGCAAAATGGATTGCAAATGATGCTTTAAGAGAACTACAAAAAGATGGTGTGAGAATATCTGATTATCCTAGAAATATTTATAGGAAATAAATTATTTTAATTACCAAAAATAATTCTGATTGCTACAAAAATGGCAATAATTAAACTACCATAAATAAGTACTTTTTTGCCTGCATTTTTGTAATAACGTTCATGATTTTTAATGTCCTTTCTATAACTCCAAACGATTAAAGCCCCAAAAACAAGTACAAAAAATATCATAAAAATAATTCTACCTGTAGAAAAAAAAGCATTTAGAAACATGGTTGTAATTCTTTATAAGTTCTGTATTAAAACCATTTATAATTATTTTGAAAATCATAAAGTTTCAATATATTGCTAAAAACAAAATTACAAATAAAAGCATATTTATTTGTGATATTTAACTTAAAAATAAAAAAATAGTCAAGCAAAATCACTAAACAAAAATGAAAGATAAAATAGCTGCAGTACATGCATTTCATACCGCATTTAAATTAAATATTCAAGATGTACCAACAGTTCATATTTCTAATGACAGAAAACAATTGCGTTTTGAATTGATGAAAGAAGAAAATGAAGAATATTTAGAAGCTGCACAAAATAATGATTTAGTTGAAGTTGCTGATGCTTTAGGAGATATGCTCTACATTTTGTGTGGGACTATTATAGAGCATGGAATGCAAGATAAAATTGAGGAAGTTTTTAATGAAATTCAACGTTCTAATATGAGTAAATTAGGTGAAGATGGTAAACCTATTTATAGAGAAGATGGTAAGGTCTTAAAAGGTCCTAATTATTTTAAACCTAATATTACAGCCATTTTGGAAAGGTAGGTTGGAGTTTTTCGCTAGCGTGTTTCTTTAGCGCTTATAAACATAATAAGAGTTATACAGCTTCTTTGAATGAATAACCAATAAAGGAAAGAGTAAAAAATTAGCATTGATAGCGGTTTCCAATAAACTATTAAAACAATGTTTCGCGATTGCAAAATCAGGTATTCCTTATGATGCAGGTCACGTTTCAGTTTTAAAAGTGAAATAAAAACTAAAAAGAAATATGAATAATTATAGCTTGTTGAAGTAGAATAAATCGACCAAAGGAGATTTGTTCTACTTCAACAATGCAAGAAAAAATAGTGCCTAAATTTAAGGAAGAATTTATTTGGTTTTTAACTCAATTCTTTGTTGCCATTAGTTTTTTTATTCGGTTAATATTTCAGTTATTTCCGCTTCTCCGATTTTATTAGATCCTTCGTGAATCCACCAAATTCTTCCCTTTTCAATTAAATCAGCAATATTTTGGTGTTTTAGAAATCGGACTTTTACATTCTCTGTTTCACTTGGTAAAATCAATTCCTTTTCAAACTCAATTTGTCCAATATAAGTCGTAACAAAATCAGACGAGTTTTCTTTGTATTCAAAAACGTGATTTGGTCGGTAATCAGTTTTGATTCCAGTTTTCCGTCCACCTTTTTCAGTTGGATACAACGTTAGTTTAGCTTTTATGTCGATTGTGTCCGAAATCATTGAATTTTTTCAGCAAGTTTTAAGTTCCACCATTCGATTATTTCAGAAGCCATTTCATCAGCCCCAAACTCATTGTGGTAAAGTCCGTAGGTTACAGATAATTCACTTTCTAAAACACGAGTTATCTTTTCCAAGTTAGCACCTTTATATAAATTGCTCAAAATTTGATGATTTAATCCATCAAATTCGTCTTTTGGTGCGCCAGGAATCAATTCCCAAGAGTTAAGTTTTTTTCTTAATTCTCTGAAATTTTCTTGAAATTCTTTTTTGATTTGTTCTCTGTTCATTCAAATTAATGGCAACTAGTTATATAGTTAATTTTACTAACGTTATCTCGCTAATTTAAGTAGATATACATACTTTTTGTTCGTTTTATCTTGTAAAGATAATTTATTTCCTTCCAAAATGCCACATTAAAATGCCACCAGTAATAAACATCCAAATGGCATAAGCACCAATAGGAATCCCCATTTCTGGGTTATTTAAAACTGAAGCAGCAATTACCAAAGCTAAAGTTCCATTTTGTATTCCACTTTCAATAGTAATAGATATTGAACTTTTTAAATCTAGTTTAAAAAGTTTAGCAGTATAAAAGCCTAAAGCCATTGTAGTAATGTTTAACAATAGGGTTGCCAAACCAGCAGCTTTCATTCCAATTACTATTTTATCTGAACTAGATGCCAAAACAGCTATAAAAACTAGAATAAAAATTATTGTTGATGCAATTCGCATTGGTTTTTCCATACGTTTTGCAAAGTTTTTTTTGTAGTTGCGAATTATCATTCCTAATAAGATAGGAATTACAGTAATTACCATAATTTGCAAAATAGTATCTCTAATAGGAAGCTTTATGGTTGCTCCAGTATCAGAGCCAAAATAATTCAAAGCAAATGAAATGATAAACGGAATCAATAAAATACTAATAAAACTTGCTAAAGCTGTTAACGTAACAGAAAGTGCAATATTTCCTTTACAAACTTGTGTAATTAAATTACTTGTAGGCCCTCCAGGACAAGAAGCTAAAATCATAATTCCAACAGCTAATATAGAATCTACATTGAAAAGAATCGCTAATAAAAAACCAATAATTGGCAATAGAATTAATTGATTAGTAAGACCAATTAAAATGGCTTTGGGATATTTGAATATCCTTTTAAAATCATCAGGTACTAAAGTCATGCCCATTCCAAGCATAATAATTGCCAAAGAAAGAGGTAGAAATACTTTACTAATGATTTGGGTAAGATCCATTGTATACGTTCAATTTCACTAAAATAAAGCATCAGAATGAAATTTATTACTTTTTATTATTATTTTTTTGAGATAAATTTTTAGTTTCTTACACAAATAAAATGACTTTGGTATCAATACCAAAGTCGTTTTATTTTATTTTAAAAATACGAATTACTCTTTTTCGCAGGCAATTTTTAAAAGTTCCATCCCTCTTGCATTCATTTTACTCATGTCTTTTTTTGCACCAAAAAGCCACATAAAAAAGGAATCTACGAATCCAGATTTTAAGTTAAAATCTTGAGTCACTTTAACCGAGTTTCCATTTTTTGAAAAAGCATACTCAAAAGTTGGATTTGCTTTAAATGGCTTTTGAATATCACATTCCATTTTTATATATGCTAAATTTTTTATCTCTTTTATTTCTTGATATCCCAAATCTTTTCCATTATTTCCTTCCCAATGAAACTGTGCACCAACTTGTCCATCTTCTCCTTTAATTGATGTTTTTTGATTAGGATCTACTTCATAAAAAGGAGACCATTTTTTGAAGTTTTTAAGATAGACAACATTGTTATAAACTGTTTCTAAATCAGCTTGAATATTTACTGTTTTCTGAATATGAATGTGTTGTAATTTACTTGCGTTGTAAAATCCTAATGCTAAAAAAAGGATAACGATTACTATAATTGTTGTTAAAATCATTTTTTTCATTTTTAAAGTTTTTAAATTAGTTTTCCATAGGAATAATACTTCTTACTTCAACAGTTCCACCCATTTTTAAAATGGGGCAATCTTTTGCCATTTCAACAGCTTCTTCTATTGAATTAGAAGTCACTACCATTGTTCCTCCAATTGTCTGGTTATTTGAGATAGTTATTCCATCAGAAGTAGATAAATTTGTTGCAATTTGTTTGCCTTCGAAACCCAATTGATAGGTATTTACTAATTTTTCTTTTAGAGCTAGGTTTCCAATAAAACCTCCCCATTCTTGGTGCATTTGAGCTTGTTCTTCTGCTGTTGGTTGATATTCAAAATTTGGAGTAAATCTGAAAATCATCATAAAAATTTGTTCTTTTTTCATCTTGTATAGTTTTAAGAATTAATAACACTCCAAAACTAGAAAGAGAAAAAGACAAAAAACTTTGCCTATGACAAGAAATGAAAATAGTCTATTTTTTTATTGAAGATAGTTTTCGATATACTAATAGGTGTAAGAAAATAATAGTTGGTGGTGCAAAAGCAGGAATAAAACAAAATGGAAATTCTGTTAAAAACTCTACACCCATTACTCCATTATCTATGCTGATTTTTGTGAAAATAATTGCTAAAGCTGATGTAATTAAAATATCTACAAGCCCAAAAGTATTCCAAATGTACGTGAGTTTTCTAGCGTAACTTTTATTAGATTTAATAGCTTTTACAACAAAAATACTTGAAATAGCAGTTACTAAATCTCCAATACCAGCAAAAAGTGCAAAAGGTTTAGGCAATAAATTAAACAGTAAAAGAATAATAAATGTGCTACCAATTAAACGAAAAATGTGAATTTTTACTAAATCTACTAGCGATAATATTTCAGTTGCTTTTTTACAAATTTTGGTATTGTAAATTATAGTCACAAAAATAGCCAAAGGTAAAGTTGTGGTTACTACAATTTTTGGAGGCAACATAACAGTATCAAAAAAACCATTTAAACTTGCTATTACTACTATTGTTAAATATATAGTATAAAAACCAATGACTGACCAAAAACCATTTTTTACATTCCCTTTTTTTGCAAGATTTGCTACCATTATTATTGGAAACAGAAATGCAATTAAAAATAATATGGAGAAAATTAGTGGTACTTGATTTGAAAACATAGGTTGATTATTATAGTGTTATCTCTTTTCGAATTCTACTTAATGAAGTATCTGTAATCCCCAAATACGTGGCAATATGTTTTAAAGGAACATTCTGAATTATCGATGGCTTTTCTTTAATTAAATTCAAATACCTGTCTTTTGCTTGGTCTGCAATTACTGATATAGAATGATTTTTAAGTTCAAAATAATTATTGATGAGCCTTGTTCTACCAACTTCTCTAAAGGCTTCAATATGAAATAGTTTCATAAAATCTCCAAAACTTATTTTCCAGCATTTGCCTTTAGTTAGAGCTTGAATCGATTCTTTACAAGGTTTCTTTAAAAAATAAGAATGCCAATCAATAACAATTTCATTGGTAGAAAAGAATTTAGTAGTAATGTCATTACCTTCTGTATCAATTGTGTAAGAGCGTAAAAAACCTGATTCTAAAAAATAATAATAATTAGCTGTTTTTCCTTTTTCAATTAAATACTCGTTTTTTTGAAATTCAATTTCTTCAAATTGATTTAAGATTAATACTAATTCTTCTGAATTAAAATTTTCTAGTTTAAAAATTTGATGTAAAAAGTGTTTTTTACTCATTTAGTATCTTATTGAATAAGAAATTTGTAATCTTATAGAGATTTTAAAATTAGACTTAAATATAAACTATATTTCTAAATTTAGAAAAATGCTAAACTAGTTTCTGTATTTTTGATTCAAAATTTTATCAATTGTTATCTAATTTAGATTTTAATAAGAGTTTTATTGCTGAAAATCAGCAAATAATACTTCCAATTTTAGAAAAAAAAGAAGTACAACTTTTTATTAAAAGAGAAGATAAAATTCATCCTTATGTTTCTGGTAATAAGTTTCGAAAATTAAAATACAATCTAGCAGAGGCGAAACATCAACAAAAAAATACATTACTCACTTTTGGAGGGGCTTTTTCTAACCATATTGTAGCAACAGCTGTAGCTGGAAATTTAAATGGATTTAAAACAATCGGAATTATTAGAGGAGAAGAACTAGGTACTAATTTACAGAAGACTCTTTCTAAAAATACAACTTTACAAAAAGCCTATGAAAATGGAATGACTTTTGAATTCATTTCTAGAGTAGAATATCGTAGTAAATCCAAACTAGAGTTTATGAATCGTCTAAAAGAAAGGTTTGGTAATTTTTATCTAATTCCAGAAGGAGGAACAAATGAATTTGCTATAAGAGGTTGTGAAGAAATTTTAACAAAAGAAGACTCAAAATTCGACTATATTTGCTCTGCTATTGGTACAGGAGGAACCATTGCAGGTTTAATAAATGCATCAAAAAACAATCAAAAAGTACTGGGTTTCCCAGCTTTAAAAGGTAATTTTTTACAGAATGATATCAAACAATATGTAAAAAATAACAATTGGAGTTTACAAAGGGATTATCATTTTGGTGGATACGCAAAATATAATCAAGATTTGATTCGTTTTATCAACAGTTTTAAAACTGAAACAGGGATTTTACTAGATCCAATTTACACAGGAAAAATGATTTTTGGGATTATAGATTTGGTTGAAAAAAATCATTTTAAAAAGGGAAGTAAAATTTTGGCTATTCACACAGGAGGAATTCAAGGAATAAATGGATTTAATCAAAAGTTAAAACAAAAAAATCAAGAAATAATAATACTATGAAATTTAGGATACTCATCATTTTATGTTCGTTCTTCTTTTTAGCCAGTTGTGGTTCTAAAAAAAAAGTGGTCAACAAAAAAAATCCTGGAGTTGTTATTATTGAACCCAAACCTGTAGATTTACCCTCTGTTAATGAAAAAGAACTCACAAAAAAACTCAAAAAGAAAAACCCTAGATTAAATAAATATACATTAGCCTATATCCGAAAATATGCACCAATTGCAGTAAAAGAAATGCATGAATATAAGATACCTGCAAGTATAACTTTAGCTCAAGGTATTTTAGAATCTGGAAGAGGTAGAAGTGAGTTGGCTCTTAAATCTAATAATCATTTTGGTATAAAATGTCATACAGGTTGGAAAGGAGAACGTGTTTATCATGATGATGATGCAAAAGGAGAGTGTTTTAGAAAATACCAATATCCTGAAACTTCATACAATGACCATTCTTTGTTTTTAAGTAAAAGAAGACGTTATGCTTTTTTGTTTAATTACAGAATAACCGATTATAAAAAATGGGCTTATGGTCTACGAAAGGCGGGTTATGCTACTGATAAAAAATATCCTGCAAAATTGCTAAAACTGATTAGAGATTACAGACTCTATGAGTTTGACAAGGTAAAAAAAGGAAAATATGCTAAAGAAATAAAAAAGCTAAATAATGGGAAGTCATTTAAAAAACCTATTGTCATTAAAAAGAGTACATCTAATTATTACAAAGTAAAAAAAGGAGATACATTGTACTCTATTAGTAGAAAATATGGTATTTCTGTAAATTTATTAAAAGAATTAAATGGTTTAAAAGACAATACGATTTCTATTGGTCAGAAATTGTTAGTAAAATAAAATACTATAAGCAGAATTTTGTTTTCTTGCAAGGTCTCAATGGCCTTGTAGGTATTTATCCATTCAATTTATACCTACAAGGTTTTTTTAAAACCTTGCAGAATATATTACTAACTACCAACTATAGTTTTTCAACTTTGCTTGTCTTTTAATAGCTTTAATCATCACATTATTTAAGACATCTTTATTGGAGTCAGCTTTCTGTTTTTTAGCAATAAAACTTCTTCTTTTTACATCTAGTTCTTTTATTTTTTGCTGAATTATTTTACGTTCTTTAGCTTTTAATTTTACATAAGCTTTAATCTCTGCTTCAGATTTGTTTTGTAAATTTTTAGGTAAACTTTTCTTTTTTAGGTTCTTATAATCCATCTTGCCTTTTTTGTCAGCATCTACCAAATCCCAATTTGAGTTGCTATACAAACGTGAACTTTTACTAACAGCGCGTTTTACTTCTACTTCTTTATTCAAAGACATCGCATTTGCATCTTGTACATTTTGATTTGAGAATTTAGAATATCCATCATTACCATAATAAATATAGGTAGCATTCAATTTTTTATTTAAAATGATAATTTCGTCATCATAAGGTGTAATAATATGCACTACTTTTTTATCTTGATTAATAGTCATATAATCTCCACCACCCAAATCTGCACCATCTTTCCACATTCCAGAAATTCCATTAGAATAGTTGCCGCAAAAAATAGTATTAATTACAACCTCTTTTTCTTTTGCATCAGTAATAGCATCTTTGTAATTGATTTTACCTTGTGTAAAAGGTTCATTACCAGCAATAAAAAGTAATTTTAAATCTTCTTTATTAGTACCCCAAGATAATTCTTTTAAAGAAGTTTCAATAACCTGACCACAAAATTCATTTCCACCATTTGTAGTTAATGAAAACAGTTTTTCAGAAATTTCATCCAAGTCATTGCTAAATTGTAACACTTGTCTAATATAGCCTTCTCTTGCTGATAAATTGGAGTTTCCATATTCATACAAAGCTATCTCTAAATTTGGTTTTTGAATACCATATTTGGCATAAGAAAGCTCGTTTACAATCTCCCAAAGTTGTGCTTTAGCTTGGTTTATTAAGCCATCCATACTATTGCTAGTGTCTAACAACAATGCTACTTTTATGGTTTGTATTTTTTTAATTTCTTTTTCAGGTTGATGATTTGCAAAGCCAAAAGTGGTTGCGAATACAAATACGATTAAGGTTACTTTTAATACGATTGATTTCATAATTTATATTTTTTTAGATTTATTTTTTTGATTAAAAGTTTGGGTTTAAGTAGCTATTATTTGATTAAAAATTTCACATACATTGAAGATGTAATTTTTATTTTTTCGAATTGAACAATTTCATTTTTATAACTTTTCAGCTTATTTAATGATGAAAAACTACGTTGTTGATTTATAAAATTTGCATTTACAAAACTTGGTTGATTACCAGTACTAACTTCGTTTATAATTATAGGTTTTCCAGTTTGTTCGCCAATTGCAGACAATAAATAGTCTGCTTTTTCTTTGGCAATTTTAATCGCTTTAATTCTATTTTTCTTTCTAATTTCAATAATGTTAGAGTGTGTGGCTTTTGTAATATTTACATCAGAAATATTCATTTTCTTAAAGTGTTCAAAAAGCTTTTTTAATTTTGATGCTCCATTTACCTTTAAACTATAGTTAGCTATAGATAAAATTTCCTCCTTCCACCAACCAGTTTTTGCTAGAACCGCATTTACATCAGAAATAGAAAGATTTTTTTCTGGAATCCCAATTTTACGTAATGTAGATTTTAATTGATTTTCTAAATAATCTATGGTCAACTTTTTACCTTTTTCATTTCGTTCTTTAAGCTGAATATCTAAATAAATTTCATCAGGTACAATTTCTGTTTTAGCAGTACCAGTGACTTCTACATATGGTTTTTGAGGAGTTTGTGCTAAAATTATTGTTGTAAAAAGAAAGCAAATTAGCAATTGGATGTTTTTCATTTCCCTATTTTTTTTTGATGTTAAAAGATGTTCAATATTAAGAACAACTTAATTTTAAAAAAAACCAGAATGAGTGAACGTGCTTTTTGGATGAGTTAAATTATAAATTGGTTTAGGTAAACTTTCTATTTGACCTATTTATAAAACCATATCTAAAGTTATCCATTTTTTTGGATGCATTTTTGTATGTATGTTTACAAATCAAAACAAATTAGTGAGCAAAAAAATATACATATTTCTCTTTATTTTATTATGTAATGTAAAAGTTGCAGTTGCACAAGCAAATATTGTTTATCAAAAAGGAGTTGAGTTTTCTGTACGAATAACTGTTGTTGATAATAACCAAAGAAAAATAACCAAAAATATTGATATTTCTATAAATGGCAGAACTTATACTTTGCCAGATGCTACAGGTAGATTTATTGTAAAAGGAAAAGTAGATGACGAAATAAGTGTATCTCATCCAGATTTTGAGACCGTTTATTATAGACTAACTTCTAGTGAAGACATAAAGATTATTATTAAAGATAATGATAAAACTTCAAGCAAATTCAAAGTAAAAAGTTTTTCTAAAAGAACAGATAATTATCTACAATATTTAGATTCTGCAAATTTTTACAAGAAAAAAGATATAGAAAAGAGTTTATCTTTTATAGAAAAGGCTTTAGAAAACAAACAGAGTAAGAAAAGAAGTGCTGCTACTTATAAAACATTGGCAGATGTGTATTTTCATTGGAAACAATACGATTTAGCTTCATACAATTACAAATTATCATATCAAATTAAAGAGATAAATGCTACTAAAATAAAATTAGCAGAAGCACAGTTTTTACAAAAAAAGTATGAAGAAAGTATAAAATCATTTCAAGAAGTTTCCCAAAAAGGATTAAGAAATTATGAGAGAATTCAGGTTTTTGAAGGTTTAGGAGATGCTTTTTTTGCTATTAAAAGATTTAATGAAGCCAATAAAAACTATCAAAACGCACTGCAAATTGCTCAAAAGAATTTGGTTATACCAAAAATTACAGATTTAAATTCTAAAATAGCAGATGTTTTTGCAGCAAAAGGAAATATAAATGAAGCAGATAGTTTATTTCAAAACTCTTTAAATTTAGCTGATAAAGAAAATCTAGGAAGATCATTGTTACAACAAGAAAAAGTAGCTGATTTCTATAACTCGAACAATAGATTTGATGATGAAATTAAATTAAGAAAAAAAAGTTTAGAAAAAGCTGAAGAAGATAAAAAAGCAAATAGTAAAAGAAAAATAAATAATAAAGACATAAAAGATTCTATTACCACTCAAAAGATTAACTATAAAATTGGTAATGCTTATATTCTAAAAGAAGATTATAAAAGTGCAATCCCTTTTTTAGAAAAGAGTAAAAAAGATGCTAATAAAAATAAAGATATTGTTGTAGAAAAAGACGCAACTCGTAAGTTATCAGAAGTTTTTGCGAATATTGGTAATGAAGAAAAAGCTCTTGAAAGCTATAAAGAATATGTTGCTTTGGTTGATACATTATACATTAGAAAAGAGCAGGAAATTCAGCGAGTGAAACGATTTTCTAAAACCATTGCAGACAATCAAAACAGAATTACAAGTCTAGAAAAAGACAAAGAATTAACACAAAGTAAAATCAGTTTAGCCTATGTAGATCAGCAACTATCAGAAGAGAGCAATCGAAAACAGCGTATTTTAATTTACTCGCTTTTTGGTGGAATTATACTCTTAATTTTGCTAGCCTATTTTATGTACAGAAACAACAAACAGCAAAAATTAGCAAATAATTTATTGGCATTAAAATCGATGCGATCGCAGATGAATCCGCATTTTATTTTCAACGCTTTAAATTCTGTAAATAGTTTTATTGCTGTAAATGATGAGCGAAATGCAAACAGATATTTATCTGAATTTTCAGTATTAATGCGTTCAGTTTTAGAAAATTCTGATGAAGATTTTATTCCATTAACCAAAGAAATTGAGTTGTTAGAATTGTATGTAAAGTTAGAACATAACAGATTCAAAGATAAGTTTGATTATCAAATTAAGGTTGATGAAAGTATCCATTTAGAGCAATTTTCAATTCCGCCAATGTTGTTGCAACCTTATATCGAAAATGCAATTTGGCATGGTTTACGTTACAAAAAAGAGAAAGGAAATTTAGAAATTTCTATCAATAAAAAAGATGATGAAACAGTTGCTATTTCAATCATTGATGATGGAATTGGACGCAAAAAATCGCAAGAAATCAAAACAAAAAATCAATTGAAACAGAAATCAAAAGGAATGAGTACTATAAAAAATAGAATTGCCATTCTGAATGATATGTATAAAGAACGTGTTACTGTAAAAGTAACAGACGTAAAAGAAAATGGAGAAGGAACTAAAGTTGAGTTGCAGTTAAAGAAGTAAGCAGTATTCAGTTTCAGTTTTCAGTTACAGTTTACAGTATTTATCTGTGTAAATCCGTAAAATCCGTATCCAAATAAAAACTATGAAATTAAAAGCCATAATAGTAGAAGACGAACAAATAAGCAGAGATATTCTCCGAAATTATTTAGGGAAATACTGCCCAAATGTAAATTTATTAGGAGAAGCTAGCAATATTGACGATGCCTATAAGTTAATACAAAAACATGAATTAGATTTGGTATTTTTAGATGTAGAAATGCCTTTTGGCAATGCTTTTGATTTGTTAGAAAAAATAGAAAACAGAACTTTTGAAACCGTTTTTGTAACTGCTTACGACCATTATGCAATTGAAGCTTTAAACAATCATGCAAGTTATTATTTGCTAAAACCCATTTCTATTGATGAGTTGATAAAAGCCGTAAATATTGTTACAGAAATTAAAGAAAAAGAAAATGAATTACAGCATCAAATATTAGCTCCAAAAACCAATTCAGCAACAGGTAAAATTACTATTCCACAACAAGATGGTTTTGAAGTTTTAGATATTAATGATATTGTTTTCTGCAAGGCAGATGATAATTATACAGAAATCCATTTGGCAAACTCTAAAAAGTTAGTAAGTAAAACGTTGAAGTATTTTGAGGAAGCTTTAAAAGAACACACATTTGCAAGAATCCATAAATCGTATTTAGTAAATGTAAATGCCATTACCAAATATAAAAAAGGAAAAGGAGGAAGCGTAATTGTCTCTAGTGGAAAAGAAATCTTGGTTTCTGCTTCACAAAAGGCTAATTTATTGTCTTATTTTAAATAAAATATTATGCCCATTATAAAACCAGTAAAAGGTAAATATCCACAAATACCAGTAGATTGTTATGTTGCAGAAAACGCCACAATTGTTGGTGAGGTTTCTTTAGGAAAAGAATGTAGTATTTGGTACAATGCTGTTATAAGAGGAGATGTTCATTTTATCAAAATTGGCAATAAAGTCAACATACAAGATGGTGCTGTAATACATGCTACCTATCAAAAATCACCAACAACTATTGGCAATAATGTTTCTATTGGGCACAATGCAATTGTGCATGGTTGCACTATTCATGATAATGTTTTAGTTGGTATGGGTTCTATAATTATGGATGATTGTGTTGTAGAAAGTAACTCAATTATTGCAGCAGGTGCAGTAGTTACCAAAAATACAATTGTGGAAAGTGGAAGTATTTATGCAGGAGTCCCTGCAAAAAAAGTAAAAGATATATCACAAGAACTCATTTCTGGAGAAATTGATAGAATTGCCAATAATTATGTAGAATATTCGAGTTGGTTTAAGGAATAAACTAAAATTCTGGTAATTCTTCATTAGATTCAAAAAAAGTTTTTATAAGAGGCTGTGCTTCTTTTGGAGTTACTGCTCTAAAATATTCCAATAAATCTGAAGAAGTTGCATATCTTTTGGTTTGTTGTTTTTTAATACCATCAATAGAATTCCAATCTTTTAAAAAGTTTTGTAAAGCAAGATTTACTTTTTTTTCTCCAACTTTTTGTTGAAAAATATACATTGCTAAAACACCTTTATTGTAATATACATTATCCTGATTTTCAACCAAAGCAAGAGTTGGTTCTACAGTTTTAGATTTCTTTACATTTTTCAAGTACAACTCCTTTTGAAAATCTAAAAATTGCTTCACTTTCTTTTCAGAATACGTGTTTTTAAAAACCATTAAAGCTGCATATTGAGCTAATGTTTCCAAAATAAAATTTTTCCCTTGCACGTTTGCAGCTTCTACTTGCATACCAAACCATTGATGTGCAATTTCGTGAGCAGTAATATAAAAAACCATATCAACATCCTTTTCATCATCAATATCTAACACAAAACCCATAGATTCAGAAAATGGAATTGCATTTGGAAAAGACTGTGCAAAATCAGCATATCTTGGAAATTCCATAATTTCTAACTGCTGATATTGATATTCGCTAAAATTTTTACTGAAATAATCTAAAGAAGTTTTCATGGATTTGAGCATTCTATCTGTGTTGTAATTGTGTTTTGGATGATGATAAATTGCTAAAGAAACTGGTTTTGATAAGTCTTTTTTTGATTGCCAAATGTCTTTTTTAAATTGATATTTTCCAGACACAATAGCATAGAAATTGATAATGGGTTTCAAAGTTTTGTAATGGAAATAATTTCGATTATTTGCTGACCATTTTCGCAATAAATTTCCAGAAGTTATTGCAGTTTGGTTAGAAGAAGTACCAATTATCATTTCCAAATTTATTCCATTTGCATCACCTCCTGAACGTGCGTTTAATAACTCATTTTTGTCTGTTATATTTGCTTTATTTAATCTTGGTTGTAGATTGTATTTAATACGTTCATCTTTATCTTTCAACTCATACTTTTTGTTATAACCCAAAGTTGGAAATTCTTGATTATTAAAAAAAGTACCATTATTTACAATTACAGTGTTGAAGTTTTCATCTTCAAAACCTTTAGGAAAGTAAGATTGTATAAAACTCATTTTTATAGAATCTCCTGGTTGTAAGTTTTTATTTAGTTGATAAATTGTATAATGAAATTTCTTATAATTATCGTTTTTTATTGCCCCATTTTCAAAAGTTACCTTTTCTAGCTTTATATGGGATGCAATTTTTTGTTGCAGATGAATTTCGTTGATTATTGAATCTGATGTGTTTTTTAAAATATAAAATCCATCAACTTTATAAGCTCTTTTTGATGGAAATAAATCCAAATTCAAATTCACATCTATAATTTTTGGTTGATTGATGTATTCAAAAATTTTTAGTGTTTTTTCATAAGAAACTCTGTATGCAATTTGCTCGTTTTTTGTCCAATATTCATTAATAATATTTGTATTGTAAAAAATAAAAATCCCTAAACTCAAAAATAAAAACACCAATGAAATCAAACTAATTTTTACAGGTTTAGATATGCTTTTTTTTATCGATTTTATACGTTTTAGTAAACTGTTTTCAGTACCTCTTAAAGATAAAAGACTGCTAATAATTAAAAGAATTAACCCAAATAAAAACCAATATATTTTTATGAACAAGTAAGGTTTTAAGAAATGACCATATCCATTCATTTCTGAATAAGTATCTAAACTTTTACCACCAAAATTGTAAAAACTATGCTTAAAACCAACAACTTCTAGTCCTACATCAACAATAAAAAATAGTATAAAAAATAGCACACCAATAAATTTGTGATTTGAAATTGATTGAAAGAAAAAAGCAACAAATGTGTACAAAATTAAAAATGGAAATATCTCTAAAAAGAAGCCAGAAAAATAGACAGATATTTCAAAATGATAATAACCACAGGTAATCTGGAATAAAATACCTGATAATATCAAGCTAAATAGCAACACTATATAAATAAGGTTAAGTGCAATAAATTTACTCACAATTCTATTAAAATCAGAAATAGAAGTAGCATCGTAAATTAAATTGAACTTTAGATTTTGTTCTTTCCAAATCAATTCTCCTGAATAGAATATCAAAATAATAATGAAAAAATAAAAAGAAGTTTCTTGCAATTCGCCAACAATAAAATACGTTTCTGGGTAACTATCAACACCATAAACAGTTCCAAGATTTACGAAATTGATGATAATAATTATTATACCACAAATTACAATTCCCCAAAAAGAATTTTCTTTTAACAATTGTTTGGTGTAGAATTTAGAAAGTTCAAAAAATTGTATAATTTGAGTTTTAAAATTATAATCAATACTAAATCTTGGTATCGTAATTTTATCAACTATTGAAACTGTATTTAGATTAGAACCATCATTTTTTGTAGATTTTGACTTTTTAAAATATGTATTAAAAGAGAATTTTTTGTAGCCAATAAACAGCACTATTAAGCCTAATAAAATCCAGAACAATTTATTATAAAGCACTTCATTTGCCATTGATATTTGAAATGTGTTTTTTTCAAAAACTGACCAATTTTCAGTAAATTTTGTTAACGTAGTTAAAGAAAAAGGATCTAAAATGGCTTGAATATATTCGTTTTTAATCGCTTTTGTAGTCATAAAAACTACAAATAATACAATTCCTTGTGTATAAACAACCAGTAATTTTTTGCTTAACATACCTGTTACAAAAAATAAGCAAGCACCAAAAAATAATGAGGGTAAAACGATTATAGCAAAAGGCTTTGTATAGCTTACGATTTTAAAAACCTGCATTTCATTAGCTTTGTGCCAAGGCATTTGAGAACCTAGAATCATGCCAAATAAAACACCACTAAAAACGAATAGCAGTATCATAAAGGACCCTAAAAACCGACCAAAAATATAATCTCTTTTTGTAAGAGTAGTACTAAAAAGTAAAGGCTCTGTTTGGTGTTGAAAATCACGAAGAATAGGAACACCCATAATCATAGAAGCCATAATCATAAAAATACCAGTAATTGCACCCATTGTTTTTGCAATGACCAAAGGCGCATTTTTTTGAACCATACCAATTTCTACACCTTGAAAAACGAAATCTACACCAACAATAGAAAATAGAAATAGTACTCCAAAAAACAAATATGTTTCAGGGCGTTTTAATCTATAAAAAACCTCAAATTTGATTATCTCTAGAAGCATTTGTTAGTTTTTGATTTTTGAGAAATACACACTTTCAAGGCCACTTTTCATTGAGATAAAACCATTTTCAGGTTTTTTTTTGCTTAATATATGTATCATAGGTTTTCCTAAAAATAATTTTTGATTTATGATAGTATATTCTTTTTGATACTGCTCTAATTCTTCTTTTTGAATTGTTTTTTTGTAAATTTTTCCTTCGAGATTATTGATTAGTTCAAGAGGATTTCCTTTTAAAACAACTATGCCTTTGTCAATAATTGCCATATTTGTACACAATTCTTTTACATCATCAACAATATGAGTAGAAAGTATAACTATGGTATTTTCGCCAATTTCACTCAATAAATTGTAAAAACGATTACGTTCTTTTGGATCTAAACCAGCAGTAGGCTCATCAACAATTAATAGTTTAGGATTGTTTAATAGAGCTTGCGCAATTCCAAAACGTTGTTTCATACCTCCAGAAAAACCACCCAAATTTTGTTTACGAGCATTATATAAATTGACTTTGTGCAGTAAACTTTCGATAAGATTTTTACGTTCTTTTTTATTTACAATTCCTTTTAAAACAGCTAAATGATTCAGCAACATTTCTGCAGATATTTTTGGATACACTCCAAATTGTTGAGGCAAATAACCCAATACTTTTCTGATTTCATTTTTCTGATTAGTTACATCAACATTACCCAGTTTTATAGAACCTTCATCAGCATCTTGTAAAGTGGCAAGAGTTCTCATTAAAGTAGATTTTCCAGCACCATTTGGACCTAAAAGTCCAAACATTCCTGTAGATATTTCTAGTGATACATTTTGTAATGCTTTAATGCCATTATCGTAAGTTTTACTTAAATTGGAAATAATGAGCTTGTCCATTTGGCTGTAATATTTTGAATTTTAGCCAAACTTAACATCAGTATTTTTTTCTTTAAAGTTTATGTGACAAACACATCAATTTTAGGGATACAAAGTAAAGGATGCATTTTTCTCTAGAATTTGGTGTTCATTACGTTTTTGAAGTCGTTTGTCAACTTATTTGTCAAATGCAGTATAATTGTTTAATATTGATTATGATTTCAAAAATGAGAGGACAATTAGTGTCAATTCCAAATTGGATTTATTGGTTTTTTTTGATAGGATTTGGTCTTTGTATTGTGATTTTTAATGATCTTTTTGGAGAAAGTGAAGTGTTTGGTTTTGTTGCTTTTTTCTATTTTTTAACTGTTTTTTTTCTTTTCTTTCGATGGTTTTTTAGGCAAATAAAAATCATTATTAGTTTAAAACAGGAAAAAGCCAAAACAGAATTATTGCATTTACAGAGTCAGGTAAATCCGCATTTTTTCTTTAATATGCTCAATAATTTATATGGTTTGGTTGATAAAGATGCTGAAAAAGCGAAGAATTTGATTTTAAAACTATCAGATTTAATGCGATACAGTATTTACGAAGGAGAAAAAGAAACAGTTACATTAAAAGAAGAAATCACCTATTTAGAGAATTATATAGCATTACATAAATTAAGATATCATAAAAAAATTGATATTCATTTTCACGTGGATGTAGATGAGAAAACGTATAAAATATTACCACTTTTATTTATTATTTTATTGGAAAATGCTTTTAAACATGGAGTTGAAAATTTAACTAAAGATGCTTTTGTATCCATAAATTTAATAGCAAAAAACAATACCATTACTTTTGAGATTAAAAATAATTTTGACGTTGAAATTCAATCAGAAAAACAAGGAATTGGATTAAAGAATTTAAAAAGGCGTTTGGCTTTAAAATATCCCCAAAAGCATTCTTTTAAAACAACAATTAAAGAAAATATGTATACTTCTAAATTAGAACTAAAACTATGATTAACTACTTAATCATTGATGATGAGCATATTGCACACGATATTATTAAAGGATATTGTGATATTTTACCAAATTTAGAATTTGCTAAAAGTTGCTATGATGCTATTGAAGCACTTCAGTTTTTAAATAAAAATACTGTAGGTTTAATTTTTTTAGACATCAATATGCCTAAATTAAAGGGTTTCGATTTTTTAAAATCCTTGCAACATCCACCCAAAATCATTGTAACAACTGCTTACAAAGAACATGCTATTGAAGGGTTTGAATTAAATGTTATAGATTATTTATTAAAACCTTTTAGTTTTGAAAGGTTTGTAAAAGCAATAAACAAGGTAAAAGAAAATAGTACAGAAATTTCTACACAAAAACCAAAATCAATAAATAAGAAAGATACTGTATTTATAAAATCGGATAAGAAACAAATTCAAGCAAAGTTATCAGAAATTTTATACGTTGAAGCAAATGGAAATTATTGCAAAGTGTATATGTTTTCTGAAACTATAGTTACTAGGAGTAAAATTTCAGATTTTTTTGAAAAATTGCAAAAAAATGATTTTTTTCAAGTTCACAAATCTTTTATTGTAGCAAAAAAACATATTAATTTTATAGAAGGTAATTGCATAAAAATTGGCTTACATATTATTCCAATAGGAAAATTATACAAAAAAAGTATAGATGTATTGCTAAAATAAACTCCATATTCAATTAAGAATATGGAGTTTTAAAAAAACTAATCAACCAAATCAATTTAATTATCTTCTCTATCTCTTTTCATCTTTCTTTTTCTCTTCATCATTTTCTTTCCTTTAACCATTCTTTTTTTAGCCATTTTTTCAAACTTTTCAAACTGCTCATCATCTAAAATTTCTTTCATGCTTTTTTTAAATGCAATTTGATTATCTAAACGTTTTGATTGCATTTCATACATTTCATCTGCAGTTGGTTTTTTTTCTGCTTTTCTCATCTCCTTTCTTTTCTCCATAGCTTCTTTTTTTGCAGTAGCTTGAGCATTTAACAAAGGTTTAATTTGATTTTGTTGCTTTTCTGATAAATCTAAAGCCAGTGTCATTTTCTTAACAGCTAAATTAGTGTGTTGTTCAACAGATAATTGAGGTCTTTTATCTTTCCTCTTTTTTTGGGCTTGTGTAGTTAAAGTAAATGCGAATACTAAAACTAAAATACTTGCTAATTTTCTCATAATATATAAATTTTGTTATTTTTAAATCCACTTCTTTGACCAAAGAATTTTTAAAAGGTTTAAATTTGTTTTCTAATTAACAAGTATTTAACACTATAGAACACATGAAAAAAATACTTCTTTTTTTTGTTTTACTAGCAACAATAACCAATGCTCAACAATCTGCAAATGTAGATTTAAGCAACCCCAATGCTACTATTTATACGCATATCTATTATTTGCAAAACGATACTTATCAACCCCAAAAAGCAGCCCAAACTATCTATGGTTTAGAAGGAGATGAAGCTATCAAAAAAGCGATTAAATTAAAACGAATTTTAGATGGTAAAGGATTATATATAGATTTTAGTAAAATACCTAATAATCCTAATTTTAATGATTCTATAGGGTATTCTAAATTATTTAAATATGTTCCTTTTCCACAAAGAATGCCAAAAATTTACGTAGAAAAAATTGATAAAAATTGGTATTATTCGTCGGAAACTGTTGCTGCTATTGATATTTTATATAGCGACGTTTACCCATGGTATGTAGAAAAGCTACAAAGTGTTGTTCCAGATTATGGGCATAAAAAAATATTTGGTTGTGAAGTCTGGCAAATTACTGCATTATTACTTCTAGTTATATTAACTATTCTAGTCTATTGGTTAGTTAAAAAAATAACCTACAAAGTTTTAGAAAGAATTCAATACTATATTACCAAAACTACCATTACTAATATTGAAGTAAAAACTGTTTTAAGAAAATTGGCACACCCAATTAGTTTATTAATTAGTTTAAAATTTATTGGTGCTATTTTTCCATCATTACAATTCTCACTAGAAGTAAATAAATGGGTCTTTTTAGGGATAAATATTGCTGAAACAGTTTTTTGGATTTTTATACTGTTAAAGCTGGTTAAGGTTATTATGCAGATTTACAAAGAAGTAACTGAAAAAACAGATAATAAGCTTGATGACCAATTAGTACCAATTTTAAATAATTTACTTACAGGTATAGTGGTTATTTTTGGTTTTTTTAAAATGCTTCAATTATTTGGTGTAGATACCACAACCATTCTTGCTGGAGCCACAATTGGAGGTTTGGCTTTTGCATTGGCATCACAAGATACCGTTAAGAATTTTATTGGTACTGTAGCTATTTTTCTTGATAAACCTTTTCATATAGGTGATTGGATTAGTGCAGGTGAAGTTACAGGTACTGTTGAAGAAGTAGGCTTTAGATCAACAAGAATTAGAGCTGCAGATACTACTGTTTTTCAAATACCTAACAGTAAATTATCAGAAATGGTAATTAATAATTCTGGTGTGCGTTCTTTTAGAAGGTACAATACCACTTTAGGAATTCGTTACGATACTCCACCAGAATTGATTGAAGCTTTTGTAAAAGGCGTTCGTGAAATTATTAAGGTTCATCCAGAAATTAGAGAGGATGCTTTTGTAGTAGAATTTACAGGTTTTGGTGATTCTGCTCTGCAAATTATGATGAATGTGTTTTTTAAAAGCTTGGCTTGGAATGATGAGCAAGCTTCTAAACACAAATTGCACCTAACAATTGTTAGATTGGCAGCTGCTTTAGGGGTAGATTTTGCTTTTCCATCATCAACTGTTATGATTGAACAATTCCCAGACAAAAGTAGTTTGGCACCAAAATACAATACCAATCAAGATAATTTTGAAAAAGCCATCCAACAAATCGTTGATAATTTTTCTAAAGAAAATCCACCCAAAAACTCATGAAACGTTTTTTAAAATATTTTTCCTTCATTTTTTTACTATTGGTAATTGTTTGTATTGTCTTCTTTTTTTGGGCATCCTCTTCAACATTAGCAGAAAAAGAATATTCAAAATTAATTGAGATTGATACATTTGATGAACCTAAAAATGATTCTATTTTTAGTATTGTTACCTATAATATTGGTTATTTAAGTGGCATGACAAATAATAGAGCTGTCGAAAAACCTAAAAGTTTGTTTAATGATAATTTGCAGAAAGTACTACTAGAAACCAAAGAAGTAAACCCTGATATTATTGCATTTCAAGAGATAGATTACAATGCTTCACGTTCTTACAATGTAAATCAAGAAGAAGAAATAGCCAATTTAGGATACAATTATAGAGCAAGAGCCATAAATTGGGATGAGCGTTATTTACCTTTTCCTTATTGGCCAATAAGTATGCATTTTGGTAAAGTGGTTTCTGGGCAATCTATTATTAGTAAATATCAATTAAAAAATCATAAAAGGATAGTTTTACAAAGAGTTGCTGATGCTCCCTTCCATAGAGATGCTTTTTATTTAGAACGATTAGCACAAGTTGTAAAAGTGGTTTTGAATGATAAAGAGGTTGTAGTTATAAACATTCATTTAGAAGCTTTTGAGAAAGAAACGAGAGTAAAACAATTTGAAGAAGTTTTATCTATTTTTAATACTTACAAGAAAGAATATCCAACTATTTTATTAGGGGATTTTAATTCTAGAGCAAGAGATAAAGACGCTATTGTTCAAAAAATGTTTGTCATGTCTGATGTTGGTAATGCCGCTTTTAATCCAGAAAATCTTGCCAATACTTTTGATACCAAAAAACCTTTTGAACGAATAGATTATATTTTTTATACAAAGAATACTATTGAATATGTATCTGGAAAAGTACTAAATGCTTTTGGACTAGCTTCAGATCATTTACCTATTTTTATGAAGTTTAAGTTGAGGTAATTACTCTTCTTCTATTGGAATTGGCTCATTATTCATAAAAGCTTCAAAAGCGCAAACACTTATTTTATAATTTAAAAGATTTCTGAAGCTAAATGATATTCTTTTACTTTTTTTGACTTATAAACCTTTTTCCTAAAATTAAGATTTTGAATAGGATTATCAATAGTCAAAAAAGTTGGAGAGTCATTCAAATTTAGAACTAGAGTTATAATATAGTCTTTTTGATATTCTTTAGCCCTTTTGTATTCTTTTTCTGTAAGTCTAAATTTCCCTTTTTTTTCTCTAATTCCTTTTACCTCTGTTAAAAAAGAATGTTCATTGACATTTACTTGAAAATCATAACCATCTCCATATAATCTAGCATCTTCAATGGTGCCGTTTTTAAAAATATCGATTGTATTGTAATTATTTAAAAAATATAATTCAGCTTCTAAACCAGTTTCTTGCATTTTTTTATATCGAGTTTTTATAATTGGTTTTACTGATATAAAAAAATCATCAATATTGTACTTATCATTTAAAAAGAGTTTTACAACATTTGCGTATTCGTGAGCATTTTCACTACCAAAAAGATTATCTATAGTTTGTTTTCTATGCAAATAAGTATCTCCTTTATGCCACCAACCTTTTCTTTTATTTGGGAAAAATGGATCAAGTAAATCCATCCTATTTTTTACAACACTTCCAGTTTCTACTATATTGATATCAACAAAATATTGATAAAAAGAATTTTTAGTACTGAATCCAAATTCTTTGATAAAATCATTATCAAATTTAGAAAGTCCATATCCTAATAGGTTTAAAATTTCATAATTCTCATGTTTATTTTCTTTCATTCCAACTTATTTAATCAATTTGTATTTTAATCTTTAAGTCTTTCTTTCAAATACCCAAAACTATCTTTAACAGTTTTAAAAATATGTTCTTCAGCAACTAAATCTGGTACAATATCAATAGATTTTAGTTTGTCATAAGGTTGTTCATCAACATCTACCAAAACTACCATAATACCTTTTTGTTCTAAATCTAAAACAGCATTTTCTAGGGCATACAAACCAGATTGATCTATATATGGTACTCTATCCATTCTAATAATTAAGGCTTGTATTTCATCAGGAATATTTTTAATTTCATTCTGAAAGTGCGAAGTAAATCCAAAGAATAATGGTCCGTACAAATGTTTGATATACACTTTGTTTTTATATTTTTCGTAAAAAGGCAATTCGTCTTGCCAAGGTTTTTCACCATCAAAACCAGCTAAAGTTCCAACTTCTAAACCTTCTTCAGCAATATCACTAGCTTGTTTCATAAATAGTAGAGAAGCCAATAACAAACCAACACCAACTGCTTGAATTAAACTTCCAAAAGTAGTCATCAATAAAACTATAATTAGTACAATTGCATCTGCTCTTGGTACTGCCAATAGGTGTTTTAATCCTTTAGTATCCACAATTTTAAATGCAATAGGAATTAGTAAACCTGCTAATACTGAAAGTGGAATATATGCAGCCAGTTTACCCAAACCTAAAAGCACTGCAAGTAAAAATAATCCATGAATGGTTCCAGAAACTCTTGTTCTTCCTCCACTATTAATATTAATTACTGTTCCTTTTGTAGCACCAGCTCCAGGAATTCCTCCAAAAATGGCAGCAATAGCGTTTCCTATTCCTTGCCCAATTAATTCTCTGTTACTATTGTGTTTGGTTTTGGTCATATTATCAGCAATTACAGAGGTTAATAGTGAATCTATAGAACCTAAAACAGCTAATACAATTGCATACTCTAAAACTAGTGAATAAGCACTTGAGTCTATACTAAACAAACCTTCAATTTGTAATGATGGTAAACCAGATGGTATTTCACCAATAATTGGCACGTTCCATTGTAAAAAATAACTGGCTAATGAAGCTACCAATAATGCAGCTAAAGCACTAGGTATTTTTTTTGTGATGAAAGGAAAAGTATAGTACACAATAACAGTTAAAACACCCAATAACAATGCTTCTAGGTTAAAATCTGAAAACAATCTTGGTAAATCTTGTACCACTAACCAAGTAGATTTTGCTGACGATAAACCTGCAAAAGGGAAGAGTTGTAAGATTACGATAATGAGTCCAACACCACTCATAAACCCAGAAACAACAGGATAGGGAAAATATTTAACATAACTAGCAATATTTAAAAAACCAAATACAATTTGAAAAACACCACCCATTAAGAAGGTTAACACAATAATTGGCATAGCAGCACCTAAACTACCTGTGCTTTCAATTGCTGCAGCTACAAGTGCTGCAGAAACGACTGTCATAGGCCCTGTTGGGCCACTTGCTTGTGTGGCTGTTCCACCAAAAATGGCTGCAAAAATACCGACTGCAATAGCTCCATACAAACCTGCAATAGCACCTAAACCAGATTGTACTCCAAATGCTAACGCTAAAGGAAGTGCAACAACACCAGCAACTAAACCACCAGTAATATCTCCTTTTAAGTTTTTTAAATCGTAATATTTAGCAATCATAGTTATTATATTATCAGTTTAAATAGAAAAATTGGTATGTAAATTTAAGGAATAAACCTTAATTTATTTTAGAGAATATTATTATTAAAGATTTAATCTTTCGATTTTTTTAAAGGAGAATTAATCCAATAAGAATCTTTAAAGATTTTGTTTGTTATAATTGTTTTTGAAAGTGGTAGACTTTTATCAATAAAATTTACTTGAAGAGGTAGCTTTTTATCAGTAAATATCTCTTGTACAAATAATTCTCTGTACTGATTTAATTTTATACTAGGCCTTTTATCAATTTCAAAATCTCTTGTATCTTTTATATTTTTGATATCAAAAGTGAAGTAAGAAGGATAACTTGGATTGTCTTTTTCTTTATCAAAATTTATTTTTTTAGTCGAATTTTTATCAATGTAAGCCTTAATTGTTCTACTATCGGTATCAGAAATACTAACATTAATAATTTTTAATTTCTGTTGTTTATAGTAAATTTTAAAATTCCTCTTAAAAGGTTCTATTGTGCTAATATCAATTTCTCTATTAAAAGATATTTTAAATGCATTTTGTTTAGCACTAAAGATTGTTTTGGCAATTTTAAAATAATTACCATTTGTAGTTTCAAAATAATTGTTGAACGAAATGTAATTCAAATACATTTTATCTTGTTTAGGAGTATATTGAATGGTTACAGCATATTGTGGTTTTTTCTTTTTTCTGTAGTACAAGTTGTAATTAAATTTATGAATTGCAAAATCATTTTTAGAAATATAAATATGACCATATGCAGAATATTCATAACTAGTTTTATCTTTTAAAGAGTAAAGGTAAATTTTATACAATGCTATATCATCTAAATAGACGATTTCTTTAAGGTTGAAAAAGTGATTTTTAATAAAGTCTTTATCAAATACATTGGTAAAAGAAAAAGACATTTTATCGTGATTTCTAATAGCATTTGTAAGATCTAATATATTAAGTTCATTGCCTCCTAAAGGAGTAATATAAACATTTTCTGAATACTTTTTTTTCTTATTGTCGTAAGGTATTGTTAATGTAGAGTCTTGAATAAAGTCTTTATTTGCAGTAAATTTATAAAGCAAAGCTTGATTTTTCTTATTTTTTAATTTATCGGTTTTAAATCCATTATCAAAAGATTCTATTATAGCTTCATGTACATTTAAATACTCAATAGGTTTGTCTGATTTTATCATTTTCTGATAAGAATCATCAGTTGGTTGTTGGTAATCTCTATAGTAACCTATGTAAGAATGTGGTGTAGTAGGATAATTTTCTAGTATGTTTTCTACTGCTTTTCTAACAATTTGTCTCGCGTATAATTTCTTTTTTCTTTTTGATGATTTTATAACTATTTCATCTAGTTTGTTATTAGATTTTTTAAGGTAAATAATGTTTGTTGCCTCCTTTTTTAAATTAGATAGTTTTATTTCTTTGTTTTTATATCCAATTGAAGATATTTTTATAATTCCATTTTTATGATGTTTTAAAGGGATTTCAAAATTTCCATTAAAGTCTGCATGTGTACCTCTATTTATTTTCTTTAGCATAACTGTTGCATATACAACAGGTTTTTTTGTAGAAAAATCTAAAACTTTACAAGTTAGTTTACTGTTTTTTTCTTGGCTATAGGAAATAAAAATTTTTAAAAATATTAGAAAAGTAACTAAAAATATTTTTCTCAAAGTAGAATTATTAGGTTAAATTAAAGCAAAAACCACACCAAGATAGATGTGGTTTTAATAATATAACTGTTACATTTATTTTGGATCTAAAGCCATATCTATTCTAGCTACAGCATCCTGTAAATGATAGCGACTAACTGTATTTGGTGCTTTAGAAATATTAGCTTTTAAATCTCTCTTTAATCGATTTAATTCACCTCTTACCATTGCTTTTATATCAGATTGATTAATAACTACTGTACTTTGTTTCCAGTATCCTTCGTTTCTTCCTCTCTGATTTTTAGCTTCATTTAGTAAATAACTTAAACGATTAATATGTGCTCTTTGTAAACTTCTTCTGTAGGTATCTATACTACCACCTCTGTACAATTCTGACCAAACACCTTGGCGTAAATCATAAAATAGAGTAGTTAATTTATAGGCATTGTTTCCATTTAAAGTCTCGTTTTCAATCATTCTAGCCATTCTACCAGCATCTAAAACTCTATTTAAACCTCTAGATTGTAAACCACTTATTCTTTCAATATTTCCAGAAAAACCAGCTTTGCCAAAAACATCTTTGTTAATCATCCATTTAGGTGTAGCAAATAGTTGTTTATTTAAAAACTTAACCGCGTTTCTTTGATGATCTTTATTAACGTGTGTATAAATATCTCCTTTTTGACCAACAGCTTTGTAGTGTTCATAAACTCCACCAATGTTCGATGCTACATGACCAACATATCTGTTAAATTGACTTAATATTTGACCATACATAGTAGCCATATCTTCGTAAGTTTCACCTTCTTTTGTAGTCCATTTTTCTAGGTTATTCATAATCCTTTTAAGGTTCTTAATACCATAATCACTAGCTTTCATGGCATTGTCACCTAAATCTTCTGTTTGAGAACTAGGGTCAACAGGACCTCCAGAACCAACTTGTTGATGTCCAAATCTATACATTGGGTCTCCTGCATGTTTTAAAATCAAAGAATTTAAAATTGGTTTTTCCTCTTTAGCAGTTTTGTTTAAAATAGGTCTGTATCCCCAAGAAATAGCATATTTGTCATAAATACCAATATTTGGCATTAAAGCAACACCTTTATCTTCTGGTTGAGCTACATAATTAAAACGAGCATAATCCATAATTGATGGTGCTGTACCGTATTTTTTTGTGAATGATGCAGAACGCAAAGAATCTACAGGATAAGCTACAGAACTTCCCATATTATGAGGTAACCCTAATGTATGACCAACTTCGTGAGAAGATACAAAACGAATTAAACGACCCATAACTTCATCTTTAAATTCTGTTGTTTGTGCATCTGGATTAATAGCTGCAGTCTGAACAAAGAACCAGTTTTTTAATAGAGACATTACATTGTGATACCAATTGATATCAGATTCTAATATTTCTCCTGAACGTGGATCACTAACATGTGGTCCATTTGCATTAGGAATTGGAGAAGCTAAATAACGAACTACTGAATAGCGAACATCTTCTGGACTCCAATCTGGGTCTTCCTCTTTTGTTGGAGGGTCTTTGGCAATAATTGCTTCTTTAAATCCTGCAGCTTCAAAAGCAACTTGCCAATCTTCAATACCTTGTTTTATATACTTTCTCCAAACTTTTGGTGTTGCTCTATCTATATAGTAAACAATTTGCTTTTTTGGTACAACTAGTTCTCCTCTTTTAAATTTTTCTAAATCTTCATCTTTAACTTCTAATCGCCATCTATCTAAAAAAGTAACAGTTTTACTTTTTTGAGCATCTAAACCATAATCTGTTTGTCCTCTAGCAAACCACCCAACTCGCTCATCAAAATAACGACGTTTCATGGGTTTTTCTGGAAGTAAAATCATAGAGTTACTCATTTCTACAGAAATAGAACCCACACTTCCATTACTTGGTGGTTTTAAAGCAAAATACGTTTTTACGTGACGCATTTCAATATTTTTTGGATAGCTACTAACTCTTTCAATATAAGAACGAGCTTTATCTAAACGTGTTGCTCTGTATCTTGTTCTATAAAATTGTGGAAAACCCATAGGTTTTACATCATCAGAAAGTAGTTTTGTTGCATCTACAACAACAGCTGTAGTATCTTTGTTAAAAGCTTTAATTGGGAAGGAATACAATACTGGCTCGAAATTCGAATTTACAACAGCTTCATGAACAGGTAAAATTGTATCTGCCACTACTTGATGAGAAACAACTCTCAATAAGACTTTCTTATTCTTTCTTTCCCAACGCAAAACTTGCGTATTGGTTTTTCCACCACCAAACCCAATGCCACTAGCAGTTTTTGCAATACGTGTAACCATTAGCATTTCACGATTCATTAACTTATTAGGAATTTCAAAAAGATAATTGCCGTCTTTAGAGTGAACTTTAAAAAGACCATCATCAGTTTTCATGTCTTTAGTTACAACTTTACTGTAAGGTTTTATAGCTCCTTTTTTAGGTTTGGCTTTTGGTTTCGATTTTACAGCAGTGGCTGTCTTGTCGTCTTTTTTGTTTTTTTTCTTCTTTTTTTGAGCTTCTGCATCTAAAGAAAAAGCAAAAATAAATGCAACCAAAAGTAGTTGCGAAAGTACTTTTTTTGTCATAATGTAGTGTGATTTGAATTGTTTTCGAAATTACATAAACATTAAAACAAGGTCTCTTAAATAAATGTTAAAGACATAAAATGAAAAGCTATCAATATTCATTGATAGCTTATTAAATTCCAAAAAAATAGAATGCATTAAATGTTAAAAGCTTCCTTAACTTTATTTACATAGTCTAATTTTTCCCAAGTAAACGTTTCTACTTCTTCTGAAACAGTTTCTCCCATAGGATTTTTAAATGTTACTGTTTTAATTTCTGGAGTTCTTCCCATATGCCCATAAGCAGCAGTTTCAGAATATATTGGTGTTCTTAATTTTAGTCTTTGTTCTATAAAATATGGACGCATATCAAATATAGATTCAACGATTTTACTAATTTCCCCATCAGTTAAATTTACTTTAGAAGTTCCATAAGTTTCTACGTTGATACTTGTTGGTTTTGCAACTCCAATAGCATAAGAAACTTGAACCAAAACTTCTTTACAAAGACCTGCAGCAACTAAATTTTTTGCAATGTGTCTTGTTGCATAGGCACCAGATCTGTCTACTTTACTTGGGTCTTTTCCAGAAAAAGCTCCTCCACCATGAGCTCCTTTTCCACCATAAGTATCCACAATAATTTTACGACCTGTTAAACCAGTATCTCCATGAGGACCACCAATTACAAAAACTCCTGTTGGGTTGATGTGATACGTAATGTCGTCAGTAAATAATTTCTGAATATGAGTAGGTAATTTTGCAACAACTCTAGGTATTAAAATTTCAACAATATCTTTTTTTATTTTTGATAACATTACTTCTTCAGAAGCATCAAAATCATCATGCTGTGTAGAAATTACAATTGCATCAATTCTTTGCGGAACATTATCATCAGAATATTCAATAGTTACTTGACTTTTTGCATCAGGTCTTAAGTAAGAAATTGCTAAATTTTCTCTTCTTAATTCAGCCAACTCTTTTAATAATCTGTGCGATAATTCAAGAGCTAAAGGCATATAATTTTCAGTTTCATCTGTTGCATAACCAAACATCATTCCTTGATCTCCTGCACCTTGTTCTTCTGGACTAGATCTATCAACACCTTGATTGATATCTGGAGATTGTTCGTGAATTGCAGATAAAACTCCACAAGAATTACCATCAAACATATATTCTCCTTTGGTATAACCAATTTTATTAATTACGTCTCTTGCTATTTTTTGAACGTCTAAATAAGTTTTAGATTTTACCTCACCAGCCAAAACTACTTGACCAGTTGTTACCAAAGTTTCGCATGCAACTTTACTATTTTTATCAAAGGCTAAAAAATTATCAATTAAAGCATCGGAAATTTGATCTGCTACCTTATCTGGATGACCTTCAGAAACACTTTCGGATGTAAATAAATACGACATAATTCAATTTATTTTATAAATTTATTTTTATTAAAATTGATTGCTTTGTCGCTAAAAGAAGTAGATAATTACTGCTTTAGCATTTTTGTTACAACTGAATTTATTTCAGATGTAGAGGTTGCAATCAGTTCAAATTTTTCCTCTTATTAAATGCAAATTTACGCGAATAATCTAAAATTTTAGTAAAATTTTACTAAAAATTATTGAATGTTTAAAATAAGTTATCAATTGAGTTTAAATTTACAATTCATAAAAAATTAACAATGTTTTATTTGGATATTAAATTTTTCTGTTGCAATATTTGTATTCACAAAGTTCAATAACTTATTGAAATGTTATCAAGAAAGGTGGAGGGATTAGACCCAATGAAACCTTAGCAACCCTTTATAAATACTAAATAAAATGGTTTTTATAAAGAAGGTGCTAAATTCTACCCAAGTACTGAACTTGTTTCAGTGTCTCAAAGAATGAGATTGGATAGATAACTAAAACAGAATATCTTAAACCTAAAATATTCTTAATTTTCTTAATAACATTTTTCTAATAAATACATCTTAAAAGATGTTTTTGACTTTTGTTTTAATCAAATTATTAACTCAAAAAAATAGAAAAATGAGTACACAAAAATTAGCAACAAACGCGTTGCACGCAGGACATGATGTAAAAGCAAATGGAGGAGCAAGAGCAGTTCCTATTTATCAAACAACATCTTATGTTTTTAATGATGCTGATCATGCAGCAAATTTATTTTCGTTGGCTGAATTAGGTTTTATTTATACACGTTTAAATAATCCTACTAATCAAATTTTGCAAGAACGTTTGGCAGCAATCGAAGGCGGAATTGGAGCAGTGGTTTTTGCTTCTGGTACAGCAGCAATTTCTACAGGTTTATTAACACTTTTAAAAGCTGGAGATCATATTGTAGCCTCAAGTAGTTTGTATGGAGGAACTTACAATTTATTGAGTGTTACCTTACCAAGATTAGGTATTACTACTACATTTGTAGATGCTTCAAATCCTGATAATTTTGCAGATGCAGTTCAAGAGAATACAAGAGCGTTTTTTGTAGAATCTTTGGGAAATCCAAAATTAGACGTGTTAGATTTAGAAGCAATTGCAGTACATTCTAAAGCTGCAGAAGTTCCTTTTATTGTTGATAATACTGTTGCAACTCCAGCATTATTAAATCCTTTAAAACATGGAGCAAATATTGTAATTCATTCGTTGACAAAATATATTGGTGGTCAAGGAAACTCTTTAGGAGGTGCTATTATAGATGGTGGAACTTTCAATTGGGCAAATGGAAAATTCCCTGAATTTACAGAACCTTCTGCAGGGTATCATGGTTTAAAATATTATGAAACTTTAGGTGCTGCATCTTATACGTTTAAATTAATTTTAGAAGGATTACGTGATTTTGGTGGTGCAATTAGTCCAACAAATGCATTTAACATTATTCAAGGTTTAGAAACATTATCAGTAAGAATAAAACAACATTCAGAAAATGCATTAGAACTAGCAAAGTGGTTAGAACAACAAGAAGAAGTTGCTTGGGTAAATTATCCTGGTTTAGAGAGTAGTAAATATAATGCTTTATCTAAAAAATACTTACCAAAAGGACAAAGTGGAATCGTTACTTTTGGAGCAAAAGGTGGTTTTGAAGCGGCTAAAACCATTTCAAACGAAACACAAGTTTTTTCTTTATTAGCTAATATTGGTGATACAAAATCGTTAATTATTCATCCTTCAAGTACAACACATCAACAATTAGATGAGGCACAGCAAGAAAGTGCTGGTGTAACATCAGACTTAATAAGACTTTCTGTAGGTATTGAAGATATTGAAGATTTAAAAGCAGATTTAAAATCGGCTTTTGCAAAAATATAATAATTTAGATGATGTCTCTTCGAGTGAAATTATTTATAATGAAATGAAAAATAATTTTGTGTCGAGAAGTTATAAAAAGAAGTTCTCGATACAATTTTTATTTCTTTAGTACTACATAAAAATCACTCGAACTGATATTTCAAAAAACAACTATTGAAACATCCACTACAACATATCAAAATACAAGATTTTACTACAGAAAGTGAAATCGCAATTGCAGAACTCAATTTAAGCTATCAAGTTTTTGGTAAAAAATTAGGTACAGCTCCTGTTGTGTTAATCAACCACGCATTAACAGGAAATAGCGAAGTTGGTGGTAAAAATGGCTGGTGGCAAGATATTGTAGGCAAACAAAAAGTGATAAATACTGATATTTATACAGTATTGTCTTTCAATATTCCTGGAAATGGTTTTGATGGATTTTTGATTGATAATTACAAAGATTTTATAGCTAGAGATATTGCAAAGATTTTTTTAGAAGGATTAAGAAAATTAACTATCAATAAACTTTTTGCACTGATAGGAGGCTCTTTAGGAGGTGGAATTGCTTGGGAAATGGTGGTATTAAATAACAAAATAACCCAACATTTTATCCCTGTAGCTACAGATTGGAAATCCACAGATTGGTTAATTGCAAATTGTCAAATTCAAGAACAGTTTTTAGTCAATTCTAGTAATCCTGTGCATGATGCACGAATGCATGCAATGTTATGTTACAGAACTCCAGAATCTTTTAAAGAGCGTTTTCATCGTTCTAAAAATGATGAGCTCGCTATTTTTAATATAGAAAGCTGGTTGTTACATCATGGAAAAAAGTTGCAAGAACGTTTTCAATTGTCTTCTTATAAATTGATGAATCAATTGCTAAAAACAATAGATGTAACAAACAATGGTAATAAAAGTGATGAGATTTTAGATGGAATTGAAGCAGATATTCACATTATTGGTGTGGATTCTGATTTGTTCTTTACAGCCGAAGAAAATAGAGAAACGCATAAAAAGTTAGCATTAACAAAAGAAAATGTTACTTATAATGAAATAAACTCTGTACATGGTCATGATGCTTTTTTGATTGAGTATGAGCAACTCGAAAAAATAATTGAACCAATTTTCAATACAAATTTTCAAAAGCAAAAAATGAAAATTGTAAAGTTTGGAGGAAAATCTTTAGCTAATGGAAAAGGTTTAGAGAATGTGCTAAAAATTATTTCTGATAAATATAAAAATAATGAAAAATTTATAGTTGTAGCTTCAGCAAGAGGCAATACAACAAATGATTTAGAACTTATTTTAGACAGAGCTGTATCTAAAGAAGAGTATCAAGTTTTGTTTGATGAGTTTAAGGCATATCAACAAGCACCAAATCAAAATATCGATTTTTCAAAAGAGTTTATAACTCTAAAAACCATTTTTGAAGGAGTTTCTCTATTAGGAGATTACAGCCAAAAAATAAAAGATGAAGTTTTAGCACAAGGCGAATTACTGTCTGTAAAATTACTAGCAAGTTTATTAGAACAAGAAAATATTCCTTCAAACTACACAGACTCAAGAGACTTAATTATAACTGATGAGAATTTTGGAAATGCACAACCTATTACATCAATCTCAAAGGAAAATGTGGTTGCTTATTTTAAGAAATACAAAAATAAAATCAATATTGTAACTGGTTTTATAGCATCAAACAAAAATGGAGAAACCACAACTTTAGGGAGAAATGGGAGTAATTATACTGCCTCTTTATTAGCCAATTATTTAGATGCTGAAGAGTTACAAAATTACACACATGTTAGCGGAATTTACACAGCCAATCCAGACTTGGTAGCAGATGCAAAAAAGATAGAGCAGCTTTCGTTTTCTGAAGCGAATGAGTTAGCCAATTTTGGAGCATCAATTTTACATGCAAAATCGATAATTCCACTTTTAGAGAAAAACATCAACTTACGAATTTTAAATACATTTAATGCAACAGATAAAGGAACATTAATAACATCAGAAGTAGCAACAAAAGGCATCAAATCTATTTCTACTATTGACAATGTGGCTTTATTAAATTTTGAAGGACGAGGTTTATTAGGAAAAATAGGTGTAGATGCTAGAATTTTTAGTGCTTTAAGTGCAAAAAATATTAATGTTAGTATTATTTCTCAAGGTTCTTCAGAAAGAGGAATAGGGTTAATCATCGATAAAAATAAAGCTAAAGAAGCTGTTGAAACTTTAGAAAATGAATTTGAAAATGATGTAAATGCAAATGATGTAAATCGTATTTCTGTTGTAGATAATGTTGCTGTAATTTCGATTATAGGTCAAGATTTGAGCGAGTTTCATCATCCATATAATGCCTTAATAAAAAATCAAATTGTACCACTTTTATTCAACAATACAGTTACTGGAAAAAATGTGAGTTTGGTGGTTAAAAAAAAGGAACTATACAAAGCTGTGAATGTAATTCACGGACAAGTTTTTGGTGTGACTAAAAAAGTAAATATTGCTATTTTTGGTAAAGGTTTGGTTGGTGGTACATTAATTAATCAAATTATAGAAAATACACAATCCATATTAGAAAGACGTAAAATTCAACTAAATGTATTTGCGGTTGCAAACTCTAAAAAAGTGTTGTTAAGTAGAATTGGAGTTGACCAAAACTGGGAACAAAACTTAACAGAAAAAGGAGACAAAAATGTGTCTGTAAATAATATTATTGCTTTTGCAAAAGAACATCATTTAGAAAATTTAATTGCGGTTGATAACACAGCAAGTGTTGACTTTGTTGGGAATTATATTCCATTAATTGAAGCAGGGTTCGATTTAGTTTCTTGTAATAAAATTGCAAATACATTATCTTTCGATTTCTACGAAGAAGTAAGAGCCAAGTTAAAGAAATACAAAAAACAATATTTATACGAAACCAATGTTGGTGCTGGTTTACCTTTGATTGATACCATTCGTTTATTACACGAATCAGGAGAAAATATTACCAGAATTAGAGGTGTTTTTTCAGGAACTCTAAGCTATTTATTTAATAATTTTTCTGCTAATGATGTTTTGTTTTCTAAAGTATTGCAAGAAGCAATTGATAAAGGTTTTACAGAACCAGACCCAAGAGAAGATTTAGGTGGAAATGATGTTGCCAGAAAACTATTGATTTTAGCAAGAGAGTTAGATTTAAAAAATGAGTTGGATGAAGTAGCTATTAAAAACCTAATTCCAGAGCATTTACAAGAAAACTCTTTAGATGATTTTTTAAGCAATTTAGAATTATTAGATGAAGATTATCAAGTATTGAAAGATAGCCAAAAAGAGAATCATGTGTTACGTTATATTGGAGAATTAAGTGGTGATTTATCTAAAGAAAAAGGAAATTTAGAGGTAAAATTAGTGTCAACACCAACAAATACACCTTTAGGTTCTTTACAAGGTTCTGATGCCATTTTTGAAATTTATACAGAATCTTATGGAGAGCAACCTATTGTAATTCAAGGAGCAGGAGCAGGAGCAAAAGTAACAGCAAGAGGCGTTTTTGGAGATATTTTACGATTAGCAAAACATAATAATTAGCTTTTTCCTGCAAGGTTTCGAAAACCTTGCAGGTATTTAAGTATAAACAAAGATACCTACAAGGTTCTAAAAAAGACCTTGAAGGAAAAATAAAACAATGAGCAAACATTTCGAAACAGAAGCCATAAGAAATCAAACTGAAAGAAGTCAATTTTCAGAACATTCTTCGCCTTTATATTTAACATCAAGTTTTGTATTTGATGACGCTGAAGAGATGAGAGCCTCCTTCGCAGAAGAAAAACAACGTAATTTATATAGCCGATTTACAAACCCGAATACTTCAGAATTTGTAAATAAAATAGTAATTATGGAAGGTGCAGAAGCTGGGCATGCTTTTGCAACTGGTATGTCTGCTATTTTCTCAACATTTGCAGCTTTGTTAAATGCAGGTGACCATATAGTTTCTTGCAAATCTGTTTTTGGTTCAACTCATGGTATGTTTACCAAATATTTACCAAAATGGAATATAGAAACTTCGTATTTTAAGGTTGATGAAGTTGATTTGGTAGAAAGTTTAATCAAAGAAAATACCAAAATTCTTTATATAGAAACACCAACAAATCCAGCAGTAGATATTTTAGATTTAGAATTGATAGGCAACATTGCCAAAAGGCACAACTTAATTTTTATTGTTGATAATTGTTTTGCAACTCCATATATTCAACAACCTATTAAATTTGGTGCAGATTTGGTAATTCATTCCGCAACAAAATTAATGGATGGTCAAGGTAGAGTTTTAGGTGGAGTTACAGTAGGTTCATCAGATTTAATAAGAGAAATTTATTTGTTTGCCAGAAATACAGGGCCAGCAATGTCTCCTTTTAATGCGTGGGTTTTATCAAAAAGTTTAGAAACTTTAGCAGTTAGAGTGAATAAACATTGTAAAAATGCCAAAAAAGTAGCAAGATTTTTAGAAAAAAATGAGCAAGTTAAAATAGTAAAATATCCATTTTTAAAATCACATCCACAGTATAAAATTGCAAAAAAACAAATGAAATTAGGAGGCAATATTGTTGCTTTTGAAATAAAAGGTGGTTTAGAAGCTGGTAGAACTTTTTTAAACAATATTAAAATGTGTTCATTGTCTGCAAATTTAGGAGATACACGAACTATAGTTACACATCCATCTTCAACAACTCACGGACGTCTATCAGAACAAGATCGATTAGAAGTAGGAATTACTAATGGTTTGGTTCGAATATCAGTTGGTTTAGAGCATGTTTCTGATATTATTTCTGACATAAAGCAAGCTTTAAAAAAATAAAAACTTTATGGTGTAAGATTTTAGGTCAGAAAACTTTAATAAACTTTTTAAATAGTTTAATAATAAGTTTATATAAAATATAACTTAATTGGTTAACCAATTTTGTATTTTTACTCTCTAAATTATAAACACTTTTATTTTGTCAATAAAAAACACTTTCAAAATAGGTTTTTTTTGTTTTTTACTATTAACTTTTTTTTCTTGTAGTTCTAAAGATTCGAACGAAGAACAAATTGAGGAGCTAAACTTATCATCTATTTCGCAATTTTCCTCAAACCAAGAAACACAAACACTTACTGTAACATCAAATGTAAATTGGACAGTGAATAAAAATGTGAGTTGGTTTTCTTTTACACCATCAAGAGGCTCTAATAACAATGTTATAAATATTTCTGTAGAGGCAAATCCTAGTATTAACAATCGTTCAGGAATAATTACTGTTGAGAGTAATACTATTTCAAAATCAATTACTATTGTGCAAGCTGGAAAAGTAAATTCTGGGGATTTAGACCCAAATAAAGCACCGTCAGAAAATTTTGATCTATCAACTTGGAAATTAAATACACCAGAAAACAATGGGAATGGTTTTTCTAAAACAATTACTGTAAGCGAAATTAATAATCGTTATGAAGATAAAAACTATTTTTGTACGGCAGATGATGGAGGAATGGTCTTTAAATGTCCAATTGCAGGTTTTAAAACATCAGCCAATACAAGTTATACTAGAGTTGAGCTACGTGAAATGTTAAGAGGTACGAACACAAATATACCCACTCAAGGTGTAAATAAAAATAACTGGGTTTTTGGTTCATCTCCACAAGCAGATAAAAATGCAGCAGCTGGTTTTGATGGAGAAATGAATGCTACTTTAGCCATAAATTATGTAACAACTACAGGTAGTTCTAGCCATGTTGGCAGAGTAATTATTGGTCAAATTCATGCAAATGATGATGAGCCTATACGTCTATATTATAGAAAATTACCAAATAATAATTTAGGATCTATATATTTTGCCCATGAGCCAAGAGATGGTTTTGGGAGCGAAAAATGGTACGAAATGATTGGCTCTAGAAGTAATTCTGCCTCTAATCCTTCAGATGGAATTGCATTGAATGAAAAGTTTTCTTATCAAATTAAAACTATAAATAATACGCTTACAGTTACAATTTCTAGAGATGGTAAAGCAGATATTGTTGAAACTGTAGACATGTCTAATAGTGGCTTTGATAAAAGTGGACAGTATCAATATTTTAAAGCTGGTTTATATCAAGGAAATAACTCTGGTAATTCAGATGATTATGTACAAGCTACATTTTATAAACTAGAAAAAACCCATACAACAAACTAGGTTTACTATAATTTGTTTACTTTAGTTACATGCTATCTAAAAAAACAAAATACGGAATTAAAGCACTTACTTTTTTAGCGAGGCAAGAAGACAAAAAGCCTGTACAGATTGCAACAATATCTAAAAGTGAAAATATATCACTAAAATTTTTAGAAAGCATATTACTTACACTTCGTAAAAATGGATTATTAGGCTCTAAAAAAGGTAAAGGAGGAGGGTATTATTTGCTCAAAAATCCTGAAGAAATACCCATGACTTCTGTGATGCGAATTTTGGAAGGACCAATTTCTATGGTGCCTTGTGTGAGCTTGAATTTTTACGAAAAATGTGACGATTGCCCAGATGAAAATACATGTGCAGTTCATAACTTAATGTTACAGTTAAGAGATAGTTCTCTTCAAATTTTTAGAAATACTACTTTGGCAGATTTGAGTAAACAATAGTTTATTATATTTGATGAAAATCTTTTTTTTGATGAAAAAATCGCTAACCTTAATTGTTTTATTTTTTTGCATAACAACAAGTTTATCACAAGAAAAAGAACAGAAAACCAAGTTTACAGATTTTTTATCAAAATCATATTACAGTATCAATTTTGGTGGAATTTTCCATTCTTTTTCAAATGATAATTTAGCTTCTGGCTATGCATCTCCAACTGTAAGTAGAAATTGGTTTTCTGGTAGAATGCTTTTGGGTTATAAATTTAAAGAAGATTGGGCTTTGCAATTTGGTACAATTAGACCAGCAGCTTGGTTTAAATATGATAATGTAAATAATATTGGTTACGAGAGTAGTGTTTGGATTAATGCCTGGTTATTATCTCTAAAAAAGGATTTTAGATTGAATGATAAATTCAATTTGTACGCAGAAGCAGGAGTTGCAAACTTAACTAGAGTTGGTTTTTCTATTGGTAATGATGTTGTATATGAAGACGCACACTATGCAAGTTTATTGTATGGCTTTGGTTTGCAATATAAATTATCAGAAAAATGGCGATTATCAGCAAACGGAACTTTCATGCCAAAATCTACAAAGCATAATCAACCAGCAATATCTCAAGCATCTTTTGGTTTTGAATATCATTTACAACAAGTTGATGATAAAACTGCAGAAGAATATGCAAACAATAGCTATTTTTTTCCAAAAAATATTTTTCAGATTAGTTATGGAACTGGTGCAATAGGTTATGGAATGAATGAATTCTTTTCTATGAATGTAAATGTTGGTAATTTCCAAAGTCTTGGAATACCTGTTTTTTGGTTGGGAGATGTAAGAGCAGATCAATCTTTCTCGTTAACATACCAAAGATTAATATATAGGTCAGAAAAGATTTTTTCTTTAGATTGGGGAGTAAGCAGTACTTATTTTAAATCTAGAGGAGGTAAGGATGTTTTTGCTTTTTCAATTTTTCCTGTACTTCGTTTTTATTTATTAAGAAGAGATAGTTTTGATTTTTACACAAACTATTCAATTATTGGGCCAACTTATATAACAGAAAGTACTGTAGATGGCTTTGATATGGGAACAAATATTACATATCAAGACACAATGGGTTTTGGTGTTTTCTTTGGAAAAGAAAGAAAATATAACTTTGAACTACGAATTATGCATTACTCAAATGGTAATATTTTTACTGGCAATGCAGGAGTTGCTGTACCGATTCAATTTACTTTTGGTAAAACTTTTTAAAAATCTGTTATTAATTTCATTAGCTATCAGCTTTTAGTAGTAAATTATTCTTAAAATTAGAACTCATTTATTATTAATCTACTAAATCTATGGGGTAGAAATAATTTTACAATATTATTTCTACTTTATTAAAAATTTATGATGTATGTTTGCATACCCTACTTAATTAGTAGGAATTAAATTTTTAAGTTTTTCTATGATTCTAGATCAAGTTTTTATTGGAAAAAAAAATAAAGAAAAAAGTTTTGAAGAGGCTAAAAATTCTGAAAAACCATTAAGAAGTATTGTAAAAGCATTGAGTTGGCGAATTGTAGGTACGTTAGATACTTTAATTGTATCATACATACTAACAGGAGAAATAATATTAGCTACATCAATTGCTTCAATAGATTTTATCACAAAATTGATTTTGTACTTCTTTCATGAAAGATTATGGAATAAAATAAATTGGGGAAAATAATGAGTGTTAATATAGTGGAAATAAATAAAGAATTACGTTTTAAGAGTCCTACAGAAATTATTAGTTGGGGAATTTCTTTGGCAAAGAATCCAGTAATTACTACAAACTTTAGACCATATGAGGTAGCAATTTTAAATGCAGTTACAGAAGTAAAAAAAGATATAAAAGTAATTTGGTGCGATACAGGTTATAACACCCTTCAAACTTATAAACACGCAGAGGAAATTATAGAAAAGTTAGATTTAAATATCAAATTATATGTTCCAAAGCAAACAGTTGCGCATAGAAATGTGGTTTTGGGAGTTCCTTCAATAGAAGATAAAAAACACCAACTTTTTACAGAGCAAGTAAAATTAGAACCATTTACAAGAGCAATGCAAGAACACAAACCAGATGTTTGGTTTACAAATTTAAGAAAAGGGCAAACTGCCTTTAGAGATAGCATCGATATAGTATCAGAAAGTAAAGACGGAATCCTAAAAGTGAGTCCTTTTTATCATTGGTCAGATAAAGATTTAGACACGTATTTAAATCAATTTAATTTACCAAATGAATTTACATATTTCGATCCAACAAAAGTAGAAAGCAATAGAGAATGTGGTTTGCATATCTAAAAGAAATGATTATGAATCAAAAAACATTACAAGTAGATGCTTTAGAAAGTGAAGCGATTTATATATTTAGAGAAGTAGTGGCACAGTTCGAAAAACCTGTGTTGTTATTTTCTGGCGGAAAAGACAGCATTACGTTAGTTCGTTTAGCACAAAAAGCATTTTTTCCTGCAAAAATTCCTTTCCCTTTAATGCATATAGATACTGGACACAATTTCCCAGAAACCATCGAATTCAGAGATTGGTTAACACAAGAATTAGGTGTAGAATTAATCGTGAGAAATGTGCAAGATAATATCGATAATGGAACTGTAAAAGAAGAAACAGGAAGATATGCAAGTAGAAATATGTTGCAAACTGAAACATTGTTAGATGCTATTGAAGAATTTGGTTTTGATGCGTGTATTGGAGGTGCAAGAAGAGATGAGGAAAAAGCAAGAGCCAAAGAAAGAATCTTTTCAGTAAGAGATGATTTTGGGCAGTGGGATGAAAAAAATCAACGTCCAGAAGTGTTTGATATACTAAATGGAAAAATAGATTTAGGGCAAAATGTACGAGTTTTCCCAATTTCAAATTGGACAGAATTAGACGTTTGGTCGTATATCAAAAAAGAAAATATCGAAATTCCTTCTATTTATTTCGCTCACAAAAGAAAAACATTTTTAAGAGATGGTCTTATTTGGTCTGCAGATGACGAAGTTGTTTTTAGAGATGAAGAAGAAGAAGTTTTAGAAAGAATGGTTCGTTTTAGAACGGTTGGCGATATGAGTTGTACAGCCGCAGTTTTGTCAGATGCAGTAGATATTACAAAAGTAGTCGAAGAAATTAGAGATTCCTCCATTTCAGAAAGAGGCGCAAGAATAGACGATAAACGCTCTGAAGCTGCCATGGAAAAGAGAAAACAACAAGGATATTTCTAAAATTTGCTAAACAAATTTTATGCTATAGGCAATAAGCTTTAAGCAAGAAACAAATTAGATAACACAAGTTTGCTTAAAGCATATAGCTTGAAGCATAAAGCATTAAAAAATGAACGTATTAAAAATAGCAACAGCAGGAAGTGTAGATGATGGTAAAAGTACCTTAATAGGTCGTTTATTATACGACACAAAATCGTTAACTGACGACAAGTTAGAAGCAATTGAAGAAAAAAGCAAGCAAAGAGGTTTCGATTATTTAGATTTTTCTTTGGCAACAGATGGTTTAGTGGCAGAAAGAGAACAAGGAATTACCATTGATGTTGCGCACATTTACTTTTCAACAAGAAAAAAGAGTTTCATTATTGCAGATACTCCAGGTCATATCGAATATACAAGAAATATGGTTACTGGCGCTTCAACAGCACAAGCTTCCATCGTTTTAATTGATGCAAGAAATGGTGTTGTAGAACAAACGTATCGTCATTTTTTTATCAATAATTTATTACGAATTAAAGATGTTGTCATTGCCATTAATAAAATGGATTTGGTCAATTTTTCCGAAGAAAAATACAACATCATTAAAGGAGAAATCGAGTATTTAGCAAGTAAAAGCGAATATAAAAATCAGAATTTGACGTTTATTCCAATGTCTGCTCTAGATGGAGATAATGTGGTTATACCATCAGAAAATATGTCTTGGTATAAAGGAGAAACGTTATTACATCATTTAGAAAGATTAGACGCAGAAGATATTAGTGAAGTTTCGCAAACACGTTTTCCAGTGCAAACGGTTATCAGACCAAAAACACAAGATTATCACGATTTTAGAGGTTATGCTGGGAAAATTTACGGAGGGGATTTTGAAGTTGGAGACGAAGTTTCTGTATTACCATCGCAAACAAAATCAACCATAAAAAGTATTCATTTTTTTAATGAAGAATTCGCAAAAGCAAAAAGCGGAAGTTCTGTAACCATCACTTTAGATGATAATGTGAATGTGAGTAGAGGAGATATGTTAGTGAAAGTTGCGGAACAACCAACAATTGCAAAGCAACTAAACGCCACTATTTGTTGGATGGATTCAGCTCCTTTGCAAGCGTCTCAAAAATATTATATCAAACATGGTGTAAATGACGCTCAAGCAAAAATCACGAAATTGAATACAATTATTAAGACGGATTTCTCTGGGAAAATCGAAAATCCATCAGCATTAGAATTGAACCAAATAGGAGATATTCAATTAAAATTAAGCAAACCTTTATTGGTGGATGCTTACAATCAAAACAAATCAAATGGATCTTTTATTTTAATCAATCCAAAAACAAACAATACAGTTGGAGTCGGTTTTATCCGATAAAAAAAGAAGATTATGCAGAGTTTTAGAACCGAAATAGAAAACCCAGTTGTAGAAAAAGACATTCTGGAATTAGAGAGAAAAATTCAACTTTTTAAAGAAGGTAAAATAGACGAAGAACGTTTTAGAAGTTTACGTTTGGCAAGAGGCGTTTATGGTCAGCGTCAATTTGGCGTTCAAATGATTCGTATAAAATTACCTTACGGAAAAGTAACCAGCGAACAATTACACAGAATTTCTGATGTTTCAGACGAATATTCTCGTGGAAGATTACACATCACTACAAGACAAGATATTCAAATTCATCATGTAAGTTTAGATAGAACTCCAGAATTGTGGGCACAGTTAGAAAAAGACGATATTACATTAAGAGAAGCTTGTGGAAATGCTGTTAGAAATGTGACTGCATCAGAAACTGCAGGAATAGATATTAATGAACCTTTTGATGTTTCACCTTATGCAGATGCAACGTTTAAATTCTTTTTAAGAAACCCAATTTGCCAAGAAATGGGACGTAAATTTAAGATGTCTTTTTCAGGAACTGATGATGATACAGCTATAAGTTTTATACATGATTTAGGTTTTATTGCAAAAATTAAAACTGAAAATGGAGTTGCAAAAAAAGGATTTAAAGTATTATTAGGTGGTGGTTTAGGGTCGCAACCAAGACACGCAGATGTTATTTACGATTTTCTTGAGGAAGATGTTTTAATACCAACAATTGAAGGTGTTTTAAGAGTTTTCGACAGATTTGGTGAGCGTGCTAAAAGAGCTAAAGCAAGGTTGAAATTCTTGGTAAAAGATATTGGTGTAGATGCATTTATAAAATTAGTTGCTGATGAAGTAAATGCTTTAGAAAACAAAAGGTTTAAAATTGATACTACTGCTTTTGAACAACCTATTCCTTTTCAAAATATTGAAATTCCTTCAGTCAAAATTGAAGATGAATTTGCTTTTAATAAGTGGAAAGAAACCAATGTTATCAAACAAAAACAAGAAGGTTTATTCGCTATCGGAATAAAAGTACATTTAGGAGATTTTTATACACCAAAAGCACGTTTGTTAGCAGATTTGGTAAAGAGATATGCAGCAAATGAAATCCGTTTAACATTAAGACAAAATATTTTAATTCGTCATATAAAAGAGGAGTTATTACCTTTCTTTTATGTGGAATTACAAAAATTAGGTTTTACAAATATTGGGTATAATTCTACAGCAGATATTACAGCTTGTCCAGGAACAGATACGTGTAATTTAGGAATTTCGAGCAGTACAGGAATTGCAGTTGCCTTGGAAAAAGTATTGGAAGAAGAATATCCGAAGTATTTAAATAACAAAGAAATTGCCATTAAAATTAGTGGTTGTATGAATGCTTGTGGTCAGCATAATATGGCACATATTGGTTTTCAAGGAATGTCTATAAAAGTTGGAAACTTACAAGCGCCAGCTTTACAAATTTTAATTGGTGGTGGAATTTTAGGAGATGGAAAAGGTCGTTTTTCAGATAAATTAGTAAAAGTACCAAGTAAAAGAGGCCCAGAATCTTTACGTATTTTATTAAATGATGTTGAAGAAAATCAGCAAGAAAATGAGACTTTTTTAGAATATTACGACAGACAAGGAAAAACATATTTCTACGATTTGTTAAAGGGATTGCAAGACACCACCAATTTAGAACCCAACGATTTTATCGATTGGGGACATGATGAAAACTACGTAAAAGCAATTGGAGTAGGAGAATGTGCAGGAGTTGTCATCGATTTAATTGCGACACTTTTATTTGAAAGTGAAGAAAAAATCACCAATTCAGAAGAAGCTTTGAATGAAAATCAGTTTTCTGATAGTATTTACCATGCGTACACATCTCTGGTAAATACAGCAAAAGCATTATTGATTGCAGAAAATGTAAAAACAAATACCCAAGCAGGAATTATTAGTGATTTTCAGAAGTATTTTGTAGACACTAATAAATTCGAATTGAATGGTTCTTTTGAAGATTTAGTATATCAAATTAAAAAAGAAGCACCAACCAAAACATTTGCAGAAAGTTATTTGAATGATGCAAAATCATTTTATAAAAAAGCAGATTCGTTTAGAAAACAAGAAGTTAGTCATGTATAGTAAAATACCAAAATTAACAGTAGTTGGCGCTGGTCCTGGAGATGTAGATTTAATTACATTAAAAGCAGTAAAAGTTTTAAAAAAGGCAGATGTTGTTTTGTATGATGCTTTGGTAAATGAAGAATTATTAGACTTTATAAATCCTAATGCAGAAATCATTTTTGTAGGAAAACGAAGAGGTTGTTACAGATATCAGCAAGAACAAATTAATGATTTAATTGTTGCAAGAGCAAAAACACACGGACACGTAGTTCGTTTAAAAGGTGGAGATCCATTCATCTTTGGAAGAGGAGCAGAAGAAATGGAATTCGCAGCAAGTTTCGGAATAGAAACAGCAATGATTCCAGGAATTTCGTCTTCATTGGCAGTTCCTGCGTATCAAAATATTCCAGTTACTAAACGTGGAAGTGCAGAAAGTTTTTGGGTAATTACTGGAACTACAAAAGAACACAAATTATCGAATGATATTGCTCTGGCTGCAAAATCGAATGCAACAGTTGTGGTGTTAATGGGAATGGGAAAATTACCAGAAATCATCAAATTATTTCAGCAAGAAAATAAAAACGATTTGCCAGTTGCCATCATTCAAAATGGAACAAGAAGTAACGAAAAAGTAGGAATAGGAACTGTAGATACCATTTTAGAAGTGGTAAAAGAGCAAGAATTAAGTAACCCTGCAATTATTGTTTTGGGTGAAGTTGTGAATCATAGAGCAGTTTTAGCGAATATTCAAAATGAGTATTCAAAAGAATTAATAGCCTAATTTATTTTGATGGAAAGAAATAATCTGTATCCTATTTTCTTAAAAACTAAAAACTTAAATGTTTTAATCATTGGTGGTGGTTTTGTGGCAGAAGAAAAACTAACTTTTCTTTTAAAGTCGAGTCCAGATGCGCACGTAACAATGGTTTCACCAATGTTTAGAGAAGGTACAGTAGAGCTTTCAAAAAAAGGTTGTGTAACTTTAATAGCAGATGTTTACAGAAACAGTTATTTAGAAGGAAAACACATGGTTATTGCTACAACTGATATTCCTGAAATAAACATACAAGTTTGGAAAGATTGTAGAGCGCAAGCAAAATTGGTAAATGTTGCTGATAATCCTCCATATTGCGATTTTTATATGGGCGGAATTGTAACCAAAGGAAATGTAAAAATTGCAATTTCTACCAATGGAAAATCACCAACAACAGCCAAAAGATTACGTCAGTTTTTTGAAAATGTAATTCCAGAAAATATTGATGATTTAGTGAAGAATTTAAACGAATATAGAAAAACCATCAAAGGAAACTTTGAAGAAAAAGTAGAAAAGCTAAACGAGTTTACAAAGAGTTTGGTAGAGAAATAAAGTGGCTATTAGCTTTTTGCAATTAGCAATTAGCGAATGGCTAAAAGCAAATAGCTAAAAGCAAAATAAAATTATGATTACAACAGACATACTAATAATTGGAGCAGGACCAACAGGATTATTCACCGTTTTTGAAGCGGGTTTATTAAAATTAAAATGTCATTTAATAGATGCTTTGCCACAAGCTGGCGGACAATGTTCAGAAATTTATCCGAAGAAACCAATTTACGATATTCCTGCATATCCAGAAATTTTAGCAGGAGATTTAACCAAGAATTTATTGGAGCAAATAAAACAATTTGAGCCAGGTTTTACTTTTGGAGAACGTGCAGAAACGATCGATAAACAAGAAGATGGTACATTTATTGTTACCACGAATAAAGGGACAAAACACCATGCAAAAATTGTTGCAATTGCAGGTGGTTTAGGTTCTTTTGAGCCAAGAAAACCATTAATCCCTAATATTGCAGATTTCGAAGATAAAGGAGTAGAATATATGATTAAAGAACCAGAATTTTACAGAGATAAAAAAGTAGTGATTTCTGGTGGTGGAGATTCAGCTTTAGATTGGGCTATTTTCTTGTCTGATATAGCATCAGAAGTAACTTTAATTCACAGAAGAAATGAATTCAGAGGTGCTTTAGATTCCGTTGAAAAAGTACAAGAATTAAAGAATCTAGGAAAGATAAACTTGATAACTCCTGCAGAAGTAAAAGGAATTTTAGGAACCGATAAAGTTACAGGAGTTGCTGTTGAGAAAAAAGGAGAAGATGCTTTTATTGTTGATACAGATCATTTTATTCCACTTTTTGGATTATCTCCAAAATTAGGTCCGATAGGTAATTGGGGATTAGAAATAGAGAAAAATGCCATTAAAGTAAACAACGCTTTAGATTATCAAACAAATATTCCAGGAGTGTATGCGATTGGAGATGTAAATACCTATCCAGGAAAATTAAAATTAATTTTGTGTGGATTTCACGAAGCAACATTAATGTGTCAAAGTGCATATAAAAGAATTTTTCCAGATAAAAAATATGTAATGAAATATACAACAGTTGGTGGAGTAGATGGTTTTGATGGAACACGAAAAGAAGCGCCAAAAGCGGTAGTTAAAGCAATTCAGTAAAAAATAAATAAAGTTTATTAGAAGCTATTTCCAGCTTTCCACTATATCTTTTTTTATGCTTTTAGAAATATCATTGCGAGTTTAAGAAGCAATCTCAAAAAAGGAAAGAGATTACTTCATTCGTTCCTCATTCGTAATGACAGCTAACTAAAAAACAAAAAAAGGATGTCGTTTCAATCTGGGCTAAACTTGTTTGAAACTGATAGTTTTCTTTCAATAAATAGCTAATTTACATTGTTAGGTTTATGTAACTTTGCAGACAATATCAATAATAGAAAAGTAAATGCAAGACATCAATATTAAAATAACAGACAGAAATGGAGTAACTCACGATGTTGTTGCACCAACAGATATGGCAATGAACTTAATGGAAGTTGTACGTTCTTACGAATTGGCAGAAGAAGGTACAATAGGCATTTGTGGAGGAATGGCAATGTGTGCATCTTGCCAATGTTATGTGAATTCTGATCATAATTTACCAGAAATGACAGACGACGAAGACGCAATGTTAGCAGAAGCTTTCAATGTAGAAGATAATAGTAGATTGGGTTGTCAAATACAAATGACGCCAGAATTAGAAGGTTTAGAAGTTGAATTAGCTCCTGAAGATTAATAATTGTTTTGATGAAAGAAGTTGAGCAAATACTTGCATTTAAAAACTACAGTATGTGTTTAAGAGATGCTGTAGGTGTTTTTACCAAACAATTAATTAACAATTTGTTTGATGCTACTCATTTGTTTGAAAGTGGAGCTCAAGTAAGGTTTCAATTTTTAAAAATTTTAGAAAGATTATCCGTAGAAAATAGAGAAGATTTATGGAATAATTTTGAAAGTCATTTTGTAGAAATTAGACAAAAACTAGATTTAGATGCAAAAGCAGCTTATAAAAACGATCCTGCATCAAAGAGTTTAGAAGAGGTATACTTGGCATATCCTGGTTTTTATGCAATTGCTGTGTATAGATTAAGTCATCAATTATTAAAATTAGATATTGCTGTTTTACCAAGAATAATGAGCGAGTTTGCACACAGTATAACAGGCACAGATATTCATCCTGGAGCAGAAATAGGGGAATCATTTTTTATAGATCACGCAACAGGTATTGTTATAGGAGAAACTACTATCATAAAAGATAATGTACAGATTTTTCAAGGGGTAACTTTAGGCGGAATTCAAGTAAAAAAGAGTTTAGCATCTACAAAAAGACACCCAACTATAGAAAGCGGAGTGATTATTTATGCAAATGCAACAATTTTAGGAGGAGATGTTGTTATTGGTGCAAATTCAGTAATTGGCGCAAATGTTTGCATTACAGAACCAATTCCTGCAAATTCAGTAGTTTCTGTACAATCAGAAAACAATATTTTTCAAAAGAGAAGTTAGAATGAAAACAAAAAGTATCATAGATTTTGTAGGGAATACACCTTTGGTAGAAGCACAACAGATTTTTAAAAAAGAAGGTGTAAAATTATTACTAAAATTAGAAGGTAATAATCCTGGTGGAAGTGTAAAAGACAGAGCTGCGTATTATATGATTTCTGAAGCCATCAAAAGAAAAAATATAAAAAAAGGAGATACTTTAGTAGAAGCTACAAGCGGAAATACAGGTATAGCTTTAGCATTAATGGCTAAAGTTTTAGGTGTGAATATGGTAATTACAATGCCAGAAAATTCTACAATTGAAAGAGTAAAAACAATGCGTGCTTATGGGGCAAAAGTAATCTTAACAGATGCTGATAAAGGAATGGAAGGTGCAATTGATTACGCCTTAAAACTGAAATATAAAAAAGGATATTTTCGTTTAAATCAGTTTGATAATTTAGACAATCCAAAAGCACATTACAATACAACTGGGCCAGAAATCTGGAGAGATACAGAAGGACAAGTAACTCATTTTGTTTCTGCTATGGGAACCACAGGAACTATTACAGGAGTTTCAGATTTCCTGAAAGGGAAAAGCGAAGCAATTCAAATTATTGGAGCACAACCCAAAGATTGTGCAAGAATTCCTGGAATTAGAAAATGGAGAAAAGAATATTTACCAGCTATTTTTAAAGCAAATAAAATTGATAAAATTCTTGAAGTTGGTGAAAATGAAGCTAGAGAAATGACCATCCGTTTAGCGAAAGAAGAAGGAATATTTGCAGGAATGAGTAGTGGTGGTTCTGTGGCTACAGCAATAAAAATTGCAAATTCTATTGATAAAGGAGTTGTTGTGGCAATTATTTGTGATAGAGGAGATCGATATCTTTCATCAGATATCTTTGAATAACTATTAATTTTATAATAATTAGTTAATGATTGTCAGTTCGAGTGTTTTTTTAGAAGAATGAAGAAAAATTGCATCGAGAACTAATTTTCTAAAGGATAATTTCAAAGAAAAAGGATATTCATTATAAAAACACAAAAAAAGTTCGTTACTTTGCATCGAATTACAGTTCATAAATTTATTGATACGTTATCACGAAAGGTAGAGGGATTAGACCCAATGAAACCTTGGCAACCTCTCACTATTGAGAAAGGTGCTACATTCTACAGAATTTTATTCTGACAGATAACAGCGAAAAAGATTTCACTTTTCCTGATGACATATTAAAGAAAAATAAATATGTCAAACATTTACAAAGCTTTACAAGAAAGAATTTTAGTTTTAGATGGTGCAATGGGTACTATGCTACAAGCTTATAAATTCACAGAAGAAGATTTTAGAGGAGAACGCTTTAAAGACTATCCTACTCCTTTGCAAGGTAACAACGATTTGTTGTCTATAACTCAACCAGAAGCTATAAAAACCATTCACGGAAAGTATTTTGAAGCTGGTGCAGATATTATAGAAACTAATACGTTTTCTGGAACTACAATTGCTATGGCAGATTATCAAATGGAAGATTTGGTCTATGAATTAAACTATCAATCTGCAAAAATTGCCAAAGAAGTAGCAGATGAATTTACCGCAAAAGATCCTCATAAACCACGATTTGTTGCAGGTTCAATTGGGCCAACAAACAGAACAGCAAGTATGTCTCCAGACGTAAATGATCCTGGATACAGAGCAGTTACTTTTGATGAATTACGTATTGCCTACAAACAACAAGCAGAAGCTTTATTAGATGGTGGAGCTGATATTTTATTGGTAGAAACGGTTTTTGATACTTTAAATGCAAAAGCGGCTTTATTTGCTATTGAGCAAGTAAAAGAAGAACGTAATATTGAAGTCCCTGTGATGTTAAGTGGAACAATTACAGATGCTTCAGGCAGAACATTGTCAGGGCAAACAGCAGAAGCTTTTTTAATTTCTGTTTCTCATATTCCATTGTTGTCTGTAGGATTTAATTGTGCATTAGGGGCTAATTTATTACAACCGCATTTAGAAGCGATAGCCAGTAAAACAGATTTTGCAATTTCTGCACATCCAAATGCAGGTTTGCCAAATGCTTTTGGTGAATATGATGAAACTCCAGAAGAAATGGGAGAACAAATTGAAGAATATCTAAAGAAAAATTTGATCAATATTATTGGAGGATGTTGTGGTACAAGTCCAGAGCATATAAAAGTGATAGCAAATATCGCATCAAAATATAAACCAAGACGTCATTCTGAACTTGTTTCAGAATCACATTAAGTTATGATTTTAGAAGTAGCTATTTTACATATTAAAAAAGGTCTTTCTGAAGATTTTGAGATTGATTTTCAAAAAGCAGAGAGTATTATTTCTTCTAGAAAGGGATATATTTCTCATCAACTAAAAAAGTGTCTTGAGCAAGAAGATAAGTTTATTCTATTAGTGAACTGGGAAACTTTAGAAGATCATGAGATTGGATTCAGAAAATCTGATAAATATCAAGAATGGAAAGAATTATTACATCATTTTTATAAACCATTTCCAACTGTAGAACATTATAAATAACATTTCCTGCAAGGTTTCTAAAACCTTGTAGGTATTTTAATAAACATGAAAGCTAAACAATCACGTTATATGCGTTTATCAGGATTAGAACCACTAATCTTGAATGAAAACAGCAACTTTATCAATGTTGGAGAACGTACAAATGTTGCAGGTTCTCGAAAATTTTTGCGATTAATCAAAGATGAAAAATTTGATGAAGCATTAGATATTGCAAGACATCAAGTAGATGGAGGAGCACAAATTGTTGACATTAATATGGATGATGGGCTTCTTGATGGAAAAGAAGCAATGGTTCGTTTTCTAAATTTAATTGCTGCTGAACCTGATATTTGTAGAGTACCAATGATGATTGATAGTTCTAAATGGGAAATTATAGAAGCTGGTTTGCAAGTTGTACAAGGTAAATGTGTGGTGAATTCTATTTCATTAAAAGAAGGAGAAGAAAAATTTATTTGGGAAGCTAAACAAATAAAAAAGTATGGAGCTGCAGTAATTGTTATGGCTTTTGATGAAGTAGGTCAAGCAGATAATTACGAACGCAGAATAGAAATTGCCAAACGGTCTTATGATATTTTGGTTAATAAAGTTGGTTTTCCGAGTGAAGATATTATTTTCGATTTAAACATTTTTCCAGTTGCAACAGGAATGGATGTACACAGAAGAAATGCTATCGATTTTATTGAAGCAACCAAATGGGTTCGTGAAAATTTACCTAATGTTTCTGTTAGTGGAGGAGTGAGTAACGTGTCTTTCTCTTTCAGAGGGAATAATACAGTTCGCGAAGCAATGCACTCTGTCTTTTTATATCACGCAATTCAAGCAGGTATGAATATTGGGATTGTAAACCCTGCAATGTTAGAAGTTTATGATGATATTCCTAAAGATTTATTAGAACATGTAGAAGATGTAATTCTTGATAGAAGAGCAGATGCTACAGAACGCTTATTAGACTTTGCAGAAACTGTAAAAGGTTCTAAAAAAGAAAAAACAGTCGATTTAAGTTGGAGAGAAAATCCGCTTCAAGACAGAATTACACACGCTTTAGTAAAAGGAATTGACGCTTTTATTATAGAAGACGTAGAACAAGCAAGACAAGAAGCTGCAAAACCAATTGAAGTTATTGAAGGCAATCTAATGATTGGTATGAATGTGGTTGGCGATTTATTTGGAGCAGGAAAAATGTTCTTACCACAAGTAGTAAAATCAGCTAGGGTAATGAAAAAAGCGGTTGCTTATTTAAATCCGTTTATTGAAGCCGAAAAAGGAGAAGAACAAAGGGCTCTTGGAAAAATTCTAATGGCTACAGTTAAGGGTGATGTTCACGATATTGGTAAAAATATTGTGAGTGTTGTTTTGGGTTGTAATAACTACGAAATTGTAGATTTAGGGGTGATGGTTCCACCAGAAAAAATCATAGAAACTGCGAAAAGAGAAAATGTAGATGCGATTGGTTTAAGTGGATTGATAACGCCTTCTTTAGATGAAATGGTCTATTTGGCAAAAGAAATGGAGCGTCAAAATTTTGAGTTGCCTTTGTTAATTGGTGGTGCAACAACCTCTAAAGCCCACACAGCAGTTAAAATTGATACACAATATAAAAACGCAGTTGTTCATGTAAATGATGCAAGTAGAGCAGTAACTGTTGTTGGCGATTTATTAAACAAAAAGTCAAGCCATTTGTATACTGCCAAATTAAAAAAAGATTACGATGAGTTTAGAACCAAGTTTTTAAAACGCGGTAAAGAAAAATCATACATTTCTATTGATGAAGCTCGCAAACGCAAATACAAAATAGATTGGGAAACTTCAGAAATTGTAAAACCAAAAGAACTCGGAATTCAGACTTTAGAACAATTAAGTTTAAAAGAACTGGTTCCATTTATCGATTGGAGTCCATTTTTTAGAAGTTGGGATTTACATGGAAAATTTCCAGCCATTTTAACAGACAAAGTTGTTGGCGAGCAAGCAACAATTATGTTTGAAGAAGCACAAGCAATGATTGATGAAATTATAGCAAAACAACTTTTAAAGCCAAAAGCAATTTTTGGTTTGTTTGAAGCAAATTCAATTAATGAAGATGATATTTCTGTTCAGAAAAAAGGAAAAGAAATTGCTGTTTTTAGAACTTTACGTCAGCAATTAAAAAAGCGTGAAGGTATTGCTAATATTGCACTAGCCGATTTTATTGCACCAAAAGAAACTGAAAAAACTGATTATATTGGTGCTTTTTGTGTAGGTATTTTTGGAGCTCAAGAATTAGCAGATTCTTATAAAGCCAAAGAAGATGATTATAACGCAATTATGGCACAAGCCATTGCAGATAGGTTTGCTGAAGCTTTTGCAGAATATTTGCACAAACAAATCAGAACAAAACATTGGGGTTATTCATCAGATGAAGAATTGACAAATGATGATTTAATTAAAGAAAATTACAAAGGAATTCGTCCTGCTCCAGGTTATCCTGCTTGTCCTGATCATTTAGAAAAAGAAACGATTTGGGAGTTGTTAGATGTAGAAAATCAGATTGGAGTTAGTTTAACAGAAAGTTTGGCAATGTGGCCAGCAGCTGCAGTTTCTGGATATTATTTTGCCAATAAAGAAGCTAAATATTTTGGTTTGGGTAAAATTACAGATGACCAAGTTACAGATTTTGCAGAAAGAAAAGGAATTACAAAAGAGAAAGCTAGAAAGTGGTTGCATCCATCATTGGCGAACTAAATCCTGTAAGGTTTTAAAAACCTTGTAGGTATATGAAAAACAAAAAGTTAATAAATAAGGTTGCTTTTTTAAATTCGTAGCCACGTTGGCAAACGAGTTGCGTTAGCGATTGAAATGGCATCCCCTGAACTTGTTTCAGGGATATAATGGAAAGCGCGACCTGAAAGGTAACGCCCAAATAAATATTAATAATAATTAAAAAGTCCCCTTTGGGGATTTAGGGGAATGAAAATAACAGATCACATAAAAAATGCAAACGGAAAAACATTGTTTTCGTTTGAAATTATTCCGCCAAAAAAAGGAAATAGCATTCAGCAATTGTATGATAATATTGATCCTTTAATGGAATTTAAGCCTCCATTTATAGATGTTACAACTTCTAGAGAAGAGTACGTTTATATAGAAAAGGAAGGCTTATTAGATAAAAAGAAAACCAGAATGCGACCTGGAACTTTAGGTATTTGTGCAGCTATAAAACATAAGTATGATGTTGATACTGTGCCTCACGTATTATGTGGAGGTTTTACCAAAGAAGAGACCGAATATTTGCTGGTTGATTGCCATTATTTAGGTATAGATAATGTAATGGCTTTAAGAGGTGATGCAATGAGTCATCAAAAGTATTTTGAGGCTTCAGCTGGTGGACATCAATATGCAAAAGGTTTGGTTTCTCAAATTCAAAATCTAAATTGTGGTAAATATTTACACGATGTTGTAGAAACAAATAATTGTGCCGATTTTTGTATTGGAGTTGCTGGTTATCCAGAAAAACATTTAGAAGCTCCTTCTTTACAAACCGATTTGAAGCGTTTGAAAGAAAAAGTAGATGCTGGTGCAGATTATGTGGTTACACAAATGTTTTTTGATAATCAAAAGTATTTTGCATTTGTAGATGCTGCTAAAAAAGCGGGAATAAATGTACCAATTATTCCAGGAATTAAACCCATTGCTGTAAAACGTCATTTGCAATTATTGCCTCAAGTTTTTAGAATTGATATTCCAGAAACACTAATTTCTGAAGTAGAAAAATGTAAAACGAATAAAGCTGTTCGTCAAGTTGGTATTGAGTTTGCTATTCGACAATCTAAAGAATTATTAGCAGCAGGTGTGCCAGTTTTACACTATTATTCTATGGGGAAAAGTGATAACATTCACGCAATTGCATCAGAATTATTTTAAAGATTTTATCAAACTACATAAAGACAATTGATAGATAAATAGTAAAAAGCAATTTTTTTAAAAGGTTTTCACTTCTTAAAATATATACTTTTGTGTATTCTTTTTAAATTAATCAATAAATAATATATAAGATGGCATTAGAAATAACAGACGCAACTTTTGATGAAGTAGTATTAAAATCAGACAAACCAGTATTAGTAGATTTTTGGGCAGCTTGGTGTGGACCTTGTAGAATGGTTGGACCAATTGTTGATGAAATTCACGCTGAATATGAAGGTAAAGCTGTTGTAGGAAAAGTTGATGTTGATGCCAATCAAGAATTTGCAGCAAAATATGGAGTTAGAAATATACCAACTGTTTTAATTTTTAAAGATGGTGAAGTTATAGATAAGCAAGTGGGTGTAGCTCCAAAAAATGTGTATACAGGTAAAATTGACGCTGCTATTTAGTAGATTAACAATTTATATAATAGAAAAGGTTTGGCTAATGCTAAACCTTTTTTTATTTTAGGAGTCCTTTTAAACATCTGTTAATTTTAAATAATATTTTACAATTCCTATTTGATTAATACAAAACAATATGAAAAATTTCATCTTTACAGCCTGTTTTTTTATCATTTTTTCTTGTGATAAAAAACAAGAAATACAAAAGTTAGAAGGTGGAGTTTCTTACGAATTAGCTCAATATAGAAAAAAACAAATAACAGATGTTGTTTATAATATTCATTTTAAAATCCCCAAAGAAAAAGAAAAACCAATTAATACTAGATTAAAGATTTTTTTTACTGTAAATGATTTAAGTAAAGATGTCATTGTTGATTTTAATGAAGATAAATCAAGGTTAAATTCAATGAATGTAAATGATGTGTTGTCTAATATAAATCATGAAAATGAACATATTATTATTGATAAAAAATTATTAAGTTTAGGGAGTAATAACATTGAAATATTTTTTGATGCTGGCGAAACATCTCTCAACAGAAATGAGGAGTTTTTATACACTCTATTAGTGCCAGATAGAGCAAGTACGTTGTTTCCTTGTTTTGATCAACCAGACATGAAAGCAAAGTATAACTTAAGAATTACAGCACCAAAAGATTGGAACGTTCTAGCAAGTTCTCATAAAGAAAGTAGTTTAGAAGTTAATAATTTTATAGAGCATACTTTTGAAGAGTCTGATTTAATGAGTACCTATTTATTTTCTTTTGTAGCTGGCAAATTTACAACCAAAACTAAAAACCCAGGAGCGTTTGATATGCAGTTTCTGTATCGAGAAAACAATAAAGAAAAAATTAAAGAAAGTGTTGATAAAGTGTTTCAAATTCATCAAAATTCACTTGACTTTTTAGAAGAATATACTCAAGTAAAGTTTCCATTTCAAAAAATGGATTTTGCAGCAATCCCACCTTTTCAATATGGAGGAATGGAGCATGTAGGAGCGATTCAATACAGACAATCATCTTTGTTTTTAGATAAAAATGCGACTCAAAATCAAAAATTAAGGAGAGCTAAACTTATTGCACATGAAACATCGCATATGTGGTTTGGAGATTTGGTAACAATGAAATGGTTTAATGATGTATGGATGAAAGAAGTATTTGCTAATTTTATGGCAGATAAAATTGTAAATCCTGTATACCCAGAAGTAAATCATAATTTAAGTTTTATGATGAGTCATTACCCAAGTGCATATTCTGAAGATAGAACAAAAGGTACAAATGCAATTCGTCAAAATCTGGATAATCTAAAAAATGCAGGTTCTTTGTATGGTAGAATTATTTACAACAAAGCACCAATTATGATGCGTCAATTAGAGTACTTGTTAGGAGAAGATCTTTTTCAAGAAGGTATCAAAGAGTATATCAATACATATGAAAACTCTAATGCAGATTGGAGTGAGTTAGTATCAATTTTTGATAAAAAAACTACAGGTAATATTAAAAATTGGAGTGATGTTTGGGTAAATTCAGCAGGGAGACCTATTTTTTATGAAGAGATAGAAACGAATGAAAAAGGGAATGTAACCAAGTTCATAATTCATCAAAAAGCAGAAGATAATTCTAATAAAATTTGGACACAATCTTTTAAAATCCAGTTAAAAGATAAACGAGGTTATATAAAAAATATTAACATTAAAAATATTGGTAAATCTTTTGATATTACTTCTGCTACAAAAGATTTTAAGCCTGGTCAAGTTTTATATAATACCAATGGTTTTGGTTATGGAGTTTTTCCTATCTATAAGAACAATATTTACTCTTATAAAGATATTAAGGATGAAGTATCAAGAGGGTATCAATTTATCAATTTATATGAAAACATGTTAATTGGTAAAGTAGATGCTTTTGAAATTTACAAAGTATTTTTAGAGGCGATTTTGTATGAAAAAAATGAATTAATTTTAAATTACTTAACCTCTAGATTAAATACTATTTTTTGGACTTTTTTAAGTGAACAGCAACGCGAAAATTGGTTGCCAACTACAGAACAAACCTTAAAAGAAATTCTTGAAAAAAATAACCCTAAAAATGTAAAAAAGATAGCCTTTAAATTATTAACTCAAATTGGTTATGATACCAAGGCATTGAGAACATTATACGCTGTTTGGAAAAAGCAAAAAGTATATAAAAATCTCTTTTTAAATGAGAGTGATTATACTGATTTAGCTATGAAATTAGTTATTTTTAAACATCCATATTCATCAATAATATTAGATAAACAACAAGATAGTATTTCTAATAAAGATAGGTTAGTACGCTTTAGATGGCTTTTACCTTCTTTAAGTGAATCTTCGCCAGAAAGAGATGATTTCATGGAATCATTATTTTTGAAAGAAAATAGAGAAAAAGAATCTTGGGTACAAACCGCCTTAAATAACATTCATCATCCATTACGTCAAAAATCAGCATCTAAACACTTAAGACCAATTTTAGATAAATTGCAAGAGGTACAAGTTACAGGAGATATATTTTTTCCAAAAAGATGGTTAACTAGTTCTTTTGGTAATTATTCATCAAGAGAGGCTTATAATATTGTACAAGAATTTTTAAAAGATAATCCGAACTATAATAAGAATTTACTACAGAAATTACATCAAACAACAGATAATTTAGTAAGAGCTCAAAAGATTAAGAACTAATATGGATTTATCTGAAGTAAAATCGTCTGAAATAAAAAATCTAGATATACTAGCCAAACAAGTAGTTGAAGGTTTTATTACTGGGATGCATAAAAGTCCTTTTCATGGTTTTTCAGTTGAATTTTCAGAACACAAACTGTATAACAAAGGAGAAAGTACCAGACATATTGATTGGAAGTTATTTGCAAAAACTGAAAAATTATATACCAAAAAATATGAAGAAGAAACAAACTTAAGATGCCATATTATAATTGATAATTCAGCTTCTATGCATTATCCTACTGTGAAAAAACAAACAGTAGATTGTTTAAATAAAGTGGGTTTTGCAGCAGTAGCATCAGCTGCTTTATTAGAGATTCTAAAAAAGCAAAGAGATGCAGTTGGGTTGAGTATTTATGCTGATACATATCAATATTATGCACCCGAAAAAGGGAGTGATCGACATAGAAAAATGTTGTTGCATCAGTTAGAATTATTATTAACTTCAGACTCTAAAGCAACAACAGAAACCTATAAATATTTGCATGAAATTGCAGAGAAAATGCATAGACGTTCTTTGATTTTTTTGTTTACGGATATGTTTCAAACTTCAAAAAAAGAAGAAGAACTTTTTGAAGCTTTACGTCATTTAAAATACAATAAACATGAAGTGGTTTTATTTCATACTTATGATTTAGAAACCGAGTTTAATTTTAATTTTGATAATACACCAAAAAAGATGGTCGATGTAGAATCTGGACAGGAGGTAAATATCTATGCTGAAAATGTTCAAGAAAAGTATAAAAAACTAGTCGATAATTATTTTAAAGATCTTAAAAACAAATGTTTACAGTATCAAATAGATTATGTACCAGTTGATGTTAATGAAGGCTATAATAAAATTTTGACAGCATATTTGTTACAAAGAAAAAATTTTAAATAAAAGTAATTTTGTATTTGCTAATATAAAAATCTGTATTATATTTGCATCCGCTATTAGCAACGGTTTGGTAGTTCAGCTGGTTAGAATATCTGCCTGTCACGCAGGGGGTCGCGGGTTCGAATCCCGTCCAGACCGCAGAAAGGTTCATCGAAAGATGAGCCTTTTTTATTTTCCTTAATGTTTTCGTAGGTTTATCAAGAGCTGTAGGATTAATGTAAATTAAGCTAAATTAAACTGAATTAAAAAAATCCGTCCACTTTCCGTCCACTCTCCTTGTTTTTTCATATTTTTAAGAATATGATAAAAAAATGAATGGACTACGCTTTTTTTTAAAAGACCCTAAAGTCAAAGTAGAAACGCCAGTAATGTTTTCCTACATATATGCTGGTGAAAGGGTTAAATCTACTACTAAACAAAAGATAAAGCCTAGAGCTTGGAATCAAACTGCCCAGTGTGTAAGAAAAAATTTTACTGAATATTCTGATGTACAGAAAGAACTGACTAGAATTAAAATTGTAATTAGCGAAACGATTCAGAATTTAACAAATAAATATTCTAGTCTTCCACCTAAAGAGGAGTTAAAAAGAATACTTGTTAGGAAAATGTTTATGGAAGATGTAATACTTGATACTACATCTCTTTGGGATTACTTCGATTACTTTATAAGTAAACTTTCAAAAAGAAAAAATCCAATTACAAATCGACCGATTGCAAAATCTACAATTTCCGCTTACAATCAAACATTACAAATTATAAAGAGTTTTGAAGAAGAAACAGGAAATGTAATGTCTTTCTTAACACTATCTAATCATACATATGACAATTTGATCGAGTTCCTAGAGGAAGAAGAATATAGTGCTAATACAATAGGAAAGCATATTAAAAATTTAAAGTGCGTTCTTAACCGTGCTCAAACAGAAGATAATATACCTATTTCAGAATCTTATAATAGTAATTATTGGAAGGTATTTAATATAGACAAAAGTCCAGATGAAATAGTTTTTTTAAATGAAGTTGAACTAAAACAGTTGGAAGAAATGAATCTTCAAAAATTCTCTATTGCCGATAAAGCTAGAGACATATTTTTAATAGGAGCATGGACTGGTTTAAGGATAAGCGATATAATAGAGATAAAAAAAACAAATATTGATTTAGAGAAAGGAGTTTTGAAAATTAGGACAGCTAAATCTGACTCTTTTGTAGTAGTGCCGATGATTAAAATTATTGAAGATATTCTAATAAAACATGATTTTAAAGCACCAAAAATTTCAAGACCAGTAATCAATAAGGAAATTAAAGTTCTATGTAGTAGTATTGAATCTTTGAATGAAGAAATATTTATAGTTGAACAAAAAGGAGGAAAACTATTGAAGAATAAGTTCAAAAAGTTTGAGAGAGTTGGTACTCATACAGGTAGACGGTCATTTGCTTCTAACTTTTATAGACAAGTTTACCCAGCTCAGCAAATTATGGCAGCTACAGGGCATAAAAAAGAGAAAGATTTTTACAAGTACATAGGTGTAACGAAAGGAGAGTTGGCGATGGATTTTGCTAAAGAAATAAAGAAAATATATGGATAGCTTTAGTAAACATTTAATAGTACAATTCATTTCTGCTGCTGCTATGAATAAAGCTGAAAGAGCTGTCAAAAATATAGATATCGACAAAGTATATGGACTTTTGAAACAGCAGTTTGATAGAAAGTTGTACGGTGTGGAATTATTTAATGAAGGTAAAGAGCAACTAGAAAGAAATGCTAAATTCGAGCTAACTTTTGTTAATGGAGCTCTTGAAGGATTAAAGCCATACAAATCGGAAGAAAGAAAGCTCTTATTGGAATATAGAGATTACATAGTAGAGAAAGCAGAGTTAGATATTGTTAAGCAGGAGTTTCCTCAGATATTTAGGTCTGAAAGAGCATATAATTTTTTTATAAGAGCCCTTAAAAGTTTTAACGCCATTGACGAAAAACACACTGTTTTAAGAGGAGGTCAAAAAATAATGAATGCAATCCGTAAAAGTTCCTTGTATAAGAAGCATATACTGTTTCAGCCTCTAACCTTAAAATCTTATGTAGAAGAATTGAATAAATTATTTGGGTCAAATATGTGTGTTACGAACTTGACTGATGAAGATTATAATCAGAAGATTGAAGTCGAGGATTACTTAAAAGAGAACTATGAATTTTAGTTAAATTAACCTTCCGAGTTAATCCGAATTTTATCCGAGATTAAATTTTGAAAACCTTGCAGCCATTAAAACAAATGGTATGCAGAGGAATATTACACAATTACATGGCGTTACTCCAGAACAATTAAAAAGTGAAATTGTTTCTGAAATCAAAGAATATTTAGATAAGAAGTTCGCAAATAATGAAGACAAAGACGAGTTGCTTACTCGTAAGCAAGTTGCAAAACTTCTTTCAATTAGTCTTCCGACTTTAAGAAATTATACGAAAAGAGGTTTAATAAAAGAATACAGAATCGGTTCACGGGTTTTGTATAAATCAACAGAAGTTATTGAAGCTCTCCCAGAAGCTAATAAGAGAAATTAGAATGAAGATTGCAGCTGTAAATAAATCTTCTTTAAAAGACGTAGATATAATAACTCATACTTGTCTACCATTTTCGTCACATTTCGAAATAGATTCAATACGATTATTTATTCATTGGTCACAACTAATAAAGTACGACTATGAATTCTTAATAGCTCTAATAAAGGCAGAGGAATGTAGTATTGGATATAGAGCAAAATATAAGGGGTTTAATATTCTAATTTCAAAAAAAGGAATAACGATTACAGGGAGTATCTCAAACTACTTTGTCGGTCATACTAATACACTACCATATTCAGAATTAAGAAATGCAATAGAAAAGTTGGGAGCAGAACTGAGTATAGACTTACATGAAGCTAGACTTTTCAGATTGGATATTAATAATAATATTATCACAGACCAATATATAAATGCTTATACACATCATCTCTTTACCCATTTATCTCGTTTTAAAAGATTAGAGCAGGTAGATGGCGTAAAGTTTAAAACAAACTCAAAAGAGCTAGTTTTTTATAATAAGTCTAAAGAAATTTATGAAAAAAGAGGTGTTGTGGCAGATAATTGGTTCAGAATTGAATTTAGGATTATTAAAGATGTAAAAAAATATACGGGTCTAGAGAAAATGAAAGACTTATATAAAATTGAAAATTACCATAGACTCTTAAACCTATTCTACAGTCATTATATCAAGGTAAAAAAGCAGACGGTATCAAATACAGATTTCAAGCAGTATAAAAGTAAAAAAGAATATGCAAATCATTTAATGCTAAAAGGTGTTGAAGCTAAAGGAGGAGATAAAGATGTGCGAAGAGAAATTGAACAAATGGATAGTCAAGGGATGTTTACCAATAGAAACCATAAATATCGCTTAAACCGTATGCTAGATGATTTGCTGAATACTAATAGCTTGACGATAATACATCCTTTAGCGGTCGAGCTGAATAGAAAATTCGAAAAATTTTACACCAGTGAATTAAAGAATAATTTAAATTAAATATTTATGGAAACAAATAAGTTAATGTTAGAAAAAGAAAGATTTTTATGTCAATTAGATAAGTATTTTTATGCGAAAGGTTCTCGTCATGACTTTAATATAATATTTACTGAAAAATTTAAAGCACAAATTGCAAGTTGGTTTTTAGAAGACAATTTATTTGCTAATAATTATTTAAAAATATTCTCATTTGAAGATGAGACTATAGATTTTTTGATTGCAATTCGAGAAGATTTAGAAAACTACTCTAAAGAGCATCTTACTTATAGTTTGGACCTCGAGGATGATGTTCAAATTGTTGCTTTAAATATCATTTTTACAATAAAGTAAATTTTTGTATTACTTAAAAATTTCGTATCTTTAGTAGTGATACGACTTACAAACATCCAATTAATTACTTCCAACTTTCAAAACCTAGATGTTCTAATTTTAGATGGATATATTCCTATAAGTGTAGTAGGAAAAGTATATGGTAATTATAAGAGTAAGGACAATGTAGAAAGAATAAGAGGTTTAAATACTTTTAGAAATTACCATAATGAGAAAGCAGGAGATCTTATCTCTTGCTTTTTATTGTACCAGAATAATCTGGAGAGAATAGGGCTAGATAGAATTACATCAACTATTCTAAAGTTATCCACTTCTCACAACAAAACAAAAATTGCACTATGTGGTCATGGTATTAAGCAGGATTTCTGCTACAGGCATGTTTTACGAGAGTTTTTAATTGCTAACAACATTCCCGTAGCAGACAATGAGAAGATTGATATGCAGCTTCAAAAAAAACTCTGGCAATATGATGAGTACAAATCAAGAGGACACTTTAATCTAACAGATGAGTTTGTAGGAGAAACTCTAGAGCAATGCAAGTGGATTTTTGCTAAAACGATGCCTAATAATCCGCATACATATACTTTAAGAAAAGAGATGGAAGATGATCAGTTGTTTTTAAAATTAGTCTCCCATATTCGCTATTTTGGAGAGATTGAAATATTTGAAGGTGTAGCTTACCGAGTATTTTATTTTAACAGATTTAGGTATTGGGAACATCCATGTGATATCAAAAACGAGGATGTTGATTTAATCAATCGAGCCATTTTGGTTTAAACCAAAATTCTACACAATTCTACACTTTGGTACTAAAAAGAGGAATTTATGTTATAACCAAAATCTTACAGAATCTTACACATTATAATAAAAATGGAATGTAAATTTTCAGTCAAACCAAAATCCGACACAATACGACACTTTTTCGCAAAAAAGAGAAATCTGACATAATCTGACACTAATAAAAAAAGTAATATGATTAAACACTTACACTTTCCAAACGAACCTTTAAAAACAGTTAGTAATGAACAAATATGTAGCATATTACAGAGTTTCAACTCAAAAACAAGGAAAATCAGGTTTAGGGTTAGATAGCCAACAATCCGCAGTAATACGGTTTATTAACTCAGAAGATAGTCTTATCCAAAGCTATACAGACGTGGAAAGCGGTAAAAATAATAACCGTCCCAATCTACTTAAAGCAATTGAACATTGCAAAAATGAAAACGCAACGCTATTAATTGCTAGGTTAGATAGGCTTTCGAGAAATGCTGCCTTTATTTTTACACTTAGAGATACAGGTGTCAAGTTTACAGCAGTTGATATGCCAGAAGCTAACTCTGTTACAGTAGGAATTATGGCGGTTTTAAGTCAAGATGAACGAGAACGTATTTCGCAACGTACAAAGGCAGCTTTAAGCGAATTAAAGCTAAAGGGCGTCAAGTTGGGTTCTCCTCAAAATCTTACGTTAGAAGCTCGTAAAAAAGGTTTAGAAGCTAGAATGCGTTATGCTAATGAAAATGAAAACAATAAAAAGGCTGGAGAATTTATAATTTCCTTATGCAAAAATGGGCTGTCTTTCTATGCAATTACAAAAAAGTTAAATCAGTTAGGATTTAAAACTAGGCATGGAAAAGAGTTTCAGCAGGTGCAAGTTCATCGATTGTATGATAGATATATGGAAGAAAAACAAGAATTGTAATTTTGTTTACGAACAATATTTATATTTTTGTTGTAAACAAAAAAAATATAAGAAAAAATAAAATCTTAAAATATTATAGAATAGCGTAAGTTATTTATTCTTGTCATTGAAAACTGGTAATTTTTAAACACTACAAGATAAATGAATTTTACGTTCACGCTATGGCGTGGGCTGGATTTATTTGTAGTGTGGGTATACCAGTACCTCAATGACGGTAAACTTCAGTACCCACGCTTATTTGTTTCAATTAATTTAATCGCTTTAGGGACTGAGGCAACTAAATATCAGTTCTATGAAAACAATCAAGTATATTGTAAGTATCATCATTTTTTTAGCAGGGTTAGGTCAGTTGCTTAATAATTCCATTACAGCAGCAATACTGTTTGTATTACTAGGGTCATTAATATTTCCAAGTATAAACGAATTAGTAAAAAAGAAAGTCAAAATTTTTAATAAAAAGTCAATTAGATTTGGTGTTTATGCAATCTTGTTAATAATTGGTGCAGCTTCAATAGATATCACAGAAGCAAAAGAAAAATATCAATCAAATAAAAAAGTATTATCATCAGAATCTGAATTTGATGACTATGTTAAGTTTGCTCAAATAAGAATTAAAAACTTGTCTGAAAAGAACAAAGAATCTAGAACAAAATTACTTTCTGAATTGAGAAAAACTAAAACTTATATTGCTTTAATTGATAGTAGTGTAGTTTCTGCGAAATATCTTCCTGTACTTACGGCATTAAATGACGGAGTAAGAAATTTTAGGCAAGACAATGGAAAGGAAACTTTTGGTTTAAAGCAAAATTTGGTGGACAATATCAATAAATTAAAGGAAGGAAAAGACAAGCTCAACTTTGTAATCAAAACTGTAATGTTACTTACAGAGAGTAGAGGTAATGCTTTACCAAAGGAAATTATCTCTATTATTAAAAGATATAGGAAGAAATATAAAATATATGGAGTTCCTAGTAATTTTTATAATACAGATGGAGAAGTTGAAGGTATAGATTTACCTTATGATATGACATCATTATTAGTGATACTTGAGCCTAGCAATAAAAACTACTTAAATAAACTTTATGAAGCACATAATGAAGGTGTAAGTAAGTGGAATAAAGAAAATGAATTTGCAAAGTACAAGTATTCTTTTGTGGCAACAAAAAAAGGGTATAATTCTCACGTAAAAGAAGTCTACCCAGATAGCCCGTATGTGTTAAATGTTGACTATGAAATTTCTGCAATTAATCTTTATAGAGAGTATGAAGCGAATGAAATAGCAGCTGATAATAAGTATAAGAATAAAAAACTTGCTGTCACAGGTGTAGTAGTTGAGATAAGTGAAGTTTATGGGGAGGTTACTGTAGATTTAAGTACGGGAGATGAACTTAATTTAACCACAATAAAATGTTCAGTAAAAAACAAGAAAAAGGTTGCGGAACTAAGAAAAGGGCAAAATGTAACAATCATTGGAATTTGTGATGGCTTGACTTTAAATCTTTATGTTGGAATGGAAAAATGTGAAATTTAACACCTAATAGTGTGATTAATTCATAATATTTTCTTGTTTTTTGTACATGTTAAATTTTAAAAGTAAATTGCGATATCTAGCTATTATCCTCTTTTATGAACCAGTCTTTGTTAACACGTTTGTTTAAGTCAATTGAAGGTGATGAAAATACACCTTTGATGAGAATTGCGTATAGCATAATAAAAGCTGAAAAAGATAAAGGTCACACTAAATTAGCTGAAAAATTAAATGCTATTTTAGAAAATAATTTAGCAAAATTTAAAGAGTCTGCTAGTAACAATTTTAAGTTAATAAAGCAGGCTGATTTTAAAATCCCTGCTGATAGGAGGTATAAATTGCCTCTGGCAAACCATATTGAGCACGAATATTTAAGGCATCAAATGGTTCTCTCTACTGAGGTAGAAGATAAGATTTTGCGTATTGAAAAAGAATATTTAGCTAGAGAAAGGTTAGCACACCACGGATTAAGACCAAGAAAGAAGATATTATTGTATGGAACTTCTGGTTGTGGTAAAAGTATGACTGCTGAAAAAATTGCTTGGGATTTAGGACTACCTTTTTATAAAGTCCGTTTTGATTCTATCATTTCATCATATTTGGGTGAGTCTGCCTCAAATCTTCAAAAATTATTTGAGAGTATTAAAGATTACCCTTGCGTATTATTACTTGATGAGTTTGATATTATTGGTAAACAAAGAAGTAGTAATTCTAATGATATTGGAGAAATTCATCGAATTGTTAATATTTTATTAGGACTCCTTGAAGAGTATAATGGGGAAGGACTTTTGATAGCTACAACAAATTTAGAAGGTAGTTTAGATAATGCTTTATTTAGAAGATTTGATGATTTTATTGAATTGCCAAAACCAAATGAAAAAGAGATAGTTAGATTGTTGCAAATTACATTTTCTGCTTTGAAATTAAGTAAGGAGATTGATTTAAAAAAGTTTGCAAAAAAGATGAATGGATTGTCTTATGCTATTATAGTTAAAATAGCCAATGATGCTGCAAAAAAATCCGTTATTAATTCTAATACAGAAATCTCCATTACAGATTTGTTAAAGGCACTAGAAGAGAATATTGCTTTTAACAAATAATATATGGCTACATTTCCGCATTTAAATTTCGTACAAAAAGTTATTGGTAAACCTCGATTACATGGTGGAGGAGAAACACATCCTAGGTCAGCGTATAATAAATCGAACAGAAAAAAGCATAGTAATTTTTTATCAGAAAAGACCTCATTAATTCAACAAAGGTGGGGAGATATGCTCTCTACGAGGAAAGAGCAAAAGTTAGCACCAATTGATCATAATGTAGTGCCTGTATTTTTAAAAATAAATCCAGATATTATAACAAGTGATTTTAATTTAGAAAAATTTGGTATTGAGGTTATTTCTGAAGAAAATGATGGGTTTATTATAGGAGCATCATCTGATAGATTAAACTCATTAGAGGAAAAAATAAAAGGATTTGTTCAGTCAAACCATAATACTGCTAAAATTGCTGAGTTTTGGGAAATTATAGATGGAGATTTTAGTTCATGGAAACCTAAGCATATTCTCTCTGAAGAAATGTTTTCTTTTTGGCCAGCGATAACTGATGATGATGTTTTTCAATTGGAAGTTGGTATTGCATTTAATAAGCCTGTGCCTAAAGAGCCTGATCCAACCAAGCAAGGAGGAGAAAAACGCCTTCAAGATTATAGGAAGTATTTGGTAGAAAGAGATGAACTTTTAATGGAACGAGAAACCTCGTTTGATAATTTCATAAGTCATTATGGTTTTCGTAAAAGCACTTTTGCTCACCTAGAAGATAGTTTCAGTTGCGAGGTTGAAATAAATGGGAAAGGGTTAAAAGATTTAGTTCTTAACTATCCATTTGTTTTCGATGTGTCAGAAATAGAGGAAATAGGAAGCATTGTGGATAATTCAGAAGGAATTGGTCTTGATGATTTTATCATATTGCCTCCCGATGGGGATTCTCCAGAAATTGGACTAATAGATAGTGGTGTAATGGAGAACCACAAGTATTTAGCTTCTGCAATAAAGCCAGAAAATTCAATATCCTATCTTAAAAATAATTCATCTACTGTAGATGAAGTTAAAGGAGGAGGTCATGGTACAAAAGTAGCAGGTGCAATTTTGTATCCTTATGGGATTTCGAATATAAGTGATGAGTATCAGTTGCCTTGTTTTATAAGAAATTTAAGAGTATTAAATAAAGAGAATAAACTAGAGCATCAATTTCCTGCAGAATTGATGAATCAAATTGTTGAAGATAATTATGATTGTTCAGTCTTTAATTTGTCGATTAATTCGAAAGTTCCATTTAGAAAAAAGCATATGTCTTCTTGGGCTGCAACAATTGATTCTCTTACTCATAATCATCGTGTCTTATTTTTAATTTCAACAGGAAATATTCATCCGCATTTTATAAGACATTACATTAATGAAGGTGAAAGTTATCCTCATTATTTAAACAAAGCTCAATGCGGTATTGCTAATCCAGCACAAAGTAGTTTTGGGTTAGTTGTTGGTTCTATAAATCATTCTTCATTCGAAGATAGTAATTGGAAATCATTAGGTGAAAAAAATGAAATTTCAGCTTTTTCTAGAGTTGGAAGTGGAATTTGGGAACACATTAAACCAGATGTTGTTGAGTATGGAGGAGGTTATGTTTGCTCAAAAAATGGGATAAATTCGGTGAAAGAGAATGAAAATACATCTACTGAATTATTACGATCAACCTTAAATGGAGGTAATGCTTATAGTAAAGATAGTGTTGGGACCTCATTTGCTATACCTAGAGTTACTCATATTGTTGCAAGATTGTTGAAATTATATCCTAATGAAGATATTAATTTGATAAAGGCTTTAGTTGTTCAAGGTGCTAGATTACCTAATAACTTATTCTTTAATCCGTCAGATATTGGAATTAAACAATTAGGTTATGGTGTGCCTTCAATTGAACGTGTAACTAAAAATTCATCTCGTAGAGTGACTTACTATAATACTAGTAATATTGTGGCTGAAGAAGGAAGAATATATTCATTGAAAATACCAGAGTCTTTAAGAAATCAAGCTGATGAGTTTGAAATTTTGATTGAGGTTACATTATCGTATACAGCAGAAGTTAGACGAACTCGTCAAAAGACAAAATCTTATTTAAGCACTTGGTTGGATTGGACGAGTTCTTATTTAGACGAATCAATGAATGATTTCACAGCTAGAGTCATCAAAGAAATTGAAGAGGAAAAAATTGAAACTGTAAAAGGTTCTGGTAATATTATTCCCTGGAAGATAAGAGAAAATAAAGATTGGGGTGAAGTAAAAGGTTTAAATAGAAATAATAGTAGTACTCAAAAAGATTGGGCAATAATCCAATCTTATGACTTGCCAGAGGAACTGAATTTTTCTGTTAGAGGTCATAAAAGTTGGGATAAGAATGCTGAGCCAGTTCCTTTTGCTTTAGTCGTATCAATAGAAGCACTAAGTGAAAACATTGATGTATATGAATCAATTAGAATTGAAAATGAAATTGAGTTGCCTATCAATGTGTAACCATTTATAAATAGTAAACAATGAGATAAATGAATAACAATAAAGTTGTACTTCAAAAACTTATAAGCGTTTATCTTAATACAAGAAAAATTCAGATTGACGAGAGTTTAGTTACGAAGTCAGAACTACAACAGCTTCTAGAATTTAATGCATTAATAATTAATACTAAGGGTGATTATGAACTAAACACTAATTCCTTAGATTTTAATAAGTGTTTTTTGAAACTTTCTGAAAAAAAACTTAAAAGTGAATACCCTAAAGATATTTCAGGGTCATTTCTTTTTATAGATAATTTCGAAAAACATTTACAGAAAGAATATAATTGTGAAAGAGTAATTAACTCTTTTAGTTCCTCAATTAAAGGACTTAAAGGCTATGTCTTATATGTTCTCCATACAGAGTATAATGTGGATGTAATAAGTTTTTTATACTCAATATCTGATGAGGATGGTAGAGAAAATCATTTGTTTTTATTTGAAGATAGTTTTTTTAGATTTATACAATTAGTAAAGTTTTCTGTAGAGGTAATTTTTGAAATCTGCAATAGATTATGGGAAATGGATAGGAGCAGATATAAAGTAGTGCAATTTTTAAGGAATTTGTCAAGTAATGAACTCTATATTGTAAATGATTTTCTTGAATATGTAAAAAAAAATGATGTATCGAAAAAATTTGCCTCAGATTTATTAATAGGGATTTACAATCATGGGAATTATGATATTTTAGAGAAAATAGGAGATGTTCACAATGAAGATAGATATACTGGCTTGGCTACCTTGTCAAGATTGAATTATTATAATTTTAATGATTTAAACAATGTTTTTGGTTTTATAAAGCCTCTAGAGTTTAATGGATATAAAGATAGCTAATGAACAAGTCTACTTAATTAAAAATATTATAGAATCAGAACATTCTACTGAAGAAATAAAGAAAAAATGTTTTGATTTTTATGCTGATTTTTTTAAAAATGCTAGTGATGAAATAGTAGATAGTACTTTTAGGGAAATTAAATTTTTAAAAGGAAATGAGAGTGAAAAATATGGATTACTGTATTTGTATTTTGAAAGAGCAAAAGATTTTTCTGTAATTAAAGATTTTTTTAGATTTTTTGAAGACCCAAGTTACATATTTGATATAATGATGAGGTTATATGAAACAGCTTCGGATTATAGATTTTCTATTGACTTATTTGTAGAGGCAATATGGAAAGGTTGGCAATCAAATAAAGAAAAGACAGAAGAATTAATTTTGAATTTATTTAGAAATCATCCTGTTTTTGGCGTTTTGGGTGTTAAAATTATTTTGTCTCCGTATCGAGGAGCGCTTGAAATAGATTTATTAAACATTAAGGAGGAGAAGTATCAAATTAATGCTATAAAAAGTATATGTAAACATCCTCACTCATTTGATAAACTATTAGATTTAATACTTCCATTAAGAAACTCAAAACATGATAATGTAAGGAAAGTGTTGATTGAAGAACTAGCTTCAAAAATATTTCTTGTATATCACGATAAAATCCATGACCAAGTAAAAGACTCTCTTTCTGACAATGATAAAGATAGAGAATTTTTAAAGCCATTATCTAGAGCATTAAAGAACTATCATAAGTTAAAAAACTTGAAGGAGTCTATTAATGATTTAAATCCATTAGATAATGAAAAAGAGCTTATGGATTTATATTATAGGCTAGAAATGGAAGAAAATGCAAAAATGATGGATGAAGCTAGAGAGGGACGAGGGACTTTTTTGGAAATGACAAGTAAAGTGATAGTTGTTAGAGGAAACTCAGTTAAATATGATGATAGAGAGCCTATGCCATTAGCTCGAATTGAACATAGCACTCTAATTGATGCATCTAGTTATTTGAACCCAGAACTTTATGAAAGAAAATTAAATAATTTTGAATGAATATTAAACCTATCATAGTAAAATCTTATTTAGAATCTTTGACGGAAGAGAAAGAATTGAATCAGATATTTCCAATTCTTTTAACTTCTATGGGGTTTGAAATATTAACACAGCCAACGGAAAACAAAGGGCTTCCCGAATATGGTAAAGATATAGTTGCTGTTGGGAAAAATAATGATGGTAAAAAGGTGAAATATTTCTTTGAATTAAAAGGTGGCGGAGATAAAGATATAACCGCTAGTACACTTCATAAAAAAGATGGAATTATAGAATCTTTAAGAGAGGCGAAATTTAAGCCGTTTAGCACATCGTATAGAGGATTTAAGAAACTGCCTTTAAAGATTGTTTTAGTTCATAATGGAATATTAAAAGGAAGTGCCAGAGAAGTTTTTGAAGGTTTCATTGAGGAGAAATTTTCTAAGCAAGAAAACATTGAATTTGAGAGGTGGCATATAGAAAAACTAAGCTCTATTTTTTCAGAAAACTTATTTGGAGCTCACTTATTGATTGATAAGACTTCAACAAAATTATTTAATAAAACCTTAATAAATCTTGATGTTTCAGCCGAAGTCTCCACCAGCTTTAAAGAACTCTTAAGTTTATTATTAAATAAAAATATTTGGAAAAGTTACAAGAAGAGATTGCCAAGAAGATGGATATTGTTATTTGAGACCCTTAAATTAATATCATTTATTATTATATACTGAAGCAAAAGATTATAATAATCTTGATATAGCAAAACGCTATTTAACGCATTTAGTTTTAGATTTTTGGTATTGGATATTGGAGAACAATTTAGAAACAGATAAAAAGGTTTTAAAATATTTTGATCAAGTATTCAGGTTTTACTTGTCAGTATTAACTGAGTACTTTCAAAGAACGTTACCAATAGCTAAAATTGAAAATGGACTTTCATCTGAGAAAGGTGGGAGGTATGAACAGATTGGCTACACGAAAAGAACATTTGAGTACTTAGAGTATTTATGCTTTTTATTAGAGTTGGATTTTCATTCTGATTCTTTTGAACAAGAAGCTGGAAAAAAAGTTCTTACCTCAGTAATAAACTCCAATAGTGTATCCTGTCGTCCATTAGTGGATATAAATTCAATTCCAATAGCAGATATCCTTATTTTATACATAAAATTTGGAGATAAGTTAAGCGCAAAAAATTATTTAAAAGGAGTATTAAGTTATGTTATTGCTGGAAAACAAGAATATGGTAGAATGCCAGATGCGAATAACAGTTATAAGAGTGTTATTCGTTATACAGTCACTGGCAAAAAACCAGTTTACTACTCTGATGATACCAGCCCTTTATTAGCTATGTTATTGGAGTTTATTGTGATGCTTGATTTAAGGGAAGAATATGGTACTCTAAAGAGTTTTGTTAAAGAAAATAAAATTAATTTAGGGATTTTCACTCCTCATCATGGGATAGATTCCTCTTCAAAGCATTTGATTGAAGAAAAAAATAAAGATTTGGAAGAACAGATTTTTTCAAATCCTTGGTTCAAAGATGGTTATCAGAGAAATGTTAGTTTTGATAAGCTACTTACGAAAGAATTAAGTTTTGAAGGTTTTAAGAAGGAATACTTAACAAGAAAAAATGAGTTTAGTTATGAATATAGAACAGATAGTGCTGGATACCCTTTTCTTAAGAGTTTAGCTCATATCTATAATAGAATACCTTATTTTCCAGACAAATGGAGGAATATCATTTAATGTCAAATAGTTGTTATGGAAATAATTAAAACAATGGATAAAACATGGGATATATTTGGGGTTAATTCCGAAGAAGAATATATAAGCAAGTTTGTAATACCAAAAAACACGCATAAAGATGTTCCAGAAGAAATTAATAAGGAATTAATTTTAGCAGAACAGTTGCAGTGCTTTAGTTTTTATTCATATCCTATATATGGAGATGCGTTTGCAAGATTAACAAGAGTATTTGAAATAGCAGTTAATTATAAAGCAAAGGTCGAAGGGGTTAAGTCAAAGAATCTAAGCGGACTTATAAAAGAGATATCTAAATTCTATCCAGATGATTTTTTTAATGATTTAGATTGGGCAAGAAGAATGAGAAATACACACGCTCATCCAGATTTAAATACTATTTGGGGTTTTATTCTTAGAAAGCCAATGATTTTGATGATTAATATAATTAATGACATTTTTAGAAGTAAAGATTATCATTTGAATAATATTCTTAGGCTTAATGAAGTTAAAAATGACATAGCCTTGATTAATAATAGTTTATGGATCTTTGAGGATAAACTTATTTACTCAATTGAGCCAATTTCTAATAGAGGGGTATATACTTTATGGATGTTTAGCCCTGTTTTTAAATCGTATCCTACAGACGAAAAACTTTTTACATTAAAGAATCTGTTTTTTATATCTGAAGAATTTATAATAGAAGAGAATAAAATAGTATTTGATTTAAAAACCAATAAAAGGATAGAGCTGTTAAAAACTTCTAAAGAGAAAAACATGGAAAGTTTGGAGGTCTTTTTAGCTCAAAAAAAATTAGCTACTGAGAAAGCTAAGTTCGTTGTAGATGATAGTATTAGGCAAGATATGAGCTATGAGGTTGCAAAATTTGAGCATGCAATGAATTTAGAAGAAACATGAAAAACGTCTACATTACGTCTACTGTGAGATAGTTTTGTTTTGTAAAAAGTTGTAAATCAATTTATTAAATAATAAATATTTAGTCCCGTCCAGACCGCATAAAAAATCTTTAATTTTCATTTTAGAAAATTAAGGATTTTTTTCATTTAACTAACTATATAATAAGTATTTATTTTAGAGTTTTAAAAATTAAATAGTTATTTTTGAAGTATAAATTAATTTCAAAAAAAGCTAAAGATGATTTCAACTACAGAACAGACTAAAACATCAGATTTAGAAGAATATTTTAACCAGTTTAGGCAGAATATTGTTGGGATTAATCAAACCTTTCAATCTCCTTATGGAGAACAGCAATTAATTTACACAGATTGGACTGCAAGTGGACGTTTATATGCCCCAATTGAAGAAAAATTGCAGCATCAATTTGGTCCTTTTGTAGCTAATACACATACTGAAACTTCTACATCTGGTGCTGCAATGACATTAGCTTATCATGAAGCAAGAAAAATTATAAAAAAACACGTTAATGCAAATGATAATGACGTTTTAATTACAACTGGTTCTGGAATGACTGGAGTTGTTAATAAATTTCAACGTATTTTAGGATTAAAAGTTGCTGAAAGTTTGAAAGAGCATACAAATATTCCTGAAGATTTGAGGCCCATTGTTTTTGTATCTCATATGGAACATCATTCGAATCAAACTTCTTGGTTAGAAACTATTGCAGATGTTGAGGTTGTGGGTTGTGATGATGCTGGTTTGGTTTGTTTAAAAGAGTTTGAAAGATGTATATTAAAACATCAAGATAGAAAAATAAAAATTGCGAGTATCACATCTTGCTCAAATGTAACAGGTATTAAAACTCCTTATCATAAAGTTGCGAAACTTATTCATAAATACAATGGTTTATGTTTTGTAGATTTTGCTTGTTGTGCACCTTATGTAGATATTAATATGCATCCAAAAGATAAAGAAGAACAATTGGATGCTATTTTCTTTTCACCTCACAAATTTCTTGGAGGTCCTGGAAGTTCTGGAGTTTTAATTTTTAACAAAAGTTTGTACAGAAATACTGTGCCAGATAATCCTGGAGGAGGTACAGTAAGTTATACAAATCCTTGGGGACAACATGATTATTTTGATGATGTTGAAACCAGAGAAGATGGAGGTACACCAGGTTTTTTACAAACTATAAAAATTGCTCTTTCCATTCAATTAAAAGAAAAGATGGGGACAAATAATATTAAAAAGAGAGAAGATGAAATTAATAAAGTGCTTTTTAAAACTTTAGAAAGTTTACCAGAAGTACAGATTTTAGCACCAAATCATAAAGAAAGATTAAGTATTTTTTCCTTTTATTTTGAAAAATTTCATTTTAATTTAGTCGTAAAATTATTAAATGATCGTTTTGGTATACAAACAAGAGGAGGTTGCTCTTGTGCAGGTACTTATGGGCATTTCTTGTTAAACGTAGATGAAGAAACTTCTAACATAATTAAAGATCAAATTTTACAAGGCTGTAATACCGAAAAACCTGGTTGGATTCGTTTGTCTGTTCATCCAACAATTACTTCTCACGAATTAGATTTTATTTGTACATCATTAAAAACACTTTCTCAAAAAATTGAAGAGTGGTCTAAAGATTACAAATATGATACTATTAAAAATGATTATGTACATAAAACAGTAACACCGATTGAAAAACAATTGGTTAAAAACTGGTTTAATCTATAATTTCTTACAATTTTTATTTTACACTTTAAATATCAAAGTTTATGAGATTCTTTTTTATGTAAACATACTAGTACCTACTAGTTGTTTATTAAAAAAATAATGTACATTTGTATTGTGAAAATTACTATACATAAAAATAATACCCATATTCCAAAATATAAGCAAATCATTAATTTGATTGAAAAAGCAATTAAAAAAGGAGAATTAAAAAAAGGAGATAAGTTACCTTCTCTAAATAACATAAAAGACACAAATTCACTTTCAAGAGATACAGTTTTAACAGCATTTAATGAACTAAAAAATAGAGGAATCATTCATTCTGTTGTTGGTAAAGGGTATTTTGTAACTACAGAAGATATAAATGTAAAACAAAAAATATTTTTACTTTTTGATGAATTAAACTCATTTAAAGAGGATTTGTATAACTCTTTTTTACAAAATTTAGGAGACAATATTCAAGTAGATATTTTTTTTCATCACTTTAATAATGACATTTTTGATAAGCTGATTAATGATAATATAGGTAATTATAGTTACTATGTAATTATGCCTGCAAATTTGAATGGAACAGAAAAATCAATACAGAATTTGCCAGAAGATAAAGTTTATATTTTAGACCAAATACACAAAGGATTGTCTAAATATCCAGCCATTTACCAAAATTTTGAAAAAGATATTACAGAAGGTTTAGCATCTATTTTAATAAAAATAGTGAATTACGAAAAACTAATTCTTGTTTTTTCAGATAAAAAACAACCTCAAGGTTTTTTAAAAGGTTTTCGAGGATTTTGTAGTAAATATCATGTAAGTAGTGAAATTATTGAATCGTTAAATCATAGAATTCCTAAAAAAGGAGAGATTTATATTGTTTTAGATGATAAAAATTTAATTAGAATCATAAAAAAGATAAAAGAAGCAAATTTAATTTTAGCTAACGATATTGGCATTATATCAGTAAACGACACCATATTAAAAGAAGTTGTGGCTGATGGAATTACAACAATCTCAACTGATTTTAATTTAATGGGCAAACGTTTGGCAGAAATGATATTGAATAACGAGCAAATAAAAATAGAAAATCCAAGTCAATTAATTTTACGAAAATCGATATAAAGTGTATAAAATAGAAAGCATTACAGAAAATGGATTGAACTTCATCATTTTACAAAATGAAGCAAAAACCACGCAAGCGAAAATTTCTTTAAATCAAGGAGCAAGCTTGCAAGAATTAAGGTTTAATACTGTTGATGTTATAAAAAATCAGCCAGAATTTTCTTATAAAGATTCTTATGCATCATCAATTTTATTTCCTTTTGCAAGTAGAATTCAAAATGGTGCGTATTCATTTTTAGGAGAAGATTATCAATTAAAAAAAAATGATGATGATGTAAATGCATTGCATGGTCTGGTTTATGATAAATTTTTTGAGTTTTTTGAGCCAGAAGTGCATCAAAATAACTGTTCAGCTACCTTTAATTATTTTGAAAAAGATAAAAGTGTAGGCTTTCCTTTTAAATATTTTATCTCTCTAACTTATACTTTATATGAAGACCGATTACAGTTAAGAGCTACTGTAAAAAATATGGAAAATCTTCCTTTTCCATTCATTATTGGTTGGCACCCTTACTTTTTAAGTAGTGATATTCAGAACAGTTTTTTAGAATTTAATAGTGATAAAAAAGTTGTGTTTGATGAAAACTTAATCACTAAAGAAATCATAAATCAAGAACAAAAAGGTAAATTTAAAATAGCAGATAAGCAATTAGACGATTGTTTTTTTCTAGAGAATGATATTGTTGCTTTTTCTACTCCAGACTATAATATCAATATAAAATCGAGTGCAAAAGAAAACTTCTTGCAACTGTACACGCCAAAAAATCAGCCAATTATAGCTATTGAGCCTATGACAGGAATATCGAATAGTTTTAATAACAAAGTAGGTTTACAAGTTTTAGAACCACAAGAAACTTACGCTGTAACTTGGGATGTTACTTTTAACCAAACAAACTAAAATTATATGAGTACAACGTTAGTGAAAGAAGTAAAAAAGAAATTTATTGAAAATTTTGTAGTAGAACCTTTGTTAATTTTTTCTCCAGGAAGAATAAATATTATAGGAGAACATGTAGATTATAATGGAGGTTACGTTTTTCCTGCAGCTGTAGATAAAGGAATTGCAGCAGCAATCCAAAAAAGTGATACAGGTAATTGTACAGCAATTGCTCTAGATTTAGATAGCACAATTAAGTTTGAATTAGACCAACTAAAACCATCTAAAGAAGGTAGCTGGGAAAATTACGTTTTTGGTGTTGTTGCAGAAATTCAGAATAGAAATAAAATAGTGGGCGATTTTAATATCATTTTTAAAGGAAATATTCCTGGAGGAGCAGGTATGTCTTCGTCAGCAGCTCTAGAAAATAGTGTGGTTTTTGGTTTAAATGAATTGTTCGATTTAGGCTTAACCAAAACAGAAATGATTTTAATTTCACAAAAAGCAGAACACAATTATGTGGGTGTAAAATGTGGAATTATGGATCAGTATGCAAGTATGTTTGGCATTAAAAATAACGCACTTTTGTTAGATTGTAGAACTATAGAATCTACACCTTACGAAATTGATTTTGAAAATCATCAACTAATGTTAATCAATACAAATGTAAAACACAGTTTGTCTGATAGTGCATATAATGATAGACGTTCTGCTTGCGAAAGCATTGCAGAGCTATTAGAAGTAGAAACATTAAGAGAAGTTACAGAAGAAGATTTAGAAACAATTATCAATAAAGTTACTCCAGAAAACTATCAAAAAGCATTGTTTGTAATACAAGAAATAGATAGAACTCAAAAAGCAGCAAAAGCAATAGAAGCAAACGATTTAGAAAAATTAGGTGCTTTAATTTATGGTTCTCATAATGGTCTGCAACATCAATACAAAGTAAGTTGTGACGAGTTAGACTTTTTAGTAGACCAAGCCAAAAAGAATAAACACGTTTTAGGAGCTAGAATGATGGGTGGTGGTTTTGGTGGTTGTACAATTAATTTAATTGTAAAAACTGAAGCAGAAGCATTTGCAGAATCAGCCTCAAAAGCATATAAGAATAAATTTGATAAAGACTGTTCTGTCTATTTTATAGAACTTTCTGAAGGAACACATATCGTAAAATAAGCAATACAATTAGAAAATAATTATAATGGAAAATACAAACTTGCAAGATTATTCGCATAAAAGATTTAACATATTAACAGGAGAATGGGTTTTGGTTTCTCCTCACAGAGCAAAACGTCCTTGGCAAGGTCAAAACGAAGAAATCTCTACAGAAAAAAGACCTTCTTACGATGAAAGTTGTTACTTATGTCCAACCAATACAAGAATTAATGGCGAAGTAAACCCTGATTATAAAGACGTTTTTATTTTTACAAATGATTTTGCTGCACTGCAAAAAGACTCGCCAACATTTAGTGTAAATGACGGATTATTAAGAGCAGAAAGCGAAAGAGGAATCTGTAAAGTAATCTGTTTTAGTCCAGATCATTCTAAAAGCTTGGCAGAAATGGAAGTAGCTGATATAAAAAAAGTAGTGCATGCTTGGCAAAAAGAATATACTATTTTAGGCGAAAATGAGATGATAAATTACGTGCAAATTTTTGAAAATAAAGGTGCAGTAATGGGTTGTAGTAATCCACATCCACATGGACAAATATGGAGCCAATCAACATTGCCAAATGAAGTTGAAAAGAAAGACATACAACAACGTAACTATTTTAAAGAAAAAAATAGTAATCTTTTAGAAGACTATTTAAACCAAGAAATTGAAGCAAAAGAGCGTGTTATTTTTGAAAACGATGATTTTATTGTATTAACCCCTTTTTGGGCAGTTTGGCCTTTTGAAGTGATGATAGCTCCAAAAAAACAACAAAAAAATATTTTAGCATTAACTGATAGTGGAGCTAAAAATTACGCAGAAGCGATTTCTGTAATTACAAAAGCTTATGACAAATTATTCAATACCTCTTTTCCATATTCAAGTGGTATACATCAAGCACCAACAAATGGGAAAAACAATGACCACTGGCATTGGCATATGAGTTTTTATCCACCATTATTAAGAAGTGCAACCGTAAAGAAATTTATGGTAGGTTATGAAATGTTTGGAACACCTCAAAGAGATATTACTGCAGAAATAGCTGCAAAACGATTAAGAGACTTATTGTAGATTTTACGATTTTTTTAATGAAAAATAAAATTTATTAAATTTTAAATAAAAAAAATAATTGATTTTAGAATATTCATAAATTTTATTAAACTTTTCTAATATTATTTGTATATCTAAATTTAATCTTTAGTTTTGTTGCTCAATATTAAATAAACATGTCAAAAACAACTTGGACATTTTTCTATTTTTACTTTTATTTTAATAAAAGAAGAGACTTTGTATCCTGTTGTTAAGAAACAAATAAAAATATAAAGTCTCGAATTTACTTCGAGGCTTTTTTTTTGTATAAAAATGGATAAAATAATCGCCATACAAGGAGCTAAAGGTTCTAATCATCATAAAGTTGCTATAGACTTTTATGGAGCAAATGTCCCATTAAAAGAATGCATGTCTTTTGATGTTTTGGTAGATAGTTTGTTAGATAATTCTGCAGAGTTTGGTATTATGGCTTTAGAGAATACTATTGCAGGCTCTATCATTCCAAATTATGCTTTGATAGACAATCATAACTTACATATCATTAGAGAAGAATATTTGAATATTCACCACCATTTAATGGCTTTGAAAGGACAAAATATTAATGATATTAAAGAAGTTTGGTCTCATCCAATGGCCTTGTTACAATGTAAAACTTTTTTTAAAAAACATCCACATATTAAGTTGGTAGAAGATGTAGATACAGCAGAAGTTGCTAAAAGAATAGCCAACAAAAAATTACAAGGAATTGCAGCAATAGCCCCAAAAATTGCAGCGGAAATTTTTGATTTAGTAATTATTGAAGATGAAATTCAAACTATTAAAGACAATTCAACTCGATTTGTTTTAGTGCAAACTACAAAACCAGAAGTAAAAGCCGATGCAAATAAAGCTTCTATAAAGTTTCAGTTGAGTCATAAAAGAGGAAGTTTGGCAGCCATTTTAAATGCGATGAGTGATTGTAAAATGAATTTAACCAAAATTCAATCCTTACCAGTCATTCAAACACCATGGAAATATTCATTTTTTGTAGATGTCACTTTTGATGAATATGCAAATTATCAAAAAGCAATTTCTATTATAGAAATTATGGCAGAAGAATTCAAGATTTTAGGAACTTATAAAAATGGTAGGTAATCATGATTAAACCAGCAAAAAGATTAGAAACCGTTAAAGAATATTATTTCTCTAAAAAATTAAGAGAAGTAAGAGGTTTAGCTGCAGTAGGAAAACCCATTATAAATTTGGGAATTGGCTCTCCAGATTTAAAGCCTCCAGCAAAAGTTTTAGAAGCAATTTCTAATAGTTTGGGTGATGTTACAGCACATAAATATCAGTCCTATCAAGGTTTACCAGAATTAAGAAATGCGATTGGTACTTTTTATAAAAGTAAGTTTTCTGTAGAAACCAATCCAGAAAATGAAGTTTTACCTTTAATGGGAAGCAAAGAAGGTATTATGCATATTTCTATGGCTTTTTTAAATGAAGGAGACAAAGTTTTAATTCCAAATCCTGGATATCCAACATACACATCTGTTACTAAATTGGTAGGTGCAAAACCACTTTTTTATAATTTAAGTGATACCAATAACTGGCAACCTAATTTTGAGGATTTAGAGCATCAAGATTTAAATGATGTAAAACTCATGTGGGTTAATTATCCACATATGCCAACAGGTGCAGATGCAACTTTAGAAACGTTTCAAAAATTGGTTGCTTTTGGTAAAAAACACAATATTTTAATCATCAATGACAATCCTTATAGTTTTATTTTAAATGATAACCCAATAAGTATCTTACAAGTAGAAGGTGCAAAAGAGATTGCTTTAGAATTAAATTCTTTGAGCAAAACCTTTAATATGGCTGGTTGGAGAGTTGGTATGCTGTTAGGAAATGCAACCTATATCAACGAAGTTTTAAAAGTAAAAAGCAATATGGATTCTGGTATGTTTTACGGAATTCAAAAAGGAGCAATTGAAGCTTTACAATTATCAGATAATTGGTTTTTAGAACAAAACAAAGTGTATGAAGAACGCAGAAAATTAATATGGCAATTGGCAGATAAGCTAGAAGCGAAATATAATAAAAATTCAACAGGCTTATTTGTATGGGCAAAAATATCAGAAGGAAAAAAGTCTGAAGAAGTTACAGATAAAGTGTTGTATGAAAACGATATTTTTATAACACCAGGAACTGTTTTTGGTAGCCAAGGAGAAGGCTATATTCGTTTTTCTTTATGTGTAACATCAGAAATTATTAAACAAGCAATTAGCAGGTTTTAAGTTTCCTGCAAGGTTTCAAAAACCTTGTAGGTATTTAAAACAAATATTGAATTAGGTTTCAAACCTTGTAACTATCATTAGCTAATACAATACCTACAAGGTCAAAAAGAGACCTTGCAGGATTAAGAATAGGAAAATGAAAAATATATTTTGCATAGGAATTGGTCTTATAGGAGGTAGCTTTGCTATCGACATAAAAAACTACAATCCAGAAGCAGTTGTTTATGGAATAAGCAGAAAAGATGCTACTCTAGAAAAAGCTTTAGAGTTAGATTTAATCGATAAAAAAGCTACTTTAGACGATTTAGAAAATGCAGACTTGGTCATTGTATCAATTCCAGTAGATGCCACAGTAAAATTATTGCCTACTATTCTTGATAAAATTTCTGACAATACATTAGTAATAGACGCAGGTTCTACAAAAGGAGCAATTTGTAAAGTAGTTGAACATCATAAAAGAAGACGTAATTTTTTAGCATGTCATCCAATAGCAGGAACAGAAAATTCTGGACCAACAGCAGCTATTTCTGGTTTATACAAAGGGAAAACGAACATTATTTGTGAAGTTGAAAAGACAACTTTTAAGCTTCAAGAAAAAGCATTAGAACTTTTTAGAGCTATTGGAATGCGTATTCGTTATATGGATGCAGTTTCGCACGATAAACATATTGCGTATGTTTCGCATTTGTCTCACATTAGCTCATTTATGTTGGGTAAAACAGTGTTAGAAAAAGAAAAAAATGAACGAGATATTTTTGATATGGCAGGTTCAGGATTTGCATCTACTGTGCGTTTGGCAAAAAGTTCGCCAGCAATGTGGACTCCAATTTTTAATCAAAATAAAGAAAATGTAATCGAATCATTAGAAGAATACATTAGTAATTTGCAACAATTTAAAGAGCTGATGCAAAAAGATAATTTCTCTGAAATTTTTAACGAAATGGAGAATACAAATTATATAAAACAAATTTTAAACGGCATAAAATAAAAAGCCACAACCGTTGAGTAACAAGTTAAGAGTACGTTTGTCATTCTGAACTTGTTGAAGAATCTCAACACAAATTAATTTTCAAAAATGAAGAACACAAAAGCATTAAGAACATGGTTGGATGATATGAAGCTCAATCATCCACTAGTAATAGCAGGGCCTTGTAGTGCAGAAACTGAAGAGCAAGTTTTAAAAATTGCACACGAATTAAAAGATTCTGATGTTAATTATTATAGAGCAGGAATTTGGAAACCAAGAACTAGACCAGGAAATTTTGAAGGTGTAGGAGCTTTAGGTTTAGGCTGGTTAAAAAAGGTAAAAGAAGAAACAGGTATGAAAACCTGTACAGAAGTTGCAAATGCAGCACATTGTAAATTAGCTATTGAAAACGATGTTGATTTACTTTGGATTGGTGCACGTTCTACAGTATCGCCTTTTATTATGCAAGAAATTGCAGATGCTTTGGCAGGTACAGACAAAATTGTTTTGGTTAAAAACCCAGTAAACCCAGATTTAGCTTTGTGGTTGGGTGGTATAGAGCGTTTATACACAGCAGGAATCAAAAATTTAGGAGCAATCCACAGAGGGTTTTCTACCTACGAAAAAACAAAATATAGAAACATTCCAGAATGGCAAATTGCTATAGAGTTTCAAAATAAATTTCCAGATTTACCTTTAATAAATGATCCTTCACATATTACAGGTAATAGAGAAATGATTTTTGATGTATCTCAAACTGCTTTAGATTTAAATTTTGATGGTTTAATGATAGAAACTCATGTAGACCCAGATAATGCCTGGTCTGATGCTGCACAGCAGGTAACTCCAACAAAATTGAAGCAAATCATGGAAGATTTAAAAATTAGAAAAGAAACAGATACTGAAGCTGCTTATAAAAGTTCTTTAGATACGTTGCGTGCTCAAATTAATGTAGTTGATGGTCAATTGATTGATTTAATGGGAAAACGTATGAAGGTGGCTGATGAAATAGGTGCCTTAAAAAAGCAAAAAAATGTAGCTGTTTTACAATCTAAACGTTGGAATGAAATCCTAGGGAATATGATTCTAGAAGGTGAACAAAAAGGGTTGAGTGAAGAATTTGTTTTAAGAATGTTTAAAGCTATTCACCAAGAATCAATAAATCATCAAGAAAAGATTATTAAGGGATAATTAAAATTATACCAATACTAGCCACAAATTCATTTCTTGATTTTGTGGCTTTTCTTTTGAATAACATTTTTTATCCTCATCTTTGTGATAATGACAGGAATTGTATATAAATCTACAGGAAGTTGGTATCATGTTAAGTCTAATGATGGTGTTTTACATCAATGTAAAATAAAAGGTAAATTTAGAATTAAAGGTATTAAAAGTACTAATCCAATTGCAGTTGGTGACAAAGTAGATTTTGAACTAGAAAAGAAAGGAGACGAAGAAATAGGAGTCATCCAAAAAATACACGAAAGACACAATTATATTGTTCGTAAGTCTGTAAACCTATCTAAACAAACGCATATTATAGCAGCAAATATAGATTTGGTTTTTTTGCTCATCACTATTGATAATCCACCAACATTTACCACGTTTATCGATCGTTTTTTAGTAACCACTAGAGCTTACAGAATAGAAACTGTGTTGGTTTTTAACAAAATTGATGCTTATGAAATAGAACAAAGAGCAGAAGTATTGTATCTAAAAGATATTTATGAAGCCATAGGTTATACTTGTATTGAAGTATCAGCAACAGAAAACAAAAATGTAGTTACTGTTAAAGAATTAATGGAAGATAAAACCTGCATGTTTGTTGGTCATTCAGGTGTTGGTAAATCTACATTAGTAAATGCAATAGAACCCAATTTAAACTTAAAAACACAAGAAATTTCAGATCAACACAAACAAGGACAACATACCTACTACTTTTGCAGAAATGTTCGATTTGAGTTTTGATGCAAAAATCATAGATACTCCAGGTATTAAAGGTTTTGGTGTAGTAGATATGGATAAGTATGAATTAGGAGATTATTTTCCAGAATTTTTTAAGTTAAAACAGCATTGTAAATTCAATGATTGCCTGCATTTAAAAGAACCAAAATGTGCAGTAAAAGAAGCACTTCAAAATGAAGAAATTTCTTGGTCTAGATACAAAAGCTATTTGCAAATTTTAGAAGGAGAGGAAGAAACAGAGCATTATAGAACAGATATTTGGAACGAAGAAGATAATGAGTAAAATATGAAAATTGTTATTCAAAGAGTTTCAAAAGCAAGTGTAACTATAGATAAAGAAAAGGTTGCAAATATTAAGAATGGATTACTTATCCTTGTAGGAATTGTAAATGAAGATACTCATGAAGATATTGACTATTTAGTTCGTAAAACTGCAAATCTTCGCATTTTTAATGATGAAAATGAGGTAATGAATAAATCGCTTAAAGATGTAAATGGAGAGGTAATTGTAGTAAGTCAATTCACATTACATGCATCAACCAAAAAAGGAAATAGGCCTAGTTACATAAAAGCAGCTAAACCAGATATTGCAATTCCTCTTTACAAAGCTTTTATAACATCATTTGAAAAAGAAATTAATAAAAAAGTACAAACTGGGCGGTTTGGAGCAGATATGAATGTAGAATTAATAAATGACGGACCAGTAACTATTATTATTGACTCGAAAGAAAAATCGTAAAACGTTTACTTTTGTTAAAATTCTATTAAAATTAGAAATACTTTCCATGGAAAATAAAATTAACCTATCTTTGTATCATAATAATTTAAAAACTAAATAAATTAAAATAAAAATGAAAAAAATATTATTATCAATAGTTGTATTAGCAGTTGTTTCAATAGCTTGTAAAAGTGAAAAGAAAAAAGAAGTAACAACAGAAAAAGCAAAAGTAGTAGATGTAAATGTTGGTGAGTTAGATAATGTTGATACATCTGCATCTGTGTTAAATTGGAAAGGTACTAAACCTGGAGGAGCACATAATGGAACAGTAGCTATTAAAACTGGAGGTTTATTAATTAACAAAGGGGCTTTAGTTGGTGGTCAGTTTGTTTTTGATATGGGTTCAATAAAAGTATTAGACATACCTGCAGATAAAAAAGCTAATGGAGATTTAGTTGGGCATTTAAGTAGTCCTGATTTTTTTGCTGTTGAAAAATTCCCTACATCAAAATTTGTGATTACTAAAGTAGAAGGCAAAAACGACAAAATTAATATTACCGGTAATTTAAGGGTAAAGGATGTTACAAAAAGTATTACAATACCAGCAACAATTCTTACAACAGATGGTATAACAACAATTACTAGTGATAAATTTAACATTAATAGAACTGATTTTGGAATTAAATATAAATCTAAAAGCTTCTTTTCTCTAGAGGAATTAAAAGATAAATTTATTGATGATTTAATAGAAATGTCTTTTGTTGTAAAAACAAAATCTTAATAATTTTCGTTAGCAAATCAATAAAAAAATAGACTTGTTTTTATAATAATCAAATTTTTAAGTATAAACGATACTTTTTAACCCAAAACTTCTTGTTTTGGGTTTTCTTTTTTTAGGTTTGTAAAAAAATTGCATGATAAAAAAAACATTACTACTTACTCTATTAATTTCTGTAAAATCTTCTCTTTTTTCACAGAATTTAAACTATAGTGCTTTATTAATTCCCAAAGAATTAAAAGAAAATGCAAATGCTGTAGTTAGAAATAATTATCTCGAAGTTATCATAGATGATATGGATAAAATGATTGTGAAAAGAAGAATTGTTGTGACAGTTTTAAACAAACTAGGTCAAGCAGATGCAAGAATTTCTGAAAGCTATGATAATGATACAAAAATTACTGACCTTTCAGCTTATATTTATGATGCTTTAGGAAATCAAATAAAAAAATATAAAGAAAGAGATTTCTCTAATGTAAGTGCAGTTGATGGAGGTACATTATATTCTGATGCTAGAGTAAAATATATTGATTATAAACCCATTTCTTACCCATACACTCTAGTTTTTGAATCAGAATATAAAACCGGTACTACAGGTTTTATTCCTTGGTGGTTTCCTGTAAATGGGTATTATGTATCTGTGCAACAGAGTAGTTATAAAATTAGTAACCCTAAAGCTATCCCTTGGCGAAAAAAAGAAACAAATTTTGAAAATTTTAATATAGAAAAAACAGTTTCTGACACAGAAATTAGTTATTCTTTAAAAAATCAAAAAGCTTTTGACTATGAGAAAAGTACAGTTTCATCTAGAGAATTCTTGCCCAAAGTAAAAGTTGCTTTAGATAAATTTTACCTAAAAGGGGTTTATGGTGAATATACCAATTGGAATGAGTTTGGAAAATGGATGTATGATAAACTTTTGGTAGGTAGAGATTTGGTAGATGAAACTACAAAAAATAAAGTTTTATCTTTAGTTGAAGGTGTTGAAAATCCTATAGAAAGAGCAAAAATTGTTTATAAATTTATGCAAAACAAAACACGTTATATAAGCGTACAAGTTGGTATTGGAGGCTGGGAACCTATTGCAGCAAACCAAGTAGATAAAGTAGGTTATGGAGATTGTAAAGGGCTAACAAATTATACCAAAGCTCTTTTAGATATTGCAGGTGTTACTTCTTATTACACTGTTGTATATGCTCAAGAGAAAAGGAATATAGATAAAGATTTTTCTTCTATTCAAGGTAATCATGTTATTTTAAATTTACCTAATAGTGGTAAAGATGTATGGTTAGAATGTACTAGTCAAACCATGCCTTTTGGCTTTTTAGGGGATTTTACTGATGATAGAGATGTACTTGTGGTGACTCCTGAAGGTGGAGTTATTAAAAGAACAGCTGCTTATAAAGATGATGTAAACCTTCAAATTACAAAAGCTACGATTACTTTAACAGAAAAAGGAAATGTTAAGGCAAAACTAGATAGAATATCTAAAGGTATTCAATATGATGATAAATTTTATTTAGAAGATTTTTCTAAAGATGAATTGATAAAATACTACAAATCTGATGTTTGGAGCTATAATAATAATTTAGAAGTAGTCTCATCAGAAGTGAAAAATGATAAAGATTCTATAGTTTTTAAAGAAAATTTAGAGGTGGATATTAAAAATTATGCATCAATAAATGAAAATGAATATTTATTTAGGGTAAATATTTTTAATAGAGAAAGCTATGTGCCAAAAAGATATAGAACGCGAAATTTACCCTTAAAAATAAATAGAGGTTACAAAGATATTGACGATTATACCATAAAAATCCCAGCAGATTATAAAATAGAATATTTACCAGAAACAAGAGAAATTAAATCAAAGTTTGGGTCATATAAAATTCGATTTAAAAAAGTTGATGAATCCACATTTACTTACCACAAAGACATTTCTATTAAAGAAGGTGTTTATCCAAAAGAAGATTATAAAAGCTATAGAAGTTTTAGAAGAAAAGTAGCAAAGTCAGAAAATTTAAGAATCGCAATAATAAAGAAAAAGTCATGATTAAAAAAATAACCTTACTAACAGTATTATTATTTCAATTTGCAATTAATGCTCAAAACTATAAGTTTGGTAAAGTATCAAAAGAAGAGGTAGAAGAAAAATTCTATCCTTTAGACTCAACTGCAGATGCATCGTATTTATATAAATATAGAAAATCATATTTTTCGTTTACTCCAAATACTGGTTTTCAATTAGTAACAGAAATACATCAAAGAATTAAAATTTATACTAAAGAAGGTTTTAATTATGCAACAAAATCGATTGTATATTATAATCCAGATTCAGGAAGTTCAGAATCTGTATATGGTATTAAAGGATATACTTTTTATAGCGATAATGGTAAAGTTGTAAAAGAAAAACTATCAAAAAAAACAATTTTTAAAGAAAAGATTAATAAATACAATAGTAAATATAAAATTACTATGCCAAAAATAAAGGAAGGTTGTGTTCTAGAATTAAAGTATAAAATAACTTCGCCTTACGCAACTTCTATTCCAGACATTCAATTTCAAAAAGGGATTCCAATTAAAAAACTAGATGCTCAAGTAGAGTTTCCAGAATTCTACACGTTTAATAAAATGACCAAAGGTTTCCATAGTCTACCTATGAAAACTTCATTTAGTTCAGGGAAAGTTGGAGATACAGATTTTAGAATCAATGTTTTTACATTTGAAGATAAAAATATTCCTGCCTTAAAAAACGATGAAGCTTATGTAGCTAATATTAATAATTATAGAGGAGGTATGAAGTTTGAACTAGCACAAACTAATTTTATAGAAGTTGGTGGAGAGTTCAAAAATTATTCTACCACTTGGAAAAATGTAAGTAAGCAAATTTTTAAATCGTCTTCATTTGGGGTAGAACTTAATAAATCTAGTTACTATAAGAAAGATTTAGAAAAGATATTAGCTAACAACCAAACAGATACTGATAAAATTAATGCAATTTTTCAATTTGTAAAAGGCAAAGTAAAATGGAACGGATTTTATGGGAAATATACAGAAAATGGAGTAAGAAAGGCTTACAAAGAAAATGCTGGTAATGTTGCAGATATAAATTTAATACTTACTTCTATGCTACGTTCTGCGGGTCTAAATGCAGATCCGGTTTTAATCAGTTCCAGAGGAAATGGAGTACCACTTTACCCAACATTAAAAGGTTTTGATTATGTTATTTCTATTGTTAGATTTTCTAACAATTCTTATGTATTATTAGACGCAACTGAAGAATATAGTATGCCAAATATATTACCAGTTAGAGCTTTAAATTGGGATGGTAGAGTAGTTACTAAAGATGGGAATTCATCTTGGGTTAATCTAACTTCTTCAATACACGCACTTGAAGAAAATATGGTTATGGTTAAACTTACAGAAGATTTAATGGTAGAAGGTTTAATTAGAACTAAATATGATAATTTAAATGCTTTAAATTTTAGAAAAAGAAAAAACCACATAAAAAACGAAGAATTAATTACAAAATATGAAGAAAATAACAATGTAGAAGTTGAAGACTTTAAAATAAATAATCAACAAAAATTAAATAAACCTATTAGTAGAAGTATCAAATTTTCTAGTGAAGATTTAATAGAAGAAATTAATGGTAAATTATACATTGAACCTTTATTATTCTTAACCCAACGTAAAAACCCTTTTAAATTAGAGGAAAGAAAATTTCCTGTTGATTTTGCAACAGCTTGGAAAGATGTTAACAGAGTTTCAATTCAGATACCTGAAGGCTACAAAGTTGAAAAAATACCTGAACCACTTGCAATTGGGCTTCCAGATAACATTGGTGTTTTTAAGTTTAAAGTATCAGCTGCAGGAAAGAAGATTAATACAACGTGTATATTACAATTTAATGAGTCATTAATTAATCCTCAACATTACCCTTTCTTAAAAGATTTTTATAGTAAGTTGGTTAAAAAGGAATCTGAAAAAATTATTCTTACAAAGATTTAAATTTGCAACCCAAAACGTATAGTTTTGGGTTTTCTTTTTTACAACTTAATTGCAGTCGTATTTTTCACTTCTTCAATGGCAAAAGTACTATGAGTACTACCAATATATTTGATTGCTGTTAATTTTGTTACCATAAAATCTCGATATTCATCCATATCTTTTACATAAACTTTTAAGATATAATCATAATCTCCACTTACATGAAAACATTCAGAAACTTCTTCTAGTTTTAAAATTTCACGCTCAAAAGTAGTTACATATTCTTTAGAATGCTGAATGAGTTTTATATGGCAAAATACCAAAAAAGATTTCTCTATTTTATATTTGTTGATAATTGCTACATACTTTTCAATTACGTTATTATTTTCTAACTTTTTAATCCGTTCATAAATAGCGGTAATAGATAAATTGAGCTGTAAAGACAATTGTTTCGTAGTCTGTTTGCTATCGTTTTGTAATAAATTGATGAGTTTTTTATCAGTAGTATCTAACATTATAAAATTTTCTAAAAATTGAAATTAAAATGAGTGGTAATAGTTTTTAAAATTAATAATATATTCAAATTTAGAAAAATAATCTATATTTATATGTTTATCTTGATATATTTTCTAGTAAGGATTAGTTTTGTGCTATAAAAACAAAACATTATGAACTTCAATCCAGCCGAAAATATTCAAGATTTACAATATTTTGGAGAATTTGGAGGTGTAAATCCATCCATTTCAGATTCATCAACGTACACATTTTTATCCGCAAAAACGATGTTTGATACTTTTGAAGGTAATGCAGATGGCTGTTATTTATATTCTCGTCATTCATCACCTTCAAATTTATATTTAGGAGAAGCTTTAGCAGCAATGGAAGGAACAGAAACTGCAAATGTTGCAGCATCAGGAATGGGTGCAATTACACCTGTTTTATTACAATTGTGTAATGCAGGAGATCATATCGTTTCTAGCAGAACTATATATGGAGGAACTTATGCTTTCTTAAAATACTTCACACCAAAATTAGGCATAGAAACTAGTTTTATAGACATCACAAAATTAGCTATTGTTGAAGCTGCAATTACAAAAAATACTAAAGTTTTATATTGCGAATCTGTGAGTAATCCATTATTAGAAGTTGCAGATATTAAAGGTTTATCAGCATTAGCTAAAAAATATAATTTAAAATTAGTGGTAGATAATACGTTTTCTCCATTGTCAATTTCCCCAGCAAAACTAGGTGCAGATGTGGTTTGCCACAGTTTAACAAAATTCATAAATGGTTCTTCAGATACAGTTGGAGGTGTAGTTTGTGGATCGCAAGAATTCATCAACGATTTACGAAACGTAAATGATGGAGCAAGTATGTTGTTAGGCTCTACTATGGATAGTTTACGAGCTGCATCTGTTTTAAAAAATATGAGAACTTTGCATATTAGAATGAAGCAACACAGCTATAATGCTGCTTTTTTGGCTGATAAATTTCAAGCTGATGGATTAAAAACGGTTTATCCAGGTTTAGAAAGTCACTCTTCTCATCAATTGTTTAAAAGTATGATGAACCCAGAATATGGTTTTGGTGGAATGCTGACTATTGATGTAGGTTCTTTAGAAAAAGCCAATGAATTAATGGAACTTATGCAGCACAAAAATTTAGGTTATTTAGCAGTAAGTTTAGGTTTTTACAAAACATTATTTTCTGCTCCAGGAAGTTCTACATCATCAGAAATACCAGAGGAAGAACAAAAAGAAATGGGTTTGTCTGATGGCTTAATTCGTTTTTCTATTGGTTTAGATAACGATATTGAACGTACTTACCAAATGATGAAATCTTGTATGGTTGAAGTTGGGGTTTTGTAATTTAACATCTTTGCAAAGGAAGAATGACTGAAGCAATCTGTAAATTTAAACGAATAGATTGCTTCGTAAACTCGCAATGACTTAAATCCCCTTTAAACGTTCGATAAATTTATTAAAATCTTCTTTATTTGGAGGAGAACCTGAAAAAGGTAAAATATCCCATTCACCATTTTCATGAAAAACAGTAAAGTTAAAAACTGATGTGTTTGGGTCATCAGGATTTAACATCGGATATCGTAAATCTGTGTATTGATACGTACCCACTTTTTCTTTTTTAGACAGATTGTAATAATTATTACTAAACCAAGCTAAAGTTTGTAAGTTTTCATCAGACATATCAATTAAATCGTGGTTTTTTTTAACAGTTATTATTTTATCAGAGATTTCTTTCTCATCAAATAAGGAATAAAAAGTGAGGTAATAGTTATCATCAGTTTCAGCTACTGAATACCACAAAATATTATTCAAAATGGTAGGCTGTGCAGAAAATCGGTTATAAGAAATCCCTGCTTTTTTAAACGATTTTTCAAACACAGAATCTATATAGAATTTATTGATGATTGTAAAAATCATATATGCAGAACTTATATAAATTCCTGCTTTTAACCACCATTTTCTTCTGGATCTATTTCTGTTGAAAAACATCAAAATAATTATACACAGCAAAAAAGGAACAGTATAAAATAAATCAGCTACAGAAATATTATTAAAAGCAACTCTATAATCAGAAAATGGAGCAAATAATTGTGTTCCATAAGGCGTAAAACAATCTAAAAGCGGATGTGTAAAAATGCTCCAAAAGAAGAGCCAACTCCAATCTTTTAGAGTAGTAGTATTTTTACGTTTTCTAGTATTGTAAAGTTTATGGGTAATCCATCCAAAGAGAAAACATCCAACAATAGCAAAAAAAATAGAATGCATAAAACCTCTATGAAAAGCCATAGCTTGAATTTCGTTATCATAAATCCATCTTCCTATAAAAACATCTAAATCAGGTATTGTACCTCCAATTGCTCCAAACAATAACGCTTTGTTACCAATTTTTCTACCTAAAACAGCTTCTCCACAAGCAGCACCTAATACAATTTGAGTAATTGAATCCATTTTGCAAAAATACAGTAACTGATTTGATTTGCATAACACCTGCTAAAATCGTAACATTACAAAAGAAAATAACCAACAATGCAAGAGAATAAAAATTTATCGGAAATAGAAATTGAAGATCAAAAAATAATTGATAATAAAGAATTAAATATTTGGGAAGCGTTATTTCCAGTTATTGCTCTTGTAGGTATGTTAGCCTATAATGTTTATGTTTTTGGAGATGATGCATTAAGTGGAAGTAATCAGTTTGTATTATTGTTAGGAGCTGCTGTAGCTGCTATTGTTGGGTTTAGAAATAAAGTGTCTTATAAAACCATGATTAATGAAGTTGCTGAAAATGTAAAATCGACATCAGGTGCTATTTTGATATTATTAATGGTAGGTGCTTTAGCAGGTACTTGGTTAATAAGTGGTGTAATACCTGCAATGATTTATTATGGTTTGCAAGTATTAAATCCCACAATATTTTTAGCAGCATGTTTAATTATTTGTGCAGTAATTTCTATTGCTACTGGTAGTTCTTGGACAACAGTTGCAACAGTTGGTATAGCTCTAATAGGAATAGGTGAAGCTTTAGGAGTTTCTTTAGGTATGACTGCTGGTGCAGTATTATCTGGTGCTTATTTTGGCGATAAAATGTCACCAATGTCTGATACTACAAATCTTGCACCTGCTATGGCTGGTACAGATTTATTTACGCATATTAAATATATGGCATACACTACAGTACCAACAGTGGTTGTTACGCTTATTATTTTTATTATTTTAGGTTTTACTCAAAATACGAATGGAGTAGCAGATACAAACACACTATTAATTGATATAAAAAAATCTTTTAACATTTCCCCTTGGTTATTTTTGGTTCCAATTGCGGTTATTGCTTTAATTGTAAAGAAAACACCACCTTTAATAGCTTTGTTAGGAGGCACAATTTTAGGAGCAATATTTGCTTTAATTTTTCAACCTGAAGTTGTTGCTCAAATAGCTGGAGTTGATAAATTAGATTTTAATGCTGCTTATAAAGGCATTATGCAAGCAATAACAGTTAAAACTTCTGTTGCAACAGAAAATGTTGCTTTAGCAGATTTATTTTCTGCTGGAGGAATGGCTAAAATGTTAGGTACAATTTGGTTAATTATTTGTGCAATGGTTTTTGGTGGAATAATGGATGCTATTGGAGCTCTAGCAAGAATTAGCAGTTTTATGTTAAGTCTTTTCGATTCTGTTTTTGGGCTTTTTGCAAGCACAGTAGCAACTTGTATTGGTTTAAATATTACTGCTTCAGACCAGTATTTGGCAATAGTTGTGCCTGGAAAAATGTATGCAAAAGCCTATAAGGATAAAGGTTTAGCACCTGAAAATTTAAGTAGAACTTTAGAAGATTCTGGAACTGTTACTTCTGCATTAGTACCTTGGAATACTTGTGGTGCATATCATTCTGGAGTTTTAGGCGTTTCTGTTGCTGAATATTTTGTTTATGCGATTTTTAATTGGTTAAGTCCTTTTATGACACTAATATTCGCAGCCTTTAGAATTAAGATTAAACAATTGTCTGCTAAATAAATTGATAGTTCTTGCTACCCAAAAAGATTCAAAAAAACTTACAGAAATTGCATTAATTTCAAAAGCATTTTGGGGTTATTCTAAAGACTTGATAGAAAGTTGGCGAAAAGATTTAACGATTACTTCTAAAATGATTTCTGATTGTTCTGTCTATAAATTTGTTGTTGATGAATCTATTGCTGGTTTTTATGTTTTAAATCTACCAAAAGAAAATTCGATTGAATTGGAAATGCTATTTGTTCTACCCAATTTTATTGGAAAAGGAATTGGGAAACAATTATTATTCCACGCTTTTGAAAAAGCAAAAGAGTATAAAGCAAAATCAATGAGGTTATTAGCAGACCCAAATGCAGTTCCTTTTTATGAATCTAAAGGGTTTACAATTATTGATAAAAAAGAAAGTTCTATTGAAGATCGTTTTTTACCAGTAATGATAAAAGAAATTTGAGTAAAAGATTGTTTTCAAGCTCGCTAAAAAGTCCTTCCCTTTGGGAAGGATTTAGGATGGGCTTTTTAAATAAACCAATTCCAAACTAAACCAAAACGAACAGTAAAATCTCTGTAAGGGTAATTAGGTGCAGAAAAATAATTCTTTTTAGAAAAACCGGAAGTTACATTATCAACTTTTAAAAATAAACGCGTTCTTCTAACTCTAGCATTAATAAAAACATCAAAAGTAGGGAAGCCTATTTCTTCTGTATTTTGTAGGGTAAATTCAGATAATATGGGGTTGTATGCATTCATGTTGTATTTGGTAAAATACTTAAAGGTAACTCCAATATTTACCAACATGGGTTTTCCTTTAAACCAATCGTCTGTATAATAAAAAGTATTTCTCGTCACAAATTCTGGCACTCTAAAAACAGAACTTCCACTACTTACATTTTGATACATTATAGTGTTATCTAATGCAAATTTACCTAACTTAAATTCACGGTTAGCTTTTACTTTAAGATAAATAATTTGATCAAGAGATTGTTGTGGTGTGTTATTCTCATCAAAATACGTGTAGTTGTCAATATTGGTAAAATTAAGATTTGCATTTATCCATCTAGATTGAAAAACAAAACCTAAATCTCTGGTATTTACATTGCTAAAAGCATCATTTTGCCAGTTGTAATTATCATAACTACTTTGATGTAAAAGTGTATTAAAATTAGGTGATTTTGAACTTAATAATAAACTTCCTTTAACGCTAAAAAGACTATCCTTCTCAAAAATAGCTTCGCCTTTTAAATAATTGCCAGACAATCTTGCAGAGCCAGGAGTTAATGAAGCTGTAGCATTTAATTGAAAGTTTTTAATTTTTGCATTCCAATCACCACCAACAGAAATTGCATTCCCTTTTAATTTTAACTTATTTATACTGCTGTTACTATTTAAAATAGTATCATAACCATAAGTATAACTTGTTACATTTATTTTAGCCTTAAACTTTCCTAAAACATATTTCGAATTGAATTCCAAGTTCAATTCATTATCCGTAAGTTCGTTTAAAGTATTTCTATTGGTTGTATTTGTTGGATTTTCATTTCCAAAAATGGTAGTAGTAGCTGTACCTTGAGAAAAACTATATTCTTTATTTTCACTTGTAAAAATATGCCCAATTTTTAAGTTACTGAAATCTTTATTACTTAAGGTATCTTTATTAGCAATGAGTTTATAGCTATGCTCAAGATAAACTCTAGTTGCATCAAATTGATTTTCGGCATCAGTTAAATTTACATCAAGTCTAGAGCGTTGATCAAAGTTTTCATCTTCATTAATAAAACCTTGAAGGGCTTCTGTGGTTAAACCACCATTTTCTTCATGAAAAAAATCTTGAGTAGTAATATGTCCTCTAATTTGATATTGGTTTTCTTTGGTTCTATAATGAAAGGCTCCTCTAAAATTACCATTACTAACTAGAGATCTTCTATAAGCTCCTAAAGAACGTAAACCTTTGTAAGACATTGATACATTAAACCTTTTCGAAAAATTTAAGGTAAAAATTGCATCAACAAATTGTCCTTGTTGTAAACCAGTTCTGTAAGAAATTTCTGTGGTTGGTGTTGGTACTTCGTAATATTTTATGTCTTCAATTTCTAAATAACTAACTTGTTTTGCAGTAAAACCAATATCTGGTAATCTTTTTAAATTAGAATAGCTATATCCTAAATTGTTAAAAGTTTGTCCTTGATTATGAAAACCAAGTAACTCAAAATTATCTTTTCTTAAATAGTTAAATTTATATTCTTTTTTTAGAGTAAGTGTAGTATCTATGTAGGTTGTGTCTCTATTGTGAGAAAATATCTTATAATCTGTATATTTAGTATTACCAGATAAAATAACCTTTTTAGAACCTTTAGATAAAGAATCAGTTGTAAAACCTCTTCCATTGTTGAGAGAAATATCTTGTACTCTTTGCGAAAAGAGCTGATTCGTAAAAAAAGTACAAATTAAAAAAAAGAAGAAAAAATATTTATTCATTATCTATATCAACAAAAGCAAATGTAAAATAATAAAACGAAAATAGTAGTTAATAATTTTTACAAAATCTGTTAATTTGCACTATGCTAAAATTAAATTATAGTGGTTTTTCATTAGAAGCAGGTACAGATGAAGCGGGTAGAGGTTGTTTGTCTGGTCCAGTTGTGGCTGCAGCCGTTATTTTACCAGAAAATTTTGCACATCCTTTTTTGAATGATTCCAAACAATTATCAGAAAAGAAAAGGGCTTTATTAAGGCCAATTATAGAGCAAGAAGCCCTAGCTTTTGGAGTATCTTTTGTTTGGCAAAAAGAAGTGGATGCTATTAATGTTTTACAAGCCTCGCTAACTGGTATGCATCGTTCAATTGAGGCATTAAAAGTTCTACCAGAGTTTATCATTGTAGATGGCAATAAGTTTAAGAATTACAAAGATATTCCTCATAAAACTATTGTAAAAGGTGATAGTAAATACATGAGTATAGCAGCAGCTTCTGTGTTAGCTAAAACGTATAGAGATGAATATATGGAGAAAATTCATAATGATTTCCCTGCCTATAATTGGAAAAAAAATAAAGGCTACCCAACCAAAGAACATAGAAATGCAATTCGTGAATTTGGAGCAACCATTCATCACAGAAAATCTTTTAAATTATTACCAGAACAATTAAAATTAGAGTTGTAATTCTTTAGAAGCTATTTTCTGCTTATTGTACAGAATTTGTTTAAGTAGTAAACTTGCTTTTTTTTGCCTCAAAAGAACTCAAATAAATTGTTCAATCAGAGCTAATTTTTTTGCCGATTTTTAGAATATTCCCCATAAACTTTTTCTATTTTTACCATCCAAATTTTTAAAAGATGATTAAAAAAACTAGAGCAGAAATTACCAAATGTATTTTACACAAAGTTGCTAATAAGTTTAATAGCGGACATAATGTTTTTTCTGAAGATTTAATTCGTTTTGATCAAGAAAGCTACGATTTAATGAAGAGCTTTTTATTAAAACCTTTTGGAAATTTAACACAAAGTTACAGATTTACACATCATGCAGATGTACGCTTAAATGAATTGAATAACTATAGTTCAGAAATCTTTGCAGATGAAAGTACTTTTATAGAACACTCTAAAAATGTTGTAAATCATTTGTATGAACAATCTAATTCTGCCCAAATAAAAACTGGAGATGTAATCGTAGTTTTTATTGAAGGGTTAGAATATAAAGATGTATTAACAGAAGCAATTGGTATTTTTAAAATAGAAAATAAAGTAGATTTCTTTCAAACCTATTTAGATGATAACGAAAGTTGGGATGTTGTAGTTCAAAAAGGAATATCTACAAAAAAAATTGATAAAGGATGCTTGATTTTAAATACTTCAGATACTGAAGGAACAGTTGTATTTTCTGTTGATAATAATAATTATGATGCTCAATACTGGATTAAAAACTTCTTGTCTGTTAAATTAGCTGATGATTACAATTCGCACACTCAAAACTATTTAGAGTTGTGTAAAGAATTTTCTGAAGAAGTAATAAAACCAGAATTTGGTAAACACGAGCAAGGTAATTTTTTAGCAAATACAGTAGATTATTTTAAGGAACATGAATCTGTAGATTACCACGATTTTAAAGACGAAATTTTTAAAGAAGATAAAGACAAAGATCTATTCGAAGATTACAAAAAACATTATGAAACTTTAAATGATGTTTTAATCAGGAATAATTTTGATGTTTCTGGAGTGGTGTTAAAAAAAGAAAAAAGTAAGTTAAAAACAGAAATAAAACTCGATACTAACATCAATATTAAATTAGATGTAGATGCACCAGATGCAGCTTCAGAATATTTAGAAAGAGGTTATGATGAAGAGAAAAAAATGAAGTTCTATAAAGTTTATTTTAACGAGGAGAAGTAGTTTTGTTAGTTGTTAGTTGTTAGTTGTTAGTTGTTAGTTGTTAGTTGTTAGTTGTTAGTTGTTAGTTGTTAGTTGTTAGTTGTTAGTTATAAAATTTGAAATAATTTTCTTCAAACTTCAAACTTCAAACTTCAAACTTCAAACTTCAAACTTCAGTAATAAAATCCTCTACCTCAAAAAGTACTTTAAAATGCTTTAAAATTTTACTTTTTACTTCCTCAATATCTACTTTCTTACCTAATTCTGCTTCCATAGAAGTCACAGCTTTTCCACGAATTCCACAGGGAATAATATTATCAAAATAACCTAGATTCACATTTGCATTTAAAGCAAAACCATGCATGGTTACCCATCTAGAAGAACGAATTCCCATAGCACAAATTTTGCGAGCAAAAGGAGTACCTACATCTAGCCAAACCCCAGTTTCTCCTTCACTTCTTGTACCTTTTAAACCATATTCTGCAATGGTTAAAATAATAGTTTCTTCAAGTAAACGAAGATATTTATGAATATCAGTAAAAAAGTTTTCTAAATCTAAAATAGGATACCCTACAATTTGTCCTGGCCCATGATAAGTAATATCTCCACCTCTGTTTATTTTATAGAAAGTAGCACCTTTTTCTTCAAGTTGATTTTCATTCAATAAAAGATTACTCATATCTCCACTTTTTCCTAAAGTATAAACATGAGGATGTTCAACAAATAAAAAATGATTATCCGTAGATTTTTGGGAGTTATTTCTTCTATTTTGAATTTTTACATCAACAATCCCCTGCAATATTTCAGATTGTAAATCCCAAGTTTCTTTATAATCTTTTTTTAAAAGATCTTTGAGTAGTATAGTTCTATTCATAAATTATATTACAAAGGTAAATAAATCCTTATATTTGGGATATGTAAATTTGTTATTTAAGTATATGAAAGTTAAAAATATATCCCTTCTTATTTTTTTCATTGTTTTTTCTATTCAAATTTCTCAATCGCAAGAAATTTGGAAAAAACTAGAAAAGGATAATTATTCTACAGAAAGAGAAAATTTATATGATAATGAAGATTTGCCTTCAGATTATAAAATTCTCTCTTTAAATATAGATGCTCTCAACAGTAATTTGAAGAGTAATTCAAATCAAAATTTTATTACCATAAGTTTACCAGATTCAAATGGGAAATTATCAAAGTTTAAGTTATCAGAAACTTCAAATTTTGAAATAGGATTACAAACTAAGTTTCCATCAATAAAATCTTATACTGCACAAGGTGTAGATGATCCAACAGCTATTGCAAAGATTAGTATAGGTACAGATGGTTTTCATGGTATTGTATATTCTGCAAATCAAGAAACACTTTACATAGATCCATATTCCAAAAATAACAAGGAATATATAATTTATAAGAGAAGTGCATTGAGTAAGTCTGATGAAGATTTTAAGTGTATGGTAGAGGGTGATGCAAAAAAAGAGGAAGCTTTCACTTCTTTTACTAAAACAGCAAATGATGGAAAATTAAGAACATATAGAATGGCATTAGCTTGTAGTGGAGAATATGCTCAATTTCATTTAAATAGACAAAATGTTAGTACTAATGCTTCTGATACAGATAAAAAAGCAGCTGTTTTATCAGCTATGAACACTTCAATGACAAGAATTAATGGAGTTTTCGAAAAAGATTTATCTATAAAATTGGTTCTAGTTTCAGATAATGATAAAATAATTTTTCTTGATGCAAGTACAGATGAAATTACAGATGGTAATGCTAATACTATGATAGACCAAGTACAAACCATATGTGATACTAATATAGGAGTTGCAAATTATGATATTGGACATGTTTTTAGTGTTGGAGGTGATGGTTTAGCAGGGTTAGGAGTAGTTTGTATTGCTGGGCAAAAAGCAAGAGGAGTTACAGGTATAGCAAACCCAACAGGTGATGCATATGATATTGACTACGTTATACACGAACTTGGACATCAATTTGGAGCTACGCATACTCAAAATAATGATTGTAACAGAACAAATTCTACAGCAGTTGAGCCTGGAAGTGGTTCAACAATTATGGGTTATGCAGGTATTTGTAACCCAAATGTTCTTGGTGTAGGGAGTGCAACAGGTAATAGTGATGCTTATTTTCACGCAGTAAGTATTGAGCAGATGTGGAACATTATAACTACAACTGGCAATTGTGCTACTCAAACAGCAACAAATAATACAGCTCCAACTGCTGATGCAGGTTCAGATTACAGTATACCAAAATCTACACCATTTAAGTTAACAGGTACTGCCACAGATATAGATGGTCTTAATTCGTTAACATACAATTGGGAACAGATAGATAATGAAGTTGGTAGCATGCCACCACAAACTACAAACACTCAAGGACCTATGTTTAGATCTCTTCCTTCTAAAACAGTACCTGTAAGATATTTTCCTAGTTTAACAGCTGTGATAGCTGGTAGTAGTTCATCTACTTGGGAGGTATTGCCATCAGTAGCTAGAGATTTAAATTTCTCGTTTCTTGTGAGAGATAATCACGCAGGTGGTGGTGCATCAGCAAGAGATGACGTTAAAATTACTGTAACTAATGCAGATACATTTATTATTACACAACCAGCAACTGGGCTTACTTGGGATGTTGGATCAAATCAAACAATAACATGGAATAAAGGTACTACAGATGTGGCACCAATAAATTGTGCATTAGTTAATATTAAACTATCAGTAGATGGTGGTTTAACTTTTCCGATAATTCTTAAAGCAAATACTTCTAATGATGGTACAGAAGACATTATTATTCCTAATAATCCTACTACTGATGCAAGAATTATGGTTGAAGCTGTTGATAATGTTTTTTATAATATAAATAATACAAATTTTATTATTAATTCTACAACTCCAACTTTTATATTAAAAGATAATAGTGGCTCACAAACGACCTGTAATACAGGAAATAATTCTATCGATTATGTTTTAAACTTTGATTTTGTTAACGGGTTTTTTGAATCTGTAACATTATCATCTACAGGAGAACCTTCAGGTGCAAATGTGGTTTTTAACCCAACTACGATAAATGCTGATGGTAATGTAACTATGACAGTTTCGAATTTAGATGGTAAAACTGCACAAGATTATCAAATTAATGTTTTAGGTTCTTCAACTTCCATTAATCAAAATATTAATGTTGATTTAAAACTTACCTCTTCTAATTTTAATAACCTAACCTTAACATCGCCAGCTAATGGAGCAACTGGTACAGATTTAGTAGAAGAATTAAAATGGGATGCAGATACTAATGCAACATCTTATGATGTAGAAATTGCTACAGAATCTAATTTTGCGAATATAGTTTCTTCTGAAAATGTCACTACAAACTCATATACCTTTACAAATTTAACAGGACCTCAACAATATTTCTGGAGGGTAAAACCAAAGAATGATTGTGGAGAAGGTAGTTTTACAAGTCCTTTTAGTTTTACCACAAAAACACCTAGTTATTGTTCATCAACATTTACTGATGAAGCTGGTGGTTCAGAGCATATTCTTAATGTAACATTTGCAGGTATAAATAACAATTCAGGTAATGATACTGCTGATGGTTATCAAGATTTTACTAATATTAATACCAATGTTTTAAGAGGGCAAACAAGACAGGTAAGTGTAAGATTTGATACAGGAGGTTTTCAAGATCATTGCTATGTGTTTATAGATTGGAATCAAGACTTTGTATTTGATAATGCTACTGAAAGATATGATTTAGGGTCTAGGACAGCAGATGTTGCAACTGCAACTTTAGATATTATAATACCTAATGATGCAAAACTTGGAGCTACAAGAATGAGGGTAGTTTTAGAGTATGATGATCCTGGTGATGGTTATGGTGAAGGTGCTTGTGATGCAGATCATTTAACAGAATGGGGAGAAACTGAAGATTATTCTGTAACTATTGTAGAACCAGTAATTCAGCCTAACAATTATTCAGTATTAACAGTTTCAGAATCTTGTGTAGATGAAGATGATGGTACTATGCAAATTAGTATTAACCAGAGTGAGTTTACTTATCAAGTATCAATTACGGGGCCATCAACAAATGTAAATCAAACTCTTGGAAGTTTAAGTTACTCGCTATCTGGTTTATCTCCTGGAAATTATGAAGCATGTATTACAGCTCAAGAATTAAATGTAACTCAATGTTATGAGTTTACTATAGAAGAGTCCGGCCCAGTATCTTTAAAAGTGTCATCAACAAAACAATCTAGTAAGTATTCTTTTAATATTGATAAAGGAACCCCACCATACAAAGTTTATTTAAATGAAGAGTTAGTAGGAGTTTCTAGTAACAAGATATTTGATTTAAATATAAAAGGAAGTGGAAAACTACAGGTAAAAACAGCTAAAGATTGTGAAGGTATTTTTCAAAAAAATATAGGAAGTATTGTTTTAAGGCAAAACCCAGTAAGAGATTTTGCAGAAATTTTATTACCTATTTCTACAGTAGAAAAAAATATCAACGTTTTGGTTTTTGATATGAATGGAAAAATGATTTTAAATCAAAATATCCGAAGAGAATCTGACAACTTGTTAATTCCTTTCAAAAATATCGCCAAAGGTGTATATATCTTAAAACTATCATTAGAAAATACGAACCCTATTAAAATTATAAAACAATGAGAAAAGCACTTTTAATTTTTGCCTTTGTTTGTTTTACATATCTAAGCTGTTCAAAAAAACAAGCTGTTAATAATCCACCAAGTTCAGTAAATTTGATTTTTCCTACGGATAACTTATTGTGCATAAATAATACAATTCCTTTTAACTGGTCAAACGCAACTGATCCTGAAGATGATGATTTAGAGTACAACCTTATTATAGCTAAAGATAGGGCTTTGACTAATGTAGTTGAGAATAGAACTATTGCCACAAGTGCAGTTACTATCACTTTAGAAAAAGGTACTGCTTATTATTGGAAAGTAGATGCTGTAGATGCAAACAACAATCAAAGTACTGCTTCAAGTACTTCTGCTTTTTTTACAAAAGGTGAAGGAGTTGCAAATCATGCTCCTTTTACTTCAGAATTATTGACTCCACAAAATAATACATCAGTTGCTGCAGGTACTGTTAATTTAACATGGAATGGAGGAGATGCTGATGCTACAGATACATTAACTTACGAATTGTATTTTGGTGAGGGGTCTAATTTATCATTAATAGATGATGCTATTTCTGACAAAACGTATCTAGTTACTATTGATGCTGGAAAAACCTATTCTTGGAAAGTAAATGTAAAAGATCAAAATGGAGCAAAATCAATTGGTCAGACTTGGAGTTTTGCTGTAAATTAACACCTAATAATATTCATAAAAAAAGCCTTATCAATTATTTTGATAAGGCTTTTTTCTGATTTTTTCTATCCTAAAAATGGATATTTATAATCTTGTGGAGTTACAAATGTTTCTTTTATCAATCTTACTGATGTCCATCTTAATAGGTTTTGAGCAGAACCTGCTTTATCATTAGTTCCAGAAGCTCTAGCTCCTCCAAAAGGTTGTTGACCTACAACTGCACCTGTTGGTTTGTCATTAATATAGAAGTTACCTGCTGCATTCTCTAAAGCTTTAGAAGCTTTTTCAACAATATATCTATCAGTAGAAAAAATTGCGCCTGTTAATGCATATTCAGTAGATTCATCAACTAATTTTAATGAAGCTTCCCATGCTTCATCTTCGTAAACGTAAATTGTCATTACAGGACCAAAAAGTTCTGTAGTCATTGTAGAAAATGTTGGTGATTTTGCTAAAATTACAGTTGGTTCAATAAAGTATCCTTTAGATTTATCATAGTTTCCACCAATAATAACATCAGCATCATTATCAGCTTTAGCAGCATCAATATATTTTGCAATTTTATCAAAAGAACCTTCATGAATCACAGCATTAATAAAATTTGATGGATCTTCAGGAGAACCCATTTTTAATTCTGATGTTTGCTTTTCCAAATGAGTTCTTACATCTGCCCAAATTGAAGCAGGAATGTAAGCACGTGAAGCTGCAGAACATTTTTGACCTTGATATTCAAAAGCACCTCTAGTAATTGCTGTTGCTACTTGCAAAGGATTTGCAGAATTGTGTGCCCAGATAAAATCTTTTCCTCCTGTTTCACCAACAATTCTTGGATATGTTTTATAAGTATGAATATTAGTTCCTATTTGTTTCCAAAGTTCTTTAAATACATAAGTAGAACCTGTAAAGTGTAATCCAGAAAAATCTGGCGACGATAAACACGTGTCTGTAATCATTACTGGATCTCCATAAACCACATTAATAACACCATCTGGTAATCCAGCTTCTTTAAATAAGTCTACAATAACTTGTGCAGAATAGGCTTGATGATCAGAAGGTTTCCAAACTACTACATTGCCCATCAATGCAGCTGATGCTGGTAAATTTGCAGCAATAGAAGTAAAGTTGAAAGGAGAAATTGCATACACAAAACCTTCTAAAGGTCTGTATTCAACTCTGTTCCAAATTCCAGGAGCAGAGGCTGGCTGATCTTTAAAAATATCAGTCATATATTGTACGTTAAATCTAAAAAAATCAATCATTTCACAAGCTGCATCAATTTCTGCTTGATGTACGTTTTTAGATTGTGCAATCATTGTTGCAGCATTCATTTTGGCTCTATATGGGCCAGCTAATAATTCTGCAGCTTTTAAAAAGATTGATGCTCTTTCCATCCAAGAAACAGAAGACCAAGCTTGTCTTGCAGCCAAAGCAGTTTCTATAGCTTCATTTATGTGACTTTTATCTGCTGTATGATATTGCCCAACTACATGTTGATGATCATGAGGAGGTGTAATGTTTTTTGTGTTTCCTGTTCTAATTTCTTTGCCATTAATGTGCATTGGCACATCAATATTGCTATGGAACATTGTTTTATAAGTTGCTAATAATTCTGCTCTTTCTTTTGATCCAGGAGCATAACCCTTAACAGGTTCATTAACTGCCACAGGAACATTAAAAAATCCTCTTGCCATTTTGTATGTTTTTAAATTTGAATCGACTAACTTTTTAAAGTTGCAAAGTTACAATTTTTATCAATCGATTTCGTAGTTTTGAAATCCTAAAATTTTCGTAAAGTAAATGTGTACTGTTACCTATCTTCCTTTAAAAAATAATAATTTTATTTTAACTTCTAATCGTGATGAAACTCCTTTGCGAAAAACTATTCCACCAAAAAAATATGAAGAAAATGGAGTGAAATTAACCTATCCAAAAGATGAATTGGCAGGAGGAACTTGGATTGGTACAAGTAATAAAAACAGATTAGTATGTTTGTTGAATGGAGGTTTTGAAAATCATAAAAGAAAATTGCCTTATAAAATGAGTAGAGGAATTATTGTAAAGAATATTCTTTCTGTTGATGATGCTATCCATCATATTAATGAATTCGATTTTACCGACATTGAGCCTTTTACTTTGATTTTAGTAGATTGGAATTCTGATTTAGCAACTTACGAATTGGTTTGGGATGGAGAAACAAAACATTTTACAAAATTGGTAGAAGAGCCTAAAATATGGTCTTCATCTACACTTTACACAGAAGAAATGAAACAATTACGTAAAGAATGGTTTGCAGATTGGTTAAAAGAGAATAAGAGTTATAAGCAAGGAGATATTTTAGCATTTCATAAAAACGAGTATTTAGGAACTCCTGAAACTTCACCAAAAATGAAACGTAATTTTGTGGAAACCGTAAGTGTTACTTCTGTTTTAAAGATTGATGATAATGTTGATATTTCTTATTTTGATGTTTTAAATAGAAAATGCTCTAATTACAAATAAATTATCAAAGGAATTTCTGGTCGTAAATCGAACTTTTTTCCTTGTGCTTTATTATCAAAATACACTTCCATTAAATGCTTTTCTCCACTTTTAACAGAAATATTTTGCAAAGTATTTAAAGTTTTTATCGTTGCTGTATTATCATTTAAGCCACTGCTAGTAATAGTTATTTTAGTCACTTTTTTTGCTCCATTTGGATGCTTAAAAAACGTTCTCCAGATTTTATATTCTTCTGGAATTTTTACCAAATCATCATAAGTTTCAAATTCGTCAGTTTCTATTTCTGGATAAACCACGAATACTGAAGGTTCCTTTAAATTTAATTTTGAGTTTTTAGCAGCGTAAATACTCATATTTTCTGCCATCCATTCTTGATGATATTCAATCTTCTCAAAAGGAATTTTATCAACTTTATAATCTTTTACTTTTAAAGCAATACTAAAAGGAGAAGCACCATTATTTTCAAAATTCACTCTTTCTTTGAAATCTAATGCTGTGTTTTTTTTGTTGTTCAGGGTAAATTCTTCTTTGTCATACACATATATAAATTCCAAATAAGTATTTAAGAAGTAGAAATATCTACCAGTAGTTCCTTGCCCATGATGAATTCTTGATAACGAATCAGGAATAGCAGTAAAACCAAGTTCAATAAGTTTTTGCTTTGCTTTTTGAGGGTAATTTGTCCAAATATTAAAATGATCTAACTTTAAATCTGTGGCAATTTTTTCTTGTTTAGTTTCAATAGGTTTATGCCTTTCTTGTTTTTTACAAGAAGAAAAACTAGTCATCAAAATTATAATTATATGGTAAAATTTCATTTTATGAGATTATTAAAAATACCAACTTAATCTTGTTTTAAAAAAGAGCAAACGAAACCAAGAAAACCAAAATAACTCCTACAAAAGCAATGAAAAAATAGCTCATATTTATCAAGAGAAACTTAAAAAAAGTTTTAATATAACCTTGTTGATAAAACTTTTTCATGGCTATAATCAAGTAGAGTAAAAAGAGAACTATAAAAATCCATATTTCTGGTTTAAGTTTGCAGATTCTTAAAATAAAAAAGATTGAAAACAGCATAAAAAATACTGTTTGGACGTGAAAAACAAAGATTAAATGATCTACATAGCCAAACTTTCTTCTTATGTAAAAGAAGCGAAGAAATAACGTAAAAAAAGGTAATAATAAGAATAAAGCTACAGAGCCAGAAGATAATACTTGACTAAAAAATTGACTTCTACTGTCCTCATCTTTTGTAATAGAATTTAGGTTTTTAGCTTTAGTAAACAGGAATCGATTAGTAAAGTTTTTTTCATATCCTAGAGAATCTAATGCAGGGTCTATTTTAGAATCAGGATATTTTTTCACGTAATCTGCAAATTTTTCAAGTCTGCTATCTCCACCAAAATTAATATTGGTTCCTCCATTTCTAGATGTTTTGGTAGTGTCTTTGGCACTTTTTTCAACTTCTTCTAAAATTTTTTCTTTTGCAGATTTTGGAATAGGAATAAAAGACTTATTTAAATCTTCATTTAACTTTTTCTTAATAGAATCTATTTCTTTTTGCGTAGGTATTTCTTTTTTCTTTTTCTTTATGGAATCTTTTTTTGCAATTTCGACAATTTCAGCTTTACTTTCTTTTGCTAAAGCTTCATATTTATCAATAGATTTTGATAACCCAATAATTAAAAAGAAGATAATAGAAACTGTTAAATAAAAACGAAAAGGATTTGAATATCGTTGTCTTTTACCATCAATATAATCTCTAGAAACTTTACCTGGTTTTATTAAAAGTGGAATTATAGTATTCCAAAATTTGGCATCAAAATCAAAAAGTCCGTTAAAAACATCATATATAAAACTTTTAAAAGTAATTCTACTTCCTTTATTGGCTTGCCCACATTCAGGGCAGAATTTTTCATGCCCATAAAAAGGATGCCCACAGTTTAAACATTCTGGGTCTTTGGTTTTGGCTACTTTATTTTTGCGTTTTGTTAGTTTGATAAGGTGGTTGTTGTGAGTTGAAAAGTAGGTATAATTACTTTAAAATCTTCTAAAGTATCAATATTTGTCATTCCATAAAAACCTTTCATAGCACCAATGTTAGATTCTAAAAAACAACCAGAACTGTAAGAATAATGGTCATTTGGTTTTAAAATAGGGCATTGCCCAACTACGCCTTCCCCTTCTACAATTTCAGTTTTGTTTAGAGAATCGAATATTTTCCAGAAACGATTTGTAAGTTGAACAGTATTTGGTGAGTGATTTTCTATAGCAATAAAATAAGCAAAAACATAATACAGCCTATTATTTCTGTAGCTTGTTCCGTTAAATTTAGTTTTAACAGAAATTTTTATCCCTTTTGTTATTTGTTGTACCATTTTAGGTAAATGTAGTTTTTTTAAGTAAAACTTGCAAAGAAAAAAAAGAAACTATCTATCAGCATTAAAAGAGCCAGAACCAACAGTTACAACTCTATCATAAAAGCCACCCATAGGTCTGTAATAAACAAGAACTTTGTATTCGTTTTCAGTTTCAAAAAAAGAACCTCTAACTTCATTATTGTTCACTTCTTCGTATCTGTTAACAGTAACAAAAGTATAATTATAAAATCCTTGTTTTAGCAGAACTGTACCTTTGTAAGCGTTGCTCTTATCATCAAAATACATTTTATTTTCTTCTTGAATCTCAAAGTTATTAAAAGCTCCATAAATATAAACATCTCTATCTATAAATGGGTCTTCAACATTTAAAGTAAAATGCATCATTGCATAATCTGCTTCAGTTGCAGGGTCATTTCCTTCTAAAGTTCGTATAATAAATTGCCCATTAATATCAGGGTTATAAGTGTATTTTTCATAGGGATTATAACTGTAAGGAAAGATGTAATGATGAAAAACTTCCACACCTTTTTGTTCAATTCTAACAATATTCATACTTTGATTCCTGATAAATTTACTATCAAAATTTAAGTACTCATTACCACCCCAAAAATTGTTTTTTGGTGTGTAGGAATATTGTAATTGAGAAGGTTTAAAAAAAGTAGGTTGTAAGTCAGTTAATGTTTCATTCCAATTATCATTTTTAATTACAACCACATTTATTTCTTGTGAGGGATTATTAACACGTAAATTCGGATAGTTTACAGAAAATTCAACGCTTTGTTGTTTGTTTAGAGTTTTTGTATTTCTACTTCTAGAAACCACAACACCAGCTATAGCAGCTTTTTCATAGAGTACAAACCTTCTAGTAAATAGCACTTCATCATCGTCGTTTAAAACAGACAATAAGTAGTTTCCACTTTTCGTAATTACAGTATTTACATTTGGTATTTTAACAGAATAATGAGAGTAACTTTGAAACGTGTTAAAAGAATTCGTAACATTTAATATAGAGTTTTGATCAAAACCATCTACAAATTGGCTAGACAGTAATCTGCTCTTTTGCCAATCATGAGTCATATGTTGAATTTTGTATTGATAATCTCTTTGGTCAGCTTCTAAATCATCAAAAGACAATTCTAACACAGTACCTAAAGGCACAATTGCAGAAAAATTATTTTCTTGTAAAGGTCTTAATTGAATTGATTTTATGTTTTGACCAAAGGTTGTTAAACAAGTAAAACATAAAAAAACAGATAGAATTATTTTCTTCATAAATACAAAAATATCAATCATTTATAAGATATAGACAAAATTTAAGCCAAAATAAATATTGCTCCATAATTTTCGGTAAAAAATCTATTTAGAATTGATATAAATAATAATTTTTAACAAACATAAAACAGTTTTTATTTAAAGAATAAATGTTAAAAGCCGTAAATTTGCATGATTTTTTTAGATAACTAACAATTCCAATTTACTATGTCAAAAGACATTCGTATTACAAAAGGCTTAGATATTAAGCTTGTTGGCGAAGCAAAAAAAAGCACTACAAAAACTTCTTTAAGTAGTACTTATGCAATAAAGCCAGATGACTTTCACGGAATTACACCTAAATTATTAGTTAAGGAAGGCGCAGAAGTAAAAGCTGGTCAAGCACTTTTTTATTCGAAAAGTGATGAGCGTATTTTAGTTCCAAGCCCTGTTTCTGGTAAGGTTGTAGAGATTAAACGTGGAGCTAGAAGAAAAGTTTTAGCCGTTAAAATTGCAGCCAATGCAAAAAATGAGCATACAGATTTTGGTGTAAAAAAGCCATCAGATATGTCAGCACAAGAAATAAAAGAACATTTATTTCTTTCAGGTTGTTGGCCATTTATTAAACAGCGTCCTTTCGATGTTGTTGCTAATCCTAACCAAACACCAAAAGCTATTTTTATTTCTGGTTATGCTACAGCACCTTTAGCTGCTGATTTATCATACACATTAAATGGTAAGGAGCTAGAAATTAACACAGCTATAGAGGCAATTGCTAAATTAACAGAAGGTAAAGTTCATCTTTCGGTTGGTAAAGAAGAAGCAATTTTCAACGGAATAAAAAATGTTGAAAAACATAATGTTTCAGGACCACATCCAGCAGGTAATGTTAGCACACAAATTGCTAGAATAGATCCAATAAACAAAGGTGAAGTAGTTTGGATAGTAAAGCCAGCAGATTTAGTAGTAATGGGTGAGTTGTTTTTAACAGGTAGATTAAATTTAACAAGAACAATAGCACTTACAGGTTCTCAATTTGAAAACCCACAATATGTAACTGCTATATCTGGAGCTTCAATTGCAGATGTTGTTAAAAATAATTTAAATAACGATAATACAAGAATTATTAGCGGTGATGTTTTAACAGGAAACCAGGTAAACGAAGACGGTTTTTTAGGATATTATGACAATCAAGTTACTGCAATTCCTGAAGGTGATGACTACGAATTCTTTGGATGGAATAAACCAGTATTTGATAAAATTTCTCCATCAAGAGCATTAACGTTTTCTTGGTTAAATCCAAAGAAAAAATACGATTTAAATACTAATACGAATGGAGAACACAGAGCTTTTGTAGTAACTGGTTCTTACGAAAACGTATTTCCACTAGATATTTATCCAATGCAATTACTAAAAGCATTTATGTATAAAGATTTAGATGAAATGGAAGCTTTAGGAGGTTATGAAGTGGCTCCAGAAGATTTTGCATTAACCGAATTTATTTGTGTGTCTAAACAACCACATCAAAAAATAATTCGTGAAGGTTTAGATTTAATGAGAGAAGAATTAGGATAAGATTATGGGCTTAAAACAAAATTTACATAATTTAAAAGAAAAGTATAAAGGCACAAAGATGGCTCCTGCATTTAACGCAATCCATACTTTTTTATACTTACCAAATGAGGTTACCCATGGAGGAACCCACATTAAAGCAGCAGATGATTTAAAACGTACTATGAATACAGTAATCATGTCATTGATTCCTGTACTAATATTTGGTATGTTTAATGCTGGCTATCAACATTTTTCAGCTATTGAAAGAGCTCAAGGAATTACAACTGAATTTTCTTTATTTGGTTCTTTTTTAACTTGGGATAACCTATGGATTGGTATCATAAAAGTATTACCATTAGTAGTTGTTTCTTATGCTGTAGGACTTTTGGTAGAATTTATTTTTGCGGTTATTAAAGGTCATGAAGTAGAAGAAGGCTACCTAGTTACTGGTATGCTTGTTCCATTGATTGTACCAATCGATACTCCACTTTGGATGTTGTCTGTAGCCGTAGTTTTTGGAGTTGTAATTGGTAAAGAAGTATTTGGTGGTACAGGTATGAATATTTTAAATCCTGCATTAACTATCAGAGCATTTTTATTTTTTGCCTATCCAACTTGGATGTCTGGAGATAAAGTTTGGGTATATGATGCTGTTGAAAGAACAGGAACTGCTGATGCCATTTCTGGAGAAACAATTTTAGGGACGTACGCTCAAAATAGTGAATCTATTTATTCTACTTGGGATAAATTTATGGGTTTCATACCAGGTTCTATTGGAGAAACATCAACCTTATTAATTTTATTAGGAGCCGCATTTTTAATTTTTACAAAAATAGGAAGTTGGAGAATTATTGTATCAACATTTATTGGTGCAGCAGCAATGGGGTTAATTTTTAATGGAATCGTAAATGCAGATATTATTACAGAATCTAGTAAGTTTTATGGATTAATGAGTGCACCTTTTTGGGAACATTTAATCATTGGAGGTCTAGCTTTTGGAGCTGTTTATATGGCAACTGACCCAGTTACAGCCTCACAAACCAATAAGGGAAAATGGATTTATGGTTTTTTAATTGGTTTTATATCCATAATGATTCGTGTATTTAATCCTGCCTATCCAGAAGGCGTATTTTTAGCAATTCTGCTAATGAACGTATTTGCACCTACAATAGACCACTATGTAGTTCAAGGAAATGTAAAGAAAAGATTAAAACGTGCTAAAGTTAAAACTGCCTAATTATGAGTAAGAGAACAGATAGTAATGGTTATACAATGATTTTCGCTGTAGTTATGGTGTTAATTGTTGGTTCTTTGTTAGCGTTTTTGGCATCATCTTTAAAGCCAAGCATCAAAGAAAATGAAAGAATAGAAAAGCAACAGAATATTCTGTATGCTATGGGTGTTAATGAAAATGATGAATCTAGTGCAACTTTTGTATCTACAGACGTTGCAGGAGAAGAATTTAAGAAATATATTAAAAAGCAATTAGTTATTGAAGGAGATAAAATTTCTGAAAGCGAAGATGCATATTTAATAGATGTTAAAAAACAAAAAGCTAATGCAAAAGCAGGTAAAACTAGAAAGCTACCTTTATTTGTAGGAGAAAAAGATGGTAAAACATTTTATGTAGCACCTATTTATGGTAAAGGTTTATGGGATGCTATTTGGGGTTATGTGGCTATGGATGAAAATATGGTGGTTCAAGGAGCTTATTTTGATCATAAAGGAGAAACTCCAGGTTTAGGAGCTAACATAAAACAACGCTATTTTATGGACGATTTTTATGGAGAACATTTACTAACTGAAGCAGGTGTTTTTAGAGGAATTACTGTTGCAAAAGGTAATAATGATCCAAAAAATGAAGATAAAACAGACTATGAAGTTGATGCAATTGCTGGGTCAACAATAACAGGAGATGGAGTTACTAATATGATTAAATCAGATTTAGCTTTATATGTACCTTACTTTAAAACCTTAAAAAAATAATTATGGGAATCTTATCAAAAAAAGACGCAGGATTAATTAAAGACCCATTGTTTGATAACAATCCAATTACAATACAAGTGTTAGGTATTTGTTCTGCATTGGCAATTACAGCAGAGTTAAAGGCTTCTATTGTAATGTCGATTTCAGTAATATTTGTTTTGGGTTTAGGAAACGTAGTAATTTCTTTAATGAGAAATATTATTCCATCAAAAATTAGAATTATTGTACAGTTAATTGTAGTTGCAACATTAGTAATTATTGTTGATTTAGTACTAAAAGCATTTGCTTATGAATTAAGTAAAACTTTATCTGTTTTTGTAGGATTAATTATCACAAACTGTATTATTATGGGACGATTTGAAGCTTTTGCTTTAGGTAATGGACCATGGAAATCATTTTTAGACGGAATAGGTAATGCTCTAGGTTATGGATTAATTTTAGTTATTGTAGGTTTCTTTAGAGAATTATTAGGATCAGGTACTTTATTAGGTTTTAAAGTTTTAGGAGATCCAATAGAAAAAACAGGATTATATTCAATAGGCTATGAGAATAACGGATTCATGCTATTATCTCCAATGGCATTAATTGTTGTAGGAATCATTATTTGGGTTCAGAGATCTAAAAACAAAACATTAATCGAAGAAGCATAGAAATTATGGAACACGTTGAATTATTTTTTAAGTCGATTTTTATAGATAATATGGTATTTGCTACATTTTTAGGAATGTGTTCTTATTTAGCAATATCAAAAAAAGTATCAACTTCAGTTGGTATGGGAGCAGCTGTAATTTTTGTTTTAACAGTTACTGTTCCCTTAAACTGGTTGTTAGATCAATATATTTTACAAGAAGGGGCTTTATCTTGGTTAGGTGAAGAATATGCAACTTACGATTTAAGTTTTTTATCATTTATCATGTTTATTGCTACTATTGCAACCATGGTACAATTAGTTGAAATAATTGTAGAGAAATTTTCTCCATCATTATACAACTCTTTGGGTATTTTCTTACCATTAATTGCTGTAAACTGTGCAATTTTAGGAGGAAGTTTATTTATGCAGTCTCGTGAAATTCCAACATTTGGTTTGGCAGTTACTTATGGAGTAGGTTCAGGAATAGGTTGGTTTTTAGCAATTTTAGCAATCGCTGCAATTCGTGAAAAAATTAGATACTCTGCTGTTCCACCAGCATTGAGAGGTTTAGGAATTACATTTATTATTACAGGTTTAATGGCAATTGGTTTTATGAGTTTTGGTGGAATGCTTACAGGTGGTGATGAAAAGAAAGAAGAACCAAAAACAGAAGAAGCTAAAATCGAAATAAAAAAAGAAGAGGGTAAAGAAAAGGATGCTAAAGTTGTAGCACAAAACACAAACATAAATAAATAGGCAGATGATATTAGCAGCAGGCACAACAGGAACAGTTATTGCAACAGTAGCAGCTTTTTTATTAATTACGCTGATATTGGTAACATTATTATTGTTCGTAAAACAAAAATTATCTCCTTCTGGTCCAGTTAAGATTACCATTAACGGAGAAAAAGAAATTGAAGTAGGTTCTGGTAGTACACTACTAACTACTTTAGGAAATGAAAAAATATTTTTACCATCTGCTTGTGGTGGAGGTGGATCTTGTATTCAATGTGAATGCCACGTTTTAGAAGGTGGAGGAGAAGCTTTACCAACAGAAGTACCTCACTTTACTAGAAAAGAATTAAAAGCAGGTGCACGTTTAGCATGTCAAGTTAAAGTTAAGCAAGACATGAATATTACAATACCTGAAGAAGTTTTTGGTATTAAAAAATGGGATGCAGTTGTTGTAAGAAATTATAATGTAGCTTCATTTATTAAGGAATTTGTTGTAGAAATTCCAGAAGATATGGGGTATAAAGCTGGTGGATATATTCAAATTGAAATTCCTCCATGTACAGTAAATTATAAAGATATTGATATTACTGCGCATCCAGAAGAACACGAAACACCAGATAAGTTTCAAGCAGAATGGGATAAATTTGGTCTTTGGCCATTGGTAATGAAGAATACTGATACTGTTGAAAGAGCCTATTCTATGGCTTCTTATCCAGCAGAAGGTAGAGAAATTATGTTAAATGTACGTATTGCTACTCCACCTTGGGATCGCTCTAAAAACGGTTGGATGGATGTTAACCCAGGTGTTGCATCATCTTACATCTTTAATTTAAAGAAAGGAGATAAGTGTGTAATTTCAGGACCTTATGGAGAGTTTTTCATTAATGAATCTGAAGCAGAAATGCTATATGTTGGTGGTGGTGCAGGTATGGCTCCAATGCGTTCACATTTATATCATTTATTTAAAACATTAAAAACTGGTAGAAAAGTTACCTATTGGTATGGAGGTCGTTCTAAAAGAGAATTATTTTATTTAGATCATTTCTATAAACTGGAAAAAGATTTTCCGAATTTTAAATTTTATTTAGCATTATCTGAACCAATGGAAGAAGATAACTGGAAGGTAAAAGATGGAATAGATGGAGAAGGTGATGGATTTGTTGGATTTATTCATAACTGTGTAATAGACAATTATTTAAATCATCATGAATCACCAGAAGATATAGAATTGTATTTCTGTGGACCACCATTAATGAACAAAGCTGTTCAAAAAATGGGTGAGGATTTTGGGATTCCAGATGAACATATACGTTTTGATGACTTTGGAGGATAATATAGAATATTACTCTAAATTCATTTCAGAATTTGACTAAAATATAAATAAAAACCGAGCAAATCTGCTCGGTTTTTATTTGTGAATTTTTATTTAAGCCAAAAATGTTTTTAAATGATATACAGGTTCTCCATTTTCTTGCTCAAAAAGTTTAGAATAATCCATTACATTATCAATATGATCTAATTGGCATAGAAAATCTACAACTGCAGAAAGTCCATTAAATAACGTGTCTTTTGAGGTTGGGTTTACTGGTTTTAAATTATAATGACATAAAGGTGTTTTAAAACCGCAAGCTTCTAAGAATACTTTTTCAATTTTCAGTAATTCTTGAGGTGTATATCCGTTAAATTTCCTTCCTAAATTTTGATGCACTCTCCCAACATAATTTAATTCTAAAGAGCCATGTTCATTTGATAAATGTTTCCAACTATCATGATTATCTAAAATATTACCCACAGCACAAGCTGAACAATCTTCTGGGTTTAATCTATTATTATGATATGCATTGTATAATTTTATAAGAGCCTGTTCTAATCTTTGAGTAGTTTTCATCATATATCTTTTAATGTACCTAAAATAGTAAATAATTCTTATTGTATCAAATTGAAAATTTAAAACACAATATTTAGAATTATCTTAAATAAGATTTCCAAACGATTTTTTTTCAATTGATTAAATTGTACTTTTGATATCCTTAATTTTCTGTGTATGAAACGCATCCAAAAAATATTAAAAAAAAATAAGTATATAAAAATAAAATTAAAGAGAATTGCTACGAATCATTTAGAGTTAAAAGCAAGAATAAATGGAGTAAAAGGGAGTTTTATTTTAGATACAGGTGCTTCAAATTCTTGTGTGGGTTTAGATATGATTTCATATTTTAATTTGGATGCCCAAGAAAGTGAAACTAAAGCTGCTGGAGCTGGAGCAACAGATATGGAGACACAACAATCTGAAAACAATATGTTAAAAGTTGGAGATTGGAAAATAAAAAAATGTCATTTAGTATTGTTTGATTTATCGCATGTAAATACTGCTCTAGAACAGCATAATGCAAAAAAAGTGCATGGAATTATTGGAGCTGATATTTTACAAAAGGGGAAAGCTTTTATTGATTATGATAAGAATATTTTATATTTAAAAAAGACAAAGAAATAATTAATTAAAAATAAGAAAGAATGAGTTTGCAAAAACAAGTAATGGACAAAATGAAAGAAGCTATGAAAGCAAAAGATACAGTTGCTTTACAAGCTTTGCGTGCTGTAAAATCGGCATTTTTATTAGCAAAAACAGAAACTGGAGTTCAAGCTGAATTGACAGAAGAACAAGAATTGAAAATTATCCAAAAACAAGTAAAACAAAGAAAAGATAGTGCAGCAATATTTGTTAAACAAGGGAGACAAGATCTAGCTGATCCAGAATTGGCAGAAATTGCAGTTTTAGAACAATTCTTGCCAGAAGCATTATCAGAAGAGAAAATTGAAGAAGTGGTTACAGCTACAATCAGCAAAATAGGTGCTTCTGGAATGAAAGATATGGGTAAAGTTATGGGAATGGTTTCTAAAGAACTTTCTGGCCAAGCTGATGGAAAAACAATTTCTACTTTGGTTAAGAAGCATTTGATGTAAATTTTTTATTTTAAAGATGTTACCTTGAGCGCAGTCGAAAGGTCATTTTAATAAAACTAAAGGCTCCATAGTTCAACTGAATAGAATATCAGATTTCGGCTCTGAGGGTTGCAGGTTTGAATCCTGCTGGAGTCACAAAAACTACATTTTTAACACTTTAAAAATGTAGTTTTTTTCTTTTAAAACAGTTTTTTCTAAAACTGTTTGGAAATAAAAATTATTAAATGAAGCTATATTTTTAATTGCTTCTAAATCACAATCTTCAGAGAGTATCATAAAAATATGATTATCTTTTTTTCTTTCTGATTGTTGTTTAAATAACTGATGAAAGTATTCGAAACCTTCTCCACAAAACCAGGCTTGTTCTTTTTTGTTTTTTGGGTTTTTGGGATAATAAGGAGGATTGATAATGATAAAATCGAAATAATTATTATTTAATTCTGAAAATAAATCAGAATATAAAATAGTAAGTGGTATTTTATTTTTTTTGGATGCTTTTTTTAAGAACTCTAAAGCCTTATCATTAATATCTGTGGCAGTTACAATTGCTCCTTTTGATGCTGCAAACAAAGAAATAATTCCTGTGCCACAACCTAATTCTAAAAGTGATTTTTCTTTAAGATTTAAATCATCAATAAAATCTAATAAAATTTTTGTACTGATGGTAAAATGTGGAGGAAAAACTTCTTTGTGCACAAGAACATTTATCCCTTTGTAAGCATATTTTCTTGGTTTTAAAAGCCACATTTTATTAGCAACTCTTAAAAAAGGATGGGTTATTTTTTTGATAAATTTTCTCATTATTCTGAATAAAAACCTTCAATTTCTGGTTGACGATATTTCCAAATTTTTTGCAATACTTTTATTTCATAAGGATATTTATAAAAACCAGTTTTATAACGCCAGTTAGAAACCAAACCAAGTATTTGTTTCTTAAAGCCCTTAATTCTAAAATCTGAAACTGTTGGATATTTTCCGTTTAAAACAGTTTCAAAATTTTTAATGGTATCAATCATATAAGGCTTTAACCAAGGAGTTAATGGGTTTTTACGCAAATCGAAATTTTCCCAACTTGGTGAAATCCATTCTTCTAAAGTTTCTGGAAACGAAAACCCTGCATCTAAAATTTGTTGATATAATTTAGAGCCTTTTGTAGGTGTTGGACTGTATAAATAAATAATAATTTCTGTATCAGGATTTATTTTTTTAATCTCTTTGATAAAATTAATATCCCAAAGAATTTGTTTGTAAACCTGCTCTTCAGTATCAGCAGGCATTCCTAAAACAAACGACATTTCTGCAATAATTCCTGCTTTTTTCATTCGTGCAGCAAAATCTTTTATCATTTTTCCAGATTGTGTGCCACCTTTATTCATCTGTTTTAGTACTTCATCATTACCTGTTTCAGCACCTAAAAAAATCATTTCACATCCAGCTTTTTTCATCAAACTTAATTCTTCATCAGTATATTTATTTAGGGTATCAATTCGCCCTTCTCCCCAATATTTGATGTTATCATTTAAAATTAAATTGGAGAATTCTAATACTCGCTTTTTTGAAGTAAAGAAATTATTATCGTGAAATTCGATAGCATCAATAGCGTATTTTTCTTTAAAATATTTGACATCTTTATATATGCCTTCTGCAGATTTCCCTTTCCATCGTCCACTAAAAATAGGTACAATTCCACAGAAAGAACAGGTAAATGGGCAACCCATACTAGAATGATAAGACAACGTGGTTTTGCCCATAAATGTTTTTGCCAAGTAATTCTGAAGCGGATAAAAAAAGTCTAAATACGTATAAGGTAAGTTTGGTAATGCATCTTGGTCTAATAATTTTTCTTTTTTAGTTTTGATAATTGTTCCTTCACTATTTCTAAAAATTAAATTATCAATTTTACTTAACTTTTCTTCAAATGCTATTGTATCTAATTTTTCTCCTTCTAAAATGTCTAATAAAGATGGGAAAGTTACATCTCCAGGACCATTTACAATATAGTCTACCAAATTAGAATTCATACAAACATTTGGTTGGTTAGAGGCAAAATAGCCGCCCCAAATTATGGTAATATTAGAAAAAGTTTCTTTTACTTTTTTTGTAAATGGTATGGCTTGTCTCAATTGTGGTCCAGGCATAACAGAAGAACAAAAATACTTGAATTCGCCAGTTTTTAGATAATCAAAAATTTTTTGATACGGGTCTTTTTCCATATTTCCATCAACCAAAACATAATCATATTTATGATGTATTGAGGCTCCAACTTGCAAAATAGAATTTGGAATTCTATGTTTACCATTTGAACTTTTTGGATTGAATATAATGAGTTTGCTTTTAGACATTAGGATAATCTATCTGGTTTTAAAATTTGTTTGAGTTTCCTTTCAATTGGGAATTTATAGTAATTATTATCAATTCTCCAAGAAGCTATTTTTTGTAAAAAAAGAAATAATAATGATTTTTTTCTGTAGGCTATTTTTTGATAGAATTTAAAGTTTTCTACCAAGGTAATTAACTCATCACTTAACCATTCACTTTTTTTACTATCTACATAATCAAAAGTACTCCACTGTTCAAGAGTTGTATAAAATTGATAACCATTTTCGTTAAGTTCATCAGCAATTTTGTTACCTGGATAGGGTTTAAAATAAAATATACCCATTTGAAACTTACTGCTCATTTTTCGAAGCGTTTTTACAATATCTAATGTTTTTAAAACACTTTCTTTAGGCTCGTTTGGAAAACCAACAATAACACTAAAATTTATAGCAATATCATAATCAAAACATTTTTTAGCGACTTCAAAAATTTGTTCTACTTTAATATCTTTTTGCATCCAATCTAGCATTTCTTGAGAGCCAGCTTCAATACCAATCATTACTTTTTCTAAACCAGATTTTTTGCACAATTGCCAAACTTCTTCTGAAAGACGTACGCCTTGATCTGCTCTCATAGTGCCAAACCAAGTTATGGGTAACTTTCTTTTTATGAGTTCGTTAGCAAATTCTTTTACTCTCGATTTATTTGTGAAAAAAGTTTCATCTTGAAAATGTACGTGATTAAAGTTGTATTTTTTCCATAATTCTTCAATCTCATCTGTCATTCTTTTTGGTGAATAGCCAAACCATCCTCTTTTGTACATAAATGGGTCTGCACAAAAGGAACATCGAAATCGACACCCTTGAGAAGAAATATAATCTAATTGCTTCCTTCCACTCAATTTCATATAGGCAGGCACATCTATCAAATTATAATTAAATGCAGGAAATGAGTTAATGTCTAGCATTACTCTTTCTGGGTTTTCAACAAATAAATTATCTTGTTTATATGCAATTCCTTTTACATCTTTTAACGAAGTTTTATTATAAAGAGAGGCTACAACTTCTGCAAAGGTTATTTCTCCTTGTCCTTTTATCACAATATCAACAGATGCTTCTTTTAGCGTATCTTCTGGAAATAAAGAAGGATGCCATCCACCCCAAATAACTGGTAATTTTGGATTTATTTTTTTGACTTCTCTAGACATTTTTAGAGCATCTTTAATTGGATTGCCAGTTAAAACAGATGAAGCAAAGCAAACAGGATTTTGATGTAAAGCTTTTTTTAAAGTTTCTAAAGGATTTTTTTCTAACCGAGCATCAATAATAACAACATTATACTTTTTTGCATCTAAATTAGAACCAACTGCAATTAAAGCTAGTGGCATCGTATAAAATACAGCATAAGGGTTATATAAAATAACTGTAGGTTTCATTGTTTTATTAGTTTTTTTATATGACTAATCGTATTGATTTTATTTTTGCTCATAACGTTTTATTAAATACATATAATAATTATGTTTTACAGCTCCTTCAAATTTTTTAGTCAATGAAATTGTATGTTTTTTATTTCCGTTTTTTTGAAATTCATCTATATTTATTGGCATATTTAATATAAAATATAATGTCTTTTTAGAAGGTTTTTGTTTAAATACTTCTGTAATCAACTCCTTACTACTCATCGTAAATAAAGGTAGGCAATCTTTATTCCAAAGATAAAATCCTTGTTTTTTTAGAAAAATAAATGCAATTATACAAGTAATTGTAATATGTAAAAGTTGTATATAAAATGGATTGTAAGAAAACTTTGTAATTAGATGAATTAGATAATTCCAAAAAATAGGACGTCCATCATATCTAGTATTGTTGTATAAATCTTGGAGTGAGTTACTGTCTCTACCCAATAAAAAATGATGCGATTCATCCATCCAAATTTCGTGAAAATAAATACCTATAAAGCCAACTCCAAAAAATAATGCAGTAATTATAAATACTGTGCTTAAACTTAAATTTTTATATGTATAGATAGAATTTGTCAATTTTTATAGTACTTACAGATTTAATTTAGCGAATAAATTTCCGTGTAATTTTTCTTTTTTTAGATTGATTATTTGTTCTTTAATTTCTGAAATAGAACTCCAGTTTTTATTGATAAATTTTGGAGTTTCATTTAATATAAAATTGAACTTATAATTGCCTAATTTATCAATAGAGTCTAGAGTTAATAAGGTTTCATCTATAAAAGCCTCATTAAACTCAAACTCAATTTTAGGTATTTTGTGTGATAGATTTGATAGGATTTCAAGCTCAAAACCTTCAGTATCAATTTTACAAAAATTTGGCAAGCCAAACTCATCAATGAGTGTGTCTAATTTTTTTACAATAACCTTTTCTCCATTTTTCCATTTAAGATTTTCAGTTGTATAAAAATCAATCATTTTATGAGAAAACGTAGCAACTTCTAGATGATTTGCAAGGTGTAGTAGCTTGTTTTCATTTTTGCTTCCCACTCCAAAAGGATAATATGTAAAATTCGAATTATTGATTTTATCTAAAAATGGAAAGCATTTTGTTTGAGGTTCAAAGGCAATTACTTTGGCTTTTAAGGATAAAAATAACTCGCTTTTTTTGCCAATATTTGCGCCAACATCAAAACACAAATCATTTTTAGAAATAAGGTTTTTATAAAAAAATAAACTTTTATACCTATTTAATTTACGAAATATCATTATTTATTTTTCAACTTTGTTAGTAAATAACCCATAATATATAATTGGTTTTTTAGGAAATAGAATTTTTAAAAAATTCTTTAAAGCATTGTAAGAATAAATAGAGATGTTATTTTCTTTTAATACTTTTTTATCATTAAAATCTAAATACCCTTTAGATTTTTTGTAAAACAAAGAAATATTGTACTTTTTCTTAAATTCTTTTTTTTTGTAATTAAAATAATCTTTAATATTTGAAGTATTTCTGTAAAATGCTAAACCAGTAATTATTATTCTTCCATTTGGGTTTAATATTTTTTTTGCGATGGATAAAGTTTTTGTTTTATTTTCAAAAAAAGCCCAATTTCTATTAAAAACGATGATGTCAAATTTTTTTTCTATCCTAAATAGTTCATCAACATGCATTTGTAATAGTATGGATTTTGTGTCATAATTTTCGTAACATTTTAGACCATCAATCTCGTCTTTAAAAAAATTAATTCCAGTTAAATTATGCCCTTTTTGAGAGAGGTAATTGCACAACCACCCATTCCAACAGCCAACATCTAAAATTTCTAAATGAGTTCTATTTTCAATTAATTTAGCTATAATTTTTGCGTCCTTTTGTCTTTCTTTCCACGTAATTGTATTCATAGAAAATGGTAGATTTTTATATAAACTTTTATCATTAATAAAATCATTATTTACTTTTCTTTGATTTGCAAAAGCATTCAAAAAAATATTTAATTTTTCTTTTTCATTATCAGCAATAATAGAATAAAAACCATCAGAATAATAACTTTTCAGTTCCTCTAATGTGCTGTGCATATCATTATTTGGGTGCAAAATTTTCATCTTAAAAAATTGAATTTATAAAAGCATAAGATGCTACATTGGTTAATAAAAACACTTATAATTGCTCCTAATAATCCTAATTTTTCTATCAATAAAAAGGTTAGAATTAAATTAAAAAAAGCATTTATAAAGTTAATTTTTAAAACTGTATTTTCTTTTTTATTTCTGTAATAAACCATAATGTCAACTATAAAAAAATAGGTGGGGATGCAAGATAAACCACCTATAATATAAAAATTTAATGGTAAATTTAGTTTTGCAATTTTTTCTAAAATATACCATACAAAAAGGGTGCTAATTGTTACTAATGGTAATGACACATAAGCTACTATTTTTTTTATTTTATAAATAGTTTTTTTTGGTAATCTATAAAAGTGTTTGTTAAAAGGTAGAATAATAAAATATGATAGAGATTGAATTAATAAAAAAGCAGTTATTGCAATTTGATATTCAGAAATTTGCTCTTTATGCATTGTGAAATTCACGATATATAAATCAACTTTAGAAGCTACCCAACCACTTAATCCAAGCATAAAAAAACCAAATGTAGCTGTAAACTCATTCTTAGATATAGTAAACGTAAATGGCTTTTTCCAAATTTTTAAATTGATAATTAGCAGTATTAGCTTAACAGAAAAAGCAAAACAATAGATTTTTAGAAAGGTTTTTAAATGGAAGTTTTTTAAGAAAAAAATACTGGAAAGAATAATACCAAATGCAATTATTTCTGCAACAAACTGTACTCCAAACTTTTGATTATAAATGATTAAACTCTCAAGTGCATTGTATGTGTGTATTAATATGGTAAGTAGAATACACCAAAATGCAATTTGAAGTGGAAAAAATAAAAATAGAAATAATGATAAAGGAAGCAGCAAGCTTCTTGATAAAAAGTTTGAATAGAATGCATTGAATATTTTAGAAGGTTGTGTGCTGTATTTTCTTACTAAATATTCTTTATTGCCCCAACTCATAAAAAAAACAATTAAGAAAATTGACAAAAGTGCATTTATCATTATCCCCCAATTTTCTTTCCCAAAAAAATTAATAGCAAAAAGTGCAATTAAAAAATTGAAAATAGGACCAGAAAATCCACGAATAGCATTTATGCTTATGAGCAATAGTTTATGCATCATATAATTTTATGTAAGAAGAAATACAAAATTTTTCTTCAATTAAACTCATACGATTTTTTTCTTTTTTTGGTGCAATTAAAAACCTTTTGCAGGCTTCAATCATTTCATTTTCTGTTTTACAAACTCTCCATTTTAGAGTAGGTTTTGCAAGTCCAACATCAAAAGAAACAATTTGCATTCCAGCATATAAAGCTTCTAAAAAAACAAATCCAAAAGATTCAAAACTACTTGTGTGTAATAGAATTTTAGCTTCAGACATTTTTTCAAGAACCATTAATCTTGGTAACAATCCAATCAATTTAATATTTTTAGTCAAGTTAAATGTTATAATTTGTTTTTCTAACTTTTTTTGATTTACACCTTCTCCAATGATTTCTACTTTAAGATTAGGAAATTTTTTTACTAATTCTGAAATTATATTTACAAAAAGTGAATAATTTTTTATTTCATTCAAAGAACCTACACCTAAAATATCCAAAGTACTTTTTTGAAGTTTTGGAAATTTTTTTGTGTCTAAATCCCAAGGAATTATTTGTGATTTTAAGTTATGATTTTTTAATAATTTATTTTTTTGATTTTCAGAAAGAGTTATAATATCTGTGCATGAATTCTTTAGAGATTTTGCATATCTGTTTCCAAGATTGGCATCTTGCCCCATGACTGTATTGATATGTTTGATGTTATTCTTTTCTGAAAACCGAGAAGCGATAAAGGAACATTCTCCAATCCAAAAGCTATGAATTACAGTGATTGGTTTTTGTTGATGTAATTTTTTAAGCGTTTTTAGTGCTTTTTTCCAAGTCCAAAATTTTTTGTAACGTTTATTGTTTCCATTTAAAGGAATTACTTGGATACCATTCCAATCGTATTTTTTAGTAACAAAAGGAAATTGAAAAGTAATCAATGTCATTCTAGTGTTTGGAAGTTGCTTTTTAAGCTTTTTTAGATATACTTGAAGCGCAGGTATAGTTGTAGAATCTGAATCTGATCTAGCAAAACCTGGTGTTAAAAAAACGATATGTGATTTTTTAAAATACAATGATATCTTTTTAAATAGCTATTTAGGATTTTGAATTTCATAGAGCTTCCAACCTTCTGGCGTTTCTTCTAGTAGGTTTAGCCTATAATTACGTTCTATATTTTCCCAGTTCAACATAGGGTTTTTTCCTGTCCATTGAATATTAAATTTCTCATAATTGAATAAAACTAAATCTTCAGATTTGTAGTTTTCATATTTTTTTATCCATAAATTTTTAAAATCAAAATTTAACGCTCTTCCTTTTAATGCAATATCAATATCAAAACTATAGAGTGTTTTGTTTTGATAAGGCTTCATTAAATTCACTATTTTTTTCTCAAGTTTATTAATAGCATAAAAGTGATGAAATACGTATAATGATAAAAAAAATTGAATTAAAAACAGAAAAACTAGGCTAGTATGAATCACTTTTTTGTGAGACGAAAAATGAGTTATAAGTAACTCAAATGCAGGAAACAGTAAGACTAGAATTAAGGCAAAATTTAAAATTAAAAAACGAGAATTTTGAAAAGGAATTCCTGCTAAAAACAAACTGTATAAAAGATAAGCACTCAATATTGTTTTGTTAGGTTTAAAAAGTGATTTTTTGAAAATAGTTGTAATTATTAAAACAATCCCAATAATTAAAAACCTAGGATGAAAAGCATTAAAAAAAGCATAAATTATATTAGGAAACCTGTTGTAGCTATTACCATCAGTTGTTATAAAGTCGGTTTTAAAAAAGTTAAGTAAAGACCATTCTTTTAGCCAATTATGATTTAAAAAAGCTGAAACATCTTTATTTTTAATATAAAAATGAGGAATACAAAAAATACCTATAATAACTAGAATTGGTATTAAATGTAAAAGCATTTTTTTATTTTGAAATAATTTAAATAAAATTAAAATTGTAAATGGAAGAAGTACTACAAAACTTGCATATCTGGTCATTATTGCACAAACACCAAAAATGGCGACATAATACAAGCTATCTAGATTATTTAGTTTATCAAATTTTAAAGTGTGATATATGGAAATAATTATAAAACAAGCAGATAACATATCTGACATTAAAACCAAGCTAGTTGTAAAAATTGCTGGAGAAAAGATAAAACAGACAACAATAAAATAAATTTGAGTGTTGGTTTTTTGATAAAGTAATTTTATGATTTTATGAATGTAAATGGAACCTATTGTTAGAGCAGCAATATTAATAAGACCAAGAGTCAATATCATATCATTAAATAAGAAATTAGTTATAGCACCAATTAAGGGATAGAATAAAGGCCAAAAATAATCCTTTGCATCTAGACTTCCATTAAATGAATTGTAAAGTTCATTTGCATATCTTAAATATTCATAAGAGTCTTGCCCATAAAGACCATCAAAACCGAAAAATCTTATAAGTGCAAAAAGAAAAACAGCTATTACAGTGTATGTAATGAATGGAAAAAAAAAGATGCTATTTTTTATTTTGTTTAACATTTAATCAATATAATTAACTTCAATTTCTGATGCTTCTCTAATGCTAGAAGAAACCTCTAAACTTTTATAAGGAGCAAACTTTTCTACATCTTTTCTATCATATAAAACCCCTAAAAAAGGAAATTCGTTGTGTTGATGTGTTGGTAGCGAAGACAACATATTTTTTACTTCAGCTTCACTTATATTCCACTCATTGCTCAATCTTAAAGCAGAAGGTTCCATAAAAGTGATGTATGCCAATTCTAACATAGTGTGCTCTTGTTTATTGCTAAATTTTACACCTTTAGTCAATAAATTCTGCTGTTTTTTTAATCTATTGTTAAATTTAATTAAAGTATCATTGAGTTGTAGATGGGTTAAAAATTCAGGAAAATCTTTTTGTTGCGTAAATAATTGGTTGATATTACTTTCATGACACCACATACATTTTGCAGGTTTTCCAGCTTTTGTATGCTTATTATTGGCAGCATTAATTCTATTTTTATCAGCATCAAAGACACCAAATTTTAGCTGCCCATTTTCCATAATTTCTATAGTTTCATACTCAACAATCGTATTATTTTTAGGATCAATTTCTTCTGATAAAAAAAGTTGTTTTGTGTCTTTTTGATTGGAAAATTTTATTATTCTATGTTTAAGAGAGACAGAAGAATTATTTACATACCCTTTTGATTCATTTAAAGTATAATTAGATAAAATTTCATCTAGTTTTTTAGGTACATTAGTGATGGCATAATAATGTTCTGATGAACCAATTAATAACGAAACATACCTTCCTAAATCTATTGAGTTTTTTAGTTTGTATTCTTCTGTAGTTTTAATTTTAGTATGTAAAATCTTAATTTTTTCGAGAGCATTATCATCAAGACCAATTTCATTGATGTTTATCGTAAAAACCGAATTCTTTGAAGGTAAAACAACAGAATTTAGAACTTTAGCACCAATTATTGAATAGCACCAATGCAGGCCTATGCTGGCTTTTTCCATAGAATCACTCTCGTAAGATTTATTCCACATTAACTGTATTTTTGATGAATTATCAGGAGTTTCGTCAACCTTTTTCAGACAAGAAAAAAGTACAGAAATACATACAATCAATAAGATGTAAAATTTTATTTTCATCGTTGTTTCAAAAATTTCATTCCAGTTTGTGCCAAAATCGATTTTGTTTTCATTTTAAAAGCATTAAAGTAATTTCCTTGTTTTTTTTGTTTTGATGCATTTACATCATTAATTACATATTTTAAAGCATAGTTATAGTAACTTTTACAGTAAGTTCTTTTAAAATCGATGTCTCTATCTGTGGATAAATTCCAGTCTGGTTTTACAATTATTTTTTCTTCAATTTCATTATATAAAGAAGTCCCTTTTATAGGATAAGCCACAGTAATTGTAAAATGAGTTGGGTTGGCGTCTTTTAAATAAGTAACCGTTTTTTTGATGTCATTTTCATCTTCTCCTGGATAACCTACCATAATAAAAGTGCCAGTTTCTATGCCTAAATTATTGGTTTTTTGAATGGCAGTTTTTACTACATCGACATCAACACGTCTGTCCATTTTATCAATAATCTTTTGAGAACCACTTTCTGCACCAATCCAAATTCGATAACAACCAGCTTCTTTTAGCAGTTGTAAAATTTCATCATTTAAACGTTCTGCTCTTGTGATACATTCAAAAGGAATAATGGCTTTTTGTTTAATCACTTCTTCGTGAAAACTCTTAATCCATTTGTGACTTACTGTAAAAACATCATCTACAAACCAGATTGTATCAGGATTGTATTTTTCTTTTAATAATTTTAATTCTTGGGCTACTAAATTGGCTGGTCTTCGTCTATAACTTTGCCCATAAACAGCAGTACTGCACCATTTACACGTATATGGGCAACCTCTTTGAGTACTTACTGTCATCGAGCTTTTTCCGTGATTTTCTTTCCAAGTTTTTAGGTATTTATCAACAGGAATTGCACTTCTATTTGGTAAAGGCAATTCAGATAAATCTTTCATTTTTATTCTTGCAGTTGTTTTTACAGCTTCATCGTTTTCTAAATAAGCAATTCCTGAAATTTTATCAAAAGGAGCTTTATTTACAAGAGCATTGTACAATTCTAAAGTAGTTTCTTCTCCTTCACCAATAATTAAAAAATGTGCACCAAGATTCAAGTAATTTTTAAGATTATAAGTTACATCTGGACCACCAATAATTATTTTTGGATTTCCATAAGCAGGATTTTCTCTTAATTCTTTTACCAATTTTATCACATTTAATTTAGTCATTAAATTGGTGTAAATGGCAACAACTTTGGGTTGTTTTTGGTTGATAAAACTTAATTGTTCTTCATAAGAATAAAAAGTAGCATCAAAAACATCATTTTTTATATTATTTTTTTCTAAATATGATGAAATATAGAGTAAACCTAAAGGTGCATAAGGTTTCATTATTTTTTGCTCTTTTTTATCTTCAAACAGATAATATGCGTGCGTTAAAACAATACTCATAAACCTGTATTTTTTTGAAGTTCTATATAATAATGATCTGCATATTTTGCTAAAAAGGAAAAACCGAATATAAAATCCAATTTATTTAAAAAAGAAACAATTACTTTTTTACCAAAAAAAGAAGATTGTAAATAAGAAGGAGGCACAAAAAGACCAATTGATTTTATTTTTTTTACAGAAAAACCGTCAGCAATTGTCTTAATTTCCTTTGGATTAAAATACCAAGTTTTTACATTTATACCATCAACATTTGCTCTAATCGAATTATTTGTATTTCTTCTTTTTGCTTTTTTATAATCACCTTTTAAAGAAAAATAGATTCTTTCCCAAACTGTGTTTTTAGGCATAATTACTAAAGCAATTTTTCCTTTTTGATTCAATATTTTTTTTGCTGATGAAAAAAAACTTGCAATTTCCTCTTTTGATAAACAATTAAATCCTCCAAAATTAGAAAAGATGATATCAAACTTTTTTTTGTTTTTTAATTGATTTACTTCTTTGATGTTCAGTTGTTTAAATTCAATATCAGAATTTTTATTTTTTTGTTTAGAAACCTCAATCATTTTCTTTGAAATATCAGTAGCAGTAACAATATGACCTAAATTATTAAAATAATTAGCATCTTCTCCTGTACCACAATTTAATTCTAATATATGTTGATTTGACTTTGAGTTTAACGTGTTTTGTAAATGTTTATAAACTTGATTTCTCTGTGCTTTACCAATAGTTGAATTGGTAAAAACAGCATCATAATTTATGGCAGCTATGTCAAAATCATTTTGCATTTAACTGTTCTAATTTTTGCAAGGTTATTTTATCAATTATTGCTGTAGGTGCATAATATCCATACAATAAAATAGTTCTTAATTTATTAAAATTTAAAGATTTAGGGCTTTTAAAAAGTTGTTTCACAAATATTTTTGCTTGACTTTTTCGAAACTCTTTATGCACAAAACGTTGTAGTTTTTTGTAAAATTTAGAACTAAAAGTTCCTTGAAACATCATATCTAAATCATCAGAATCTGTCCAATTTGCTTTTAGTTTTAGATCGTCTTTTACTTTATCATAAAACTTTGTGCCTGGTAAAGGATAAGATATAGAAACACCAATATTATCAGGAACTAATTCTTGAATCATAGCAATAGTTTTGTTAATATCTTCTTTATTTTCAGTTAAATACCCAAATTGGATAAAAAATGCAATTCTAACGTTTTTCTCTTTTAATAATTTTGTTGCTGTGTAAATTTGGTCAACAGTTGTGCCTTTATCCATTGCATCTAAAATCTTTTGAGAACCACTTTCTGCACCAATCCAAACTTCTTCTAAACCACTTTCTGCAAGTGCATCAATAGTATCTTCTTTCAATAATAAATCTGCTCTACTTTGTATGTAATAAGAGATGTTAAGTTTTTCTTTTTTTAATTCTTGATTAAATTCTTGAACCCAATTTGGTTTTAAACCAAAAATATCATCACACATCCAAAAACGTTTTACATTAAAATTATCTTGTAAAAACTTTATTTGTTCTACAATATATTTTGGAGAATGAGAATTGTATCTGTTTCCATAAATTGGTTTTGCACACCAATTGCATTTGTATGGGCATCCTCTTGTTGTGGCAAGATTTAGTGTAAATTCTTGTTTTCCAGAGTTCCATATTTTTTTGTATTGATTTATATCAATTAAATCCCAAGCAGGTTGAGGTAATTCATCTAAATTTTTTAGAACAGTTCTTGCTTTATTTTTGATGATTTTATCATCATCTTTAAAAATAATACCATCAACTTCTGTTAAAGGTTTGTTATCTTGAATTGCAGTAATAGTTTCTAATAAAGTAATTTCTCCTTCGCCTTTTATAATAATATCAGCTCCTTTTTCTAAATATTTTTCTGAATGATCTGTAGCATCTGAACTAGAGCAAATTACAGGAATTTGTAGAGATTTAGCAATTTGTATCATTTCAAAAGCAGCTTCACGCATATTGGTTAAGCACATTTTTGTGAGATAATTAAAACCATCATCATAAATCACAAAATAAGAAGGTTTTTTATCCTCTAAAAAAGATTTTAAAGAAGTAATTGAATCTAAAAAATTGGTATCAAAAAGAGATACTTCAAATCCGTTTTTTCTTAAAAAAGAAGCAGCATAAATGGTACCTAAAGGAGGAAAAGGTGTTTTGTTTTTCCATTGTTTTGTGTCAAACTTATAAAAGTATGCATTAGAAAAAACAACTTTTTTATGCAATTTCTCTGGTAATGTTGATGCCATATTTTTTTTCAAAGACACTATATTGTTGATTAATCTTGGTTAAGACTTGATGCTGAAAATTATCTGGATGATGTTTAGAAATTTCTTCTTTGGCTTTATAAGGGTTGTTACTTTTCTTAATGTATCTCTTTTTCCAGTTTTTACTTATTAACCTCATAGTTACATAATTTATAGCTGTACCTAAAGGATTGTTTAATAAAAATTCTAAAGATTTTACTAGAAAAGTTTTTTCTATAAGTTTTACATTCTCTTTTCTATAGTTTAAATCTAAATTAGGAAAATACTCTTTTACCCAATAATTGGCTTTGTAAAAATTAATGAATTCTTCTTTACCATATAAAGGAATTACAGTTGAAATTTCTGTAGCTGTAAATCTGTTTTTTTCTTCAATTTCTAAAGTTGATGTGCTTACAAAATAGTTTACGCAAAATTCTTTGTAAGAATTATTCAAAAATAGACGTTTATATATTGCCAGAAACAATCTTGAAATCCAAACTCGTTTTGCTTTTGTAATAACAAAAAAGTCAAAATCACTTTTATTATCAAAATACCCTTTAGATAATGAACCAGAAATAGCTACTCCTTTTATAAATGGAAATGTTGAAATAAACTTGGCAACTTTTTTTACTTTTGGCATCACTTTTTCTGCTTCAAAATTACCAAGAATTCTTTTTTGAATGCTTTTAGGATTATCACTTATCAAAAAATAATCATCAATTTTTTTTATTATTCCTGTGTCAATTAAATTGTCTAATTTTTTTGAAACTATTTCTTTATCTGTTTCATCAGAAAACAAAAAGATTTCCTCTTTTGTTAGGGGATGATTGAAAAGGGAAAAGTAAATAATTGGTTTTAAGATTGACATAGATTATATTAAATCATAAATATTTCAACCTAAAAGTAATTAATATATCTAGAATGCAATATCTTTTTAACTTTAAGAGGAAAATTATTACTTAAAAGGGAAAAAAATAACTTAAAAATTATTGATTTTATGAATATTCAGACGTTAATTCATCAACAATTAAACCATCTTCTAAAGTTTGAATTACTCCTAAAGCTGCTCTTTCACCAGAAATCATAGCTGCATTCAAAGAACCATTCAATAATTGATCACCTGCTAAAAAGATAGTAGATTTTAACTTCGTTTCAGTACTAGAAATTTCGTATTGCAGATTAGAAAGTTTGGGTAATGCTTTTTTAATTTGATACCTTTTTAAGAAAATAGCTCCAGAAATTGCACAATAGTTATCTAAATCATCTTGTACTTTTTTAAGTAATTCTTTTTCGTTTAAAGTATGATTTTTGACTACAGTAACAGATAAAAGTTCTTTATTGCCTTTAGATGCAGTTGCCACACTTGTGTGATAAAAAATGTTATTTACAAGGGAATTTTCATCAGCAATTAAACCAATTAATGGTTTTTGTAGCACTCTTTTTTCTGTTTTAAAATAAAGCGTATCACAACTTTTCCAATCAGTTTCTTGATTTTTTAAGTTCGCTATTAAGCTACTAGCTTCAGTTGCAATAATTGTAATATGACTTTTTAGTTCAGTATTATTTTCTAGAACGATTTTATCATCTAAAACTTCTTTTACTTTTGTATTAAATAAAAATTCAGTATTTTCTAATTTATTTTTTAATTGATTAGAAATTTCTTGAATTCCATTTTTAGGGATAACTGCATTGCCTTCTCCAAACATTTTATAAACAAATTGAAACATTCTACTAGAAGTTTCTAAATTTGATTCTAGAAAAATTCCACTAAAAAAAGGTTTGAAAAAATTAGAAATTATTTTATCAGAAAAGCCATAATCTTTTAAATATTGTAGTGTGGTTTGTTCTTTTTCTTTAAAAATAGCAGCAATTTTCTTTTTCTTTAAAAGGATATTTAATTTCAAGATTTTTCTCTTATCAGAAAAAGAACCAACAGAAGCAAAAACTGTTAGAAACAAGAGAGATAAACTTCTTAATGGGTCTCCAATAGTTTGCGTCTTTCCATTATTAAATATAGTTGCACCAGGCATTAATGTTTGTAATTCTAAATCAGAAAAACTTAAATACTTTTTTGTAGCAGGATACGCACTTAATAGGACTTGAAAGCCATGATCTAAAATATAATCATCAACAATGTCAGACTTTACTCTACCACCAACAGTTGAAGTAGCTTCAATTATAACAGGTGAGTAACCATGATTTTCTAAAACTTGAGCAGCTATTAAACCACTAACTCCAGCACCAATAATGTATATCTTATATTCAGATTTTTTCATTTTTCAAATTTTCAATTTGTTCTTGTTTTCTTAAGTATGCTGTCAAAATTCTTTGCACATCTCTATTGTCTCTTTTTGGTTGTAGATAGAATTGATAATCTTCGGGGTTCGTAAAGTTATCAGCAATATTTTTTTCTATATAACCAAATCCTTGGTAGTTACCATTTAAAATCAAAGCAAAACCTATTTCAGTTGTAAAACGTCCTTTTTCTTTAATTACTCTATTTTCTGTTGATAAACTAATTGATTTTATAGCTTTATGCACCCTTTTATTGTAACTTTTAACAGATTCTTTGTCGCAACAAATACCTTTACAGTTCTTAATTTGATGATGAAAACATTGCCTAACGTTTTCTTGTAAATGACAATATTTTGGGCACAAATTATGGGCTTCACATAATTTTTCTAAAAAATTTCGACATTCTTGTATAGAATAAAAACTTGCAATCGCATTAAAAGAAGGTTTTAATTTATTAAATGCTAGGTGTAAAATTCCTTTTTGATCTGTATAAGAAAATAAACCAATAGATTCATTTCTGTTTTTTTGAGAACGATTGTATTTTGGATATTTATTTTTTATTTCTGATGACTCTAGTAAAAGTGCCAATAATTCGCTGCCAGTTTCTTCATAAGAAATGTGTGCAGTTTCCAAACATAGTTCTCTTTCTTTTTTCTTTTTATCATAAAAATGACTAATTACTCTTTGCTTAATATTTATAGCTTTGCCAACATAAATAATCTCTTTTTGACTATTTTTAAAATAATAAACACCAGATGTTGAAGGTAAATCATCTACAATTTTTTTATCTAAAAGCGGGGGTAAAGTAGCTTGCTTTGAACGTGGATTTAAAAAAGAGTTTACAATAAAATTTTGATCTCTTTCTAGTAACCTTTTAAAGAGTTCAGTTGTTGCTTCAGCATCACCTTTTGCTCTATGTCTTCCATTTATTGGAATCTTTTCTCCAGCACAAATGTTGCCTAAACTATAAGAGCGTAAACCAGGCATAATTTTTCTTGATAAACGGACAGTACATAGTTTTTTGCGTTTAAAATCGAACCCTAAATTTTTAAATTCATCTTTGATGATATTATAGTCGAAGTTTACATTGTGTGCTACAAAAATGGTGTCTTTGGTAATCTCTTCAACTTGTTTGGCAATCTCATAAAATTTAGGAGCATACCTAACCATGGCATTTGTAATCCCAGTTAAATTGGTAATAAAAGGAGGAATATTTTGTTCAGGATTAACAAGTGATGTAAATTCATTCAGTATTTTTTGACCATCAAAAATAAAAATAGAAATTTCGGTAATTTTCTGCCCTTTAAATCCATTTCCTGTGGTTTCTATGTCAATTACACTATACAATTACCCAACAATATTTTTTAAATCTGATATAGTAGCAGTTGGGTTTTCGCTCTTAAAAACAAAACTACCAGCTACCAAAACATCAGCTCCTGCTTCTATTAGAGCATTTGCATTTTTATTAGTAACTCCACCATCGATTTCTATTTTGCAATCAGAATTTACAAACTCAATTAAATGACTTAATTGACGTACTTTTTTATACGTATTTGGTATAAATGATTGCCCCCCAAAACCAGGGTTTACACTCATTAAACAAACCAAATCTAAATCTGCAATAATATCTTCTAAAACAGCAATTGGTGTATGAGGATTTAAAGCAACTCCAGCTTTCATTCCAGCAGCTTTTATAGCTTGTACAGTTCTATGTAAATGCGTACAAGCCTCATAATGCACAGTTAATACATCTGCCCCTAAATCTGCAAAAGTTTGTATGTATCTATCAGGATCTACAATCATTAAATGTACATCTACAGTTTTTTTAGCATGTTTAGTAATTGCTTTTAAAACTGGCATTCCAAAAGAAATATTAGGTACAAAAACACCATCCATAATATCTATGTGAAACCAATCTGCTTCACTAGTATTCACCATTTCTATATCTCTCTGTAAATTAGCGAAGTCTGCTGCTAAAATTGAAGGTGCAATTAAGTTGCTCATTGTAATATTTTGGTTTTAACAAAGATAATTATTTAGGTTTATCATTAGTAAAAAAGATAGTTATATTGCTAAAAGAAATCTACTTTTGTTATCATCAACTAAAAAATATGAGTTTATTACAAGATTTAGAAATTAGAAGTGCAAGTAAATGCGAATTATGTTCATCAACCTCTGGTTTAACGATTTACGAAGTAAAACCAAAATTGACTGGTGGAGGTGGAGTAGATGGAAGTGTATTAGCTTGTGAAACTTGTGTAACTCAAATTGAAACCCCTGAATTGACAGACGCAAATCATTGGCGTTGTTTAAATGATTCTATGTGGAGTGAATTTAGAGCAGTAAAAGTTGTGGCATGGAGAATGTTATCGCGTTTAAGAAGAGAAGGTTGGCCACAAGATTTGTTAGATATGATGTATTTAGAAGACGAAGAATTACGTTTTGCTAAAGAATCTGGAGATCATTTAGAAGAAAGTGAAAAGATAGTTCATAGAGATGCAAATGGTGCAGTTTTACAGGCTGGAGATTCTGTGGTTTTAATTAAAGATTTAAAAGTGAAAGGTTCTAGCTTGGTTGCCAAACAAGGTACAGCAGTTAGAAGAATTTCTTTAGACCATGAAAATGCAAAATATATTGAAGGTAAAGTTGGGGCAACCCAAATAGTAATTATTACTGATTATGTTAAGAAAATGGCAGAGAAAGAGTAAGTTAAAAAAACTCTCCTTTATATTCCCAAAACTTCATTACAAATAAAACCACATATACAGTTGCTACTGAAAACTTAATTGTTGCAGATGCTAAAAAACCAATAAATGCCCCAAAAGAAGCTTTTATTGCTCTGTTTGTATCTTTGCTATCATACACTAATTCACCTATTAAAGCACCAAAGAAAGCTCCGATTAATATACCAAAAAGTATAGGAGAAAGTAAACCAATAATTAAACCAATTGTTGTACCATACACTCCATATTTACTGCCTCCAAATCGTTTTGTACCCATAGCAGGAATAACATAATCTAACACCCAAATTACAATAGCAATTGCTAAAGTAATGCCTAGAAAAGTCCAATTCATAGGTATTATTTCAGTAAAATGCAATAATAGTAAACCAAACCAACCAGTTATTGGTCCTGGTAGAATTGGTAGAAAAGAGCCGATAATACCTAGTAAAGTTAATAGAAATCCAAGAATTAGTAAAAAAATATCCATAAATGTATTTAATAGTTTGACGATGCAAATTTGAGTTTGTTACAAATTATATAACTAAAAAATTAGTTTAAACTAATTTTTTAGTTATATTTGGTTATTAAACAAATAAAAAAATAATGAACAAACAACTAACAAAAGCAGAAGAGCAGATAATGCAGGTTTTATGGATGTTAAAAGTAGCCTCTGTAAAAGAGGTTATAGAAAAATTACCAGAACCTAAACCTGCCTATAATACTGTTTCTACAATTATTAGAATTTTAGAAACTAAAGAGTTTGTTGCCCATAAACCAGAAGGTAGAGGTTATGTATATTATCCAATTGTAGATAAAGAAACGTATAGTAACCAGAGTTTACATAAATTAATGAATGGGTATTTTAATGGTTCATTCAAAAGTTTGGTATCCTTTTTTGTAAAAGAAAACAATATGGATATCAATGAATTAGAATCAATTTTAAAAGAGATTGATAAAAACAAAAAGCTATGATAAATTATATCCTCCAAGTCATTTTATATCAAGTATTATTCTTGATGATTTATGATTTCTTTTTAAGCAAAGAAACCTTTTTTACAAAAAACAGATGGTATTTGTTATTAACTCCAATTTTATCATTTATAATTCCGTTGATAAAAATACCGACTTTTCAAAAAGCTGTTTCGCAAGATTTTATTATACAACTACCAGAAATTGTATTATCTCCTGAAAAAGTGATACAAAATAGCTTTGAACCTCAAAATATAGAAACTTCTGTTAATTATATTAATATCTTATTTTGGTTAGGTGTTGTTGTTTTCTTAATATTATTTTTAGTCAAGTTGATAAAAATTATCAACTTAATTCGCTCAAATGAAATTATTAGGAAATCAGATTTTAAATTGATTTTAATCCCAAAACAAAGAAAAGCCTTCTCATTTTTTAATTATATTTTTTTAGGAAAAGAGATTAAAGATAATCAAAAAGAAAAAGTAATTCAACATGAATTAGTTCATAGCAAACAAAAGCACACTTTAGATTTATTATTCTTTGAAATTTTAAAAATTGTGATGTGGTTTAACCCTATGCTATATTTCTATCAGAAAAGAATAACGCTTGTTCACGAATATATTTCTGATGCTGAAGTTGCAAAATTAGCATCAAAAGAACAATATATCAATAATCTATTATCTAACTTTTTTCAGGTTGAAAATATCGGTTTTGTAAATCAATTTTACAAAAGTTCATTTGTGAAAAGAAGAGTACTTATGATTACTAAAAAACAATCGAAACAAATCAATCAATTTAAATATTTGTTGTTGATTCCTGTATTGGTATTTATGTTTTTTTATAGTTCTTGTTCATCTAGTAAAAGTCAGTTTGAAAAGAGAACGATTACACATTATAGAATCGCTGATGGTAAGTTATTTAGCTATAAAGGTGATAAAGAAACTTATTTTGATTCTTATTTTGGAGTAGACCCTAAAGGTCTTTTAGAAGAAATACCTTTTGATGAATTACCAGAAGAAATCAAAGAGCAAGAGTATGCTAAATTTAGATCATTTCGAAAAAAATTTAATGGAAATCTATCATTTTCAAATATGTTAAAATTCGATAAATTTTTTAAAACACCAGATGGAAGAATAGCTAGGGGTAGTATTGGTAATAATTTTACATCTATTCATCCAGATAAGCTTGGAGATGAACTTTTATTTATCAGATTAAGTAAAAGACCAACTTTTCCTGGCTGTGAAGAAGGAGATTCTGAATGTTTTTTAGAAAAACTTGACCAACATTTCTTTAATAATTTTGATAAAACAATCTTAACAGATTTGGAATTAGATACAAAAAAAGTGAAAGTTCTTGTAGATTTTAATATTAATACAAATGGATTTGTAGAAGATATTGATGTTAAAGCTCCTAATAAAATTATTGGAGAGGAAGCTATAAAAGTTATAGCAGCTTTACCAAAAATGACAGGAGGCGAAAAATACGGAAAACCTATCAAAGCTAATTATAAACTCCCTTTTACAATATTAATAGAATAATTATGATAAACTATATTCTACAAGTCATATTTTTCCAAGTATTGTTCTTGGCGATTTATGATTTCTTTTTAAGCAAAGAAACTTTTTTTACAAAAAATAGATGGTATTTGTTATTGACTCCAATTTTATCATTTGTAATTCCGTTGATAAAAATACCGACTTTTCAAAAAGCAATTTCGCAAGATTATTTAATTGTATTTCCAGAAATTGTACTAAATCCTGATAAGGTAATTCAGCAAAGTATTGAGAAGTATAATTTTGAAACATCTCTGAATTATATAGTTGTTTTGTTTTGGGTTGGTGTAGTATTTTTTACGATGTTATTTTTTATAAGATTGATGAAAATAATCAGTTTAATCAATAAGAATACTGTTATAGAAAAGCCGGATTTTAAGTTAATTTTCTTACCCAAACAGACAAAAGCATTTTCATTTTTTAGCTACATTTTTTTAGGAAAAGATGTTCCTGATAATCAACAAGAAAAAATTATTCAACATGAGTTGGTTCATGCAAAACAAAAGCACACGCTTGATTTATTGTTTTTTGAAACTCTAAAAATTATCATGTGGTTTAACCCAATACTATATTTTTATCAAAAAAGAATAACGCTTGTACACGAATATATCTCTGACGCTAAAGTTGCAAAATTAGCATCAAAAGAACAATATATCAATAACCTATTATCTAACTTTTTTCAGGTTGAAAATATCGCTTTTGTAAATCAGTTTTTTAACAAAAGTCAAATTAAAAAAAGAATTATTATGATGACAAAAAAACAAAGTAAAAAAATGAATCAATTCAAATATTTGCTGTTAATCCCAATATTAATCAGTATGGTTTTTTATAGTGCTTGTTCTGAAGAAAATATTATAACTAAAGGGAATAAAATTTCTGTTAAAAAACAGAAAATCAGATATTCTCAATTTGGAGAGGGAGGAATTAATGGGCAAAAAACTGATAAAACTAGCTATCTTGATGTTTATTTTGGAACAAGAGCTCCTAAATGGATTGAAATATCTTATGATGATTTAACTTTTGAAGAATCAGAAGAATATGAGTACTATTTAAATAAAATCAATAATTCAAATAATTCGTTTTCTAATTTTGTTACTCTTAAAGTTTACCAAAGAAAGGATGGTAGAAGAGTAGTTGCTACAATTATTGATATGGAAAAATTTAGAAAGAGCAAAAAGCTTAAAAATGGAGCAGAAGATATATCTGAAGAAGTCTCATTTATGAAAGTAGATCAAGCACCAACTTTTCCTGGTTGTGAAGAAGGAGATAAAGCCTGTTTTTCAAAAAAAGTTCAACAACATTTTGCAAAGAATTTTAATGCAGATATGGTTAAAAATCTAGGTTTATCATCAGGTAGAAAAAGAGTTTATATTGGTTTTAAAATTGATAAAACAGGAAATATTATAGATATACAAGCAAGAGCACCACATAAAGACATTAAAGATGAAGTGATTTCTGTGATGCAGTCTCTACCAAAGGTAAAACCAGGTAAAGTAAATAATGAAGAAATCGCAGTAAAATTTTCAATTCCTTTTACGTTAAATGTAGAATAAATTTAACCTCCATGAAAAAGAATTTTGTAATAATTATATCGTTTTTAACATTTTTAAACCTAGATGCTCAAACTCCAAATTTTACTATTTCTGATAGTTTGTTTGCCATTGGTAGGTATAAAATGGCATTAAAAAGTTTAAAGAATCATAAACCTTCATTTTTATCAAACTATAAAAAAGGAGTAATTTTTGAATCTATAGACGATCATAAAAAGGCAATTCATTCTTTTGAAAAAGCACTAACTTTTAAAGATGATTATAAAACCAAACTAAAACTTGCCAAGAGTTATCGTGCTTTAAAGAAGTCAAAAAAAGCTATTAAAATCTATGAAGATATTATTGCTAAAGACTCCTTAAACCTAGTCTTAAAATACCAATTGGGTAAGTTGTATATCATCACTAAAAATCCAAAAAAAGCAGTGGCTACATTTAAAAGTTTAGTTAAAAACGATAAAGAGAATGCTAATTATTCTTATCATTTAGCTTTGTCTTATGCATTACAAGGTAAAAGAGACCCAATGATAAATTGTTTGATAGCTACTTTTGAGAAAGATACTTTACATATTAAAGCTATTACAAGGTTGGCAAAAAGTTTCAAAAAGTTAAATGATAAAGATTCTACACAACTTTTTGTTGATAAAGGTTTAGTAATTTCACCCAATCATTTAGACTTAAACAAGTTAAAAATCAATCAGTTGTATAAAGATAAGAAGTATGCTGAAACTATTCCATTATTAATAAATTTAGACACTTTATATAAGAAAGAAACTTATGGAATGTCTATGTTAGGCAGAAGTTATTATCATTTAGATAGTTTAAAAAAAGCAAAAAAATATTTCAAAAAATTATCTTTTACAGATAGAGAAAACTTTAAAGCGAACACCTATTTAGGGCATATTGCAATGTTTCAAAAAGATTACAGAGCTGCTTGGTTCAATTATATGGTGGCTACAACAAAAGGAAAAGAAAAAAGAGACGAAGAATATTATGGTTTGGCAACCATGTTTTATGAAACAAAAAAACCAAAACAAGCTATTAAAGCTTTTGAGAATGCTTATAAAGAAAATTTTGGAAATTACAGAGCATTATATCAATTGGCTAAAATGAGTGATGATTACTATAAAGAAAAGAAAATAGCATATAGGCACTATATTAATTATGTTGAAAAATTTTATGACAAAGATGAAGATATGACAGCTTTTGTAAAACGTAGAATAAAAGAAATTAAAAAAGAATATTTTTTAAGAGGAGAAAGTTTAAAATAGAATTACTTAAATTTTAGTAATTTCACGTTTTAATTAAAATAATGTTATTCCGTGTTTTTTCTTTTGTAATGCTAGTTATGATAATCACTTCTTGTGATAAATTTTCATTTTCAAAAAAGAAAGATTTACCTCAAATAGATACTATAATTGACTTTACTTCTGTTGATACATATCCATCTTTTAAAGAATGTGACTCTTTAATAGACAAAGAAAAAAAATCAATTTGCTTTAGAAATACCATACATCAAAAAATAGGAGAGGAGTTAAGTAAACACTCTTTTAAAATTAAAGATTCTATTGATGAAACTATTTTGGTTGATTTGATAATTAATTCTGATGGTAAAATTACTTTTGAAGCATTGCAGTCATCAGAAAAAATTAAAAAAGAACTTCCTGAATTAGATAGTATTATTCATCTTTCTGTAGACAATTTGCCAACTATTTTCCCTGCGATAAAAAAAAGGTATAAAGTTACAACCAAGTATCAATTACCAATAAGAATAAAACTCCAAGAATAATTTAATTCAACATTCCCCAAAGTTTATCTTTGAGTTCTTGTAAACCAATTTGAGCAACAGAAGAGATAAATAAAGCTTCAATGCCTTTTGGTATTTCCGCTTTAATTTCTGCCTTTAACTCGTCATCTAACATATCTGTTTTAGAAATGGCTAATAATCGATCTTTATCTAATAATTCTGGATTGTGCTTTTTAAGCTCATTCAACAAGATTTCATATTCTTTGTTGATATCATCAGAATCAGCAGGAACTAAAAATAATAACGCAGAATTACGCTCTATATGCCTTAAAAAACGATGTCCTAAACCTTTACCTTCTGCAGCACCTTCTATAATTCCAGGAATATCTGCCATCACAAATGTTTGATGATTTCTGTGTTCTACAATTCCTAAATTGGGTTTTAATGTGGTAAATGCATAATCTGCAATTTTGGGTTTTGCAGCTGTAATTACTGATAATAAAGTAGATTTCCCAGCATTAGGGAAACCAACTAAACCTACATCAGCTAAAAGTTTTAATTCAATACGAAACCAGCCATCTAAACCATCCATTCCTGGTTGTGCATATCTAGGAGTTTGGTTTGTAGAGGATTTAAAGTTCCAGTTTCCTAATCCGCCTTTTCCTCCAGATAATAAAATTACTTCTTTACCATCTTCTGTAATTTCATGTAAAATTTCATCTGTGTCAGCATCTCTAATAATAGTACCTAAAGGCACATCTATATAAACATCTTCACCATCAGCACCAGAACTTCTACTTTTACTTCCTGCTCCACCACCTTCTGCTCTAAAATGACGTTTAAATTTTAGATGGAAAAGTGTCCACATATTTTTATCTCCACGTAAAATAATGTGTCCTCCACGTCCACCATCACCACCATCAGAACCACCTTTTGTAATGAACTTTTCTCTGTGTAAATGTGCAGAGCCTTGCCCACCTTTTCCAGAAGAAGCATATATTTTTATGTAGTCAACGAAATTTCCTTCTGTCATAGTTTTTAAGTTTAGATTCAAAATACCTAACAGCCACTGGCTGTTCTCCTTTTAATTTCAAATCTTCTGTCATTTTCTTTTTGTTTATTTGTTAAACTGTTTAGTCGTTACAACGAATAAACTAATAAACGTATTTACGTATAAACATTTTTAAAGTTTGTCAAATACTTCAGAAATACGTTTGGTAATATCTGCTATAGAACCAACACCATTAATACCATAATATTTGTGCTGACCATCAAAGTAGTCTTTTAAAATAGCAGTTTTTGTATTGTATTCATTAAAACGATTTCTTATTTTACCTTCATCAGTATCATCTGTTCTGCCACTAGTTTTACCTCTTTCTAATAATCGAGTAACTAATGTATTTTCTGGAACTTCAAGAGCTATCATTGCATTTATCTGTTCTCCTTTTTCTGATAAAAATTCATCTAAAGCTTCAGCTTGAGATTGTGTTCTTGGAAAACCATCAAAAATAAAACCATTTGCGTCAGCATTTTTTTCTACTTCAGCTTTTAGCATATTAATAGTTACTTCATCTGGTACTAAATCACCTTTATCCATGTATTTTTTGGCAAGCAAGCCTAATTCAGTTTGATTTTTAATATTAAATCTGAAAACATCTCCTGTAGAAATATGCACTAAATTGTACATATCTTTTAAAAATGTTGCTTGTGTTCCTTTTCCTGCTCCTGGAGGTCCAAATAATACTATGTTTTTCATTCTTGGTTCTGGTGTTAGTTGGTATATTTCTGGGTAGTTTCTGCCTAAACCATCATAGTCTAAACCATACCCAACAATAAACTTATCTTCAATGTTTTTACCTATATAATCTATAGGTAGTTCTTTTCTAAATACATCTGGCTTAAAAAATAAAGTAGCTACTTTTAACTGCTTTACATTCTTGTCTCTAAATATATTATAAATTTCTTGTAATGTAGCTCCTGTATCGATAATATCTTCTAGAATAATAACAGTTCTGTTAGATAAATCTTCATTAATACCTACTAAATGCTTAATTTTTTCTGATGAAGATGTACCTTCATAAGAAGCTAATTTAACAAAAGATACTTCACAATTACCATTAAACTCTCTGATAAAATCTGCTGCAAATAAAAAACATCCATTTAAAATTCCTACAAAAATGGGTATTTCATTTTTAGGTAAATCTTCTTTTACTTTTTCAGCTAAAAATTTTACAATAATTTTTATTTCATCCTTATTAATATAAGGCTTAAAGTATAAATCGTGAAGTTTGATGATGCTCATAATAATTGCTAATTAATTAAAAAATTAAAAAAACCGTTTTGGTTACTGAAAGAAATCAGCAAAAACAAAACGGTTTTAAAAATTGAATATAAAATTAATCGTTTTTTTCTTCTTTTTTAGATGTATCAAACATAATAGGTGTAGCTACAAATAATGATGAATATGTACCAACTGCTACACCAATAATTAATGCAAACATAAAACCTTTAATAGAATCTCCTCCAAATAAGAAAATAGCTAACATTACTAGCAATGTAGTTAAAGAGGTATTAATGGTTCTACCTAAAGTAGAACTTAATGCCTTATCTACAACTTCGCTATATTTCCATTTGGTATGGATACCTGCAAACTCTCTAATTCTATCGAAAATAACCACTGTATCATTCAGAGAATAACCAACAACGGTTAATAATGCTGCAATGAAAGATTGCCCAATTTCCATATCAAAAGGCATAAAGCTGTAAGTAATTGAGAATACGCCCAATACTATTAGTACATCATGAAAAACAGCTACAACTGCACCAATTGAAAAAGATACTTTTCTAAAACGTAGTAAAATATATAAGAAAACAACTAACAAAGAGCCAAATACAGCATATAAAGCTGATGTTTTAATATCGTCTGCAATAGTAGGTTCTACTTTTATAGAACTCATAACGCCAGCACCTTCTTTTTCAAAACCAGGTTTAAAGTTTTCGTAGCTTAAATTACCTAAATACGATTTTAAGCCTGTATATAATGTATTTTGAACTTCATCATCTATTTCAGTACCTTTTTCATCAATTTTATAAACAGTTGTTATTTTTAATTGATTTGCAGTACCATATGCTTTAACCTCTGGTGCAGTACCAAAAGCATCTTTTAATTTACCTGCTACTTCTGTTGCATTCATATCTTGATCAAAACGTACTACATAAGAACGACCTCCTTTAAAGTCAACTCCTTGCTTTAATCCGATAGAGAAAATAGAAACTAAACCTCCAATTATAATTGCTCCTGAAATGATGTAAGCAATTTTACGTTTCCTTAAGAATTCTACATTAATATTTTGGAACCATCCTTTAGAAACAGAAGTGTTAAAAGTTAAATTTGTTCCTTTATTTACTGCTCTATCAATTAAAATACGAGAAATAAATACTGCTGTAAATAATGATGTAGCAATACCAATCATTAATGTTAATGCAAAACCTTTAATTGGTCCAGTACCAAAAACATATAAAATAATACCTGTTAAAAGAGTTGTAATATTTGCATCAATAATTGCTGATAATGCCCCTTTTATAGAGAATCCTTCTTCTACAGATTGTTTTAGACCTTTCTTTTTAAATAAGCCTTCTTTAATTCTTTCAAAGATGATAACATTTGCATCTACAGACATACCTATCGTTAAAATAATACCTGCTATACCTGGTAAAGTTAATACAGCACCAAATGATGCCAAAATACCAAATATGAATAAAATGTTTATCACTAAAGCAATATCTGCATATAAACCAGCTTTACCATAATATAGAATCATCCAAAGTAAAACTAAAACAATAGCTAAACCAAATGATAAGAAAGATGCATCAATTGCTTCTTGACCTAATGAGGGCCCAACTATTTCAGCTTGAATCATTCTTGCAGCTGCTGGTAGTTTACCCGCTTTTAATACAGTTGCAATATCTTCTGCTTCAGCAACTGTCATAGATCCACCAGAAATTGAAGACATACTACCTAATTTACCTTTTATAATAGGAGCAGAATAAACATTATCATCTAATATAATAGCTACATATTTACCAATATTTTCTCCTGTTAGTTTACTCCATTGTTTAGTTCCTGAACTATTCATAGTCATACTAACTTCTGGTTTATTTAATTGATCAAAGACTTGAGAAGCATCAGCAATTACATCTCCTTCAATATTAGGTTTGTTTTTTCTGTTCCCTTTTATAGCATACAAGTTGATTCTCGGATTTTCGTTAAATTCACCAACAAAATTTTCAGGTTTTTTTGGAGTAAATGGTTTATAATCCCATAAAAATTTTGTATTTCTTAATTTAGTAGATAATAAAGCCTTAACTTCTTTTGTTTTTAATAATTTATTTACAGTAGAAGTATCAGTAACTTTAGCGCTCGCAACAACAGAACTAGTATATCCTTGAGGTATTTGATATGTAGGGAAATCTAAATATGTTTGTAAAGTTTTTTGGTTTACTTTTGTAGAATCTGTTTCTTCACCTAATAAATCGTCGATATCATCTTTTTTAGTAGTGTCTTTTTCTTTTTCTAAAATAGAATCGTCTTTAAGCATTTCTGCTACTTTAGCATTGGCAGCAAAGAAAAAGTTTTGTACTTCTGCATTTGTATGTACTTCCCAAAATTGTAATTCGGCTTTACTTGTAATTAATTTAGTTACACGTTCAATATCTTTTGCACCAGGTAATTCAATTTGAATTCTACCAGAGTTTCCAATTCTCTGAATTTTTGGAGATGATACCCCAAATTTATCAATTCTACTTCTTAAAACTTCAAGAGTGGTAACAATAGAGCTGTTAATTTCTTCTTGTAGCGTTTCTCTAACAGTAATATTTGCTTCGTTAAAAGTGATTTTTTCACTTAATGCTTTAGTCCCAAAAATAGACGGGTCACTTAATTTGGTATCTCCAGCAATTTTTTCAAATTCTTCAAAAAATAAATCTAAATAGTTTAGGCTACTTTGTTTTTGCCTAACATCTGCAGCTTCTAGAGCCTTGTTAAATACTTCGTTTTTAGAGTCATTAGATAAGCTTTTTAAAACTTCTTTTACAGATACTTGTAAAATAGCATTGATACCACCTTTTAAATCAAGACCAAGATTCATTTCTTTGTCTTTTACATCATTATAAGTATATTTAGCAATACCTATGTCTATAATATCTTTATTGGCAACACTATCTAAATACTTTCTTTCAAAACTAGCTTTTTCTCTAGCTGTATTAGTTTCTGTAGCTCTGTTTTTTGAATACTCTACAGCATCATCTTCAACTTTGTTAGCTAAAAACGTAAATGATAATTGGTATAAACTAACTAATCCAAAAAGGAGTGCGAATAGTTTAATAAGTCCTTTATTTTGCATTTTTTAATATATTTTAGGTCAAATTTTTAAAACGAGCAAATATATAGCTTCTCGTTAATTTTGACAATAATTTTTATTGATTGTTTTTTGTTATTATGATTTTGATAATCAATAGTTTATTCAATTAAACTTGAATATAACTAAAGTTTTATATGAAGAGTTTATATGGCCCAGCTCTTACTTCTGGTTCTTTGTATGAAGTGTTGTTTTTTACAAAACCTGAATTACTAGTTGCTTTTAGTTTTGTTTTAAATAATGCATTTGCTTTTAGTATTTCTAAATTTTTTACAAAAGCGATGGTATAGGTTGGTGTAGTTCTATCAGAATTAAGTTTTATTTCTAATAAACAATTATCGTGAGATTTTGAGGCATCTATGATATCTTGAATTTCATAAACACCAATATTATAATAAGCTAAATCTTCTTTTTTATTTTCGTTAATAGGTAAATTACCTTCTTCAAAAAGAGCTTCTTTAATATGTTCTACGTTAATAACACTGTGGTAAGATATTCTTAAAACCCCTTTTTTGGTTTCTTTAATTTTGATGTTTTTAACGCCAACTTTTAATAATTTCTCTCTTACATTAGCAATGGTGTTTTTAATGTTTTTATTATTAACCTTACCATCTACAAATTCAACAACTATTTCTTGATTAGGTATATGAACCTGCTCTTGAAATGCTCCAAAGACAATAAATAACAATAAAAATAAAGTACTGATGTACCATTTTGCTTTCATGCACCAAATATATAAAAAAGAATACTAGTATTACAGGGGAAGTTATCCTTAAAACAATTTTAATAAAAAATGATTTTTAAGGATAATTCATTTTTATTCATTTATTCTATGTGAATATTATGAATTTTTAAATGAAATTATATTAAATTTATGCATTTACAATAAATATATAATTATAACTGATATGTCACATTTAACGGATATACAAATAGCACAAGCAAAAGAATTAAAACATATTAGAATAATTGCTCAAAAGTTAAATATTGACGAAGATGATTTGGAGATGTATGGAAAATATAAAGCAAAACTACCTTTATCTCTAATAGATAATGATAAGGTTGATGCAAATAATTTAATTTTGGTAACAGCTTTAACACCAACACCTGCTGGAGAAGGGAAAACTACTGTTTCAATTGGTTTAACAGAAGGTTTAAATAAGATAAGAAAACAAGCAACTGTAGTGTTAAGAGAACCTTCATTAGGACCAGTTTTTGGAATAAAAGGAGGTGCAGCTGGTGGAGGATATTCTCAAGTTGTGCCTATGGAAGATATCAACCTTCATTTTACTGGTGATTTTAATGCTGTTGAAAAAGCGAATAATCTGTTATCAGCTTTGATTGATAATAACTTACAGAGCAAAACGAATAACCTAAATATAGACCCAAGAACTGTACTTTGGAAACGAGTAATAGACATGAACGATCGTTCTTTGAGAGATATTACAATCGGTTTAGGAGGCACTGCAAATGGTATTCCAAGACAAGATAGTTTTGATATTACACCAGCATCAGAAGTGATGGCAATTTTGTGTATGGCATCAGATTTAGAAAATTTAAAAGAACGTTTAGGAAATATCTTTATAGGTTTTACTTTTGATAAAAAACCAATTTTTGCTCGAGATTTAAAAGCAGAAAATGCGATGGCAATTCTTTTAAAAGATGCTATAAAACCCAATTTAGTTCAGACTTTAGAAGAGAATCCTGCAATTATTCATGGAGGTCCTTTTGCAAACATTGCTCAAGGTACAAATACGATTATTGCCACTAAAATGGGTTTATCACTATCTAATTATGTGGTAACCGAAGCAGGATTTGGTGCAGATTTAGGAGCAGAAAAATTCTTAAATATTAAATCTCAATTTGCTAAACTAAATCCAAAATGTGTGGTTTTAGTGGCTACAATTAGGGCTTTAAGACATCATGGAGGAGCAAAACCAGAAGCATATAATATTGTAGATTTAGAAAAAGTTGCTAAAGGATTTGCAAACCTTGAAAAGCATATAGAAAACATTAGAAAATACAATATAGAGCCAGTAGTAGCAATCAATTCTTTTGTGTCTGATTCTAAAGAAGAAATAAATTTTGTAATCGATAAATGTGCAAGTCTTGGAGTTGAAGCAGTTTTATCTGAAGGTTGGGAAAAAGGAGGTGAAGGAACTAAAAATTTAGCAAAAGCGGTTGTGAATGTTGTAGAAAATAAAGCTACTCAATATAAACCTTTGTATGATTGGAAATCTCCAATAAAAGATAAAATTGAAACTATTGCTAAAGAGATTTATGGAGCAAAATCAGTTGAATATAGTAAACAAGCACAACTAAATTTGAGAAGAATAGATAGATTGGGCTTTAATGATTTTGCAGTTTGTATGGCAAAAACACAAAAATCTTTTTCAGATAATGCTGGTTTAATTGGTAGGCCAGAAGGATTTACTGTTACAGTAAGAGAAATAGAAATTGCAGCTGGAGCAGAGTTTGTGATTCCTATTTTGGGCAAAATGATGCGAATGCCTGGTTTACCATCAATACCAGCATCAGAGAATATGATTATTGATAATAATGGAGTTATTTCTGGATTGAGTTAGTTTTTATTTAGATGTTTAATAATTGTTTAAAACAAAAAAATCCAGCTTTTGCTGGATTTTTTAATGTCTAAAAATCTAATATTCTAAAGTTCTAACAACCCATTAGTTTTAGAAACTCCAGCTGCAGATTCTTCTAAATGAGCTTTTTCAGCATCACTTAAATTAATTTTTACAATACTTTCAATTCCGTTTTTACCTAAAACAACAGGAACTCCAATACATAAATCATTCAATCCATATTCGCCTTCTAATAAAGTAGAACAAGGATAGATTTTCTTTTGATCACAAGCAATTGCTTGTACTAATCCACTAACAGCTGCTCCAGGAGCATACCAAGCAGAAGTGCCTAACAAGCCTGTTAAAGTTGCACCACCAACTTTGGTATCTTGCATTACTTTGTCTAATCTTTCTTCAGAAATAAATTCAGAAACTGGTACTGAATTTCTTGTAGCCAAACGTGTTAAAGGAACCATTCCCTTATCAGAATGCCCACCTATAACCATTCCATCAACATCAGAAATAGGGGCTCCTAAAGCTTCAGCTAGTCTATATTTAAAACGAGCAGAATCTAAAGCACCACCCATACCAATAATTCTATTTTTTGGTAATCCAGTAGTTTTGTGTACTAAATAAGTCATGGTGTCCATAGGATTAGAAACCACAATAATAATAGTATTTGGAGAGTGTTCAATTAAACTTGAAGAAACTGATTTTACGATTCCTGCATTAATTCCTATCAATTCTTCACGAGTCATTCCTGGTTTTCTAGGAATTCCAGATGTAATTACACAAATATTGGAATTTGCAGTTTTAGAATAATCACTTGTACTACCTGTAATTTTAGTATCAAAACCATTTAAAGAAGCAGTTTGCATTAAATCCATTGCTTTACCTTCTGCATAGCCTTCTTTAATATCTAATAATACAACTTCACTTGCAAAATCTTTAATTGCAATATATTCTGCACAACTTGCTCCTACTGCTCCTGCACCAACTACTGTTACTTTCATTTTTATGAATTTTAGTTAATAATTATCTTACGCAAAAATACAATATTATAAGATTTTATTTATTAAAATTAAAAGAATTTAACAAGTACTTATGATGTAAAAGTGTATTAAAATCTCTAAAATCAAAAAGATGTTCGTGAAAATGTATAGATTGTAGCTAATAATGTATGCTTTGCATATTTAGCTATTATTAATTTTCTATATTTGTTATACAAACAAATGTATAAATACTAATCTTTTATTAAAAAATTATGAAAAAAATTAAATTTTTCCAATTTGCTACTATTCTCTTTCTAGCATTAACATTCAGTAATTGTGAAGAGGATGGAGCTATCCAGTTTATAGTTGTAGATGAATTTGAAACCAATGCTTCTGTTCAAGGATTGATGGGCTTATCTTCTATAACTGTTAACCAAAAAATGAATATTTCTGATTTACTAGATAACGCATCTACGTTTGTAGAAGCTGATGTTGAGAGTGTAGTTGTTACCTTACAAGACTACAGTGGTAATTCAATAAGCGGAACTTTTAACCTTACTGTTGGTAGTGCCAATCTATTGACAAATGAATCTTTAAGTTTAACAGTGGGTGTTCCTTCAAGCGAAATTACAATTCCTTCAACTAATTCAGATATATTATCTAGTATAAATTCTGGTGAGGTACAAGTTAATTTTACAGGAGCTACTGCAGCTGCTATTGCTGACAATGATTTTACTTTAAATATGAAGTTTAAAATTAAAGCTAAAGTAGAGTAGTAAAATAACAATCAACCAACTTATTAAATCAATTTAATCAACTAAATTATGAAAAAAATAATAGTAATAATTTGCTTGTGCTTTAGTGCAACTTTTTACGGGCAAATAGATTTTGAAGAAATAGTAAATGTTAATTCAGTAGATGCACAGCGTTTTTTATCAGGTTATCTTCAACCTATACCAAGAGGATTTGGCAATGGCTTAAGTAGTGGTTGGTATAATACAGCTAAAGCTCATAAATTATTTGGTATAGATATATCTGTAATTGCAAACATGTCTCTAATACCAGAAGAAGGAGAAACTTTTACATTTAGAAATAGTGATTATTCTTCTGCTATACAATTAGACAACTCGAATATTAGTGAAGCAAATCTACCAACCATACTTGGTTCTAAAGACTTGTCTGACAGGCCTTTAATAAGGTATACAGATAGTAATGGAAGCATATCTGTTTCTGCATTACCAGGTTTTAGAGAGGATGTTAAAAGTACAATTGGATTTAATGCAGTGCCATCAGCTATTATTCAAGTTGGTGTTGGTTTATGGAAGAATACAGATTTAAAAGTTCGTTTTATACCAGAAATTGACAGTAATGGTAATTCTGCTTCTGCATTTGGTATTGGAGTTATGCATGATATCAAACAATGGATACCTTTTGTTAAAAGATTGCCCATTGACGTATCTATTTTTGCAGGATATACAAATCTAAAGTCAACAGTTTTACTGGATGAAGATAACAACCCTGATGAATTAGTGAATTTTAATACAAATTCTATGACTTACCAATTATTACTTTCTAAAAAGTTATCTATACTTACAATATATGGTGGTCTTGGTACTACTTCTTATAATTCAGATATTGAAATTAGGGGTTATTCTTCTGATTTAGATTTTGGTTTTGATGGTAATTCATTCAGAGCAAATGCAGGCTTACGATTTAAACTTGCCTTTTTAGATATTTCAGCAGAATATGCATTACAAGAGTATGACGTTTTTTCTGCAAGGGTAGGTTTTTCTATTAGATAATCTGATTATAGTATAAAAAAAGAGTCTGATATCAGACTCTTTTTTAGTTTGTAATCTTTATTTAAGCATCAATATTTGCATATTTAGCATTTCGTTCAATAAAATCTCTACGAGGTGGAACTTCATCTCCCATTAACATTGAGAAAACTCTATCTGCTTCTGTAGGGCTATCAATAACCACTTTACGTAAAGTTCTAAATTCAGGATTCATTGTAGTGTCCCAAAGTTGTTCTGCGTTCATTTCTCCAAGACCTTTATATCTTTGAATATTTACAGAACCTCCCATTTTTTGAGCAATTAAATCACGTTGATTATCATCCCAAGCATATTCTCTTTTTTGTCCTTTTTTAACTAAATATAAAGGTGGAGTAGCAATATAAATATAACCTTGTTCTACCATTTCACGCATGTATCTAAAGAAAAATGTAAGTATTAAAGTAGCAATATGAGAACCATCAACATCGGCATCACACATAATAACTACTTTATGATAACGAACTTTAGATAAATTTAAAGCTCTTGGATCTTCTTCTGTACCAATAGAAACACCTAAAGCTGTAAACATATTTTTGATTTCTTCGTTTTCAAAAACTTTATGTTGCATCGCTTTTTCAACATTTAAGATTTTTCCACGAAGTGGAAGAATGGCTTGAAAATTTCTGTCTCTACCTTGTTTTGCTGTTCCACCAGCAGAATCTCCCTCAACTAAAAATATTTCGCATTGAGCAGGATCAGTTTCAGAACAATCAGATAGTTTACCAGGTAAACCACCAATAGACATTACAGTTTTACGCTGTACCATTTCTCTGGCTTTACGTGCTGCATGTCTTGCAGTTGCTGCTAAAATTACCTTTTGTACAATGGTTTTTGCATCATTAGGATTTTCTTCCAAATAATCAGATAACATTTCTGAAACTGCTTGAGATACTGCAGAACTTACTTCTCTGTTTCCTAATTTCGTTTTGGTTTGTCCTTCAAATTGTGGTTCTGCAACTTTTACTGAAACAATTGCAGTTAATCCTTCACGAAAATCATCACCAGCAATTTCAAATTTTACATTTTTTAATAATCCAGATTCATCTGCATATTTCTTTAAAGTGTGTGTTAAACCACGTCTAAAACCAGATAAATGTGTTCCTCCTTCATGTGTGTTGATGTTATTTACATATGAATGCAAATTCTCTGAATAAGAAGTATTATACACCATCGCAACTTCAACTGGAATGCCATTTTTTTCTCCTTCAATAGCAATTACATCAGCAGTTAATTGCTCACGAGTAGAATCTAAATATTTTACAAATTCTGATAACCCTTCTGTAGAGTGAAAAGTTTCCATGATGTCATTTCCTTCATCATCTTTTCTTCTTTTATCTGTTAAGGTAATTGTAATTCCTTTATTTAAGTATGATAATTCTCGCATACGAGTTGCAAGTGTATCATAATTATATTCGGTAGTTTGTGTAAAAATTGAAGTATCTGGTAAAAATGTTACTATAGTTCCAGTGAAATCGGTTTCTCCAATAGTTTTAACAGGATAAAGTGTTTTTCCTTTAGAATATTCTTGTTGCCAAATTTTACCTTCTTTATGAACAGTTGCTGTTAAATGTTGAGAAAGTGCATTAACACAACTTACGCCAACACCATGTAAACCACCAGAAACTTTATAAGAGTCTTTGTCAAATTTACCACCAGCTCCAATTTTTGTCATTACTACTTGTAATGCAGAAACGCCTTCTTTTTTGTGAATTCCAACAGGAATTCCACGTCCATTATCTCTTGTTGTAATTGAGTTATCTTCATTAATAGTAACTTGAATACTATCACAATGTCCTCCAAGTGCTTCATCAATAGAGTTATCTACAACTTCATACACCAAGTGATGTAAACCACGCACACCAACATCTCCAATATACATTGATGGACGCATTCTTACATGCTCCATTCCTTCTAATGCCTGAATACTGGAAGCATCATAACTATGTTTTTTTTCTTCGCTCATTTTAAAAGTGAATTGTTAAGTTTTAATTTCATAAAAAAATCGTCTATATAAGACGAAATTTATGCTTTATCAAATTTACAATTTTTAAACTTTGTTTTAAGTGTTTTTAGCTATTTTGTTTTAAAATTATCAACATTTGTTAAAAACGTAAAAATGTCTTAAATCGCTTAAAAATTGCTTTATTTTATATTTTATAAAAAATTACCATTTAAGTTTTGCTATAAAATTAAAAAACCTCGCAAAAGCAAGGTTTTTATTTTACTGGATAGTAAAATTGAGGGACTAATTTCTTTATTTTATAATTTTCACATTCATTTCCTCCACTTTTTTATCAGATAATACAGAAGGTGCATTAAATAGTAAATCTTCAGAAGAACCTGTTTTTGGGAACGCCATTACTTCTCTAATAGATGTTTTTTTCTCTAAAATCATCATTAAACGATCAACTCCCCAAGCAATTCCTCCATGAGGAGGAGCTCCATATTGAAACGCTTTGTACATTGTGCCAACACTTTTCATCATTTCTTCTTTATTATAACCCATATTTTTATAGGTTGCTTCTAAAATTTCTGCTTTGTGTGCACGAACTGAACCACCACCAATTTCGTAACCATTTAAGATTAAATCGTATTGTTGAGCGATAATAGTTCCGATTTCTTCTCCTTCACCATTCATATGCTTTTCTAAATCATAAACAGTTGGCATCGAAAACGGATTGTGTGTAAACGTCCATCTGCCTTCTTCTGTTTTTTCAAACATTGGGAAATCTACCACCCAAGCTGGTTTTAATTCTTTCGGATTTATCAACTTTAAAATGCGTCCCATTTCTTGACGAACAGCATCTAACGCTTTGTTTGCAGTTGCGTAATCAGCAGCAGAGAAGAATACAATATCTCCTATTTGAGCATCAGTAACTTTTATAATGTTTGCTGCAATTTCTTCACCTAAAAACTTAATAATTGGCGATTGTAAATCGTTTTCATTCACAATAATATACGCCAAACCACCCAAACCATTTTGTTGTGCAATCGCAGTTAAATTTTCAATCTGACCTTTAGACATTCTTTTATTGCCTTGTTCTTTTGCAGAAACTTTAATACATTTTACAATGCCACCTTCTTCAATGGGTTTGCTAAATACTTGAAAAGTAGTTTCTTTTACAATTTCTGTAATGTCTTGCATTTGCAATCCAAAACGTAAATCAGGTCTATCACAGCCATATTTATCCATGGCATCTTTGTAAGTAATGACTTCAAAAGGATGTAAAACCCATTTTTTACCGTAGATTTTTTTGACAATTTCGTTGAACATTTTTGTGTTCAAATCGATAATTTGTTGCATACTTGCGTACGCCATTTCAATATCTAGTTGTGTAAATTCTGGCTGTCTGTCTCCACGAGAATCTTCATCTCTAAAACAACGTGCAATTTGAAAATATTTCTCAAATCCACCAACCATCAACATTTGCTTGAATTGCTGTGGTGCTTGTGGAAGTGTATAAAATGCGCCAGTTTGTTTTCTAGTTGGTACAATGAATTCTCTTGCACCTTCATCTGTTCCTGCAGTTAAAATAGGTGTTTCTATTTCTAAAAATTCTTCTTCGTCTAAAAGATCACGCAGTAATTTTATCACTTTATGTCTGTTGATAATTGCCTTGCGAACATCATTATTTCTGTGGTCTAAAAACTTGTATTGAAAACGAGTAGTTTCGTTCGTTTTCATTGCTCTTTTTATTTCAAAAGGAAGCGTTTTTGATAAATTTAAAATCTCTAAAACCGAAGTTTCTAATTCAATCTTACCAGTTCGTAAACCTGCATTATAATCATCTTCTTTACGCTGAACTACAATTCCTTTTACAGAAATTACAGATTCAGGTTTTAATTTTACCAATTCATCTAAATTCGGAAACGATTCTCTACTCAAACGAACCTGAAAAATTTGATTGCTAGAATCACGTAAATCAATAAAAATCAATTCTCCATGATCACGAACACTAGAAACCCAGCCAGATAAAGTTACTTCTTCGTGAATGCTTTCTTCTGATAATTGAGAAATTTTATGCGTTCTATATTCCTCCTTTATAATAATTGGAACTGTTTGTATTTCTTCTTCGGATTTAGCTTTTTGCTGTTCACTTTTGGTTACTTTTTTTTCTTCATTCTGATGAGAACTTTGAACTTTTAATGCTGAATTTTGAACTTGAGAAATAATTTCATTTCGAATTACTTTTCCAGAAGCTCCTTTTCCAATAATCCCAATAACTTTACCAACTAAAATCCCTGCTTTTCCTTGATTTCCTGCTTTGATGTCATTTGCAATGGCTTCATTTTTGGCAATTACTTTTATAACCGCTAGTTTTATCTTTTCTTCGGATATTGTGTTTTCTTCAAAATACTTATTATAGTCAAATTTTCTATCTTTTAAGTAATTGATAATTGCATTCTGAACCAAAACAGCTGTAATTTTCTCGGCTTTAAAAAGCTGAAAAATTTCAATTAAATGATTTACCTCGTGAATATCTTTATACTCATCTGCACCAATATTATTTACCAATGTTTTTGCAACAAAAGACGGGTCTTTTAATTCATTATTAATCGCCACAAAAGTTTCTGAACGAAGAGAATCTGCAGTAAAAAATTTAGCATCTTGAGGTAAAACACCACCTTTTATCAAAATAGATTCTACTGCAAAAGGCAAAGAACTAATATCAACATCAATACTTTCAACAACATTTTTAATGTTTACAAAAGGCAAATCTGGTTCAGAAATAAAACGATAATCAGCCTCAAATTCCTTTTTACGCATGGTTTTGGTTTGCTTTAAATCTGCATCCCATAAAACCGTAGTTTGGTCAGGTCTAAACTCTTTATTTTCGATGTAATAATTTAATTGTTTTTCAATTTCTTCCTTTAAAGCTTCCACCATAAACTTGAACGAATTCAGGTTTTTAATTTCTGTTCTTGGGTTTAAATTGTAGGTGTGTTTTTTACGAAGCGACACAGAAACATCCGACTTAAATTCACCTTTTTCAAGATTTGCTTCAGAGATTTTTAAATTCTGAACAATTCTCTGAATATATTGTGCATACGTAGATGCATCCTCAATATTTCTGATACAAGGTTCAGTTACAATTTCAATTAAAGGAACACCAGCTTTGTTAAAATCTACTAAAGAATTTTTCTTTTCGTGCATCAGTTTTGCAGCATCTTCTTCAATATGAACTTGTGTTAAATTTACTGTAAATTGACTTCCATCGTTTCTAAAACAAGAAACCTGCCCATCAGGAATTACAGGATTATGAAATTGTGTAATTTGTATGTTTTTCGGATTATCAGGATATTCATAATGTTTACGATCCCAAGAAATCACCTCGTTTTTAAAGGTTGATTTTACTGCTTTCCCAAAATAAATTGCTTTGGTAATTGCTGCTGCATTTAAAGATGGCAAAACACCCATTTGCCCAGTACAAACTGAACATATGTTTGTATTTGGTTGCTCAATTTCTTGATTTGCACAAGAACAAAACAATTTCGATTTTGTGTTTAAACGAACATGCGTTTCTAAACCGATAACCAATTCTAAATCGTGCTTTTTTATCAGCTCATTTAAGTGTTCTAGCTCCATTATAATGTATCGTTTAAGAAATTAGCAAACTTTAAAACGAGTTCGTCTTGAGTTTTTGCACCTGTAATTTGCAAACCTGTTGCAGTTCCTTTTGGAATTGTAAGTGTTGGTAATTGCCCTAAACTAAAGCCAACTGTGTATGCATCAGATAAATACATTGCTAAAGGATTTTTTAAACTTTCGCCAATTTTTGGAGGGGTATTTGGAGTTACAGGAGATAAAATAATATCAACTTCTTTAAAATCCTTTTCAAAATTATTAGCAATTTGATCTCTTAAATTCAATCCTTTTAAATAAATTTCATCAGAAAAACCTTGTGATAACAATTGATTTCCACCAACAATTCTACGTTTAGATTCTTCAGAAAAATTTTCTGAACGCGTAATAGAGTAGGTGTCTTTTAAATTTTCTCCTTCAATTCGGTTTCCATAATTGGTGCCATCTAATCTTGATAAATTAGATGCTGTTTCTGCCATTGCTAAAGTGTAGTAGGTAGAAACTAGTGTGTCAGATTCAAAGAAATCTAATATTTTTACTTCAATCCCTTTGGCTTTTATTTTATCAATTGTGGCTAAAAAACTTTCTTTTATTTCTGATGATATTGCATCACTCTCTATGAAGTTTTTAAAATATCCAACTGTTTTTATTGTATCAACATTTAAAATACTTTCTTTGGATATTATTTCAGATGGATAGGTAGTTTGATCTTTTACATCTTTACCACTCATCGCATTTAAAACGATTCTAATATCTTCTGTTGATTTCGCAATTGGACCAACACAATCTGTAGAAGATGCATAAGCCATTAATCCAAAACGTGAAATTCTACCATAAGTAGGTTTAAATCCGAAGACATTATTATAACCTGCTGGTTGACGAATGGAACCTCCAGTATCTCCACCAATTGAAAAAATAGTATAATTTTTAGCAACATTTACTGCAGAACCCCCACTAGAACCACCACCAACTAAATCAGAATTTACTGCATTTTTAACAGCACCAAAAATGGTGTTTTCTGATGAAGATCCGTGACCAAAACTATCGCAATTTTCTTTTACTAAAGGAATTGCACCAGCATCTAATAATTTCTGAATTGCAGTTGCTGTATATGCAGATTTGTAATTCTTTAGTAAATCAGAACTTGCTGTTGTATACGTTTCTTGCAACATATAAACATCTTTAATTCCGAAAGGAATTCCTTCTAAAAGACCAATTTCTTGTCCTTTTTTAATTTTTTCATCAACTTTTTTTGCCAAATCTAAAGCAGTATCTTCTAAAAGTGAATTGACTGTATTGTGGGTGTTTGATTTTAATAAATCTAACTTTTCTTGCACCAATTTTGTACAAGAAATTTCTTTGTTCATCAATTGTTGATGAATTTTATGTATTAGCGACTCCATATTTATTCTTCAATCACTTTAGCAACAACTAAATAACCATTCTTTTCTTTTGGGAAATTTTCTATGATGATTTCCTTTTCCCTTTTTGAGCTATTAATTACAATATCTTCTCTCAAATCATCTATAGATACTGCATTAACAACATTATTTGCAGCATTACTATTTGTGTCAGCATTTATTATCACTTTAAACAACTGATTCACTGTTTCCGATTCTTTTGCTCCTTTTATACTCGACAAAATATCAACTGTCATCATTTTACTCATCTTTAGTTTTTTTAGATTCTGAAATAAATTCAGAACATGAAAAAGCCTTCCAAATTTGGAAGGCTTTATATATTTCTAAACAATAACCCTCCTATTCTATAAATTAGAATTATTGAAATTATTATTGTTGTTATTTTTGTTCATTTTATGACTGATTTTATTTTCAGTATTTTCTATTAAACACGAGCAAATATATATAGAATTGTTTTACTGACAAGGTTTTAAATTATTTATTTAAAGTATCTGTTTTTTTGATTTAATCAAAAAAACACACCAATAATTTCTTAAAATCATTGGTGCATTCATTAATTCAGTAAATTCAAATCAAACACGTTGTTTGTTACGTGCAAATTACAGAATTATGTTTGTTTTTTTAAATAATAAACATAAAATTAGTTTTATATTGAAATGAAAAATTAAAATATTTATAAAATTTGTAAGTACGAAATCGATTGAATCTATTTTTCTATATAAGACTTAAATTTATAGAAAAAAACAACATAAAATTTGTGAAATAACAAATCCCTTTTTACATTTGCTCTTGTAATGAAGAAAAATTTAGGCAATACTTGGTGGTGGAACTCTCTTAATAAATAAGTGAGCACTAAACCTGTATAATATAAATATTAAAATAAAAGGCTTATCTCACGATAAGCCTTTTTTTATAGCCCATCCTAATCTTCCCTTAGGGAAGTAAGAAAAACGGATAAATTATGAGTAGAATAAAATTCAAAACATTATCGAAAACTAGAATTGCAGATACGATTACACCTGTAGGTTTGTATTTGCGATTTAGAGATAAATATGCAAATACACTGTTGTTAGAAAGTTCAGACTATCATAGTAAGGAAGAAAGTTTTTCATTTATTGCGATTGAGCCTATAATTACTATTAAAGCAGAAAATCATTATTTGAGTTTTTCTCACAAAGGAATAGAATTAGAAAATGAAGAAATAGGGAGAAATTTCAATTCAATTTTTGAAGATTATACCAATAGAATTGAGTTACATTGTCCAACTGAATTGAAATCTTTTAACGGTTTGTATGGATATACAACTTACGATTCTGTTCAATATTTTGAGAATATTACTTTAAATGTTGATGAAGCTCCGTCTGCAATTCCGTTAATGGAATATAGTTTTTATAGATTTATTATTGCCATCAATCATTTTAATGATGAAATGACGTTGATAGAAAATATTGAAGAAGGAACTGAATCTAGAATCAAAGAAATTCAAACCATAATAGATGCACAAGCATTCAATACACAAAAATTTGAAATTGTTGGCGAGGAAACTTCTAATGTAAAAGGTGAAGAGTTTATTGAATATGTAAGAAAAGCAAAATCGCATTGTAAAAGAGGCGATGTTTTTCAACTTGTATTATCTCGTCAATTTCAACAAAAATTTAAAGGAGATGAATTTAATGTGTACAGAGCTTTGCGTTCTATAAATCCATCTCCGTATTTATTTTTTTTCGATTATGGTTCATTTAAATTAATGGGTTCTTCTCCAGAAGCGCAAATAAAAATTCAACAAGGAAAAGCAACTATCAATCCAATTGCTGGAACTTTCAGAAGAACGGGTGATATGGCTAAAGATATTCAGTTGGGTAAAAAATTATCCGCTGATAAAAAGGAAACAGCAGAGCATGTAATGTTAGTAGATTTAGCGCGAAACGATTTAAGTAAACACGCTAATAATGTAGAAGTTGAAGTGTTTAAAGAAGTGCAGTATTTTAGTCATGTAATTCATTTGGTATCTACAGTTTCAGGCCAGTTAAAAGGAAATCCTATTGAAATTGTGGGCGATACTTTTCCAGCAGGAACTTTAAGTGGCGCACCAAAATACAAAGCAATGCAGTTAATTAACAAATACGAAAATCAATCTCGTGGATTTTATGGAGGAGCAGTTGGTATTATTGGTTTAGATGGTTCTGTAAATTTGGCAATTGCCATTAGAAGTTTTGTAAGTAAAAACAAGACATTATATTATCAAGCAGGAGCAGGAATTGTAATTCATTCTGATGAAGAAAAAGAATTACAAGAAGTAAATAATAAGTTAGCAGCGTTAAAAAAAGCGTTGATTTTGGCAGAGAATATATAAGATATCCTGCAAGGTTTCAAAAACCTTGTAGTAATAAAATAAAAAGAGATTGATATTAATTTGGGCGTTTTAACGGGCTTTCATTACTCGCTTTTTTTGAGAAAAACAAAAAAGAGCTCAAACAGACCATTCAATCCCTAACGCGGATTGAGAGTTTTAAGTCATTACGAGGAGTTTTTCCGACGAAGTAATCTCTTAATAAATAAACAGATTGCCACAGCAAATGAAAAATTTGCTTCGCAATGACAATTAGAAAAAAAAATGAAAATATTAATTTTAGACAATTACGATTCGTTTACCTATAACCTAGTTCATATGGTAGAAAAAATTACAGGAAATTTTCCTGCGGTTTTTAGAAACGATGAAATTAGTGTTGCAGATGTTGGGAATTATGATATGATAATGTTATCTCCAGGACCAGGAATTCCTGATGAAGCAGGAATTTTAAAAGAAGTAATTAAAACGTACGCTGGCAAAAAACCAATTTTTGGAGTTTGTTTAGGTTTACAAGCAATTACAGAAGTTTTTGGAGGAACAATTATCAATTTAGATGAGGTTTTTCATGGAGTTGCCACAGAAATGAGCGTTGTAAATAATGAAGCTGAAATTTTTAAAGATGTTCCAGAAACATTTTTAGCAGCACGTTATCATTCTTGGGCAGCAACAGATATCGATTTTCCAGCAGAATTAGTAGTAACAGCAAGAGATGAAGATGGATTAATACAAGCCATTGAACATAAACGTTTTAATATTTCTGCGGTTCAATTTCATCCAGAATCTATTTTAACAGATGTAGGTGAAAAGTTAGTCACAAACTTTATTAACTCCTGCAAGGTTTCAATAACCTTGTAGGTATAATTATAAATACCTACAAGGTCAAAAAAGACCTTGCAGGAAAATAGATACTGAAATAAATTCAGCTTAAATGAAAGTAATTTTAAACAGATTATACAATCACGAAAGATTATCAAAATCTGAAGCAACACAAATCTTAAAAGATATTGCTACAGCAAAGTATAATGATGCACATTTAGCGTCATTTATGACCGTTTTTATGATGCGTCCAATCACAGCAGACGAACTTTCTGGTTTTAGAAATGCATTAAAAGAATTGGCTATAAAAGTAGATTTTTCAGATTACAATACCATAGATATTGTTGGAACTGGTGGTGATGGAAAAGACACCTTTAACATATCAACACTAACCTCATTTATTGTTGCAGGAACAGGACAAAAAGTAGCAAAACACGGTAATTATTCTGTATCTTCTCAATCAGGTTCTTCAGATATGTTAGAGAGTTTTGGTTATAATTTTACCAATGATGAAACTATTTTAAAAGAACATTTAGAAAAAGCAAATATTTGTTTTTTACACGCTCCAAAATTTCATCCAGCTATGAAAGCAGTTGGACCAACAAGAAAAGCATTAGCATTAAAAACTTTCTTTAATATGTTAGGGCCTTTGGTAAATCCGAGTTCACCTAAAAATCATATGTTAGGAACGTTCAATTTAGAAATTGCACGTTTGTATAATTATATCTTGCAGGAAGAAAAAGATATAAATTATGGAGTGATTCATGCTCTAGATGGCTATGATGAAATCTCTTTAACAAGTGGATTTAAACTCTTTACAAAACAAGGTGAACAAATTATAAATCCAGAAGATTTGGGGCAGAAAAGAATTCAACAATCAGATATCTTTGGAGGAAATAATGTTGCAGATGCTGCAAAGATTTTTAAATCTATTTTAGACGGAAAAGGGACAGAAGCTCAAAATAGTGTGGTTTTAACAAATGCCGCTTTTGCACTTACAATTGTTGATGAAAATAAAAGTTTTGAAAATGCTTTTGAAGAAGCGAAAAGTTCACTTTTTGGGATGAAAGCGAAAGAATGTTTAAGTAAATTGGTAAGTCAATGTTAAATGCTATTTTAGAGAATAAATTTAATTTAGTAAAAGGACTTAAGGAAGATTCTTTGACTTCATCTGTTTTTGACTACTTATTTATGTTACCTGATAATATAATTTGGCACATAATGAAAAATTCATGTGTAGATAATAAAAATCTTCCAGAAAATGTTGGAGAATTTATTGATTGTAGTTTTTGGCCTAAATGGGATACCAAAAGTTTGAAATTAGTAACTAATTCTAGATTTATTGAACCAGACTTATTTGTTGAATTTGAGAATTATTTTGTAATAATAGAATCAAAGAGATATGATAAAGACCAACAAGATGTAAATCAATGGAAAAATCAAATCAAAACATTTTCACACATTTACGGAGAAGAAAATAAAGAACTTATTTATTTTGCTGTAGGAGGAATATGGTCTTCAAAAACCGAAAATTCTGGAATTGAAGACAAATTAATTCATAAAATTAAATGGCAAAATTTATTAGATATAATTATTAAAACCAAAAATAGACTTACTAAAAATATTGATATTCTACCAGTAAATAGGTCTTATGTTAGAATTTTAGAAACAATTTTAAAAGGGTTAGAAATACATGGTTATAACAATTTTTTATGGTTAAATTCTCTAAAAAGAAATCAAATAGAAATGAAGGAAGGAAATAAAATAAAAGAATGGATAACAAAGATTTAGATAAAGTTTTAGGAGATGTAAGAATAGCTTATCGTTTACTATATGAATATCAAAAAAGGGTTCTTGATTTGGTTTCATATTTAGGAAATAATCTAGGATTCTCATACGAACAAGGTTGTCCAAGATTTTCATCTACTGTACCAAGAAAAGGTAAAAGAGTTTTATCTAGATGGTCTTGGGATTGGTTGAATATGTATTTTTATGAGTTTCATTTTGGAACTCAAGAAAAAAATAATGATAAAATTACAATGTCAGTCATAATTCAATCTGATACTGGTTATTATGATGGGAAAACTTCTAATTCGCAAGAAGATAGACTAAATTTAGACAACTTTAAACCTGTTGAATTAAGCAATAGTAGAATAATTTTTATTTTTGAACTTAATGGAAACTGGACTATTGATGATTCATTCCTGAAAAAAGATATTAGTAATAATGTGAGGGAATGGATATCAGAATCAAAAGAGTTTTATGGTGTAGCTTATAATTTATCTGAATTTTATAATAATGTAGCAATTGATGAAAAAGTTGAAGAATTAAATATTTTGATTAAAAAAAAATTAAATATTACCTTAATTGAAAGAGAGTTATGATAAAATGACAAAAAAGAAAAATAATTTAATCTTAATCATTCCAGCATTTCTATTAATGGGAATGGCAGTTGGTATTCAAACAAAAGACCTTTTTAAACATACAATTATTGGTTTAATAGTAGGTGTAATTGTATATTTTTTTTTGAGATATAGAAATAAAAAATTAAATAAATAATGTCATTTTGAGCGAAATGAAGTGAAGTCGAAAAATCTCACGTTAATGATTTTGAGATTTCTTCATAAAGTCGAAATAACAAATTAGAATAAAAATGACAATTTTAGATAAAATCATAGCATTTAAAAAGAAAGAAATTGCTAAAATTAAAGCAGAAGTTCCTATTAAAAAACTAGTGGAAAGCCCAAAGTTTAAAAGAACACCACTTTCTTTAAAAAAATCTTTGTTAGAAGTGGGGTCAACAGGTATTATTGCTGAATTTAAAAGACAATCGCCTTCCAAAGGAATCATCAACGATAAAGCTACAATTGCAGAAGTAACCAACGGATATTTAGATGCAAATGTAGCAGCTCAATCCATATTAACAGATACTTCTTTTTTTGGAGGAACTATGGCAGATTTGATGGAAGCAAGGGTTATCAATCAAACAAAACCAATTTTGAGAAAAGATTTTGTGGTTGATGGTTTCCAAATTGTAGAAGCAAAAGCAATTGGTGCAGATGCTATTTTATTAATTGCTTCTTGTTTAACATCAGTAGAATTAAAAAACTACGGAAATCTTGCTAAAGATTTAGGTTTAAGTGTTTTATATGAAATACATACACAAGAAGAATTAGATAAGATTAATGATTTAGATGATAAAATTATCGGTATAAATAATCGAAATTTAAAAACTTTTGAGGTTAATTTAGAGCATTCTATAAAGTTGGCAAATCAAATTCCTGATAATTCTATTAAAGTTTCAGAAAGCGGTATTTCTGATCCTAAAATCATCACTGGTTTAAAGGAATTTGGTTTTCAAGGATTTTTGATTGGCGAAAACTTTATGAAAGAAGAAAACCCAGGAGAAGCTTGTCAAGATTTCATCAATCAGATTAGGTAATGGAAAGAGTTTGTTTTGATCCTGTTTTGCCACAAAATCCTAAAGTTTTTATTTTAGGGACAATGCCTGGTAAACAATCGTTAAAGAAACAACAATATTATGCAAACAACAGAAACTCTTTTTGGAAAATAATTTACGATTTAATTGATGAAACTTTTAGTGAAAATTACAATCAAAGAATAGAAACATTAATTAATAATCATATTGCTATTTGGGATATTTGTCAATTTGGAGAACGAGTTACAAGTTTAGATTCTGATATAAAAAACGAAGTGCCAAACCCGATAAACGAGATTTTGGAGATGTTTCCATCTGTAAAACAAGTCGTTTTTAATGGCAAAAAAGCAGAGAAATTATATCACAAATATTTTACGCCTTTAGATGGAATTCTCTATAATACAGTTTTATCTACAAGCCCTGCAAATGCAAGATATTCGTACAGAGAAAAATTGAATAATTGGAAAGAAACGATAATATGAAGTTGAAAGTTTGTGGGATGAAATACGTAGAGAATATTCTGCAAGTTGCTGAATTACAACCTGATTATTTGGGTTTTATTTTCTATGATAAATCAAAAAGAAATTTTGAGGGAATTATTCCAGAATTGGCAAAAGAAATAAAAAAAGCAGGAGTTTTTGTAAATGAAATTCCAGAGATTTTAGTTTCTTATATCGAAGAATATCAGTTAGATGCTATTCAACTACATGGAGATGAATCTGTAGATTATATCAAATCGATTCGAAAATTATTATCAGAAAGTAGAGCATCTTTTATTGAACAGAATAAAGGTAGAAAAAAAGTAAAGAAACCAAAATCCTATGATAATTTAGAAATCATAAAAGTTTTTGGAATAAAAAACGAGTTTAATTTTGAGGTTTTAAAGCCTTATTTAGATATTGTAGATTATTTTTTATTCGACACCAAAGGAAAAGAAAGAGGTGGAAATGGAGTAAAATTTGACTGGTCTGTTTTAGAGAATTATCCTTTTGATAAGCCTTTCTTTTTGAGTGGAGGAATTGGTTTGGAAGATGTAGAACAAATCCAAATAATAAGAAAAACGAATTTACCAATTTATGCGTTAGATGTAAATAGTAAATTTGAAAATGAACCAGGTAAAAAGAAAATACAAGAATTAAAGAAGTTTAAAGAGATTGTCATTTCGAATAAAATGTAATGAAGTTGAGAAATCTATAGTTTTTAAACAAAGATTTCTCCTTAAAGTCGAAATGACAAACCAGTTAATTGCATATTAATAAAATTATGAAATCAAAATTTCACCCAGATAAAAACGGATATTTTGGACAATTTGGAGGAGCTTTTATTCCTGAATTATTATATCCTAATGTGAAGGAGTTAGAAGATAATTATATTCAAATTATTGAATCTAAAGAGTTTCAAATAGAATATAAATCTTTACTAAAAGATTATGTTGGTCGTCCAACACCTTTGTATCTAGCAAAAAGATTGTCAGAAAAATATGGAGCGACAATTTATTTAAAACGTGAAGATTTAAATCATACAGGAGCACACAAAGTTAACAATACAGTTGGTCAGATTTTAATTGCGAAAAAGTTAGGAAAAACGAAAATTATCGCAGAAACAGGAGCAGGACAACATGGAGTTGCAACAGCCACAGTTTGTGCTTTAATGGGTTTAGATTGTACTGTTTTTATGGGCGAGAAAGACATTGTACGTCAAGCACCAAATGTTGCTCGTATGAAAATGTTAGGTGCAAAAGTAGTTCCTGCAACTTCTGGTTCTAAAACGCTAAAAGATGCAACAAATGAAGCTATCAGATATTGGATTCAAAACCCAGAGACGTTCTATTTAATTGGTTCTGTTGTTGGTCCACATCCACATCCAGATATGGTTGCACGTTTACAAGCTATTATTTCTGAAGAAATGAAATGGCAATTGAAAGAAAAAACTGGTAAAGAAAATCCTGACACAATTATTGCTTGTGTTGGTGGAGGTAGTAATGCTGCTGGTGCTTTTTATCATTATATGGATGATGATGAAGTAGAGTTAGTTGCAGTTGAAGCTGCTGGTTTAGGAGTAAATTCTGGCGAAAGTGCAGCAACTTCTCAATTGGGTGAAGTCGGAATTATTCATGGAAGTAAAACCATTTTAATGCAAGATGAATATGGTCAAATTGTTGAACCTTATTCGATTTCTGCAGGATTAGATTATCCAGGTGTTGGTCCTTTACACGCTTATTTGTATGAAAGTAAACGAGCAACTTTTTTAAATGCAACAGATCAAGAAGCACTAAATGCTGGTTATGAATTGTCTAAATTAGAAGGAATTATTCCTGCTCTAGAAACTGCACACGCATTGGCGGTTTTACCAAAAATGGATTTGAAAAAAGACCAAGTTGTGGTAATTAATTTATCTGGAAGAGGAGATAAAGATTTAGAAACGTTTATTAAGTATTTAGAAGAGTAAATTTACAATCGTCATTACGAACGCAGTGAAGTAATCTTTCAATTCATTTAGAGATTGCTTCGTTCTTCGCAATTACAAAACCGAATAATTATGAATTCAATCAAACAATTATTTCAACAAAAAGATAAAAATTTATTATCAATATATTTTACTTGTGGTTATCCAGAATTGGACGATACAGCTCAAGTAATTTCTCAATTAGAAAAATCTGGAGTTGACTTTATAGAAGTTGGTTTGCCATATTCTGATCCTTTAGCAGATGGACCAACTATACAGGATAGTAGCCAAAAGGCTTTAGAAAACGGAATAAATCTTGATATTGTTTTTGATCAATTAATGGAAATTAAAGAAACGAATAAAAAGCCTTTGGTTTTAATGGGGTATTTAAATCAGATGTTAAAATATGGAGAAGATAAATTCTGTCAAAAAGTAGTAGATTGTGAAATAGATACTTTAATTATTCCAGATTTACCAATGGTTGAATTTGAAAATCACTATCAAGCGTTGTTCGATAAATACGGAATCACCAACGTATTTTTAATCACACCACATACTTCAGAGGATAGAATCCGAAAAATAGATTCGTACACAAAAGCATTTATTTATGTTGTTGCTTCTGCTTCTATAACTGGTGCAAAAGGAGAAATTTCTAATCAACAAATTGCTTATTTCAAAAGAATAAAAGCAATGAATTTACAAAGTAAACTCATTATTGGTTTTGGTATTTCAGATAAAGAGACTTTTAATACGGCTTGTGCTTATGCAAATGGAGCCATTATTGGTTCTGCTTTTATCAAAAATTTAGGTAAAAATGGAGTTGATAAAATCAATAAATTCATCAATCCTATTTTAAGTTAATATATTCTTAATATATTCTTAAAAAAAAAGATATTATATTGTAAACTATTAAATTGCATGTAAATCAAAAATATTTATAATGCATAAAAGTCTATTTACACTCTTTTTAATTTTTACTTTCAACTTAATTCTAGCCCAAAATTCATTAATAAGACATCCGAGTTTACATCCAAATGGTACTGAACTTGCTTTTTCTTATCAAGGTGATATTTGGATATATAACTTAAAGACCAATCAAACAAAACGATTAACGGTTCATGAAGCTTATGAAAGTAATCCTATTTGGAAATCTGATGGTTCAGAAATTGCATTTACTTCGAATAGAAAAGGGTCAAACAATATTTTTACCATTTCTAAAGATGGAGGAATGCCTAAACAACTTACCTATTACCCAACAACGGATACACCTTATGATTGGACAAGTGATAATAATATTTTATTTACGACAAATAGAATTCTGAAAGGTCCACAATGGGATGCACAAACATATCATGTAAAAGGAAATGGAGGTACACCAGAAAGAACAATAACTGCTTTAGGTTCTATGGCAACACAGTCTCCAAACGGAAAATTTATAGCTTACGCTAAAGGAGCATGTAGAATTTCAAGAGAAGATTATTCTGGTTCTGCACAAAGGGATATTTGGATATTTAATAAGAATTCAAATAAATATATTCAAATAACAAATACACTAAAAAACGATCATTCTCCTCTTTGGGATAATGATGGGAATTTATATTATATAGGTGCAGAAAGTGGACGTTATAATATTTATAAACAAGCTATTTCTGACAATGGTTCAGCAAATGGTATTTCAAAAAAGTTAACCAATCAAAAGAAAAATGGAGTAGTTTCTTTTACGGTAAGCGATAATGGGATAATAGTTTATTCAACACTTTTTAATGTATATCATTTAAAAAATGGTAAATCAAAAAAACTAAATATTAGTTTAACAACAGATTACAGATTCGAGTTAGAAAAAACAGCAACTACGTCTTCTAATATTTCGAGTTTTGATATCTCTCCAAATGGTAAGTTGGCTGCAATGGAAATTCAAAACGAGATATTTGTTAAAGAAAATAACAAAGAAAAAAGAAACACTAACAATGTTAGTAATCACCCATACAGAGATAGAAACCCTCAATGGATAAGTAATAAAGAAGTATTGTTTATTTCTGATAGAAGTGGCCAAAATGAAATTTATGTTTCTAGCTCTAAAGATACTTTAGTTGGTTTAGAGAGAAGTCTAAAAATTGAAACTAAAAAATTAACGAAAAGCAAAGAAGATGTATATAATTTGTTAGTTTCTCCAAACCATAAAAAAATAACTTATCAAGTTGGACGTGGAGATTTGATGGTAGCAGATTATGAAGATGGTAAAATTAAAAATATAAAAGCTTTTTCTGAAGGTTGGGCAGCACCATCTGGTGTTAGCTGGAGTCCTGATAGCAAATATCTAGCCTATTCTCAACAAGATTTAGACTTCGATAGTGAAATATTTATACAGTCAGTAGAGAATCCTGACGAAAAAACAAATGTTTCTATGCACCCTAGAAGTGATGTTTCTCCAACTTGGAGTCCAGATGGTAAAATGTTATCATTTGCTTCGAATAGAAGTGGAAACAGAGGAGGGATAGATTTCGATATTTGGATGGTTTGGTTAAAAAAAGAAGATTGGGAGAAAACCAGAACCGATCGACAAAATGGTGAATATTACAAACCAAAACCAGTAAAAAAGAAAAAAGGAAAAAAGACTGTAAAAGTATCAATTGATAGAGATAGAATATACGATAGACTTGTAAAAGTAACTAGATTACCAGATGATGAATTTGGAGGTATTTTTAGTCCTGATAGCAAATATATTTATTATTCGGCAACGAACCCTGCAAAAAACAGTAGAAGCTTTTATAAAGTTAAACTTGATGAAGGAAGCCCAAAAGAAATTAAAGGAACTTCTAGAATAGGAGGTTTTTCTGCTGTGAATAATAAATTTTATTTTACCTCTAGAGGTAGGTTAAATGAGTTAAACCCAAAATCAGATAGAGTAACTTCTTTACCTCATTCTGCAAAATATATGCAAGACTTTAAAGCGGTTAATGCTCAAATGTTTGATGAAGGAACAAGAGTTCTTACGATGGGCTTTTATGATCCTAATTTTCATGGTTATGATTGGAAAGGACTTGTAAAGCAGTATAGACCATTAGCTTTAATGGCTAGCACTGCTCAAGATTATGCATTTATATTCAATCAGTTATTAGGGCAATTAAATGCAAGTCATATGGGTTATGGAGCAGGAACCCCTGAAAGAAGAAATAGTGATAATATTGGTCTTTTAGGTTTAGAAGTTAAAAATACTAACAAAGGAGCAGAAATTTTATATGTGCTAAATAATTCTGTTGCAGATAAGAGTAAAGTTGATTTAAATGTAGGTGACGTAGTTACTGCAATTAATAATGAAAAAATTGATGTTAATACTAATTTTTATAGTTTACTTAAAAATACTAGAGGAGATGAAGTATTGTTGAGTTTAGCTAGTGGTAAAGAAGTTGTAGCTCGAACTACAAGAAGTTTACGAGGATTACAATACCAAGCATGGGTAGATTCTAGAAAAAAAATGGTTGATAAATTCTCAAACGGAAAATTAGGTTACATCCATATTCAAGGTATGAATGCACCAAGTTTTGAACGTTTTGAGCGTGAGTTAAAAGCTAGTGGATATGGTAAAGAGGGTATTGTAATCGATGTACGTTATAATGGTGGTGGTTGGACAACCGATCGTTTAATGGCAGTTTTAAATGTGTATCAACATGCATATACAGTTCCAAGAGGAGCAGCAAAAAACTTAAAAAAGGAAAATAAAAAGTTCACTAAAAATTATCCTTTTAATGAAAGAGCAATTTTAACTGTAAATACAAAACCAACAGTAGCTTTATGTAATGAAAATAGTTATTCTAATGCAGAGATATTCTCTCATGCATATAAAAATTTAGGGTTAGGTAAATTAGTAGGGCAACCTACATTTGGAGCAGTAATCTCAACAGGAGGTTATAGCTTAACACAAGGTTTTGTTAGGATGCCATTTAGAGCTTGGTATGTAGCAAAATCAGGAAAAAATATGGAAAATGAAGCACCAGCAGTTCCAGATTATTTAGTTAAAAATGCTCCAGGTTGGGGAGATAGAGGAGAAGATGATCAACTAAAAAAAGCGGTAGAAGTTTTGCTGCAAGATATAGAGTAATAATCAAATAAAACCTGTTTTAATTTAAAACAGGTTTTATTTTTTGTATTGGTGTGGATTTTCTCTAACTCCTTTTTTAAATAATTTTCTTAAAGATGTTCTTACTTTATTATCTACTTGAAGTATAAAATCTTTTAGTTTTTCATTAGGCTTTGCTCTGAAAGTTGTTACATGAAATGTATCTGAACTTGTTATAGGTTCATTAGAAAAATAGTAATTAGATACGCAACAACGTATATCATTTTTTTCCACTTTAGAAACGGAATGCCACGAATTATTATGAGTTGCCATAACTGCTAATCTGTTAAATTTACTTACTATTACAGTAGGTTTTTCTTCCAATCCTTTACCCCAAACTTCTAAATTACCTCCATTTTCCAATTGCCAATTAGGAGTCACATAGTAAAGTAAATTTAGTACTCTCCATCTTTTTCTATTTTTATCATGAGAGTTATCTAGATGTGGGTTTAAAAAATTATCTTTTGCCATTAAAGATAAACCACCTGCATACAAAGAATCATCAGCATAAATAGAATTTAAGTCACATATTTCTGAAATTAATTCTACCACATTTTTATCTTGAAAAGCGTAAATAACTTCTTCTAAAAGTTGATGATACTTATCCATTTGATAGGCTGTATGTTTAAACTCTCTTAAGTTTTTTTTCTTAACAGTATCTTCTAAACTTGGAAAATTAAGGTGGATTTCAGTAGCTAAATTGTTAGGTAAAAGATTATCTATAAAAAAATAACCTATACCACTTTTGGTTTTAGAAAATTGTTTTGTCAAGTCTTTTTTATTCTCATATAATTTTTTTAAAATGAGTTTGCTTATTTCTGTTCTATCTACCATTTACAATTTTACGAGTTATAAATTTTATACCAGCAACAAGATAAAAAAAAGGAGTGTAAAAACTAGAACTTAAATTGGTTTTTAATTCGATTTCTTCTTTGTATAAATCCCATTTTCCTGATTTTGACAAGCCATCAGAATTACATTTTGTGATTGTAAAATTTAATATTTTGCAATTTTTCTTTTCTTTATAAAGCCTCAAATTTAGGTGATAATCTGACAAGGTTTTGTATTTTAAACAATACTGATTTTTTAGAAATAATTCTCTTTTGTAAAAAGTACCTTGATGATGTAAACCATTCCAAAACCACATTTTATATGACCAAATTGGTTTTTTTTCTGTCTTATATTTACTATACACAAAAGGTTTAGATTCCGCTTTATAAGTAACGTTTCCAGTAATAATAGAGTTCTTTTCTAATTTGGTATTTTTAAAAATATCCTCTAATGTAGCGTCATTAAAAAACTCATCTCCAGCCCCTAAAAAGAACAACCATTCTCCTTTTGATAAGCTAATGCCTTTATTCATTGCGTCATAGACACCTTTATCCTTTTCTGATTGATAAAAAAAAGGAGCGGTTAAATTTTGTAGAAATTCTTGAGTTTTTAAATCAGAATATCCATCAATTACAAAAACTTCATAGTCTCTAAAAGTTTGATTTTTTATACTATCTATGGTTTTTTTCAATCTAGTGAGATTGTTTAAAACGGGTATTATTATGGATATTTTCGGATTGATAAAATTATTTTTTAATTAAAATAATTGTCGAGTTTTTTCTGTTCAACTTCCCAACATAATATATTTTTTGCTCTTTGTTGATTTACTTTTATATCTGATAGTAAATCTTCATTCTCTAAAGTAGCCTTAATCTCTTTTGCAATAGTTTCTGGATTATAATTATCAACTAAAACACCAACTTTATACTCATTAATAATTCTAGATATTTCAGGTAAATTGCCAGCAATTATTGGAATCTCTGCATGAATATAGTCAAATAACTTATTGGGTAATGAATATTGAAAACTTAAACCCAAAGGCTCTTCTAACACCATGCCTAAAGTGGCTTTTTTTGTATAATTAAATAGTTTTTCCCTAGCAATTCTACCTAAAAAGTGAACTCTTTCAGTCATTTTTTGATCTTTTACAAAATCTCTTAACTCACTCTCTACTTTACCATACCCAATAATTACTAAATCTAAATTATCAATAAAGTGTAAAGCTTTAATCATAGGTTTTAGTCCTCTTCCAGGGTTTAAAACTCCTTGATATAGAATCGTTCTATTTTTTGTAGGAAAGGTAACTTTCTCTATATTTAAAATATCATTTTTAAGTGGAATATTTCTAATTAGCCCCATTTTGTTTTGATATTTATTATCATAAAATTCAACTATAGATTGACTTACAGTGTATGCGTTTTTTATTTTTGGTAAAAAAAAATCTTCTAACCTTCTCCAAAAACTTTGAACAAATTTTCTTCCTTGTAATTCTGGACCTTCAGAAAAAAGCTCATGACTGTCATAAACCAATTTAGTCTTTTTTATTTTGCTTAAAAAAAAACAAGCGGGTAAAGTATCTAAATCGTTAGCTAGAATGAAATCATATTTTTTTAAAAGTACGTAAAAAAAGAGTCTAATATTGTATTCTGCATAAAACAAAAAGTTATTGTTAAAAAAATGCTTTATTCTTTTAATTTGATAACTTCTTTTTACTTTAATAGTATTTGGTAAAACTCTACCATATATAAGGATGTCATAACCTTTTGAGGTTAAGTAATCACAGATTTTATGTACTCTATAATCAGTAGAAATATCATTAGTTACAGCTACAAAAATCTTCTTTTTTTTCAAAAATAAAATGATATTAAAATGATTTAAATACTAGCTTGTTGTGCAACTTCAAACAATTCTCCACCTTCACATTTTAAGGTTTTTTGCTTGAATTTTACAATCAATTGATAATCATGAGTTGCCATTAAAATGGTTTTACCACTTTTATGGATTTCGTTTAAAAGTATCATTACTTCTAAAGAAGTTTTTGGGTCAAGATTTCCTGTAGGTTCATCTGCTAAAATTAGTTCTGGGTCATTTAATAAAGCTCTAGCTATAGCAACTCTTTGTTGTTCTCCTCCAGAAAGCTCGTAGGTTTTTTTATAGTATTTAGACTGCATACCCACTTTATCTAAAACTTCATTTATTTTAGCCTTTATATCATCCTTCTTTTTCCAACCTGTTGCCTTTAAAACAAATTCTAAATTTTCAAAGACAGTTCTATCGTTTAGTAATTTAAAATCTTGAAAGACTATACCAATTTTTCTTCTTAAAAAAGGGATTTCTTTTTCTTGTAATTTCTTTAAATCAAAATCAACAATTGTGCCTGTACCTCTTTGTAATTTTAAATCGCCATATAAGGTTTTCATTAAACTACTTTTACCACTTCCTGTTTTGCCAATTAAATAATAAAAATCACCTTTATTAACAGTTAAGTTTACTTTAGATAAAACTAAATTATCTCTTTGATAAATATCAGCGTTTTCTAAATATAAAACAGGTTTTTCCATAAATAAAATAGTTTTTACAAACTTATAAGTTTCTAGTGATTTTTTAGTAAAAATCTATAATATTTCTTAATCTTTGATGTTTTAAAATTTATTTTTTAATAATTTATCCAACAAAATAAAAAAACCTACGTTTATACAAATGATACCAAAAAACAATTCTATGAATTTTTGTTTTAAAAGAAACTACTTTTCTGTTTTTGTATTTGTTTTTATCTCTTTTACAATGATTTCTCAACAATCTATTATAGAAGCTAATGAGGTTGCAAATTTTAATAATGCAGTAAAACTGTATAACAACAAAGCATATGCAGCTGCTCAAAAACTTTTTGAAGAGGTAGAAAACTCTGCATTAAATAGTTCTAACTTAAAGTCTGATGCTTCATATTATGATGCGATGTGTGCTGTAAAATTAAACCAAACAAATGCGGATAAGAAAGTATTAGGATTTGTAGAAAAATACCCAACAAGTAATAAAAAAAACAAAGCTTTTTTTAATGTTGGTAACTACTATTTTGCCAATAGAAAAGCAGCTTATGCATTAAAATGGTATCAAAAAGTAAATACAGATTTAATATCTGAAGAAAACAGAAAAGAATTAAACTTTAAAATGGGGTATGGACTTTTGGTAACCAAAAATTTATCGCTTGCAAAAGATAAGTTTTTACCTTTGATTAATGACGCTAAATATGGTAATGATTCAAGATATTATTATGGTTTTATTGCTTATAAATTAGAAGATTATGGTGTTGCAGAATCAACTTTAAAAGAAATTGCAGATAACAAATCTTACAAAGCAGAAATATCTTATTATTTATTAGATATCAGTTTTAAGGCTGGTAAATTTGAACGTTGTGTAGAGGTTGGCAAAACACTATTAAAAACTGCAAAAAGAAAAGATATTTCTGAAATTTCAAAAATAATTGGTGAGAGTTACTTTAACCTAAAAAAGTATAATGAGGCAATTCCATATCTTAAAGCCTATAAAGGTAAAGGTAGAAAATGGAACAACACTGATTATTATCAATTAGGTTATGCATATTTTAAGCAAAATGATTTTGAAAATGCGATTAGTTATTTTAATAAAATTATAGATCAAAAAAATTCAGTTTCTCAAAATGCGTATTATCATCTTGCTGAATGTTATTTGAATATTGATAAGAAAAATGAGGCACTTAATGCTTTTAAAGCAGCTAGTGAAATGAGCTTTAATGCAGAAATTAAAGAAGACGCTGCTCTCAATTATGCAAAATTAAGTTATGAGGAAGGTAATCCTTTTGAGAATGTATCTGATGTACTTCAAAATTATTTAAAAAAGTATCCAAAATCATCAGCATATAACGAAATTAATGGGCTAGTAGTTTCTTCTTTCATTCATCAAAAAGATTATCAAGGAGCTTTAGATTATTTAAAAAAGAAAAAATCTATTGAAAACTCTAAATTTAGTTATGAAGTTTCTTTGTACAGGGGAATTCAATTATATAATGAAAACAAGTTTAAAGATGCATTACCGTATTTTACGAAAAGTATTAGTTCTGATTTGCCTGAAATAAGTAATGGAGGAAGTTATTGGGAAGCTGAAACCTACTATCAACTTAAAGAATACCAAGAATCGTTATTTAGATTTAAAAAGATTGAAGATATTTTAAACAAAGATAAGTATCCATTGGTTAGTTATAACATAGGGTATGCTTTCTTTAAACTAAAAAATTATGATGAATCATCTGGTTTTTTTAATAAGTTTTTATCTAGTAATACCACAGTTGAAGAAAATATAAAATATGATGCATATTTACGTCTAGGTGATTCTTATTTTGCAAAAAGAGAATATAAAAATGCAATTAGTGCTTACGAAAAAATAATTCAAAATAAAGCCAATGAAGAAGATTATGCTCAATATCAAATAGCCATGTCTTATGGTTTTATGAATGAAAATAATTTAAAAGTTAAAACTCTTAAAAAAGTAGTTAATGATTACAATATTTCAAATCTAAAAGACGATGCTTTATATCAATTAGCAATAACTTTTACAAAATTAAATCAGAATACAAATGCTCACAAAGCTTATGATAGATTACTTACAAAGTATACTAAAAGTCCGTTTTTAGCAAGAGCTTTAGTACGCCAAGGATTGTTGTATTACAATGATGGGCAAAATAGAAAAGCACTAGAAAAATTTAAATTTACAGCTAGTAAATACCCAAACTCTTCAGATGCAAAAGAGGCTGTAAGAAATGCTAAAAACATTTATATAGATGAAGATAATTTAGATGCTTATGTAGCTTGGACAAAGACGCTTAAATTTGTAGAGGTGTCAGATTCTGAAATAGAAAACTCATCATTTTCAATAGCAGAAAAAAAATACTTTGAAGCCAAAAATAGTGGAGCCATTTTTAGTTTGAAGAAGTATTTAAGAAACTTTCCTAATGGAGTACACTACTTAAAAGCTACGTATTATTTAGCAGATGTTTTTTTTAATCAAAAATTATACAAACAAGCAATAAAAAAATATATGGTTGTTTTAGATGCAGGTGTTAGTGAGTTTAGCGAAGATGTATTAACAAAACTTACACAAATTTATTTGCAACAAGATAACATCTATGAGGCAATACCTTTGTTAGAAAAACTAGAACAAGAAGCTTATATTACAGAGAATATTTTATATGCTCAAAGTAATTTAATGAGAGGATATTACAAAACCAAAGCCTATAACCAAGCTTTAGATTATGCAAAAAAAGTATTGAGAAATAGAAAAATAGATGACGATTTAAAGTTAGATGCAAAAATAATTATTGCTAGAACAGCTTTTAAAACTGAAGATTTAGAAACTGCAAAAACATATTTTGCTGAAGTAGAAAAAGAAGCCACTAACGAACTAAAGGCAGAAACACTATACTACAATGCATATTTTAAGAATAAAGAAAATGAATATGAAGCATCTAATAAAATAGTGCAAAAACTCATTGCAGATTATTCTGCATATAAATATTGGGGAGTAAAGAGTTATGTAATAATGGCAAAGAATTATTACAATTTAAAAGATGCTTACCAAGCCACATTTATTTTAGAAAACATAATTAAAAACTTTGAACAATTTGACGATGTTGTAAAAGAAGCTAAAGTTGAATTAGAAAAGATAAAAGAAAATGAAGCTAAAACCAATAATTCTGTAACTCCACAAAATAAAAACTAATGAAAAGAGAAATTTTAGCATATCTATTGCTGCTTGTTTTTGTTGGTGTGAGTGCTCAAAACGCACCTCAAAAAAGAAAAATTGATACAGTAAAAACAGAAATAGTAGAAGTTGTTACAAAATTTGATCCCAAAATTGCAGATGCTAATAAAATTAGAAAAAATCCAGTAATTAAATTATCGGACAGAAACAAGAAAAAAAAGCTAACTTATTCTATTTTTTCTGCTCCAGTAGCATCAACCTTTATTCCTAAAAGCGGAGTTGTAAAAGGTGTAGATGTTGGTGTTAGAGAGCGTATTTATGATAATTATATTGCTGCTGGATTTGGCAATTATACTTCGCCATATTTTGAAGCCTACCTACACAGACAAACGCGTTTTCAGAGTGAGTTTGGTTTATTAACAAAATATACAGCCTCTTTTGATGATGTAGAAAATACCTTATTAAACAGCACATTTTCAAATTTTGTAGCTAATTTATTTTATAAACAAGAAGAACGTTATTTTGATTGGAAAGTGGGTTTTGCTACAGAGATGAATCAATACAATTGGTATGGTTTACAACCTAATATATTTGCACCAAATGTAATCAATACAATTAATGAAGGGCAAAACTATAATTACTTTAAGTTTTCAGGTGAAGTAGATTTTTTAGACTCTTATATAGATGATGCCAATCTTTTTATATCTTATTTTTCTGATAATTTTGATAGTAAAGAAGTATTAGCTAGTTTACATACAAATTTTGATATTCCTCTAAATGTTTTGAGTAGTAGCTTAAATAATTTAGCAGTAAAAACTAGTTTTGAATTATTAAATGGAAGCTTTAAAAGCGATTATACTACTTTAAATGAGTTAGCATATTCTATTTTTACAATCCGCGTAAACCCAGAATATACTAATGATTTTAATAGTTTTTCTTTGAAATTAGGTGCGAAAATTGCAGCTTCTTTTGACGGAGAAAATAGTGTAAATCACTTTTTAATGTACCCAGATATTAAAATTACAAAACCAATTATTAAAGAGAATTTAAACATTTATGTAGGAGTTACAGGTGGTTTGCAAACCAACACCTATAAGGACTTTACAGAAGATAACCCTTTTGTTTCTCCTACTTTATTTATCACTCAAACATCAGAAACCTATAATGCTTTTCTAGGTTTAAATGGAAAAATAAATAATGACATTAGTTTTAATCTTTCTGGTAGTATAAAAGAACAAGAAGATAAACCTTTGTTTATCAGAAATAATTCAAAATCAAATGGTACAAACAATACAGTTTTTAAAGGTTATGAATATGGTAATTCTTTCACAGTAGTTTATGATGATGTAAAGTCAGTATCCATTTTAGGTGAATTAGAATACGATTTCAATAAAAACCTCACATTAGGAACCAATATTCAATTTGATAATTATACTACCAATTTACAAAGTGAAGCTTGGAATTTACCTAATGTTCAAGCATCAATTTTTGGAAAATACAAAACTAATGAATGGTATGCTACAACAAATATTTTTTTTATAGGTGATAGAAAAGATGTTTTCTATAATGCTGTGTTTCCTTCCAATAATAATACTGTTAATAATTTATCTTCTTTTATTGATATCAACATAAATGGAGGCTATCATTTAAATGATAAATTCTCTGTTTTTCTAAAACTAAACAACGTTTTAAATAATCAATACGAGAGATTTGCAAATTTTAATGTTCAAGGTTTTCAGGTTTTAGGAGGGCTAACTTACAAGTTTGATTTTTAAATTTAAGTCATTTAACGACTTTTAAGTTCAAATAATCTAAAAAAATTATAGAGTAATAGCCGTTTTTTTTATATTTACGGCCTATGATTTATTACGTTATAATAGCTTTTCAAGCATATTGTATATTTCATGTCTACAGAAATAGAAATGAACATTACTGGTATGTGTTGATTTTTTTTATACCTGTTGTAGGAGCAGTAATGTATTTTTTACGTCATATACTAAATAGACGAAAAATAAGAAGTTTTGTAGATAGTATCACTGCATTAATAAATCCAAGAAAAAAAATAAAAGATTCTCAAAAGAGGTTAAAAGCTTCCAATACATTTCAAAATAAAGTAAATTTAGCAGATGCATTTAAAGAAAAGAAAGATTTTGAAAATGCCATTTACTATTATGAGCAAGCATTAAATAATAAATCTGACAATAATGAATCTACAATAAATAAAGTTCTTGAGTGTAGTTTTGAGATTAGAGATTACAAAAAAGTAGTAGAATATGGGGCAAGAATTGATCTAGAAAATAACTTTAAAGATTCTCTTTGTATCTATGCAATATCACTAGAAAAATGCGACGATTTAGATACTGCAGAAACCTATTTTAGAAAAACCAATAAGCGATATACTAACTATGCTGAAAGACTTGAGTTTATCAAATTTTTAATTAGAGTTGATAAAAAAACTGAAGCAAAAACAGTTTTAGAAGAATATATTTTTGAGATTGACAATATGATAGAAGCTAATAAAAAGAATTATAAATTTTTATATTTAGAAGCCAAAAAGATACTTACTACTATCTAAATAGAATTTCCTTTTCTTATCAATATTTACGTACATTAACTAGACAAAATATAAATCACTTTTTTATATTTACTACATGTATTATTACCTTATTATTGCTTTTCAGTTTTACTGCATTTATCACGCCTACAAAAATGGTAAAAACTACTTTTGGTACTTTATTATTTTTTTTATTCCACTTTTAGGATGTTTAGTTTACTTATTTACCCAAGTTGTAAACAAAAGAGATGTTGAATCTATTTCTGATGAAATTACTACCATAATTAATCCTACAAAAAAGATTAAAGATTTAGAGCGAGTTTTAGAGTTTTCAAATACGTTTCAGAATACAATAAATTTAGCTGATGCTTACAAAGAGATTAACAATTTTAATACAGCAATTCAGTATTATGAAAAAGCATTACTCTCTAAAAATTTTAAAGATGACCCTCATACAATCAATAAATTAATCTTTTGCTATTACCAACAAAAAAACTACAAGAAGGTAATAGAATATGCTTCTAAAATAGATTTAGATAAAGAGTTTAATACGACTAACTTTTATTATGGATTGGCATTAGAACAAGAAAATAATAATAAAGAAGCAGAATTTTATCTACGAAAAATAGACAAACGTTTTTCTAATTATGAAGAAAGAATTGAATTGGCAGATTTTTTGGTAAGACAAGATAAGAAGGAAGAAGCAAAAGAAATTTTGCAAGAGATAATTGATGAAATCAATTCACTTACCAATAAAACCAGAACTCATAAATCTATTTTTAACATAGCAAAGACAAAATTGAATGAGGTTTAAAATTATAGGTAAAATAATTTTCCACATTGTGTTTTTTGTCTTCCTTACAATCGTTACACAAATTGGAGGAATACTTTATATAGCCAGTTTTTTAATAATTTCGAATAAAATAAAGAACCATAAACTTAAGAGAATAATAACTTTTGTTGGGTCATATCTCTTTTTTACTTTTATTCTGATACCAAAAATTACACCATTTTTTGGAAGAATAAAAATTAGTGACAACAATAAAATTGAAGCCCATAACTTTATCACAAAACTTTGTAACAGAAATTATGTAACTCTAGAAATGTATGACGTATTAACAGATATTTCAGTACAATTAGGTAAAGAATCTTCAAGTATAAAACTCATTTATCTGGATGCAAATTTTCCTTTTTTTGATGGTTTTCCTTTGCTACCTCATTTAAGTCATAATGATGGTAAGAAGATAGATGTTTCTTTTATTTATAAAAAAGATAATAAACCCACCAATTTAAAACCATCTAGAAGTGGTTATGGAGTTTTTGTTAAGCCAAAAGAGAATGAAGTAAATCAAACAGAAAATTGTAAAGAAAAAAAATACTGGCAATATGATTTTACAAAGTATGTAACATTTGGTGCTATAAATAATGAGATCGAATTCTCAAAACAAGCAACAAAAAAGTTAATTAAGCTTATTGCATCAAATAAAAAAGTGAGTAAAATTTTTATTGAACCTCATATAAAAGCTAGGTTAAATCTTAATTCTAGCAAAATAAGATTTCATGGTTGCCAAGCTGTAAGGCACGATGATCATATTCATTTTCAAATTAAATAAATTCTCATTTCATTTTTGTAGTTTTATATTTTTAAAAATATACTACCAAATGAAAAATCTACCATTAATAGCTTTTGTATTATTTGTATTTTTTTCTTGTCAGCAAAAACAAGAAAAAGTAATAAATTCAAATCAATTATCGCCTGAAGAAAAAATTGATTCTACAAAAATTAAAACACTTTTTAATTCAGTATTAACAGAGGGGAAATCGTATGAATGGTTAAAAGGTTTAACTCAAAATATTGGTGGGAGATTATCTGGTTCTCCAGAAGCACAATTAGCTGTTGAATGGGGAGAAAAATTAATGAAAGAAGTAGGTTTAGATTCTGTTTGGTTACAACCTGTTATGGTTCCACATTGGGTTAGAGGAGAGAAAGAAATCGCTACCTATACAACAAATGGAGTTCAAAAAAATGTTCCTATCTGTGCTTTAGGATTTTCTATAGCTACTCCAAAAACCGGAGTTTTAGCTGAAGTAATTGAAGTAAAAAGTCTTGACGAAGCCAAAGCATTAGGAGATAAAATGAAAGGTAAGATTGTATTTTTTAATCGCCCTTTTGATGATACTTTAATCAATACTTTTAGTGCTTATGGAGGCTGTGTAGATCAGCGTGTAAGAGGTGCAGCAGTTTGTAGTGAATTTGGAGCAAAAGGTGTTATTGTACGTTCTATGACCAACTCTATTGATGATTATCCACATACTGGCACTATGATTTATGGAGAAGATTTGCCAAAAGAAAAATACATTCCTGGTGCTGCAATAAGCAGTAAAGCAGCTAATATTTTAAGTGATGATTTAAAGAAAAATCCAAACTTGAAGTTTTATTTTAAACAAAGTTGCAAAACCTTACCTGATGCTCCATCTTTTAATGTTGTTGGAGAAATAAAAGGAAGTGAAACTCCTGAAAATATTTTTGTTGTTGGTGGTCATTTAGATTCTTGGGATTTAGGAGAAGGTGCACATGATGATGGAACAGGTGTTGTACAATCTTTAGAAGTAGCATATTTGTTTAAAAAGAATAACATCAAACCAAAAAACACCATAAGAGTTGTATTTTTTATGAATGAAGAAAATGGAACAAGAGGCGCAAAAAAATATGCAGAACTAGCCAAATTGAACAAAGAAAATCATATTGGAGGGTTAGAATCTGATGCAGGAGGACATACTCCAAGAGGTTTTTCTATTGATGCAAATGATATGAATACAGCACTTTTACAGAGCTGGAAAAAACTACTTGCTCCTTATGGCTTACATGATTTAGATAAAGGTGGATCTGGTGCAGACATTAACCCTTTAAAAGGAGAAAATGTAACTTTAGTAGGTTATAGACCAGATTCTCAACGTTATTTTGATTATCATCATACAAGTAGAGATACGTTTGATAAAGTTAACAAACGTGAACTAGAATTAGGTTCTGCATCTATGGCCAGTATTGTATATTTAATGGATAAGTATTTATATCAAAATGAAACTGTAAAGCCATAATTTTATGGAGGTTATAGTTTTTATTCTTAAAGTAATTTTTGGAGGTTTTTTTTGCTTTGCAGGAATTATGCATTTTATAAAACCAAAATTCTTTAATAATTTTATCCCAAAAGCTTTTCCAAAGTTAACTGTCAATTATATAATTGGTGTCATTGAATTTGCTTTAGGATTTGGTCTTTTTATTGATACAATTTGTAAAGAAGCTTCAGCAGGTATTATACTATTATTGTCAGGCTTACTTTTTATTCACATATGGGATGCCACTAAAGAAAAACCAGCTATTGGTTCAAAAAAGCTAGCATACATTCGCATACCTTTTCAATTTATATTGATGTATGGTGCATATTTAATTTACATCAATTCTTAAAATTTAGTTTCATGAAATACTTATTTTCACTATTTATTTTCACTTTTCTTACCATTTCTTGTCAGAAAGAAAATGTAGATTTAATCGTTATAAATTCAAATACTTACACTGTAAATAATTCTTTTGATAAAGCTGAAGCTTTTGCTATAAAAGACGGAAAGTTTGTTGCTATTGGTTCATCAAAAGAAATTGAAAAAAAGTATCAATCAGAAAATACAGTTGATGCAAACAAACAAACAATTGTTCCAGGGTTAATAGATGCACATTGTCATTTTTATAGAATGGGTTTACAGCAACAAAAAGTAGATGTTTCTGGTACAAAAAGTTATGAAGAAGTATTGCAAAAACTAGTAGCTTTTCAGAAAGAAAAAAATGTAGCTTTTATTACAGGAAGAGGTTGGGATCAAAATGATTGGGATATAAAAGAATTCCCAACCAAAGAAAAGTTAGATGCTCTTTTTCCAAATATACCAGTTGCTATTACTAGGGTAGATGGGCATGCACTTTTGGTAAATCAAGCAGCTTTAGATTATTCAGAAATTACAAAACCAATTAAAGTTGAAGGGGGAGAGTTTATCACAAAAAAAGGAAAGCTTACTGGAGTTTTAATTGATAATGCTATGGATTTTATCAAATTTCCATCAACTTCTAAACAAGAGGCAATTCAAGGCTTATTAGACGCTCAAAAAATTAGTTTTTCTTATGGATTAACAACTGTTGATGATGCTGGTTTAAATCAAAAAACAATCGAATTAATAGATAGTTTACACCAAACAAACGATTTAAAAATGAGAGTTTATGCAATGGTTTCTGGAGATAAACAAGCGCAAATAGATTATTATATTAACAAAGGAATTATAAAAACAGAAAGGTTAAATGTACGCTCTTTTAAAGTTTATGGGGATGGAGCTCTAGGCTCTAGAGGTGCTGCAATGCGTAAGCCATATTCAGATAGAGATAATCATTTTGGAGCATTGATTTATAGTCCAAAAAGATACCAAGAGATTGCAAAACAAATAGCTGCATCAGAATATCAAATGAATACACACGCTATTGGAGATTCTGCAAACACTTGGCTCACAAAAACTTACAAAGAAGTTTTGAAAAACAAAACGAATAGAAGATGGAGAATTGAGCATGCTCAAATTATATCATCAGAAGATTTTAAAAATTTCGACAATATTTTGCCTTCTGTACAACCCACACATGCTACTTCAGATATGTATTGGGCAGAAGATAGAGTTGGTGCAGAAAGAATTAAAGGTGCTTATGCATTTAAAGATTTATTAAAACAATATGGAAAAATTGCATTAGGAACTGATTTCCCTGTAGAAAAAGTAAATCCTTTTCTCACCTTTTATGCTGCAGTTGTTAGAAAAGATTTGGATAACTATCCAAAAAATGGTTTTCAAATGGAGAACTCACTTACAAGAGAAGAAACTCTAAAGGGAATGACAATTTGGGCAGCCTATTCTAATTTTGAAGAACATGAAAAAGGTTCTATTGAAGTTGGTAAATTTGCTGATTTTGTAATTCTAAATCAAGATATTATGAAAGTTGAAGGAAGTAAAATACCAAAAACAGAAGCAGTTGCCACTTATTTGAATGGTGAAAAAGTATTTTAAATAAAAAAATATATTTACAAAAAATAAAACATGAAGAAATATTTATACACAATTATTACTATACTTTGTTTTTCTTCTTGTTCTCAAGAAAATAGTATTCCAGAAGATCCTATTAATTATGATGCTTTAAATGAAATAGAGATACAAGATTATATTAAAAAGAATAATTTAGATCCAACCAAAAGTGATTCAGGTTTATATTATATTATTAAAAATGAAGGAACTGGAGATTTTCCTCAAGCAACCTCAAATGTTAAAACGTATTATAAAGGGTATTTAACTAATGGAAGTGTTTTTGATGAGAGTCCAACTGAAGGTATAGATTTTGATTTAAATATTTTAATTAAAGGTTTTTCTGAAGGTGTTACTTATTTAAAAGAGGGAGGAGAAATCACTATGATAATACCATCCAAACTTGCTTATCCAATTGAGCTATTCCCTCACAACTCTTTTGCAGGTAAAGTTTTAATTTTTGATGTAAAATTAATAAGTATCAATTAAAATAAAAACCCACTCCTCAATGAGAAGTGGGAAAATTGCTATGAAAAAGAAAGATAAGATTTCTCTTATCTATAAGTTAAGACGTATATAATTTAGATTTATTACATAATTATAAAACTTTAACTTTTTTTAAGAAATAAATTAAAACACCAAACTAAAAACTGTCCCTTCACCTTCTTTACTGTTTACAAGTATTCTACCTTTATGTAGTAACATTATTTGTTTACAAAGGCTTAAACCAATTCCACTTCCTGTAGATTTACTCGTGAAGAATGGTACAAAAATGTTTTCCATAATTTCTTTCGGAATTCCAGCACCATTATCAAAAACTTTAATTACAGTATTTCTATTTTGATTTTGAGATGCCTGAACTATAATTTTAGGGTTTTCAACATTTATACAAGCATCTTTCGCATTTAAAATCAAATTGATGAGTACTTGCTCAATCAAATGCACATCAATATCTAGAGATAATCTTTTGGAAACTACAGAAAATTCAATCTCAATATTTTTAGATTTTATTGAAGGAGACATTAGCAATTCTATGTTTTTGAAAAGATCTTCAATATTTACTTTTTTTAGATTTAGATGTGTTACTTTACTTAAACTTCTATAGGTTTTTGCAAATTTCAATAAACCTTGACTTCTATTTTTTATAGTTTTTAAACCATCGTTTAAATCTTCAGGTTCTATTTTATAAGTTTCAGGTTCAGATAAATTGAGTGCAATAGTTCTTTGTAAAGTGTCGGCTAAAGAAGATATTGGTGCAATAGAATTCATAATTTCGTGTGTCATTACACTTAATAATTTTTTCCAAGCTTCAGATTCGTTTTTGTTTAAAGTATTGTCAATATTTTGAAGCACAATGAGTTTGAAGGAATCATCATCAATACTAAAAATAGTATCAGAAATTAAAATTTTAATACGTTCGTTTTGTAAGGCAATAGAAATAGAATTGGGTTCTCTATTAAAGGTTTCAAAAATGGTATTGTACAATTCTTGTTTTCGCTTTTCTACAAATCTGATATTTTTAAAAGAAGGAAAATCAATAATTTCTTTAAAAGAATTGTTCATCCAAAGTACGTCTCCAGATTCTAAATTATAGGCGATAATTCCTATATCTACCATTTCTAAAATCTTCTGTAAGTAAATATATTGCGCTTCATTTTTCTTGTTGATTTCTTGTATGGTTCTATTCACTTCATTAAAACCAGTGTATAAAAAACGAATGTCTTTTGGACCTCTATCTTCTGGAAACCAACGCGAAAAATCACGATATTTTACAGCCTCAAAAAAGTCTTCCATTACTGCAAAACGCCTTTTTATGAATGTGTACATGTTTATTAAACTAAATAAAATAGCGGTACTACATAAAACAATATAAGTGGTTTTTTCTTCAATAATTGTGTAAACCAATCCTAAAGTAAGTACAACAAAAATGAAAAATCTGAAGAAAAGTTTAAATATGTATCCTTTATAGTTCATATTTCTCTAATCTTCTGTACAATGCTGCTCTTGTAATCCCTAATTCTTTTGCAGATTTTGATATGTTGCCTTTGTGTTTTTCTAAAACAGTTAAAATGGCATTTTTCTCTAAATCATCTAAATTTAGAGTTTGTGGTGTGGTTTTTTGAGTGGATCTTTCTATAGATGAAAACACCAAATCTTCAGAATTTAATTGGTTGCCATCAGCCATAATAATTGCTCTTTCTAAAACATATTGTAATTCCCTAACATTCCCAGGGAAATCGTGTTTTTTTAGTTTTTTCAAGAAGTCAGCACCCATTTCAAAAGGACCTTTATTGTATTTGTCCTCATAAACTTGTATGAAATGTTTGGTCAATAAAGTGATGTCAGTATTTCTATCTCTTAAAGGTGGCACAGTTATATCAACAGTATTTATTCTGTAAATTAAGTCTTTTCTAAACTTTTTTTCATCAGCTAAAACACTTGGATTTTCATTCGTGGCACAAATCAAACGAATATCAACATCAATGGGTTTGTTTGATCCCAAAGGTGTTACTTGTCTGTTTTGTAAAACCGTTAATAAGCGAACTTGCTGCCCTAAAGAAATATTGCCAATTTCATCTAAAAAAAGTGTTCCGCCATTTGCGGTTTCAAAACGTCCTTTTCTGTCTTCATTTGCACCAGTAAAAGCTCCTTTTTTGTAGCCAAATAATTCACTTTCAAATAGTGTGGAGGTTAAAGAACCCACATCAACTTTTACAAATGGTTTGTGTTTTCTGTTAGAATTTTCGTGTAAAGCTCTTGCAATTAAATCTTTTCCTGTTCCATTTTCACCTAAAATTAAAACATTTGCGTCAGTTGGTGCAACTTTATTAAGTTTTAAAAACACATCTTGCATTGCATCACTTTCACCAATAATTGAAAACTGTTTTGGTGAGAAAGTACTTTTTACACTTTCTTTGGATTTTTCTGATTTTAAAATGGAAGTTAAAGTATTGATGATTTTTTCATTTTTCCAAGGTTTAATTAAAAAGTCTGATGCACCTTCTTTTAAACCTCTAACAGCCAGATCAATATCTGCGTAAGCTGTCATTAAAACTACTGCAATATTTGGGTTGAATTGTTTTATTTTATTCAGCCAGAAAATACCTTCATTTCCAGTATTGACTAATCCATTAAAGTTCATATCTAAAATAATCAAATCGAACTTTTTACTCTCAATTTGAAAATTGATGTTATTCGGATTTTTCTCAACAACAATCTCATTCACAAGCGGTTTTAGCAACAAACGAATTGCTGTTAAAACATCAACATCGTCATCAATTACCAGAATTTTTGCTTTTTTCAAAACCATAATTACAATATTACGATAATATCTTTCAAATATAAAAGACAAGAAAAAAAAAGACACGAATTTAACTGATTACACTGATTTTGAAAAATCCAGAGATTTTTGTTTTTTTATCCGTGAAAATCTGTGAAATCCGTTTCAAATAAAAGTGCTTGTTTAATTCTGTGCTAAAAACGAACAGAAAGTGTATCAAAACCGAACACTTTTAATTTCTAAAAAAATAGTTAAAAATCTGTTAATCAGTATTTAATGGTTTTGGCATCATCTTTACTAAATATAAAGAGAATTAAAACCATAACAATGGATATACAGATTGAAAAAAAGAAGTTTTCGAAATCAAAAATTATCACTTTTGCAGGAATTGCTCTCCTTTTATTCTTAATTATATATGTGATTTACGCTACTTCTGGAGGTGCAAAATTAGCCGTAAGTAAAGAACGAATTTCTATAAGTACAATTACCAATGGTGTTTTTCAAGAAAATATTCCTGTAAGTGGAATTGTTTTACCCATAACAACTATTTATTTGGATGCCATTGAAGGTGGAAGAGTAGAAGAAAAATTTGTAGAAGATGGAGCCATTATGAAAAAAGGTGAACCTATTTTACGATTATCAAATACAGATTTGGAGTTGAGTTTAATCAACCAAGAAACTTCTGTATATAATTTATTAACGCAAATGCAGATTTCTCAAAACGCTGCAAGACAGAATACTATCAATAGATTGAATCAATTTACAGATGTTGAAAATAATTTAATAGAAGCAAAACGCTTGTATGATTTGAATACCAAATTATATGAAAAAGGTGCAATTGGAAGACAAGAATATGAATCTTCTGTAAACAACTACAACTATCAAAAACAACGAATGAAGTTGACCAAAGAAGTTTTGCAACAAGACTCAATTTCTAACAAGCAGGAAATTCAACAAGCCAAAAACTCATACATTAGAACACAAAGTGCGTTAAAGTTGATGCGTAAAAAAGTTGAAGATTTAGTGGTAAGAGCACCTATTGATGGACAATTGACCTCTTTAGATGCCGAAATTGGCCAGTCAAAAAATAAAGGAGAACGTTTAGGGCAGATTGATGTAATTACTGGTTTTAAGGTAAGAGTTGATATAGATGAACATTATATTTCAAGAATTTATACGGGTCAAAAAGGAACTTTTTCTTTAAATGGGAAACAATACACGTTAGTGATTAAAAAAATATTTACGCAAGTTACCAATGGACGTTTTCAGGTGGATATGGTTTTTGAAAATGAAGTTCCAAAAGGAATTAGAAGAGGTCAAAATTTACAAATTCAAGTGGCTTTGAGTGCAGAGAAGCAAGCACTATTAGTTCCAAAAGGAGGTTTTTTCTTAAAAACTGGAGGTAATTGGATTTTTAAATTAAGTGAAGATGGACAATCTGCTTTCAAAGTAGATATACAATTGGGTAGTCAGAATACAAAATATTACGAAGTAATTAGTGGTTTAAAAGTGGGTGATAAAGTCATCACATCAAGCTACGATTCCTTCAACGAAATAGAACAATTAATCATAGAATAAATAGAATAGAATGATACAGATTAAAGAATTAGAGAAGTATTATAAAACTGAAGAAGTACAAACGATTGCTTTAAATAAGTTGTCTTTTGAAGTAAAAGAAGGAGAGTTTGTTGCAATTATGGGACCTTCTGGATGTGGAAAATCAACCTTGTTAAACATTTTGGGACTTTTGGATGATCCTGATGGAGGGAGCTTCAAATTCAATGGAGAAGAAGTAGCAGGTTACAATGAAAGAAAACGTGCACAATTAAGAAAACACAATGTAGGTTTTGTTTTTCAAAGTTTTAATTTAATTGATGAATTAACGGTTTTTGAAAATGTAGAATTACCATTAATTTATACAGGTGTAAAACCAGCAGAACGTAAAAAACGTGTAGAAGAAGTGTTAGAAAAAATGCAAATTATGCATAGAAGAAACCACTTTCCACAACAATTATCTGGTGGTCAGCAACAAAGAGTTGCAGTGGCAAGAGCAGTTGTGAATAATCCAAAATTAATTTTAGCAGATGAGCCAACAGGAAACCTTGATAGTGTTAACGGTAATGAAGTAATGGATTTATTAATCGATTTAAATGAAGCTGGGACCACTATTATAATGGTTACACACAGTGAACATGATGCAAAATACAGCCATAGAATTATACGAATGTTAGATGGCCAAAAAGTGACTGAAAATATTTTGGTGTAGTTTATAAAGTAGGTGATTATTTATAATAAGTGAGAACTTTTGTCATTTCGAACGAAACGAAGTGAAGTTGAGAAATCTCTTATTAAGATTTCTCCATTTCAGTCGAAATGATATTCTGATTAACCTTTTAAGTAGCAAGAAACTAAAAACACAAAACCAACCGTTGTTAAAAACTAACTTAAAAACAATTAAAAATGATAAACAGACATTTTAAAATAGGTTTACGAAATATCACAAAAAATAAAGGTTTTTTTGCGTTAAATGCGGGTGGTTTAGTTATTGGATTAACAGCAGTTTTATTAATAACATTATGGGTACAAAGTGAATTAAATTTCAATAAATCATTAACAAATTATAACAAAATTGCTTCTGTAATGCAAACTCAATACAGAGCAAATGATGATATAAGAACTTACACAGGCCAACCAATGCAATTGGCACCAGTCTTGAGAAAAAATTTTGGTAATCATCTCAAATATATAGCTACTAGTACTAGAAGTCAAAATTTTACTATAAGTTATAATGGTGATATGCAAAAGGTAAAAGGAAGATTTTCAGAACCAGATTTAGCACATTTATTAGACTTAAAAATGGTTGCTGGTAATCGTAAATCTTTAGAAGATATTTCATCAATTTTAATTTCTGAAAGTGCTGCAAAAGATATTTTTGGTATTGAAGATGCCATAGGTAAAAGCCTTAAAATTAATAGCGGTTTAGATGTTAAAGTTACAGGCGTTTATAAAGATTTGCCTAATAATTCATCTTTTGAAGGATTAAATTTTATTGCACCTTGGGAACTCCTTAAAAAGAACGCAGGTTATGATAAAAGATTAGGTTGGGGTAATTATTGGTTTCAAGTTTTTACACAGTTAAGTGATGAAAGTAATTTGGCATCAACATCCAATCTGATTAAAAATGTATTTAATGAAAATTATATTAATAAAAATCCAAATAGAGATTATCAACTTTTTTTGCAACCCATCTCAAAATGGCATTTATATTCAGAATTTGAAAATGGTGTAAATGTTGGTGGTAGAATTTCTTATGTTAAAATTTTTGGCGTAATAGGAATTTTTATTTTGCTATTAGCTTGTATCAACTTTATGAATTTAAGCACAGCTTATGCACTAAAAAGAGGAAAAGAAGTTGGTGTTAGAAAAACATTAGGTTCTTCTAGATTGCAATTAATTTATCAATTTTTTTCTGAATCATTTATCATTATCATTTTCTCTTTTGCTTTAGCTCTTTTATTGACTTATTTATTGTTGCCAAAATTTAATTTATTAACCTTAAAAGAAATGGAGATGCCTTTTTCATCTTCTTCTTTTTGGATGATTTGTGGTGTCTTAATTTTAATTACTGCAGTTTTAAGTAGTTTTTATCCATCTATATATTTATCAGCTTTTAAGCCTGTAAAAGTTTTGAAAGGTTTGGTAAGCGGTTCTAAAAATGAAGTTAGAATCAGAAAAAGTTTAATTGTAGTACAGTTTGCTATTTCAAGTATTTTAATCATTGGAACGTTAACTGTTATCACGCAAATAAATCACGCAAAAGATAGACCATTAGGTTTTGATAAAGAACTATTAGTAAGTGTGCCTATTAATACCAGTAAAGTTCGCAACAGTTTTGATGTGATTAAAAACGAATTATTAGCCTCAAATAATATAAGCGAAGTAACTGCCTCTGATGTTAAAATTACAGCAGCATATACCACAAATGGAGGTAGTTTTGAATGGAAAGGAAAAGATCCAAAATTGAATGCAGAATTTTGGACAATTAGAGCCACTGAAGGATTTGGAAAAATGATTAATTGGAAAGTTTTACAGGGAAGAGATTTTTCTAAAAAATTTCCAAGTGATACGTTGGCTTTTTTAATGAATGAAACTGCTGTAAAATATACAGGTTTAGAAAATCCTGTAGGAGAATATATTAGATGGGGAAACAATGGAAACTACAAAGTAATTGGTGTTGTAAAAGATATGGTTACTCGCTCTCCTTTTGATGAAATTACACCATCATTATTTATTTTACACAAGGGTGATTTTTTAAGTTATGTAAATGTCAAAATTGCTGCTGATAATCCAAATGCAATAGAAGGTGCTATTGATGATTTAAAAGCAACTTTTCAAAAATATGATCCAAAAAATATATTCACCTATAGTTTTATGGATGATGAATTCGAACGCAAATTTAATTCTACAAGTAGAGTAGCATCTTTAGTTAGTTGGTTTTCTTTAGTAGCCATATTTATAAGTTGTTTAGGTATTTTAGGTTTATCAACTTATACTGCTCTACAACGCAAAAAAGAAATCGGTATTCGTAAAGTTTTAGGAGCTACTATTTATACGATTTGGGAATTATTATCCAAACAGTTTATCATTTTAGTTGTAATTTCTTTACTGATAGCATTGCCAATTGGTTATTATTTTTCTTCTAAGTGGTTGTTAGATTATAGTTATCGAATAGAAATCAATTTCTGGATGTTTGCTTTAGTAACATTCATCATTTTAGGAATTACATTGTTAACGGTTAGTTATCAAGCTATAAAATCTGCCATTTCAAATCCTGTTGATGCTTTAAGAACCGAATAAAAAAAATCAAAACTATGTTTAAGAATTATTTAAAAATAGCGTGGAGAAGTTTAAAAACCAATCGTTTATTCTCAATAATAAACATTTTGGGTTTATCAGTTGGGTTGACTACTGCTTTAGTTTTATTTCTATTTATTATGCAAGAGCATAGTTATGATAAAATGTATGCCAATAAAAATAAAATATACAGAGTTTTACTAAATACTACTGATGAAGACAAAGAAACTTGGGCAAATTCACCTTCGATTATTGCACCTGAATTAAAATCTAAAATTCCTGAAATATCAAAAGCGGGTAGAATTCTAAAAAACAATTTTGGTGAAACCGCTTTTGTAAGAGTTAAAAAAGGTGTTTTTGCGGAAGAAAAATTATTTTGGTGTGATGCTTCAATTTTTGAAATGTTCGATATAGAAATTGTCAAAGGAACAGGAGGAGAAAACCTAAACAATCCCAACACAGTTTTACTTTCTGAAAGCGCAGCTTCATTATATTTTGGTAATGAAAACCCAATAGGACAAACATTAATTGTTGACAATAGAAACCGATTTGAAGTAAAAGGTGTTTTTAAAGATTTTCCAGAGAATAGTTCTTTAGATTTTAATGTGGTTACACCATTTATGATGCAGAATGCAGCTAAAAATCCTACTTGGGATAATGCCAGTTTTGAAACTTTTGTACTTTTTAATTCTAATACTCCTAATGTTGCTAACGTAGAATCTTTAATTCAAAATATTGTAGATGCCAATGTAAAAAAAGAAGACCAATGGTATAACTTTTCATTGCAAGCATTAGAAGATATTCATTTGTATTCAGCTTCAATTTCAGATAGTTATTTGACTGATATTGGTGATGTAAAACAAATCCAAAATTTATCAGCTTTAGCAATACTAATTTTAATTATAGCTTGTATCAATTATACAAATTTAATTACTGCTCGTTCTCAAAAAAGAGCAATGGATGTTGGTGTGAATAAAACTTTGGGAGCTTCAAAAGGTAACTTAATTAAAAGGTTTTATATAGAAACTGGCTTAATTACGGCAATTGCAATGCTTTTAGGAGTGGTTTTAGTTACAGTTGTACTCCCAATATTTAACAATATTGCTCAAAAAAATATTAATATCAGCGCTCTTTTTACTTTTGAAATTCTAGGTTTTTTAATGTTGATATGGTTTGTTACAACTTTAATTTCTGGTTCATACCCAGCATTGTATTTATCTAAATTTTCTCCAAAAGAAGTGCTGAAACCAACTAGAGGTAAAGCAGGAGTTACCAGCTATATTAGAAAAGGTTTGGTGGTTGTTCAGTTTTCTGCTTCGATCGTTTTAATTATTAGTGTGATGATTATTCATCAACAATTAAAATTTATAAAGAACAAAGATCTAGGTTATAATCCTGAAAATATTATTGCTATTTCTATTTCTGGAATTCGTGATGGAGAAGCTAACAAAGCATTGGTTAATGCCTTTGAAAGATTAACAAATGTTAGTGCAGTTACAAGGTCACAAGGTTATCCAGGAATAGGTGTTAGTGGAAGAACAATTGGTAAACCTAATTCTAATGAAAGTTTAAATATACAAACTAATAGAGCTGAATATAATATTGGTAATGTTTTGCAATTTAATCTTTTAGCAGGAAAATTACTACCGAAGATTAAACATCCAAAAGACACTTTGGTAGAAGTAGTGGTTAACAAAAAAGTGGTAGATTTTTTAGAATTAACTCCAGAAGAGGCGATTGGTAAAAGAGTAGATATGAGTTTGGGTAATAACGCTTTTATAACTGGTGTTGTAGATAATTTCAATTTTGAATCGCTTCATTCTCCAATTGGTGCGTATGCTTTTCATAATCGACGTTCAGAAGCAAAATCCTTTTTATTGGTGCGTTTTCAAAATGAAATTTTATCAGAAACAATATCAAATTTTGAAGCTGCTTTTAAATCAGTAGCTACAAACTCTGCTTTTGAATATACTTTTTTAGATAAAAATATAGAAAGATTGTACAAAAAAGAACAGCTTACCGCAAATGTTGGTTTGTTGTTTTCCATTATTGCCATTTTTGTTGCTTGTTTAGGTTTATTTGCTTTGGCAGCATTTATGGCAGAACAACGTAACAAAGAAATAGGAATTCGAAAAGTATTTGGTGCAAGTGTAATGCGAATTATTAGCTTATTATCTGTTGATTTTATAAAGTTAATTTTAATGTCATTAGTCATTAGTTTTCCTTTGGCATTGTATTTTATGAACAATTGGTTACAAGATTTTGCTTACAGAATTAGTATTAGTTGGTCTGTGTTTTTAATAGCTGGAGTTTTAGCAATATGCATCACTTTTTTAACGGTGGCTTATCAAGCTATAAAAGCAGCAATTTCTAACCCTATTAAAAGTTTACGAACTGAATAAAGTTAATTATTTGAGTAAAAAAAGTGTTCGTATGCGAACAAAATCTGTATTAAAATCGGACACTTTTTATTTTTGAAGTAGATTAAAATATTGAAAATCATTTAGTTAATTCTTTGGCATTATCTTCTCTATAAAAGAAGTAATTAAAAATTACAAAGAAGATTATCAAATAAAATAGAAGTATTATGATCAAAAATTATTTAAAAATAGCTTGGCGAAATATTATGAAGCACAAAGTGTTTTCATTTATCAATGTTATTGGCTTAACTATTGGTTTAAGTGCTTCATTCATAATTGGTTTAATGGTATATTATGATTATACATTTGATAATTTTCATAAAGATGGAGATCGAATTTATAGAGTAGTTACCGATTTTAAATATCCTAAAGGAGAGTTCTACAACTCTGGAGTAACTTTAGCCTTAAAGGGAGCTATTGAAGAAGATGATAATTTTGATGTAATAAGCGAGTTTTATGTTGAAAGACCTTTGAAAGTTGAAAATAGAGCTGCTAATCTTAACTTTAAATTACCAAAGTTTGTGATGTATGCAGATAAAGACTTCTTTAAAATTTTTGATTATAAATTTATTGCTGGTGATAGCAAGAGTACTTTAGAAAATCCTAATGAAGTTATTCTAACAGAAGAACGCGCAGCCAAATATTTTCCAAATACTGCAACATCAGAAATTTTAGGAAAGACGCTTATTTACAATGACTCTATTAATGCAAAGGTTACAGGTATTGTCCAAAACTTTAACGGAAGAACAGATATAGTTTTTCAAGAATTTATTTCTCATCCAACTCTGTTACAAACAAGATTACGTGGAAATATCATCGGGAAAAATTGGAACAATACCAATTCTAATTCACAATTATTTGTCAAATTAAATGAAAACGCAGACAAGTCAGTAATAAATAGTAACCTAAAACAAATTGCTGATGAACACAAAACCAAAGAAGATATAAAATATGGAGAAGAGAGAGTCTTTAAATTGCAACCTTTAAATGATATTCATTTTAATGATAATTATGGTTTGTACAATTGGTCTGGAGGAAGAGCAAGTAAATCTTTATTGAATAATTTAATTTTAGTTGCCATCTTTTTATTGGTATTAGGTTGTATCAATTTTATCAATTTAAACACAGCTCAAGCAGCACAAAGAGCAAAAGAAATTGGTATTCGTAAAACATTAGGTAGCTCAAGAAAGCAATTAATTGGTCAGTTTTTGGGTGAAACTTTTATATTGGTTTTAATATCAGCAACATTGTCATTACTGCTTTCAAAATGGTTAATTAACGTTTTTTCAGATTTTGTGCCAGCAGGTTTAAGTTTTGAGTTATTCAAAATACCAACAATTGTAGGAGGAGTTGTTTTATTATTGGTTATAGTTACTTTTTTATCAGGATTTTATCCAGCTATGGTTTTATCTAAATTCAATACTATTTCTGTATTAAAAAATCATTTAGCTGTAGGAGATAAAAAAGTACGTTTAAGAAAATTTTTAACTGTATTTCAATTTACAATAGCCCAAGTTTTTATTATAGCTACACTTTTAGTGGGTAAGCAAATTAATTTTTTATTAAACAAAGATATGGGCTTTAAAAAAGACGCAATTGTATCAGTTTACAAGCCTCTTGAAGAAAGAAGTTTAGAAAAAATTGAATTATACGCACAAAAGTTATTATCAATTCCAGATATAAAAGAGGTTAGTTTGGGTGGTCCACCACCAGCTTCTCAAAGTAGTAATACTACAGATATGAGAAGAATGGTAGATAAACAAGAAGTTTATGGAGAAATTCAATTATTAGCAGGAGACACCAAATTTTTAAATCTATTTGAAATTGAATTACTGGCTGGACGTGTACAAAGAAATGATACTGTTAGAGAGTTGGTAATTAATGAAGCAGCAAGAAAATATTTTAAGTTTACCTCTCCAGAAGATGCTATTGGTAAAACGTTACTGTATGAAAAAGAAAATCTCCAAATTGTTGGTGTTATGAACGATTTTCATCAACGTTCTTTAAGATCAAAAATTAAACCTATGACTTTACGTGGAGATTGGTACAGACCAAGGTGGTCTTACTTTCAAGCTGCACATATTTCTTTAAAAAGTGATTCATCAGAAAATCTAAAAAGCAGTCTTGCAAAAATAGATGTAGTTTATAAAGAAGTATATCCAGGAACAGATATGAGGCTAGAATTTTTAGATGAAACTATTGCTAAATTTTACAAAAGAGAGCAAAAAGTTTCCAAATTATTGAATTGGGCAACAGGATTATCAATTTTAATAAGCTTTTTAGGATTATTTGGTTTGGTAATTTATACCACAAATAGACGTGTAAAAGAAATCGGAGTGCGTAAAGTTTTAGGAGCCTCAATACTACAAATCAATACAATTTTATGTAAAGAATTTGTAATTTTAGTTGGGATAGCATTTGTAATAGCTGCGCCAATTGCTTGGTATGGAATTCACGATTGGTTGCAAAATTTTGCATTTAAAACCAATATTAGTTTCTGGACGTTTTTGGTCAGTGGCTTTGCAATGATAATTTTCGCTCTCATTGTCATCAGTATAAAAACTATACAAGCAGCAAGTGTAAATCCTATAAATTCTTTACGATCAGAATAAATCATCAATCAACCAAAAAAATATAAAATGTTTAAAAATTATATAAAAATAGCGTTTCGAAATCTTCTTAAAAATAAGGTTTTTACGTTGCTTAATATTTTCGGTTTAACGATTGCTTTTTGTGTCGCTATCCTTTTAGCTATTGGTGCTTATGATACTTTAGGTAAAGATCAATTTCATAAACAAAAAGAAAATCTTTATCAAGTGTATACAACAGTACAATCATTAAAAGGTCCTCAAGTAGGGCAATCTATGCCTGCACCTTTTGCACCAACTTTAAAAAAAGAAGTACAAAGTGTTTCAAAAATTACAAGACATTATGAGGATAATTTATTAGCTACTTATAATGAAAAAACACTTCAAATGGACGTATCTTATGTAGATGCTCCTTTTTTAGAGATGTTTACTTTTCCTGTTTTTAAAGGAGAAAAAAATCCACTTCATAAAATAAAAACTGTAGCTATAACAAAAAAGGCTGCAAAATTACTTTTAGATACTGAAGATGTAATTGGAAAAACGATAGTTTTAGATATTGCAGGAACTGCAAAACCATTCGTGATTGCTTCTGTTTTAGAAGATTCAGTTAGTGCAAATTCACTAAACTTTCAACTTTTAGTAAATTTTGAAAATAGCCCTAATTATAAAAGAAATATAGATAGATGGAATGCAAGTTATCATTCTGTATTTTTACAATTGGTTAATAATACTTCTCTTTCACAGTTTGAAGAATCAACAAGAGCATTTACTAAAAAAAATTATAGTGGAGATGATGAAAGGCTAGAAAGAGATGGTGTAGCTAAAGATGCAAATGGTCAATACAGGCAATTGAGATTAACTCCTTTTGTAGATCGAACATTTACAACTTACAAAAATGGAATTATAGAAGCAGATCGAACAATGCCTTACCTAGTATTAGCAATTGCCTTGTTAATTCTATTTATTGCTAGTGTCAATTTTATAAATATGACTGTTGCAAAAAGTGCTAAACGTCTTCAAGAAATTGGGATGCGCAAAACACTAGGAGCGTCAAGAAAACAAATTTTTATACAACTCTGGTTAGAGAGTGTATTTATATTTTCTATCTCTATACTATTAGGTACACTTTTAGGAAACGCATTACTTAATGATTTTCAAACGTTATTTAGAACAGCAGGTACTTTTGCAACTTTAGTAAAACCAAATATTATTTTAGGAGTTCTATTAGTGTTAGTATCAATTACTTTAATTGCTGGTGGTTATCCTTCTTATTTATTAAGCAAATTAGGAACGTTAACTGCTTTAAAAGGAAAAATGGATGTAAGTTCTGGAACTCGTTTAAGAAATTCGCTTATTGTAATTCAATTCGGAATCGCTATTTTATTAATTAGTGGTACAATTGTCTTAAATAATCAAATTGATTTTTTAAGACAAAAAGATTTAGGTTTTAATAAGGACAATGTGGTTTCTATACCTTTTAACGGAAAATTAGATAGTAAAACTGTGTTACGTAGATTAAGAAGTCAATTGCAAAATCAACCAGAAATTATAAGTATAACAGCAGCTGATAACAATTTAGGTAGAGGAAAAGATGGAAGTGGTTATACAAGTGTATCTGGTTTTGATTATGAAGGGAGAAGCATTAGTACACATAGTTTAACAGTAGGTTATGACTATGTTGAAACATTGGGTATGGAAATGGTTGCAGGTAGGAATTTTAGTAGAGATCGTGCATCAGACAGTCTTTCTATGGTTATTAATGAAACTTTAGCTAAAGAATATGGAAAAGAAAATCCACTTGAAATAAGTATTTCTTTTGATAATGGTGTTCGTTACAATGTTATTGGAGTTGTTAAAGATTACAATTTTAGAAATCTTAAAGAAAATGTAGAACCTTTAACAATGTATTTAAATAATAATTCAGATTATTTATACGCATTTGTTAAAGTTGATGCTAAAAATGCCATTGCTGCTTTTGATAAAATTGAAGCTGCTTGGAAGTCTATAAACCCAGATGCTACTTTTCTGGGAACTTTTTTAGATGAAAATATAGACAGAACGTTAAGACGTGAAAAAATAATGACTACCATTATAACAAGTGGTTCTATAGTGGCTATAATATTAAGTTGTATTGGCTTGTTTGCTATTTCATTGCTGATGGTAAATCAGAGAACTAAAGAAATAGGAGTTCGTAAAATTGTTGGAGCGAGTGTATTTGGGCTCGCAAGCTTATTGGTAAAAGATTTTCTAAAATTAGTAGCCTTAGCTTTTTTAATTGCAACTCCAATAGCTTGGTATATGAGTTTTCAGTGGCTTCAAGACTATCCTTACAGAATCAGTTTGAATTTAGGTCTGTTTTTCTTGGCAGGTTGCATAGCTGTGTGCATAGCTATGGTAACCATAAGTTTTAAAACGTTACAAGCAGCACTGCAAAATCCAGTAGATTCTTTACGATCAGAATAAAAAATCATCAATCAAAAAAATATAAAAATGTTTAAAAATTATTTAAAAATAGCTTGGAGAAATCTTTTAAAGAATAAAGTGTATTCTCTTATAAATATAGCTGGTTTAGCTATAGGAATGACTGCCACTATTTTAATTGCCCTTTGGATATTCGATGAGTTAGATAGAGATAATAATTTTGATAATAAGGCCACAATTGCACAAGTGTATCAACATCAAACTATAAATGGAAGAACAGGCACAGGACCTGCAATTCCTAGACCTTTAGAGTTTGCGCTACGTAAAGATTATGGAGACAACTTTAAGCATTTAATAATGTCTTCTTGGAATCAGTCCAGATATTTACAATTTGGAGATATTAACTTGAGTTTTAGTGGAAATTTTATGCAGCAAGGTGTTGCAGATATGTTGCAATTGAACATTGTAAAAGGTGATAAAGACGGATTAAAAGATAAAAGCTCAATATTAATTTCTGAATCTACAGCTAAAGCTTTATTTAATAAACAAAACCCAATAGGTAAAATTGTAAAGTTAGACAACAGAGATAATTTTTCTGTGGTTGCTGTTTATGAAGATTTACCAGAAAGTTCTTCTTTTTCTGATACACGTTTCATTGCGCATTGGGATTTTTATTTAGCCTCTCAAGGTTGGATAGAAAATTCTAAAACACGATGGGGTAACAACTCCTTCCAAATGTTTGCTCAAATTAACGACAATACAACAATGGAAGGTGTTACTGCAAAAATAATTGATGTTAAAAAGAAAGCTTCTCCAAACGAAGTAGAATTTAATCCACAGATATTTTTATTACCAATGAAGGATTGGTACTTACGTTCTAATTTTGAAAATGGTGTACAAACAGGTGGTAGAATAGAGAATGTATGGTTATTTGGAATTATTGGTGCTTTTGTGTTATTGTTGGCGTGCATCAACTTTGTAAATTTAAGTACTGCAAGATCAGAAAAAAGAGCTTTAGAGGTTGGTATAAGAAAATCTATTGGTTCTAAAAGAGGACAGTTGGTATCTCAATTTTTAAGCGAATCTTTTCTTATTGTAGTTTTAGCTTTTGTTGTTGCAGTTGGATTAACCTTATTGTTTTTAAATGGTTTTAATGAACTGGCAATGAAAGAAATTACTTTTCCTTGGTTGAAAGGAAAGTTTTGGTTGGCTTCATTTGTTTTTATTATCATCACATCTGTTTTAGCAGGAAGTTATCCAGCCTTATACCTATCCTCTTTCAACCCTGTAACTGTGTTAAAAGGTACTTTTAAAGTGGGGCGTTATTCATCCTTACCAAGAAAAATATTAGTTGTGGGTCAATTTTCGGTATCTGTTGCCTTGATTATTGGAACTTTGGTGGTAATCAATCAAATTGATTTTGCAAAAAATAGACCTGTAGGTTACAATAAAGAAGGATTAATACAAATACCGACATTTAGTTCAGATTTTACTGGAAAAGCAGAAACCATAAGAACCCAGTTTTTAGCTTCTGGAGCAGCTGTTGAAATGGCAACTACAAGCAGCCCAACCACACAAGTTTGGTCTAACAGAAGTGGCTACATTTGGGATGGCAAGCCAGAAGGTTTTCAAGAAGATTTTGCACACACTTCTGTGTCATATGATTTCGTAGAAGCTTTGGGTTTAAAAATTATTGAAGGTAGAGCCTTCTCTAGAGATTTTCCCTCAGATTCTACAGCCGTAATTTTAAATAAGACTGCTGTAGATTATATGGGAATCACTGATCCTATTGGAAAATTTATTAGAGATGATAGCGAAAATGATCCTGCACCACCTTTGAAAATTATTGGAGTGATTGATGATATGATTGTGCAATCACCTTACACACCTGTAAAACAAGCAATGTATGTTTTTGATGCTTATGGAAACTTCAGTTACTTTAATGTAAGATTGAATCCAGAAAAAAGCACAAGTGCAAACCTTGAAATTATAGAGCGAGTTTTTAAAGAAAACTTTCCAAATCTTCCTTTTATTTATCAGTTTGTTGATGAACAATATGGACGAAAATTCAGATCCCAAGAAAGAGTGGCAAACTTATCACAAGTATTTACCATACTTGCCATTTTTATCAGCTGTTTAGGGTTATTTGGATTAGCCTCTTTTGTGGCAGAACAACGTACCAAAGAAATAGGAGTTCGTAAAACTTTAGGAGCATCTGTAAGCCAACTTTGGATGTTACTATCCAAAGATTTCTTAAAACTAGTATTCATTTCACTTATAGTAGGTTCACCTATAGCATATTATATGATGACCAAATGGTTACAAAAATTCCCATACAGAACAGATATTTCTTGGTCAGTTTTTGTAATGGCTTGTTCAGGCGCAATTGTTATTACGTTGCTTACAGTTAGTTATCAGGCTATAAAATCAGCAACAACAAACCCTGTAGATTCTTTACGAACAGAATAGATTTCATCAACCAGAAAACAACAAATATGTATAGAAATTATATAAAAATAGCAATCAGGAATTTATTTAAAAATAAGGTGTATTCACTTATTAATATTTCTGGTTTAGCCATTGGTATTACTACAACTCTTATGATTGGTTTATGGATTAATGATGAGTTAAGTTATAATAATCATTTTGAAAATAAAGCTACAATTGCACAAGTTTTACAAAATGGGACTTACAATGGTAATACAGAAACAGGAACTGCAATTCCAAGGCCTTTGGAATTTTCTTTGCGTAAGGATTACAATGATAATTTTAAATATGTAGTTATGTCTTCTTGGACATTACCTAGATATCTAGAATATGGAGAAAAAAATCTAAACTTTCAAGGTAATTATATGCAAAAAGATGCTCCAGAAATGTTGAATTTGGAAATTATTGCTGGAATTAAAAATGGAATAGATGACCAAAAGTCAATTATGATTTCTGAATCTACTGCTAAAGCGTTGTTTGATGATGAAAATCCAATTGGTAAAATTGTAACCCTAAATAGTACTGATGATGTATCTGTAAGCGCTGTTTATAAAGATATACCAAGTAACAATAGTTTTTCTGATTTAGAATATTTGGCTTCTTGGGATTTTTTCTTGGCGACAAATAAATATGCAGAAAATGCAAAAACGCAATGGGCAAATGACTCTTTTCAATTATTTGTCGAAATAAATGAAAACATAACTATGGATGCAGTTACATCAAAAATTATTGATGTAAAAAAATTAGCATCCACAGATGAAGCAGCATTGGACCCTCAACTATTTTTATTCCCAATGAAAGATTGGTACTTGCGAAATAATTTTGAAGGGGGAAAACAAGTTGGAGGAAGAATTGAGAATGTCTGGACGTTTGGAATTATTGGTGCTTTTGTGTTGCTTTTGGCGTGTATCAATTTTGTAAATTTAAGCACTGCAAGATCAGAAAAAAGAGCCATTGAAGTGGGAATTCGTAAATCGATTGGTTCAAAAAGAAGTCAATTAATTTCGCAATTTTTAAGTGAATCTTTCTTAATTGTGTTCTTATCATTTGTATTATCAATTGGGTTAGTGTTATTGTTTTTAAACGGCTTTAATAATTTGGCGAGTAAAGAAATTGTGTTCCCTTGGTATAATAAAAGTTTTTGGCTAGTTTCCTTAATTTTTATTGCAATTACTTCATTATTATCAGGTAGTTATCCAGCTTTATTTTTATCGGCTTTCAATCCAGTAACTGTGTTGAAAGGAACTTTTAAAACTGGACGAAATTCTTCTTTACCAAGAAAAATATTGGTTGTAAGTCAATTTACAGTATCAGTAGCATTAATAATTGGGACTATTGTTGTAATGAATCAAATTGATTTTGCAAAAAACAGACCTACAGGCTACAACAAAGAAGGGCTGATACAAATACCTGTAATGTCATCAGAATTTAAAGGAAAAAGAGATGTAATGCGCAACCAATTCATAGCTTCTGGAGCAGTAACAGAAATGGCAGGTACAAGTAGCCCAATGACCGAGATTTGGTCTAGTAGAAGTGGTTATACTTGGGATGGAAAACCTGATGGGTTTCAAGAAGAATTTGCACAAACTTCTGTTTCTTACGAATTTGCAGAAACGTTAGGGTTAAAAATAATAGAAGGCAGAGGTTTTTCTCGTGAATTTCCATCAGATTCTACAGCAGTGATTCTCAATAAATCTGCTGTTGCATATATGGGATTAGAAAATCCAGCAGATAAATATTTAAGAGATAAATATAATGCTGTTTCTTTAAAAATAATTGGAGTAATTGATGATATTATTATACAATCTCCTTATTCGCCAGTAAAGCCATCTATATATTTATTTGAAAAAGGAAATTATGTTAATTACTACAATATAAGAATGAATCCAACCAAAAGTGTTGCAGATAATTTAGCGATTATTAAAAGCACTTTTAAAGCAAATTTTCCAAACTTACCTTTTGTTTATCAATTTGTTGACGAGCAATATGGACAAAAATTTAGAGCAGAAGAAAGAATTGCAAGTCTTTCTAAAGTATTTACTTTATTAGCCATTTTTATTAGTTGTTTAGGTTTATTTGGGTTGGCATCTTTTGTGGCAGAACAACGTACAAAAGAAATTGGAGTTCGTAAAACTTTGGGTGCTTCAGTAAGCCAATTATGGATGTTATTGTCAAAAGATTTCTTAAAACTAGTGGTAATTTCTTTAACTATAGGTTCTCCAATTGCTTATTTATTGATGACCAAGTGGTTGCAGAAATTTCCATATAGAACTGATATTTCTTGGACTGTTTTTGTGCTGGCTTGTTCAGGAGCAATTATCATAACTATCATAACTGTGAGTTATCAAGCTATAAAATCAGCGACATCTAACCCTGTAGATTCTTTACGAACAGAATAAAAAATAAAATATGTTTAAACACTATTTCAAAATATCAATAAGAAGTTTAATAAAGAATAAAACATATTCTTTAATTAATGTATTTGGGCTTACAGTTGCAATGGTGTGTTTTATTTTTATAGCATTGTACGTGAAATTTGAATTGAGCTATGATAAGCATCATCATAACATAGATAATATATATAGAGTACTAAACAACGAAACTGAATTCGAATCAGAGGCTAAAGATGTTTACATAGCGTCACCAATGCCATTATTTAATAGATTACAAAAGGATTTTCCTGAAGTTGAAGAAATAACAACAATGGCTACTAAAGAAGCAACTCTTGGCAGCAATGAAGAGTTATTTCTAGCAAATGGACTTTTTTCAGATGAAAATTTATTTGACATTTTCGATATTGAGTTAATTTCTGGGCAAGACAAAAAAGCTTTAAAAGACCAGAGCTCTATTTTATTGACACAAACTACTGCAAAAAGAATTTTTGGAAAAGAGGTTGCTATAGGCAAAACAGTTTCTTTCAATAATAAAAATGCGTTAATAGTAAAGGGTATAATTGCTGATGCACCCAAAAATCAACATTTTAAATATGATTTTATAGCATCAAGAAATCTTTATCCAAATTACGAGAGAGATGTTAATGATTGGTTTAGTTGTGAACAAGCTGGTTATATTCTGTTAAAAGAAGGGCAAGATTATAAAGCTCTAGAGGATAAAATGATAAAGTATGAAAAGGTCTTAAAACCTGCTTACAAAAATGCAGGATTTAGTTTTTTTCCAAAATTTACGTTGCAGCCAGCAAAAGATATTCATTTATATTCAAATTTAGATGATGAGTTTGAAATAAATAGTAATATAAACTACATCTACTTTTTTTCTTTTATTGGATTTATTATTCTGCTTTTGGCAGCCATCAATTACGTTAATTTAGCAATATCAAGATATACAGAAAAATCAAAAGAAGTAGGCATTCATAAAGTGCTTGGAGCCAAAAAAGGCAACTTAATTTTTAAGTATGTTAATGAGTCTATAATACTTACAGTGTTAAGTTTCTTTGTGGCAATTTTACTTGTAGTTGCATTACTTCCATTATTTAACCAGTTTTTGGGTAAAGAAATCGTATTAAACTTTATTGATGATGCTTGGTTTCTTATGTTAATGTTTTTAACTGCACTGTTAATTGGTGTCATTTCAGGAATTTATCCCGCATTTTTTTTAGCAAAAATAAACTTGGTAAAATCGTTAAAAGGTAATGTATGGCAATTTAAAGGCAGACAATTTTCACTTAAAGATGTATTAGTAATTGGTCAATTTATTGTGGCAATAGGTTTGATAATAAGTAGTTTTGTAGTATATAAACAACACAATTTCTTAACCAAAAAAGAGCTTGGATATACCAAACAAAATATACTTTATATGCCATACAAGCAAAAAGGATTGATGGCTAAAAAAGATTTAATTCGTAACGAACTGCTAAAACACCCTAATATTACTCAAGTTTCTATAAGTTCTCAATTGCCAATTAATATTACAAGCAATGGTCCTGTAGAAAATTGGGAAGGAAACTATCAAAAAAAATCAATGAATTTTTACAGATCTTATGTTGATTATGATTTTATAGATCTTGTTGATATAGAAATGGTTCAAGGTAGGTCTTTTTCTAAAAACTATGCTACAGATTTTAAAGACGCTTACCTTATAAACGAAGCAGCAATGAAAAAACTAGGATGGAAAACTGCTGTCGGAAAAGAGTTTTTTCGCGGAAATGTGATTGGCGTTGTAAAAGATTTTCACTTTCAGTCATTGAGTTCAGAAATACAACCACTTTTTATGACAATTAGAAAAGATGAAGATACCTACAAAGGAAATATAATTGTTAAAACCAACGAATCTGACTTCACTAACACAAAATTGTTTGTAGAAAAAACAATGAAATCTATTGTTTCATCAGAATATATAGAAGTGAATTCTTTGGAGGATACTTATAATTATTTTTATGAAGCAGAAAGTAAGTTGGGATATGTATTTAATATATTTGCGTTCATCGCTATTTTTATAGCAGGTATGGGATTATTTGGCTTGGTTTCTTTTCATATTGTAAAAAGAACCAAAGAAATAGGAATACGAAAAATATTAGGATCTACATCAATCCATATATTATGGATATTATCAAAAGAGTTTATCAAACTCATCGCTATTGCCTTATTAATCGCAATACCAATAGCTTATTATTCAATGAGTAATTGGCTCCAAAATTATGCCTATCGTATAGAAATAAATATTGCTATCTTTTTGTTGGTGGGTGCAATTGTACTTGTAATATCACTTCTTACTATTTTGATAAAGGCCTATAAAGTAACTATTTCAAACCCTGTTAATGCTTTGCGAACCGAGTAAAAAACTAATCAATGTTTAAAAATTATATAAAAATTTCATTTAGAAATCTTTGGAAGAACAGAACGCTTTCACTTTTAAATTTAATAGGTTTAAGTATTGGGATTTCTAGTGTATTAACATTACTGTTTTCAGTATATGCCTATTATATTGCTGATGAACCTATACCCAATAAAGATCAAATTATTTATTTAAAAACCGTTTTAAAGAATGGTGATGATTACAATGAAGCTCCATATCCAATGATGGAAAAAGTCTTGAGCACAATTCCTTCAATTGAAGCTGGAACTCATATGCACAGTTGGGGAAATATTTGGTTGGAAAATGATGGTGAAAATTTTCAACACAGAACAGATTATGTAGATTCAGAATTTTTTACTGTTTTTGATTTACCACTGAAATATGGAAATTCAGCAACCGCTTTAAATCAAAAAAACTCCATAATTTTAACAGACAAAGTAAGTCAGCAAATTTATGGAGATATCAATCCTGTTGGGAAAACCTTAATTGGTGCAGATTCTCTAAATTTAAGAGTAACTGGAGTTTTAGAGTCTATAAGCCCATATTCCTCATTAAGACTTGGTGTGGTTTTACCAAATACATTACTTGAAAATAATGCTTCTTTTCAAAAACAAAATAATTGGGGAAATAGTTTCTCACCAGTGTATTTTAAAATAAATCCCGATGTTGATACATCAACATTGAAAATCCAAATTGAGGCATTAGTACAAGAGCATTATACAGATCCAACTGTCATAGATCGAATGGAGATTATACCATTTACAGAACTGCGTACAGATGCTATTCCAGTAGTAGATATTATTATTAGTAGTTCTATTGTAGCATCATTTTTTATCTTACTCATTATATTAGTAAATCTTTTAAACTTAAATACTTCTACAATGTTAAGTAGAACCAAAACTATTGCCATTAGAAAAGTATTGGGGAGCAGTAAAAAGAGCGTGATTTTTCAATATCTCACTGAAAATGGAATGTTGGTAATGATATCAATATTAGTGTCAGCTATTCTATTTTTAGGAATCAATTTACCTAGATTAAATGATACTTTTGGACCTGAATTTGGTAGAATTTCATTTGATATCACAAGAGATTATCCTGTAGTGATAGGTATAGTTATTGTTGGTGTTTTATCCACTATAATGGTTTCTATATTTCCAAGTTTACGTTTCATAAAAATTCCAGTAACACTTGGCATAAAAGGTAAAATTAATCAAGTAAAAAGTAATTTTTTATTACGTAACTCGTTCATCATTCTTCAATTTAGTATTGCTATTTTATGTATTTGTGTCTCTATTATTTTAAATAGGCAAATCAGCTATATGAAAAATGCTGATTTGGGTTTTGATCGTACAAATGTTTTGGTTGGGAATATCGATTTGGATTACGAGAATATAGATGTGGCAAAATCAAAGTTCAATGCTTTATTGAATGATTTAGAAGCTAGTCCTTATGTAAAAAGTGTGGCTACAAGTCAGTCTATTCCATCAGACTATAATTTCAATTACTCACCCTATTATGATCCAGAAAAGAGTTTAGATGTTAGAATGAGACGTTCTTATGCAGACCATAATTATTTTAACAGCTTACAAGTTCCTATAATTGAAGGGAGAAATTTTGATAGAAATTTAGATCAACCAGACGAATATCCTGTAATTATTAATGAAGCTGCAATGAGAGCTTTTGGCTGGAATTCAATTAAAGGGAAAAGACTAAAATTTAAAGGAAGTAATTTTGTGGGTATGCCAATTATTGGCTTGGTAAAAGATTTTCATTATCAAGATTTACAGAATAGAATTGAGCCTTTAGTGCATATTTATAGAGAAAAAGAGGCTTTAGCAAATCATCGATTTTTAACGGTGAGTGTTGTGGAAGGTCAAGAAGCTTATGTAGAGAATTTAATTACTACTGCTTTTGAATCTATTCTATCAAGAAAACGATATGTACAAGAACGATTAACAGATAAAGTTAGTGGTCAGTATCGATTGATTGAAGGTATTTTACAATCTGTAAACATTACTGCTATTTTAGCAATTTTTATTTCTTGTCTTGGCTTATTTGGTCTAATTTCTTTTACAGTAAAACGTAAAGTAAAAGAAATTGGTGTGCGTAAAGTATTAGGAGCAAGTATTTCTAGAATTGTAATATTACTCTCTAAAGATTATATCATTTTAGTAGGTATTGCTGCAATCGTCGCTTTTCCTTTAGCAGGATATTTAATGAATTCGTGGTTAAACAGTTTTGCATTTAGTATTTCCATTCAATGGTGGATGTTTGCTTTAGCAGGGATCATAGCATTAATTATCACTTCATTTACTTTAGGTATTAGAGTTGTCAGAGCTGCAATTGCCAATCCTGTACATAGTTTAAAAACAGAATAATTTTACAATAGTTTTATTTAAAGGTGTTCGTTTATGAACAAAATCTGTACCAAAAACGAACACCTTTAAATAATATTTATTATGTAAGTATTTGATATTTAGCATATTGAATTTGTGGCATCATCTTCACTATACTTTTAAGTAGTACAAGTAGAAATAATGTAAGAATTAATCAAAAAATAATGAGCACTTTAGTTAACATACAACAAGCTTCAAGAACCATAAAATCTGGGGGAAATTCCATCAATTTATTAGATAGTATTGATTTAAAAGTAAATGAAGGAGATTTCATTTCTTTAATGGGGCCTTCTGGTTCAGGGAAATCTACCTTGTTAAACTGTATAGGAATGTTAGATAATTTTACAGAAGGAAATTATACCTTTTTAGATGAGCCTGTGCATAAAATGAAAGAAAAAAACCGAGTAAAATTATATCAAGAATATATAGGTTTTGTATTTCAAGCTTATCATTTAATTGATGAATTAACAGTAGAGGAAAATATTGAAACGCCTTTATTATATAAAAATGTAAAATCTAAAGAACGCAAAGCTTTAGTAGCAGATATGCTAGATAGATTTAATATTGTTGGGAAAAAGAAATTATTTCCAGAACAATTAAGTGGAGGTCAGCAACAATTGGTGGGTATTGCAAGAGCTTTAGTAGCAACTCCCAAATTAATTTTGGCTGATGAACCTACAGGGAACTTAAATTCAAAACAGAGTCAAGAAATTATGGAACTTTTCGCAAAGTTAAATAATGAAGGAGTTACCATTATTCAAGCTACACATTCAGAAGAAAATGCTTCTTACGGTTCTCGAATTGTAAATTTATTAGATGGCAGCATTGTAAAATCTTAAAAGTTAACAGCGATGAAAATAAATTTATCTTTAGTGATTGTTTTGTTATTTTATAGTTCTATTTTTTCTCAAAATCAAGAGAAGAAAAAGTATAGTTTAGAAGATTGCATTCAAATAGCAATTGAAAATAATTTAGACTTAAAATCATCTAAATTTAATGAAAAATCAGCAAAAATAAATTATAAACAAGCTAAAACAGATTTATTACCTAGTTTAAATGGAAGTTATAATTTAGGAGTGAATAATGGTAGAAGTGTAGATCCTTTCACTAATGATTTTATCGAACAAAGATTAGTTTTTTCTAGTGCTAATTTAAGTTTGAATGCTACTATTTTTAATGGTTTTCGATTGTTGAATACACTAAAGCAAAACGGATTAAATGCAAAAGCATCAAATTTAGAAGTAGAGCAAAGCAAACAAGATTTAATTTTATCTGTAACATTAGCATATTTACAAGTTTTGAATGCTACTGAAGTTCTAGCTCTTAATATAGAACGATTAGAGGTTACAAAAAAACAGTTGAAAATTCAAAAAGATTTATACGATCAAGGAAGAGAGAACCCTGCAGATTATACAGATTTATTAGGACAAAAAGCATCAGATGAAACAAATATATTATCCTCTAAAATAACACTCAACAATGCCAAATTAGAGCTGTCAAGGTTAATGAATTTAGAGAACAACACTAATTTAGAAGCAGAAAAAATTTTATTAAATGTAGATGGATATAAATTTACATCAGATGATATTTATAATGATGCACTACAAAATTTAGCAACCTTTAAAGCTAGTGAGTTAAGGATTGAAGCAGCACAAAAAGGAGTAAGTATTGCAAAATCTCAATATATCCCTGAAATCTCATTATTTGGGCAACTAAATACCAATTACTCAAGTGTTGCAGAAATGTTTACAGAAACAGGCTCATCTATTGTAAATACAGGAGATTTCGTTACTATTAATAATCAAAATATACCTGTTCAAACCAATCAGAAATCATTTAATGCCCAACAAATTAATTATCTAGATCAGTTTGATAATAACTTAAATTCTGTTGTTGGTGTTTCAGTAAGAATTCCTTTTTTCAATGGTTTTAGAGCAAAAAATAATGTAGCTTTAGAAAAAGTGAGAGTTGAAGAATCTCTGGTTCAATTAGAAAGAACACAATTAGAAATTAGAAATGCGATTAGACAAGTTCATTTTGATATGGAAGCTGCTTATGCTAGGTTTCAAAGTTTAGAAAATCAAGTTAAAGCCTTCCAAAAATCTTTTGAAGTAAATGAAGTACGATTTAATAATGGTGTTTCTAATTTTCTTGCATACATTACAAGTAAAAATAATCTTGAAAATGCTCAAATAAACTTATCTATAGCTAAATATGATTATTTTTTGCGAGTAAAAGTTCTTGAATATTACAGAGGTAATAATTTTAAAAGCTAGCTTTTAGCTGATTATCAGACTTAAACACAAATAAACGTTAAATTTTTGAAGCTAAAAATTTAATGTTTAATATTTTAATATATTTGTTAAACAAAATATGTTCTTATGAAGTCATCAAATTTTAAGTCTATTCTTTTTTTATTTATTATTTTGATTTGCCTAAATATTAATGGGCAGAACTTTCAAGGTAAAGCTATCTACATGCAAAAATCTAAAATGGAACTTGGAAGATGGGGAGCAAGAATGAGTGAAGCACAGAAAAAACAAGTTGCAGCTCGTTTAAAAAGTAGGTTAGAAAAAACATATACTCTTACTTTTAATATGAAAGAGTCAATGTTTTTAGAAGATGATCAAATTGATGCTATTTCTGGAGCAACTGATTCTTGGGGAGGCTACTTTTCTAGAGGAGACCAATATAAAAATGTTAAAGAAGAAAAATTAGTACAAGCTCAAGAGTTTTATGGTAAGCGTTTTTTAATAAAAGATAATTTACACAAGATTGATTGGACTATGGGTACTGAAACAAAAAAAATAGGAAATTATACTTGTTATAAGGCAAAAGCCTTTGTGCCTAATAAAGAGTTAAGTTGGTATAGTTTTTCTTGGAGTGATTTAAGAAAAAAAGAAAAAAAAGAAGACGAAACTGAAGAATCACAAGAAAATATGACAGTTGTAGAGGCTTGGTACACACTTCAAATTCCAGTAGCCCAAGGTCCAGCAGAGTTTTGGGGTCTACCAGGTTTAATTTTAGAAGTAAGTTCTGGTAATACAACTTTATTATGTACTGAAGTTGTTATAAATCCAAAAGAAAAAATAGAAATAGAAGCACCAGAAAAAGGAACTAAAACTAACAAAGATGATTATGTAGCCATAGTTCAAAAGAAAATGTTGGAAATGCGTAACAATAGAATGGGCAGAAGAAGAGGTCGTTAAAATTAAAACTCTTTTGCACCAAACTCACTTTTAATAAATTTTGATTTATTTTTATTCGAATTAAAATTGTAGGATAAGTTTAGCATAACCATATCTACTTCATACACATAATTTGTAGTTGTAAAAAACGAACCTTGTTTTGAGGTAGTGATTCGTTGTTCATTAGTATTTAAAAAACCTAAATCTATGTTTTGCCATTGTATAGTGGCAGTCAATCTATTATCTAAAAATGTCTTTTGAAACGTCAGGTTTGGCGAATAAAACCTGGAATCTTTTCCTTGTGCAGTAACTCTTTCTGATAAATAATTTAATGTGAATTGCAAAGATGTACTTGTATTAAATTGATATGTAGAATTTAGATTTACAGAATATTGAGTAGCATTATTATTTATTTTTTCAGAAAAAATAGTTCCATTTTCTTTATAAACAAAATTGCCATCAATATCTAAATTATAGATATTAAATCCGATAAAATTACTCCATTTTTCTGTAGGTTTTAATTGAGCTCCTAATTCTAAACCAAAAGATTTGCCTCTGCCCACATTTGAGTAAATTCGATCTAAAATACTATCATTAAATACTTTATTTACTCTATTTACCAAGTTCTTGACATTTCTGTAATAAGCAGTTGCATATACAGAATTTCCTTTTTTATAACGTTTTGAGATTCCAATTTCAAGCAAATCTACAAATTCAGGTTTTAGGTTTTTATCTCCTTGTTCTAAAGTTTCAGAATGCTCTCTTTCACGAAAAGGATTCATTTTAAAAGTAGTAGTTCTTTGCACTCTTCTACTATATGCAGCTTTTAATTTCGTTTTATTTTCCATTGAATATTGCACACTTGCAGAAGGGAATAATTGTAAATAATCAAAAGGAATTACATCAGGTATTAATTGATTATCTCCTTGAATTGTTAACTCTCTATCCATTTTTTCCAAACGAACACCAGCAGCATATTCCCATTTTTCTTTTTTACCTGATAAATTAACGTAACCAGAATGTAAAGTTCTTTTCAAATCGATGTCACTAGTAAATTCAGGCACAGGATCAAAAACTCCTGTGTTGTTGTTTCTTCTGGTGTAATCAAAATCTCCTTCGTGATCTAAAAAACGATATTGATATCCTGTTTCTAATTTTCCAAAAGAAAACTTTGCAAATTCATAATCTACACAAATAAAGTACCAAATAATGGATTGTCATTGGTATTAAATTCATCTTGAATAATTTCTGAAGTATTTGGAAAACCTAAATTTCTATTGGTTGTTGGGCCACCTAAAAGTGTGTATTCATATAAAAATGAGGCAGATAATTTAGATTCATCAGCAAATTTATGAGCATAATCAAAGCTTCCTAAAGCAAAATCACTCTTTCTAATACGTAAGTTTTCATTAAAGTATTGAAATGTGTATAATCTATTATTGCTATTTGCAGGTTGTACAGCATTATTATCAAAATATACAATGTCTGCTCTTCTGTCTTTGCTTCTTTTTCCTGCAAAAAAACCTAAAGAAAATTCATTATTTTCGTTCGGAGTATAGTCTAATGTAATATTTCCACTAAAATTTTCTTCATCAAAAGAACGTTCTCCGTCAGAAGGAAAACTCGTTTTTATGTCATTTTGAATGGTAAAAACATCACCTTCACGTCTTCCAGATTTGTCATTTCTTTGGTAGCTAGCACCTAAAGAAAAATTCCATTTGTCTTTTCTGTAATTGTAAGTGGCATCAATTCCATAACGTTTTGCGCTTTCAGAATTGTTATAATCTTCAATAGAAGGTACTCCAATTCTTGTATTTATTTGTGCAAAAGTTCCGTTTAAAGCTCCTTTTTTGGTAAAAATATTTAAAATTCCTGCTTTTCCTTCAGGATCGTATTTAGCTGATGGTGCAGTAATTACTTCCACTTTATCAATGGCATTTGCAGGCAACTGATTCAGAATTGTTGCAGGATTTCCTTGTACAGGTTTTCCATTTAGTAGAATTACAAAACCTGTGGTGCCTCTCACAGCAATATCTCCAGTTCCATTTATTGAAACTGATGGTAAATTTTTAATCACATCTGTTCCTGTTCCTCCTTGACTGTTCTGGAATTTTGTAGCATCAAAAACTTGCTTATCAATTCTACTTACAACTGCAGCTCTTTCTGATTTTATAACGACTTCGTTTAAAGAATTACCTAACGATAATTTTAGAATTCCTAAATCTTTTTTAGTTCCAGAAAAAACAATATTCTGAACTTTTTTAGGCTGATAACCAATAAATGAAACTTCAATACTGTAATTTCCTTTCTTTAATTTATCAAAAGAAAAAACACCATTTGAATCAGTAATTACTCCTGTAATTAATTTTTTTGGAGATTTTTTATATAAAGCAACAGTTGCATATTCTAGTGGAGTTGCATCATTGGCATCAATAATTTTACCTGTTAATTGTGCAAAATTGATTTGACTGATGAGTAATAAGACTACAAACAGAAAGTAATCTTTAAAGCTTATTTTCATAACATTTTTTATTCTGATGCTAACATTTCTGGAGTAACCACTGTTCTAAAACCCATGTGGTCAGAACCAGAATCTATAGCTACTCCCATTTTTGCAGAAATTCTATAACTCGCACAATAAGAAGCATGGCACAAAAAAGAGCCACCTTTCATTACATGTTCTGTTTGATAAGGATTACTAGGGCTGTATGACTTTTTTGCACCTTTTGGATTTAAAATAGGTTTAGAAGTATCTAGTTCTTGGTAATGATTTACATTAAATAAATCGCTAGTCAACTCCCAAACATTCCCAGTCATATCATACAAACCAATACTATTGGGAGCATAAGATTTTACTGGAGAAATAAGTTCAAAACCATCTTTAGATTCATTTTTTGTAGGAAAAACACCTTGCCAAGTATTTGCATTAGAATTTAAAACAGTATCATCATTTCCCCAAGTAAAAATAGCATCTGTATTTTTTCCTTGGGCAGCAGCTTCCCATTCAGCTTCAGTTGGCAAACGCCTATTAGCCCATTTACAATAAGCTAAAGCATCTTCTAAAGCTATATGAACTACAGGGAAATTATCTTTTCCTTCGATTGAAGATTCTGGGCCTGAAGGATGTTTCCAATTTGCACCAATTTTCCAAGTCCACCATTGTGTGTAGTTTTGCATATTTACAACAGCGTTTATGTTTTTATTGAAAATTAAACTTCCAGGTTGTAAAATAGAATCGTGAGGTTTTGGAGTTCCTGATGGGACTTGTTTTTTCATTTCTCCCCAATCAATTTTGCGTTCTGCAACAGTTACGTAGTTAGTTTCTTTTATAAACTCTTTAAATTGTTTGTTTGTTACTTCTGTAGCATCTATGTAAAAACCATCTACTGTAACTTTATGTGCAGGTTTTTCTCTTGGCATTGCATATTTGTCATTATCTTTTGCTCCTTGTAAAAAAGTTTTACTTTCAATCCAAATCATGCTTTTTGGAGTATTAATTTTTGATGTTATAGCTTCTGATTTGTCAGAGTTTTTTGTTTTAGGTTTATTTTCTTTTTTACAATTATAAAAACATACGATAAGCAATATTAAAATAAGGTTATATGTGGTTAATGTTTTTATAGAATATAAATTGATAGGCTTAAACATATTAGGAAATTATTAATTGTTGTAAATCAAATTTATTTAATTTAGAGACAAGTTTAATTAAATAAAAATAAAGTTTTGTAAAAAGGAAACAAATTATTAAAACTTGTTTTAATCTAATTCTTATTAATAAACAATTATATTTTTGGTAATCTATATTTAGAATTTTTATTGATTATATCAATTTCATGATAAAGTGATTTTTTTCTTACAATTCATTAACTAAATCACTAAATTTTTATAAATGGAACTGAAGAATCTATTAAACCCAATATCATCAACTAAACAAACAATAATATTGGACTGTTTTTTCTATTGTTATTTGCAAAAAACAACAAAAATGATAAAATGGAACATAACCTTATTCTTGACATAAGGTTAGATTCTAGCATTTTTAATATTTATGCAAAATAAATATAAATTCCAATAACGATTACACAAACAGCAATACCAGTAACTTTAAGATATTTCCAAGGCGTAATATCTACTTGGTTTGTATAGACTTGTTCGTAGGCAACTTCTCTTGGTTTAAATTTACCAATGAGTAACATGATGATAATATTCAACACAAACAAAATTGCCATAACATGTAAAAAGTGAGGATAATTTACCTCTCCAACCATTGGTTTTATTACAAACTGACTAATAATATATAATACAGCACCAGAAATAACACCTATTTTGGCTGCAATTGCAGGCACATATTTAGTAAGATAACCAACAACAATAATTGTTAAGATTGGAATACTATAAATTCCATTAGCTTCCTGTAAATATCCGAATAAACCATCAGAAGCATACACTAATAAAGGTGCAATACACATTGATACCAACGCTAAAATAATTCCGAACTTTTTACCAGCCCAAACCACTTCCATTTCTGTTGCATCTTTTTTAAAATAGGTTTGATAAATGTCTATCCCAAATAAAGTTACAGAACTGTTTAATGCTGAATTAAATGAACTCAAAATTGCACCAAATAAAACCGCAGCAAAGAAACCAACTAAATAATCTGGTAAAACTTCTGTTACCAACATTGGATATGCTTCATCTGGATTGTCTAATGTTGTACCAAACATATGAAAAGCTATAACACCTGGAAGCACTACAATTAATGGTCCTAATATTTTAATAAAAGAAGCCAACAGTAATCCTTTTTGCCCTTCTTTTAAGTTTTTTGCACCTAATGCTCTTTGAATAATAGCTTGATTTGTTCCCCAATAAAAAAGTTGTACCAACATCATTCCTGTAAAAATAGTTGCAAACGGAATTGAAGAATCTTCTCCTCCAATAGAATTAAATTTCTCTGGATTTGACTCAATTAACGTTGACATTCCTTCAGAAATACTCCCATCTCCAATAGCCATTAATCCAAAAAACGGAATCAGTAAACCTCCAATTAACAAGCCAATAGCATTTATTAAATCTGATACTGCAACAGCTTTTAAACCTCCAAAAATGGCGTAAATAGAACCAATAATTCCTATTCCCCAAACAGTAATCCATAATGCTGTATTTTTTGAAACTCCTAGCATTTCTGGGACAGAAAACATAGAATTTATAGCTAAAGCACCAGAATATAAAACGATTGGTAAAAGTATTACTGCATAACCAGTTAAAAATAACCCAGAAGTTACGGTTTTTGTCATTTTATCATATCGTCTTTCTAGAAATTGAGGTACAGTTGTAATACCACCTTTTAAATATCTAGGTAATAAAAAAACTGCTGTAACAACCATAGCAATTGCAGCTAGAGTTTCCCATGCCATTACTAGAATACCTTCTTTAAAAGCAGCTCCATTTAAACCAACAATTTGTTCTGTGGATAAATTTGTTAATAGTAAAGATCCTGCAATTACTATTCCTGTTAGGCTTCTACCTCCCAAAAAATAACCATCTGAAGAATTTTCATCAGTGTTTCTAGTTTTTAGATAGGCAATTACAGCAACTAAAACTGTAAAACCTAAAAATGTGATGATTTGCATAATATGGTTTATTTATTTATTTGACATAAAATTAAGTTTACAACTTATAAAACTAGGGTATATAATGGATAAAAAAAGGGGTAATATTATTTAAAAATTACTTCTTTAACTCCTTTTTGGTAATTTTCTCTTCTTAAGTTGATAAAAGTTTGCTTCATTTCATATAGTTTTTCAGGATTTGATTTTGCTAAATTATTTTGTTATCTTTTATTTTCTTTTATATTATAAAGCTAATTAGTATCTTATAAAGATATTAATTGTGACGTCCTGAAATAATGATACAGGATTAATATATTATAAAGGTAGTAATTTTAGGTTATTACCTTTTCTTTTTTGTATTGTTTTCTTTTCAATGTTTTTTGATTGTGCATTTGTTTAGGAGTTAACATATAATAAACGTGAGTTCAACTTACTCATGTCTAGGTTAGGTAAATATCTTTGAATTTTAATACTAGGTTTTTTTATCAAGAAAAGAATAAGCTGTTAAACCTGCGATTAAATTTCCTAAAAAGTTATCAAATAATCGATGTCTAGAATGTTCTATTTGGCAAGTATTTTTTAGCACATCGTTCACAGATTCTATAATCGCTCTTTTTTTAATATAAATTTTATCCATAAAATCGAGTGCTTTTTTCTTCATATTCTTTCTTAATTTGGTTACTAAAAGAATACCGTCAACAAACAATTTATCAAATAAATCTTTACCCAAATATCCTTTATTACCATATATTTTTCCAAATATTTTATCGTGAAAGTTTTTATTTTTAAGTGGATATCTATCATCTACATTTGCTTTAGTAATCGATAAATCTATAATTTACCCCTTGTTATTACTTACTAAATGTAATTTAAAGCCGTAAAACCAACCTAATGTTCCATAACTTTTTTCAGCAATTCCTTGAAAAACTTTGTTCTGTTTTTCTCTTTTGTAATGACATACTTTAAGAGTTGTAGAATCGATAAAAGAAATACCAGAACATTTGCCTAAACCACAAAGCTTTAAATAAACAGCTAAAGGTTAAATCACTGATTTTTGTAATTCAACAAAACGATTATAAGAAACTAAATCAGGGAAGTAATCATCCATATGTTTAGATACATAATAAAGATGAAAGTGCTATAGATTACGATGTGATTTTAAATGAAAAATAACCATAATAGTCATTACCTCACTTTTACTCATTTTGAATTTTCTATTACGTTTTTTTGTGGTTGAACTATCAGAAATATTATTTTTATCTAGAATTGAGTTAAATTCTTTCATAAAATCATCCAAAGAACAGAAAATTTCTATAATTTTATCATCAGAAATCATGAGCAGAGTATTTATTAATAAATTGAAAATCAGTACTTTGATTTACTAAATATTCTGCTTTTTTCATACTAATAAATCATCTGTTTTACATCGAACTCATGTTATTTATTATCTGTAGATTATTGAGCATCTTATATTTATGTAAATAGTTAACTTCTTCAAAAAGAGTTTTACCGTAAACATCGCTCCCTATAGAAAGATTTATATCGTAATTAATAAAACGTTCTATTAATTTTTTTTGATGTTTTATAATATTACTAAATCTTTCTTGGCTAAACTGTAACTGATTATCTACTCTTATGTTTGCGAATTTTTTTGAAATAGAAGCAGTAGTTATTATACTCAAATTATTTTCTTTTGCCTTTAATAAATCTTGATTAGATAAAGTGTAGTTTCTTAAAGTTTCAAAATCTCCATTCCAGGAATATCCTGGAAGATGAGCTACTACATTAACACCAATATTTACTGCAACTTTAAAATCAAAAGCTGTTTCTATGTGAGCGAAAACTCTTAAATTATTTGCTTTGGCTTTTTTTACTACATATTTTGCTACTTCTGGCGATAAACCCTTACCACCTAATTTATTTTTATTCTTGTGTAATGAATCGTAACGATTTGAAAATAATAGCATTATTTTAATAACATCTGGCTTGGTTTTCAGCAAATTGTTCCATTTATTATCTACATCTTTTATATTATCGAAAAACCAGTAAGCATCATTTTCTGCTAATCTACTATCTCTTATTTCATCTTTCCGTTTTTTTAATTCAGTACCTATAAAAATTCCCATTGCTAATGGTTCATATATTGTGTAAGGATGACCAAGTGTACAAGTTATTCCGCCATTTGAATACCTAACTTGTAATTTAGATGCTATCACTTTTTCTTTTACATCTATTCTTCTCCTTTTTGTGAACCACCTAATACTTGTATGTATAATATTCCTTGATTTTTATATTCCTTTAACAAATAATCTATACCATAATTATTAGAAAGATTGTGTGTATGTGTTTCACCATAAGGAGGTAAAATAAATTTATCATTTAGATTAATTATTTTATGTATTGTATCTGGTTTATAGAACGTAAATTTCCCGTTTTTAATGAATATGTTTTCTTTTTGAAATTTTATACCATTAAACCAAGATGCATTTTTAATTTCTATATTTTGAGAATTGGAAGAAAAACTTATTGTAAAAAATAAAAGTATGATTATATTTTTCATATTTTAATTTATTTGTCAAACTTCATTTTTTTAGCTTCTTTGTTTATTCGTCTAGCACCGAGCCAAGAAGTTAAACCAGTTGCCAGCATTACAATCCACCAAAAATATTTCATCTCAAAAAAACGAACACCTATTTCTGCCCAAAAAGCACAATACAATCCTACCACTGACCAACTCATAAAATAGAAATGTTTTCTTAACCAATTTTTCTTTTTTCTAATTGCTGCTAAAACCCCAATAATAGTAGTTATTAAACTTGCAGCTGCAAAAAAATGAAACATCGAAATTCTGCCAAAATTATAAATCATAAAGGCTGTAACGTTTACAATAAGCATACTAATTACATAGTAGTAACCTACTCTTTTGTGCTTTTTCGTACCTTTTTTATTTAATAAAACCATTGTTCCAAAAACCATTGATAAGATTGCAAAAATGGTATGTATTAAACCAATTGAACTGTTAATGATGTGAAATTCTTTTAAAAAATCCATAATAATTGTTATTTAAATATTTATTCTATATAGTATTTTAAAAGTGTATTAAATATATTTTGCAATGCTTTTATATTTTTTCTTTTAGATTGATCAACACCATTACACATCATAAAAATGCCTATTTTTTTATCTTTCATTAGAACTGTATTTGATAAGATTCCAGGATCACCACCACTATGATTTGGATTACCTTTGTTCGATATTTCCCAGAAAATTCCTGAATTACCAATTTTATCATTATTCTTTGTAAATATTTCTTTGTAAGAAGTATTGTTTAATAGAGTTCCATTGCCATTAAATCCTTTTAAAACTTCTTGAAGGTATTTACTAAAGTCATTAGAACTTGTTATTAATGCTCCATCAGCGTTTGTAATTAAATCATAATCTGGGACTATTAATCCTTTACCATTAAAGTATTTTATTGCATATTTAGAAACGTCAAGGTTGTTTAAATCCCAACCTGTATTATTCATTTGTAAAGGATTGAAAATAATCTCTTCTGTGAATTTTTCATAAGGCAAACCGACTGCTAATTCTATAATATATGCTGCCAATGAAGCCCCTACATTACTATAATTGAATTCACTACCAGGTTTTTTTTTATTAAAGCTATTTTTTGTATACCACTTTCCTTTTTCAGAAAGCATATTTTCTAAAAATTGAGCATCGTCAATTTTTATATTCGCTGACATTCTATCTACGTATTTTTTAATATGCTTTGGTAGATAAGACAAGTCTTCATTTCTATTTTTTAGTGCATAAGATTTATCATAAATCTTTCCATCTATGATACCTGATGTATGATTTGTTAAATGTCTTATTGTTATTGATTGTAGAGGATATTTAGGATGCATAACCTTAAAAGGTAGGTATTTATTGATATCATCATCTAAATTCAATTTACCCATTTCTACTGCTTTCATTAAAGCTAACGCAATAAATGTTTTAGAGATTGAAGCAATTGTTTGAATGGTTTTATTCGTATATGGAATTTTACTAGAGATATTTGCATAACCTAATGATTGTTGATATAATATATCTTTTTCATCTACGACTACTATTGTAAAGCCTGCAATACTTGCTTGTGAAAATATCTTTTCTATATTTAATATTAGTTCTTCTTTAGAGCTACTCGTCGCTATTTTTTGACTCTTACAAGAAAAACCAAATATTATAAGAAAGATAATTGTTGAGTTGACAAGTTTGATATTGTATTTATTCATTTTAAAATTTATGTTCAATGTAAATGAACTAAAAACTTAATAAAATGAAGTGCCAACTGAAGCAATGGTACCTATTTATAATTAGAATTTATAAAATGAACAATATCATCTTTAGACATATTGTCTAAAACTTCTTGTTTAATGTGTTTATCTGGTATTACTGGGTTTTTATCTGCTTCATTACCATTAGCTCTAATAAAGATTGCTGATGGAATCCATACATAAATACCAGATTTCTTAAATTTTACAGCAACAATTTCTCCATAATCATTTATTACCTCTCCTGTTTTTTCTCCAATAATTGTTGCCATATTAAAATCTTCAATAGCATTTGCAAAAATGTTTGCACTACTAAATGTGCCATTATCTACTACTAAATAAATGTTACCTGAAAATCTTAAATTGTTCTTTTTTGGTTTCTTTATAAGATAGTTTGTAGTCTTGTTTAATATAGTGTTATTTGGTGAGTTAAAATATTCTTTTATAGTTGTATCTGACTTTAAGAAAGGTCTTGCGTAAAACGGAAACATTTTTTTAAAATGTTTTTTATAGGCTTTGGAAACTTTCCATTTTTTACCTCCTGAATATCGAAAAGGTTTATCATTTATGTAATCAATCATTTTTTCACCTATAACACTATTTCCTCCAGGATTATTTCTTACATCAATAACCAATTTTTGGATCTTGTCTTTTTGAATATTGCTAAAAACAGTTTTTAAAAATTCTTCATAACCCTTTAAGTTTTTATAAATATCCATTCTTTTAAAACTAATATAACCTACTGAATCGTTTATTTTTTGGTAATTGATTTTATTGCTGAAGTTAAAAATTACGGATTTTTCTGATTGGTGTTTTTTATCAAAATCTTTATAGATGGTTTTTGTATTTTTTGTTGTTTTTACATCAAAAGGACTCTTGATATCATTCAGCCATAAATATTGGTTGAGATTTTTTTCAACCATTGTTTTTTTCCAAACTTCTGTACCTCCGATATATTTATAGAATCTATTTAGTAAAGAGTCTACTCTTTTACCATTAATACTAATAACTTCATTACCAATATTATATTTATTCGTTTTATTTGTTATTACTATTGAATTATTTTTAATTTTGAATTTAAAAGGTAATTTATTGTTTTTGATTTCTTCTTTATAGTTTTTATAAGGAAATGATAGATATAAATGAGCAATATTAAAATGACCTATAAGAATTAGCATTTCTCTAAAGAAATCTTTTACAGAAATATTTTCGTAACTTTTTAATGTATTTATCTGATGTTTTATCTTATCTACATTTGCTAACTGATATGGGTTTAATGTTATTTCTTCTAATTGATGTATAAAGAAATCTACCTCTTTAGAAATCTCTTTTTTAGTTAGTTTGTTTTTTGAAAAATAAGTTTGATTTTTATTAAAAATAGCTTTTTCTACAGAACAGCTTTCACACAGAAAAGTCGCTATTAGTAAAATCAGGAAAATTGATTTAAATTTCATAGAAATACACTTTTTAAAATTAAAAGTCTGAATTATAATGACGATTTGGTTTAAGGTAGATTTGAAAATTGTTTAAGTCAATTATTGCATTAAAACGTTTTAAAATATTGTTTCCTAAAATATCATTGTTCAAGATTCCCTTTGGATCTTTATCACTAATAAATAGTGTTAAATTTGATATGACGAAACTCCCAATATTCAGTTGTTTAAATTTGTGTTTTTTTGTTTTCCACAAAATACCCTCACTTCCTGATGATTTAGAGATACCTATTTCTTTTAAATTGGTTAAATAATTTTTTGATGCAAACTCTTGACTTAATTTTAAAGTTCCACTATACCCAGAATCGTACTCTAACCAGCCTTCATAAGTTTTATTATTAACTTCTAAAACTCCTTTTATGTAAGGTAAACCTCTAATCCAATCAGTATCAATTTTTTGATACTCTTCTGGTATTTTTTGTAAAGATTTACGAACAATTATTAGTTGTTTGTCATAATTTATTTCAATTACTTTATTTTGAAAAGCAACCCAGCCTAAAACTGCATCAAATTCGTAATCCTTGTAATCTATAGCTGTAAACGGAATATCATCCCAAATTAAATCTTTAATCTGAAGCGTATTTTTTGAGCTTCTTTGTTTCATAGATGCTCCATCACTTCCAGAATTCAAAACTTCGCTGTCCATATTCATTTTTACTTTTTTGTTTAAAATAGATGCTTTGACAGCAAAAGCGTTTGCACCAGTATCAAAAATTACATTAAGATTTTGTGAATTATTTATACTTGCTTTTATATAAATTCTGTTGTCTTTGCCAATTTTAAACGGAATTGTATCTGCTAAAGATTGCTTATTTTTATCCTGATAATGATATTCTATAGTTTTTTCTGGAGTAATTGAAACCTGTTTTAATGTATCTGTATTAATTCTTGTATGGGCTTTTTTGTTATTGTGTATAATCGAAAAATCATAAATTTTATTGGGCTTTACAGTAAATGTAATAGTATCAATATCAGATATAAAACTTACATCTTTTTCTCCATTAAATCTTTGAGGTACAAACTCATCTAACTCGACTTCTGGAGAGATTGTCCAGATATCACTATACAGAATAGCCCCATCCTTAATGCTCACAGTTTTTGATTTTGTTTGCAAAACAAATTTTTTTGTATTGCTTTTACAACTTGTAAGAATGGCTAAAATAATGACAAATAAGTTTGATCTCATAACTATGTTTTATTTTGAACTTTTTTTATAAACCTCTTCATATAAAGATTCATAAACAACAGAAATTTCAATTAATTCTTCTAACTTTTTAATATTTGCAAGGTTGTAAAATTGATGTTCATCAATTTTCTTTACTGACAATTCGAATAGTTTCACTTTCTCATTTTTAGACAAAATCGCTCCATCAGAAAAGCTAGTGATCTCATCTATTTTTAATAAATTCCTAAATTTTTGATTTTTTTGTATGAAACTTTCAATTTCTATTTTTTTATCTTGATATAAAAAATCAACAGATTTTAAAATTGCAGGACCTAAACCTTTGTTTTCTAAAAAAATATTATAAATAATAAATTTGTTGCTAATTGTATCTTGAGAACTGATGATATTTTCTATTCTGGTGCCATATTCTTGACTGAAAGAAATTCTGGGAGCTACAGAAAGTCTACTTTCGTTGTGCTGTAAACTAATTTGATACACAAATAGTATTAGTGTTAGTAAACTAACAAGCATTGCAGAAATTGCAATAATTTTATCAGCCTGTATTTTTTTCTTTCTTTTCTTTTTCATTATTGCCATGTATATGTTGCAACATCAAACTCGCTTAAACCAAAATATCCATAAGGGTAATTTTCTGAATTTGTAGTATTTACGCAATTCCCAAAAACATTTACTGGTGGAGAAGCAAAAGGGTCAAAACCGGCATCGCCTTGTGCATTTATTAGTGATAAATAATTACTAAATCTCTCGGAAATACCAAATAATGAAATTTGAAAAACTTGATTTATAGCTATTTCTTCATATTCATTAAAATCTACTAATTCATTACCATCTTCAAATTGATCGTCATAAATTGTATAATCAGAATCAATTGAAGCTCCATTATTTTCAGACCTTTCATATATTATTCTGTAAAAATTTTCAATATTTGGTTTATCATCAAAAAACACATTTATTTCTGGTTCAGTTGTGCTGTCACCATTTTCAATAGTTTGTGTAATGTTGTTGATATCTGGAGCTTCAATTAAAGTTTCTGATGCTACATAAACTTCATTTTCGTAAACAATTGTTAAGGTATAACTCTCGTTAACTGATGGAATAAAATTATTGGTTTCATAAATACCATCAGCTATTTCATTAAATACAAATACAGCTCCATTTTGATTGCTAATTTTTACATCTGCATTTTTGGCTGGTAAAATTGAATTGTCATAAAACGATGCTGTTTTACTCAATTTTATTGTTTGATTATTACCAGAAGTTCCTTTTTGCCATTTTATCAAAGCTTCAATTACTAATCGTTCTTGATCATCTTCAAAATCTAAATTAATTACGGTTTCGCAAGCACTAAAAGTAATTAGGATAATAATTAAAAGGATTATTTTATTTTTTATCATTTTTTAAAATTTAAAATTATAAGTTATAGAAGGAATGATTCCGAAAATAGAAGTTTGTACGGCTTCGTTATTTAGTGTCGTTTCGTTTTGTCTAAATCGTATTGAATTGGCATTTTGTCTATTATATATGTTGTAGATACCAAAAACCCATTCGCTTTCCCATTTTTTATTTTTGTTGTGTTTAGGAGTATAAGTTGCTGAAATATCTAATCTATGATAAGCAGGCAAACGTTCTTCATTTCTAGAAGTAAACACAGGCACTACAAGACCTTCAAACTGATATTGTCCATTTGGATACGTTGTTGGACGACCTGTTTGGAAAACAAAGTTGGCGTTTAAACTCCATTTTTCTGTTAAAGAATAGTTGCCTGTAATTGATAAATCGTGCGTTCTATCTTGTGGAGTATTGTACCAAATTCCATTGTTAATTCCTGTTTCATTAGGTGATCTTCCGGAAACTCGTTGCTCTGATTTACTTATTGTATAACCCACCAATCCTGTAAATCGTCCTGAATTTTTACGCAGTAAAAATTCAAGTCCATAAGCTCGTGCATCACCTTGTAAAATTTCTGTTTCTATATTGTTATTAGCAATTAATTCTGCACCATCAATAAAATCTACACTGTTTTTTATGGATTTATAATATGTTTCAACTTCTATAGAATAATTATTTTCTTCGAAGTTTTTAAATAAACCTAAAGCAAATAAATCTGAATTTTGAGGTTTAATATACTTTCCACTTGGAGCCCAGATATCTAAAGGAGTTGGTGCATTTGTGTTTGAAATTAAATGAATGTACTGATTCATTCTTTGATAACTTCCTTTTAAAGAAGATTGTTCATTAAGTTGATATACCAAAGAAAAACGAGGTTCTATATTAAAAAACGAGGTTGTTTTTTTAGCTTCACTTTCGCTTTGAACTCCTATAGGTTTTGCTGATTCGTAACTATTTAATTCTTCATTAAAAACTACAGGTAAATCATTAGTATAAGTATTCAAAGGTTTGTTGCCCAGTCTAAAAAAAGAACTAAATCTAAAACCATATCTTGCAGTAAATTTATCAGACAATTTGTGTTCTGCTTCTAGATATATTGAAGGTTCAAAAGCAATTTTATCATCTAACTTTTCTTCATTAATAGGTGACGAATTAGAGTTAGCAATAATTTCTCCGGGATTGAAATGATAGTTAAAAACATCTGTACCAAAATTGATTTTTAAGGTGTTATTTAAGTAGTAATTAAAGTTGTATTTTAAGTTAATGTTATTAATACTTGAAGCCCACTCAAAACCCTCTGAAACGAATTCTAAATTATAATCATATTCGCTATAAATTAAAGATAAGTTAGAAAACAGCTTGTTATTAAAAATATGATTAAGTCTCGTATTTATAAAAAAGTTTCCATAAGAATTTTTGAATGAATCTGATAATTTTATCTTGTCTTTACCAAAATATCCTGAAAAATAGATTTTATTGTTATCGTCTATTCTATAGGATAATTTAGTATTTAAATCATAAAAAGAAATTCTGTTGGGTTCGTCTGCTAGACTTAAAAATAGATTAAGATAAGAAGTTCTACCTGCCACTAAAAAAGAACCTACTTCTTTTCTAATTGGTCCTTCAACCATTAATCTACTTGATAGTAAACCAATTCCTCCTGTAAATTTTGTATTATTATAATTACCATCTTTTTGATGTACTTCTAAAACAGAAGATAATCTACCACCATATTTTGAAGGAATACCTCCTTTATATAGTTTGATATCTTTTATAACATCTGTATTAAAAACAGATAAAAAACCTAATAAATGAGATGTATTGTATATTGTTGCTTCATCTAAAAGCACTAAATTTTGGTCTGTGCTACCACCTCTAACGTTAAAACCCGCGCTACCTTCGCCAACATCAGTTACTCCTGGTAATAGAGTAATTGTTTTAACCAAATCAGACTCACCTAAAACTGTAGGCGTTTCTTTAATGGTTTTTGCTTTTAAAACTGTAGTACTCATTTGAGGTTTACGAATATTATTTCCACTATTGTTTTTACTTTGAGAAATAATAACTTCATCTAAAACATTTTCTTCTTCAGCTAATTTGATATCAAGTTGTAAACTATTGGTCAATTTTATCTCTTTTTCAATTGTTTTATAGCCCAAATAACTATAAGAAATTGTGTAAGTATCATTTGGTATGGTTATGGAATAGAACCCATAGTTGTTTGTAATAGTTCCTAAACTTTTATTTTTAATAGAGATATTAACTCCGATTAATGTTTCCCCAGTTTTTTGATCTACTATTTTTCCACTTATAGTACTTTTTTGGTTTTGACTAAAGGATAAAGTGCTAAAAACGATAAGAAAAAGGAATACTAATATTTTATTCATTATTTATTTTTTGAACAAACAAAAACATAAATAGCTGAATTATAGTTCCAATAGAAGCATTGGTACTACTTTATGCGCTAATATTTATAAAATTAATTAGTAAGTAAAAGCTGAATAGCTAGTAATGTGTACTTATTACGATGTTTTTTAGAATAATCATCATCACCATTTTTTAGAATTTTATTCCATTTTCCTTTTTCAAAAATCCAGCAATTACCATCAGCATCTGATGGGATTGTACCAAAACTGGGGTCATAAGCAACTGCTTTCATTTTTTTTCTAGAACCTTCTTCTCTATAAGTATATTCATAACTATTTTCTTGAATAATAAACCACTCCACAGATATAAAAAAGCCTTTTTTTGGAAATAAAATATCTAAATGAGATAAATCTATAGTTGTTAATTTATTTCCTTTTCTGGCATAACCTATTAGATTTTTATCATAAAGATAATTACCTGGTTTTCCATTTTCATCTACTTCATATAAACGCACATTAAATTTTGCGTTTTTAATATCACTCATTGTATAAAATTGAATTTCGCTTAAGAAAGGAGTTTCATTTATCTTTTTATCAAAAGCAAAATATCTGGCTCTAATTTTAGGCCTTTCTCCACATCCAAAAAATTTATTGATTTTTGATTTCTTAAATTTACCTAATATTGTGTTTTTCTTTTTCGTTTTATCTAAAACAATTTCATCTAAAATGATTTCCTCTGGCGACATCTCAATAATAGAGCTGTTAGCATCCCAATTTTTTCTTGTTGTTTTGTAACCTATAGCTGAAAAAATAAGAATGCTATTTTTCTCTTTAGTTTCAAGTTTAAATATTCCATTTTCATCAGAACTAGTCCCTATATCTTTATTTTCAATCCAGATATTACAATAGGGTATTGGTTTCTTGGTTTCACCATCTACAACTTTTCCATTGATTTGTGATTGTAGAGCTATAGAAGCGAATATTAAAAGCTGTGTGATAATCTTTTTCATTATTACTATACTTAAGACCAAAACATTACAGCAAACCACCCCATACTTACACAATAAGTACAAATAAATATATTTGCAAAAACCGCTAATAAACAGAATAGTTTATAAAATTTTCTTTTTTCAAATTTGATGCGTTTTCTTTCTTTATAAATCATCCAAATACATAGTATTGGAAATAGAACTGTAAGCATAAATATCGATACAGATGTAATTGTTATAGTGCCAAGATTGTCTATTTTATTAAAACTTAAATTATTAATTGCAAACAAAACAGATAATAATATACATATAAAAGGAAGAGATAATCTTAATAACTGTAATACAGTATTCTTTGTTTTTTTTACAAAAATGAATCGTATGACATTTATAATAAGTACTATTATCGTTAGTAATAATAAAACTATACTAAATATTAAAAGTGTCCTTAATATAGAGTATGAAATTTTATTTGTTGGGATATAAGTACTGTCATAGTAATAAATCGATTTTTTACCATCAAAATCGGTTAAGTATACTGTTGGAATTTTCTCTTCTAAATCTTCATTTAAAAATGCATTACCACCAACATTCTTGTATCTATATTCACCATCTTCAATGTCAGATATTATAAGAAAATTATCTTCTATTTTTACAGTTTTTGTTCTTACAGGAAAATTGATAAAGTTCCAAATCTCTTGAGAATCATTTAACTCTCTATGTTCACCTTCCCAATCTTCAAATTCGGATAAGTCTCTTGTATTTGTGTTATAGCTGTAGTTAATTGATTTTTGTTTGCAAAAATTGTTAATCAATAAATTAATAATTTGCTCATTACTTCTCATAAATAAATTTGTACTTACAAAAACACCAATATCTAAATCTCTACTGTAAATAAAGTTAGAAACAAAACCATCTGTTAATCCGCTATTACCATAAAACAGAAATTCCTTGTCTCCAAATATTCTATCTTCTAGGGCTAAATTATAACCTGTTTTTATTTTGTTTTTTTTATCAAAATCGGAATGTAGCTTTTCCATATTTAAAATTCCATCTTTACTTAAAATAGCTGTGCTGTTTTGTGATTTTTGATTTAAAAAAAACTGCAAAAATTTAGACATATCATTAACATCACTAATTAATCCTGATGCTCCTAGCTGAAAGTTTTCAATCTCTTTATTCGATAGTATAAGTTTACCTTGATTTAGAAAATAACCTTTTGTTAAAAGAGATTTTACTGATGTACCAAAATCATTTTTAAAGCCTGTATTAGTAATTTCCAGCGGATTTAAAATATTTTCTTTTATATAATCTTCATACGTTTTTCTACTGATTTTTTCAATAATATATGCCAAAACAATATATCCTGGATTTGAATATGTAGTTACTAAACCTGGTTTAAAATTGGTTTTTAAAGCAGATTGTAATGCTAAAACTTGATCAAAAATATTTTTAGCTTTTTCAGATTCATATCTTTTGGTAAGATGTGAATAACTGAAATCACTGAAACCCGACTTGTGTTCCAGTAGATGTTTTATTTTTACAGGATGAGAATTAGACCACTTATTTTTGAAAGGAACTTCTGGAACTACAGAACTTAAATTATCATCTAATTTTAACTTTCCTTTCTCTACCAGTTGCATAATAGCAATAGCTGTAAATGTCTTGCTTATGGAAGCAATCTTAAAAAGATTTTCGTCAGTAACCTTTTCTTTTCTGTTTAAATCTGAATGACCAAAAGCTGTTTTAAATAAAACAGAATCTTTAGTAACTACAGTAACTACTCCTCCAGGAATTTGCTGTTTATGGATAATAGCTTTGATAGAGTCTTTTAACTGTTTATTTGATAATGTTTGAGCATCACTAAAAATTGAAAATAATAGTAATATGACTATAATATAATGTTTCATTTGATTGATTGTTTTTTGAACACTTATTTTTTATTTAGGTTAAAACCTAAATTGAGTTGTAACATTATTGGCCATATATTACCATTACCTTTTGTGTCAAAATAATATTGAGGACCAATATCAAAAAGGAAATGAAAACTTTTGCCATACTTCCTTTGTATGCCCCAAGTTGGACCAAAAGCAAAATCTAAATTAGATGTTCTTGTTACATTTTCTGTAATGGAATTGCCTCTGGTAATTAACCTGAATGAAAAAAAATTACCAGAATTGTTTTCTGTATTTTTATTTTTATCTCTTCTTTTTTTAAAATTATAAAACCATTTTTGTTGAAAATCTAAAAAAGGACTAACAACATAAATAAATCCACTAGCATTAGAAGTTAAATCTGGATAACCGCCATTATAACCGACACCTATTGCAGATGAAAATGTTGAATTTTTACCTGTTGGGAACTCTAATTCTATGGCTGGATTTAAAAAATTTACACGCCAAATTTTTTCTGTATATGTATCACTCTTGTCTTGTGCATAGTTACTTATAGCAATGAAAAAGAATAATAAAGTTAGTAACTTGTTTTTCATTTAATTTTTATTTTATTTTTTGAATTATACAACTACTTGTATTATCGAATATTAATTAATTATCTGTTTTAAAATATTTGGGGTATCTATTCAAAATTTTTTTTATTTCTATAGATTGAATTTCAGCTTCATCATCTTCACCATAAGTTATATTTTCCAAACTTGTATAGCCAATGCCAAGTTCTGGGTAAAAAAACATATTTGCATTAGAACCCATATTACCTCCATTATGTCCCATTCTATTTTGATTGAAAATCCACCAAAAAAGACCATTCTTCAACCCTTTATAATCTCCTTTTTTTTGTTCAAATTGAATACTCATTATTTCTTTGTATGAACTAGGTTTTACAATTGATCGTTCATCAGAATATCCCTTTATCCAATGCATAAGATATTTAGACAAATCAGTTGTATTCGAGTAAATGCCACCATCAGGATATGTAGGAGATATAATTCTAGGATATTCATTTTTACCACTCCCATATTTTAATGAATTTATTTTCTCTTTTTTAGGGTTATATCCCCAAGTTGTATGTTCTAATTTTAGTTTATCAATAATATTTTTTTCTACAAACTCATTATAAGGTTGCTTACTAATTATTTGTACTATATATGCAGCAAGTGTTGCACCAACGTTAGAGTAATACCATTCTTTTCCTGGTTTTCTCTTAAAGAAGTTCTCCTTTGAATAGTTTTTCCCTTTTGGTAATAAATACGATTTTAGAAAAGCTTCCATCGTTGTTTCTTTATTGCCCATGATGCTTTTATAGTATTTACGTCTTTCTTCATGTATATATTTAGTTTTATTTTTTTCGAAAACTTCTTTATTTTCAATCCAAGCGAAATTTTCGTGTTGATTCCTATCATTAATAGAAGCTGTGTGAGTTGCTAAATGTCTTAAAGTAATTGGTTTTTTTGGATAGAACGGGTTGTTAACCCTGAAAGGTAAATAATCATTTATATCTTTATCTAAATCTAATTTACCTTCTTCTACTAAAAGCATTATAGAAAGTCCAAGAAATGTTTTAGATATAGATTCTATTTGTTGAATCGTATTAATTGTGTAAGGAGTTTGTTTTTCAATATTCGCAAAACCTTGACCATTTGAATACAAGATTTTTTCTTTATCAACGATACTTACAAAAAATCCAGGAATATGATTCCCTTTTCCAATCAATTTAAAAACTTTATCAAGATGAGAAGTAATTGAATTACTTGATGAAATGAATTCAATTGTATAGGAACCCTTTTTTTCTTCTTTATTTTCGCCAAGAGGTATTATTTTTAATTTATAAATACCTGATTTATCTGCATCAATTAAAATAAGTTCACTACCAAATGCCCCATTAGGTGTATCAAATTCTTCAATTTCTTTTCCTTCAGGATCATAAGAAACAATTTTAACATCCATTCCCTTCTGTTGTAAATGAATTATACCAAATTGCCCTTTTTTAAGAGATAAATTATATTCGTGTTTGCTATTTATTAGAATATTATGCTCTGTCTTGTTTCCTTCCGTAAGGTTAAATTTTGGTTTTTGAGTTTTCAAATAGCTAATACAGCTAGTAAATGCTATGAGTAATATTAAAAGTTTCGTGTTTTTCATTAATATTATTTTAAAGTTTCTTTTAATTTATTTTTTAATGTTAACCCTTTTAAATTTTTTCCGATAATAATCCCATTCTTATCAATTAGAAAATTTTTAGGTATTTCATCTATGCCATAGATCAAGCATGCCCTATTATTACTGCCTTTTAAATCACTAACATGAATCCAATTTAAATGGTCTTGTTTAATCGCTTTTAGCCAATTATTTTTATTACCATCTAAAGAGACTGCAAATATTTCAAATCCTTTTGGTTTGTATTTTTTATAAGTGTTGACCAAATTTGGATTTTCCTTTCGACAAGGGCTACACCAAGAAGCCCAAAATTCTAATAATATTGCTTTTGCTTTTGTATCTGATAGTTTTTTAGGAATACCAGTGTTATCTAACATTTCAAAATCAATAAAATGATCTCCAATTTTTAATTCTTTATTCAGGCTAACAAATTGGGCTATTTGTTTCCCATACTTTGAATTTTTGTTTTCCTCAGATAGTAATTCATATAAGTTTTGAACTTTATTTCTACCCAAAGTAGAAGAATTCGATGAAAGTATAGAGGCACTAATAATACTACTTGGATGTTCTTTAATAAACTCTATTTCTAAATTTAAAATTTCATTATCAGTTAATGAATCTGTATTTTTATAAAGATTAAAATTTAGTTCTTCAGACTTTGAACCTGTGACTATGGCATTCTTAAAATTGGTTTTTCTAGCGTCAAAAGTCATTGCTTTATTTTCTAACCATAGATAGCGATAGTGTGAATAATTTTTAGTTCTTAAAAAAACATCTAAAGGTGAAGTGGGTAAAACTGTATGAAACTCAAAGGAGTTATTTTTTACTTTGGTGGAATCTATTAAAGTATTATTATTACTTAAATATAAAGTAGTCCCATCCTTAAATTTATTGGTTTTTCCTTTCAAAGAAAATTTAGTTACTGAAGTTTCATTGCAGGAAGAAATCAACAAAAACAGAAGTAATAGTTTATACATTCTTGTCTTAAGTAAGTACTCATTTAATAACATAATTTTAGTTATTTGTGTAAATAGTTTTTGAAGTATCATTTTTTGTGTTAAGCTTAAATACTCTCATATATTTAGCTCTTTTAATATATCTGATTTATTAACTTTTTTTATCATATAAGCTCCTCCTAAAAAAATGAAGCTAAAAAATATTGTCGTTGGAATTATAGAACTCCAGTTTATTCCTTCGCTTATTTTTCCTGTAATTATCGGTGCGCTTTTTTGATTTAAAATACCTGATCCAAAAGCAAGATTTATGAATCCGTGAATAATGGATGGAATAATAATATTATTTGTTCTTAACATTAAGCCTCCAAAAAAAAAACTAATAGACGTAGCAAAAAAAACTTGATTTGTAATACCGACTATATTTCCTGGTTCTTTAAGAATATTAAAAAAATGAAGCCCACCAAAAATTAGTGAAGTACATAGAACACTAATAAATAAAACGTTTTTTTTAGCTTTGAAATGTTTTATAAAGAGAGGTAGTATAATACCTCTAAATACTATTTCTTCAGCAAAACCGACCGTAAAAACTGATAGAATAAATAATAAAAGTAAATAAATTTGAGTGTTTGTATAAGTGTACCAATTACTAATTATTCCAGATAAAATGAATACAAAAGGAATAGCTAATGCTTGAATATTATTAACTCTCTTGGATGTACTTAACCCATTATAATTTTTTATTTTTTTTATATTAATTAGCTTTATAGCTAAAACTATAATTGATAACCGCATAAATATACCTGCAATAAATCTAGAGTTTAATTCAGGTAAATTGTTATCTATTAAAAAAAATCTTATAGGTTTTGCAATCCATAAAAGAAATAAAAAACCAATAAAAGTGATAATGATTAATTTTATTTCTCTCTTCATTTCAAACAAATTTATTTTGCATAAATAATTTTATATAACTAGGTTATACCAAGTTTATAATATTTGCGAAAATAAATTTATAAGAATTTATAAAGGTGCCATCGCTTCTTTTGGCACTAATTTATATCAAATTAAAGTGAACTCTTAAATTGTGAGGGAGACATACCTGTTTCCTTTTTAAAAATTCGATTGAAACTAGTTTTAGATTTAAAACCAGCATCATAAGCAATTCCTAAAAGTGTAACGTTATTGTATTCATTTGAATTCATCATCTTTTTAACTGCATTGACTCTATGTTTATTAATCAAATCATAAAAAGAGATTTTTAAATATTGATTTAAAAAATTAGATAATTTTTTATCTGTTAATGAGAGTTTTTCTGCTAGCTTTTGTAAACTCAAATTTTCATCTAGATAAGGTTTCTCTTTCTCAAACAATAGGTCTAAATTCTTTTCTATGGTTGCAGCTTCTTCTTTATCAAAATTTAGTACAACTTTTTTAACTGGTGTTTCACTAATAGTTGTCTCTAAATTATCAATCAAAAAATTAGGTAGTAGTACTTTTTGTTGCGAAATTCCATAGTAACCCAAATAGAAAATTAACAACATAGCAGGTATAAATAAAAACAAAACTGCATCTACATCTATATTAAAGAAGTCTAATATGGTTAATATTAAATCTAAACACCCAACAATAATAAGACCTATTAATAAGTGTCGAACCCAGTTAAAATCATTATCTGTAATATTAGAAAAATTAGATTTATAAGCAGTTTTAAACTTCTCGAACTTTATGTAAGCCATTATAAAATATACTAGCATATAGAGTGTAAAAAGAATAAAAATGAAATCTTTATGGACATTTAAAAATTTGAGATAATCAAATACAAACTCTTCTTTTAAGATAGAAACCATTATGGGAATTGATATCAACGAGACATATGTTAAAGGAAAAATTAGGTGAGGATAATAATTTTTGAATTTGTAATTTTTTATAAATATAGCATTGACATACATGAATATGATTGGACCAATGATGATTTCAGTAACATCGTCAAAAATAAAAGTCAAAAAATTTAAAATATCTAAATCATTAAAATCTGCGTAAGTATTAAGGATATAGAAAAATATAAATCCAAAAAAACAAAGCAATATATTTTGTGGTAAAGCTCTCTCTTTCTGTCTAAAAAGAAGAAATAAGATTAAAATAGACATTAAAATACCACCAACTAGAAAAAACTCTGTTATTAATTTCATCTAAATATTTATAATTTCATAAAAACGTAAATTTGAATAAAAATTATCTCTACAACTGTTAAAGTTGTGTAAATTATGCTAAAGTTTATGAACACTAATTTAGAATTTTAAAGGGATAACTTTTATTAGGTATATTTCCTAAAACTACTTTAAAGCATATAGCTTAAAAAAATAAACTTATGAACTTTAATTAAATACTCGTTGTGCATTTTGATAAAACTCTGTCAGTTTGAGTGAATTTTATGATTGAAATGAATAAAAATTATATCGAGAACAAGAATTTTGCGATTATATAGTTCTCAATATGATTTTTCATCTCTCTCAAAGTCACTCGAATCGACATCATCGATTAAAAATTAATCATAATGCACAATGGGTATTAAAATAAAATGTTTTAAACTTAAAATATTATCAAATTTTGAAATTTACTTTTTAATGTAAAGCTGGTGTTATTTATGGTTTAAATTTCTTAAACTTCACAGTATTATCTTTTAAGTCTTTATCAACCAAATTAAAATCAGGATCAATTGTTATAAAATCTGGTTTTCTATTGATGAGTAATTTAAATTCTTGGCTTTTATTAATATCTGTAAATTTAATTTTTTCTTTATAGAGTTCTAAACCTTCTGAATTATGAATTAGAATTGTAATATAATCTTTAAGTGGTACTTCTGTTTCTTCTCCATAACCATTGTCACGAAACTTATTAAGATCTAGAGAAAAACGTACTTCATAATCAAAATCTTCAGTTCTCATGTAAGTTGCTTTTTTTATTTGATTATCATAAAGAATAATATCATCTAACCAATCATCTACGATATATTTTAAACTATCAGGTGCAGCAGCTCTGAATTTTTTATATAATTCTCCTGCATGTGTATAAGGATTGTCTCTATACGAATTGTTTTCTAAAAAAGTTTTTAAAACATTATCTACAGTATTTTTTCCAAGATAATTTCGAAGCGCATTCATAACAACAGCTCCTTTGTTATAATGTATATATTGTTGTCCTTTTCTAATACGAATTAGCGGTTCTTCTTTAATAGTTTCAAATTGTCTTAACAATAAATATCTATTGAGTTCAAATTTTACGTAATTTTTAATTTGATCATGACCATATTCTTCCTCAATAACTCTAAGTGCAGAATATTGAGCTAAAGCTTCTATTAAAAAGTTAGATCCTTCTACATCACCACTCATTATTTGATGAGCCCACCACTGATGTGCAATTTCATGTGCAGTGACAAAAAGTGGTATATTTCTTTTGGCAACAGTAAAATCGAATAACGATAAATCATCATTAATATCCCTTTCTAAATTGTAGTTTAATTTCCTTAAATCACTCGTAAAACCAACAGACTCAGAAAAAGGAACTGTATTTGGAAACGATTGTGCAAAACTTCCAAGATATCTTGGGAATTCTATAATTCTAAGCTGATTATATTGATATGGAGTGAAGTTTTTTGAGTAATAATCAAATGATTTTTTCATAGCTTCTAGCATAATATCAATATTAAAACTATGCGCTTTATGATAGTAAATTTCTAATGATACCCCTTTATAGTTTTCTTTTTTTACTTTGTATTTTCCAGAAGTAAAACAGTAAAAATTTTGAATGGGTTTATTCATTATATAATGATAATATGCTCTATCATTTTTTTTCCACTCTTTTTGAAGATAACCAGGCGTAATTGCAATTTCGTTTTCATTTGTACTTATAATAGCTTCAAAGTTTACGAAATCTGAAAAACGACTTAGCATACTATTATTAATACCAATAGAATCATTGTATGATGGTGGATCAGTTTGTTTTGGTTTTAATCCATACAATTTTCTAATTTCATTCTGTTGTATTTCAAATGCTGGATTGTAACCAAATGAAGGTAAAATACTATTTCTTAAAAATGTATTATTTTTTGAAATACTCATTTTAACGCCTTTGTTTGAAAATCCTTTAGGTTGACTTTTAATACGATAATCTAGTTTTATGGAATCTCCAGGTTTTAAAGAAGTTTCAAAATGATATAATCCTAAATTTAAATCAGCATCATAAAACTCATTTATGGCATTATTGCTAAATGAAAAGGAAGTTTCTTTATGCTTTTTGCTATAATTTAATGCGAGTTTTTTTATTTCTTTATCAGACTTATTTTTCAACCAATAATATCCTTTAACTTCATAACTTTTTGTTTCAGGATATAAGTCAATTTCTACATATACATCAGTTACTTTTGGAAGTGTTAAGTTTTGTAAATAGTTGTATTTTTTTTCATATTCAACACTAATTTCTTGTGTAGAAATTCGTCCATTTCCTTGAAGATAAATATTATAAAATATAAAACTTCCTATACACAAAAATAGAATTGATGAAATTCGAAGTAAAAATTGTTCACTTTTAGTTCCTTTATTTTTGATTTTTTTTAAAATATCTTTCCAATGAAAACTTAAACCTCTTGGCCATAACTTTGACGCAAAATATATTATGATACCAGAAAATGCCAACCAATAGAATTTAAATAATAAATTAGGATATAAAGAACCTCCATAGCCAGTTAAATCTGAGTAAATATAAGATGAACCACCTCTAAAATGAAGTAATTTGTGAGGAAGTAAACTGTTTAGAAGATAACCATCAAGATAATAATAAAGAATTAAAACAATAATTGCTAAATACTTATTTTGAACTAACGAAAAAATAAAAAGTGTAAAAAATAGTAACGTTATGTGAGTAGGATAAGCTAAAAGAAAAATTTCTGCATAAGTGTGAAAGCTATACTCATGAAAGTTAAGATTTATTTGAGCTCGGATACTTAATAAAACTACTAATAGATAATAAAAAAAAGGAATTAACGATAAAATTGGCACATATGTACTAAGTAAAAAAAGATTAGAAACTGGATAAGTATCATTAATTTTATTTACGCTATATCTTCTATCTCTCCATAACAATTCTCCAGCAAACCAAATAATTGTCAATACAATAAATAGATTTACAGTTTGCAAATATTTGACGGCAACTAAATAGGTAAAAGGATAAGAACTAGTACCCCAAGCACTACCAAAAGCTCTAATATTTGACTTTGCATAAAAATAAGCAGCAATTAAGAGAATAATAAAAAAAGGATTTTTAAGTACTCTAAATATATGACTAAAATTCAGTCGGAGCCATAAATTCCATTTTGATTTAAAACTAAAATCAGGAGAAATTTTTGGTAGCTTTATTTGAGTAAAAGCATCTGCAACATCAATATTTTCTTGTATTTTCTTTTTTCTAAAGAAGTTTAAAATTTTAAATTTAGATTGTCTTGTAAATAAATTGAGTTTAAAATATGTAAATACCAGTATTAATATTCCTAAACCTATGTATATTAATCTGTTAATTAGAAGTACTTGTGTTATAGGTAAAGGTTCACTATTAATTTCGCCCATAGAAACCTTTTTTATTGCATATTTGTCAGTAACAATTGCTAAAGGATCTAGTAAAGCCATTAGATATTGAAAAGATTCTAAATCTGGATTTGCATAAATATTGTATGTAAATTGTGAAAGGGCATAAATTAGAATTATAACTAGCCAATTGAAAATTGTGTTTTTTAAAACCGTACTTAAACAGAAGAAAAGTGCACTTGAAAAAAATAAAAGCGGAACAGTTTTAAAAACAAAAGAGTAGAGGTAAAATTCAAATTGAGATGCTCCAAAATTTATTTTAGAAGTCCAAGGCACAACAATACCTAAATAAAATCCAATATATGGAGCTACACAAATAAGCAAGCAAATGCTAAAAGCTCCAAAAAAACGTCCTATTAAATAATTAAATTTAGAAGAAACACTGCTGAAAGTAATAGAAAATGTATTGTATAAAAAATCTTTGTATACAGACATTCCTATGATTAAAGAAACAATTAAAGTAGCCGCCAAACTAGATCTACTCATATAGTAACTTACAGAAATTGCACTATCAATTTTTCTGTTGGAAAAAAAGTAAGTACCTGTATCTAATGCGTGTCCAAAATAGTTTGTAATTAAAAAACCTATCAAAAACATTAGCAGAAAATAAATGTAAGTAGTTTTATTCCTTATCCAACTTTTGAATTCAAATGAAAATATCTGTGCAATCATAAAAACATAAGATTTTGATTTTAGTAGTTTTTAATTTATTATTTATACCAAAAATTGGTTCGATTTTTCTACAAAACTGAAACGATAATTTTATAAAGAAGCATAAGGAGAGTTTACGCTATAAAAGTAAACATCCTGTAAATCAGGTTTTTTATATTGAAATGTTTCGTTTGGTTTTTGCTTATTATAAACATGAATTACTGGTGTGCTTTCCTCAAGTTTAGTAAAAATTACTTGGTGCTCTTTTTGATATTCAGGAAGCTCTTTTTTGGTAATGGCTTTTTTCCATATTTTTCCATCTAAAGAATTTTTAAGTTCACTAGGGTTTCCACTAGTTAAAAGCTTTCCTTTATTTAAAATAGCCATTTGTTTACATAACTCATTAATATCATCTACAATATGAGTACTTAAAATGACTATTATATTTTCACTAATTTCAGACAATAAATTATTAAAACGAACACGTTCAGCAGGATCTAAACCAGCTGTAGGTTCATCTACAATAATCATTTTAGGATCTCCAATAAAGGCTTGGGCAATCCCAAATCTTCGTTTCATGCCTCCAGAAAAGCTACTTAATCTTTTATTTCTAAACTCGAATAAATTAACCTGATGTAATAAATCATCAACTAATTTTTTTCTGTTTTTACTTCCAGAGATTCCTTTTAAAGCAGCATAATGTAGTAACATTTCTTTAGCTGTGACTCTTGGGTAAACTCCAAAATCTTGTGGTAGATAACCTAAAATCTTTCGGATTTCAGATTTGTTTTTTAAAATATCTATATCTCCTAAAGTTGCTTCCCCTTCATCAACGTCTTGTAAAGTAGCAAGAGTCCTCATTAAAGTAGATTTACCTGCTCCATTTGGTCCCAATAAACCAAACATTCCCTTATTAATAGTAAGGTTAACATTTCTTAGAGCTTGAACTCCATTTGGGTATGTTTTTGAAAAATTTTTAATTACTAGTTTCATTGGAGTTATTGTTTATTGTATTATTTTTATAATAACGATTAAAGAAGTTATTTAAATTTTTAAAATGATATTATATTTTAAAAAAATGATGTTTCGTTACAAGAAAATTTAAAACCATTTACAACCAAAAACAAGTAATTTTTGGTGTAATTTTTAATTTTGAATATTATAACAGTTTCTAGTTATTCTTTTTCATTTTCTTCTGTGCTTTTTTTCTAGCTTCTTTTAGTATAGAATCTAAGTTTATATTCGAGCCCTTCAACACATTTTTTAGCGAAGCCATCTTTTCATCTTGTTCTTCTTTTTTTAAATCACGATATTGATTCTTACTAATAACTTTAGTTGATTTATATTGGTTTAAAAAATCTTTGAAAACATTATTACCTGTAGCTACTTTTTCTATTTTTACAGCTTTAATAGATTTGCTTCGTAAATCCATCTGCAAAATGACACCTTTTATTCCTTTTAAATGATAAGGAGAAATTGCTTTAATTTCATCAGTAAACCAATAAGATTCTTTAGTGCCATTTTTATGTTCTATTACTGCCTCTTTAGCAGTATATCCTAGTATCTTTTTTTTATTATCTGTAATTTTAACTACCCTTGGTGCTTTAGGTATATTTAAATTTACCCTAAAGTCTTTCTTAAAAATTTTGGCAACTCCAATTCGTTTGTATTCTTTATAGTCCCACAAACTAGTTTCAAATTCATCGTAAGGGAAAGATCTATTTTTCTTATTAAAAGAACCACTTTTAAGCATAATACTTTTTGACGAAAACATCATTCCTGCAGCTTTTTCTCTTTTTTTCTTCTGATATAAAGCATATCTTTTATTACCAAACCACTCAATTTTTTTATTATTGATTTTTGACATTAATTTAGCTTTCGATACTTCAGGAGGTAGAATACCATTTACTGATGTAGAAGTTATTTTCTGCCCTTTATTTTTAACTTCATAGGTTATTTTAAAAGTTTCTTGAGAAAAAATTAACGAGTTGTAAATAACTAAAAGTAAAAAGATGTTTTTTTTCATAATTATGGTCTTTATTTAGTGTAAAATTATGTTTTTACTTTTACTGTTTGTGTTAATAAATGTTAACTACTGTTAACTATAAAAAATTTTTAATTTCAAACTAAATATTTTGCTTTGTAGATAATAAATTGATTAATAAGCTTAACCTGTTGTGCATTTTATATAATGCTAATCTTCTTAAGTAATTGTTATTTGGATTTTCTAAAAGATATTTTAAGTATTTGTCTATCCCTCTTCTAGATTTATATGTTACCTTGTCAATAGATTTACTAATTGTGACGTCTTGAAATAGCGTTACAGAATTATTATACTAAAGGTAGTGGTTTTTTATAATTTATAGCTCTTTGGGAGTACCTACCAATAAAGAGTTTAACAAGTAGGACAGTTTTCACTAATCTTTTTTGTCCTATTTTTATTTAATTTTTGATATTTTAAAACGCTTAAAATCAGAGTATTGTACTTTTGATTACTCCATATTTACATAATCAATATTCTTGTAGTTTTTTGATGTCCTTTTTTATAAAGCTATTTTAATGTGATTTGTTCTTATTAATTTTTTAAAATAGAAACAAATGGAACAAATTATTCCAAAATTGTCGGTAGAGAATACAGATTTAAGGTATGAATATCTTTTAAATGATATTTTAGTAGGGTTAGAATTAGCTTTAAAGAATAAAAAGATAATTGCAAACAAAGAAGTATTTAGTAAAATCAAAAACTTATTTTATGAAGCTAAAAAAATACCATTTCCAAATTGGGATAGAGTTATAGATTTAAATAATCAATTATCTGTTGATAACATTGGGCTTGATGCCCTTGAAATTATAAGAGAAATGATTTATTAAAACAGTTATTAATCTTTAAAGGGTTTATAAAAGTTTATCTCAATTTTAAATTTGAAAAAACCCTTTACAAACTTAAACAATCTGATTGCAATTAAGCCAATTAGCATAATAGCCAACCAAATCAGAATTAAATAAAGAAAACCCTTTAGCATTTTTTAGTTATTCAAATATTGATAAAATTCGCTGAATAGTGTTTTTAAGATTATCAGCAATTAAATCAATAAATACTTTTTTATTATTTTCTGTTTGTGCAACTTCAAGAGCATTATAATACGCTAATCTACTTTTGCCATCGCCTTTTAAAATAGCAATAGGATAGCCATTTTGCAATAAGATTAAATTCATTAACAGCCTTGAAGTTCTGCCATTACCGTCAATAAAAGGATGAATTGTAACCAGTCTTTCGTGCATTTCAGCAGATAACTCAACAGGATGTAGGGTTTCTTTATTTTCATGGTACCATAAAATCAAATCTTCCATTAGTTTTGGCACTAAAAAAGGTTGAGGTGGTTTGTGTTTTGCTCCACTTATCATAACTGGCACTTTTCTATAAATTCCAGCATTTGGCTTGTCTATTCCTTGTAATATTAAACTATGAATTTGTAAAATATCTCTTTCAATAATTGTGTTTTTGGTTTGAGCAAGTTCTTTAATATAGTCTATTGCTTGAGTATGGTTAATTACTTCTAAATGTTCATTCAAAGTTTTACCTCCAACTGTTAAGCCTTTTTCAATAACCAAAGCAGTTTCTCGAAGCGTTAAAGTATTGCCCTCAATCTTATTGCTTTCATAAGTATATTCAATTTCTAAAGCCTTTGTAACTTTAGGATGCTCATTTTTACGATATTCATTTAAACGGTCTTTTAGAGCATCTAATTTGGTGTATTTAGTCATTACAATCAAATAATAATTTCTTACAAATCACAATATAAAACAAAACCTCATAAATTTTATATTTATGAGGTTTTTTATTGTGGAGACGCCGAGAATCGAACTCGGGTCCAAACAAGCAGCAAATTGGCTTTCTACATATTTAGTTCTTTCTTAATTTTCGATGTAAAGCTGATTAAGAACAATCCATTTTACACTTAACTTCTTTAGTTTCGGAAACTTAACGAAGTAATAAATCTCCTATGTTTATTTTTACGATGCCCAAAAATGAAACGCCATAAACCAAGGCTTTTCGTGGACATAAAGCTTGCTCACCTTGTGAGCCTAGGCTAATCTTACTATAATTCAGATTATGCAGCTAAAGCGTAGTTATCTTCGCCGTTTAAAAAGTTGAAATAAGTTTTACAAGTATCATTTCACTCCTTGATATGCTTACAAATCCTCTGACCTTGCTGTCAAAACCAGTCGTCCCCATTTTCCTGAACTTGATTCAGGATTTATTTCAAAAACCATATTATTTATTCAAAAATAATACTGATAGTTTGGGCGTTACTTTTTGCCAAAAGCATTTGGCAATAAAGTCAGGCTTTCACTACTCGTTTTTTATTCCATTATCATTACATAAAAGAACTCAAACAAATCGTTTAATCCTTAACGCGGTTTGCAAAAATACAAAAATAGTCAAGTTATCAATTTATAAACTGTCATTAAATAAATGTTAAAACGAATTCGGTTAAAAAAACTATTTTTTGAGCAAAAAAAGAATTCCATCCAATAGTAATTTTGAATAAAACTAATAGTATGATTAAAACAGGAACAAAAGTAAAATGGAGTTGGGGAAATGGCACAGCACAAGGAAAAGTAATAGAAACCTACACTAAAAAAGTAACAAAAACCATAAAAAGAAATGAAGTTACTAGAAATGGAGAACAAGGCAATAAAGCATTGTATATAGAGCAAGAAGATGGAGGTAAAGTATTAAAATTAGAAAGTGAAGTAGAAAGAGCATAAAATTTCTACAGAACTATTTTTGAATGCTTTTTTCGGTTTATCTTTATAAATTGAAAGAAGCATTTATAATTTATAGAAACTATGAAATTCGGAATCATAAAAGAGCGTAAAAATCCACCAGATAGAAGAGTGGTATTTTCTCCTGAAAAGTTAAAGAAACTGCAAAAAAAATACCCAGAAGCAAGTATCAAAGTAGAAAGTTCAGATATTCGAGTATTTTCTGATGAAGCTTACAAAGATGCTGGATTAGAAGTAACTTCAATTATGTCAGATTGTGACGTGCTTTTTGGCGTAAAAGAAGTGCCAATTGATGCTTTAATTCCGAATAAAAAGTATTTCTTTTTCAGTCATACTATTAAAAAACAGCCCTATAATAGAGAATTATTAAAAGCTATTTTAGCTAAAAATATTGAGTTGTATGACCACGAAACCATTACAAAAGAAAATGGTGCAAGATTAATTGGTTTTGGACGTTATGCAGGTATTGTTGGTGCTTACAATGGTTTTAGAGCCATTGGTTTAAAAACCGAAAAATTCAATCTACCAAAAGCAGAAACTTTAGATAGCCAGAAAGAATTGATTGATGAGCTTCATAAAATCAATTTACCGAAAATAAAAATTCTACTAACAGGAAATGGGAAAGTAGCATATGGAGCTAAAGAAATGTTAGATGCTATGAACATAAAACAAGTTTCTGTAGATGATTATGTATCTAAAAACTTTAATGAAACTGTATATTGCTTTGCAGATGTTTTAGATTATAATAAACGCAAAGATGGGCAAGTCATCAACAACAGAGATTTTTATAACAATCCACAAGAGTATGAAGCGAACTTTATGCGTTTTGCCAAAGTAACCGACTTTTTTATTGCTGGTCATTTTTTCGGAGATGGTTCACCTTATTTGTTTACCAGAGAAGATGCCAAACATCCAGATTTCAATATCAAATATGTTGCAGATATTTCTTGTGATATTGATGGTCCTATAGCTTCTACAATTCGTTCTTCAACCATTGCAGATCCAGTTTATGGGTATCATCCTGAAAAGGAAATAGAAGTAGATTATAAAGATGAAAATGCAATAGTTGTTATGGCTGTAGATAATTTACCTTGTGAATTACCAAAAGATGCCAGTAAAGGTTTTGGAGAAATGTTTCTAGAAAATGTAATTCCAGCATTTTTTAATAATGATAAAAATGGAGTTTTAGCAAGAGCAAAAATGACCGAAAAAGGAAAACTTACTGAACGTTTTTCCTATTTGCAAGATTATGTTGATGGCAAAGAATAGATGAAAATCATTAAGAAAGTAGCAAAAGGAATCTTGTATTTTTTACTAGTAATTTTAGCTTACTTACTTATTTCTGTTTTAGTAAGTTATATAACTGTGAATAGTAATTCTGATGATTCTTTAGATGAGAAAACCATTTTTCTCTCTACAAATGGTGTTCATTTAAGTGTGATCATTCCTAAAGAAAGTTTGACTCAAAATGTACTAGAAGATTTACAATTCCATAAAAACCATCAATATTTTATGTTTGGTTGGGGCAATGAAAATTTTTACCTAAATACACCCACTTGGAATGATTTTAAATTGAAATACGGTTTTGAAGCTTTGTTTTTAAACAGCCCAACTGCTATACATTTAACCACATTTTATCAAAAAAGAAAAAGTTGGATTGCTGTAAAATGTAATCAACAAGAATTGAATAAATTGAATGTGTATATTTTAAATACATTCAAGAAAGATAGACAAGGTAAAAAAATAATAATTCCACAAAAACTGTATGCTATAAATGACACTTTTTATAAAGCAAATGGAAGTTATTCCCCAGTAAAAACCTGCAATACTTGGGTAAATTCAGGTTTCAAAGAAAGCGGATTAAAAGCAAGTTATTGGACACTTTTCGACTTTGGCTTATTAAATAAATACGATTGATTTATGGATGAGAACCAGCAATTCTTGTTAGATTTAGCCAAAGCAAAAATGCCTTTTGGGAAGTTTAAGAACCAATATTTGATAGATTTACCAGAACATTATTTAGTCTGGTTTAAAAATCAAGGTTTCCCAAAAGGGAAATTAGGTCTGCAGATGGCTAGTGTTTATGAATTAAAGCTGAATGGTTTAGAGGATATTATTAAAAAACTTCAATAAAAAATAATTTTAAGATTAATTCTGAAATAAATTATATTTGTATTGCAAAACTATCAAACTACTATAGTTTTATAAATTTTAAATTGACGCTAAACGAATTATTAAACAATCCTGTTTTTACTAAAACAGCCTCTGTTTTTTTTCTATTTCTTATTGTTTATGTTATTGTAAAAATTTTACAGAAAGCTATCATAAAAGTAGCCAAAGATAACAGTTCTAAATATAAACTTAAAAAATTAATAAATTTTTTAGGTTATTTACTTTTTGTTTTTGGATTACTATATATTTTTAACACAAAACTTTCTGGAATTGGCACAGCTTTAGGAGTTGCAGGTGCAGGAATTGCATTTGCATTACAGGAGGTGATTGTTAGTATAGCTGGTTATGTAACTGTTTTTTCTAGTAACTTTTATAAAGTTGGTGATCGTGTAAAATTAGGTGGAATTAAAGGCGATGTAATTGATATAGGACTTTTAAGAACCACTTTAATGGAAATTGGAGATTGGGTAAATGGCGATTTATACAATGGTAAAATGGTTAGAGTTGCCAATAGTTTTGTCTTTAAAGAACCCGTTTATAATTATTCTGGCGATTTTCCTTTTCTTTGGGATGAAATCACAATACCCATTAAGACTGATGGAGATTATAAATATGCAAAACAAATCTTTCTCGAAATTTTAGAAGAAGAAGTTGGCGATTTTGCAAAAACTTCTCAAGTTGCTTGGGACAAAATGATAGGAACATATAGCATAGAAAACGCAAGAGTAAAACCTATGGTTTCTATGACTTTTGATGAAAATTGGATTACCTTCAATTTAAGATATGTGGTAGATTACAAATCAAGAAGAGGTACAAAATCTATTTTATTTGATAAAATTTTATCAATCATCCAAGAGTCAAAAGGTAGAATACAAGTAGCTTCTGCTGCTTTTGAAATTACAGCTTTCCCAAAAAAATAATTTACTTTATATATTTTAAAATAACAATTAATATTAAATTATGGTTTTAAATTACGTTTATTTCGGACTTTCCATTTTAGGTATTTTTCTCTTTTTCTTTTTGTTAAAAAAGTTCTTTAAATGGTTACAATCCAAAGCAGATAAATTAGACAGAAATGTGCTTTTTAAAAAAGCAGAACTGGTCAATTTTTTTAAATTTATTACACCTAGAAGAGAAAAACACATTTTAAAATTCACTATAAGAACTTTAAGAATAGCTATTAGCATTTTCTTTTTGGTTTTTTATTTACCATTTGTATTTCATTTTATACCTGAAACCCAAGAAATAGCAGATACCATTTTCTCTTATGTAATGAAGCCAGTAAACTTTGTAATACAAGGTTTTTTAGCATTTATACCTGGTTTGTTTTTTATCATAGTCATTATTTTTGCGACTAAATATTTATTAAAGTTTTTAAAGTATTTAACAGGTGAGCTAGAAAGAGAAGCTGTACGTTTGGATGGTTTTCACGCAGACTGGGCAAAGCCAACCTTTAATTTGGTAAGAGTTGTAGTTATAGCATTTGCAGCCATTATTTGTTTTCCTTACATTCCTGGTTCTGATTCAGATGCCTTTAAAGGAGTTTCTATTTTCTTTGGAGTTTTATTTTCTTTAGGTTCTACATCAGCAATATCTAATATAGTAGCAGGAATTGTAATAACTTATATGCGTCCTTTTAAATTAGGAGATCGCGTAGAAATAGGAGATACTATTGGAGATGTTACAGAACGAAGTTTATTGGTAACTCGAGTTAGAACTATTAAAAATTTAGATATTACCATTCCTAATTCATCTATTTTAGGTAATCATATCATCAATTTTAGCAAAAATGCAGCAGAAGATGTGGGTATCATTTTACACACCTCTGTTACTATTGGTTATGATGTTCCTAGTGGAGATGTTATCAAAGCTTTGGTAAAAGGTGCAAAAAATACTCAAATGATTTTGCAAACTCCTGAACCTTTTGTATTGGTAAAAAGCTTGGATGATTTTTACATCAATTATGAAATAAATTGTCATACTAAAAACCCAGAAAAAGAGGCTATAATTTATTCGTATTTACACGAAAGTATTAAGAATGAACTGCATGATGCTGGTATAGAAATTCTGTCTCCACATTATAATGCTGTTAGAGATGGAAATGATTTGACAGTTCCACCAGAAAACAAGCCTAAAGGATATCAAAAACCAGGTTTCCAAATTGGTGATTTTAAAATAGGAGGTTAATTATTTTGCTGTTGTAAAATTTTTAGAAAGTAATAATAGTAGATATAAAAATGATCCAAAAGCGATGGTAATATACCAAGTTTTTGGGTCATTTATGCTTAATAAACTTTTCTTTAAAACTGTTATTGGAGTCGTAAAAACATCCCAAGAATTGAATCTTAAAAATCTGCCAAGGTATATGCCAAAGCCACATAAAAATGTAGCAGATAGAGAAAAATAGTTTGCGGATTTTGTATTCCATTTTTGTTGAATAATTTTATAAATATCAGTTATTGAGATGATTGCTAATAATAATCCTGTAAATGAAAAAGTGAAAAGTAGAAAAATATCTAACCAAATTAAGGTTGATTTTATATGATGTAAGTGAATAAAATCGGTAATTATATATGGCGCATTTGGTAGAAATAGCAACCAGATAAAAAGGATGACTATCAATTTTAATTTAGAGCTATTTTGGAACTTCTTTTTCACAATTAATGAAATAAAATAAGGAATAACTGCTAAAAAGAGATTCCAAACCAAAAATCCGAAGAAAAGAGATTTTGTAATATATATTCTAATGCTATACAAAACCAAGCAAAAGAGTATCAGTAAGAATAGATTTTTTTGAATTTTAGTCATTTTCTTTATATTTTTTGTCATTTCGACCTTGCTTGTGCTGAACTTTTTTCAGTATGGAGAAATCTTTTAAAATTATTTAAAATTTCTCTATTCCACTGCGTTTCAATGGAAATGACACCTCAATTTTTCAATTAATATTACAGTTGCAATTCCAAGCGTGTAAGCCACTAAATCTCCCATGCTAAAAGAAGTGCCTAAAACAAGTTTTAGAGTGTTTGCATATTTATCAGGATAAAAGTTTTTAAGATTTGAGAGTTGTAAAAACTCAACAACATAAGCAATAAGTAAAACTAAAATTGCAGTTTTAATCACAGATATTTTTACAAAACTTTTGATGATTGCATACAAAAGCATTACACATAAATAATCTCCAATTGTGTGTCTTATAAATCCTGTTGTGTATTTGGCAATGCCTATTTCAATAAGAAATAATACAATTGCAATGACAAAATAGGTTTTATTGAATTTCATATTTAATTAGAAATTATTTAAAAAAATATAGAATTATAGAGAAAACAACTGATGTTAATATTATTGTATAAATTATTTCTTTTGAACTGTTTTTTAAGTTTAATAATTCAATTAATAATTTAGATAAAACGAATGAAATAAACATACTTATGCCTAAAATAAGTATTGCTAAAATTATTGTTATAAAAAACATTTTATTCTTTTTTAAAGAGCAAAACCTCATAACAATAGAGGAGGTTTTGCTCTAATCAACCAACTACTAACTAACTCTCTCTCAATCTATTTTTTACTTTTATCAATTTTATTTCCAGTTTTGCAAAGCCAAATCCAACTTTGCATCAATGTGAAAAATACTGTAATAGCAAACATAAATTCTGGTTCATCAAAATTAGAATTCACAACAAAAAAGCAACAAATACCAAAAATAATTATTGCATAATAAGGAAAGTATTTTTGAAACATTTCATGACTATTCAAATCTTTTTTCTCCAATAAAAACAATGGTAGAATCGTATATAAAACTGCTAAAGAACAAATAATAAATATTGGAATAATCGAAATGATAATAATTGCTATTATAAAATAACCCTTTTCAAATTTTTCAGATAAAATCAATGTCCAAAACAGCACAGTTGCAAATAATGCTGCTTTTAACAAAATAGGCATCATATTATTTGTTGAATTCATTCTGTAATTTTTACGTTATCAAAAACCATTTCTTGCCAAGAATTATCTCTTAATTTTCGAATGTAGTTATTGTGTCTAACATCAATATCAAACTTATCATTGTTATTTAGATTGCCTTTTTCAGCATAACCTTTTAGTAAAAAAGTATTGTTGTCAGAAAGATTTATCAAATATTTTAAATCTAGTTGTTCAGCATAATTGATATTGTAATAGGTAATGAATTTATCCCAATTTAAGGTTGATGACAAAATGAGCACTGCAAAAGCAATTTGTGTGTTTTTACGAAACAAATACCATAAGTTTTTAGTTTTTTGAACTTTAAAATATGTTGACATCAAACCTAATGAAGTCGCCATTAAAAAGAATAAAACTCCAATTCTTTTGTATGTAAAGCCAAATGAATTGATGTACTCCATATTTTTAATTGCAGTAATTAAGATGACAGTTAAGTTTAAAAATATCCATAGAAAAGAAGCGTTTTTTATACCCTTGTTTTTATCATAAAAATTAAGGTTTCCTCTAAAGAAATAGAGAATAATTGCAATAGCCAAAAGATTTGAAAATATCAAAGCGTTAACTCCTGTATGCACTTGTTTGGATAATTCTGGAGCAGTCATTTGATATAATTCTGATAAGTACAAAACATCAGTAATTAAAAACAGAATGATGAGTGCATTCAATAGATACAAAAGCACAATCCCTAATTTGTTTTCTTCTTTTATTTTTTTTGGAGATAAATGTTTTATTTCGTTTTTATTCAGATAATTACCAGTATTCAAGTCCAAAGAAGTTGCAGGATCAATAGTTATGGGATTTGTAATGTTATAAAATAAATAGTAGCCTAAACCTGTAAAAAGAATCCATTGTAGATTGATGAAACTAAAATCAATCTTTAAAATCAATTCGTTAAATTTTGGGTTTCCATTTCTATATAAGCTGATAAAAATGATTAAAAATAGAGCTGGAATTCCAATAATTTTCAACCAATAAACATAATTTATTTTATTTTTTTTTACAGTTTGAATTTCAGTTGTTTGTTTATCAAAATACAAGGAGAATGCAGCAACAATTGTGGTGTAAATTCCATTCATAAATTTTATATAAATGGATGATTTGAGTTCAGAAATGCTTCCAATTAATGTAAAAAATGCAATAATGTTAGCTATAATTGTTAAATCTGATTTGTAAAGAAATACAACTACTCCTGTTATAAAGTAAGCAAAAATCTTAATAATATAAATTTTTGTTTTTATTATAGTTTTATTATTTATAACTAAAACTATAATAGTAAGTAGTGTAAATAAAGATAAATTTAAACCAATACCCTGTCTATAAAAAAGAGTGCTAAATAGAATTGCACTAGTCAATAAAATTAAATTTTTCATTTTAAAATATTTAAAGTACTTTGAAATACAAAGTTTAAGATTAAAAAAATATACTATTTGTTTTTAATTAATTTTTCAAGTGCATCAATATGCTTTTTAAATTCTTGCTTCCCCAAATCAGTTGCAATATATTTTGTGTTAGGTTTTCTACCAATAAATTGTTTTTCTACTCTAATAAATTCAACTTTTTCCAAAGCTTTTGTATGGCTTGCTAAATTGCCATCAGTAGCACCTAATAATTCTTTTAAAGTATTAAAATCTGCATACTCATTAACCATTAAAACAGACATAATTCCCAGTCTAATTCTATGATCAAAAGCTTTATTTATATTTAGGATGATGTTTTTCAAAAACTTCTTTTTAAGTTACGAATTTACATCTAATTTCTATCATATTTATAGTACATAGCAGCTCCGTAAATAATATGCATAAACCCAAAACCAACTACCCAGAACCAAAATCCATAACCAGGAAAAACGGCACAAAGTAAGCCTAAAACAATTTGGGTGTAGCCTAAATATTTAATATCACCTAAAGTATATTTCGATGCATTTAGTAAAGCCAAGCCATAAAATAGTAACATTAATGCTCCTGTTTGTCCATATCTCTGTTGTTTTAGTATGATGATAATATAAATTCCACCAGCTAAAAGAGGAACTATAAAACTTGTTAAAAGCCTTTTAGTTAGAGCATCCCATATCTTTTCTTCGTTCTTTTTTGCTTTTTTTGTGGTTAAAAAAATAGCAGTTCCTATACTAAAAAGACCTACAATTAATAAAGTTAAAATAACTAATTTAAAGGTTTTTCCTTCTAAAATTAGATAATCTCTACCACTATTACTCACAAGCCAATATGCATATCCTGCTCCAATTAAAGCATAAATGCCTGCTAAAATGCCAGACAAACCACTTAATGATATAAATCTTGATGATTTACTCATTAACGTTTTAATTTCTGATATGTCTTTTAAATAATCTTCTGAACTCATTTTTAAAGAACTTTGAAATACAAAGTAAATGAATATTTTTTACATCAGCAACAAAAAAATTAAAAATCTAATTAAAATTGAATTTTTGAGAAATCTCAATATATCAATATAAAGAAGAATGTATTTGTGAGTTTTACCTAACTACAAAACCATAAGTAATATGTGCAAGTCCTAAAATAAATAAAGATGAGTGCCAATAACTAGGAATAAAAATACATAAAACACCTAATAAAACAGTAATACCAGATAAGATAAGTAAGCCTCTTCTTTTTTTATTTTTATTTAAAAAAATCAATAAACCATATAAAAGTAAAAATGTGGGTGTAATAAAATCTATAAAGCCTAAATTCATTAATAAAATAAGCAATAAAAAAATTCCGATAAAACTTAAAATAAGCAACCAGAAATTCTTTTTGGTTTTTGAGTTAAAGAGTTTGTAGTCAAGTTTTTTAGCATTTCTTTTTCCTTTAAAATAGAGGGCTAATCCAGACAACAAAAAAGTGAAAAAAGTAATGACTATTATTAATATTTCTATGATTTCTGCTGATAACATTCCTGCAGCATTATCATCAATTAAAAAACCTTCTAAAAAAGTTTTAATTAAATATGCAGCCAATAAAAAATAGATCCCTATTTGAATACTTGCATTTCCTTTTAAAGAAAAATTAACCTCCAAATTATCGTGTTTATGCATAAATTTTATAACTTTCGCTAATATACAAAAAATGAAACCTGCTGAAGCATATATATTAAATCAACCAGAACCTTTCAAATCTATTTTGTTGCATTTGCAAATTTTAATAGAAGGCACTTTTCCTAAAGCTGATTTACAGTTTAAATGGAAAATTCCTTTTTATTATTTGGATGATAAACCATTTTGTTATCTAAACCCATCAAAAAAGAAAGGTTATGTAGATGTTGCTTTTTGGGTATCAGCTCATTTAACCAAATACAACGAATTCTTAATTTCAGAAAATAGAAAAGTGGTGAAATCTTTACGTTATTATCAATTAGAAGATATTAATGAGTTGGTTTTATTAACGGTTTTAGAAGAGGCACATCGATTAAAAGACAAAGGGTTTTACAAGAAAAGTTAATTATCTCACTCTAACTTTAAAATGTAAAGCATCTTTTTGATTGATATATAATACCAAATCAGCATTTCTTTTAGGATTTTTTATTGATATTGTAGATATTTTATTAGCAGTAGTTATTAATGGTTTTTGGGCATATTTATTACCAGACATTGCATAGAAAATTATAGCATTAGAATCTAAATTTTTAAATTTCAATAGTATGTTTTCTGATGATTTTAAACTTATAGTTCCTTTTTTAGGTAATAACAATTCAGTTTGTAAGCCTAAAAAAGTATTGGTATAAATTGGTTGATTGTAAAATTCTTCTAAACTCATTCTGCCAAATCGCAATACCCATAATTTATCTTTTGGATAGTGAGTTTTAAACATTTTATCTTTTGGAATATCAAAAAAGTAGCCATTAAATCTGCGAATCCATTTGCCATTATATTCATAACCTGCTGCCCAAGTTGCATCTAAAATTAACCACTTCTCATTAATTTTTACTGCATTCCAAGCATGGTTTGTACCTCTAGAAATAGTTCCGATTTCTCTGGCTTCGTTTCTAACATTACCTTTTAAAACAGCAGCTTCTATACCTAACAAATCACATACTTTTTTAAAAGCTTGCGCATATTCTTCACAAACACCCATTTTTGTTCTAAACGCTTTAGCTACAAATTGATCTTTTATAGCTTGAATTTTTTGCAATCGGTCTTCTTCAGAAGAAAACTTAAAACGATAGCTTCTTTTTTTTCTTGGGTTGTAGAGTTCTTTTAAATTATAGCGTATATTTTGAGTCAACCAAAAAAAAGTAGCCCTTGCCTTATCTATATCTTTGGTAAAATCTTTTTCAATCTTTTTTGCAAGAGCTTCTACTTTAGAAAAACGAGGATAATTTCTTACTAATTCATCAACTTTTGCGAATTTTTGAGCATTTAAGTTTGTGCTGATAAATAGTAGAATGATTAATAATTGTTTCATGTTAAAGTATAAAACAACTATTATGCCTAAAAATTGTGATTAAAGACTATTAATAGTTTTACGAATCGCGACTAAATTTGTGAGTAGTTGCTCTAAATTATCTAGATGTAACATATTTGCTCCATCAGATTTTGCATTTGCTGGGTCAAAATGAGTTTCAATAAATAAGCCATCAACATTGTTTACAACTCCAGCTCTAGCAATAGTTTCAATCATTTCAGGTCTTCCACCAGTAACTCCAGCAGTTTGATTTGGCTGCTGTAACGAATGCGTAACATCTAATACAGTTGGGGCAAATTCACGCATTTCAGGAATCCCTCTAAAATCTACAACCATGTCTTGATAGCCAAACATAGTACCTCTATCTGTTATCCAAGCTTTATTAGATCCAGCATCTTTTACTTTTTGTACAGCGTGTTTCATAGCTGCAGGACTCATAAATTGCCCCTTTTTTAAGTTGACTACTTTTCCTGTTTTTGCAGCTGCAACTACTAAATCTGTTTGACGCACTAAAAATGCAGGAATTTGCAAAACATCTACATATTCAGCAGCTTTTGCAGCATCAGTAACTTCATGAATATCTGTAACAGTAGGTACATTAAAAGTTTCTGAAACCTTGCGTAAAATTTTTAATGCTTTTTCATCTCCAATTCCAGTAAAACTATCAATTCTACTTCTGTTAGCCTTTTTAAAACTGCCCTTAAAAATGTATGGAATTTCTAGTTTATCAGTAATTGTAATTACTTTTTCTGCAATACGTAAAGTCATTTCCTCACCTTCAATTGCACAAGGTCCACAAAGCAAAAAGAAATTATTAGCATGGGTGTGTTTTATATTCGGAATTTCTGATAATACCATTTGTAAAATTTTAAACAAAAATACGGAATTATATTTGCTATATTTATCCTTTAAATATTATTAAAATTATGAGAAAAATAATTTATACTGTATTCATATTTGTATTTGTATTAACGAGTTGTAAAGTAACTCAAAAAGGCAATAAAGGTAAAGATGGTGTTGATGGGGTTACTTATGTGAAACCAAGTAAAACAAAAAAGGAAAAACCTTCTTTTTTTATAGATTCTGCATCCGTAAGAAAACATTTATATACACTTGCTTCTGATGAAATGCAAGGTAGAAAAAGTGGTACAGAAGGTATAGAAAAGGCTGCAAAGTATATTGAAAATGAATTTAAAAGAATAGGTTTAACCACTTTTGAAGGTTTAGATTCTTACAGACAAACCTTTAATTTTACACCAAGAAGAAGTAAAGAAGAAATTACTAGTGCCAATATTATTGGTGTTTTAGAGGGTAAAAGTAAGAAAGAGGAGTATGTAATTATTTCTGCACATTATGATCATTTAGGAATGAAAAAGAGTGGGAGTGGAGACCTAATTTATAATGGTGCAAATGATGATGCTTCTGGAGTAACTGGTGTGTTAGCATTAGCAGAATACTTTAAAAAAGTAGGAAATGAAAGAACCATTGTTTTTGTTGCTTTTACTGCTGAAGAAATGGGTTTGATAGGCTCAACTCATTTTGGAAAAGGTATAGACGCTAATAAATTTGTAGCTGGTATAAATTTAGAAATGATTGGTAAAATTCCAAGTTTTGGACCAAATACAGCTTGGTTAACTGGTTTTGAACGTTCAGATTTTGGTAAGATTGTTCAACAAAATTTAAAAGGTTCTGGGTATCAGTTGTTTCCTGATCCATATAAAAATTTTAATTTATTTTTTAGATCTGATAATGCATCTTTGGCACGTTTAGGAGTGCCTTCTCATACATTTTCTACAACTGCAATAGATGTAGATAAAGACTATCATAAAGTTTCTGATGAGGCTGAAACTTTAAACATGACGATTATTACACAAACTATTCAAGCAGTTGCTAAAGGAACAAAAAGTATTATTGATGGTATAGATACACCTACTAGAGTGGTAATTAAAGAACGTAAAAAGTAAAAATATTGAAGTTTAGTAAATACATATTCTTATTGATTTTAATAGGTTGTGGAACCTCTAAAGTGATGACAGATTACGATTCTAAAATCAATTTTTCTGATTTTAAAACGTATCTTTTTTATGAAGATGTTGGAGAAGGATTAAACGATTAAGATAAAAAAAGAGTTACAAAAGCCATCGATTTTGAGTTACAACAACTAGGTTTTGCTACTGCTGAAAATCCTGATTTTTACGTTAATATGATTTCTAAAATATCTGAAAATCTAAACAACAATACTATTGGAATAGGAATTGGTTCTGGAGGAAATAATGGAGGTTTTGGCATTTCTGGAGGAATACCAATTGGAGGCAAAAAGCTAAATGAAGAGTTAATTATTGAGTTTGTAAATTCTAAAACCGATAAAGTTATTTGGGAAGGAATTTTAAATTCAAAAATAAAAGAGAAAAGAAAACCCGAAGAAAAAGAATTGCATTTTCAAGAAGTTATCAAAAAGATTTTAGAGAAATATCCGCCTAAAAAATAAACCTAAAATGCCTTATAGTCAATATTTAGCAGATAGAGTTTCACAATTTTTAAATGAAAAAAATGTGCAGTTTATCGCAAAAAAAATGATGGGTGGTTTATTATTTATGGTAGATGATAAAATGTACGTGGGTGTAAATAAAGATGAAATCATGGCACGTATCAACCCAAATATTTATGAAATGTCTCTTTTGAAAGAAGGTTGTAAAGAAATGAATTTTACAGGAAAACCTATGAAAGGCTTTGTGTTTTTAACAGATGAAGCTATCGATTTAGATGTGGATTTGTATTATTGGTTGCAATTGGCATTAGACTTTAATCCACTTGCAAAATCTAGTAAAAAAAGAAAATCCTCTAAAAAATAATTTAGAGGATTTTGTATTTGTAAAAGTTTTTTTAAAACTGATATCTAACAGATAAAGCAACATCAGAATTTAAACCATCTAAACCACCTGCAATACCAATTTCTGGTCTATAATCTATAGAAATTAAAACTGGTGCATTAAAATTATACTCAATACCAATAACACCTGCTCCATATATGCCTGTTCCGTTTGCGGAAACAATTCCACCACCAAAACCTGTATACCAATTAAATTTTTCTTCTAAATTCCAAACCCATTGATACAAACCTGTAGCTTTAAAGTTGGTAAATTCATTGGCTAAACCCAAATCAATTTCTAAACGATTGTTGCTTCCTAATGCTTTTTGGTAAGAAATTTCACCACCAACTCCATTTCCACCTCCAAAACGTAAACCAATGGCATTATCAGAAATGTCTTGAGCGTTCGCTGAAAGTAATGTTGTAAGTGATAAACCAATTGTAAAAAGAATTTTTTTCATAATGAATATTTTTAGTTTTTAATTAACGCTCCAAAATTAAAATTATTCTTTTGCTTTTTTTAACTCATATGAATAAGATTTTGTTAAAATAGATTTTTTAAATTAATTTATTTTTTTGAGAACGTTGAACAATTGTTTTATTACCAAATTCATCTTTTCTAAATCTAGAGTATCTAATTTATCATTAGAAGTGTGGTAGTTTTTATTGCGATAAAATGCAGTGTTAGTAATCATTACAGCGTCAAAATTATGTTTCCAATAATTTAAATGATCTGAAAAATCTACACCTGGAAGTCTTGAACTTCCTTTAAATGATTTGGTATTTATAAGTTGTTCAGATTTCATTAAATAATCAATTTGATTACTAAAAATCTCATTTTTATCATTTTGAACAACAGTAATAAAACTCCCAATATTACCGTAAATTTTTTCCATTCCCATAATTGGGAATCTTTGTGAACCTTTTTTATCACTAAAAAAACCAATAGTTTCAAGAGAAATCATTCCTTTTACAAGAATTTTTTTATCAACTAAATACTTTGCGTGAATATAACTACCCATTTGTTTGGTTCTAAAAAATGGTGGTTCTTCTAAACTATACCCAACAAAATCGATACGATATTTTAGATTTTCTTTTGACAATAAACGTGCTAATTCTAACAAACCAACTACACCACTTGCGTTATCATCTGCGCCTTCAGAATCTCCACAAACATCATAATGTGCTCCAATAATAATCCTTTCTTTGTTTTCAGTTCCTAAAGAGCCTATTGCATTTTTATAAATAGTGTTATCAACATTAAAATTTTGATAAGCTACAGAATCACAAACTTTGGTCAATTCTTTTTTAATATAGTTTGCAACAAAATTGAGTGTTTTTACATTTTTGTAATTTCTAGCTTTTTCTGTTTTTGTGATTGCAATAAAGTGCTTTTTGATTCTTTGTAAATCATTCTCATTTGTTTTTTGAGCGTTACAAGTGATACAAAAAATAAAGTATGCTATAGATGTGAAAAAAATCTTCATATTTAATCAACTTTAATTCTTACACCTTCAGAATGACTGCTAAACTCTGGTGCATACATAGATTGAATTGTTGAAATTCCGTTACTAAAATTACCAGCATTGTTGACTCTTACATCATATTCAAAAACATAAACCCCTTTTGGTAATCTGTCAAAAAAGAAATTGGTTGCAGCATCTTTTGTGCTTTCATAATAGCCTAAATTGTCTTGCCATTTGTATTTAGAAAGTACATTAATTGGCTCAACTCCAGAAGCTCTCATATCTTTTAGGTGGATGAATTCCATATCTCTATCTGAATGGATTTCTATTCTTACAGTTATTAAATCACCAATTTTTAAATCGGTTTCCTTTGTGATTTTTTGGAGTTCTTTTCCTGTATCAGAATTTATTTTTTTGAATAATTTTTTATTCAATTTTAAGGGAGTTTCTGCGGATGAAATTTTATCTAAATCCTCAAAATATTGCCAATATAAACCACCCCAAGCAATTCCTTTATCTTTTTTGGTGATGGTAACTTTTGCCATTTCTGATGTTATTTCACTGGTATTCCAAGACGTTTTAAAATAGCCTGTGCCAGCTTCTACTTTTATTTCTGGTATTTCTGATGGATTTATATTTTGATTCCCAACTTTAATATCTACCATTTCTGTTGATGAAATCCAATCACTTCCATTTAATAATAATGCATACACTGCTTCTGACGTGGCTTTTGTAGTTTTCCAACTATTGGTCTGTTTGTTTTTTAACAACCAGATTTTAAGGTTATCGATTGTGGAAACATCATTTTCAATTTCAGAAAAAACTTCTATCATTAATGCTTGGGTTTCTACAGGAGCTTGATAGTAATAATACCCAGCTGTATTGCTTTTCCAATACATTCCTAATTCATCTGAAGTAATGGAGTTTTCTTTTAATGATTTTAAAATATTATTCGTAGCTTGTTTTTTATCATTTCTAAAAAGCGACAACGCAATTTGTCCTTTAGCATACAAATTATAATCATTCCAATATTTTATAGATTGATTTTGATAATAATCAACAGCAGTTTTTAATTTATCGGCTTTAGCAATATCAATATAAAAACTACGCATGTATAAATACTGAATGGTAAAATAACCTAAATTATTTTTTGATAAATATTCTTTATATTTCTTATCTGCTTCTTTCTTCGTTTTTGAATTTTGCTTGATTTTTTCTGCTCTATCTAATAATTTTTCATATTGTTCTAACAATTCATCATCTAAAAATTTGACAGCTTTTTCAATCATTTTTTGGGTTGATTTGTCAAAATCGGGAACACCTAATTTTTGCAAATGCCCAAAACCAGTAGCAATATGTTGTGTGATAAAATTACTTGCATATCTACCACCTTTAAACCAAGAAAATCCTCCTGAATTCAGTTGCATATCTTTTAGCTTGTTGATGGCTTTTTGCTGCTGATTTTTCATCTTATTCAAATCGAACAATAAAGCAATACGTTTCTTTTGTTCAGTTTCAGATTTTGCATCTCTTAACCAAGGTGTTTCTTGAATAATCATCGATTTCAACTCTTGGTTTTTCTCTAAATTAGACAACAAAGCATCAGAATTTCTCCAACTATTAAAAACTTCTTGAATTTTAAGATTTGAATTCGCCACAAAACTCGCAAGCGTGTTTGCATAATATTTAGAAAACGTTTGCTCTGCGCATTCATAAGGATATTCCATTAAATAAGGCAAAGCTTGAATAGCATACCAAGCAGGATTTGATGTCATTTCTAAAGTCAACTTATGATTTTGTAAAGTTGATGAAGTATTATTCTGTAACTTATTTAAGGTAAATGTTTTGGTTCGATTAGAACCAACCCACATAGGTAGCGTTTCTGTAACCAACATTCTATTGCTTAAAACAGGCAATACATTTTGTTCTCCATCAGAAAAATCGCCAGCTTTTGCTACAATTTTATATTGAACAGCTTGGATGTTTTTAGAGATGGATAAATTCCAAGAAACATTTGTATTTCCATCTTTATCAACTGTAAAGTTTTTATTTGAGTTGCTATTTTGCAATTCTTGATTAATTTCTTTCCCAGAAATAGCATCTGTTAAAATCAATTTTGCAAAACCAGAAAGTGGGTTGTTGGTTAAATTGGTAATTTTTGCAGATAAGGTTATGGTATCTTTTTCTCTTAAAAAACGAGGTGCATTTGGCACAATCATCAATTCTTTTTGAGTTACAGTTTGCAAAGTTTTTGAAGCGGATTTTAAATCTTTTGTATGTGCTAACAATTGCAATTTCCATCTGGTTAAAGCTTCAGGCATTGTAAACGTAAAACTCACTTTTCCGTTTTTATCGGTTTTTAATTGTGGATAAAAGAAAGCAGTTTCTTTAAAGTTTTTACGTGCTTTTACTTTAGATAATTCTTTGTCTAATTTTTCTTGACCTGATTTTGTGGTGATAATCACAACTCCATTTGATCCTCTTGAACCATAGATTGCATTTGCTGAAGCGTCTTTAAGAATCGAAATGTCAACAATATTGCTTCTATTTTCATCAAACGAATCCACAATTACACCATCAACAATATATAAAGGTTTGTTATTTTCTTTAATAGAATTTACTCCTCTTAACCTAATTAAAGAATTTGCACCTGATTGACCAGAACTATTCACTATTGAAACTCCAGCAACTTGCCCATTCAAAATACTACTAAAATCTGCATTATACTCGGCTTGTGAAATTGTAGAAACTGCACTAGTAGCAAATTTAAATTTTTTAGTACCATAACCAGTTATTACAACTTCTTCCAAAAGATTAGGGTCTTCTTGTAATACAACATCAATATTTGTTTGATTATCAGTTAAAAATTCTTTTGTTTTAAAACCTAAATATCTAAAAACTAAAACATCTCCTTTTTTAATTTTTATAGAATAGTTGCCATCAAAATTGGTTTCTGTTCCAAAATTTGTTCCTTTAATTAGAATGGAAACTCCAGGTAAAACTCCAGATGAATCTCTAATGGTTCCAGTTATTATACCATCAAAATCTTTTCGAGTATTATTAATTTTCAGCCTAACATTTCTAACGTATTGTTGATTTTTCCATTTACTATTGTTCAAACTAAACCCAAACCAATTGTAAGCATCGTTCTGAATTTTTGGAAAACCAAAATAGTTTCTTCGCAGATTAAAAGTTCTAAAATTGATATTTCCAAAACTATTGTTAGCATTACTGGTTTTATAAGAATTGTAAACCCTTCTTGTTGTTATAGGATTAAAACTCCAAGAATGCGATTTAAATTCATCTAAAGACGCATCATACATAGACGCTAAAAGTTCTGAAGCCACAGCGTCATTTTTATCATCTTTAATAGTAAAACTCCAAGTTTCTTTTGCACCAGGTTGTAATTTATCTCTAAAAATATTTGTGGTGATATTGATGTCGTTTTTAGGTTGATGAGGAACATCAATAATTAAATTCCCACTTTTAAAGTAATTGTAGTTTACAAAATGATATTTAATAGCAAAACCACCCAAATCTTTTTTAGTTACAGGAATCTGAATCGTTTTTGTGTTGTTACTTAATCTAATGATTTTTGTATCAACTATTTTATGGTTCTTTTCAATTTGAACAACCACAGAAATGTCTTTGGAAGCAGAACCAATTTGTAGTTTTATGGTATCATCAATTTGATAAAATGTTTTATCGGTATTTATAGTAAACAATTTGCTATCTGCAATTTTAGTTTCTTTAGATGAAAATAATGTAACTCTTTTTTCATCTTTTACGGCTTGATTAAATTTGTCTTTGCTTTCTAAAATGATAACATATTTGCCTGAAATCCAGTTTTTTGTTTTTAGTAATTTAATTTCTTTGGATGTTTCTGTATCAAAGTTTTTACTAAAAACTAATTCGCCTTTTTTCCAGTTTTTTTCATCACTTTCATCATTTGTATAAGGATCATTTGGAAATAGTTTTCTGAACGTGTTTTCAGAAATATCTTGATAATCAGGAGCAGACCAAGGTCTTTTTCTTAACGGATTTTTTGGCGATTGTAACTTGTATATTTTAAGGTTTCCTTTTGCAGCAACAAATTCATCATTTAAGTTTTTGGTGTCAATAGAAATGATGGTTTCTTTATTGCTTTTGTCAATTTTATCTGGAACAGAAATAGAAGCAATTAAAGAATGATAACCCACTTTTACAATTGTTGTTGCACTTCTTGTCTCTCCATTAACGTCAGTTACATCAGCAGTAATTTCGTAATTAAAAACGGGTAAACTAGCTTTATCAACGCTTTCATCAGGAATGGCCTTAAACGTAATTTTGAATTCGCCTTTCTCATTAGTAGTAATTTCTCCTTGCGTAATCTCTTGTGAAGATGAGTTTGCATTTGGTATTCTCCAATAATACCAACTTGGGTATTGTACTTTTCTGTGGACTCTGTACACCACTTTTGCATCAGTAATATTTGCACCAGAAAAAGCTTTTGCAAAACCATTTACAGTAACAGAATCATTGATTTTATAGCTTTCTATAATCGGTTTGAATTCTGTTTCAAATTTTGATCTTTTGTATTCTTCAACTTGAATTCTGGTGGAACTATTATAATCAAAATCGAAATCTGCATCATCATAAAATTTACTATCATATTCGACACTTTCGTCAATTTTGATTTCAAATTCGCCAGTTAATCCATTATTTGGAATGATAAATTCGCCAGCAACAGAACCAAATTCATTTAATTTTAAATCAAGTTCTTTAACCTCTTGATTATTTACATCTGTAAGTGTAACAGAAACATATTCATTTGTAAACGCTTCAGATTTATCACCTTGTTTTTTTATGACAATCGCTTTAAAATACACAGTTTGTCCAGGTCTGTATATGCTTCTATCTGTGAAAATGAAGGGTTTAATTGTAATTTCTTCATCTTGATTATCTGTGTAACGTGTTCTACTGTATTCATAAAAATAATGATTTCCAAAAATTGCAAAATCATTTTTTATTTTTACAGCAATATCTACATTAGTGTACCTTTCATCACTTTTAAAAGATGCGAAACCATTTTTGTTTGTTACTAATTTTTTATTAATGTGATTCAGATTCTTAAAAACTTTATTTTTTAAATGAATTTTTGCTTTATGTATTGGCTTTCCAGTGTTTCTATCTACAACCTGATAATTATATTTATCATTGAACGTGTTTTCTACCAAAGTTAAATTGGTTGCTTGAAAAGTAGTTGTACCATAAATAGTATTTTCTTGTAAATCTTGAGTTTCTGAAGCTACAATTAAATACATTCCGTTTTCAAATTTAGGTACAATTACTTCTGTAGCATGTTGTAGATAATCGCCCTCATTTCTCAATTGATGTTTCCAAGTTTTAGAAATTTCTAATGCATTTATAAAATTTTTTTTATCTTCAAAATTATAACGTTCGTTAAATTGCTCAAACTCTTTTTGAGTGATATTATAAGCAGTAAAAAACAGTTTTTCTATATTTTTATAGGTTACTAAAACTCTTGAGTTTTTATTTATTGGGGTAAATTCTTCAGCTCTAATTGCTAATGTTTTGTGTTTAATTTGTGCTTTTAGAATTTTGCAGTTTTGAGCACCAAAACTATTCGGAAATTGTTTGATTATTGAGTTACAGATATCAAGCGCGTCCTTATTTTTAGATTCATTTTTATAAATTTTGGCAATTTCAAAAGCATACAATCCATTGGCACTTTGGTTGATGAATTTTTGTTCTGATTTTTTGAGAGTATTTAAAAAAATGGCATTCTTATCATCAAAAATAGCATTGTTTTTTACAAAAGTTAGTCGTTCAATATCAATGTGCACTAAAGCATCTGTATTATCTTTTGTAAGATGATGACAAATCAATTTCTGATAAATTTTTAACGCATTTAATTGTAATGAAATACTATCTTTTGAGGTGATTTTTAAATCAGAATACGCATTAAAATCCTTTAAATATTTTGAATCGTCAATATTAAATTTATACGATGGTCTTGTAATTGAAGTTTCAGACGATTTATAGAATTGCAAAGCGTTATTTGCTAAAAAATCGAATAAAGTAGGTCTGTACGTTTTGGTTTCTTTTTGAAGTAGTAAAATATCAGAGAATGCTTCAATATCAATATTTTTTAATGTTTCCTCATTTTCTAAAGAAGCATTAAAATACAAGTGAATTTCTTTGAATAATGTATTTAAATCCCAAGTTCTAAAGTCATTAGCATCAACTTTTTCGCTAGTTTTGGTTCTATTGTAAAATTTATATCTATTTTGATTAAAATATTGCCAATATAAATTGGCTAATACGTTTTGTAATACATTTTTAGTTGGTGATTTTTGAATATCAATGTGTTTTTTAAAATTATTAATTACTTTTAATTGTGCATTTTCTTCCAATATCAAACTAAATTTACTTTGATAAAAAAGTGATTTTATAATTTGTGATGAATTATTACTTTTATCTGCTTTTTCATAAATCTCATCAACAATTTTCAATGCAGATTTAGGTAAATTTTGAACTTCTAGTTTTTCAACTTTTGTCCAAAGCATCTCAAAATCATTTTGGGCATTTAGAGTTAAAGAGAATAGGATAATCATTAATGTTGTTGTAGTAATTTTTTTCATAATCAATAGATTTAGGTCTATAAAGTACTTGTAAATCGAGTTGTAAAACAAACTAAAATTAGTAAACATACCTTTTGAGTTCGTTAACCTTATTTTTAGTTGAGTTTTGTTTAAATATAATCAATATTGTAAGAAGCTTTTGTATTTTTACTTTTTAAATTTTTGTTAATGAACATACATTTTATAGCCATTGGAGGAAGTGCTATGCACAATTTGGCAATAGCTTTACACCAAAAAGGATACCAAGTTTTTGGAAGTGATGACACCATTCACAATCCATCAAAATCACGATTAGCAAAATATGGTTTGTTGCCAGAATCATTTGGTTGGTTTCCCGAAAAAATTTCTTCAGATTTAGATGTCATCATCCTAGGAATGCACGCAAAAAAGAACAATCCTGAACTGCTAAAAGCACAAGAATTAGGTTTAAAAATATATTCGTATCCAGAATTTTTATACGAACAATGTAAAAACAAAACACGAGTAGTTATTGGTGGTTCTCATGGTAAAACTACTATTACTTCTATGATTTTACACGTGTTGAATTATCACGAAAGGGAAGTAGATTATATGGTTGGTGCACAATTGGAAGGTTTTGAAACGATGGTGCATCTTACTGAAGAAAATGATTTTATGGTTTTAGAAGGTGATGAATATTTGAGTTCGCCTATTGATATGCGCCCTAAATTTCATTTATACAAACCAAATATCGCATTGTTAAGTGGTATTGCTTGGGATCATATTAATGTTTTTCCAACTTTTGAGAATTACAAAGAACAGTTTCAAATTTTTACTGATTCTATGATAAATGGAGGAAGTATGGTGTATAATATTGAAGATGAAAATGTAAAGGAGGTAGTAGAATCTTCAGAAAATCATATTAAAAAGTATCCTTATGAAACACCAACTTATTTTATTGATAATGGAACTACGTATTTAGAAACCCAAGAAGGTGATTTACCTTTGGAAATTTTTGGAAAGCACAATTTGCAAAACTTGGCAGGAGCAAAGTGGATTTGCCAACATATGGGTATTGACGAAGATGATTTTTATGAAGCCATAGCCAGTTTTTCTGGAGCAAGTAAACGTTTAGAGAAAATAGCTGAAAATTCATCAACTGTCATCTTTAAAGATTTTGCTCATTCGCCATCTAAAGTGGCTGCAACTACAAAAGCTGTAAAGGAACAATATTCTGAAAGGACAGTATTGGCTTGTTTAGAATTGCACACGTATTCTAGTTTAAATGCCGAATTTTTATCAGAATACAGAGGTGCTTTAGATTTTGCAGATAAAGCTGTAGTTTTTTATTCACCTTATGCAGTTAAAATTAAACAATTAGAAGAAGTTACACATCAGCAAATAGCAAATGCTTTTGAAAGAGATGATTTGATTATTTATACCAATCCACAAGATTTTAAAGATTTTCTATTTAATGAAAACTTGAATAATTCAGCAACTGTTTTAATGAGCTCTGGAAATTATGGAGGTTTAGATTTTGACGAGGTTAAAGGTTTGGTTTAAAACCTAATTTATTTTTTATCCAAATTAGATTAAAAATTTTACTAAATAATAGATTTCTTGATTCTTGATTGTAAAAACTCTTATAAAGTAAATTAGTTCTACTTTGCCAATTTTTAATAAACTTTAAAAATCTGTTTTTCTTTCCTATTCTATTCAACCCAATTTTAATATAAGAATTAACATGTTTATTTTTCTTATATCTAATTTGTTTTGTATTGAATACAATAGAACACAACCCCATGTATGAATTAAAATATTTATATAAAGTAAATTCTTGAGAAATTAATTCTTTATTCTTTATAGAAATTAAAAAAATATCGTAACCCTGTTTTAAATTAATGTTTTTATAATAATATCCAAAATCATTTATTTGGTAAGATAGTACAACTAATTTTAATTTATCTTTATTAGATAAAAAACGTGCACCTTTTTTATTTTTTATTGAGTGATAAACTGAATTAAAATTAAAATGATTGCTATATTTTTTTTTAATAATCTCTTTATGAATTTCAACAGCACCTATTCTATTTCTTTTTATTAACCTTGGTAAATGTCTATGCCCTTTATTTTTCTTACTTGTAGTATAGTAGCCTGCATTTAAGAGTGTCTTATTTGCTTTATATAAATTTTCTTCAGAAACTAAAAAATCAATATCACCAACCATACGTTCTGTAATATCATCATATAAATCTTCAAGTAAATTTCCTGTACCCTTTAAGAAAATTGGAGTGATATGGTTTTCTAACAATAAATCGTTAATTTCTTTTGCCTGTTCAATTATTTGTTGATTCCGTTCACGATTTAAATCTGTTATACGTTTCATATATTCAACTAAATCATCTGGCAAATAATGTAAAAAATCAGCTTTTTTTAAATTACAATACAAAGCAGGAAAAACATAGTGACTCGTACTTACTTTAACAACAGCATCCCAATCAATTTTATTTGATTTAAGTTCTTCTTCAACTAAAACTCTGTTATGATTTTCATGATTTATTGTTAAACTTTTACCAATAAAGAAAAGTATTTCTTTGTAAGTCATCATTAAAAAAGCTTTTGAACTGTATCTATCATTTCTTCATTTTTAGAGTATTGAAGTTGATAACAATTTAATTGAGAAAACCAATCTAAAAATGTTTGTGCATTTTCTTTGATAGGAGATAACCAAGAATCTGGAACTAACTGTTGAAAAGCATCAATTTTAGAAATTTGTTTAAAGATTAACTCACTATCTTTTTCATATTTAATAAAAACTAAATCATTACAAGGTAAATGACTAAAAAATTCAGTATTATTGGGTTCTAAATATCGAACAATTTTATTTAATCTCTTAAAATGATATTCAGCAGAAGTTTCTAATTCTGGATAAATAGGGAGTAAAGCCTCTAAACTATTTTTTTTGATTGAAATTGCAGCAGGGAAACTATAAACTTCTTGATTTTCTGAATCAATAGGAACAAAATCGTCTGCCAAACAGATTAACCCACTTGATTGTAGCAAAGCTAAAGAAGTACTTTTTCCATTTCCTGAATCACCCAAAAAAAGAATAGATTTTTTTTGATTGCTCACAGCTGAAGCATGAAAAATTCCCATCCATTTCTCTTCTTCTTTTTGATGGATTTTTTGAATAAGCATCATAGAGAATTTTCCTTGAAAGTAATGCATATTTTGGCTACTCCAAGAGTCAATTAAAGTATTATTTACATAAAGAAAAATATAATTATGATCTATAAAAACTTCTAATTCATTGTCAAAGTGTTTAACATTTTTAATACTTAAATGAGCAAATTTTGGATGCACTAATGAAAGTTCTTTCTCACTTAAAAAGCAAGCTTTAAATACAATGTCATTAACTTTATAAAACTTTATGAATTCATACTTATTTGGCCTCTTAATATCTCTATAATCATTTATTATATCGATAGGTTTTGATGTTTTCGGTTTCAGGATGTCTTTCTCAAGATTCAATATAAAATCGATTGATTTCCCTTCAGGAATATTTAGTTTTTTTGATAAAGATTTAGCTATTTCTTTTACGCAAACTCCTTTGTTTAATCTCTTAATAATATCAGCAGTAGTATTTTCTAAAACTAAATATTTATTTGTATCCTCAAACCATGTTATAGTTTTATTTTCTATGACTTTATAAAGAGTTGTCATTTTATCCATACAATAAATGTAGTTAAATTAAAATACTTTACATAAAAAAACGCTTCAAAAATGAGGCGTTTATAGTTTATTTAATATGAGTTATTTAGAATCCAGTCCCTGGACTTTCAGGGCTTGCTGCTTGAGTTTTCTGTGGGTTTAAAATCATATAAGTACCCAATGCTGTTAAAGCTGCATATTTACTGTAATTACCTATTTTTTTTATAGCCTCTTTACGATTTATATTTTCTCTATTGCTTGTATTTTTCATAATAAGTTAAGTTGGTAGATTTTGTAGGTTTTATTCTAAAGATATTTTTTTGTTAATAGAACCATGTTCAGTTTCTAGTTGAACAATATAAATACCAGCAGTTAAACTTGGCAATGTAATATCGCTTACACCATTTATTGTAAATGATTTGTTCAATACTTTTTTGCCTAAAACACTGTATAATTTTAGACTTACTTCTCCATTTAAACCAGCTATTCTTAAGTTAGATGCGTTTGTTTTATAAATGCTTATAGAATTTAAATCGATAGATTTTGTGTTTAAAACACTAGATTTAGTATGTAAATAGAAGCGACCAATTCCATCTAATCTTTCTGTTAAATTAACTTTATATTCACTATTTGGTTCGTCTAATCTAGTATACTTATTCGTTAATCTATCTTCTAAAAATACTTTAAGACCAGAAGGTATATTTAGTGTTTCTGCAGAAAAAATAACTTCTTTATCAGCATCAGCAATTACTCCAATAGAGATAGCCATGTTTTCATGATTTGAATTCGGTAATGATTGTAATTGATACTTTTTGCCATTACTCTCAACTAAATCAGAATAAATTGCAAATGAATGAGATACTCCTCCAAATAATTTACCATCGTAACCAGCATCATAACCTTTTGTTGTACCATCTATATAATATACCCTAGCATATCTGGTACTACTATTTTGTGTAAGATTTAACTTAATTTCTGGTATTACACTGGTTGTTTTTTCAAATGTATCTGTGCCTTGATGTGTTAAGTCTGAAGTTTCGAAATTAACACTCCCTGCACTAGTAGACTCAACGAAAAAACCTTGGCCAGGTGCAATTTCAAAGTTTTGATTGTCTGCGTTAGCTATATTTGAGACCCTTGAAACATAAGCTGAACCATCCCAAAAATAAAAGGTTGTTCCAATAACCCCAGAATTGGTACCATGAAAAGTACCTAAAGTTATAAATGCTGTAAAAGGATTACCTACTAAATTAAAATTATTAACTCCTCCATGAGATAAAGTAAATGATTGATTTGAAGAGTAAATTCCAGAACCCGTAAAAGAAATATTGCCTGCACCAGAACGAATAATTCCATAACCTTTACCAGTCATAAAAGTACCACTTCCTCCACCTTGCATATAACGCCAATGACCTGCAGAACCAGCAACATTAGGGTTTGTAAAACTTGAATTGTCATAAGTACTGATACCTCTATTGGTTGTAAAATCTGTACCAGAAGGAATACTATTGGCAGTAACCCAAGCATCATTATAAACTTCTCCATTAACAGGTGAAGACATGAAATACCATTGACTACCAGTTCCTAAATTTCTAGTATAAGTTGCATCTCCAGTAAAAGTATTTGTAGCTATCAGAGTTGCTCCAGATGCAATATTTATAGAATTAACAGTTACTGGAGTAGATATTGTTGGATAATTGGTTAATCCACTTGGTATTATGGGATTAGAAAATTTATCTGGAACTATCTCTGACCAATTGGAGTCATTATTCCAATCATTATCTATTGCTCCTGACCATGTGTTTGTTATTGAAGGTAAAGTACCCACAATATATTCTCCTAAATCATTTGCTGGCGAAGTTTCTTGATCATCAACGTATGTAACTACAAAATTATCAGCAGTTAATGAGGTAACCCAAGTATCATCTCCTTCAAGATTTGAAAGAAATATGTCTTCTGTATTATAAGAAATATTTGCTAATGTACCTGTGCCAGAAACCTTACCTAATCTAATTTTAGAATTGTCACCATTAGCTCCATTATAAACAAAAACAAATTCTTTGTTACCTATAAAATCTATGGACATATCTCGAGCATCTTGTGTTCCTTCAAACTGATAGGATGAAGTACTGAAAGTAATAGTGTTACCTGAAACTGTACCTACTTTTGCGTAACCATAATCATTAGCATCATCAATAATATAGATAACAACAAATTGTGTTTCACTGATTGCAGTAACTGCTGTATAAGATATAGGGGTTGTATTGAATTCATATTCTGCTCCGAAAGTTACTATATTACCAGAAATATCTCCTATTACTGCAGTACCTTTATCAGAATCACCATCATCTTCAAAAGTCATAACAATTTTAGTACTTGATAAAGCACTAATGTACAAATTCTGAACATCACCTGTAGTGTAGGTTTGTGCAGCACCATAAGTAATTGTTGTTCCACTAACTGTTCCAATTTTAATTACACCATTATCTGCACTATCAGCATAATGTATAGCAAATGTTGTATCAGTAAGTTTAACCATTTGTATAGGATTAAATGAAAAAGCGGCATCAACATCTCCAGAAGAGAAATCTACAGCAGCACCAACATTTGTAATAGTATTTGTGTCTGTATCAAAAGTTATTACTCTAGAATATCCAGTATCAAAAGAGGTGCCACTTGGATGATCATACTCATAACTAATAATAGCTTGAGTTGATGATATTACTTCTATGGAATTATATCTGTTAGTATCAGCTTCTACTGTTACTGTTGCTCCATAAGTAATTGTTGTACCACTTACATTTCCTATCATTACTTTTATATCTGAAGATGTGGCTAAAGAACCATCTCTAAAAGTTGTTATTACATGGGTGTCGTCAATTCTTTCTGTCTTTCCCATTTGTGTAATACTAGGGTTATATGTAGTATTGGTTCCTAAAGTAATTTCTCTTTGAGCAAAAGAATTAACTGATACATTTAATAATAAGAAAATTAAAATTTTAAATAAGTATTGTTGTTTCATAGTAAATTTTTTATGCGAATTAGAATTTGCTTAAAATTAACTATTTCTTTTTAATAATTATAATAATGATTAAGTAAAAGTGTAAGAATTAATAATTTCTTAAAAAAGTAAATAATTAATTAATAAAAATTTAAAGTATACACTTAATTCTTCCTCCAAAAGAAAGGAGTAAATAAAATTAAAACAGTAAATAATTCTAACCTTCCGATTAACATTAAAAAAGAACAAAACCATTTTGCTGGTGCAGATAAGTGAGCAAAATTATCAACAGGACTAACAGAACCTATTGCTGGACCAATGTTACCTAAAGAAGATGAAGCTGCACCAAGAGCAGAAATAAAATCTAAACCAAGTAAGGTTAAGGTTACTGACGACATAATAAAAATCAACATATAAATAATGAAGAAAGAAATAATATTAAAAACGATGTTTTGATGCACAGATTTACCATCATATCTCACAGGAATGATTGCATTTGGATGCAACGCTTTTTTAAATTCTAAAAAGCTGTTTTTTAACATAACTATATGTCTTACTACCTTAACTCCACCACTTGTAGATCCTGCAGAACCTCCTGTAAAAAATAATGCGAAAAAGATACCTGTAGCAAAGAAATTCCACATCGTAAAGTCCGCAGTTACAAAACCAGTGGTTGTTACTACTGAAGTTACCATAAACAAGGCATGCCTAATTGCACTTTCTGCTTCACCAAAAACTTTTGGATGTGCAATAGTTGTTTGTAAATTAGGGTCTTGAAAAAAGTAAATAATAAAAATAATAATAGAAGAAATACCTACAATGCCAAATAAATAATACTTAAATTCTTCACTCTGAAAAACTTTCTGAATTTTGCCTTTTAGGGCAAAATAAGTTAATACAAAATTTGTACCTGCTACCAACATAAAAAAGATGATAATGTATTGTACAAAAGGTAAGTGATTGTAATGAGCAATGCTTGCGTTTTTGGTAGAGAAACCACCTGTACTTACAGTAGCCATTGCATGATTTATAGCATCAAACCATGTCATACCTGCAACTTTAAGTAAAAAGAATTCAGCTAAAGTTAATAGCACATATATTAGATACAAACGTTTTGCAGTATCTGTAATTCTTGGATGTAATTTATCAGCAGAGGGCCCAGGAGCTTCTGCCATAAAAAGTTGCATACCTCCAATACCTAATAAAGGTAGAATGGCAATAGTTAATACAATAATTCCCATTCCTCCAATCCAATGTGTGGCACTTCTCCAAAACAGAATTCCCTTTGGCATTGATTCTATATCTGTTAGAATTGATGAACCAGTAGTAGAATACCCAGAAATAGTTTCGAAAAAAGCATCTGAAACTGAAGGTATTGCACCAGACAACAAGTAGGGTAGCATCCCTGTAACAGATAATGTTAACCACCCAAGGGTTACAATTAAGTACCCTTCTTTCTTTTGAATATTAGTGTGAGCAGGTTTATTAAAAAAGAAAAGTAATAAACCAACAAATACTGTAATAATTCCAGCATTCAAAATTCCCCAAGCAGCAATTTCATCGTTAAAAAAACTAAAAGGAAAGGCTATAAACATAAAAAAACCATTCAGAATGGCTGTAATACCTAAAAAACGATAAATAATTTTTAAGTTTAAAGAAGAGCCCATAAAAGTTAATTGAATAATTTTTCTACGGTACTAATTGCTTCTGGTAAACAAAAAACAATTACTTTATCTCCGTTTTTTATTTGCATATTACCAAAAGACATTAAAGCTTTACCATTTCTAATAATTCCACCAAAAACAGCTTCTCTTGGAAAACGTAAATCACGAATAGGTTTTTCGGTAACTTTTGCATTAGGCTGCACTTCAAATTCAAAAACTTCTGCATCTATATTGTGTAGGTTTGCAAGTTCTAGAATTTCTCCTTTTCTAATATGTTTAAAAATATTACTAGCAGCAATTAATTTTTTATTGATGAGTGATTGAATACCAATAGTTTGAGAAATATCAATATAATCCATATTCTCAACCAAAGCTATTGTTTTTTTAACTCCTTTAGATTTTGCTACCAAGCAAGACATGATATTCGTTTCAGAATTTCCTGTAACTGCAATAAAAGCATCAGTCTCTCTAATGTTTTCTTCTTCTAATAATTCTAAATCTCTACCATCTCCATTAATTACTAAAGTATTATTAAGACCTTCAGCTAAAGTTTCTGCTTTTTCTCTATTTTTTTCGATTAACTTTACCTTAAAATTATTTTCACAAAGATTTCTAGCAGTTTTTTCTCCAATACTACTTCCTCCTAAAATCATTACGTTTTTGATATTATACTGCTTTCTACCAATGATAGGGTACAAATCTTTCATGCTATAATTTGGTACAGAAAAATATACTTGATCGTTTAATTGATAAGTAGTATCCCCTCTTGGGATAATAGTTTGTGCAACATTTTCTCTTTTAATGGCAATTGTAATAAAATCAATATTAGAAAACTTTTGTTTTGCCTCTTTTACTGTTAAATCTACCAAAGGTGATTTGAAAGTTAATGCAGTACCCATTACGTTAAACAAACCATTTTCAAACTCAACAGTATCGTTAAATGAGGATTGGTTAAGCAACATTTTTATTTCATTTGCAGCCAACTCTTGAGGAGAAATCATAAAATCTAAACCAAATTTTGTAAAATCAACTTCACATTCATTTAAAAATTCAGGATTATCAATCCTTGCAATTGTTTTTTTCGCTCCTAATGATTTCCCTATCACAGAAATTGTAAAATTGGTGTTTTGACTATCTGTAACAGCAATTAATAAATCAGCAGAATCAATACCTATTTCTTTTAGAAGTTTTATAGATGTAGCATCTCCCTTTTGTGTAATTACATCTAAATGGTTATTTATGTAGTTTAACTTATCACCATCAAAATCTATGATGTAAGTATCTTGAGATTCGTAAGAAAGTAGTTTAGCCAAGTGAAAACCAACATCTCCTGCACCAGCTATTATAATCTTCATAAATTTAAAATATGAAATAGAATGCAAAGATATGAAGACTTAAGGAGTAAAAATAAAAAAAACTGATTTTTAAGAGGCTTTAACTCTTTTTTGTACTTTTATAAAAATTGTTTTCTATGGAAAAACTTACCATTAAATCTTGGGCATTAGATGATAGACCTCGAGAAAAACTCCTTGCTAAAGGAAAATCTGTTTTGTCTGATGCAGAGTTGATTGCAATTTTAATTGGTTCTGGTAATAAAAACGAAAGTGCAGTTGCATTGAGTAAAAGAATTTTACAATCAGTAAATGGAAACATTAATGAATTGGCAAAACTCTCTGTTGAGAAGTTAACAGAATTTAATGGAATAGGAGAGGCTAAAGCTATTTCAATAATTACTGCATTAGAATTAGGAAAAAGGCGTCAATTAGAAACCGCTTTAGAAAAGCCAAAAATAACGTGTAGTAAAGATGTTTTTTATATAATGCAACATGTTATTGGTGATTTAGCACATGAAGAGTTTTGGATACTTTTTTTAAATAACTCTAATAAAGTTCTAGCAAAAACTCAAATAAGTAAAGGGGGTTTAACTGCTACTATTGTTGATGTAAGATTACTATTTAAAAAAGCATTAGAATATGCATCTGTAGGTATTATAGTTTGCCATAATCATCCTTCAGGAAAATTGAAACCTAGTAATGCAGATAAACAGTTAACCGAAAAAATAAAAGAAGCAGGTGCTACATTAGATATTAAGTTACTAGATCATTTGATAATTACTGAAAAATCGTACTTTAGCTTTGCTGATGAAGGGGTTTTGTAAGTAATTAAATGCAGAAAAATTTATTTATCAAGCATATTTTAGAAATTAAATATTTTACTATCTTAATTAATTTTAGCCTATACTAAAGAAGAATTTATGAGGTTTGATATTAGTTTTACTTATTGCCTTACTTTAACATAAATAGCTATTTTGGTACCTTTTGTTACACTCAAATTACCATTTTCATCAGAAATAGTTCCAATATTTTTAATTCCAATATTGACATAGGCTAATTTTTCATCATTGATACCTTCTACAAAGCCCTTTAAAATTATATGTTGACCTAAATAAATATTGGGTAGTAATATAAACACAAGGATAATTTTTAGTACTGATTTATGTTGAAGCATTTTATTTTTGTAATAAAAAATTAGATATTTTTCTTGCTATTGAGTAGACATATTCTTCTTGTGTATTACTTAATACGATTATAGTAATTCCTTTATTTGGATACATCCACATATCTGTTGCAAATAAATCACTTGCACCACCATGAAGAACCAACTTATTTTCTGAATCATTATTTTCAATTCCCCATCCATAACCATAATTACTATATAAACTTTCTGTTTTTAAATGTGGGTGTAGATATTTAGAAGTTGTTGATGCATCAAGAACTGTATTATTTCTTATTGCCTTGCTCCATAGAAACATATCATTAGCATTTGATAAAATACCACCATTAGCTTTGAGATTTAGATATGGACCATTGCTACTCCAATTTTCTTCATTTGGTTTTTTAGCTGCTGCACCGTCTAAAAATCCATTAGCAACTTCGTTATTTTTCCAATTAGGAATTACATAACCAGTATGATACATTTTAGAAGGTTTAAAAATAGTTTCGTTTAAAAAAGTTTCATATTCTTTTCCACTAACTTTTTCAATGATTAAACCTAATAAACTATATCCAATATTGGAATAGTTAAATTTTTTACCTACTTGACTTATTAGTTTACTACTAAATACTTTTTTTAGAAATTCTTCCTCTGTTATAGTATCGTAATCATCTCCTATTCCATCCACTAAACCAGAAGAATGTGTGAGCAATTGATGAATGGTTATATATTTTTTATCGTTTGGAACATCGTTAAAGTATTTTGATATTTTATCATTAACTAAAACTTTGTTTTGCATTGATAATTTTAGTATCCCTGCAGCTGTAAATTGTTTGGTAATAGAACAGATGTCAAAAACAGTTTTTATGTCGTTCATTCCATTTTTTTGACTATTTTTTCTACCATAGGCTTTATTAAATATGATACTATCATTTTTAGCGACTAAAATTACTCCTGAAAAACCTTTCTGAATCAATTTTTTGTCTATTGTAGCTAAATCATCAATTTTTACTATTGCTTTTTCTTTACGAACTGCTTTTACGTTTCCTTGTGGTTGTATTAGAATTAATTCATTAAAAACACCATTTTCTAGGTTTTTGAATTCTACTTTAAACTCTTTTTCAGTTTTAAAGGAAAATTTATGTTCTCCTATCTTTATTAATTCACTTTCTTTATCTCCAGTCACAAACAAATAAAGTTTTGAATTATTTTCTTTTTCTTTAGTGTAAATATTTATCGGAATTCCTGCAGCCTCATAAATGTATTCGCCAACATATTTTTTTAAATTATTTTGTGTTTGATTATTTAAAAGATGAGGTTTATTTGTAGAATTACAACTAAAACTATTTATACAAAACAGGCTCACTATAAGTACGATGATTGAGTTTGTTATCTTCATTTAACGTTATATTTATTTTGTTTGCTATTATTTTAAAAAAATGAAAAAACTATCCCTTTTTTAGTATTATTGGACGAAGCTTCTTTTTTAATTCATCAAATTCCTTTTTTGTCATCATCTCTATTTCCATTAATTCTTTTGCTTCTTTCAATTTTAAAATAGCTTCATATCTGGTAATCTTTCTGTTTTTTAATAAAAGTTCTCCTGTTTCAATTGCTAGTTCAGCATCCATAACACTTAAATATTTATTTAGTCCAAACGCTCTGCCATTAATTTCGCCTAAAACAACAACTATATACAAAGGTTTCCTTTTACTACCTCTATGAAAAGCTCTTATTTCTTTTACAACGGTTTTTGTGTTTTTTAAATCAATACTAGCTTTTATTTGAGCTTCTCCTGCTAAAGAAGTCATAATATTTCCAAAACCAGCTGGTCTTCCCATTTGAATAAATTCATAAGCTTTTTTGCTTGTAGTTCTAGAATCTGATAAGCCACCTCTTATTTTTTTTCCATAACCTAAAGAATATGTTCTAGTATTTAATTCTTCTGATGTAGGTTTGCCTAACACAACAGTATCTCCGATTTTAATTATATTATCGTTAATGGTGCTGTATTTTTTTACTAGTGTTCTATTCTTAACTTTTTTGAAGAATGAATAGTCTTGTGTGTCTTTGTAGGTTAAAGATTCTATTTCTTTTTGTGCGTTTGTAGTTGTTATTGATAATAACACGATTGTCAATAATATTATTTGTTTTTTCATTGTCTTTGATTAAATTTTATAAGGGTAACTTTTTTAATATTTTTAATTTATTTACATAACCATATCATTTATTCTTCTTCTGTAACTGAAATATGGCTCTTTAGATTTTCCTACTCTTACTACCATTTGTATTTTTTCATTCTCTTTTACTTGCATTGATTTTTTGAATTTTTTTCTTAAAGTTTTCATTTCTTCAAATTCTTGTAATACTTGGCTTAATGGATGTGTAAAAAAATCATTAGCCAAACAAGCTAGTTGCAAACGAGTATAATCTTGTCCTGCTTTTACCCAATCTAACATTGTGTTGGTTTTGGATTTAATGGTAATAATATTAGTAGAAGATGTTACTTTCTTATCATGACTTTTTAATGTATAGTTTATTGTTTTTTTATTATTCCATTCTTTGGATTCTAAACCTTTTAGTTTTTTTTCTGCAAACCACTTTTTAATCCCAAAAATCCCATTTCCAGGTAAATTAATCCCATCTCTTTTGCTTTCAATTCTATCGTCATTTTCTCTAAACCATTTTCGAGATTCTTCGTTAGTTCTGTAGCAATAACTTTCTATTTTCATACCTTCAGAAAGAATTGGTTTAATCTTGCTTAAAAATTGAACGTCAGTAAATAATTGAATTTCGTTATGTTTATAGCCAATTAATTCGAGTATATTTTTCCATGTTGAATTACTAATAACATCATCAGAAAATTGTAAACGAGAAGTTTTTCTATGTAAAAGAACTGTGTTTAAATTAGAACTAATAACATTGATGTTTTTCTTTAATATTAATTTTGCTATAGGTAAGGTGCCTAGTTCTTTTTTTTCATAATCACCTTCAGGGAAATAATATATTTTTGACGCAAAACCTTCTTGTGTCATGCCTATTGAAGCAGTTTCTAAAAAACAACCACAACCAATGTGAATTTGTCTCGTGGTTGGATCTGTTTCTGGTAAAATTCTTGTTGCATCAATAAATAACAATAGTTCAAGTTCATTTACTATTTTAAATTTCCAAGCTTGTGTATTATGAGGGTTAGAAGCACTTACACCATAAGCAATAGCTTTGAGTATTGGTTCTTTGAAGTTGTTAGGATTAGGTCTTTTTATCTTTTCCCTTTTTAGGTCTTTGCCTAATTCAATGTAACTGTATGATGATAAACTCACCATTGTAACAAAAGCTCCAGAGCCGATTATAAATTTTCTTCTATTCATAATTATTTACTTCAGCACAACAATTGATAAATTATACGCTTAATATTGAATTTATAAATTCTACTATTCTAAAATGAATAGGAAATATTTTAACAAAGTTTAGTTGATTAGATTGTTTCTATACCAAAGGCATCTTTAAGTGCCTGAAGTATCAAAAGATTATAAGTATCAGTATGATTAAAAGGACCAGAAATTATGCTAGCGTTTTTAGATTCTAAAAAAGTAACTTCTTCATTTGTAAGACTACCAACTGCTTCATCAATTGTTCCATAAACATATGTTAGATTGGATAAATCATTAATAGGGTTTAAAAGTTGGGTATATCTATTTTTTCCAAAACCTGCTTGTAATCTTAACGTATTTCTTTCTACTACATTAGCATGAGGCATATTATCAATTTGTGTAGTAGTTCCATTTATAAATCCACCTTCTTTTCCTTCTGATAATCCTTGCCAAATATCATCATTCATGTCTAATCTGCCAGATACAATTAGATATTTATCAGCTGCAGTTATTCCTTTTTTTACAATAAGATCTTGAGTAATAAACGCACCATAAGAAACTCCTAAAACATAAACTGTTCTTCCTTGATCTTTAAAATATTTAATAACTTTATAAAGTATTTCCACACTTTCTGTATTAAAATCGATAGCTTTATTTAAAGAAATATCATTACCCTCTAGAATACTAGGATTTAACATTTGTGTTTGTTTTACGTTTGCCATTAAAATGCCAGTTGTTTTAAATGCCCCTCCAAAAAAGGTATCTACTTCGTTTGTACTTAAAGTAAAACTAGGACCACCTTGTACATTTAAAAAAACTATTGGAGCATCTTCTTCTCCTTTAAAATAAATTAGGTCTTTAATTTCTTGTGATATTTTATTTTGACAAAGATTCGTTTCTGAACATATATCATCAGATTTAGAACATGATATTGTAGTAATTGTAAATAGTATTATGACAATTAAGTTTACCATTGAATAATTTTGATTTTTCATTTTTGAAAATATTGTTTTATTTACTTCTTATTTTGGATTACAAAAGTATATTTACCCTAAAATGAATAAGTTTTTTTTAGACTGTAGAAGTCCTGATAAAGTAGAATTATACGAATTAGGACTTTTAGCAAAGACACTAAATTGTTATTTCAAGTTAGAGAAAAGATTATACTTTTGGTTAAAGGTTTCGTTTGAATTGTTAAAACCCAAGTGAGTTAAACTTGGGTTTTGTTTTGTAGATTATAGGTTTTAGAAAAAGAAATAACCAATACTAACTTGAAAAACTTGATTTCTATTGTCCATATTAGAAAACTCGCTAGCAGTGCTTGTTTTATTAACTTTAGTTAATCCTAAATTATACCTTACACCAAAATTAAGTCCATTATTTAGCTTGTAACCCAAACCAAAATTAGCACCAAAGTCAAATTTATTAAATGAACTTTTTACATTTCTGCCTCCAGTTTTTGCAGAAAGTAAATATCCAATTTGTGGACCTGCTTCTAAACTTAAACTTTCTGTTACATAATATTTTCCCATAACAGGAAGATTCAAATAACTTAAATTAATAGAGGAACCACCTTGACCAGAAAACAACAGTTCAGGCTGAATGGAAAACTTTTCAGAAAGAGATATTTCTGCCATAAAACCAGCGTTAAAATCCGTTGTTCGAAATTTATTTTTGGAATTTACCCAATTAATTTCAGAAAGGTTTAATCCTCCTTTAATTCCAAATTTTACTTCTTGGGCATTTGTGCTTAATAACCCACAAACTGCAAAAGCAGTCAATACTAATTTTTTCATTTTGTTTATTTTTATTTGGGCAAAAGTATGTTCCAAATAAAAATAAAAACGCGGTTTTGGGGTTTAAGAAGTCCTGAAATGAGGTGTTTAAACGAATTAGGAAGTTTTTTGAAGTTTTCTATAAGCACCAGGAGACATCTCTACATTATTATTGAACGAACTGTAAAAAGCACTTTTAGATTTAAAACCAGCTTCCATACCAATTGCTTCTATAGAATATTTATTAAAAACAGCATCTTGTAATAGCCTTTTAGCAGCTTCAATTCTATATTCATTTACAAATTGAATAATACTTTTATTAATTTCTTGATTCACAATTTTAGATAAATAACCCTCATTTGTGTCTAGTTTTTTCGCTAAATCTAATCTACTCAAAAGGGGGTCTTTGTAAATTTCTTCTTCTTCCATTAGTTTATAAAGCTGACTTACAATTTTAGAGCTAGTAGTGTTACTTATTTTCTTTTTTTCTATAGTTTTTAATGTCTTTTTTGAGTTTAAATATTCATGAATTTCTTCTTTCTGAACAATTACCTGCAATCTAAATATTCCATTATACAAAAACCACCAAAAAAAGAATCCAATTAGAAGCCATAAAATGATAAAAATATATGATGAATTGAAAATATACTCCTCTACAAAAGCCAACATAAAACTTAAAAAAACACAAATAATAAAAAAGTTGAATTTTAATAACCAACGTCTTTTACTTTCAGTAATATTTTTAGAATTCAATATTAATTTTCTTCCATAAAAAATTAAAAATAAATTAAAGGCTATTGATGATAAATCCTTAACATTCATTATTAACTCAAAAAATGATTTATGTAAGTTTAGTAAATAATCTGAAAAATAAATAGAAATTTCAAGCAATATTGAAATAATAAATGGTCCATATAACCATTTGTAAATATTTCTTTTGAGCAATGGATGATTAATATGAACTAGAAAATATGAGAATATTATGGGGGCTAATAAGAGATCTAACACTATATTATCTACAAAAGTGAAAACAATATAGTTTTTATCTAATAACCCTATAAATATTAAACTAGCTATTAAGAACAGTGATAATGACAGATAATTATTGGCTTTACTTTTATAAAAAGGCGTAATTATCAAAGCTACACTTATAAAATAGCCCATAAAAATACTTGCAATAATTGCTAAACCTAATATTGTATCACTCATTATTTAACATATCAAAAAAAATAGACTAAAATTAGTATTAGTCTATTTTGCTATAAATGTAAATTAATTCATTTTCAATTTTATTAAATATCTCATAATTATTTACTAAAAATAAAGACAAGACAGGTTTTAAAAATTATTAGATTTTAATTTAACAAAAATTACATAACTTAATTTAAATTGGTTAGCAGTATTATTCTGTAATCATATCTTTTATTTCTCGTCTATAAGTTAAAAAAGGCTTTTTTGATTTTCCACATCTTAAAACCATCTGTATTTTCTCGTTTTCTTTTACATTCATTTCAGTTTCAAATCTAGATTTTAAAGATTTCATTTCTTCAAATTCTTGTAAAACTTGACTTAATGGTTGCATAAAAAAACCTTTTAGTAAACATGATAATTGAAGGCGAGTATAGTCTTGTCCAGCTTTTACCCAGTCTATCATGGTATTTGTTGTTGATATAATAATAATGATATTTGAAGAAGAATTGACTTTTTTACTATGATTTTTTAAGGTGAAATCTAATGTTTTTTTGTCATTCCATGCTTTAGAAGATAGTCCTTTTAATTCTCTTTCTGCAAACCATTTTTTAATACCTTTAATCCCATTTCCTTCTAGATTAATCCCATCTCTCTTGCTTGCTATTCTTTCATCATTTTCTCTAAACCATTTTCGAGATTCCTCATTAGTTCTGTAAGTATAACTTTCTACTTTCATTCCTTCAGATAGAATAGGTCTAATAACATTTAAGGCTTCTAAATCTGTAATTAATTGTATACTATTGTGCTTTTTACCTATTAATTTACTGATAGTATTCCAAGTAGAAATATCGATAACTTCATCAGAAAATTTTAATCGAGAAGTTCTTCGATTAAGAAGTACTTTGTTTAAAGGAGAATTTATAGTTTTAATATCTTTTTTTAAAGATAGTTTTGCAACTGGTAGTTCTCCTATTTCTAAAATATTATATTCTCCACTAGGAAAATAATCTATTTTGGAAGAGTAACCTTTTTTTGTCATACCAATTAAGGCAGTTTCTAAAAAGCAACCACAACCAATATGAATTTGTCTAGTTGAAGGATCGGTTTCAGGTAAAATTCTTGTTGAATCTACAAACAGAAGCATTTCTTTATCATTAAGAATTTTAAATTTCCAAGCTTGAGTATTGTGCGGATTTGATGCACTAACTCCATATGCAATAGCTTTAAAAATAGGCTCTTTAAAATTATTAGGGCTAGGTCGTTTTATTTTATCTTTTGTTATTTTCTTTGAGTTATTGTAACCATAGCAAGACAATGTAGTCATTGTAACTAACGCAGCCGATCCAACTATAAATTTCCTTCTATCCATTTTTCTAATTTTGAGAGTTAAATAATTACCTTACAAAATTGATGTATTGGTTGTTGTATAAAAAGGACAAATGTCTATTTAATTTCTTTTTTTAAAATTTTTTTACGAATTCTTGAAAGGTGTCTAGGCTCTATACCTAACATTGATGCGATGTGTTTTTGAGGAACTTGAGATACAAATTGTGGGTATGTTTTTTGAAAATTCAAATAGCGTTTTTCAGCATTAGTTGTTAGAAGTTGGTATACACGATTTTCATAACCAATTACATTAAGTTCTAGTATTTTTCTCCAAGCTAACTGAATCTCTCTAAATTTCATTAAGATATTCATAAAATAATCTCTATTATATATAATCATTTCCACATTTTTAATACATAAGAGATTTTCTAAACTCGGTGTTTTTTCTACAAAACTTACAAATCCAGTCACAAAATTTCCATGTAATGAAACCCATCTTGTAACTTGTTTTCCTTCAATATTATAATAATGAATGATAGACCCACTTATTATAAAACCTATTTTGGTAGATAAATGACTTTCTTTTAGGAAATATTCGCCTTTTTTTAGATGTAAAATTGAATATTTTGAAAGTGCTTTTTTACAATCAATGCTTAATTCAACTCCTGTTTTTTCTATAAAATCTTGAAGAATTATCATATGTGTTTTTTCAAAATTAGTTATTTTAATCTACAACAACATCATATTCTAAATATCATTAGTGCTAAAGATTCAGAATTTGATTGAATCATTTTAGAATTTGTAATTCTAGATATTTTAATTTAAGTATGCAAATTTAGACTCTTCAAAAAAATAAAAGATTATTTTTCAAGTCATAGAAGTTCTAAAATAATAGAATCACACAAATCAGTATCTTTTTTTAAAAATAGAGATACCTGTTAAGAAACTTACTCTCTTAATGTAATCTGAAAAATAGGTGTTATATTAGATATTAAACTACTAGATCACTTGATAATTACTGAAAAATCGTACTTTAGCTTTGCTGATAAAGAGGTTTTGTAATAGTTCAAAATTGGAATCTCTTAAATTGTAATTCATTTTAATGATATTAATTTACACCCATAAAATAACACCAAGAATTCGTTATATATTCAAGCATATTCTAACTAGAATTTTATTAATACCAGTAGGTTTTACTAGTAAAGTTGAAGAGTTTGTTGCTCATAATGGCCCTAAAATATCCTATACTAAAACTGCATTGGGTAACGAATTTTTTATTAAAAGCCATGAATTGTTATTCGAGCAAGGTGTAAATGATTTAGAGATTAATATACAAAAGTGGGATAATGTTCCATGTTTTTTTGCTACTAATATAAAATCTGCTATTCCTTTTGATATTTTTGCGGCTAGTTTCTATTTAATTACACGTTATGAAGAATATTTACCTCACGTAAAAGATATTCATGGACGATACACAGCTGAACAAAGCTTGTCATATAAAAAAGGCTTTTTAGAAAAGCCTGTTGTAGATATTTGGGCATATAAGTTTTTAGAAATACTAAAAAAGAGATTTCCAAATTATGAGTATAAAAATAGAAACTATGAATTTATTTCGACAATTGATATTGATAATGCTTTTGCTTATAAATATAAAAGCTTAATAAGAAGTATTGGTGGTTTTTTTAATGATTTATTCAAGTTTAGAGTTTTTGATATTTGGAATAGAATAGCAGTAATTACAAATTTAAAAGGCGATCCTTTTGATACTTTTCAAAAATTGTTAAGATTTAAAAAAGAGTATAATGTTAAAACTATTTTCTTTTTTTTAATTGGTGATTATACTACGTTTGACACCAATGTTTCTGCATCTAAAGAGAAATACAGGTTGCTGATAAAAGAAATGGTTGATTATGCTAGAGTAGGTTTACATCCTTCTTATTTTTCAATGCAAGATCCATCAATGTTGAAAAAAGAGAAAGATCGTTTAGAAGGTATTACGAATATGCCAGTTTCTTATTCTAGACAGCATTATTTGCGTTTTAGTTTACCAGAAACCTACCAACATTTAATCGATTTAGAAATAGAAGAAGATTATTCAATGGGTTATGCAAGTAATGTAGGTTTTAGAGCAAGCACCTGCACACCTTTTTATTTTTATAATATTGATTATGAGATACAAACACCTTTAAAAGTTTATCCTTTTGCATTAATGGATACTACATTAAATGATTATATGGGGCTAACTCCAAAACAATCTTTAGGTAAGATTAGAGATTTAAAAAATGAAGTAAAAGCAGTAAACGGAACTTTTATAACCCTTTTTCATAACGAAAGTTTAAGCGATTATTTACGTTGGAAAGGCTGGAAACGTTTGTACGAATCTATGCTAAAAATTGCCACTTCTTAAATGATAAAATATATAAAAAGAAAAGATATTGATCTTAAAAAATACGATGCTTGTATAGAAAATTCCATACAAAGTAGAATATATGCATTTTCTTGGTATTTAGATATTGTTGCAGATAATTGGGATGTTTTTGTTTTGGATGATTATGATGCAGTAATGCCAATGCCATTTCGTAAAAAAGCAAGGATTAAATACATTTATCCTCCTTTTTGGACATTAGAATTAGGTGTTTTTTCTTTGGATAATAATATTGATTATTTTATTTTTTTTGATAAACTTAAAAACCATTTTAAATATGCTGAATCTCGATTAAATACAGCAAATTTTATAGAGAAATCAAACGCTTTTTTATTAGAGAAACAAATGCAAATATTATCTATAAATGATAATTACGAAACCATTTATAAAGCCTATAGAAAGGATAGAAGAAAGGATTTAAAAAAGGCTCCAAGATCTTATTTAATTGAAAAATGGAATGATAAATCTACAAATTTAATTCATCTTTTTAAAGAGAATGTAGGTAAAAGAACGCCCAATATTATTGAAAAAGATTATCAAAATTTAGAAAAAATAATTAAAGTTTGTATTGATAAAAGAGTAGGTGAAATACTTTCTATTTATGATAAAAATAATCATTTAGTTGCTTCTGGTTTTTTCTTAAAACACAAAAAAGAAGTTACTATTTTGGTTTCCTCAACAGATTTTAAAAATCGAAATAATGGTGCAAGTACTTTTTTGATTGATAGAGCTATTTACAAATATCAAACAAATAATACTATTTTTCATTTTGGAGGTTCATCAATGAAAAATATTGCCAATTATTTCTTGAGTTTTGGAGCAGAAACTAAAAAATATTATCAACTTAAATATAACAACTTACCACTATTTTTAAAGTTTTTTAAAAAGTAATTTTTTGTAGAGAAAATAGAAAATCACAGCTGATAGAATTCCTGTTATCCACATTAAAATAGCAGACGTAAAAGCAGCCCCAATAATTCCATATTTTGGAATTAAATAATAATTACTAGCAATATTTAAAAGTACTCCGAAAGTAGCAATATAGTAGTTGATGTGAGCTTTTCCAATAGAGGATAATAGGTTTCCAAATAAACCTCTAAAAATATAAATTCCAGTAATTCCTATCATCAAAATTAAAAATGTATCTGAAAATTGTATAAAATTTTTATCTAAAATTGACAATATTTCATCAGTAAAAAACCAAGAAATTAAAAGTGCAATAACACTCACAAAAAAGAAAAAAGTCATATAACTTTTAATGTATTTTATGATGTGGTTTTTATCATAAATTTTCTCTGTAAAACTCACAAAATCAGTAGCAATAAAAACTCTTGGAAGAAATAATAAACTAAAAGGAATTAAAGAAATGTATCTATAATTGGTAATCATTTCTGTATTAGAAAGCAAGTAGCCAATCAATAGAATATCAATAACAAAGAGCAGTTGTGTAACTACGTTAGATAAACTTGCAAAAAAACCATATTTCCAAAATCCAAAATTTGTAACTTCTAATTTTATTTTAGATGAAAAGTCAATATTTAGTTTTTTGATAAATAAAATAGAAGAGATAAAAGGTGTAATTAATAATGCAATTGCATACCCAATTTCTTGAAAGAAATAGCTTGATAAAAAAACACTTACTAATAAAATAATGCTATGTATAAATTCTGTAAAAGCAAATAATTTGTTTTTATGTTGTAATCTAAATTGGGCTCTTATGATTTCAAAAAAGAAGGAGGGTAAAATGATAAAAGAAAGAATTACAATGTAAAGAAATGTATTTTCAAATTGAAAATTGATAAAAAAACTAATCCCAATGATTAAGAAAATTAAAATAAGGGAAGCTACTGATCCTTTTTTTAAAACGTATAAAAATATACTATTTTTATCCTTATTTTCTTTGGCTAAAGCTCCATATCTTATCAAACTTTGATGCAAGCCAAAACCACTAATGGGAATCAAAAATAGTATAATATTGTATGCAAAAAGTACAACACCCAAATCATCATTTGAAATCAGTTTTAAAGCAGTCCAAGAAGCTATAAAAGACAATATTCGCCCAATAACTGTGGCAAAAAAGACATAACTACCAGATCTGCTAAAAAAATCTTTCAAATAATTTATAATCAGGTTCATAGTGGTTTATCTATAAAATTTTGTAGCCAAATTTCAGTAGAAACCAACTGCCATATTTTTGATTCATTTTTAGATGTTATAATATTTCTAATAGCTTTTTTATTAAAGATAGTTCTATTTTCAAGACTTTGTAAGTTATCAGAAATAAAATCTTTTAAAGAGGTTTCTACCCAATTTTTTAATGGAATGCTTAGCCCCTTTTTAGGCATTTGTATTACATTTTTAGAAAGGTGTTTTTTAGCAATTTCTTTTAAAATATATTTTTGAGTAGTTTCTTTTAGTTTAAATTTAGTTGGAATTCTAAATGCATTTTCAATTAAATTATGATCTAATAAAGGAAACCTACCTTCAACAGAAAAAGCCATTGTTGTACTATCTAAAGCTCTCATTTGATGATTGCCAATATAAGATTTTAAGTTGTAAAAACTCATAGCTTCAAAGGTATCTGTAAATTGTTTTTTAGAAGCATATAAATTTTCTAAAGTATAAGTTGTATCAATACTCTTCTCTATAAATAGATTATTAATTTCTTTATCTTGAAAATTTGTATAATAATGACTATAATATTCCCCAAGCGTTTTACAATTTGCTATTGCTTTTCCTTTTTTTATCTTCTGATGAATTTCTGGTAAAAAATCAATAAAATTTTTATTTTTTTTAAGCTTTTCCCATAAAGGAATTTTTCTATAGACATCATAACCTCCAAAAAGCTCATCTCCACCTAAACCACTTAAAACTACTGTACAGTTGTTTGTTGCAGCCATTTCAGATAATAAATAATTTGCAGAAATGGTGTGATAAGGTTCTTCATAACAAATTATAGAATCCTCAATATTTCTATAAAATTTATTTACATCAGCATTTAAAACAATTTGATTGAGTTGATGCAAATTTGCAGTTTCTTTGGCTTGATTTACCTCATTAAATTCTTTAAAGTTGTTAAAAGCTAACGTCAATATTTTTAAGTCAGGTTTTTGTTTTGCTGCTAGGACAGAAATTAAAGAAGAGTCAATTCCACCACTCATAAAAGATCCAATTTCTACATCAGAAATTAATCTATAATTGATAGATTTGTGTAAGCTTTCTTCTAAAAGTTGTGTTGCTTTTTCTTCTGATAAACTAAAATCTTGAATTTGTGTAGGAATTTCCCAATATTGATTTTTGCTTACAGAATTGTCATTTAAATTGATTAATAAATGATGCCCAGGTTCTAATGCTAAAATGTCTTGAAAAACGGTATGAGGTCTTTGTGCAGTTGTAAATCTAAAATTTTGCCACAAACCTTCCCAATTAATTTCTGGTTGATACAACTTCGATTTTATAATAGCTTTTACACTACTTCCAAAAATAAAAAACCTTTCATTTTGATAAAAATACAGAGGTTTTATACCAATTCTATCTCTTGCTATAAAAACAGTTTTATCAACTGTATTTAAAATTGCAAAAGCAAACATTCCATTGAACCTTTGTAACGCATTCGTTCCCCATTCTTTATAAGCATTGATAACTACTTCTGTGTCAGAATTAGAAAAAAAATGATGCCCTAAACCTTTTAATTCTGTTTTTATTTCTTTGTAATTGTACAATTCACCATTGAAAATAACCCAATATTTTTGAGAATTATCAGCCATAGGCTGATGACTTTTTGAGGAAAGATCTATAATTTTTAGCTGTCTAAATCCAAAACTAACTTTAGCACCTTTACCCAAAGCTGTATTAATGTGTTTTGAATCTTTTTCTATGGAATCATCTCCAAAATAGTGCTGAATTCCCTCATCAGAATACAAGATATAACCTTCGTCATTTGGTCCACGATGTTTCAAACTTTGAGTCATCTGTATGATTCCATCAACATTTCTGGCTTGATTTTGAAAACTGATAATTCCTGCTATTCCACACATACACTAGGTTTCTAGAGTTTTTACATACAAGTTATGAAATTTATCAGCAATAGCATTTTCACTAAAATGTTCGTTTATGTAAGTATGCATTTTTTCTTTTGATGCTAAACCCTTTTTTTTATGATAAAATTTTAGGATTTCTATTTCTAATTTTTGTTCATCTTTTGGCGGAATTAAGACACCGAAATCATTAGGAAAATATTCATTAATACCACCAACATTTGTTGAGATAACTGGTGTTCCACAAGCAAAAGCTTCTAAAATTACACAAGGTAAATTTTCAAAGTTACTAAAAAGTACAAAGAGATTTGCTTGCTGTAAATGAGCAATTATTTCTCTATGAGGCACATGATTTATAAATTCTATAATTTCAGGATTTATGTTTAAATCATTTGCTAGTGCAACGTATTTCATAGCATTTTCTCCAATTATTTTTACTAAAATAGTACTTGTCTTTTCTTGAATTTTTTGAACAACATTTAAAATGCCAGATACATTTTTATGAGCATCATTCATATTAGAAATATGAATTATTGTAAACTTTCCAGCATCTTTTTTTATGGGAAAGAATACTTCTGTATCAACTACATTTTCTACAATTTTATAAGTGCCTTTCAAACCAAAAATTTGCATCGAATTTTTTAAATCTGATGTTACAGGACATATAAAGCTTGCATTTTTAGCAATAATTTTAGAGATAGATTTTTGAATTTTTGAAATTTTATTAGATAATGGAAATTTATAATCTGTCCAATGTTCAGAGATGATAAAGGGTTTTTTTGAAAGCCATTTAGAATATAGAGCTAAAACACCAAAAGGGAAAAGCTCATTCAAATGAATCATATCAAAAAAGCCTACTTTTTTTAATAGTATTTTATATGCTTTTAAAAATTGATTTCCTTTTTGTAAAGGATTTCTTGTTTTTTTTAAATATGCAATATGAGTGTGTACCCCATCAATTTTATCAGAAACTATTTCTATATTTTTCATGTTGTTTTCATCAGAAATAATATGAATTATAGAAACTTTATGTTTTAATGAAACTGCTTTTGCGTGTCTGTGAATAAAATCTCCATTGTTGGGAAATACCCTTGATGGATACCAGCCACATAAAAAAAGTATATGAAGTTTTCTGTTCAAAAAAATATCAATTAACATCACAAATATAGCAACTAATAAATAGTTAACTCAACAATAATCTTTACTTTTAGAAAATGAAAATAGAACACATTTTTTTTGATTTAGATCATACTCTTTGGGATTTTGAGAAAAATTCTGATTTAACTTTTCAGAAAATATTTCTTAACAATAATATAGAAATAAAAATTGAAGGTTTTCTTGAAGTTTATAAACCTATAAATAGAAAATATTGGAAGTTGTATAGAGAAGAAAAAGTTACCAAAAAAGAATTGAGATATCAACGTTTAAAAAAAGCTTTTGATGCTATAAATTATACAATTTCTGATGATTTAATAGACAAGTTAGCTATTGAATATATAGATTGTTTACCTCATTTTAAAAACTTATTTGATGGTACTTTTGAAATCTTAGAGTACTTAAAAGAGAAATACAAACTCCACATCATCACAAATGGATTTGAAGAAATACAAACAATAAAAATGAAATCTTCTAATATTTTACATTATTTTGATGAAATTATTACTTCAGAATCTGTGGGTGTAAAAAAGCCAAACCCAAAAGTATTTAATTATGCTTTGCAATCTGCAAACGCAACTCCGCAAAATTCTATTATGATTGGTGATAGTATAGAAGCTGATATTGAAGGAGCATTAAATGTCGGTTTAACTGCAATTCATTGTAATTTTGAGAATGAAGATATAAAGAGAAACGATTTTACGTCAATTACATCACTCAAAGAAATAAAACAATATCTTTAATATTAAAAACGTTTTATAAAAAACTAAAACATGAAATCCCTCAAAAAAATAAGCTTTCTATTAAGCTTTTTTATGATAGTATCTTGTTCTGATAAGTTAGATTTTAATCAGATAAATAATTATATTCATAAGCCAGTACTCACATCTGCGTTAACTTATTTTAAAGTAGTTCCTTTTCAATTTTTCGATTCGAATGGTGTTCAACAATTTGAAATTAGAGATGTAACACGTTTTGAAGGTTTTGAAAATACTTATATCAGAGAAAATGTAGTTAAGATTAATTTTAATGCAGAAATTAAAAACGAATTCAATAGAGATGTAACCATACAAGCAGAGTTTTTAAGTGAAAATGATGGTTTATTGTATTCTTTCACTCCAATACAAGTTCAAGAGAATGATTTAAACTTTACTTATTTAGAAGAGATAGATGTTACCACAAATCAATCTGTTTTAAATACAGCCAAGGTAAGAATTATAGCTTCTATCGAAAATACTGGAACTCCAATGAATCCTAATGATACCAGCGAGTTTGAGTTTAAATCATCAATAACTTTTTTTATAGAATCAGAGCTTTAGAATGAGAAAAATTATATTCATTTTAATAGTGCTATTTTTTTATAAATCAATAGCACAAAACAAACAAGTTTTGTTTGGTTTTGCAGAACTTCCTCAAACATTGTTGTTAAATCCTGCTTCAGAAACCAATTATAAATTTCATGTAGGGGTTCCATTGTTATCAGGTTTTTCTACAGAAATTGGTTCTTCAAGTGCTGTTTTATCTGATTTGTTTGGTGTTGATAATAGAACAGTTAATCAGAAAGTTACTTCATTATTAAACTCTTTATCACCTAGAGATTTTTTAAAGCTCAATACACAAATTGAGATTTTGAGCGGTGGTTTTCGATACGATTCTAAAAATTATTTTAGTTTCGGATTTTATAATGAAATTGATGCCATTGGTTATTATCCCAAAGATTTTTTAACACTATTTAATGAAGGTAATGATGCTTATTTAAATAGAAGTTTTAGTGCTTCTCAAATTATTTATAAACTAGATGTTATTGGAGTATTACATGCAGGAATTACAAGAAAAATAAATGATAAATTAACAGTAGGAGGTAGGTTTAAAATATACTCATCTGCATTAAATATTGAAACAAATAATAACTCTGGAACTTTTACAACCACCCAAGGAACTAACAATCTTTACACTCATTATTTTAATGATGTTGATATTAATTTAAAAACATCTGGATTAGTAGACTCAAACACAGAACAATATATAGAAAATGCAGGTACTTTTATTGGAAACACTTTTTTAGGTGGTAATTTAGGAATCGGTTTAGATGTAGGATTAACTTATAAAATTACTGATCAGCTAGAATTTTCGGGTAGTATTATCGATTTCGGATTTATTAATCATAAAAAGAACGTTAAGAATACAAAAACTAAAGGTAATTTTATTTTTGAAGGTGTTGATTTTACTTTCGATCCCAATAATAATGGTAACTATTGGGAACAAATAGATGAACGATTTAAACAAGAATTACCAACTACAGAAGATAATGAATCCTATATTTCTTGGAGACCTACAAAAATTAATGCAGCATTAAAGTACAGTTTTGGTGAGAAACGTAGTAAATATTGCTATGACAATACATATAAAGATTTTTACACAGATGCTATTGGTGTTCAGTTATTTAATGTTTTTAGACCTTTAAGTCCGCAATTAGCATTAACAACTTTTTATCAAAAATCAATTTCAAAAAAAATTCATGCTAAATTCACATATACAATAGATGATTTCTCTTACTCAAATATAGGTGCAGGTTTATCTATGCAGTTTGGTAAAATAAATTTATATGGTATGTTCGATAATATTTTGGCTTACAGAAATCTGGCTACTGCAAATTCTGTATCTTTACAATTAGGTGTTAATTTAATTTTTAATTAGTATGATAAAAAAAGTAGTATTCTTATTCTTTTTTTTAATTTCTATTTCAACTACTGCTCAAGGAATTAATTTAGATAAATATAAGTATGTCATTGTTGCAGATAAGTTTGATTTTTTAAAATCTTCAGATCAATACAAAACAAGTTCTTTAACAAAGTTTTTATTTAAGAAGAAAGCTTTTAAAGTATTCTTAAGTAATGAAGATTTACCTAAAGAGCTTAATGATAACAGATGTTTAGCCTTATTTGCTTCTGTAAAAAATGAATCTTCTATGTTTAGAATTAAAAATTCAATTATAATCAAAGATTGTTATGGCAAAGTAATTTATACTTCTAAAATAGGAATAAGCAAGATAAAAGATTATGAAAGAGGATATCAGGAAGCAATTAGAAATGCTTATAATTCTATGGAAGAAGATTTTATTTATAGCTATAAAGAACCCTCTTTAAACACTGTAAATACTACAAATGTTGTTAAAAAGGCTATTGTTAAAAAAGATGCAGTAAAAGTAAATCTACCAGTAGTAGAAGAAAAAGTTATTGTTAAAAATGATATAAACTCAACAATAGAAACTTTATACGCTCAACCTAAAGAAAATGGTTTTCAATTGATAAACCTTACCCCAGAAGTTGTTTTTATTTTATTAAAAACCAATACTAAAGATGTTTTTATCATAAAAGGTAAAAATGGAACATTAACTAAAAAAGGTGAGAATTGGATTGCAGAATTCTATGAAAATAATAAGTTGGTTATTAAAACTTATAATATTAAATTTTAGTAATCGTATTTATTTTTCCATCTGTTTTTTAAAATTTCTTTAAACTTATTTTCTCTTTGATTTATTCCTGGTTCATAAAATTTAGTTCCAGAAATTTCATATGGTAAAAATTCTTGTTCTACAAAATTATTATCATAATCATGTGCATATTTGTAGTTTTTGCCATAATCTAAATCTTTCATCAATTTAGTTGGTGCATTTCTTAAGTGAAGAGGTATAGATAAATCTCCTGTTTTTTGAACCAAACTTTGTGCATCTTTAATAGCTATATAAGAGGCATTACTTTTTGGTGAGTTTGCTAAATAAACTGCACATTGACTTAATATAATTCTCGATTCAGGATTACCAATTACAGAAACTGCCTGAAAAGTATTATTAGCTAAAATTAAAGCAGTTGGGTTTGCGTTACCAATATCTTCAGAGGCAGAAATTAACAATCTTCTAGCAATAAATTTCACATCCTCACCACCTTCTATCATTCTTGCTAGCCAATACACAGCAGCATTAGGATCACTTCCTCTTATAGATTTTATAAAAGCTGAAATAATGTCATAATGTTGCTCTCCAGTTTTATCATATCTAACTGTGTTTTTCTGTATTTTTTCTAAAACTAATTTATTGGTAATTTCAATTTCATCTTCAGTAGATACTAGTAAATCAAAAATATTCAACAATTTTCTAGCATCTCCGCTAGAAACTTGTAATAAAGCATCAGTTTCTTTTAAAGTAATTTTTTTGGTAGATAAGATAACATCTTTTTTCACAGCTCTATGCAAAAGTGCAATCAAATCTTCTTTGTCAAATGAATTTAAAATATAAACTTGACAGCGAGAAAGTAGGGCAGGTATCACTTCAAAACTTGGGTTTTCTGTTGTTGCACCAATTAGAGTTACCCAACCTTTTTCTACAGCACCTAATAAAGAATCTTGTTGAGATTTACTAAACCTATGAATTTCATCAATAAATAAAATAGGGTTTTTTGCAGTGAACAATCCTCCACCTTTTTTAGCCTTTTCAATAACATCTCTCACGTCTTTTACTCCAGAACTAATGGCACTTAATGTGTAAAAAGGGCGGTTAGATTCTGCTGCAATAATATTGGCAAGGGTTGTTTTTCCAATTCCTGGAGGTCCCCATAAAATTAAAGACGGAATAATCCCTTTTTTTATTAAATTAGTCAAAACTCCATTTTTACCAACTAAATGTTGCTGACTAATGTAGTCATCCAGTGTTTTTGGTCTAATTCTTTCTGCCAAAGGTTCATTCATTAAGTAAAAATAGTAAAGATTTCTGACAGAAATCGTAAAAAATGATTTTGGAAAGAAATTTGTTATTTTTTATTAGAGATGGATGAAGAACAGCATTTAAAATTAAAACAGTCTATATTTATAGTACCAGCACTTTTTGTTGTTGCTATTTGGTTAATTTATTGGATTGAAATCAAATTTGGGTTTAATTTTAATAAATTTGGAGTATACCCACGAACTTTAAAAGGTTTTAGAGGTGTTTTCTGCACTCATTTTATCCATAGTAATACAAGTCATATTTTTAACAATTCAATTCCTCTATTTGTACTCTTAAGCACCCTTTTTTATTTTTATAAAGATGTTGCTTATAAAGTTTTATTATTTGGTGGTTTTTTTACTGGGTTTCTTACTTGGTTAATTGCAAGAGAATCATATCATATTGGAGCTAGTGGAATTGTGTACCTGCTTTTTAGTTTTGTTTTTTTTAGTGGGATAGTTAGAAAGCATTTTAGATTAGTTGCATTATCACTTATCATTATTTTTCTATATGGCAGTATGATTTGGTATGTATTACCGATTAAAGAAGGTATGTCTTGGGAAGGTCATTTATCTGGTTTTCTTGTTGGTTTGATTTTGGCAATTATCCATAGAAAAAAAGGAATTGTAAAAAAAGAATATCAGTTTACAAAAACTGAATTTGATTTGTTATTTGATGAAAATGGAAATTATATACCACCAAAAGTAGAGAATGAGCAAGAATTAGAATAGTTAATTTTTAACTACTTGCAATCTTTGCCTAACAGTTTCATATAGAAAAGCACCACAAGCTACAGATACATTTAAAGATTCAATTTCACCTAATAGAGGTAGTTTTACTTTATAATCAACCATTTTTAATACAGAAGGATTAACACCTCTATGTTCAGAACCCATAACAATTGCAATAGGTTGATTAAAATTAACATCAAAAATAGAATCTTTGGTTTTCTCTGTTGCAGCAACAGTTTTGATTTCTGATGCTTCTAATAAAAATAACGCATCTTTTATGTGATCTACCTTACAAATAGGGACTTTAAAAGCAGCACCAGCTGAAGTTTTAATTGTCTCTGCATTTACTGGAGCACTACCATTTTTTTGAATTATAATACCGTTAACACCTGTACATTCAGCTGTTCTAATGATTGCACCAAAATTTCGTACATCAGAAAGTTGATCTAAAATCAGAAATAAAGGTATTTTTTCAGATTCAATTGTTTTTTCTATTAATTTTTCTAAATCATAAAACTCAATAGGTGAGATTTGAGCTACAGCACCTTGATGATTATTATTTTTTGATAATCTATTTAGTTTTTCAATAGGTACTGTACTTGTTGCAATTTTTTTATCCTTTACTAATTTATCCAATTCATAAAATAAATTACCTCTCAATCCTTTTTGTAGGTATACTTTATTTATAGTAGAACCACTTTCTATGGCTTCAATTAATGCTCTTATTCCAAAAATAATTGTTGGGTTAGGTGTCATAATTATAAGTACATTACTTTTGCATATTTAACGAAAGTTATATTTTACATCAAAAAATAATACAAAAATTAACTAAAAAAAACTACCCCAATAGATTGAGGTAGCTTTTTTAATTAAAATATAGCTAAATGCTAGTTAATGTTAATATTATTCTGAATTTCACTTTGTGGAATATCAAAAGTTAGTTCATCAGCATTATACATAAAAGATTGACCAGTTAAGAATAAATGATTAGAACCACGTGTAACAGTAGCTTTGTTACGTTTCATTGCAAAATAACTTTTACCTTCTCCCCATAGTTCAATTCTTGTCTGTAAATAAACTTCGTCTTCTAAAGATTGACCAGTTAAATTATCAACATATGCATAATCTGCAGCATTAGAATATCTTAATGCAAGAAGTTGCTTTAACCTGTTTCTAGCATCAGATGTCAGACCTTCTTTAGCTGACATTTCAGCCGATAACAAATACATCTCATCAGCTCTCATATATATGTAATCTTCATTTGTATATAAACCAGTACCTCTTGGAGTTCTAGCTGGGTGATAAAATTTATTGTAGGGAGCTAAATACCATCCACTATTTGGATTGTTTAAAAATTGACCTTTTCTAACATCATTCGCATCGATTAAATCATACAATCCTTTATCGATTGATTTAGTATCTCCAAAATAAGCATAGCTATAAGAAAATAAATCCATCTGACCCCACCAAGAATGTAAATGTTTACCTGTATTAGCATCAATATCAACACCCCATATCCAACTTGGAGTTGTAACATCATTAAAACCACCTAAAGCTTGAGCTTGTGTAGTTAATGGATATCCAGCAGCAATAACTTCTTCAGCTAAAGCTTTTGCTTTTAAGTTAGCATCACTAGTACCCATAGAGGCATATACATATGCTAATAAACCTTTTGCAACATCCTTGTTCATCTCATATTTTTGAGTTCTAGTAAAGTTATTTAATAACGAGATTGCTTGTGTTAAATCAGAAATCATTAAATCATATACATCTTTAGTTGTACTTTGAGGTTGATTTTCAGGGTTTTCTGAATCTATATATATTGGAAGTATTGTTGACGTTTCAGAATATTCCGGGATATATATTTGAGATAAATAAAAGTAAGCATATGCTCTCATTGCTTTAGCTTGCCCCATTGTGAATCTATTAGCATTTGTTATTGGAGCATCATTACCTCCAACAGAAGAAATGACTAGATTACAAGATCTAATCATCCTGTAATAATATCTCCAGTGCATATAATTACCTGTATTGTAGGTGAAATCTACTGTAGGTATTAATTGTGCTATTAATCTAAATCTACTGTAAGTGTTTTTTGATAAAGCCATGTCAGCAGAAAGTAAATCTGTATGAATATCAGTAGCTTTTTGCCCAAAATCATTATGACCTCCTAAACCTCCTGTACCTAAATCATACATCATTGTATAAACACCTCTTAATGTAGATTCTAGTATTTCTGGACTTATTTCAGCTGTTTCTTGAAGATCAGTAACAGCAATTTCATCTGTAGGTGTAGTTTCAAGGAAATCTTCACCACAGGCATTTAATGATATTATTACTACTAGTAATAACAAATATTTTACATATGTTTTTTTCATAATTTTACTATTTTTAATTATTAAAATTTAACTCTTATTCCTAGAGTCATAGTACTCAAAAGTGAATAATTATATACACTATTGTTACCTGTTTGAGAAATTCTAGGATCAAAACCTTGTCTTGTTGATAACAAGAATAAATTATCTCCTGATAGCCATAGATTCATACTTGATAAACCTACTTTTCCAAGAAATTTTTGTGGCACTGTATAACCAACTCTAAAGTTATTTAAAGCCAAGTGATCAGTAGAAGTTACAAAACGAGATGAAGCACTATTAACTTGTGGATTTAAACCATTTTGTAATTTTGGGACATCAGTAATATCACCAGGATTTTGCCAACTATTTCTAATATCTACACTGTAGTTTGCATTACCTACTTGAGAGTTAGACATTAAACCTGCATATCTATTATCATAAGAATATCCTCCAAGACTGTAAACAAATTGTGTGCTAATATCAAAATCATATATTTTAGCAGCCAATTTAAAAGCTCCATTAACAGTTGGAATTGCTGATTTATCAATAAACTTTTCTGTTGCATCAGAATAAGTTTCAGTTGTGGTTTGACTAATAGCGTTATTTGGATTCGTATTTAAATATTCGGTCAAACTTGCAATTTCTTCACCAGTATCTAAATTTCCATTACTATTAGCATCATGATAATATAAGTTCCACATAGCATTACCATTGGTAGGGTTAACACCAGCCCATTCTCTTAAATAAAAGTCAAAAATGCTTCGACCTCCGGCTCTACCATAATTACCATTTTGATCTAAAATCTTTGGTAAACCTGTGGCAGGTTCAATAGGCATTGTAATTAATTCATTGTCTAAAAATGCACCATTAATAGAAAAATCAAAACTAAAGTTTTCTTTCTTGATTAGATGCGCAGTAATATCAAATTCTAAACCTGAATTTCTCAATACACCATCATTTGTTCTAATCAAAGCATCTCCAATAGAAGGTCCAATCCTTCTGTCAAATATTAAATCTTCAGTATCTTTTATATAATAATCAATAGCTCCGTCTATTGTATTATTAAATAAAGTAAATTCAGTACCAAATTGTAATATTTTAGAAGTTTCCCAAGTTAAGTTAGGATCTTGTATTGCATTAACACCTAGAGCAATTTCACCTCCTAAATTATTTATGGAATAGGTGTTTTGTCCTGAAAATAAATCGACACCAGCTTGATCACCAATTAAACCATAACTTGCTTTAACTTTTAAGAAATTTACAAAATCTGCTTTTTCCATGAAACTTTCTTTACTTACAACCCATGAAGCACCTACTGAACCAAAAGTTCCCCATTTGTTATTTGCAAATCTCGAAGACCCATCTCTTCTTAAAGATGCTGTAAAATAATATTTGTTGTCATAACCATAATTTGCTTGACCAAAATAACTTTCTAAAGATCTTTTTGTAGTAAAACCAGAAGGTGGATTAGGTCCTATTATGTAGTTGTCTAGAGAAGTTAAACCATTAGCTAAATTAACTACTTTTTCTTTGCTAACAGTTGATGTTTCATAGTCACTCTGATTTGTTTCATGAGCCAAAATCAAGTTTATATTATGATTTCCAAAATCTTTTGTATAATTAAATAAATTTAATAAGTTTTGAGTGAGTCTAGAATCTTTTACCTGATTTATTCTACCTTGTGCTGTAGATAAAGCACCATAGAATGGATTATTGACATTATTATCTATTCTACTAAAATGCATAACTCCATATTTAGACTCAAAAGTAAGACCTTCAAATAATTTAAGTTTTACTGAAAAGTTACCATTAAAAGTATATCTTTTATTTTGATCTAAATTATAAATAGCATCAGCTATAGCATTAGTACCCAAACCAAAACCTCTACTGTAAGTATCACCATAATCATAAACGTTACCACCATATCTAGGCTCATCAATGAAATCTCCATTTGTGTCTCTTAAAAAAAGAGGGTATATGGACGGTATACTATTAACAAACCAAAAAACACTATTTGAACTTGAGCCTTGTCCATTTTGAGTTGTTTCACCATATGTATATGCAATATTTGAATTAGCAGTAATCCAATCAACAGGTTTATGAGTTACATTTAACCTTGTAGAGATACGCTCAAAACTAGAATTCGAAATAAATCCAACATCATCCAAATATCCAAATGATGAAAAATATCTGGTTTTATCATTACCTCCAGACATTTTAACGTTAGCTTCGGTTCTAATCGAAGATTGGAAAGCAAAATCTCTCCAGTTTTCAGGAGTATATCTTCGAGTTGCACCACTTCTAACTCTTCCTGTAGTAGGATCAATTATTTGTGAAACATCGTTTGTTGTATAATAATTGTAATTTGGATCTATAGATGCACCACCAAAAAGATTTGCATTTGCATATTCTGCATCTGTTAAAGTTGAGTTTGTAGGTTTGGAATTTTTCAAAGCTAACCATGATAATTCCAAATATTCGTCAGGATCTGTGATTACATCATAATCCCCAATATTCTGAAAATTTACACCAGTTTTAAAATCAACTTCAATATTGCTAACACCAGATTTTCCTGACTTCGTAGTTATTAAAATAACACCATTTGCTCCACGAGAACCATAAATTGCAGTTGCAGTAGCGTCTTTTAATACTGTAGTACTTTCAATATCTGAAGGATTTACTGCATTTATTGTTCCAGACAAAGGTACACCATCTACAACATATAGTGGAGCTCTGTTACCATTAACAGAACCAAAACCTCTAATACGCACTGTAGCTACTGTTCCTGGCTGACCTGAAGTATTTATAACGTTTACACCTGCTATTTCTCCAGTTAAGGCTTGAGTTACGTTAGCAAAGTTCTTCTTTTCTAATTCTTGGGCTTTCACAACTTTAACAGTACCAGTAAAAGACCTTTTGGTTGTACTACCATATCCTGTCACTACAATTTCATCCAAAACATTAGCATCTTCTTTTAAAATTATGCTAATCGAATTTGAATTTCCTACAGTCCTTTCCACTGTTTTATACCCTAAATATCTAAAAACTAGAATATCCCCAGAAGAGGCCTTTATAGAATATTTTCCGTCAAAATCTGTTTCTGTACCAACTGTACCTCCTTTGATTACTACACTTACACCTGGTAAACTACCTGAACTATCAGAAACAGTACCAGAAATAGTCTTTTGTTGTGCAAATGATATTTGCACTACAAACGCTATAAATAGCGTTAAAATTCCATTAAACTTTGTTTTCATTGTATAATTATTTGAATTAATTAAGTCAAAAGTCTTAAATAAAACTTAAAAAAACAATTTTTTAACACTATTTTGTTAAGAAAGTTTTTTAATCAACATTAATTTTTTTGAGAATAACACTATTTTATTGATGTATTTATCATAATATTATATTTTTTTTTATGTATAGTTAAATTTTATTTGAATTTTTTGTTAAAAATTTAGTTAGTTGTTCTATTAATTTATCTAAAGAATTGTTGTTTTAATAAACATTCTTTTTTTTATTTATAAATCAATTTAAAGATTGAAAAAAATAATTCAACATGTATATAAAGATAAAAACTCCCAAAAAGCCATTCGTAATCGGACGATTTTTCTCCCGACTTTTTTATTTTAGATTGAGTAATAATTTTAGATAACTACATACAAGTTTAAACCAAATAAAAAATTAGCCCAAGCAATCTAATTTCGGGTTTTTTAAATATTTTAGTTACCTAATATTTAGGTAGATAATCTAAAGCTACTGTGTCACGCTCCTTAAAGTATTTATGTGCATTTTCTGGGACCCATTTATTAGAGACAAATTTACTGAATACAGCTAAAGCTTCTATTAGATATATTCTTGCTTCTACATCTTGTCTATTATCTGAAAAAGAATGGTCATAAATATTTATGAGTTCCATTAAATTCAGAATCAGTTTTCTTTAAGTAGTTAGAAAACATTCTACCAACTGAAATATCAGGTATTATTTGCTTTCCGTTTTCTGCTTTATCTGGCATTTCTTAACCTAAAGTGAGTTCGATATAAAAAAGTTATAAAATGCTAAAAAAGATTTAGGATGGAACTTATAAATTTAGCTATTTCAGTGATTCTTCTTGATAGTAAAGGAAATTTACACCATTTTGAGACTTAAAAAGAAATGGTCGGAAGAAATTCCGACCATGACTGCTTAAAAGGCAGTTTACCTTCAGTGTGTAAATTGAATTTAGAAAATTAAAAATCTGGTCCAGCAGCATCAATTTCTCTGATAGGAATTTGATAAATCATTTTACTATCCATTGCAGGTATTACTAAATCTGCACCTGGCATAACACGATTGATTCTACCGTCTTTTCTATTAAGTCCAACTCCTAATCTTGCCATATCAAAAGATGCAACACCATCACCCCATAGTTCAACTCGTCTGTAATACAAGATTTCATCAATTAAAGCCTGTCCAGTGTTAGTTGATTTGGTGTAGTTAGGGTTTCTAACAGAATTTAAAGAATACAAAACTTCTTGAGCATCTCCATCTTTACCTTGTCTTGCTAAAGCTTCAGCTTTGGTTAGAATGAATTCTGTATTTTTTAAATAGATATAATCTCCAATAAATTGACCTGGTCCTGGCTGTGCAATAAATTTTAAACTAGTATATTTTGGGGTAATATTATAATGCGTCCATGTATCTGGTACTAATAAAACATTAGGTCCATAGTCTTGATCTGCAAACCAAGAATGCCTTAAGTCTGATGCTGGTAGTGCGTCCACTAAATTGGAATTTGCTGTTTTAAAGTGGTTCCATCCGCTATAACCATCATTGATTTGACTTACATGTGAGAAAAAAGATGCATAGATTTCAGAAGTTGAAGGTGTTACTATTGATCCCCAGATTGCTTCAGATAAAGATAATTCGTCAAAACCGTGGGAAACATCACTACTTATAATCCCAGCATTCATTGCAATATCTGCATATTTTTCAGCTTCTTGCCAATTTTCATAAGTCAAGTAATATCTTGCTAGATATGCAGCTACAACATTTGCATCGATTTCTTGTTTAGATGTTCTAGAATAAGATTCTAGACCTTTGTAAGCTGTTGTTAAATCATCAATTATTTGTTTCTTAACTTCACCTACAGTTGATCTGTTTTGACCTTCAAAAGTTCCAAAATCAATTGGTATTGCTTTTGTTGAATCATCTGCTTTTGTATGTTGGTAAATTCTCACAAGATAAAAGTAAGCAATTGCTCTGTAAGCATAAGCTTTATTTTTAAAAACAAGTACTTCTTGAGGAGAGTCATCTGGGATTGAATTTATAATTTTATTAGAATTACTGATTATTCTGTAAAAGAATTCCCATATAAAATCATTATCATTTGATGTTAATATTACATTATCATAATTGTTGTAAGCACCAAACCAAGTATTTCTACTCATGTCCATATCATTACTTCTCAAATCCATTCCTAGATCAACAGCTTTTAAGCCAAACTCATCAGTACTACCAGCACCATTTTCTCCATCTCTAAAATAAGCTAGAATTGCTCCATCAATAGCTTTTAGACCTTGAGTATTTCCAGCAAGAGCATTTTCTTCAGCATGATTTTCAGAAAAGTATCTTTCTTCATCAAGTCTAGTATCAAAATCACCACAAGAAATATAAAGTATTGTGGTTAAAAACAAGATAAAATATTTACTTGTTTTGTTACTAAAAATTATTTTTTGTTTCATATTTTTTTAATTAAGATTTATATTTAAGCCAAAAGCAATTGTTCTGTTGGCTCCATATTCAGCTGAAGAAGAACCTACTGAATTTAGACGTGGATCATATCCTTGTCTAGCACTATATAAGAGGAAGGCATTATTTACCGTGCCATAAAATCTAATACTATCTATGTGGTGTTTCTTGATTGCCTCATTCTGTAACATATATCCAAAATTAATATTATTTAAACTTAAATAACTTAAGTCAACTAAATATAAATCAGATAATCGATATTGATCTGGAGCCAGTGGATCTACCCTTGGTAAACTTGCTGTCTGGTTATCAAAGGTCCAAGTATCTTCGTACCCAGCAAAGTTTGTGACATTTTGCGTAGCCCCAAGCATTGCAAAATACTCATTATCAACACCATAACCTCCAATTTGATAAGCAAATTGAAGACCTAAAGAGAAGTTTCCAATATCAATATTTGTACCAAAACCACCAGTAATAGTCGGTATTGCTTGTTTATCTAAAAACTGTCTTCCATTAGTAACTGCATCTGCATAGTCTTCTGTGATAACTTCATTTCCAGTTGCTTGGTCAATAGTATAATATTGAGCATTACCATTAGTAGCATTAACACCAGCAGATTTTACCATAAAATAATCAAATATACTTTTTCCTTTTACTCTTCTGAAATTACCAACTTGTATAGAATCTTTTGGTAATTCTGTAATCTCATTTTTAAGAGTAGATATATTTGCATTAAAATTAATGTTAATTTTTTCTTTCTGAACTGCATTCCAAGCAATTTCTGCTTCAAAACCACTATTAACCATAGAACCAAAATTTTCTGGTCTTGATGCAGCTCCAGTAGATAATTGTAATGGATTATTAAATAGTAAATCTTTTGTTTCTTTTCTGTAGTAACCTAAAGAAAGATTTAATCTATTAAATAAGCTCATTTCATAGGCTATATCTAAACTACCAGATTTTTCCCAAGTTATATCAGAACCTCCTAAAGATTGGAAATCTTGAGTTAACGAACCTTCATTTTCCCCAATAATATCTTGATTTTGATAAGCTAAAAAATTTCTAACAGATGTTCCTTGATAAAATATTCTATCATTACCAGTAGTACCATAATTAACGGCTAATTTAGCAAAGTTAATTATATTAGAATCTTTTAAAAAGTCTTCATTACTTAAAATCCAAGATGCTCCTGCAGACCAAAATGCTCCCCAACGAGTAGACGGAGCAAATACAGAAGAGGCATCATATCTAGCGGTTAAATTCAAATAATAAGTATTATCTAATCCATAGATAAATCTAGAAAAATAACCTTCAGATAAATATCTCGTGTTGTAGTTTGAAGCACTAATATAAACAGATGTGTTATCAAGAATTGGGCTAAAATCAGAAATTAGGTTATATTTAGTAAGGGATAAAGTTGTAAATTTCTCTTCATAAGTTTCATGACCTAACAAAACATCGAAGCTGTGAATTCCAAAATCTTTTTTCCAAGTCAATAATTGTTGGTTGGTAAAAGCTGAAAAATTATCTCTATTATTAGTCAATAACCCATTTTGTGCTTCAGCAAAAGCACCAGCCCCTGGTCTTGAGAAATCTGTCCCCTTATCAGCTTCAGTTAAGTAGTTCATCACATACTCAAATTTAATATCAAAAGGTAAATCAATTTTTGCTCTAAAGGAAGCATTAAAGTTGTCTCTTTCGTTAGTTTCGGTTGTGTTTTCTATTACAGCTAGAGGATGTTCTCCAGGAGCATAATTTCTTGGACCTCTTGTTGAACCGTTAGGGAATACTTGAGGAAAACCAAAGTCATAAGCAATACCACTAGGGTTATTAGGATTAGGAATTGGATTCCAGTTTTCATCATATTGAAAGACTGGAAAAATTGGTGCAATTCTTCTTGTCCACGAGAAAGCGTTAGAGAAAAAACCTGTTGGAACACCAGAAGCATTTAAGGTTGAAGGTACTGCACTACTAAAAGATTTAGCATAAGCTACATCTCCACTTAAAGATAAGATATTAGCTATTTTAGATGAATTAACTTTTAAACGAGCTGTTTGTCTTTCAAACTTACTTCCTGTAGTGTATCCATTGTTTGTTTCTGTACCTAAAGAAAAATAATATGTAATATTTTCTGATCCACCAGAAATATTTAAGTTAGTTGAATTAAACGCAGCGTTTTCAGTGAATAAATAATCATCCCATTTTTCATTTATTAATAAATTTGCAGAACTATTTAATTTTCCTGTTGAAGGGTCTACTAAAACATTGTCGGCAACATCATAAAGATTGTATCCTAAACTTGATATTAAGTTATTAGATGCTACTTGCCTTGCTTGCTGAATCGTTATTGGTGTACCAGCCGCGTTTTGTCTGTAAAATTCAGAATTAGCTAATACACTATGATATTTTTCATAAAAATTACCTGGAGTATTAATTACATCATATTCTTTAGCAGCTCTTTGCGTAACACCTATTCTTGTATCAATGCTTATTTGTGTTTTAGTTTTAGATCCCTTTTTTGTAGTGATTAATAAAACACCATTAGAGGCTTTGTTACCATACAAAGAGGTGGATGAGGCGTCTTTTAAAACTGTCGTAGATTCAATATCTTGTGGATTAATACTACTTAAAGTTCCACTGTAAGGAATTCCATCTAAAACTATTAAAGGAGCACTATCAGCATTTATTGAACCAAACCCTCTTATTCTGATGATAGGGTCAGATCCCGGGTTTCCATCAGCTTGTATAATTCTTAACCCAGATACTAAACCTTCTAAACTTTTTGCAGGATTGGAGAAAGTTGCATTTTCAATTTGTTTTGAATCAATTACACTCACAGAACCAGTTAGTGAAGCTCTTGATTGAGATCCGTAGGCAACGACAATTACCTCATCTAAAGTACTAGAATCTTCTTCTAAAGTTAAACTCATTATATTTGGAATTCCAACTTTTTTCTCTATTGTTTTATACCCTAAATAGCTAAAAACCAAAACATCTCCAATTCTAGCTTTTATAGTGTATTTACCATCAAAATCTGTTTCAGTACCATTTGTAGTGCCTTTAATTGAAATACTTACCCCTGGAATGGGTCCTGAATTATCGGATATTGTTCCAGAAATAGTTTTTGATTGTGCAAAGGCGACCTGCACAGTAAACGCTATTAAAAGCGTTAAAATTCCTTTAAACTTTGTTTTCATTATTTATTTAATTTGAATTAATTGCTCAAATATTAAAAAATTATGTTAATTCTACAACTATATTTGTTAAAATAAGTTAAAACGTAACAGATTATGGAAATATTTTACAATGCAAGACCTTAAATATTTTTTCTTAAAACATTGTAACCAAACTTATTATTAGTTTTGTATCTTGTATATTTACGTTTGTTCTGTTTTTTTTTGCTAAACTAATATTTATATTAATAATGCTTTTATTTTTTATAAATAGATAACCTAAGCCTAGTGTTAAAAAGTTTTGTTGACTTTTAACTGTATTTAATCCTCCAAAATCAGTAATAGAATACAAAAATGATTCAGTAGATGTTAAATAACGATATTCTAAATTAAAATAACTGTAGTTGTTCGTGAATAAACTCTGTTCATTAAAACCTCTTATTGAATTAGCACCACCAATTCTAAAAAGTTCATTATCAAAGTAATTATTAGAATTTAAGTAGCCAGTTTCATTTTTGATGTAAATACTACTTCTTTTTGATAAGTCGAAAATATAAGATGCATTTGCTGTAAGTTTAAGTTGATTAGATTTAATTGATTGCGTTTTTCTTTGCCCAAAAGATGGGTTTATATTAATGTAGAGTTTGTTATTAAAGAAAACATCATTTTTAGGAACTCTATATTGAAAATTAATACCAAAGAAATAGTTGTCAAAAGTCTCAATATTGTTATTAATATTTGTGTCAGTGTTTTCCGATGATTCAGTATTATAAGTCAATGCTAGTTTTGCTTTAGAATTGATATTATAAAATACTTTTGACTCAAATTTAGTATTTAAAAAAGTAGAATCTTGCTTGTAAATAGAGAATATTACTTTTGGTGAAAATTTGGAGTTAAAAATGAATGGTATTTCAGATGAAATTTTAAATTCTTGTCGCTCATTACCAATACTATTCCAAAATAAATTGAATTTTTCACCAGTATTTAATACGTTACTTAATTTTAAGTCAATATTTCCATTAAAAAGAATCCCTCCATTTTCTTTTGAAGCAAAATTTACAATACCATCAAAACTATTATTTTGTCTCTTTTTTAAATACAGATATAAAGAAGTAGAGTCTTTTGTAAATAAAACTTCAGGTGACTTTATTTCTTTAACAAATTCTAAACTTTTAGTTAATAAGGATATGTTTTTAATTTTTTCTTTGTTAAATACTGTATTATCCTTTATGTTGAAATAATTTTTCAGGAATGATTTCGGGAAGTTTATATATCCTTTTACAATAACTTTATTAAACTTTCTTTTTTTTGATTGATAAATTTTTAATTCAGCAAATAAAATATTGTTATTAATTTTTATGTTTTCTAATTTCACTTTCGAGAACGACCTACCTTCTAAATCTAATTTTTTTGATATTTCTTCTAATTTAACCTGAAGTTCTTTAATAGGTATTTCAACTGAATTTTTTTTTATTTTTTTCTCATCAAAAAAAACTTTATCCCCCTCACTAATTGAAATTAGAGCCTTATTTACTTTTTTGTTTAATGAAAAATAAGCTATAAAAATTTTGTGATTTTTGATAGTGATACTATCAATGGTATTGGTAAAAAAACCTTTTTTTTTGAGGTAAGATGATATTTTTGATATTTCTATATAAACTGAAACTGAATCGTTGTGTTTTTTTTTAAAATCAATTTTTTTTAAAATCAATTTTTCATTTTCTTTTTTAGAATTGATTATTAAACTTAATTCTTGTGAAAACAATCCATTAAAATTTATTAATAAAAAAAGGTATAATATATAAGGTATAAATTTACTCTTCAATTTTTTAAAACTCTTTAACGTCAAAAGTAATTTAAAATCAGGTAAAGTGATGTAAAAAAACATGTAACTAAAAAATAACTTACTGATATTTGAATAATTAGAAATTAGTTGTACATTTGCAAACCCTTAAAAATAGGGTAATGTTTAATATAAACGAAAAACAATAATTATTTAGTATGCCAACTATTCAACAATTAGTTCGTAAAGGAAGAACCAAAATAACTAAGAAGAGTAAATCGGCTGCGTTACAAGGAAGTCCACAAAGACGTGGGGTTTGTACACGTGTTTATACTACTACACCAAAGAAACCTAATTCTGCTATGCGTAAAGTTGCCAGAGTTAGATTGACAAATGGTAATGAGATAAACGCATACATCCCAGGTGAAGGACACAACTTGCAAGAGCACTCGATAGTATTAGTTAGAGGTGGAAGGGTAAAAGACTTACCAGGTGTAAAATATCACGTAGTACGTGGTGCTTTAGATACTGCTGGAGTTGAAGGAAGAACGCAACGTAGATCAAAATACGGAGCAAAACGCCCAAAGAAGTAAAATTATTAACTTTTTTAATGTAAAGACATGAGAAAAAGAAGAGCGAAAAAAAGAGAGCTTTTACCAGATCCAAAATTTAATGATCAGTTGGTAACACGTTTTGTGAATAACTTGATGTGGAGTGGTAAAAAATCTGTAGCGTTCAAAGTATTTTATGATGCAATGGATATCATAGAGCAAAAGAAAGGTGAAGCTGAAGAAAAAACAGCTTTAGAGATTTGGAAAGATGGTTTATCTAATGTAATGCCTCACGTAGAAGTAAGATCTCGAAGAGTAGGTGGTGCAACATTCCAAATTCCAATGCAAATTAGACCAGATCGTAAAGTATCTATGGCTATCAAATGGATGATTTTGTATACTCGTAAGAGAAACGAAAAAACTATGGCTCAACGTTTAGCTGCTGAAATTTTAGCTGCGGCTAAAGAAGAAGGAGCAGCTGTTAAAAAGCGTACAGATACTCATAAAATGGCAGAAGCAAATAAAGCATTCTCACACTTCAGATTTTAAGAAATGGCAAGAGATTTAAAATATACAAGAAATATTGGTATTGCAGCACATATTGATGCTGGTAAAACTACAACTACAGAACGTGTATTGTATTACACAGGGGTTTCTCATAAAATTGGAGAGGTTCATGATGGTGCAGCTACAATGGACTGGATGGAACAAGAGCAAGAAAGAGGTATAACAATTACTTCTGCAGCTACAACTTGTGAGTGGAAATTTCCACAAGAGAACGCAAAAGATACTCCAGATACAAAAGGATATCACTTCAATATTATTGATACTCCAGGCCACGTTGATTTTACAGTTGAAGTAAACCGTTCATTAAGAGTTCTTGACGGATTAGTTTTCTTATTCAGTGCAGTTGATGGTGTTGAGCCACAATCTGAAACTAACTGGAGACTAGCTGATAACTACAAAGTGCCAAGAATTGGTTTCGTAAATAAAATGGATCGTCAAGGGTCTGATTTCCTGAACGTAAACACTCAAGTGAAAGAAATGTTGGGTTCTAATGCAGTACCTATCGTTTTACCAATTGGTGAAGAAGGAGATTTTAAAGGAATAGTAGATTTAGTTAAAAATAGAGCTATTGTGTGGCATGATGAAACACAAGGAGCAACATTTGATGTTATTGAAATCCCAGAAGAGTTAAAGGAAGAAGCAAAAGAATATAGAGCTTTATTAATTGAAGAAGTAGCAAGTTACGATGAGAACTTATTAGAGAAATTCATGGAAGATGAAGATTCTATTACAGAAGATGAAGTGCATGCTGCTTTAAGAGCTGCAGTTATGGATATGGCTATCATACCTATGATTTGTGGTTCGGCATTTAAAAACAAAGGTGTTCAGTTTTTGTTAGATGCTGTATGTCGTTATTTGCCTTCACCTTTAGATAAAGATGCTATTATTGGAACTGATCCTGATACAGGTGAAGAGATTTCAAGAAAGCCAGATGCAAAAGAACCATTTGCTGCATTAGCATTCAAAATTGCTACAGATCCTTTTGTTGGTCGTTTAGCATTCTTTAGATCTTATTCAGGTAGACTAGATGCTGGTTCATATGTACTAAACAATCGTTCAGGAAAAAAAGAACGTATTTCTAGAATTTATCAAATGCATGCTAATAAGCAAAATGCTATCGATTATATTGAAGCAGGAGATATTGGTGCAGCTGTTGGATTTAAATCTATCAAGACTGGTGATACTTTATCTGATGAAAAGAATCCAATTATATTAGAATCAATGGATTTTCCAGATCCAGTAATTGGTATCGCTGTTGAACCTAAAACGAAAGCAGATGTTGATAAACTAGGGATGTCTTTGGCAAAACTAGCTGAAGAAGATCCAACATTTACAGTAAGAACTGACGAAGCTTCTGGTCAAACAATTATATCAGGAATGGGTGAATTACACCTAGATATCATTGTGGATCGTTTAAAGCGTGAGTTTAAAGTAGATGTAAATCAAGGTCAACCTCAAGTTGAATATAAGGAGGCTATTACTGCTGCTGCAGATCATAGAGAAGTTTACAAGAAACAATCTGGTGGACGTGGTAAGTTTGCAGATATCGTATTTACTATGGAGCCTGCAGATGAGGGTACTCAAGGTTTACAATTCGAATCTGTAATTAAAGGTGGGAATGTACCTAAAGAATTTGTTCCTTCTGTAGAGAAAGGATTCAAAGAAGCAATGAAAAATGGTCCATTAGCAGGTTATGAAATGGATTCAATGAAAGTTACTCTTCGTGATGGATCTTTCCACCCTGTGGATTCTGATCAGTTATCTTTTGAATTAGCTGCAAAATTAGGTTATAAAGCTGCTGCAAAAGCTGCAAGAGCTAAAATTATGGAACCTATTATGAAGTTAGAGGTATTAACTCCAGAAGAAAATATGGGTGATATCGTAGGAGATTTAAATAGAAGAAGAGGTCAGGTTTCAGATATGTCAGATAGAGCTGGTTCTAAAGTTGTAAAAGCAACAGTTCCATTATCAGAAATGTTTGGTTATGTTACTGCTTTAAGAACAATGTCTTCTGGTAGAGCAACTTCTACTATGGAATTTTCACACTATGCAGAAACTCCATCAAACATTTCAGAGGAAGTAATAGCTGCTGCAAAAGGTTAATCTACTAATATTATATAAGATGAGTCAAAAAATTAGAATAAAATTAAAGTCTTACGATTACAATTTAGTAGATAAATCTGCTGAAAAAATAGTAAAGACGGTAAAAAGTACTGGAGCTGTTGTAAACGGACCAATACCATTACCAACACATAAAAAGATTTTTACAGTTTTACGTTCTCCACACGTAAACAAAAAATCTAGAGAGCAATTTCAGTTAGCTGCTTACAAGAGGTTATTAGACATCTATAGTTCTTCAAGTAAAACTATTGATGCTTTAATGAAGCTTGAGTTACCAAGTGGTGTTGAGGTTGAAATCAAAGTATAAGCATACATATTGTAATAACTTTCGGTTTATTTTTTTAAATCGAAAGTTTTTTATACTTTTGCAACCCGAAATAGAATAGGGTAAAATCATTTTAGAAGATTTCTTCAATAATGATAACATGTCCAGAGCGTTTCGCAAAGGAAAAACGGTAAAAACAAATTCAGTGTAGAAGATGTTTTTACGCTGTTTTTTTTGAGTTTGACTTAAAAGATGTGTAAAATGAAACTTTTGTTTCAAAAAAATAATTAATAATAGACGCGCTGGAGAAAAATCTATCGTCTAAAATTTTAACTAAATGTCTGGGTTAATAGGAAGAAAAATTGGAATGACCAGCTTATTTGACGAGAATGGAAAGAATATTCCATGTACCGTTATTGAAGCAGGTCCTTGCGTTGTCACCCAAGTCAGAACTGAAGAAGTTGACGGATATAATGCGTTACAGCTTGGTTTCGATGACAAAAAAGCAAAAAGTTCTAACAAAGCGTTAGATGGTCACTTTAAGAAAGCTGGAACTACTGCAAAGAAGAAGGTAGCAGAATTTCAAGGTTTTGAAGAAAATTTTAAATTAGGGGATTCAATAACAGTAGAGCATTTTACTGAAGGTGAGTTTGTTGATGTTTCAGGAGTTTCAAAAGGTAAAGGTTTTCAAGGTGTTGTTAAGCGTCATGGTTTTGCTGGTGTAGGTCAAGCAACTCATGGTCAGCATAACAGATTAAGAGCCCCAGGTTCTATTGGTGCTGCATCTTATCCTGCAAGAGTATTCAAAGGGATGCGTATGGCAGGTAGAATGGGAGGAGATAAAGTGAAAGTACAAAATTTAAGAGTATTAAAAGTAGTTGCTGAAAAGAATCTACTTGTTGTAAAAGGAGCAATTCCTGGTCACAAGAATGCTTTTGTAACTATTCAGAAATAATGGAAGTAGCAGTTTTAGATATTACAGGAAAAGATACAGGTAGAAAAGTTGAACTTTCTAATGATGTATTTGGTGTAGAACCTAATGACCATGCTATATATTTAGATGTAAAGCAGTATTTAGCTAATCAAAGGCAAGGTACTCACAAATCTAAAGAAAGAGCTGAAATCGTAGGAAGTACAAGAAAGATAAAAAAACAAAAAGGAACTGGTACTGCAAGAGCAGGTTCTATCAAGTCTGGTGTTTTTAGAGGTGGAGGTCGTATGTTTGGTCCAAGACCAAGAAATTACTCCTTCAAATTAAATAAAAACTTAAAGCGTTTAGCAAGAAAATCTGCTTTAAGTATTCAAGCAAATGATAATAATTTAGTTGTTGTAGAAGATTTTAACTTCGATTCTCCAAAAACAAAAAACTTTGTAAATGTTTTAAAGTCTTTTGAACTTGATACAAAGAAATCATTATTCGTTTTAGATGGAGAAAACAGCAATGTTTATTTATCATCAAGAAATTTAAAGAATTCTAAAGTTATAAATTCTTCAGAAATTAATACTTATGGTGTTTTAAACGCTAATAAAATAGTTATGACAGAAAGTGCTTTAGAAGGTATTAATTCACATTTAAGTAAATAGGGAAAATCATGAGTATTTTAATAAAACCTATTATTACAGAAAAAGCAACTAATGATAGCGAATTGTTTAATCGTTATGCATTTGTTGTAAATAAGAATGCTAATAAAGTAGAAATTAAAAATGCTGTAGAATCAGCTTATGGAGTTTCTATATCTAGCGTTAAGACTTTAAATTATCCAATTCAAAGAAATACAAAGTACACTAAAAAAGGTTTAGTAACTGGTATTAAAAGTGGATATAAGAAAGCTATCGTTCAATTAGCAGAAGGAGATAGTATTGATTTTTATAACAATCTTTAAGAAAAGACAGAATGTCAGTTAGAAAATTAAAACCAATAACACCAGGTCAGCGTTTTAGAGTTGTAAACGGGTTCGACACCATTACTACTGATAAGCCGGAAAAGTCATTATTGGCACCGAAAAAAAGATCTGGAGGTCGAAATAATCAGGGTAGAATGACTACGCGTAATATAGGTGGAGGTCATAAACAAAAGTATCGTATTATTGATTTCAAAAGAGATAAAACGAATGTACCTGCTACAGTAAAGACAATTGAGTATGACCCAAATCGTACAGCTTTTATAGCTTTGTTAAATTATGCTGATGGAGAAAAACGTTATGTTATTGCTCAAAATGGATTGAAAGTTGGTCAAACTATTGTTTCTGGTAGTGGAGTAGCTCCAGAAATCGGAAATGCCATGCCTTTAAGTGAAATACCTTTAGGGACTACAATATCTTGTATAGAATTACGTCCGGGTCAAGGAGCTGTTATGGCTCGTTCTGCTGGTTCTTTTGCCCAATTAATGGCAAGAGATGGTAAATATGCAACTGTTAAATTGCCTTCAAGTGAGACAAGATTAATCTTATTAACTTGTGTAGCTACTATTGGAGTTGTATCTAATTCAGATCATCAATTATTAGTATCTGGTAAAGCAGGTAGAAGAAGATGGTTAGGTAGAAGACCAAGGGTTAACGCTGTAAGAATGAATCCTGTTGATCATCCAATGGGTGGTGGAGAAGGACGTTCTTCTGGAGGTCATCCAAGATCTAGAAATGGTATTCCTGCGAAAGGATTCAAAACAAGATCTAAGACAAAAGCTAGTAATAAGTACATTATTGAACGTAGAAAGAAATAATTAAGTTATGGCAAGATCATTAAAAAAAGGACCTTACATTCACTATAAATTAGAGAAAAAAGTGTTAGCTAATGTAGAATCTGGTAACAAATCTGTGATAAAAACTTGGTCAAGAGCAAGTATGATATCTCCAGATTTCGTAGGTCAAACTATAGCAGTTCATAATGGACGCCAGTTTGTGCCAGTATATGTTACAGAAAACATGGTAGGTCATAAGTTAGGCGAATTTTCACCAACTCGTTCTTTTAGAGGACATGCAGGTGCAAAAAATAAAGGTAAAAAATAAGTAGGAAATGGGAGTTCGTAAAAAAAATATGGCAGATCAGTTAAAAGCAGACAGAAAGCAACGTGCTTTCGCGAAGCTGACTAACTGTCCTACATCACCAAGAAAAATGCGTTTAGTAGCAGATCAAGTAAGAGGAGTAGAGGTTGAAAAAGCTTTACAAATCTTAAAGTTCAGTCCAAAAGAGGCGTCTATCAATTTAGAAAAATTATTGTTGTCTGCAATAGCAAACTGGCAAGCTAAAAATGAAGATGCATCTATTGAAGACGCAGGATTATATGTGAAATCAATTTATGTTGATAGCGCAGGAATGTTAAAAAGATTAAGACCAGCTCCACAAGGTCGTGCTCATAGAATACGTAAGCGTTCTAATCACGTTACTCTAGAGTTAGGTAGTAAAAATTTAAGTAATTAATCAAAGTAGAAATGGGACAAAAAACTAATCCAATAGGAAATCGTTTAGGAATCATCAGAGGTTGGGAATCTAACTGGTATGGTGGAAATGACTACGGAGATAAAATTGCTGAAGATGATAAGATAAGAAAGTATATTAATGCTAGATTATCAAAAGCAAGTGTTTCTAGAGTAATTATAGAGCGTACTTTAAAACTTGTAACCGTTACTATTACAACTGCACGTCCAGGAATTATTATTGGTAAAGGAGGTCAGGAAGTAGATAAGTTAAAAGAAGAGCTTAAAAAAATTACAGGCAAAGAAGTTCAAATTAATATTTTTGAAATTAAACGTCCAGAATTAGATGCAAAATTAGTTGCAACAAGTATTGCACGTCAAATTGAAAATAGAATTTCTTACAAGAGAGCTGTAAAAATGGCTATTCAGGCTACAATGCGAATGAATGCTGAAGGAATTAAAGTTCAAATTTCAGGTCGTTTAAATGGTGCTGAAATGGCACGTTCTGAACATTATAAAGAGGGAAGAATTCCACTTTCTACTTTTAGAGCAGATATTGATTATGCACTTGTAGAGGCTCATACTCAATACGGAAGATTAGGTGTTAAAGTATGGATTATGAAGGGTGAGGTATATGGTAAAAGAGAATTATCTCCTTTAGTAGGTTTGTCTAAAAAGCAAGGTAATAAAGGTGGTGACAGATCTAAACGTGGACCTCGTAGAAGAAAATAATTTTTAAAACTAGAAATTAAAAATGTTACAGCCAAAAAGAGTAAAATATCGTAAGGTACAGAAGGCGAAAGGGAATATGACTGGTAATTCTCAAAGAGGAAACCAGCTTTCTAATGGTATGTTTGGAATTAAATCTTTGGATCAAAATTTACTTACCTCTCGTCAAATTGAAGCAGCTCGTATTGCAGCTACACGTCACATGAAAAGAGAAGGTCAGTTATGGATTAAAATTTTTCCAGATAAGCCTATCACCAAAAAGCCTTTAGAAGTACGTATGGGTAAGGGTAAAGGTGCACCAGATCATTTTGTTGCAGTTATTAAACCAGGTAGAATTTTGTTTGAAGTTGGTGGTGTACCAATGCACGTTGCAAAAGAAGCTTTACGTTTAGCAGCTCAAAAACTTCCAGTAAAAACGAAGTTTGTAATAGCAAGAGATTTTGATATTAACGCTTAATTCGATATACAATGAAACAATCAGAAATTAAAGAATTATCTACAGCAGATCTTAATGAGAAGTTGGGAGCGTTGCAGAAAAATTATACTGATCTTAAAATGGCTCACGCAATTACTCCTTTGGAGAACCCATTGCAATTGAGAGGTTTAAGAAGAACTGTAGCAAGAATTGCAACAGAATTAACAAAAAGAGAATTACAATAATTCTATAGTCAGTTTTAAAGATGGAAAAAAGAAATCTTAGAAAAGAGAGAATAGGTGTAGTTTCAAGTAGCAAAATGGAGAAATCTATTGTTGTATCAGAAACAAAAAGAGTAAAACACCCAATGTACGGAAAGTTTGTTTTAAAAACGAAGAAGTATGTTGCACACGACGAAAAGAATGATTGCAACGAAGGTGATACTGTTAGGATTATGGAAACTAGACCTATGAGTAAATCTAAACGTTGGAGATTAGTAGAAATCCTAGAAAGAGCTAAATAATATGTTACAGACAGAATCAAGATTAAAAGTAGCAGATAATACTGGAGCTAAAGAAGTTTTAGTAATTAGAGTTTTAGGAGGAACAAAAAAACGTTACGCAAGTATTGGAGACAAGATTGTTGTATCTGTAAAAGCTGCAACTCCAAACGGAACTGTAAAAAAAGGTCAAGTATCTAGAGCAGTTGTTGTAAGAACTAAAAAAGAAGTAAGACGTAAAGATGGATCTTATATCAGATTCGATGATAACGCATGTGTACTTTTAAATCCTACAGAGGAAATGAGAGGAACTCGTGTTTTCGGTCCTGTTGCACGTGAACTTCGTGAGAAACAATTCATGAAAATAGTATCATTAGCACCTGAAGTGCTTTAAATCGTTATACAAACAAGATGAAGAAGTTCAAACTAAAATCAGGAGATACTGTAAAAGTAATTGCAGGAGATCATAAAGGATCTGAAGGTAAAGTTTTACAAATTATCAAGAATAAAGATCGAGTATTAGTAGAGGGTGTCAATTTAGTTTCTAAACACACAAAGCCAAGTGCTCAAAATCCTCAAGGTGGTATTGTAAAAAAAGAAGCATCATTACACATTTCTAACGTTATGTTAATTGAAGATGGTGTAGCTGTAAGAGTTGGTTATAATGTTGATGGAGATACTAAAACTAGAATCTCTAAAAAAACGAATAAATAGAAATAATCATGAGTTACGTACCAAGATTAAAATCAGAATATAAAGAAAGAGTAATAAAAGCTCTTACTGAAGAATTCAGTTATAAAAATGTAATGCAAGTGCCTAAATTAGAGAAGATTGTTGTTTCTAAAGGTGTTGGTGCTGCAATTGCAGATAAGAAATTAATAGATTATGCTGTAGAAGAGTTGACTAAAATTACTGGTCAAAAAGCGATTTCTACAATGTCTAAAAAAGATGTTGCATCATTTAAATTACGTAAAGGAATGCCAATTGGTGTAAAAGTTACGTTAAGAGGTGATAAAATGTACGAGTTTTTAGACAGATTAGTTACAGCTTCTTTACCACGTGTAAGAGACTTTAACGGTATAAAAGCTAACGGATTTGATGGAAGAGGTAATTACAATTTAGGTATTACTGAACAAATCATCTACCCAGAAATTAATATTGACCAAGTTAAAAAAATTAACGGTATGGATATTACGTTTGTAACATCTGCAAATACTGATAAAGAAGCAAAGTCATTATTAGGAGAATTAGGTTTACCATTCAAAAAAAATTAAGAAATGGCTAAAGAATCAATGAAAGCGCGCGAGCGTAAGAGAGCAAAAACAGTTGCAAAATATGCTGAAAAGAGAAAAGCTTTAAAAGAAGCTGGAGACTATGAAGCTTTGCAAAAATTACCAAAAAATGCTTCACCAATAAGAATGCACAACAGATGTAAACTTACTGGGCGTCCAAAAGGATATATGAGACAATTTGGTATCTCACGTGTTACGTTTCGTGAAATGGCGAATCAAGGATTAATACCAGGTGTTAAAAAAGCAAGTTGGTAGAAATCTAAAATAAAACTTAAAAATAAAAATAGAATGTGTATCTTTGCACGCTCTATTTTTTTTGAGTATAAGAATATTAACTGATTATAGGTTCGATTTTCACAGTAAAAACTGTAGGTTAAATAGAGATAATTGAAAACCGTAATCGCAATTTAATTAAATATGTACACAGATCCAATTGCGGATTTTCTTACTAGAGTAAGAAATGCTATTGCTGCTGGACACAGAGTAGTAGAAATTCCTGCTTCGAACTTGAAGAAGGAAATGACCAAAATTTTGTTTGATCAAGGGTATATTTTAAGTTATCAATTTAATGATGATTCTGTACAAGGGTCAATCAAAATTGCCTTAAAATATGACAGAGACACAAAAGAGTCAGTTATCAGAAAAATTCAACGAATCAGTACACCAGGTTTACGTAAGTACGTTGGCTCTAAAGAGATGCCAAGAGTATTAAACGGACTTGGAATTGCTATTGTTTCTACATCTAAGGGTGTAATGACAAACAAAAAAGCACGTCAAGAGAATGTTGGAGGAGAAGTTTTATGTTACGTTTATTAATATCTTGAGAGATGAGTAGAATAGGAAAAAATCCCGTTAGCATCGCACAAGGTGTAGATGTAAACATAAAAGAAAATGTAATTACTGTTAAAGGGAAGTTAGGAGAATTAACTCAAACTATTTCTGATGGTATTACAGTAAAAGTAGAAGATGCTCAAATAGTACTTGAAAGAGCGTCAGAAAGTAAAGACCATAAAGCACAACACGGTTTAATGAGAGCTTTAATCAATAATATGATTCAAGGTGTATCAAAAGGTTGGACTAAAGAGTTGGAATTGGTTGGAGTAGGTTATAGAGCTTCTAATCAAGGACAAAAATTAGATTTAGCTTTAGGATTTTCTCACAATATTGTTTTAGAATTAGCTCCAGAAGTTAAAGTAGAAACAGTATCAGAAAAAGGAAAAAATCCAATCGTAAAATTAACTTCTTACGACAAACAATTAGTTGGTCAAGTTGCTGCGAAAATTAGAGGTTTCCGTAAGCCAGAGCCATATAAAGGTAAAGGAGTTAAGTTTGTAGGTGAAGTATTAAGAAGAAAAGCAGGTAAATCTGCATAATTCATAGCATTATGGCATTAACAAAGTTAGAAAGAAGAGCTAGAATTAAGCGTAGAATTAGAAAGATAGTTTCTGGAACTGCTGCTAAACCAAGATTAACGGTTTTTAGAAGTAATAAAGAAATTTACGCTCAATTAGTAGACGATGTAAACGGAGTAACATTAGCTTCAGTTTCATCAAGAGATATAAAAGCAAGTACAAAAGCAGAAGCTTCTGCAGCAGTTGGTAAATCAATTGCTGAAAAAGCTACTAAAGTTGGAGTAGAAACAGTTGCTTTCGATAGAAATGGTTATTTATACCATGGTAGAGTTAAAGTATTAGCAGACGCTGCAAGAGAAGCTGGTTTAAAATTTTAAGAAATTATGCAAGGTTATAAAAACGTAGAAAGAGTTAAACCAAGTGGATTAGAGCTTGTAGATAGGTTAGTAGGTGTACAACGTGTAACAAAAGTAACAAAAGGTGGTAGAGCATTTGGTTTCTCTGCAATCGTAGTTGTTGGTGATGGTAATGGTGTTGTTGGACACGGATTAGGAAAATCTAAAGATGTTTCTTCTGCAATTGCAAAAGCAGTTGAAGATGCAAAGAAAAATTTAGTAAGAATACCAATTTTAGAAGGTACATTGCCTCATGAGCAAAAAGGTAAGTTTGGTGGTGCAAAAGTATTTATTAAGCCTGCTTCTCCTGGTACAGGGGTTATTGCTGGTGGTGCAGTACGTGCAGTACTAGAGTCTGTAGGTGTACATGATGTATTATCTAAATCTCAAGGTTCTTCTAATCCTCACAATGCAGTAAAAGCAACTTTTGATGCCTTACTACAATTGCGTAGTGCAGTTGCAATTGCGAAGCAAAGAGGAATTTCTTTAGAAAAAGTATTTAACGGATAAATCTAAAAGAGATGGCAAAAATTAAAGTAACACAAATAAAAAGTCAAATCGGGCGTCTTAAGAATCAGAAGAGAACTTTAGAAGCTTTAGGTTTACGTAGATTAAACCAAACTGTTGAGCATGAGGCAACTCCTTCAATTGTTGGTATGGTAAATAAAGTTTCACATTTAGTTTCTGTAGAGAAATTAAAATAAGATATTTAAAATGAGTAGTTTACATAACTTAACACCAGCAGAAGGATCTGTAAAAAAAGGGAAAAGAATCGCACGTGGTGAAGGTTCTGGTCATGGAGGAACTTCTACAAGAGGTCACAAAGGGGCAAAATCTCGTTCAGGTTATTCTCGTAAAATTGGTTTTGAAGGTGGTCAAATGCCACTTCAAAGACGTGTACCCAAATTTGGTTTCACAAATATCAATAGAAAAGAATATCAAGGTATCAATTTAGATAAATTACAATCTTTAGTTGATAATGGAAAAATAACAGATACAGTAAATTTAGATATTTTAGTTGCCAATAGATTAGCAAGCAAAAATGACCTAGTAAAAATATTAGGAAATGGAGAGCTAAAAGCAAAATTAAACATAACTGTACATAAATTTTCAACATCAGCAAAAGCGGCTATTGAAGCTGCTGGAGGAGAAGCTGTTAGTTTATAATATTAAGTAAATGATGAATTTAATTAATAGATTAAAAGAGATTTTTAGCATTGAAGAATTAAAAAATAAAATTCTTCTTACTATTGGTTTAATTGCTGTATATCGTTTTATGGCTGCTGTTCCTTTACCAGGAGTAGATCCATTACAATTAGCTGCATTAAAAGATAGTACAGATGGAGGTCTTTTGGGTTTATTGAATGCATTTACAGGAGGAGCATTTGCTAGAGCGTCAGTAATGGCACTGGGTATTATGCCATATATTTCTGCATCTATTGTAGTTCAATTAATGGGAATAGCAGTTCCTTATTTGCAGAAGCTACAAAAAGATGGTGAGAGTGGACGTAAGAAAATTACACAAATAACAAGATGGTTGACTATAGGTATTACTTTAGTTCAAGCACCAACCTACATTACAGCAATTAAAACACAATTTGGTTTAGGACCAGAGGCTTTTTTAGTAAGTGGAGCTACATTTTGGATTTCATCAATAATTATTTTAACTGCTGGTACAATTTTTGCAATGTGGTTAGGGGAGCGTATTACGGATAAAGGAGTTGGTAATGGAATTTCATTATTAATTACTGTGGGTATTATAGCAAACTTTCCTGCAGCATTTTTACAAGAATTTGTTGCAAAAACAACAAACGCAGGTGCAGGTGGTGTTATGATGATATTAATTGAGGTTATAGTTTGGTTTATAGTAATTTTATTAACTGTATTATTAGTTACTGCTGTTCGTAAAATTGCAGTACAATATGCAAGAAGAACGGTTGCTGGAAATATACAAAATGTTGCAGGTTCAAGAGATTATATTCCTTTAAAATTGAATGCAGCAGGTGTAATGCCTATCATTTTTGCACAAGCAATTATGTTTTTACCAGTAGCATTAGCACAAAAATTTCCAGCAATAGCAAGTTTACAAGATATAAATGGTTTATGGTATAATGTGATTTTTGCTTTATTAATCATCATATTCAGTTATTTCTACACAGCTATTACTATTCCTACGAATAAAATGGCTGAAGACTTAAAAAGAAGTGGTGGTTTTATTCCAGGGATTAGACCAGGAAAAGATACTGCTGATAGATTAGATTCTGTGTTGTCAAGAATTACTTTTCCAGGATCATTATTTTTAGCGGCATTATCAATTTTACCAGCAATTGTAGTTCAGTTTGGAGTACAACAAAGTTGGGCAATGTTTTATGGAGGAACATCACTAATCATTATGGTTGGTGTTGCAATTGATACCTTACAACAAATAAATTCATATTTATTAAATCGTCATTATGATGGTTTAATGAAAACAGGAAATAGTAACAGAAAATCGAATAAGTAAAATGGCTAAACAACCTGCTATTCAACAAGATGGAACAATTACAGAAGCATTATCTAATGCAATGTTTCGTGTAGAATTAGAAAATGGGCACATTGTAACCGCTCATATTTCAGGAAAAATGCGTATGCACTACATTAAATTATTACCTGGAGATAAGGTAAAATTAGAAATGAGTCCTTACGATTTAACAAAAGCAAGAATTACTTACAGATACTAAAAAAACGAAACAGATGAAAGTTAGAGCATCAGTTAAAAAAAGAAGTGCCGACTGCAAAATAGTTCGCAGAAAAGGTAGATTATACGTGATTAATAAACAAAATCCTAGATTTAAACAAAGACAAGGGTAATGGCAAGAATAGCAGGTATTGATATTCCAAAGAATAAAAGAGGAGTTATTGCTTTAACTTACATCTTTGGTATAGGAAACAGCAGAGCTAAAGAAGTTTTAGCAAAAGCAAAGGTTGATGAAAGCATTAAAGTTCAAGACTGGACAGATGACCAAATCGCAGCAATTAGAGAACAGGTAGGTAATTTTACAATAGAAGGAGAGTTACGTTCAGAGGTTCAAATAAACATTAAGCGTTTAATGGATATTGGTTGTCAGAGAGGAATTCGTCACAGAATGGGACTTCCTTTAAGAGGACAAAGAACAAAAAATAATTCTCGTACCAGAAAAGGTAAGAGAAAAACAGTAGCTAACAAGAAAAAATAAGTTAGAGATTAACCTAGTGGAGTTTTAGTGTGAAGTATTAAGTACAATTTACTAAAGCAAAAACTAAACAACAACAATTATGGCAAAAGCAAGTTCAAAAAAGCGTAAAGTAATTATTGATGCTATTGGTGAGGCACACGTAACAGCTTCATTTAACAATATCATTATTTCTTTAACAAATAAAAAAGGTGATGTAATTTCTTGGTCATCAGCTGGTAAAATGGGTTTTAGAGGTTCTAAAAAGAATACTCCTTATGCAGCTCAATTAGCAGCAGAAGATTGTGCAGCAGTTGCAAAAGATGCAGGTTTACGTAAAGTAAAAGTGTATGTAAAAGGACCAGGTAATGGTAGAGAATCTGCAATTAGATCCATTCATAATGCAGGCATAGAAGTAACTGAAATTATTGATGTTACTCCAATTCCTCACAATGGATGTCGTCCACCTAAAAGAAGAAGAGTTTAAACTGGATTTTTAATCAGTTTATCATTAAAAATAGAATATCAATTATATTTTAACTTGATAGGATTCAGATTAGCGAAGGATAAGCCTTAATTCATAATCCCTATCCATAACAAAAACAGAAATGGCAAGATATACAGGACCAAAAACTAAAATTGCTCGTAAATTTGGTGAAGCAATTTTTGGTGAAGACAAAAACTTCGAAAAAAGAAATTTTCCTCCAGGACAACATGGAAACGCAAGAAGAAGAGGAAAAAAATCTGAATATGCAACTCAATTAATGGAGAAGCAAAAGGCTAAATATACATATGGTATTTTAGAGCGTCAGTTTAGTAACTTATTTAAAAAAGCATCAGCTTCTCAAGGAATCACAGGTGAAATCTTATTACAATTATGTGAATCTCGTTTAGACAACGTAGTTTACAGAATGGGTATTTCTAAATCTAGAAGTGGAGCTCGTCAATTAGTTTCACACAGACACATCACTGTAAATGGTGGAATCGTAAACATTCCATCTTACCAATTAAAAGAAGGAGATGTGGTAGCAGTTAGAGAAAAGTCAAAGTCTTTAGTAGCTATTGAAGATTCATTGGCATCTACTAACAACGTTTTTGAGTGGTTAACATTCAACAACGATACTAAAACTGGTACTTTTGTAAAAGCTCCAGAAAGATTACAAATTCCTGAAAACATTAAGGAACAATTAATCGTAGAATTATATTCTAAATAATAATTTAATCATATTGGTATTTGGCTAAAGGGTTTGTTCGTATTTCTTCAAACTTATAAACCGCGCAACTAGATAACAATTAAAACGAAGAAAAAATATGGCAATTTTAAATTTTCAAAAACCAGATAAGGTAATAATGATAGAATCTACAGATTTTTCTGGTAGATTTGAGTTCAGACCTTTAGAGCCAGGATTTGGCTTAACAGTAGGTAATGCTTTAAGAAGAGTATTATTATCATCTTTAGAAGGTTTTGCAATTACATCATTAAGAGTTGATGGTGTTGAGCATGAATTTTCAACAGTTTCAGGAATTGTAGAAGATGTTACAGAAATTATTTTAAATTTAAAACAAGTACGTTTTAAAAAACAAATAGATGAAACTGATAGAGAAACTGTTTCTATTTCAGTATCTGGTCAAGAACAGTTTACAGCTGGAGATTTACAGAAATTTATTTCTGGTTTTCAAGTATTGAACCCAGATTTAGTAATCTGTAATATGGATAAATCTGTAAAATTAAATGCAGAAATTACAATAGAAAAAGGAAGAGGATTTGTACCTGCTGAAGAAAATAAAAAAGCTTCTGCACCAATAGGAACAATCTTTACAGATTCTATATACACGCCAATAAAGAATGTAAAATATGCAATTGAGAACTTTCGTGTAGAGCAAAAAACAGATTATGAAAAATTAGTTTTTGATATCGATACTGATGGTTCAATCAATCCAAAAGATGCATTAACAGAGGCTGCAAAAATATTAATTCACCACTTTATGTTATTCTCTGATGAGCGTATCACTTTAGAGGCTGATGAAATTGCACAAACTGAAACATATGATGAAGAGTCATTACATATGCGTCAATTATTAAAAACGAGATTAATCGATATGGATTTATCTGTCAGAGCTTTAAACTGTTTAAAAGCTGCTGAAGTAGATACATTAGGAGATTTAGTATCGTTTAACAAAAGTGATTTAATGAAGTTCAGAAACTTTGGTAAAAAATCATTAACTGAATTAGAAGAGTTAGTGATTGTTAAAGGCTTAAGTTTTGGTATGGATTTAACAAAATACAAATTAGATAGAGATTAATTCAATTAGTTTTTTAGAGAATATAAATTAAAAACCTTTCATAGTTTGCTCCTCAAAATGGGTAGATGCAAGATGAAGGTTTAAAACAAACGTCAAAATGAGACACGGAAAAAAACACAATCATTTAGGAAGAAAAACAGCGCACAGAAAAGCGATGTTAGCTAATATGGCTTGTTCTTTAATAGAACACAAACGTATTAACACAACAGTGGCAAAAGCAAAAGCTTTAAGAGTTTTTGTTGAACCATTAATTACTAAATCAAAAGCAGATACAACTCACAACAGACGTATTGTATTCTCTTATTTACGTAACAAATATGCTGTAACAGAACTTTTTAGAGAGGTTTCAGTAAAAGTTGCAGACAGGCCAGGAGGTTATGTTCGTATCATCAAGTTAGGAAATCGTCAAGGAGATAATGCTCCTATGGCTATGGTTGAGTTAGTTGATTATAATGAAATCTACAATCCAAAAGGTAAGAAAGCTAAAAAATCTACAAGAAGAAGTAGAAGAGGTGGAGGTAAAAAAACTGAATCTGCACAAGTAGAAGAAACAGCGACAGAAGAGAAATCAGAAGAATAAAAATGATGATTTTTTAAATTATATTAAAGGGATAAACGTTTATGTTTATCCCTTTTTTTATGTTTTCAAAAAGTAATTTAACTTGTCATTTCGATTTAATGAAGAAGTCTAAATTAATTAAAAAGAAAAAACAGATTTTTTGACTTCATTTTATTTCGCTCAAAATGACGTCTTTTAATAATTTTGTTAAAAACCCAAAATCAAATTGTAAATAATAAAACTTATAATTAGTAAATTTGACATTTAGGAAACACAAAAAGGATCAATGAAATATCAAACAAGAAAAAAGGCTTTAGTTTTATTAGCTGATGGAACAATTTTTTATGGTAAATCTGTAGGAATAGAAGGAACATCAACAGGAGAAATCTGTTTTAATACAGGTATGACAGGATATCAAGAAATATTTACAGACCCTTCTTATTTTGGTCAGTTAATGGTAGCAACGAATGCTCATATTGGTAATTATGGCGTAAATGATAATGAAGTAGAATCTGATGGAATTAAAATTTCAGGCTTAATTTGTAGAAATTTTAGCTTTACACACTCTAGAGTAGATTCTAATGGAAACTTAAAAGATTGGTTTATAAAACATAATTTAGTGGCTATTTCAGATGTAGACACAAGAGCATTGGTTTCTTATATTAGAGATAATGGAGCAATGAATGCAATTATTTCTACAGATGTTGATAACATTGGTATGCTTAAAAAACAATTAGCAGAAGTACCAAGTATGGAAGGTTTAGAATTGGCTTCTAAAGTATCTACAAAAGAACCATATTTTGTAGGTGATGAAAATGCAGATATTAAAATTTCTGCTTTAGACATTGGTATCAAAAAGAATATTTTAAGAAATTTGGCAAAAAGAGGAGCTTATATAAAAGTGTTTCCTTACAACTCTAGTTTTTCAGATTTAGAATCTTTTAATCCTGATGGCTATTTTATTTCAAATGGACCTGGAGATCCAGAACCATTAATAGAGGCTATAGAGGTTGCAAAAGAAATCATCAAAAGAGATTTACCATTATTTGGTATTTGTTTAGGTCATCAAGTTATTGCATTGTCACAAGGAATATCAACTTACAAAATGCATAATGGGCATAGAGGAATTAACCATCCAGTTAAAAATTTATTAACAGGAAAAGGAGAAATTACTTCTCAAAATCACGGTTTTGCTATCAATAGAGAAGAAACAGAGGCAAATGACAATGTAGCAATTACACACGTTCATTTAAACGATCATACAGTAGCAGGAATAAGATTGAAAAATAAGAACGTTTTTTCTGTTCAATATCATCCAGAAGCTAGCCCTGGCCCACATGATTCGGAATATTTATTTGATCAATTTATTAGTAATATAAAGAGTGTAAAGAAAGTTTTATCGTAACTTTTATGTAATTCATCTATATAAAATGTTTATTAATCTGAATAATTTTTTTTAGAAACAAACTAGTAGTACATTTACACTGTGATGTAAAAATCACATTTCTTTTTCATAGCAATTTTCCCACTCATTTATGAGTGGGTTTTTTAATTCTATTTATTTAGTAAACGTTTTCGTAATTAATTAAAAGCATTTTATAAAATCATTGTTACATTTTGTAATTTAGCAGTCATACAAATTATTAAATTAATTAAACAAACAATATTATGAGTATTATTATAAATGTTCACGCACGTCAAATTTTTGATTCTAGAGGAAATCCAACAGTTGAAGTAGACGTTACTACAGAAAACGGAGTACAAGGAAGAGCAGCTGTGCCTTCAGGTGCTTCAACAGGTGAACACGAAGCAGTTGAGTTAAGAGATGGTGGAAGTGATTACATGGGTAAAGGGGTTTTAAAAGCTGTAGATAATGTTAATAATATTATAGCTGAAGAGTTGCTTGGTGTCTCTGTATTTGAGCAAAATGCTATAGATCAATTAATGATAGATTTAGATGGTACATCAAATAAATCAAAATTAGGAGCTAATGCAATTTTAGGCGTTTCTCTAGCAACAGCTAAAGCAGCAGCTAATGAACTAGGTATGCCTTTATATAGATATGTAGGTGGAGTATCTGCTAATACTTTACCAGTACCAATGATGAATATTATTAATGGAGGTTCTCATTCTGATGCACCTATAGCATTTCAAGAATTTATGGTAATGCCAGTAAAAGCTAAAAGCTTTACTGAAGCTATGAAAATGGGCTCTGAAATTTTTCATAATTTAAAGAAAGTTTTACATGATAGAAATTTATCAACAGCTGTTGGTGATGAAGGTGGTTTTGCACCTACTTTAGATGGTACTGAAGATGCATTAGATACTATTGAATTAGCAGTAAAAAATGCAGGATATTCTTTTGGAGATGAAATTAAAATAGCTTTAGACTGTGCAGCAGCAGAATTTTATGTAGATGGTAAATATAATTATGCAAAGTTTGAAGGAGAAACAGGAAAAATCCGTTCATCTCAAGAACAAGCAGATTATTTAGCTGAATTAGCCGCAAATTATCCTATTATTTCTATTGAAGATGGTATGGATGAAAATGATTGGGAAGGTTGGAAATATCTGACTGAAAAAATTGGAGATAAAGTTCAGTTAGTTGGTGATGACTTATTTGTAACAAATGTAGAGCGCTTATCTAGAGGTATTACAAACGGTATAGCTAACTCTATATTGATTAAAGTTAATCAGATAGGTTCTTTAACAGAGACTATAGCAGCAGTAAATATGGCAAAGAACGCTGGATATACTTCAGTAATGTCCCATAGATCAGGGGAAACAGAAGATAATACAATTGCAGATTTAGCAGTAGCATTAAATTGCGGTCAAATTAAAACTGGTTCAGCTTCACGATCAGATAGAATGGCAAAATATAATCAATTATTGCGTATTGAGGAAGAATTAGGAAGTACAGGATATTTTCCTCAAGAAAATGCCTTTAAAATCTAATTTACTAAACTCTTAATAATCAAAAACAGCCTTACAATTTTGTAAGGCTGTTTTCTTTTTATTAAAGAATTGTTAAATCAATCTAACTTATTTTTTGATATTAAAAATCTATCTCTACCTACTTTCAAAATCTTTCAAAAATTGGTATCTTCGCGATAGAGAGAAATTATAATTAAAACGTCATAAATGTCAGAAATAGCTAAATTACAAATAGGAGAAAATTCTTATGAATTCCCTTTAACAAAAGGTACAGAAAATGAAGTTGCCATAGATATAAAAACATTAAGAGGTGCAACAAATGGAGTAATTACTATTGATCGTGGATTTAAAAATACAGGTTCTTGTGAAAGCGAAATAACTTTTTTAGATGGAGAAAAAGGTGTCTTAAGATACAGAGGTTATTCAATAGAAGAATTAGCAGAAAAAGCAGATTTTTTAGAAGTGGCTTACGCTTTGATTTTCGGAAATTTACCAACTCAAGAACAGTTGAATAAGTTTCATGCAGATATAAAATCTAAGTCTGTGGTAGATGATGATATTAAGAAAATCCTAGATGCATTTCCAAAAACTGCACATCCAATGGGAGTTTTATCTTCCTTAACAAGTGCATTAACAGCATTTAATCCATCATCAGTAAATGTAGATTCTGAAGAAGATATGTATAATTCTATAGTTAAAATATTGGGTAAATTCCCAGTGTTAGTATCTTGGACTATGCGTAAAAAACAAGGTTTACCTTTAAATTATGGTTCTACTTCTCTAGGTTATGTTGAGAATATTTTAAAAATGATGTTTGAGCAACCTAATGAGTCTTATGAAATAAGCCCAATAATTAAAGATGCATTAGACAAACTTTTAATTTTACATGCAGATCATGAGCAAAACTGCTCAACATCTACAGTAAGAATTGTTGGTTCTTCTCATGCAGGGCTATTTGCATCTTTATCAGCAGGAATCTCTGCTCTTTGGGGACCTTTACATGGTGGTGCTAATCAAGCAGTTCTAGAAATGTTAGAAGCAATAAAAGCTGATGGTGGAGATACTAAAAAATATATGGCAAAAGCAAAGGATAAGAATGACCCTTTTAGATTGATGGGCTTTGGACACAGGGTTTATAAAAACTTTGATCCTAGAGCTAGAATAATAAAAAAAGCTGCTGATGAGGTTTTAAATGATTTAGGTATAGAAGATCCAATTTTAGATATCGCCAAAGGTTTAGAGCAAGAAGCTTTAAGTGATCCATATTTTGTAGATAGAAAACTATATCCTAATGTAGACTTTTATTCAGGTATTATATATCGAGCAATGGGTATTCCTGTAGAAATGTTTACAGTAATGTTTGCTTTGGGTCGTTTACCAGGTTGGATTGCACAATGGAAAGAAATGAGATTAAATAAGGAGCCTATTGGACGTCCTAGACAAGTTTATACAGGAGAAAATTTAAGATCTTTTGTAGAAATAGAAAATAGATAAAAAATAAGTTATTATTTTGTAAAACAAAAGCTTCATAAAAATGAAGCTTTTTTTATAAATAAATTTTATGCTACAACTAAACGTTCAAAATGAAACTTCTAGATTAAAGGCTGTTGTTTTAGGTACTGCTAAAAGCAATGGTAAAACTCCTACTTTAGAAGAATGTTATGATCCTAAAAGTAGAGAACATATCCTTGCAGGAACTTACCCAGTAGAAAATGACATGATTACTGAAATGGAAGAAGTTGCTAAAGTATTTGAAAAATATAATGTAACCGTTTTTAGACCAGAAATAATTGAAAATTATAATCAAATTTTTTCTAGAGATATAGCTTTTGTAATTGAAGATAAATTAATTAAAGCTAACATTTTACCAGACAGAGATAAAGAATTTGAAGCTATTTCACATGTTATAAAACAAATTGATAAGAATAAAATAATTCAACTTCCAGAAGAATGTCATGTAGAAGGTGGAGACGTAATGCCTTGGAATGAGTATATTTTTATTGGAACATATTCTGGTAATGATTATGCTGATTTTATAACTGCGAGAACAAATATTGAAGCGGTTGAAGCTATTCAAAAATTATTTCCAAATAAAAAAGTAAAATCTTTTGAATTAAGAAAGTCAAATACTAATGCTAAAGAAAATGCTTTACATTTAGATTGCTGTTTCCAACCTATAGGGAAAAGTAAAGCCATTTTACATAAAAATGGGTTTTTAATTGAAGAAGAATACAATTGGCTAGTAAACTATTTTGGGAAAGAGAATATTTTTGAAATCACTAAAGAAGAAATGTATAATATGTTTAGCAATGTTTTTTCTATTGCAGAAGATGTAATTATTTCAGAAAAGAGTTTTACAAGGTTAAATAATTGGTTGAGAAAAGAGAATTTTATTGTAGAAGAGGTTAACTATTCTGAAATTGCAAAGCAAGAAGGTTTATTAAGGTGTTCTACTATGCCTTTAATTAGATTATAAAAAAAGCTGCATAAAATGCAGCTTTTTTTGTAATCTAAATTTTTCAATTTGTTGTTATTCTAATACGACAGTTCTAATAGCATGAATCACTCCATTGTTTGCTTGTACATCTGTTGCAGTTATGTCACTTGTTCTACTATTCGGGTCAACTAATTTAGGTACAGAACCTGTTAAATCAACAGTAAGTTGTCCACCTAACGTATTTAATGTCATATTATTAGATAAACCTGTTGCCCTATAATTAAATCCAGCAATAACATGTGTATTTAAAGTAGACTCTAAAGTAGCTTTTGGTATATCTCCTAAACTGTTTACATTAGATAATTCTCCTATTAAACTAGCAAAAGCATCATTAGTTGGAGCAAATACAGTAAAAGGAGCTGGATTTGTACCTACTTTTGTAGATAAGGTTGATACATAATTGAAATCACTTTCTCTGGTTAAAGCTAGTTCTAAACTTTCAAAGTTTGGATCTGCAACAGCAAAAGTAACAATGCTAGGCAAATCTATAACAGCATCAACTACATGTACAATTCCATTATCTGCTTCAACATTAGGAATTTGAACAGTAGATGTTCCATTAAATTTTACTTGAGCACCTACATTAACGTATATTGACATTTCTGTATTAGAAGCTGCACTGATTGCGTTGGTTTTTTGATAACCAGTAGTTAAATCTGTAGATTTTAACTCTCCAGTAATTACGTGGTTCATTAAGATGTTTTTTAAAACCTCAACTGGCACATCATTCACAGAATTATAACCGTTTGTCTGTAAAAAAGTTTGAAATGCAGTATTTGTAGGTGCCAATACAGTAAAGTTTCCATTACTAGATAATGTAGTTACTAATTCAGCTCTAGTAACAGCTGCTACTAGACTCGATAAATTATTTTCAATTGCTACATCAACAATTGTGTTCGTTTCTATTACTGCTTCATCATCATCACTACAAGAAAAAGATAAAGAAATAAAAAGTGCGAATAAAAATACTTTTGAGATTAATTTCATAATTTATTTTTTTAAATTAATTTTTGTTTAATATATTCACTGCAAAGCTAAACAAAACTGAAATCTTTAACTGTTAAATATTTTTGAAAAAAAGTAAAACAAAAACTAAAATTATTGAAATATTATAAATGAGACTTACTCAAAAAAGCATAATTTTGTTTTTTTTTTGATAATGCAACAAACTACAAATACAATTTTAATGATTCGTCCCATAAATTTTAGGATGAATGAGCAAACTAAAGTCAACAACTACTTTCAAGAAGATATTGATTTAAAAAATACTGAAATAAATAATAAAGCTCAAGAGGAATTTGATGATTATGTTTCTAAATTGAGAGAAAATAATATCAATGTAATTGTTGTTTCTGATACAAAAGAGTTTGATACTCCAGATTCAATATTTCCAAATAATTGGGTTTCTTTTCATGCGGATGGTACAGTAGCTATTTACCCTATGTTTGCAGAAAATAGAAGGCAGGAGAGGAGAGAAGATATTTTACATCAACTAGAAAAACAAGGTTTTGTAATTAGCAATATTGTAGATTACACATCAGCAGAAGAAGATAGCTTATTTTTAGAAGGTACAGGAAGTTTAATTCTTGATAGGCAAAATAGAAAAGCATATTGTGCACTTTCTGAAAGAGCTGATGAAGATTTATTAATAGAATTTTGTGAAGATTTTGAATATAGTCCTGTTTTGTTTGTTGCAAATCAATCTGTAAATAATGAGCGAAAACCTATTTATCACACTAATGTAATGATGTGCATTGCAGAAACTTTTGCTGTTATTTGTTTATCATCTATTGATGATAAAAAAGAGCGAAAAAACGTAATTAAACATTTAAAGGAAGATGGTAAAGAAATCATAGATATTACAGAAAAGCAAATGCATAATTTTGCTGGAAACATGCTTCAAGTTAAAAATAATAATGATGATTTATTTTTGATAATGAGTAAAGCTGCTCACGATTCTTTAACACAACACCAAATTACCAAAATAGAAAAACACTGTGCTATTTTATCAAGTTCTCTAGAGACCATCGAAACTTGTGGAGGTGGAAGTGCAAGGTGTATGATAGCAGAGGTTTTTTTACCCAATAATAATCAATAAATGAACTTGTTATTGCTTGCTATAGCTCCAGTTACTATTATAATAGTTTTTATATATGTAAAAGATAAATTTGAAAAAGAACCGATATCTTTTTTAATTAAAAACTTTCTTCTAGGAGCTTTTTTAAGTGTAATAATAACGTTTTTCTTAAGCTTTTTAAGTAATTACTTTTTTGTAGTAACTGATGCAAAAAGTATCTTACAACAGTTTATTAAAGCCTTTATAATAGTTGCATTAGTAGAAGAGTTTTCCAAATATATTATTGTAAGATTTTATGCACAGAAAAGTAAAGAATTTAATGAACCTTTTGATGGTATTGTATATGCAGTTATGGTTTCTATGGGGTTTGCAGCTTTAGAAAATATACTATATGTTTTTCAATATGGTGTAAATGTTGGGTTTACTAGAGCGTTTACAGCTGTGCCTGCTCATGCAACTTTTGGTATTTTAATGGGCTATTTTATGGGGAAAGCAAAATTTTCTAAAAATAGGGTTCAATTAAATCTAATTGGTTTATTAGTGGCAACTCTATTTCATGGAGCTTATGATTTTTTCTTATTTATCAACTTTATACCTGGTATAGCTATAGGTGCTTTTATTTCGCTAATTGTAGGCATTTTCTTGTCTAGAAAAGCAATAAGAAAACATCAGCAAAGCTCTTACTTTAAAATTTGATAAGCTTTCTTACTATATTTTTATGATTTTCAAATTCAACCTTTATAAAGTAAATTCCGTTTGCTAAATTAGATATATCAATTTCTTTTTTATTTTGATGAGTAGCCACTTTACTACCAAGCGAATTATAAACTTCTATTATAGAAATGATTGATTTTGAGTTTATAAAAACTCGATTAGAACTAGGGTTAGGACTAATTTTTAAAAGACTTAATTCATTTTTTTCTAACGATAAAATAGGATTCGCTGTGTCATAAAATTCATATAATTTTTGCGGAAAAGTAAATTGTATTCCTCCTTGATTTGTAGATACAAACTCTCTAGAAATGTAATACCTACCTGTATTATTTATAGTTGTGATTCCTTCTACTTGGTTTCCTTTTCCTAGTTTGTTCTCTAAAGAAAACTTACTAAATCCAGAAAAGAAAATATCTTCTCCAAGCATTCTGTTTTCATTTATATAAATCAGAAATGGGATGAGAGAAATATCATATCCACATAAAAAAAAGCTGTCATCTTCTAAATTATAAGTAGCTCCAGTAATTAGTCCATTAACATTTGCTGTACTAATTTTAGTTGCTGTGTAATCTCCAACTATAGTTGGTATCTTATAAACATTAGTTTTAAAATCACCTCTATTCTTTGTGAATATTAATAAGGAGTTTTCATAAATAACAAATGCTTCAGCGTCAAAATTGTGGTTATTAGAACTCGTAAAACTAGTTTGATCTTCATAAGAAAAAGTAATTTTTTCTGACGTTACAGAGCTATTATTTACGAAATCTGATTTTAAAATTTTATATATAGTTAAATCTGTTCTAGTTCCATTATTATTACCAAAATCACCAATATAAATATGATTTTTGTCTTCGGTAATATCTTCCCAATCAATATTAGTGGCATTTGTTATAGATATGGTTCTTAAAAGGTTTCCTGTTAAACTATCAATTTCATAAAGATTTGCACTATCACCACTGTCATTATGAGTAATAATTTTTGAATTGAAAAACAATAATCCAGAAGTCTCATCTACTTTAGATGGTAATTCAAATTTTTCTTTAAAATTATCAATTTGACTAAAAAATGAAAATGAAATTAAAAAATAATACAAAAAGATTAGTTTATGTCTCATCTTATCTACTTAAAAACTTCTCCTATAATTTTGCCAGAGGTTGCATTTGGAGCCTCAATTTTTAATAAATTAGAAATTGTTGGTGCTACATCAGTAATATAATATCTTTTTTTAGAAACCCCTTGTTTGATACCATTTCCGTAAAAAATAACAGGTATGTGTGTATCATAAGAATAGCCAGAACCATGTGAAGTACCTTTTTTTCCGCCTGTTAAAGTTGCTGGGTAAGGTATCATAATAACATCACCAGAAAGTTTTTGATTGTAACCATTTTGAAGAGAATTAAAAATGCCTTCAGAAAAATGAGTTGTTTGTAAAGTTCTTGCAGTTACAGATTTATAAATACCTTCAAAATTCACCACTTCATCAGCAATTTTTTGAGCTACTGTATTTTTATCTAAACCTAAAGATTCAATTTTTTCTTTATTTAAAAAGACTTGATAATTAGATACATTTTCAACAATTTCTACAGAACCAAAATATTTTTCAGTAATATCTAGAATAAATGGTTTAAATTTTTTTGTATTTAAATAATGAGCAGGTATTTTTTGCGACTGTAAATAAGCTGGTATATCTACAGCTGCATGATCTGCAGTTAAGAAAATGGTATAATTATTTTTACCAACTTTAGCATCAAGAAAAGTTAAAAAACTAGCTAGATCTCTATCTAGCCTTAAATATGTATCCTCAATCTCTACAGATGTAGGCCCAAAATCATGACCAATATAATCTGTAGATGATAAACTAATTGCTAAAAAATCTGTTAGATTTTCTTTACCTAAATTTTCATTAATGATAGCTTTTTTTGCAAAATCTAATGTAAATGTATTACCAGACGGAATTAGTTTTAGTAAACTATAATCCCCATTTTTTGCTCTTAATTTAGGAATATCATGAGGAAAAGTTGGAGTTTCTTCACCCTTAAAGAGCTTTTCAAAATTATTATTATCGGCAATACTATTGGTATATGTTTTAATATCATATAGAGTATTCCAAGGGCTTTTTAAATATTCATCTGCTTTTCCAGAATTATTAAAATCGGTTACCCATTTTGGTAAATTTTTCATATAGTAAGAAGAACTAATCCATTGCCCTTTATTACTACCATGAAACCAGTAAGCAGCGTTTGCGGAATGTCCTGCAGGTAAAATTGCAGACCTATCCTTTATGGCAATCCCAATAGTTTTTCCTTTCATATTCTGGCTCAGATGCAATTGATCTGTTACAGTAGTTGTAAACATTCTATAAGGAGATTTTTTACCTGCATTACTATTATTACCAACAGTATTATACCTATCGTCATCAACACAATAAATACTTTTTTTTAAAACTTTATCATACCAATTGTTAGAAATAATTCCGTGATTTTTTGGAGAAGTTCCTGTATAAATCGATGCATGGCCAACAGCAGTATAAGTGGGAATGTGATTGTAGTGAGCATTCTCTAAAGAAAATCCTTTTTTTACTAATCGTTTAAAACCATTTTCTCCATATCTGTTAGAAAATCGAGTTAAATAATCGTACCTCATTTGATCCACAACAACACCAATAACTAATTTTGGTTTTTCTAATTTGTTTGTTTTTTGTTTACACCCAATAAAGGAGATAAATAAAAAAAAGAAAATTCTTTTCATATAAGTAACATAAATTCTTTTCAAAAGTAATTAATTTTTATTTTGATAAGACATAATCAATATTGTATTAATGTTATTTCTTAATTTAGCATAAAAATTTATTCTGTGAATTACATAGAGCATATTGGTAAATATTATTTAATGCTGAAACAAATATTTAGAAAACCTCAAAAAGGAAGGATTTTCTATGAAGCTTTGTTTAAAGAAATAGAAGAGTTAGGTATAAAATCTTTAGGCATTATATCTTTTATATCGTTTTTTATAGGTGGAGTTATTGCTTTACAAACTGCATTAAATTTAGATAGTCCTTTTATTCCAGATTCTTTAATTGGTTTTGCAGCAAAACGTTCAATCATTTTAGAATTTGCACCTACATTTTGTTCAATCATTTTAGCAGGTAAAGTTGGTTCTTATATTACCTCTAGCATTGGTACAATGAGAGTTACTGAACAAATTGATGCATTAGAAGTTATGGGTATAAATTCTTTAAGTCATTTAGTATTACCAAAAGTAATTGCAACTGTATTCTTTTATCCTTTTTTAATTGTATTAGCTATGGCTTTAGGAATTTTTGGAGGTTGGTTAGCAGGTGTACTTTCTGGTTTATTTAGTGGTGTAGATTATATACAAGGACTTCAAACAACATTTGATCCTTTTTTAATTACCTATGCAATAATAAAAACATTGATATTTGCTTTCTTAATTGCTACTGTACCATCTTATCATGGTTATTATGTAAAAGGAGGCTCTATAGCCGTTGGTAAAGCAAGCACACAATCTGTGGTTTGGACAACCATTTTAATAGTAGTAGCAAATTATTTTTTAACTCAAATGTTACTTACATAAATGATAGAAGTTAAAAATTTACATAAGGGTTTTGGTGATGTTAAAGTATTAAAAGGAATAAATGCTACTTTTCACCCAGGAAAAACAAACTTAATAATTGGACAAAGTGGAGCAGGAAAAACTGTTTTTTTAAAATCTTTAATAGGTTTGCATGCTCCAGAGGAAGGAACAATTTCTTTTGATGGTAGAATTAATACAAAATTTACTATTGAAGAAAAAAGACAATGGAGGCAAGAAATAGGTATGGTTTTTCAAGGAAGTGCATTGTTTGATTCTCAAACAGTAGAAGAAAATGTAATGTTTCCTTTAAAGATGTTTACAAAAAAATCTCAAGCAGAAATGTTAGAGCGTGTAAATTTTGTTTTAGATAGAGTAAATTTAGAAAATTCTAATACAAAATTACCTGCAGAATTATCTGGAGGAATGCAAAAAAGAGTGGCAATTGCCAGAGCTATTGTTATGAATCCTAAATATTTATTTTGTGATGAACCTAATTCTGGTTTAGATCCTCAAACTGCCACAGTTATCGATAATTTGATTCAAGAAATTACAGACGAATATCAAATTACAACTGTAATTAATACTCATGATATGAACTCTGTAATGGAAATAGGAGAAAAGATTCTTTTTTTAAAAGATGGTAAAAAAGAATGGGAAGGTAGTAGTGAAGATATGCTTAAGACTGATAATAAGATAGTTGTAGATTTTGTATATTCATCTAATTTATTTAAAAAAGTCAGAGAAGCTTATTTAAATGAAACAAAATAGAAAATGTATTTGTTTTTTTAAAATTAACTTATATATTTGCACCCGCAAAAAGGAAAATTATTGACCTGGTAGCTCAGTTGGTAGAGCATCTCCCTTTTAAGGAGAGGGTCCTGGGTTCGAGCCCCAGCCCGGTCACAAAAACCTTAAAAACTCTGTAGTTAACTACAGAGTTTTTTTATTTTTTAACAAAAAACTTCTTTTTAAATAGTATTTTTATTCAGTGAATTAATTTAGATGAATAAAATACTTACAGTACTTTTTATTTTTTGTTTTATGAGTGATGAAAAAACAATAATTTTTGATTTTAATAAGAATACCAATATCTCTATTTGGCAAGTTGTAGATGATGGAGTTATGGGTGGTTTATCTCAAGGAAACTTGAAGATAAATGATGTAGGAAATGGAATTTTTTATGGTTTTGTTTCTACAAAAAATAACGGAGGATTTTCATCTATTAGATACAGATTTAGCAAAAAAAATGTTGCTAAATATTCTAAAATTATTTTAAAGATAAAAGGAGATGGTAAAAATTATCAGTTAAGAATAAAAAATAATAGTAAAGATTATTATTCTTATGTAAAACCATTCATTACAACTCAAAACTGGTCGTTAATTGAAATTAAATTATCAGATATGTATCCTACTTTTAGAGGAAGAAAATTAAATATCGAAAATTTTTCTGAAGAATCAATAGAAGAATTGGCTATATTAATTGGTAATAAGAAGAATGAACAATTTCAATTAGAGATTGATAAAATATACCTTCAATAAAAAAAATATCAATTTAGTTTTTTTGTATCTTTCCAAAGTTCTTAATAAAGATAAATGGAAGAAAATAAAGACATAAATAATCAAGAACAAGAATTTAATCCAAAGAAAAAGGAGCAAATTGCTGGTCCAATAGAAAGTATTAATAATTTTCTTTCAGTTCTTTTTGATTTTAGAGAAGATACTGATCATAGAGCTACAATCGATGCTATAAAAGCAGATATTCCTTTTAAAGGTGCAACAGCTTGGATTCTTATTTTTGCTGTTTTTGTAGCTTCAATTGGTTTAAATGCAGATTCAACTGCAGTTGTTATTGGAGCCATGTTAATTTCTCCTCTAATGGGGCCAATTCTTGGTTTAGGTATGTCTTTCGCATTAAATGATATAGATACTTTTAAAAAATCATTATCCAATTTGGGCATAATGATTGGTTTAAGTCTTTTCGCATCATTTATGTTCTTTTATTTTTTTCCTTTAAGTGAAGATACATCAGAACTATTAGGCAGAGTTAGCCCAGATATTCGTGATGTTTTAATTGCTTTTTTTGGTGGTTTAGCATTAATGGTTGCTAGAACTAAAAAAGGTACAATTGCTTCAGTAATTTTTGGTGTTGCTATTGCTACAGCTTTAATGCCTCCTTTATGTACAGCAGGTTATGGTTTGGCAAAAGGTAATTTTCCATACTTTTTTGGAGCAATGTATTTGTTTATTATAAATACAATTTTTATTGCATTAGCTTCTTTTATAGTGTTAAAACTATTAAAGTTTCCTATGCATAAGTATGCAAATGCGGCTAAAAGAAAACGGTATGCTACTATTGCAACAATTACAGGTTTAGCAGTTATGATTCCTGCAATTTTTACTTTTTTAAGAGTTTTTAATGAAAGTCAAATTGAACTTCAGATAAAAAACTTTATTAAAAATGAAGTTAAAGAAATTGAAAATTTTCAGTTAATAGGAGATCCTGAATTAGATATTGACGAAAAAGAGATAAAAATAAGTTTCTTTAATGAAGTTACTGATGGTGAAAGGAATTTATTAAGCAATCAATTAAACAGCAAAGAATACTATAAAATTAAAGATTTTAAATTGAGAATTAAAGGGAGTGATACCAAAAGTTTCGATTTAATAACTTCTGCCTACAAAGAAAAAAGAGCAGAGCTGCAAGAGAGTAAAAATATTATATCTGGTTTGCAAAAACAGATTTCAGATTTACAAGAAACTATATCAGATTTAAATAATAGAATAGAGCAAGATGCACTTAATAAAAATAAAAAAGTAATTGCATTTAGTAGAATAGCAAAAGATGCAAAAATTAGATATATAGATATTGAGAAGATTGATTTTGCAAATGTGCTATCATCTAAAGACTTTATTAAAATTGATACCATACCTATTGCAACTATAAAATGGAATGTTAGATTACCAGATAGTATTATTTCGCCAAAAGAGAGAGAGTTAAGAACTTGGTTGCAAAAAGAGTTGAGTTTAGATACCTTATTTATAAAAAGAGGTAATTAAATTTTAAGTAATTCGACTTCTACATTTTGATTGAATAAATAAACTTTATTATTATTCATACTCACGCATTCAATTCTAGTTCGTCTGTGATTTCCTTTTTTGTAAACTACATCTCTAAATAAAAACAAACTATTTACAGGAAGAGAAAAAATAAATTCTTTTCCCTTATCTGCTTCGAAATTTCGTAGAGCCAAAGAAAGTTTAGCATCAGAATCTGTGCTAGCTTTTGGGTTTTTTAAATAATTAGCTAAATGTGGTAGTATGTTTTTTGGATAAATTTCAGGTTTTAGAAAAGGTAACATTAAATGCTGAAAAACAGTTTTCCATTCTTTGCCATGAGCTTGAACTCTACCAAATTTTTGATGTGTAATATGATGTGCAATTTCATGAATTAAAGTTAGCAGAAACTGATATTGATTTAAATTATTATTTACTGTAATTTGAAATTTACCATTAGGTAATTGCCTAAAATCTCCATGTTTTGTTTGTCTTTGATTAACAATCTTTAAATTGAAATTGTTTTGTTCAATTAAATACAGAACCATATCAATTGAGCTTTCAGGAATATATTTTATCAGAATATTGTTCACTTAAATTTAAAAGTTAAAAGCTTATTTTACGGAGTAGTTGAAGACACCTGTAATACTTTTCCGTTATAAAATTGATGATCATTTAATGCAAAATTAAAAATATAATTAGCCATTTCTTTAGCAGAAACTGGAGCTTTAAAACCAGGAAATGCTTCTTGTAGCATTTCTGTTTGTACAGCTCCTAAAGCCAAAACATTAAATGCAATTTGTTGCTCTTTATATTCCTCTGCTAATAATTCTGATAACGTAATTACTGCACCTTTTGCAGATGAATATGCAGCTAATCCAGGAAATTTCATACTTCCTTGTATGCCTCCCATTGAACTAATGGTAACTACATGGCTGTTTTTTTTTAAAAAAGGAATCATACTTTTTGTTAAAGAAGCTACCCCAAAAACATTTACTTTATATACTTCTAAAAAGTCATCAGAAGTAAGTTCTGTAAAAGGTTTATTTATTAGTTTTCCAGCATTATTAATAAGAATATCTACTTTTTTCCAATCGTTTTTCACAAAATCAACCACTTTATCAATATCATCATCTTTAGAAATATCAATAGAAATTACCTTAATATTAGGGTGATGAATTGTAGATAAAGGTTTTGTATTTCTAGAAATTGCTAATACTTGATGACCATTTTCAGCAAACAATTTAGCAAGTTCAAACCCAATACCTCTACTTGTGCCTGTAATAACAACGTTTTTCATTCAGATTAAATATTTTGAGAAAGCAATCTACTTAAATTTTCATACATTTAAGAATTAAAATCAAACAAATGAAAAAAATAGTTCTTCTCTTTATTGCCTTTCTTTTTATGCAAAATATAACAGCACAAACCACTTATATTTTATGTGGTAAATTAATTGATACAAAATCTGGTAAAATAAACACTAAAAAAACAATTTTAGTAAAAGAAAATAAAATTGTTGATGTAATGGATGGTTATATTATGCCCAAAGGAGGAAAATTAATTGATTTAAGGAATAAAGTTGTAATGCCTGGTTTAATTGATATGCATGTTCATATAGAGCAAGAGTTTGATAGAAATACAAGATTAAATAGTTTTATTCTAAATGAGGCGGATGTTGCTTTTAATTCAGTAGGATTTGCAAAAACAACATTATTAAATGGTTTTACTACTGTTAGAGATTTAGGAGGAACTGGAGTAAACATATCTGTTAGAAATGCTATAAATAAAGGTAAAATTCCAGGTCCAAGAGTATTTACTGCAGGCAAATCCCTGGCAACAACAGGAGGTCATGCAGATCCAACAAACGGAAGTAGTAGAAAGTTAATTGGGAATCCTGGACCAAAAGAAGGTGTAGTAAATTCTGTTGAAGATGCTAAAAAAGCAGTTCGTCAACGTTATAAAAATGGTGCAGATTGTATAAAAATCACTGCAACAGGTGGTGTGTTAAGTGTTGCAAAATCAGGAGATAATCCACAGTTTACTATAGAAGAAGTAAAAGCGATTTGCGATACAGCAAAAGATTATGGAATGCATGTAGCTGCACATGCTCATGGAGATGAAGGTATGCAAAGAGCCATTATTGGAGGCGTTAAAACCATAGAGCATGGAACTTATATGAGTAACGAAACTATGGAGCTAATGAAAAAACACGATGCTTATTTAGTACCTACAATCACTGCAGGAAAAGAAGTAGAAGAAAAGGCAAAAATTGCAGGTTTCTACCCAGAAATTGTTGTGCCAAAAGCATTAGCTGTTGGCCCACAAATTCAAGGAACTTTTGCAAAAGCTTATAAAAAAGGAGTTGGAATTGCATTCGGAACTGATGCAGGTGTTTTTAAACACGGAGATAATGGAAAAGAATTTGGATTTATGGTAGAAGCTGGGATGCCAGCTATGGAAACTATACAATCTGCAACCATTACAAATGCGATGTTGTTAAAAATGGACAATGAAATTGGGCAAATAAATAAAGGCTTTTTTGCAGATATAATAGCAGTAGACGATGATCCTACAAAAAATATTGCTACTATGGAAAATGTAGTTTTTGTTATGAAAAATGGAATTGTTTATAAAAAGTGATTTTTTGTAACAATTACACAAGAATAACTACTAACTAAATAAACTTAACAACCATGATTATATATTTTCTATTATTCATTAGTGCATATCTCTTATTAAAAGAGGTTAAAAAGAAATCTCATAAGAAAAAAATAATATATGTTTATGCTTCGATATTACTTATCAGCTTTATGTATCATTTTGGATCTTTCATTGGAGAGCAAGCCTATAAAGCAGGAATTATTATTTAAAAAATATGAGAAATAAAATAAGGGATTTGATTTGGGGTCTTTTTGCAATGATTATTTGTATTACTAGTTTATTTAAAGGAGAATCAATGACCAATATATTAGGTTTCGAAATTAATTCTTGGATATATAGAAGTATATGGTTTTTTATAGCTATTACTAATTTATGTCAATATTTTATTAGATTAAAAACTTCTTCAGAAAAAATAAAATTAGACTAACTTAATTTTATTTTTTTCATTCTATTGCATTAGAATTAACACGCATTTGTGATATAAAGGGTTTATTATTTGTACCTTTACTTATCAAAGAGTTCCCCCATAAAGTTATTTTAAATGAAAACAAGATATTTAAATCTTTTTTGGGTGATACTAGCAGTGGTGATTATAATAAATGAATTACGAACTGGTTATGCAATAAACTTTATTGAGGTTTTTAAAAAGCACTTTACAACATGGATTATTGTCTTATTGTGGTTTTCAGTTGCATTAAAAAACTTTTATTCATTTACTTATAAAACAGTTAAGGCTAATCAAAAGTAATATTTTGATAGGCTCCTATTGCTGGGTTTGTAGTTCTATCTTTTCCTAAAATATCAAAAGTAAACAGTGTAGTTTTACCTTTATTGATTGCGTCAGAGTTCTCACCTATAATAAAATCTTCTTTTTGAGTATCTCTAAAATTGGCAAAGCCATTTAAGATTATGTTTTGGTAGTTGGTATTATTTTCAAAATCTAATTCTACAACACCATCAAAAGTATTGCTATTATCAGTAAAAGAAATCATGCAGTTTTCGATACTATAATTAAAAAGACTACCATCTACTTTATCTAATACAAATTCAATGTTGTTATTACCATCAAAAATACAATTAGTAAAATTAGCAGCTTTTAAATCTCTAGTTTGAGTAATTTCTTGGCCATTAACATCTTGAAAAGTGAAAAAGTTATTAACCAACACAGCAGGAAGTTGTCTTATACCATTATTCCAATAATTGGCAAAAGTGCTATGTGTAAAATTATAAGTACCGCCAATGGTAGCTGCCAAAGATGCTTGCCCAGCTGAACCAATAACTACATTGTGAGCTTCAATATTGGTTTCTCTTGCTAAAATACCAAAGTTAGAATTGTTATAAATTTCTGAACTTTCTAATTTTAAAGTTGGAGTAGAAGGTGTGCCAATGCTATCAATAAGAATCCCAATTATTCCATTTTTGATTTGAGCATGCTTTATTTCGTTGTCTTTACTTCCTGCACGCATCCAAATTGTGCCCCATTGACCAGGAATTCTACTAAAAGAATTTTCTAATCGATCACCTTCAAAAACTACTTTTTCAGTTAAAGTTCCGTTTACTTTTAGAGTTGCTTTATCATCAATAATTAAACCAGAATTATTATGAAAATGAATATTTGCCCCAGCCTCTATAGTTAGTGTTTTGTTTGCAGGGACAGCAGCATAACCATAAATTACTGTTGGTTTGTTTTTAGTAATTGTAAGCTCGGCATCAGTTAAAAATCGACCTTTAATAGTAGTAGGTTGTCCATCTAAAGTGAGGCTATCAATTTTCATGGTTAATGCATCTTTTGCAGGAAAAATAAAATTTGCATCTTGTACTAAAGTTACCAAATCTACATCTTGTAGATTTGTACCTGTATCAAACAAAATTCGATCTGTATATAAAGGATTTGTAACAGCATTTATGTTGATTGTTGTTTCTACAAAAACAAAAATACTGTCCTTTGCAAGAATGTCAATATCATTAAATTCTTTGCCAGGAATACCATCAACGTTTAATCGATAATTAGAATTCACACCATTTTCAAGGTTAATTTTTGGGATTGTTATGTCTTTATTGCCTCTATTGTAAACTTTTAAATTGTACGTGGCTGAACCAATATTTGTAAAAACTGTATCTAAAAAAACGGTGTCTTTAGAAAACTCTAAATTTCCAAAACTAGGTATGGTAGAAAAATCTTTTCTACAAGAACTTACTGAAATAAGAGCAACACAAATTATAAAAGTGATAAAATAACGCATACATCAATTTTGTATAAAAATAGAACTTTAAAATGATTCGTTTATTACTTTTTAGTCAATTTGATTTCAAAAAGTTTCCCCCAATTCTTACCAGTTACAAAAAGTCTGTCGTTTTCTTTGTCATAAGCTATTCCGTTTAAAACCTCATCTTGCGGTTCTAGTTTTTGAGTTTTTGCCATTTCTTTTTCTAATGGTCTTAAATCTACCAAACCTTCAATAGCTCCTGTTTTGGGATTAATAATAGTAATTATACTTTTTTGGTATTTGTTTGCATACAGCTTGTTATTTATTAATTCTAATTCATTTAAATCTTTTACGGCTTTATCTGTTGAATATGCTTGAATATATCTTTTTTCCTTCAAGGTTTCAGGATCTAAAAACCAAATTTTATGAGTACCATCAGATTTTATAAGTTCTCTTCCATTATTAGTTAATCCCCAACCTTCAGTACTATTATTGTAATTAAATTCTCTTTCTAAATTAAAGGTTTTTAAATCATAGACAAAACCTTTTTTAGCTTGCCAAGTAAGCCAGTAAATCTTATTGTTTAAAATAGTCATGCCTTCACCAAAGTATTTTTTGTCTAAAGCTATAGATTGTAAAACTTTACCAGTTTTAATATCTACTTTTCTTAAAGTTGATTGTCCTCTTCTACCAGTTGTTTCATATAAGAAACCATTATAATACTCTAGACCTTGAGTGTATGCATTAGTATCATGAGGGTATTCGTTAACTATTTCATAGGTGTAAGTTTCATACTTTTTACTTGCAAAAATTTCAAAAGAGTTATTTACTTTTTTTGCATTATTAGGATAAAATGCAACAGCAGATATAATATGTTTTCCAATTCCTAAATCTGAAGTATTTATAATTGTAGTATTATCTTTAGTAGCAACAGTTTTACCATTGATATAAAACTGCACACTATCTACATTTTGGTTGTCTACTTCTATCAATTTGGCAGTAATTTTTTTGTTTAATGTTGTTTTTTTTACAACTTCTAATTTAAACTTGTAAGCTTTATCACAAGAAATTAGTGTTATTAGTATGGTTAATGTTGCGAAAAATAAAATCTTTTTCATGGTTTTGAATTTGTTTAAAGTGTTCTGTATCATATTTTAAACATAAATTTTAGAAATGTAAATAAAAACAATTAATTTATTTGTAGATTAAAAAATATCATTAAATTTGCATCCTCTAAAATAGATTTTTGTTTATTTAGAGTTTTGAGTAAAACCTTACCAACTTTACTCTATGCAAACATAACATTAAAGTATTAAAATATTATAAAATGAGAAAAGGAATTCATCCAGAAAATTATAGATTGGTAGCATTTAAAGATATGTCTAATGGAGATGTGTTTTTAACACGCTCTACTGCAGATACAAAAGAAACTTTAGATGTAGATGGTACAGAGTATCCTTTAATTAAATTAGAGATATCTAGAACTTCTCACCCTTTCTATACAGGTAAATCTAAATTAGTTGATACTGCAGGACGTATTGATAAGTTTAAAAACAAATACGCAAAATTCAAAAAGTAATTTTTGTTTCTATAAAATATAGAAGACTTCAACAATGTTGAGGTCTTTTTTTTTGAGTTAAAAAGTAAGGTATAAGAGCAAAGATATTTTTATAACTAAAACTATATTGTAATAATATGAAAAATACACACTTAATACCCAAACAGATAAAAGATAGAGTATTAGTAGCTTTAGAGTATTATCCACAGTTAAAAGATGTACAAATTGAATTTAAGTTTAAGAAGAATATTAAAAAATCTACAATGCAAGCTAGACCTACTTTTGATAGCTTTTTTAAATCAAAAAAAGATAGAAAATATTTAATTCTGATTAGTGAAAAGTTTAAAATTTCTGGTAGAGAGTTTTCTACAATTGATATTCCTAGAGATATTTTTATTGGTTGGATTGGTCACGAACTAGGCCATATTATGGATTATCAAAATAGAAATAAATGGAATTTAATTTGGTTTGGATTAAAATATTTGTTTTCAGAAAACCACATTATTGAAGCAGAAAGGGCTGCTGATAGTTTTGCAGTAAAACATAAAATGGAAGAGTATATTTTAAAAACGAAAAATTTTATTTTAAATCATGCAGAAATTTCCGAAACTTATAAAAATAGAATGAAAAGGTATTATTTATCACCAGAAGAAATTATGTATTTGGTGGAAGATAGAAAATCAAAAGAATTAAAAATTTTATGATGAAACTAGCCATAGTAGGTTTTGGACCAAGAGGTTTACATGCTTTAGAAAACCTATTTTTAGAATTATCTAAAATTAAAACTTCTAATAAAATCGATATTTCTCTTTTTGAAACTCATAAGGAATTAGGTTCAGGGAAAGTTTGGGATACACAACAAGCTGATTTGAACCTGGTAAATATTTCTGAAAGAGGATTACAGGATTTACAAGGCAGGAATGAAATAAACTACCAACAATTTGTAATTCCAAATTTTCCATCTTATACTGATTGGTGTTTTGAAAACGATAGAGCTGATAAGAAAGATGTAGATACTTTTCCTCCAAGAAACAAAATAGGAAATTATTTAAAAGAGAGATGTAAATCTATTTTAAAAGTTTTAGAAAAAGAAAACTGTGTTCAAACTTATAATACTCTAATTACTGATATCAATCAGAAAAAAGAAAAACTAATTCTTAAAGATATTGATAAAAACCAATATGAATTTGATGAAGTTTTATTAACTATTGGGCATCAAACTACAGAAATACCAAAAGACATTAAAAAATATCAAGAAAATGCTTTAAATGGTAATTTCATTTGTTTACCTAATGTTTATCCTATTCAAAAGATTATTGATTTTGAAGCGGAAAATAAAAATATAGCCATTAGGGGTTTTGGTTTAGCTATGATAGATGCTGTAAGAGCATTAACCATAGGTAATGGAGGGAAGTTTGTTTATAAAAAACCAACGAATTTTGAATCTGAATTTAAAACATCAAACAAAATACCAAATAAAATAATTCCATACTCTTTAGACGGTTTACCTGTTATACCTAAACCATTATCAGAAAAAATAGATAATCAATTTGCTGTTTCTAAAGAACAGTTGAAAGCTTTTGAAAATAGAATTAGAGAAGTCGCAAATAATAAAGAAAATGTAAGAGATAATTCATTTTTAATTGAAGAATATGCAAAAATTACTGCTAATATCTTTTTAAATATTTATTACAGAAGAGAAGAAGATGATTTAACTGAAGAAGATATAAAAAATGTAATTTTTAAGTGGCTTACCAACCAAGAATTTAAGCATAAACTAATACAAAAAACAAATATTCCTACTGAAAAGTTAATCTACAACTATGTGCAAATGGCTTGTGGTAAAAAGAAAATTTCTTTAGACTTTTGTGCGGGTCAAGTTATTCGTCATTGCCAGCCAACATTATACAAATCATTTTCTCACGCTGCTATTTCAGAAGAAATTATTGCAGATGTAATTCAATTTGATGAGAAAATGAAACGCTATTCTTATGGGCCTCCACTAGAAAGTATGCAACAATTATTGGCTTTGCACAAAGCAAATATTTTAGATTTTTCTGTTGTTGATAATCCAAATATTCAGTTTACCAAAAATGGATGGATATTTGAAAAAGACAATCATGAAATAAGAGTAGATTGTATTATTGATAGTGTTTTAAGTTCTCCAGAATTGCTGAAAGTGAATACTCCAATTATTAAAAATTTATTGAGAAATGATGTGATACAACCAATTCATTCAAAATTAGGCATTCATACCAACACAAATGGAACTATAATTTTTGATGATAAAAAAACAAATGCATCCATTTCAGTTTTAGGGAGATTAGCCAAGGGAAGTGTAATTGGTGTTGATGCAATTTTAGAATGTTTTGGACCGAGAGTTAATGATTGGGCTAAAGGTTTAGTTAGCAGAATATAATTAGATATTTGGTTGTTTTTCGCTCAAATATTTCCAATAACGTTTTGGAATGTGCCTAATATGTAACTTCATATTTTTACGTTCTTTAATATTAGTACTGTCAAAATAGTCTTTCCATAATTTCTGAAAATCAAATTCTTGGTCAGAAAAGAAATCAGAATTTGTTTTTGTAAAATCAAAATGTTCTGGAAAATCAAGATTGATAAAATCCAGTGTTTCTAAATCATAATACAAACCATAACTTCTTTTGATGTCATAAATAATCCATTTTTGGTCTGCATACCTGCTTTTAAAATGTTTGGAGATCAAAGGCAATACATTAAAATCTGGTTCAATATTTGAGAAATAAATATTATCTTTTGTTAATCTAAAACGCACAAAAGCTTCCATTCTGTGTTTTTCTCTACTTACATTTTTTGCAACCTGCGAAGTTTTTAAGATACTAGGTTGTGTAAAATCGGTATCTACTTTTTCTTTATGATTAAAAATGTGTTTAATGTTATCTAATAAGATATTTTCAATTCCATTTTGTTCACTTAAAAAGGCATAATAAATTTTTGTTGTAGAAACGCTAGACGCTTTTGTTTTTAAACCTTTCCAAACTCGATCTGACTTTTCTTTATCAGTTAAAATGGTTTCATTTTTAGCAAAAAAACTATTCTGAATTACATATTGATTTTGAATAGTAACTTGATTTAATTTGTATTCAAAAACATAAAAAACACAGGATAGAAATCCTTCAAAAGTACCATCGTAAATTAATGTTTTTTCTTGCATTTTATTTTTCAATAATTAAAAAAATGGTCTGTCATTTCGATTTCGTGGAGAAATTTCACAAAAAAGAGTTGAGATTCTTCACTTCGTTCTTCGTTCTGAATGACAAGTTAATTCTGTAAGGAGAGTGTTTTTACTCAAATAAATTTAATTGAGGGCTTAATAATTTATCATATTTACTGTTTGAGTTTTTTAAAATTAAACCTTTCAATTTAGCAGCTGTTAAATCTCTTCTTTCAAATAAATTACTATCGCAAACTAAAAAATATTGAGCTCTGTTAAATGCAATTCCTATTTTCTTTAAATGATCCCAATTTAATCTTCTATATTTTCTTGCCATCAAAATTTTAGCTACAGATTTCATACCTACTCCAGGAATTCTTGCCAACATTCTTTTGCTAGCTTTATTCACATCTACAGGAAATTCGTGCAAGTTTCTTAATGCCCAACTCAATTTTGGGTCAATATCTAAATCTAAATTTTGATGCTTTAAGTTGACAATTTCATTGGTTTGAAAACCATAAAAACGAGTTAACCAGTCAGATTGATATAATCTGTTTTCTCTTAACATTGGCACTTCACTTCCTATTGCTGGTAATCTATCATCATAAGAAATTGGTACATAACCCGAAAAATAAACGCGTTTTAAATTGTAATTTTTGTAAAAATGTTCAGAAGTTTTTAAAATCTGAAAATCATTTTCGCCACTTGCACCCACTATCATTTGTGTGCTTTGGCCTGCAGGAGCATATTTTGGCGTGCTTTTTATAATTCTCTTTTCGGCTTTGTATTGAATAATTTCATTCTTAACCTTTTCCATTGGTTTTTTAAAATCATCGAAATTTTTGTCTGGTGCTAATAATTTTAAACCAGATTTTGTTGGTATTTCTATGTTTACACTCAAACGATCTGCATACAAACCAGCTTCACGCATCAATTCATCAGAAGCCCCAGGAATAGATTTTAAATGAATATAACCGTTAAAATTTTCTTCTAATCGTAATTTTTTAGCAACAGCCACCAAACGTTCCATTGTATAATCTGCACTTTTAAATATACCTGAACTTAAAAATAACCCTTCAATATAATTTCTTCTATAAAAATTGATGGTTAAATCTACAACTTCTTGTACTTTAAAAGCGGCTCTTTTTACATCGTTACTTTTTCTGGTTACACAATAAGCACAATCAAAAATGCAGTAATTTGTTAATAAAATTTTGAGTAATGAAACACATCTGCCATCTTCTGTATAAGAATGGCAAATACCCATTCCTGTAGAGTCTCCTAAACCTTTATTAATGTTTGTTCTTTTGCTTCCACTTGAAGAACAAGAAACATCATATTTAGCAGCATCTGCCAAAATTTTGAGTTTTTCTAAAGTGCGTTCAAAAGACATATTAATTTGATAATGATGAGATTGTACGATTTTAAATATTTGGTAAAATTTAAAATTTCTCGCTACAAATTAATCAAATTAGGACTACCAAAGACGAAGGTTTAGAATACTTTTCCACAAAATGAAAGTTGTTAAATAATGAAATAAAGAGTTTGTAATTCTAAAAGCTAATAGATTGGTTTAGCCCAGATTGAACGGTTTGTCTGAACTCTTTTTTGCTTTTTTTTAGCAAAAAAAGTGAGTAGTGAAAGCTGGAAATAGCTTCAAAAAAAATAGAATAATCTTGATTGATTTTTATGAATTTACAAATGCTTCCCATTTTTTGAATTTCTTCTCTTTCATTACACGTTCCATCTTTACTTGTCCACCTTTTTTCTTGTTTTTATCACTCCAAGCGTGAAATTTATCAACAGGTATCACATTTACTTTTACACCTTTTAAAGCTTTACTTCTGGCCACTTTATAATTTTTGTTTGCTTCTTTTAAAGCGTTGTCTAAAGCATCAGCAATTTCATTTTCATCAGCAGTTATATCTGAACCCAAATACCAAGAATGATAAAATTCGCCATCTTCAAAACGTTTGGCACAAATGGTATATTCTGATATTTTGGTATTAAATTTTTCTTCTAGAGTCTGAATAGCATCATCCATTTTATTCACCGAAAGTTGAGAACCAACAGTATTTAAGAAGAATTTTGTACGACCTGTAATTTTAATTTCTGCTTTTTCTATATCTGTAAAAGCAATAGTATCTCCAATTAAATAACGCCAAGCACCAGAAACTGTGCTGATAATTAAAATATAATCTTGATTCAATTGCACATCTTCTATAGAAATTGAAGGTGCATTTTTCTTTAAAGAACCATCTGGTTTTATATAATCTGGATTCATAGGTACAAACTCAAAATAAATTCCGTTATCAAAATTTAATTGCATTGCATCTGTTTCTGGTCTTGTTTGTGTTGCAATGTAACCTTCAGAAGCTAGATAAGTGTCAATTACAGTTACTGGTTTGCCTAATAAGGCTTTAAAGCTTTTTTCATACGGACTAAATGCAACTCCACCAGAAGTATATACTTTTAAGTTTGGCCAGATTTCGTGAATGTTATCTACATTGTGATATTCAATTACTTTTTGTAGCATTAATTCTATCCAAGCAGGAATTCCACTTAAGGCTCCAATATCCCAATTTTTAGCATTTTTTGCGATATGAGAAACACGTTCATCCCAATCGTCAATTTTTGCAATATTTTCTCCAGGTTTATAATATCCTTTAAACCAGAAAGGAATATTACTGGCTGTTATTCCACTAATTTCTCCTTCTAAATGGTCGTTTTTTTCTTGTAAATCTGTAGAGCTACCTAACATCATGATTTCTTTTTCAAAAAAATCTGCGGGTAAATTAAAATTATTTAAAGCCAGAACTTGTTTGATTCCAGCATTTTTTATGGCTTCAATCATTTCATCAGTAACAGGTATTCGTTTACTAGTCTTTCCTGTAGTCCCTGAACTTAAAGCAAAGTAGGAAGGTTTTCCAGGCCAAGTTACATCTTCTTTACCTTCATGTAATTGAGACCACCATTTTTCATTAATTTTATTGTAGTCGAAATAAGGAACAACATCTGCAAATGATTCTTGAATATCATCACTCATCAAAATGGTTTCAAAATGATGTTTCTTTCCAAATTTTGTGTTTTTCGCAGTTTGTAAAAGATTTTTTAAAACTTCTTGCTGTGCTTCTACTGGATTTTTTTCTGATGTAAGTGTATCTGTTAAGTTGATTACTCCCTTAATAATATTTCCTAAAATTGCCATAATTGTTGATTTTTAACAAAGTTGATAATTTTATAAGGTTATTGTTAACGTGAACAGTTTAAAAGTGAATTCATTTGATAGTGGTAAATCACTTATTTTTCTGCTGATTGTTATAGTAAGTTGTACCAATTAAAACAACACCGATAAAAATAGCGTAGAAATAGGCATTAAAATCGCCACCTTTTACTAAAGAAAAAACACCTATAAATAGACTGACAATTCCTATAGTTATTAAAAAATAGTAATTTATTTTTCTCATTTATTCTATATTCTAAATATTTAAATTACAGAGATACATTATAATTTTCCATTCGCCATTAATTTTAGCCACTTTAATTTTTCTGTCTAGATAAGCTGATGTGAATTTTTTAGATACATAACCAGTAACTCCATCATTTAGCGAGATTTTAATCCATTCTATTTTATCACCAAAATAGGTTGTAATTGAACCATTTTCATCTATTTCACAATTGTAGGCACCATAAGATATTTTGGTTAAAATTGTTGATTTTAAAGTCGGATTTTTTCTCAAATTTAGATTTTCTGCTAGAATTATAACTTTAGAAGCATCGTTTGTAACAAAATCTTTTGAAAATGAAGGAGCTTCAAAGACAACTGTGTCTCTTTTAATGTTAATGTGTTTATAATTAGTAGTATCTACAACTTTGCGAAAACCTATTTGAATTGATTTTTGGAGAATATCCCAATGTTTACTTTTTTTAGTTTTAAAAAATGTATTGATGAATTGTTCTTTATTGCAACCTTCAGGTCCAGCACAATCAAAAGCATCCCAGCAGTCTAGAACTTTATCATACAGTAAGTTTTTAAGAGCTTCTTTGTCTTTTTTAATAACACAATTTGCCAATCGAATTTTAAATTCCCAGAAATCATTATCTAAATAAGATTCATCATTAGATATAGATTGAGAATTGATATTATTAAAAAACAAAATGCACATTAAAAGAATACCTTTCTTCATAATTTAATTACATGTAGATTAACTATTTAGTTAATTTTTTAATTTTTACCATCCTATTACTTAAATGGTAATTTCTTCCTTCCCAAGCTAGTGTTGCTATATTTTTAACATTGTATTTTGCCTGATCTTTATTAATAGCTTCTACTATAATATTAGGTAATTCATTTTTGAATTTGTACTTAATTTTATAAGCTTCTTTATAATATTCTGTTTTTTTGGTGATAAAATAGTATTGACGTTTAATTTCAATTTTTTCTTCTGAATTGTTATCATACAATTGTTCATTATAGGTGAAAATAATTGTAGGAAACGTTACACCATAAATAAAATGGTTTTTTACAAATAGGGTAAGTCGATTCTTTTTTGTGTCGACTTTATAATTGATTTTATAAAAAGTATTACCATTTGTATAACTGTAATGCAGATCTAGTTTTTCAACAGGAATATTTTTAGCAAATTTAAAAGTTAATGAGAATTCTGCAGTTCCAGAAGATTGAGCAAAAGAATTTTGACACAAAAAGATAAGGATTGATAGATAAATTAAGAAAGACTTTTTCATATTTGGCATCATTATCTAATAATAAAATCAAAAAGAATATTACATTTTATCATTTATCAACAACTTTAATTCTTTTTCACTTGGTAAAATTGTTTTGTATTTACTCGCAAATATCTGTTCGTTATTTTGGGGTAACGTATATTCTACAACAGATTTGCTTTTGTCTTTACATAAGATAAGTCCAATGGTTTTGTTTTCATCATCTAAACGTATTTCTCTATCATAATAATTGACATACATTTGCATTTGTCCTATATCTTTGTGTTTTAATTCACCAATTTTTAAATCAATTAAAACAAAAGATTTTAGGATTCTGTTGTAAAAAACCAAATCGATTCTAAAATGTTTTTCATCAAAAGAAATTCTTTTTTGTCTGGCTACAAAAGTGAAACCATTGCCTAATTCTAATAAAAAATCTTCGAGTTTGCTAATGAGTTCTGTTTCTAAATCATTTTCTGAATATTTAGAATGTTCAGGCAGACCAATAAACTCTAAAATATAAGGGTCTTTAATAATGTCTTGTGGTTTTTCAACAACTAAACCTTTTTCAGAAAGCTCTTTTACTTGGTCTTTATCTCTGCTTAAAACTAGTCTTGTATACAAAGCTGCATCATACTGACGCTTTAATTCTCTAACGCTCCAATTATTTTTATGAGCTTCAATTTCGTAGAATTTACGTTCGTTTTCATCGTCAATTCTCATTAATTTTAAATAATGAGACCAACTCAAAGTGAAAAGGTCAGACAGTGTCTGCTGTTTTCTACTTTTGAATTCCGCAGACACTGTTTGCATTTTCTTGTTTTCAGAATTAGTAGACAGTGTCTGTTGTTTTTGGTTTGTCAATTTCCTAGACGTTGTTTCGGATATTTGATTTTTAGAAATCCGAGACAGTGTTTCGGATTTTCCATACGCAAGAAAAAACTTGCGCATATTTTCTATATTATCGACTGAAAAACCTCGACCAAATTGTTTTGTTAAAACTTTAGAAAGTTCTTTTAAAACCTCTTTTCCATAGTCAGCACGTTCTTTTCCATTTTGTTCTTCTTCAACAATCATTCTACCAATTTTATAATAAGTAAGCACCATTATTTGGTTTACAGAACGAACAACCTGACTTTTTGCAGCTTGTAAAAGTTGTACAATCTGTTGATGAAATTGTTTATTTGCGAGTTTGTTTGTCATAATTATTCCACAACACTATCAATCAAAATCGTAATTAAGTCAATAGCAGCTTGAGCAATTTTTGTACCTGGACCAAAAACACCTACAGCACCAGCATCAAATAAATATTGATAATCCTGTGCAGGTATTACACCACCTACAATTACCATAATATCTTCTCGTCCGTATTTTTTTAATTCAGCAATTACTTGTGGTACTAATGTTTTATGACCTGCAGCTAAAGAAGAAATACCTAAAATATGCACGTCGTTTTCTACGGCTTGTTTGGTAGCTTCTTGTGGAGTTTGAAATAATGGTCCAATATCTACATCAAAACCTAAATCTGCATAACCAGTAGCAACCACTTTTGCTCCACGATCGTGACCATCTTGCCCTAACTTGGCAATCATAATTCGTGGACGCCTACCTTCCAATTCAGCAAATTTATCTGCTAATTCAGAAGCTTGTTTAAATAATTTATCGTCTTTTATTTCTTTACTATACACACCAGAAATGGTTTTAGTTACAGCTTTATGTCTGCCAAAAACAGTTTCTAAAGCATCAGAAATTTCACCTAATGTAGCTCTATTTTTGGCTGCTTTTACTGCTAAATCTAAAAGATTTTCCTCACTAGATTTTGCTGCTGTCGTCAAAGCTACTAAAGATTTTTTAACTTCAGCAGTGTTTCTTGTTGCTTTTAGTTGTTGTAAACGTTCTATTTGAGAGTTACGAACAGCTTCGTTATCAACCTCTAAAATATGTAATGGTTCTTCTTCTTTGAGCTGATATTTATTTACACCTATAATTACATCTTGTCCACTATCAATTTTAGCTTGTTTTTTAGCAGCAGCTTCTTCAATTCTTAATTTTGGAATTCCCTTTTCAATAGCTTTGGTCATTCCTCCTAAATCCTCCACTTCTTGAATTAGCTCCCAGGCTTTATTGGCGATGTCTTCCGTCAATTTTTCAAGATGATGACTGCCAGCCCAAGGATCAACAGTTTTTGTAATATGGGTTTCTTGTTGCAAATAGATTTGCGTATTTCTGGCAATTCTTGCAGAAAAATCAGTAGGTAAAGCAATTGCTTCATCCAGAGCGTTTGTATGTAAACTTTGTGTGCCACCAAAAGCAGCAGCCATAGCTTCTATAGTTGTTCTAGCCACATTATTAAAAGGATCTTGCTCTGTTAAAGACCAACCACTTGTTTGGCAATGTGTTCTTAAAGCTAACGATTTCGGGTTTTTTGGGTTGAATTGCTTTACAATTTTAGCCCACAACATTCTTGCTGCTCGCATTTTTGCAATTTCTGTAAAATGATCCATTCCAATTGCCCAAAAGAAAGACAATCTTGGTGCAAAAGCATCAATGTCCATTCCTGTTTCCAATCCTTTTTTGATGTATTCTAAACCATCAGCTAAAGTATAAGCCAATTCAATTTCTGCAGTTGCACCAGCTTCTTGCATGTGATAACCAGAAATAGAAATCGAATTGAATTTTGGCATATTTTTACTGGTATATTTAAAAATATCCGCAATAATTTGCATTGATGGAGAAGGAGGGTAGATATACGTATTTCTAACCATAAACTCCTTTAAAATATCATTTTGTATAGTTCCTGATAACAATTCTGGAGCAACTCCTTGCTCTTCTGCAGCTACAATATAAAAAGCTAAAATGGGTAAAACAGCACCATTCATGGTCATTGAAACCGACATTTTATCCAGAGGAATTTGGTCAAATAAAACCTTCATATCTTCTACAGAATCTATAGCAACTCCAGCTTTACCAACATCTCCTTGTACACGTTCGTGGTCAGAATCGTAACCTCTGTGTGTAGCCAAATCAAAAGCCACAGACAGTCCTTTTTGACCAGCTTCTAAATTTCTTCTGTAAAATGCATTGCTTTCTTCTGCTGTAGAAAATCCTGCATATTGTCTAATCGTCCAAGGTCTGCGAACATACATTGTTGAATATGGACCTCTTAAATTTGGAGCAATTCCTGCTACAAAACTTTCGTGTTCGAAAGTTTTAGGTTCAAGATTTCTCGACTGCGCTCGAAATGACACATCTGAATTTTGAATTTTTATTTTTGATACATCTTTTCTACTCATTGTCTAAACGTTGTTTTTCTACAGTTTCAGAAAGTCGTTTTCTGACAATTGGAGTGATTAATGTTTTGACATGTCTTTTTTTTACAAAAGGATACAATTGCAAGTTTTGCTTCATTTCATCAGCTTTATTAATTTGCATATTTGTACCTAATAAAACAATTTCATTTTTATTAAATTTTTCTTCCTCTTTTAAAGCTGATTCCGAAATTTTCTTTTGAATTGTTCCAGCTTTCAGCTGATGTAAAAAACCGCCAGCTTTTTCTAGTTGTTTAAAAATACTCAAAGCTTTTTCTGCCAATTTATTTGTAACGGATTCTATATAATAAGCTCCATTAGCAAAATTTTGAGCTTCTGCCAACTCACTTTCTTGCTGTAAAATTAAGAGCTGATTTCTAGAAATTCGTTCTCCAAATTCATTAGATTTATGATACATTGTATCATAAGCAACATTAGAAACAGTATTTGAACCACCCAAAATTGCACTCATACATTCAGATGTGGTTCGTAACATGTTTACATTATAATCGTATAATGTTTTGTTACGCAGACTCGGTTGTGTCAAAATATGTGCCTCAACATTTTTTACATCATATTCATTTAAGAGTGATGTCCATAAAATTCGGAATGCTCTTAATTTGGCAATTTCAAAAAAGTAATTGCTACCTACAGCAAAATTGAAACTGATTTTGTTTGCAATTACTCCACCAAAATGATTTAAATATTCGTTTGCGTGTGCTAAAGTATAGGCTAATTGTTGCGAAATATTTGCACCTGCATTTTGATACAAATCTCCAGAAACTGAAATACAATTATCGGCAGAAGCAACTATTTTTTCTAATTGTAGATGATCTTTTTTTAGGTTCGTAAACCAGTTTCCACTTTCAGCTAAATTACCAATAATATCTGTTTGAATATATGTATTTTCTGAATGGCAGAATTCAGCGAGTTTTATTTGAAAATCAGCATTTAAAAACGAAAGTTGAAAATAAATTGGTGTATCACCAGGAAACCCTTTTAGTAGAGGTTTTGGGTTAAAAGTTTTTGAAGCTCTAAATTTAATAGTGGTTGCTCCACGTTTTATGGCATCAACTGCAATTGAATTCGCTATTTTCTCATCATCAATAAAAATGGTTTGACAGATGTTAAAACCTTTTTTTGGTAATTTTATTTTGGCGTTTGTTCTGTCTTCTTTTGTGTAAAAAGGTTTTACAGTTATGCCTTCGTCAGTTTGCCAAAGTAAGGTTTCGTTGTAATCTGCACCTTTTAAATCTACTTGAATTTTTTGTTTCCAAGCAGCTGGTGAAACAGCATTAAAATCATCAAACAAAAATTTGCTCATTACTTTTTTATGGTATCAAATTCGATAATATAAATGTCTTCATTTTCTTTTTTCATTAGATATTTTTCTCTTGCAAAACGCTCTAGCTCTAAAGAATCTTGTAGTTTTTTAATCGTTTCTTTATCTTTTTTAATCTTGTCTTTATAATAAGAAATTGAGTTTTCTAATTCTTCAACTTCTTTATCAAATTTACGATGTACTAAATAAGAGTTTTCATCAAAAAAAAGCATCCATATAATATATGGAATTAAAATAACTACAAACACATTTGTAATCAATTTAAAAATAAAATGATTTTTTAAATTTTTTAAAAATTTCATCTATAAACGCTCATTTATTACACTTCTTACAATATCTATAGCAACAGTATTATACCTATCATTTGGAATAATAATATCTGCAAAATTTTTCGTAGGTTCTATAAATTGCTGATGCATAGGTTTTAATGTGGTTTGGTATCTGTTTAAAACTTCGTCTACATCTCTACCTCTTTCTGCGACATCTCTTCGAACTCTACGTATTAAACGTTCGTCTGTCTCTGCATGAACAAATATTTTAATGTCAAATAAATCACGTAATTTTTCACTGTTAAAAATCAGAATTCCTTCAACAATAAGAACTTTTCTTGGGTGTGTTTTTACAGTATCTTTAGTTCTGTTGTGTGTTACAAAAGAATAGACAGGTTGGTTTATAGTTTTACCTTTCTTAAGCTCTTTTAAATGATTAATTAATAACTCAAAATCTATTGCTCTTGGATGATCAAAGTTAATTTTTGTACGCTCATCATAAGATAAATTATCAGTTGCTTTGTAGTATGAATCTTGAGAGATTACACAAACTTCATCAGGAGGTAAATGTTTTACGATTTGATTAACTACAGTTGTTTTTCCACTACCAGTTCCACCTGCAATACCAATAATTAACATGCTGTAAGTTTTTGTTGATTACAGCTATAAAAGTAGTAAGATTTTACAAATTGATGAAATTGTTAATCTTTATATTTTCAGCTTTTAAATCGAACATTAAATTATACAAACCAAAAAAGGTTCTATTCATATAAATAAAGTGCTTTGAACCTCTGCTAGCGTTGTAAGATCGTAATTCTGTATTTTTGGAATAACGTTCTCCAAATTCAGAAATTTTTCCGAAAAATTCAGCATCAGAAAAATCAAATTCTTCTACATGAAAAGGTTGCGTGAAAATAGATAGCATTTCGTGAAACATTGCTTTAAAAAACTCAAATTCCTCTTTTGGGTCTTCTTTTCGTAGAATGTCTAATTCGTACATTTTTTCAACAAAAAGTTCTTCATTGTCTAAAGTTCCTTTTTTTGCTAATACAAAATATGGATTGTAAAATTCTAAAGGAATGGTTTTCATACACCCAAAATCAAGTGCAATCAACTCGCCTTTTTTAGACACTAAAAAATTACCTGGATGAGGATCTGCATGTACTTTTTTTAAGTTGTGAATTTGAAACATATAAAAATCCCATAAGGCTTGACCAATTTGATTGGCTAATTCTTGATTGGTGTTGTTATCTGTAAATTCTGATAGATGAATGCCATCCATCCAATCCATGGTTATGATCTGTTTTGACGATAAATCCGAATAATAATTAGGGAAAGCAAGATGATTAATATTTTTACAAGCATTTACAATTTCTTTACTCTGTTTAACTTCTAATATATAATCTGTTTCTTCTAAAAGCTTGTCTTTAACTTCAAAAAAATATTCATCAGAAGTTTTTCCTTTCATATTAAACATTCTGATTACAAAAGGTTTTAGCAGTGCTAAATCTGATTTTATACTATCTGAAACTCCTGGGTATTGAATTTTAACAGCTAATTTTTTACCATCTTTTTCTGCTTTATGAACTTGCCCAATACTTGCAGCATTAAATGCTTTTGCATCAAATATATCATATATTTCTGATGGAAATTTTCCAAAACTCTTTTTAAATGTTTTTAAAACTAAAGCTTCAGAAAGTGGAGGTACAGAAAATTGTGCTAAAGAGAATTTTTCTACATAAGCTCTAGGCAATATACTTTTTTCCATGCTTAACATTTGAGCAACTTTTAAAGGACTTCCTTTTAAGTCTTTTAAGCTATCATAAATGTCTTCTGCATTGTCTTTGTTTAGTTTTTCTCTTGCAACTTCTTCAGATTCAGTAATTTTATTACCATAATATTTTAGGTAATTTACACCAACTTTTGCACCTGTAGTTACTAGTTTAGAGGCTCTTTGTATTTTTGAAATCGGAATTCTACTGGCTTTTTTCATACTTTTTAATCCGTATTTTTTTGGAATTTTTCTTTGTACACAAATTTCCCCAAGTCAAAGACATTTTTTAGGAATTTGTTTTCTATAAGTTCGAAGCTAGTATTGATTGATTTTTCGATAAATATGTCTGTTTTTTCAAAAGATTCAGACGTGTCTTCTAACCAAAATTTAATGGTAATTAGTAATTGTACCCAAGATGATTGATTAATTACATTAGATTGTATTTTTTCCAATCCGTCAATTGGTAAGATGCTTTCTGTTAGTTGCAAACCGTCTACAAATTGAATAAAACTCTTTTTAAGGCTAGATAACGTTTTATAAGATTTTAATTGGCTTTTACATCCTTTTAAAACTACTTCTATATAAGTTCTATTTAAGTTTAGATTTTCAAAGAAAGTGAAGTACAAACTCAATAATTTGTTTTTGCCATCAAAAGATAAAAACTCTTCACTTTCTACTAAAACTTCTAGAGAGTTTTTAAAAAGCTCATTGAAAATGGTTTTTTCTACTTTTTTTAGTGATTTAAAATGTGAATAAAAACTATCCTCATCTAAATTTACTTGATTGCAAAAATCTTCAACATCATTTGGTTTTTGTTGGTTTTCAGAAACCAAATCCATATACAAAGTAAGGATGTCTAGTTTAGAGACTTTTTTCTTTTTTGCCATATAAATATAGTATAATACAAAAATACGAAACGTTTTGTGGTTAAAAGAAAATACAGGTCTATAAAAACAAAAAACCAAGTTAAATTTTAACTTGGTTTTATTGTAATAGTGGGGAACTTGATTAAGCAAATATTTTGCTAAATCTCTTTTTTCCATTAACAAAATGTTTTTTGTAAGACTCTAAAGTGTCTAACACTAAATTTTGTTGATTATCTAATAACTGAACTCCACCTTTTAAAGCTTTATTAGCTACTTTTTGCCATTGGCTAGCTATTGTTATTGTTTCTGTAACAACATCTTCTGTAGTATTTAAAGCATAATCATTAGCTTTTTTTGCAGAAGTTTTAACAGTTTCTATTGCTGTATTTACTTTTTTAGTAAAGTTTACTTTTTTTGTTTTTTTAGTACTCATAATTTTACTTTTTTTGTATGTTTTAATAATTTATTCTCAATAAAATTTTATTGAAAACAGGATTATTTAAACTTAAATTAATTACTTTCTTTCCCAGTTTTTAACTGCTTCCATGTCTCCTTTTAATGCTAATTTCGATTGTGCTTTCCAACCAGATAAATCATAAATCTTTGCATTAATACCTGCATCATTTAATAATTTGGTCATGTTTTTAATCGTCATTTTTGCAATTTGGCTGTAAGCAGTAACATTTAACTCATTCAAAGATTTTTCTAATACAGGTCCAATTCCTTTAATTACCTTTAAATCATCTTTTTGTTCAACTTTTTCTACAACTATTTTTTCTTCAACAACAACTTCTTTTTTTACTACTTTTTTCTTTGCTGTTTTTTTAGTTTTTGTTGGCTTAATATCGTCTAACTTTTCGTTAACTGTATTTAAAGCATCTTCTGTATAATCTTCAATTTTACCTTTTACATCATCAATAGTTTCAGAACTATTTTTCTTTAACTTTTCAGACATTTTTTCTGCTTTCTTTACATACTTATTGTTAGAAACTTCTTTTTCTAACTTGTCTTTCATTTCTTCAGCTTTTTCTACTAAAGGATGTTCAGTAACCTTCTTTTTGGCATTTTCTAACATTTCAGGATCATAACCTACTAATGTTTTTAAACGCTCTGTACTAGTTTCTAACTGACCTTTAATAGATTCTGCAGTTTCCACAACCATATTAATTTGTTGTTTTGTTAATGGTTCTGCTTTTTTAACCAATTTTGCTGTTAATTTTTGCCATTTTTCTCCTGTTTTTACAGTAGTTTCAATAGCGTTGAAAGATGCATCAATTAAATCGCTATTTATTTTTTTAACGATTGCTTTTGCTTTTCCTAATTTATCTTGTTTTTTGCTTTTCTTTGTTGCCATAATATATTGTTTTATGTCTTTATTATTTAATTTTGTACAAATATAAGTTTGGGGAGTTACAGATGAGTTACAGATTAGTTTTTGCTAAAAAAATCTAACCCTTTGTTCAAGTTTTTCCAAATCATTTTTTTACTATTTTCTAGGCTGTTAAATAATTTGTCTTGTTGTTTTTCTGAAAAATTAAATCCTTTTTTTAATAACTCATCAGTTTTATTTTGAACCTTTTCTATTTTGTCAATAGAAGTTAAAACAACCTTTTCTGTAGTTTTTAATGCTTTATTATTTAATTCTAAAGCCTGTTTCTTAATTGTGTTCGTATGTATTGTTTTCATTTTTTTTAGTTTTAATTCTAATTTTGATGCAAACATAAGAAGTACGAGTTACAGATGAGTTACAAGTTGATGACAGGAAGTTTTATTGATACAGATTTTACTTATATGGAAAAAAACTGACATGGATTTCTCTGATTATCACAAATAATTGTGGTTAGATTTGTTGAGAAAAAACCGTGTAAATCATTGAAAACCATATCTTAAATTTACTGAATAGCTTCTATTTCTTGCAATAACTTCTTGGTTTCTGGTAGAGGAGAAATTCCATATTCTTCTTCAAGAATTACCTCACATTTCATATAAGTTTTTATGGCTTGTGGTCTGTTTCCTTTTTTAATGTATGCTTTCATTTGAACTCTGTATGCATCTTCCCAAGTTGCATCAATAGCTATAGCATTTTGTGCTAAACGTATGCTTTCTAAAGGATTCTCATCAATTAAAATTTCTGCCAATGTTATATAAGCTCCTAGTATAAGTAGTTGTGTTTTTTCTCTCTCTTCAGATGTCCAATCTTCATAAATTCTATTGGGTAAATAAGAACCATTATATAATTTAATGGCATTTTGATAAGCTCTTTTAGCAATATACTTATCAGTATTTAAACTTTTATTACCAATTGTGATGTATTGTTCAAGAGCTTCAGCATCAATCCAAACTTTGGTTAAATCTATTTGATAACTTACACCTTGTCTAATGATAAATTGAGCTTCTGTTCTAGAAGGTCTATTAGGCTCCAATACTTTATTAATGCCATGTAAAGCCACTTTAAAATCACGATCATTCCAATCGTCCCAAAGATTATCCATAATTTTTTCTTTATGAAGTGCATTTCTTTGACGGTTAGAAATTAAATATTGTAGTAGTTGAATGGTTTTATCACGCCCCCAATCTTTGGCTTCTATTTTTTCTTGATTTCTCCAAGCACGAAAATTCCCCAAAGTTTCAATACGTATTGTTGCATTTTTTTGGAAACATTCTAGTTCTTCTAATTCTTGAAGGAAATCTGACATAGTAAGTTTTACTTTTGTTTGTTGATTTTATCAACTTTTGTAGTCAGTTTTTGAATTTGAGAAGATAATTTTTCAATTTCATTTTTAATTTTATGAAAGTCAGATCTTGATGCGTTTCTCCATTCATCAATTTGTACTTTTTCTGAAATTTCTTCTCCAAAAGTGCTGATTTTATCCTGAATTTCATCCTGTAAATTTGTCAATTGTTTTTTAGGATCTCTAATGGTGTCTCGAATTACTTTTGGGCCAACATCTTTTAAAGTTTGCCAAACAGATAAGCTTTTGTCTAAAATACTTTCTTGTTTTTCAACAGATTCGTGTTCAGTAGCTTTTTCAGTTAATGTTGCTAACTTATTTTGCATAAATAATAAGGCATCATTAAAATCTGAAAATCGTTTTTCATCTCCATCTTGAACGTGAGAAATTTTACCTCTCCATTGCACATTAGATTCGCCATTTTCTTCGAATATCTGTTGATTAAAACGCACCATAAATGAAGCATTTTGATTTTGTTTTTTTGTCATAATTTTAATAGGATAGGTACTATGGTTACATAAAAAGGTTATTAAACAAAATACAAATATAATAATGATAAGAAATCTTCATTAATAAAGCCATTTTGTAATTAAAAAAGGGTTTATATAGCAAAAAAAACTTATTTCGTTCTTTTTAATTTCGGAGGATTTTGTCGGGTATCAAAAACATCTACAATTTTTATAAATCTCTTTTCATTATCTACAGAGTAAATGATTTTATAGTTTTTAAAAATTAAATATCTATAGACGTTTTCTCTTTGTTTTAGTAATTCCTCTTTTTGACCAATTAGTGATGATTTTATTAGTTTATTTGGCTCTTGGATAATACCTCTTAAAAGTTTTGTTGCCACACTTTTACTTGCTTTATTTTTATAATAGTTATAAATTTCGTCAAGTTGAGTTTCTGCAAAATCAGACCAAACAATTTCAAATTCCATTATTGGAATTTTACTAAAAGTTCTGAACTATTTTTAAATTTATTATTTCTGAAATCAGATTCTGATTGGTCAATTCTTTTATTTAGTTCATCTTGAGTCATAGGTTCAAATATTCTTTTGCTGGATATTTTACTTTCATTACTCAATATTTTTTCAAAGCGAGAAATTACTTCTTCACTTTGAAGTTTCAAAAATTCTTGTATAAATTTTATTTTTCTAGCTTCTAAACTCATTTTAATTTACTTTCAACAAAGATATAAAACTATATTTTAAAATTTGTTGACATTCTTAACCTGGCTCTTTTTCAGAACCTACTTCATATCTTAGTAAACCTTTAAAAGCATCGTTAACCGTATTTCCTTCATATAAAACCTTATAAATCTCTTCAGAAATAGGCATATCAACATTATAATCTTTTGCTAATTGCATTACCACTTTTGCAGTTTTTACACCTTCAGCAACTTCGTTCATTTCATCGATAATTTGCTCTAAACTTTTTCCTCTTCCTAATTGAAAACCAACGTGATGATTTCTACTTTTAGAGCTTGAGCAGGTTGCCACTAAATCACCCATTCCTGCTAAACCAGAAAATGTTCTTTGTTTGCCTCCCATTGCAATTCCCAGTCTTGTAAGTTCAGCCAAACCTCTCGTAATAATTGCAGCTCTTGTATTATCACCAGCATTAGCACCATCTCCCATCCCAGAAGCTATAGCAATAATGTTTTTTAAAGCACCACCCAATTCGCAACCAATTACATCTGTATTTGTGTAAACTCTAAACAAGCCAGAGCTAAAAACAGTTTGTAATTTGGAAGCAATTGTTTTATCAACCATAGCAATTACAGCAGCAGCAGCGTTGCCAAAATGAATTTCTTTTGCCAAATTTGGTCCTGTTAACACTCCTGCAGGATGACCAGGCATCAACTCTTCTATGATTTCTGTCATTCGCATTTTGGTGCTAATTTCTAGTCCTTTTGCTAAATTGATAATAGGTACCCAAGGTCTAATATGCGGTTTTGCAATTTCTAAAACCTTACGCATATTTTGAGACGGAATTCCGAGTACAATAACATCCGCAGTTTCTACAGTTTCTTTTATGGAGTTTGATGCAACTAAAGATGGTGTTAATTTGGCATTGGGTAAATATTTCTGATTTGTATGATGTGTATTTATTTCATCCACAGTTTTAGGATTTCTTGCCCAAATAATGGTTTCTGCATTTTTTGCAGTTAAAGAAGCTACTGTAGTTCCCCAAGAACCACCACCTAATAATCCAACTTTTAGTTTCATAAATTTTGTTTTTGCTGCTTAATTCTCCAATTCTTTTACAAATAAATCTCTTACTTCTTCAATATAAGTATCAATCAATTTAGGTTTCCATTCAGAAGTATCTACAGGATCTAAAACCACCACTTCTATATGAGTTGGTTTGAATATTTTACTGCCTTTTGGCATTGCCATATATGCATTTTTAATAACCACAGGAATGATAGGAACTCCAGCTTTCATTGCCAAATGGAATGCTCCTTTTTTAAATTTTCCTAATTTTTTACTGCCACTTCTTGTGCCTTCAGGAGCTATGGCTACAGAAGTTCCAGATTTTAAAACATTAGCAGCATTTTTCATTGATTCTAATGCTTTCTTCTTGTTAGAACGATCTATAAAAATAGCACCCATTGCTTTAAAAATTGGGCCAAAAGGAGTAAGTTCTAATTCCTTTTTAGCAATTCCTGTAACATCTTTTCTCAATAGTTTTAGGATAATAAAAAAATCTGCTGAAGATTGATGATTAAAGGTAAAAACTGCTGGTCTAAAATCTACTAAATTTTGTTTCCCTTTTACATTTATGTCAAGTCCAGCTAATTTTGTTCCTAAATCCCCAATACTGGCAATTGTTGTGTTAACGCCTTCTTTTTGAGATAAGGTTAAAGCTCCTTTTACAATTCCTTTTATTGCTGATGGATATAAACTTGCTGCTGCTAAACCCGTTCGCAAACCATTTACTAGTGGTTTTTTGGTGTTTTCTTTAAAACGTAAAATTGTCCAATCATTCTCAAAAGCAAGTTGTGATAGCCTATTATCTGGATTTGTAGCAATAGGTTTACCAACTATTTCTAATAATGGATAATCATCAAAACTGTCTGTGTAGAAGAAACTTTTAGATAGATCTACATTATTTTCTTTAGCAAATTTTCTACCAGCTCTAGCTTTACCTTCTGCCCAGCACATTTCTGAAATAGTACCTGTAAATTTTCCTTTTTTCACCTCCATTTCTGTACAGAAAATGTCTTTAACACCTAATTCGTCTGCTATCGGTTTTATTTGATAACTTGTTGCTGCAGAAATAATTACAATTTGGTGTCCTTTTTCTAAATGTGATGCAATTAAAGTTCTAGATTCTGGATAGATTGTAGCTTGCAAATGTTCTTTAAAAATTTCTTTTCCTAAATCTTTAAATTCTTTTTCTTTTATCCCTTTTACTCCTAATGCTGAAATTTTGGTTAAGATTTCAAAATCTCTATTGCCAATTGCATAAGCTAACATTGTAACAAATTGAGAAAGTAATTCTTTGGGTGTTGATTTACCACTCAATAATCTTGACTTTACAAATTGTTTTGCTGAAAAATCATTGATTAAAGTTCTATCTAAATCAAAAAATGCAGCAATATGGGGACCTTCTTCATCTTTAAGTACTCTTTCTGGAACACTTTTTAAATCTGCACCAGGTACATTTTCTTCTAAAATCTTTTTCTTAACTCCTTTTTTAATATTATCAGTTTCAATCTTTTGTAGATAGTATAAACGTTCTGTTAGATTGTCTAACAAATCCATCCAAATATCAAGTTGTTTAAAATTTATTTTTTTATCAATTGGAGTTAATTTACTATTCTTGGCAAGCCGTAAAGCACTTATTAAAAATGGTTTGGAAACACTATCTAATCTGCTAATTCTATTTTGCCAATGCAATTCTTTACCTTTAAAAAGACACATTTGTATAAAATCTTCATCAGAAAAATCATCTTCTAAATCCCAATTATACAAAGTATTACAAACCACTTTGTTGGCTTCTAGATAGATTAATAATAATCCTTTAGAAACAAAAAGTTCTTGTTTGGTTAGTAAGCCTTCAATATCTCCATTAGAATTACCTATAATTTCTCTCCAATTTTTATCGAATGAATTTAATTCACTTTCTATTTCTGAACTGAATTGTGGCTTGTTTGTGTAGAAAAATTCGAATTTAAATAAATTTCGAAGACGCATAATTTCTGTCCAAAAAGATAAAATTCTATTTTCTTTCTCGTCTTTAATTTTTACCAAAGCCATTTCTATAAAAGCTCTATGATACAAATGGGCAGCTGCCATATTTGCATAATATGTAGCAGAAAGAAATTCTGTTGGGGCTAAACTAAATTGTGTTTTGTAACCTGCTTTATTCTTTTGTACAATGCCTGAACCTTTTAGTAAATTCAAGGCTTTTTGTACAGAAGCACTAATGCTTTTACCACGTTCTATAAGTACATCTTTTTTTCTTTTTTCAATATAATTCATCAATTTGATTACACTGAATTCAATCTCTTTTTTTGTTAACGCAAAATTATTGAGTAGTACATTACATACTAATGAAACCGTAGTTACTGGTGTTATCATATTTGCTTTATGAATCAACTCAAAAGCAAAACGAGGTAGGGTATTTTTATCAGAATAACTATCTTCTTCTATATCTGGAATTATTGCATTTTGATGCGAACTCGCATCTACAGGTTCTCCAAATCTTATTGCTGCTTTGCCATATTCGTTTCCTAATTTTCTAAAATATTTTACGAAAGCTTTTACATCTTCAGATTTTTTTTCTTTTCCTTTGCCTTCTTCTGTCATTTCTTTTACATCAGGAATCAAGTCATAAACAATAGAAACAGGAACATATTTTATATTTCTAGTACTCTCTTTTTCGCCTTCCATGATGTATTTTAAAATACCCATTTGTGGATAAACAATCTTGCCAGTTCTAGAGCGAGTTCCTTCTATATTCCATGTTAAATGATCTCCATTTTCAATCATACAAGAAATATAATGTCTTAAAGCTGTCTTGTAAATTTGGTTATCTTTAAAACTTCTTCGGATGAAAATTAATCCTGAATTTTTACCTAATTGTTTAAAGCCAGGAAATGCTAAATTAATCCCCCCAAAAGTATAAGGAATTGGCATTCCATAACGTGCTAATGTAGTTACTAAAACTACTGTATCTAAATAGGTTTTATGTGTTAAAATAAATGCAACAGAATTCTGACGCATTAACTTCATTAATTTTTTTATTTCTTTTGGGTCAATATCAATCTTATTACTATAAGCTTTAGATATCATAAACTGAAAGCCTTTTACAGAAAGTATATTTGCAATAGGATGCTGTTGAGAATACAATTCAGAAATACATTCAGCTCCTTTTTTTTGAACTTCAGCAATATCTATTTTTTGCTCTTTAGCAATATCAGCTAAACGTTCTTGAAACTTTGAATTATTAATGATGTTTTTTAAGTTATGTTCCATAATCAACTAAAAAAGAGGTTTGTAAATTTAGAAAACCCTTTTTGTTCCCAAAACTTTGGAAAAAATAATGATTCTACTTTTTCAATGATAGACGGCTTTTTTTCCTTTTCAAGATTTGCATTTAAAGCATTTGCAACAGTTAATAATACAGTTGCATTTGCACCTAAACCACAATGACTGCCAAAGACTTCTATATTTTTTATATCATCTCTATATGTTTCTGCTTCCATGCAATTTTTCCATGGAATTAAACCATCTGTTTTTGTGTAAATACACGTAATAGGTACTTTAGGAATTACTTCTAATTCTTTTATAAACTTTTCATTACGCTCTCTTAACTTTGTACCTCTTAAAAACTCTAAAGTAGCTACTATAGGGGTTTTCATATTTTTGACACCCCAAACAGGAGAGCCAATTGTAATTAATTGCTCTACTTTTTCTGGATATCTATTTGCAATAATTTTTGCGAAGATTCCACCTCCACTCCAACCAACAAGGCTCACTTTTTCTTGGTGTTTTTCAAAAATTTGATCTAATTTTTCTATGAGTTTTGGTAATGATTTTGAATTAATCATATTTACACCTAATTCCCATTTATAGGTTTTAAAACCTACTGATTTTAAATACTTTCTTACAAATCTGGTTGAGTTGTCATTACCTAAATAAGGAGGCATTAACAATATAGGTTTTTCTTTTTCGCTTTTGTGTTTTGGTATAAATGGATATAACCAAAACATAGATGTCCATTCTGCAATGGCTCTAGTTTCTAACAGTACATTGTAAAGTGGAGGAGGAGGTATGTTTGCATTAATCCTATTTATTTCTTCTTTAAAATTATTGATGATATTAGAAACTGTATCTTTTTCAATATCTTGAAAATCTTCATTTTTATAGATCTTTTCTAGCAATAATACTAATGTAACGTAGTCTCTATCTGGTCCAAAATCTTCGCAAATAGAAATACATTGATTACTTAAAATATTTAAGTTCTCTTTTTCTAATGTTACTTTTTTAATAATTTTTGAAACTTCTTTATGAAAAGGATGTCTCTCAAAACTATTGATTATAATTTTTTTGGCTTGTGCTAAACTTGCTCCTTGAGAAACAGCCATAGCAACTGCAAATTTCGAAAATGATGTATATACTATTTTATTACTTTCCATAAATTAATTTGTGGCTTGTATTCGTTCATCTAACCAATTTAGTAGATCTTGCTCAACTTCTTCTTTATTTACTTCATTTAGCATTTCATGTCTCCCACCTTTGTAGATTTTAAGAGTTAAATCTTTAACACCAGCTTTCTTGTAGTTTAATGCTACTTTTTTTACGCCTTTTCCCATTTCACCTACAGGATCTTTATCACCTGAAAAAATAAAAATAGGCAAGCTTTTTGGAGTGTTTTTAAAAGTTGGTGGCTTATTTATTTTTTTACTCCCTTTTAAAATATCTCTAAAAACACCTAAAGAAAAGTCTTCTATTCGTAAAGGATCTGCTTCAAATTTATCTACCTGTTTTTTATCACTACTAATCCAATCTACTTTTGTTCTATTGGGCTTAAATTTTTTATTAAATTGATTAAAAAATAAGTTTTTTAAAATTTCATTACTTCTGTGTTTTCCATTTAATTTGCTGAAAAAGGATGTACTTATTAAACCAAATGAACCCAAACCTTTAAGAAAAGCAGCTGTGCCAGATAAAATTAAAGCTTCTAAATCATCACCATAAAGTGTTACGTATTCTCTACTTAACAAAGAACCCATGCTATGACCTAGTAATATTATCTTTTTATTAGGATGCTCTTTTTTAATGATTTCTGTCAGTTTTCGCATATCTTCAATAGCATCAGAAAAATAATCTTCGCCATCGTAAAAACCTAAATATTCATTATTTTTTGCAGATTTTCCGTGAATTCTATGGTCGTTTGCATAAACATCATAACCTTGATTTTTTAATCTTTTTGCAATTGATTTGTATCTTCCTGCATGTTCGCCAATTCCATGAGAAATTTGAACAATTCCCTTTAAAGGTAAATTTTCTTTTGCTTTCCATTTATAATAAAAAATGGTTTCCTTATCAAAAGTTTTATATGTATCTGTTGTAAAACTCATCAATTATTTAGCTAAAAATTGTGTGAGTAAGGTCAAAAATTTGTCTGTGTTCTTTTTAGTTCCAGATAGTTTAACTCTTCCTTGAATAATTACTTCTTCAATTAATAACTTCTTTTTGAGTAGTTTTATCAAATTGTCGTCATCAATTTCAATTTTTACCAAAGGTTTTGATGAAGTTTTCTTTCTAACTGATACTGATTTTTCAGAAATAATTAATTGATAATTAATTTTTGACTCTATTAATCCCAATTCAAAATCATAATTGCCCAAATATTTTTTTCTTAATTTTTCATCAGCATTTAAATACTTTTTAAAAGCTGTAAAGAATGACGAACTTTTAATTTTAGCGATTTTTTTAGCTGTTTTTTTACTGCCTTTTTCTAAAATTATTTTCTCTAATTCATTCGCAGATTCTCTAATGTATCTTGAAAATTTATCTGCATCTGGCATAGTAGAAGCGTCTGATGTTGTTGTCAAAGAAACTAACCCATTATAGCTAAAAGCTGCAATTATCAAACCAAAACCATCTAACACAGGAGTTAAGCCAAAAATGGATAAAATTTTATGACCTCTTAAATATAAAGGCATTTGTGGACCTGGAACATTAGTAATTGTAACATTAAATGGTGGCCTATGAAATTCTTTAATATTATATTTACTATACAACCCAGCTGCTAAATTTGCTACTCCAAAAGGGACAGATTCTGCCATTTTTGCTAAAGATTTTGCACCAACAGTTTTATGTTTTGTTTTTCCTATTGTAGTTTGCTCTTGTATGTATTCTAATCTATCTAAAGGGTTTTCTATATGTGTAGCAATTCTTACTAACATATTTGAGATTTGATTGTTCATTTCTTGTTTTTCTCCTTTTGCCCTTATTGATATAGGAACATTTGCGACCAATGGTTGCACTGGTAATTTTTCTCTTTCTAATAAATATCTTCTTATACCACCAGCACAAATGGCAACAATTAAATCATTAACACTTACATTCATTATTTTACGAAGCGTATTAATTCTCTCAAAAGATAAGATGGCTGTTCCCCAAGTTCTTTTTGGTGAAACTGTTTTATTAAAAATAGTATTTGGTGTAGAGAATTTATTTTTACCAATTGACTTTTTAGGATTTAATTTACCTTTTAACCTACTTTGAATTAAAGAAAGTGCTGTTTCACCAAAAAACTTCGGAGCTTTTAATGGATCTTTAAAAAAAGATTGAGAACTTTTTAAAAGTAAGCTCATTTCATCTGGTAAGGGTTCAGGCTCAAAAGGTTTTGGTTTAGGTATTTCTTTATGCATATCTTCTACACTTCGATCAAACAGAATACCCATAATACCAACTCCAGAACTGCCATCTATCATAACATGGTGCACTTTTGCAACAATAGCTACAGAGCCTTTTGGCACTTGAGAAACTTCGTCTAAACCTTCTATAAAACTAATAGACCATAAAGGTCTTCTTAAATCTAAAGGACTGCTAAAAATAGAAGAAGTCATTTCTCTTAAGGTTTTCCAATTAGATGGATCTGGAAGTTTTAATCTGTTGATGTGTAAGTCAATATCAAAATTTGGATCATCTACCCAATAAGGGTAATCGAGATTCATAGGTACATTCAATAACCTTTTTCTAAATTTCGGAATTAAATGTAGTTTGGAAGCAACTATTGCTTTGAAATCTTCAAACTCTAAAGAACCTTCTACAATAGTTAATGTTGCAATATGCATAGGACTATTAGGAGATTCAGCATATAAAAAAGTTGCGTCTTGCCCAGAAATTTGCTGAACAGAGTCATTAATCGAATTTTGAAAAATATCTTGAATTGCCTTTTTTGACATGAATATCTAAAATTTAGGATTTAAAATTGCGAAATATTTATAAACTAGTCTATAAAATTCGCAACTCTGCAAGATAAAGAATTTTAAGAAAAATGGCTAATTTCTTTTTATATTGAAATACTTTAGACAAAGTATAAATAAAAGTCGGGTAGAGAGGATTCGAACCTCCGATCTCTGGTCCCCCAGACCAGCACTTTAACCGGACTAAGCTACTACCCGTTTGTTTGCGAACTTACTAAAAAACTTAAAAATAGAAATTATAAAATAATTTTTTTTTGAATAAAAAAAAGCCTCAATAAATTGAAGCTTTTAATAATCAAGAATAATAATTTTTACATCGAATAGAAAAATTGCTCATTTACAATTTTACCATCTTGTACTTCAAAAACGCAAACTTCTTCCATTTGTTGTCTTCCTCTACTTTTAAAAGTTACATCAAAAGACATTTTACTAGAAAAATGATTATTAGCAATAACTGGGTTAGAAATTTCACTTGAATGAAATTCAACGACATCTTCTAGCCATTGTTTACTCTTCTCAAATACTTCTTTTTTTCCAGAAACTACTTCTCCATGTGGTACTCCTGGCATTTCTTTGCTAACAACATTATCTGCATACAGTTCTTGAATGCACTCTAAATTTTTACCAGATTGGCACATCTGCTGCCATTTATTTGCTACTTCTTGTGTGTTCATAAATTATAAGTTTTTTGTGATTGCTTAAAATTATGAAAAATAAAATTGAGTAAGTATTAAAAAAATGTTAGGATTATGAAACTGCTTCTTTATACACTTTTAAGCAACGTTCTCTAGCAAATTTATGCTCAACAATTTCTTTAACATACGTAGGCTCTTGAAATTCTGGCACCCATTTTTTGATATATTTTAAATTTTTATCAAACTTTTTTATTTGAGTAGTAGGGTTAAAAATTCTAAAATAGGGTGATGCATCAACTCCAGAACCAGCCACCCATTGCCAATTGCCAACGTTGCTAGACATTTCGTAATCGTGTAGTTTTTCTGCAAAATATGCCTCACCCCATCTCCAATCAATTAATAAATGCTTGCATAAAAAACTACCAACCAACATTCTAACTCTGTTGTGCATAAAGCCAGTTTTGTTCAATTCACGCATTCCAGCATCTACTAAAGGATAACCAGTTTGTCCTTTGCACCAAGCTTTAAAGTCATCTTCATTGTTTCTCCAAACAATTCTATCGTATTTTGGTTTAAACGCTTTGTTAGGTGTGTGTGGAAAATGCCACAGAATTTGCATAAAAAATTCTCGCCAAATCAATTCTTTTAAAAAGGTAATGTTATCACTTATGGACGCTTTATCCATCATTTTACGAACACTTACAGTTCCAAAACGCAAATGTGCACCCAATTTTGAGGTAGCATTTTGAGCAGGAAAATTACGAGTCTCTTCATATTCATTAATCAATTTTGGAGAAACTTTGTACGATTCTACTTTTATAGACGATTGCTTAAAACCAATATCTTTCAATGATAAAAAAGGATGATTTTCATTAGCAACACAATTTTCTAAATGATTTTCTGAAGGATAAAATTGAATTCCTTTTTCTTGAAAAGCTTCCAACCATTTTTTAGAATAAGGAGTATATACTTTGTATGCAGTACCATCTTTTTTTACAATTTCGTTTCTTTCAAAGATTACTTGATCTTTAAACGTTTTAAAATTGATTTTTTTTGATGCTAAAAATTCTTTGATTTCTGTATCTCTTTTATCAGCATAAGGCTCATAATCACGATTTGTAAAAACAGCGTCAATCTTGTAATTTTCTGATAACTGCTGATAGACTTCAATTGGCTTTCCGTGAAAAATTGATATTCCACGATTCATTTTAGAAAGTGTTGCCTTTATATTTTCGAGTTCTTGGTGTAGAAATGAAACTCTACTATCGTCTTCAGGTAGTTTATCTAAAATCTCTTTATCAAAAATAAAAATAGGTAGTACAGGATTTTCTGATTTTAGTGCGTTGTAAAAGCCAACATTATCATCCAAACGCAAGTCTCTGCGAAACCAAAAAATAGTTACTTTTTTACTCATTTTATGCTATATTTAAGTCTATATTATTATTTCGACTTTATAGAGAAATCTTAAAAAAAATACTATTATAGATTTCTCGGCTTCACTCTGTTTCGCTCGAAATGACAACTTAATTTAGTAATTATTTTACGATTTATACTCTCCAAAAAGTTCAGTTAATTTTTTTTGCCTGTATTCAAAAATTTCTTCCAATTTTGGTTTCACTAGAAAAGGATGAGCCATTTGCCCTAAAATGCCTAATGGAACTTTGTAATGGATAATATCTTCAAATTCAACTCCGTCTTTTATTTCTTTGATGAAATGTTTATGATCCCACAAAGAATAAGGTCCATACAGTTGTTCGTCAACAAAATATTCTTTGTGCTTTACCTGTGTAATTTTAGATACCCATTTTGTTTTTATACCTAAAATAGGCGTAACTATATATTGAATAATCTGCCCAGCATACAAAGGTCTATCAGCTCCAGATTCTATATTAAAACCCATATAATCTGGTGTAATGATTTTAAGATTTTTCGGATCTGATAAAAAATTCCAAGCCTCGTCTAATGAAATTGGGAATTTTTGTTTTCTATGGAACGTATAGATTTTCATGCTAATTGTGAACTAAAATATAGAGATTTAGTGAGGAAGCAATACATAACCAAATCATGTAAGGAAGTAATAAATACTTGTAGTTACCAACTTTAGTACTCAATTTAAAGAAATATATAAATAGGAGCGAAGTAAGTAATAAAATTGTGAATAAACTGAATGCAACTAAATGTTGGTTAAAGAAAAAGAAATTCCAACTCACGTTTAAAGCGAACTGAAATAAAAAAGTTGATTTCATCTTTTTACTATCATCTTCTAGAAAAAGCTTTCCTAAATAGATTGAAAAACAAATCATTATAAGTGTCCATGCTGCACCAAAAACCCATCCAGAAGGTGTCCAAGGAGCTTTGTTTAGATTTGAATACCATTCAGATTGAACAGCATCACCCATAAACCAGTTTCCTAGAGCTAAACCTGCAAAATTTATAATTAAAAAAAGAATAGTTAGCTTTAGTTGTTTCATTTATTTATCTTTTAAAGCATCAATCTTTTTTAAAATATTATCTGCTTCTAAATATTTTGCATCACTATCACTTCTATTGATAGATTGTAGTTTAAAACCTTCTTCCATCAACTTTTTGTATTTATCTTCTAGCTTTTCTACTTCAGATTTCTTTTTGAATAAACCAAACATATTATTTAAGGTGTTTTGTTATTTTTGAACTTGTTGGTTTGGTAATTGAAAAATAATAATCAATTAATTTACCTTCTGGAGAAAGAATATATTTTTGGAAATTCCAGCGAACTTTAGAACTTTTTTTACCATTTAAATCTTTAGAAGTTAGCCAAGAATATAAAGGATGTTGATGTTCTCCTTTCACATCTATTTTCTCTGTTATTAAAAAAGAAACGCCATAGTTTACTTGGCAGAACTCTTGTATTTCATCAGAAGTACCAGGTTCTTGATTTCCAAATTGATTGCAAGGCACTCCAATAATTACTAATTTATCTTTGTAATCTTTATGTAATTTTTCCAAATCTTTATATTGTGGAGTAAAACCACATTTTGAAGCTACGTTTACAAACAAGATATATTTGTGTTCAAAGTCTTTTAAATTGATAGGTTTACCTTGTAAACTATCAATTTTAATATCGTAAATAGATGTCATTTGGTAAAAACTTAAATTTTAAAACTAACTATGCCACAATCTAATTCAAATATTTGACCAGAAATGGAATTTGCTTTTTCAGATATTAGAAAAGTGGCTAAATCTGCAACTTCTGTGGGTTGTAAGTATTTTTTAAGAGGATGACGTTCTGTGATATTTTCTATCATTCTATCATTTCTTAAAAGTTTAGAAGCTAAATCTGTATTTGTTACAGTAGGTGCTATTGCATTTACTCTAATTGTTGGTGCAAGTTCTGCGCCCAGAGATTTAGTTAAACCTTCAACAGCAGATTTTGCAGCAGCAACACTAGCATGAAAAGGCATGCCTAATTTTGAAGCAACTGTACTAAATAATAGGATACTTGGAGAGGTGCCTTTTTTTAAGACTGACAAATATTTTTGTACAGCTTTTACTGCACCTATAACATTAATTTCAAAGTCATTTCTAAAATCATCTAACTTGAGTCTAGAAATTGGTTTTAAATTAATACTTCCAGGACAATAGATAAGTGTATCTATTTCTTCTATATCTGGGAGTTCATCAGAAAGAATATCAATGGAAAAATGAGTTAAATTATTATGAGATTCTTCAGGTTCTGTTCTACTTAAGTTATAGACTTTATTGTTTTCTACTAAACTTTCTGTAATTGCTTTTCCTATTCCTTTACTTCCTCCAATAATTACTATTTTTCTCATAATGCTTTTAAGGTCTTCCTTTCAAGCGTTTTTCAATTTTTTGTTTTACAACTGTTAAACGCTTCATATGATCCATAATATTAGGATCTTTTTCTAATTTATAAACTTCGTTCAATTCTAGTATTAACGCTTTAACTTCTCTTGAGGCTAAAATTCTATCACTAGTGGTTTTGAAAGAAAATTTTCTATTTTCGAATTCAGTGGCTCTTTCTAATAATTCCATTATGTATTTTTGGTGATTTTATCTAATCTTCGAATATAAATATAAAAGTTAGAAAACCAAGAAAAATACAAATTATTTATGCAGCCGTTAATGGTTTTCCTTTCAAACGCTTTTCAATACGCTGCTTAATCACAGTTAAACGTTTCATAATATCCATAATTTTAGTGTCTTTGTTTTGCTTATAAATCTCATTAAGACTTAAAATTAATGACTTTGCTTCTCTAGAAGCTAAAATGCGATCGCTTGTAGTTGGAAATCTCATTTTTCTGTTTTCGAATTCGATTGCTTTTTCTACTAAATCCATAATTAATAATTTAAAGTGTTTTGTAATTCAACTATTTTCTCTTGGGTATTAAATTTTCCTCCAAAATATGATGTAACAGTAGAAGAGGTGTCGTCTTTTATGCCTCTAGAGGATACACATAAGTGTTTTGCATCTATAATAACTGCAACATCTTCTGTATTAAGAATAGCCTTTAATTCGGCTGCGATTTGATTTGTTAATCTTTCTTGAACCTGTGGTCTTTTTGCATAGTATTGTACAATTCTATTTAATTTTGATAAACCAATAACTTTTCCTGAAGAAATGTAAGCTACATGAGCTTTTCCTATAATTGGTACAAAATGATGTTCGCAGTTTGAATAAAAAGTAATATTCTTTTCAACTAACATTTGGTTGTACTGATATTTATTATCAAACAATGCTACTTTTGGTTTATTTGCTGGGTTTAACCCTGAAAAGATTTCTTCAATATACATTTTTGCAACTCTTTTTGGAGTTCCTTTTAATGAATCATCAGTTAAATCTAAACCCATAACATCCATTATTTCTTCAAATAATTCTGCTATTTTCTCTTTTTTTTGTTCATCTGTAAGTTTAAAAGCATCAACTTTCATTGGTGTTTGTAGCCCTGTAAATAAATGGTCGTCTCCAACTTCTTCGAAAGAGAATCCATTTAATTTTTCTGATAGTTCTTTTTCTTTTAATACTACTTCTGTAATCATTTTGTGTCTTTTTTATGTGCTGTCTTTAAGTACTCAAACCTTAAATCAAAGCACGGTTTTTATCTTTTAGTGATTGAGTTATTTGATATTGATTTTTGTCTTGAACATTTAAATCTTCCTTTTTCAAAAGTTCTTAACTTTTCGTGTTTTGTTTTTCTACCTTGAACTCTTTTTCTCCACATTCTGAAACTGCTAGGTTTCATTTCTTTTCGCATCAGATTAATAACTTCTTGTTCTTTTAATCCGAATTGAAATTGTATCGCTTCGAAAGTTGTTCTGTCTTCCCAAGCCATTTCTATAATTCTGTCAATTGCTATGCCATCTAACTTCATTATAAATAGAATTATGTTATAGCATTATAGAAATCGTAGTTCTGTTCATTTTCTATTTTCAAATCTAGAAGTTTGTCGAGAAATTTTTTATTTTCTTTCAACAATTTATTGTTTTTAAATCTCACAAAATTTCCTTGAGCATGAATACTGAATCCACTGGTCTTATAAATATGCATTTGATAAAAAGGAATAGCCCAACTAAAATTTTTATGACCTTTGGTTATGTGTACTAAAATTCCTTTCTCTCTAATTTCAATATTACCATAATTGATGTCTGAAACTGTATTCAAGACTTTTTTAAACCCAACACTAACATCTTCAATAATCATTCTTTTAGAACCAGTTCCTTTTCTTTTTATTGATTCTAAAAACGAAAAAGGCTTACCAATTAAATCATTAATTGTAGCTGTTGCATCTTTATTTTTATGTGTTGTATTAAATATCACAACTCAAAGATAACTAAAAATAAATTATGTTTAACTATATTTAAAAATCATTAAACAAAAATTAACAAAATATTAAGTTTTGCTCAAAAACATCTTTAATCATTAGTTAACAAACTGTTTCTGTTGGTAAGTGTGTGTTTAGTAAGTATTCTTTTATTCTCTTTAATTACGTCGATATCGTTTCGCATTCCCCAAAGGATATCTAATGCCTTTTTACGATTGGTTTTAATATCTACAATAGGTTTAGGGTAATTTTCCCCTAGAATGAAATTATTGAACTGCTGATCTAAAGGTGTCATTAGATATGGTTCGTGAATAAAAGCTTTTGGAAGTTTTGCTAATTCTGGAATCCATTTTTTTATAAAGGATGCATCTTCATCGTGTTCTAAACTATTTTTTACAGGATTATAAACGCGTAAATCATTAATGCCAGTTTCACCAGCCTGCATATTTAATTGTGGAAAGTGAATACCTGGTTCAAAATCTAAAAAAGCTTTAGATAAATGTTTAGAACAGTCTTGCCAAGGTTGCCATAAAATATGTGTAAAAAAAGAAGCTAACATAGAACGCATTCTAAAATTTATGTAGCCAGTTTCTGTTAAGCAACGCATAGAAGCATCAATTAAAGGAAAACCAGTTTTACCTTCTTTCCAAGCTTTTTGATATTCTAAAGAAATACTCTTTTTCAATTTATGAAAACCTTTGTTTAAACTCGCTTCCTCCATTGTGTGCTCCATTTCAAATTTCTGAATAAAATGTGCTTGCCATCGTAATCTAGAAACAAAAGCACCTAAATGCCTTTTATTTTCTTCTGTTTTATAAGTCAAAGCTTGTTGATACATTTGTCTTATTGATACATTTCCCCATGCTATATATGGAGATAATCTACTACAACTTTTTCTAGCCAAACTTGGTTTAGAGATATGATACATATAGTTTTTATGTCTTTTCTGAAAAAAAGTATCTGCATATTTCCAAGCCATTGTAACGCCTCCTTTTTGAAAGTTATGTATATCTGGCGTTGATAAATCTGTACAAATAAAACCTCTTTCTAGCTTCTTAATTTCATCAATAGAAATAAAATGGTCAGCTTTTAATCTGGCTTTCACTTGATCTTGATGCATATAATCTTCCCATTTATCTAACCAATCTAATCGATTTAACAATCCTCTTAAAACACCATTATTGCTATTTTCTTTCCATTCAATGTTGTTATTTCTGCAATATCTTGTAAAATCCTTATCTCTATTATAGGTAATTAATAAACCTGTTTCTTGATGCGAAAAAACAGAACTCACTTTATAATTATTCTGCAATTGATTAAAAGCATTTACAACCTCTGTAGTTACTGACAAAATTTTGGTATTATAGTTTGCTAATTTTTCATTTAAATCAATAATTGATTCTTTAATAAAGTTCCAATGACGTTCATCATAATGAGGATCATTCATCAAAGAATTTTCAAAAACATACGCAAACAACACACGTTTTTTAGATTGTAAAGCATTAAAAATTGCCTCATTATCTTGCAAACGTAAATCGCGTTTAAACCAAACTACATTAATTTCTTCTCTATCAGCCATTATCTAATTCATTAAAAAACAGTTTTGCATTCTCAAAATGGATTTCTTTTTTTTCTTGATTCATTTTATCAAAAGTTCTAATTAACATTCCTAATCTTGGGTTGCTCAAAAAGAAATCTCTGTGCTTATCCATAAACGTCCAGAATAAACCATCCCAAGTTTTTTGCCAGTCACCTTTTTTATAATTACTCATTTTCATAATGTAATTACTACTACTGATGTATGGTTTTGTACTCATTAATCCTCCATCTGCAAACAAACTCATTCCATAAACGTTTGGCACCATAACCCAATCATAAGCATCAATAAATAACTCCATAAACCATTGATATACATCATCTGGATCAAATTCACACAATACCATAAAATTTCCTAAAATCATCAAACGTTCTATATGATGTGCATAAGCAGTATTATTCACTTTTTTGATGACATCATCTATAGGCTGAATTCCTGTAGTGCCATCATAAAATGATTTTGGTATTTTTCTCTTGAATTTCCAAAAATTTTTGGTGCGTTCTTTTGTACCAACAGCTTCATAAACTCCTCTTATAAATTCGCGCCAACCTAAAATTTGACGCACAAAGCCTTCAGTAGAATTTATAGGAACATCATTATTATGTGCAAATTCAATGGCTTTATCAATCACTTCTTTTGGATGCAATAAACCCACATTTATTAAGGGTGATAACAAGCTGTGATTTAGGAAATTTTCTTCTCTAACAATAGCATCTTCATAAATACCAAATTCGTGAAAACGAACCTCAAAAAATTGAGTTAACCAGTTTTCTGCGGATTCAAAATCTATGGGATAAACTATAAAGTCATTTAGTTTTCCATAGTTTTTAGAGAAATTGTTATTTATATATTCTGTTGCTTCTTTGTGGTATTTTGTGGGTTCAGGAAACTGAATTATTGGCGGAGTTTTTCCTTTTGGATATTTTTTTCTATTGTCTGCATCATACGTCCAACTGCCTCCAGCAGGACTTTTCCCATCCATTAAAATGTCCCTTTCTTTTCTTTCACTTTTGTAAAATGAAGTTTGAAAAAATTTCTTTTTGGTGGGTTTAAAAAATGATGCTAAATCTTCTTTTGTGTTGATAAATAAAGGATTGTTATACCAAACAATTTCCAAATCACTTTTTGATTCGTTGATGTGTTTTTTGAGCCAATTGTCTGTTGGATCAATGATGTGAATTTCAGAAATACTATCTTCGACTAAACTTGGTAAAAGTTTACGAATATCACTTAACCCATTTTTAGGATCAATATAGTTTACTTTTTTACCTTTTTTAATTAAAAAGTCTTCATAAGCTTTCATAGTAGCTCTATGAAAAGCTATTTTTTGTTGATGAAATTTATACTGACTAAAAAATAAATACTCTTCAATTAAGATGATGTGATTAACTTTATCTAAAACTTCACTGTTTTTAAATAATTGATGTGGGAAAATGATATGAACAGATTTACTTTTCATTTTAAAACAATGTTTTTGCTAACCAAAGGTTTCTAAATTTATGATTGCTATCATAACGTTCTGCTTGCAGTTGTGTATTAAATTTTCTGTCTCTTGGATCATTACCAACGCCTGCAACATACATCCAATTGCCATAATTACTATGCACATCATAGTCTAACAACAATGATTCAAAATAGGCAGCTCCAATTCTCCAATCTAACAACAATTCTTTTGCAAAATAAGAAGCAACATTTTGTCTTCCTCTATTGCTCATCCAACCAGTTTCTTTGAGTTCAATCATATTTGCGTTTACAAAATCGTCTCTGGTTTCTCCATTAATCCATTTTTGAGTGGTGTTTTTGTCAGATTTCCATTCGTAATCTCTATCTAAAATTCCACCAATTTTAAATATCTTTTCATCATATTTTAAAGAAATATATTTAAAATAATCTCTCCAAATCAACTCAAAAATTACCCAATAGGTAGATTGATTTTTGCCAAATTCTTGCTCATATTTTTTAACTTTATGACAAATGGTTTTGGCTGACAAACTTCCGTTTGCCAACCAGGGGGACAACTTTGTTGAGTAGTCTTTGCCCACTAAACCATTTCTTGTTTTTTTATAGAAGCTTACTTTTTTACTTTCAAAAAGATAATAATTCAATCTTTTTAAAGCTTCAGTTTCACCACCTTTAAAAGGGAAAGCAGTTTTGTGAGAAACTTCGAAATCTTCAAAACCTAAATCTTGTAAACTTGGAGTTTCAGTAGTATTTTCAACTAGGTTTTCTTTCGGTAATTTTGAGATATGTACCTCTTCTAAAATAGCTACATACTTTTCTAGCTTTTTTCTAAAAGCAGTAAACACGTCAGGAATATTGTTAAAGTTTTTAGAAACCGTTTCTGGATGATATAAAAATTGATCATATTCTTCAATAAAACCAATGTTACCATTTAACGTTTTTTTGATGTTATTGTTGGTTTCAATTTCATCTCTTGTCCATTCTTTTTGTGTGTAAATTTTATCAACAAAAAAGGAATCACATAAACTTGTTATTCTATGTTCTGGAGCATCAAAATAGGTAAGGAGAGTAATGTTTAAATCTGCTAAATTTTGTTGTAAATCTTTAATGGTTTCAATTAAAAATTTTGCTCTAAATTTTGCAGTTTTTTGAAATCCGAATTCATCAACTTTAAAATATTTTGGGTCAAAAAAATAGACAGCAATGACTTGCTGATTTTCATCAACTGCTCTTTTTAAAGAACTATTATCGTGAACTCTTAAATTATTTCTGAACCAAACTAGCCCAGTTTGTTTTTGTTGCTGCTGCATTTTTTACTACAATATTTTACGTTTTCCCAATTCTTTTCCCACTTTTTACGCCAAGCAAAAGATCTATTACAAATAGGACACATTTTGGTGGGCAGGTGCTGTTTTTTCAAAATCTATACTTTTGCAATTTTATTAATCATCCCATTAAAAATAAACCAATGAAAAGGCACAACTGCATACCAATACAATCTACCAGCCAAACCAACAGGTCTAAACGTGGCTGTTTGGTATAAAATTCCGTCTTCGATATTAAATTCTAACCAAGCTTCTCCTGGTAAAATCATTTCTGCATAGAGTAGGAGTTTGCCTTTTTCTTTATCCGCATAAATTACTCTCCAAAAATCTAAAGCATCACCTGCATTTAATTCAGTTGGGTGTCTTCTTCCTCTTCGTAAACCTGCTCCACCATAAATTTGATCAATAAAACCTCTTATTTTCCAGAGAAATGTTCCATAATACCAACCAGTTTCGCCACCAATTGCCCAAATTTTATCTAAAGTTTTTTTTCTGTCTTTTACTTTACGTTTTTTATAATCTTTAAAACATCCATATTCTGGAACATTGATAAACTCACCCACATAATTTTTCAATTTTCCACTACTTACATAAGAATCTTTCCAACTAGAAACAATACTATTTTGTTGAATTTTCTTAAAAGCCAATTCTACTGCTTCTTTGTATGTCATTGGATTTACTTCCAATATTTGATTGATGTTGCTTTTATTTCCAATTACTTCAACTCCCATAGAATTTACCAAAGAACTTGCTAATTTGTAAGACGTTGAGGTTACAAAATACAACCAATAAGAAGAGAGTTTTGGTGTCATTACAGGCACAGTTAAAATCCATCTTTTTAGCTTTCTAACTTCTGCAAATTGCAATAACATTGTTTTGTAGGTCATTACTTCAGGACCAAAAATATCATAAGAAGTATTGTATAATTCCTCTTTCCCTAAAGCTTTGTGTAAAAATGATAAAACATCTCTAATAGATAATGGTTGTGTTTTCGTATTTAACCATTTTGGAGCAATCATTGCTGGTAGTTTTTCTACTAAATCTCGTATAATTTCAAAGGATGAACTTCCAGAACCTACGATAATTCCTGCTTTGAAAGTGGTTAATGCATAATTGCCAGAACTTAATGTATTTTCAACATTTTTTCTTGATAATAAATGTTTAGAGAGTTTTGTGTCGTTTGTAATTCCACTCAAATAAATTACTTGTTTTAAAGAAGTCGTTTCTGCATAACGTTTAAAATTAAATGCACACTTTTCTTCTAAAACGTGGAATTCTTTTGCAGAATTAGACATTGAGTGAATTAAGTAATAGGCAGCATCTACGTCTGTAGGTAGTGCTTGAAGTGAATGCCCATTTAAAAAATCTGCCTCAATTAATTCTATGTTCTTTTGATCTTTGTAATAGTTTTCGGCTCTTTTTTTATCTCTTACAGGACATACGATTTTATGACCATCATTTAATAATAATGGAATTAAACGTTTGCCAATATAACCAGTTGCGCCTGTAACTAGAATTTTCATTATTGTATTTTTTTAGGTCTTTGGTAGCTCAATTGCTTTTTAAATTTAGGAATGGCATAGGTGTCTAAACCATTAATAGTGGCCACATTTCCTTTGGATAAATTGATTAAGCCATCTTCTTGCAATAACTCATCTTTTACGTACAATTCTTGAATTTGGGCAACAATTAATAGTACATCATTTGAGGGTACATAAATTTCTTCTATAAATTTCATTGCCATTTGCACAGGAGCATTTTTTACAAAAGGTGCTTTAAAATCTCCTTTAAATTCAGGCTCTAAAGAAGTCATATCAAATTCAGAAACATCATCAGGATATTTTGCAGAGGTATGATGTGCATCCTCAAATATGTCTTCCCAAATATGGTTGATGGTAAAAAAACCAGTATCCTTTAAATTTTTGTGCGTGTTTCTAGGCACAGTTGTAGGTCTTAAAATAAAACCTAATGTTGGCGGATTTGATCCTAAATGTGTAACAGAACTAAAAACAGCTACATTGGTTTTTCCATTTATTGAAATTGAACCTAATAAGTTTGCTGATTTAAAGCCAGAACAACTGTTTATTAAGTTAATTCTGTAAATTTTATGTAGGTTATTAATGTCTTGGTTATTGAAAAATTGCATTTCATTTATTTTGTGAATCTAAACAAAGATACAAATTGTTTAATTTATTGTAAATTAAGTTAAACAAAACTTATGTTAAATATCCATTTTCTGGTGTTAATTCAGTAATTTTAGTTGATTCGTTTTTGAACTAGTTTAATTTTATGAGTTATTTTTGTGTCAGTTATACATCAAAAATTTTATCAAAAAATGAGAAAAAAAATATTTGCAGCATTATGTATTTTAATTTTCTGTAGTCACGATATGTATCTAAAATTAGATACTTTTTTTCTGCAACCAAATACGGAAAGTACAATCCAATTATTTAATGGCACTTTTAATAAAAGCGAAAATGTAATTGACAGAGATAGAATGCTAGATGCTAGTTTGGTTGGTGATGGAAATAGGATAAAAGTTGAAGACAAACAATGGACAGAGAAAGACAGTACAACCATTTTAAATTTCAATTCAGGTAAAGCAGGTACTTGGGTTGCAGGCGTTTCTACAAAACCTAGAAATTTTACAATGACTGCAGAAAAATTTAATAATTATCTAAAACACGATGGTATAAAAGACGCTCTTTTACAAAGAGAACAAAATGGAACTTTAAATGATGAAGCTGTAGAAAAATATTCGAAACATGTGAAAGCTATTTTTCAAGTCGGGAATGAAAAAACCAAAGACTGGAATACTCTTTTTGGTTATCCTATTGAGTTTATTCCACTTGAAAATCCTTATGAAAAATACACAGGAGATATTTTACAAGTAAAGTTATTAAGAGATGGCAAGCCTTTGCAAAATCAGTTGGTGTATGCAAATTATTAATCATCAGAAAAAGGACATTCTCACAATGATGCAAAAAATGACACTCATAGTCATAATGGAGAAACTCATTCTCATCCTTCAACTGATGAAAATCATACACATACAGAAGGTCAAGAATTAAGAACAAATGAAGAAGGAATTGTTTCTGTAAATTTAAATAATGATGGAATTTGGTATGTAAGAACCATACATTTGGTAAATTCTAATGAAGAGGGTTTAACCCACGAATCTAACTGGGCAACTTTAACTTTTGAAGTTACTCACAAACATAGTGCTGAAACTCATACTCACGAAAATAAGGAAGAAGGCATATCTATGTATCTTTTTATTCTAGGAAGTATTTTAATTATTGGGATTTTGTTCTTTATTTTTAATCGAAAAAAATAATTTAGGTTGATGAAATTTAATCTTAAAAGAATTGTTTCAATTGTAATTTTATTTATGCCTTTTTTTGCATTTGCACATGGAGTAAGTTCATCAGATCAAGCCATTTTAAATAATGGAGGCTTGTGGTCTTATATTTATGTTGGTGCAAAACATATGCTTACAGGTTACGATCATTTGCTGTTTTTAGCAGGTGTTGTTTTTTTCTTAAAAGGATTTAAAGATATCATAAAATTCATTACCGTTTTTACAATTGCACATTGTATTACCTTAACAGGAGCAACGTATTTAGCTATTAATGCAAATGAACATTTGGTAGATGCCATTATTGCATTAAGTGTTTTTTACAAAGGATTTGAAAATTTAGGTGGTTTCGAAAAACTAAAAGTAAAAGCACCCAATTTGTTGTTGATGGTATTTCTATTTGGACTAATTCATGGTTTTGGGTTATCCACACGTTTACAATCTTTTGAAATAGGTTCAGATTATTTTTTGATGAAGATTTTAAGTTTTAATTTGGGTGTAGAAATTGGTCAGATTTTAGCATTAATTCCCATCGTTTTTTTAATTACAAAATGGCAGAAAAAAGAAAGTTATCCTGCATTTTATAAAGCTACAAATACGTATCTAATCATCATTGGAATTGCGTTGTTTGTTTATCAACTTTATGGATATTTTAATAGCCATCATTAGTTTTTAATGAACTTTTTATTGAGATGATTGTTAACCTTTAAAAAATAAACACCTTTTTTTAGATTTGTTAGATCTAAACTCCATTGCATTTTATTCGGTTGTAATAGTTTTATCAAACTTCCTTTCACATCATAAATTTTGATTGATTCTATATTATTTATTCTAGATTTTAGAAATAATACATTCTTTACAGGATTTGGGTAAATAATGAAATGATTTTTACTCTCATTTTCTGAAACAGACAAAGTATTTTTATCAATAAAAGCATTCATTGCTTCAGAAGGACTTCCATCTGCATCCCAAGCACCTTTGCCATAAGAAGTAAATGGACTTCTAGCAATAGGTTCCCAGTAAAAAACACCTAAACCATCAGCTTGTTTGGTTTTTTCAATCATATAAGTAATATATTGATAAGTAATGTCTTGCCTACTGTAAGAAAAACCGATTTCTACCATCATAACCTCTTTGTTGTAACGAGACTTTAGGTCAATCATATTATCATAAGTATCATCTACATAAGACTTCCAATTATTTTCATCAGGATATAAAGACATTCCAATAATATCAAATTTATTGATTTGAAAACCATTGTTTTGTAAACCGTCAATATTCCATCTAAATAGTGCATTATCATTTCCACTAGCAATATGCAAAATCGTTTTGATGTTACTATTAAATGTTTTTACTGCATTTGCACCAGCGTTTAAAAATTTGGCATAATTGGCAAACCCTCCAGTTGAAGCTTTTCCAGTTGTCCACAACATACCATTATTCGTTTCATTACCAATTTGAACCCATTTTGGCGTAATTCCTTTAGCTTTCAAAGCATTTAAAATGTCTGTTGTATGGTTTGCAACTGCAGTTTCTAATTGAGAAACTGAATAATTGGACCAAGCAGCAGGTTTGGTTTGTTTTCCTGGGTCTGCCCACCAATCACTATAATGAATTGTAATCATTATATCTTGATTATTGACGTTTGCCTTTTCTGCTTTTACTACTAAATCATCAATATCACACCAACCATTGGCACCAGAATTATCTGGATTTACCCAAACTCTTAACCTTACAGCATCTAGATCGTATTCTTTTAAAAGAGGTAATAATTCTTTGGTATTTCCATCATTATCTTTCCATGTAAATCCATCAGATTCCATTTCAGTCATCCAACTGATATCTGCTCCTTTAGCAATTTTTTTGGTATTAAAATTATACCCATTAGTATCTTGTAAGTCTAGTTTTGGCGAATTCCAATAACCAGCCCAGGCATTTGCTGTCCAACCACCACTTGCATATAAAATTGCTTTTACTTGATAATAATGTCCATTTGGTAAATCTGCGGATAATTTATGAATACTACCCACAAAAAACGATGCAGATTTTTGTATATCTGTACCCGCTTGTTGATTATTTAATGTAACACCGTTTACATAACTCACATATTGGTCATTACTATCTAAAACTTCTAATCCTATAAAAATATGATTACCCGTAGATCCTGCTTCACTTGTATATTTGAAATTTACAGTTAAATCTGCACCTAAAAGCGGACTTACTTCAAGTGGATTATCACTAAATCCTATAATTTCTATAGATTGTGATTTACAAACTGCTATTGTAAATATGAATAATATAGTGATGAGTTTATTTTTTGAAATCATTTTATCTTTTTTTAATCGTGTAAATTTTTACTTTTTAAATAATCCAATACTTTTTTTGGATGATCAGTCTGAATAATTGTAGGTTTTAGTGCAATAATTTGATCTACTTTTTTTGTGTTATTTTGAATAAATTCCTCATCTGGCTTCCAAAGAATATTCATAAATGTTAGAATACCATTATTTTTTGCCCAAGTCATATTTTCTGATGAAAAAGATTTTTCATTAAGATGTTGCAATTTTGATGTGACATTTTTTAGATAATACTCCATTTCTATTTTATTTGAAACCTCTGGTAAAACTGCATAAGTTGAGTCTATATTTAAGATTTTCTCTATTTTTCTTTTGTCCCAGATATATGAGAAAACTTCATTTTGCATTTTATTGATTTTTAATTGTTGATATAATTTGGCTACATCAACTCGTTTAATATCTAGGTTTAAAATAATTTTTCCTTTCGCTATTGATAAAACTTCATTTAAAGTAGGTATTTTATGAGTTGTTATTTCTCCATCTTTTATCAGAAATAATTGTTGCAGTTCAGCAAAAGTAAAATCACTAATCCAACCTTTTCCATTGGTTGTTCTATCAATAGAATTATCGTGCATTAAAACTAAAATTCCATCTTTTGTAGTGTTTACATCTATTTCTACAACATCTATTTTTGCATCTATGGCTTGTTGAACAGATGCTAAAGAGTTTTCTGGAACAAATTTATGATAAGCTCTATGTGCACAAACTAAAATTTGATTTTTTGCACGTTCTCTAATCTTATCAACAACATAAATACTTTCTATTGCTTCTGGAATTTGACTTGTAGCTTCTCCTTTTTTTTCACAAGAAATAAAAAACAGTGTAAGACTAATGAAGTAAATTTTTCTTTTAGAAGATGAGATATATTTTCTACTTATCATATTTTAATTTCTATAAACCATTCTTTATAAAATTCCATTCACAACTATCCGTAAACTTTTTTTCTTCAGATAAACCAATTACATCAATTTTATTTTTTCCTTTTTGTAATTTTATCTCATTCCATTGTAAAATAAACCTATCTGATTTTCTTTCTTTTATCCCTTTACTAATACCATTTACAAACAATTCCACTTTTTTTAAATTAGAATAAACTTTAACAAAAGTGATTTCTTTTTCTCTTTTTATCAACCTTTTATTTGTAATATGTAACACAGGTTTTTTAGACCAATTTGCCTTGTAAAAATAAAAAGCATCTTTTTTAGTTTTTCTATTATGTGTTACCAAACCTTTATGGTTGATGAAATTTCTGTCTCCTCTTTCTACTGTTGTCCAACTAAAATCGAACATATTCCAAATGTATTTACACCAAATATCGTCTCTGTCTTTCATATCATTCCAAGCATTTTCATGATAATGGGTTTGGTATTGTTCTGGGAAAAACTTACCACTTATAGGTTCTGGTCTTTCAAAATCTTCTTTTTGTTGAGAGATACTTCCTCCTGCACCAAACTCGGCAATTCCAATTTTTATTTCAGGAAATTTTTTATGAATTCTATTAGTTTTTTTACTGTAACCATCTTTTAGACCTTCTCCATACCAACCATAATACATATTCCACGCTTGTATATCAGTAACAGTATGCGTTTCATTTGCATCTACGTTATCTACAAAAACAGAATATCTTGTATTGTCTAGAGATTTTGTGAAATCGTGCAATATTTTTAAATCTTTTTTCGGGATCCTTATTTCATTACCTAAACCCCAACAATAAATTGCAGTTTGATTAAAGTTCTGCTTAATCATTTCTTCAATTTGAAGTTTGCAGTTTTCTAAATATTTAGGATTATTTTTAATATAAGGAGGTGTATTTGGTATTTCTGCCCAAACCATAATTCCGCTTTTGCTAAATAAATCGTAAAATTCTTCAGCTTGTTGGTAATGTGACAAACGAACACTAGAAACACCCAATTCTTTTATCAATTCAAAATCTTGTTGATGTTGTTCTGATGATAATGCAGAACCAAAACCTTCTATTTCCTGATGCCTATTTACACCATAAAGTGGATATGATTTGTTATTTAAAAAGAACCCTTTTCTTGCTGTAACTTCAAATGAACGTAAACCCATTGTATGATTTATTTCATCAATTTTACTATTATTTTCTAACAAAGTGACTTTAAATATATATTGATAAGGGTCAATTGTTCCTTGCCATAAATGTGGTTTATTTACTGTCAATCTCTTTTTAACCAATTGGTTTTCAGAATTTTTTTTAAAGTTAAAATTCTCACTTTCTTGTAGAGCTACATTTCCTTCTTTATCTTGAATTGTAAAAACTATTTTTTTTGATTTTGATGTATTTTTTGATGAAACTAAAACAGCAACATCTAAAACTGCTTTATTTTTTGTAACAGATGTTTGCGAAATATAAACCCCACTTGAAGCAAAATCTAAAGGAGAAATACATGTTTGTTTTGTTGTAAAATAAGTTACAGGTCTGTAAATTCCGCCAAAAACAGGAAACAAAGTTTCTGCTGAAGGTGCCATATTTCTAGACGGAATATTATTTACTTTTACACCAATTTCATTTGCTTCGTCTTTCTTTAAAAAGTCTGTAATTTCAAAACAAAATGCGCTATAACCACCTAAATGTTCACCAACAAATTCGCCATTTATATACACTTCGCTTTTAAGAGAAACGCCTTCAAAACGAATAAAATGTCTTACGTTTTCATTAATTTCCTGTGCTTCTAATTTGTGCATATACGTGCCAACTCCATGATAAGAATTTACGCCGTCTGTTAAAACGTCTTTGGCATTCCAAGTGTGTGGAATTTTTACATTTTTCCAAATAGAGCCTTCTCCGTTTTTTAAGTTTGTGCCATACTTCCAGTAATCGCTTTTAGAAAATTTCCAATCTGTTAATACTTTTGTATTTCGTTCTTTTAAAAACTCTTGTGCATTTGCAACATATAAAGTTGTGAATGATAAAATTAATAAAGCAACTAAATTTTTTATTTTCATTTTAAATAATTCTTTTTTGAGTGATAAAAATGAGCTCTTTTTTATTCTATTCTGATAGTAGTTTCAGTTGTAAAATTTTGAGAAGTTGCAGTGATTTTTACATCTCCAGAATTTTCTCCAATCTTTACTAAAATGCTTGCAATACCTGCTTCTGCATTTGTATCATTCTCTCCAATTAAAACTGCGTCGCCTTCTATTTTAAAATTTACAGATGCATTTGATGATGAAACCAACGTACCATTTTTATCTAAAATTTTAGCATACACAAATAATATATCGTTAGTATTCACTTTTGGAACAATTTCAGAATCATCAATAACCAATTCAATTTTTGAAGCAATTTCTGGAGTTTTTACATCGGCTTTTACCACCATTTTATTCTTTATATAACCTTTAGCCTCTAATTGTCCTTTTTCAAATTTTTCTAACCTAAATGTAAATGGTGGATGTTTTAAGTTTGAAGATATTCTATTTTTGTCTGGTTTTTGTCTGCCTAAAGATTTATCATTTAAAAACAACTCAACTTCATCACAATTACTAAAAATACGAACATTTAAAGGGCTATCTTTTTTCCATTGATTTGCAATATAAATCATTGGTTTTCCATTTGGATTATCTGCATCTCTTTGACTTTGATAGAAATAATAAGAAGGTTTAGGAATTCGAAATAAATCCATAATTCCAGATGCTTCTATATCATCTGCATACCCTCTATTATAATCAAACATAACCCAATAACCATCTGCAAAAGCTGGTGTATTTAAATTGTCATTATGGGCTTCTTGAATATTTATAGCTTGTTGTAGCAGTCCTTTTTCACCTGCAGAGCGTAATTGCCTACTTGAACGCTCTTGCTGCAATAAACCACCCCAAGTGTCCTGATTAAGACCCGCATTCATTGCATAATATTCCCAGTCTCCATATTCAGAAACATTGTAAGGCTTTTTAATTTTTGCATCATAATGTTTTAGTCTATGTTGTCTTGCTTGCAAATAAATATCATATCCATAAGATTGCCAACCAGCAGTAAAACATTGATTTGTTGGATATTCTTTTTTAGCAATTGTAGTTAAAGAGTCTATAAATATTTCTGGCATCCAAGATTCGTTTAAAGAAACCTCCCAAGCCAAAACAGAAGCATGATTTCTATCTCTTCTAATTAAATCTTTTGCTGTTTGAAAAACGTGTTTTTGAAAATTTTTATCTTCAGAAAAATATTGCCACCCTAAAATTGCATCAATAGTAATTAATCCTAACTCATCACATGCTTTCATAAAAGCAGTACTTTGTGGATAATGTGACAGACGAACATAATCAAAACCAGCATCTTTAATTTTTTTTGCATCTCTATAATTTGCATTATCAGATAAAGCATACCCAACAAAAGGATATTCTTGATGACGATTTACACCTCTTAAAAAGGTCTTTTTCCCATTCAAATAGAAGTCTTGACCTTTAAATTCCATTGTTTTGATACCAATTGTTGTTTTTTCAACATCAACAACAATATCGTCTTCAATAATTTCTGTTTTTAAAGTATATAAGTTTGGATAATCTGGAGACCAAAGTTTTGGATATTCTACATCAATTTTTTGAGTTATTTCTTTATCAATATTGGCATCTAAACTTATTTTTTTACTGTTGATGCTTTTAATGATGCTATCATTCGAAATTAAAGACTGTTTTACGTAAAAAGTTTTGGACGTACCATTTTCATTCCTAATATGAGTTTGAATATTGATGGTTGCTTTTTTGTTTGAAACATCACTGTATTTTACAAAAACGCCACCACTTGCAGTCTTGTTTTCTAAAATAGGGTCTGTAATATACAATGGGGTTTTAGCAACTAACCAAATATTTCTATAAATACCTCCATAAGTGTTAAAATCTAATTTTTCTAATGGTTTTGGACCTGTTATTGGGTTATCTTTATTATTTAATTTTACTGCAATTATATTTTCTTTATCAAATTTGGCAACATCAGAAAAGTCGATAACAAAAGGTAAATATCCTCCTTGATGTTTGATTAATTTTTTACCATTTACCCAAACTTCTGCAATATTCATTGCGCCCTCAAAATGCAAAAACAGTTTTTTTTCTTTGTTTGAAATTGGTAGCGAAAATTCTTTTTTATACCAACTAATTCCTTGCCATTGACTATTTACAATTTTAGGTTCTATGTTTGTTGTATGTGGTAAATTAACTTTTTCCCAAGATTTAAAACTCTCTTCATTAATAAAATTCTCATCAGAAATAGTTTTATTTTCTGCTTTTATAAAATACCAATCTGAATTAAATTTTTCTTTACTTGTGTTAAAAACCTCTTTTTTAGCACACCCATTCACAAATAGAAAAATTGCTATAAAAAATATATAATTAATTATCCTCATTTATTTTAAAAGTATTTTATAGATGGATACTTGTTGTGGTTTGGTGTAATTTTCTTTTTTGATTTCAGGACCAATAGAAATTTGTATTGCTTCAATATTTTTAGCATTAAAACTTGAATTTTCTGATGATTTTAAAAAATAAGATTGAAAAGGTGGAAAAGGCCTTGGCAACAAAACTTGCGAAACTTGTTGTAATTGTTCAAAAGGAATATTAATATCTTCCATTTCTGAAGGCAACTCAATTACTTTTCCAAAAACTTGCCCATTTTTTAACTGTACTGCAATTTGAACTTTCTGATTATTTTTATTTTCAGATGAAGCAGTTACAACTATTGATTGTGTTTTTGTTAAATTATTTTGCTCTCTTTTCACTACATCTTTTAGCAAAACTTTAAAAGTTAAGTCAGGGTTTTTAGCGTTTAAATTATCAGCATAAACACTTAAATAATTTTTTGAAGCTATTTTATGTGTAACTTTTTCAATGTTGTACTTGATAGCATTCCATTGTCTTGGCCACAGAAAGTTTTTAGAAGTATCTTTTATAGCATCGTATAAAACAATTATTGGTTCTTTTTCTACAATTTTTGTGGTGTATTTTGTGTTGCTTACAAAATCCCAATTTGCTGGATTTCCTGAAACATTTTCTGGAAACGTAATTTGCTTTTTATCAGTAGTTATAACAATGTAATAATTAAAAGATTCGTTATAAATTTTAGTTTTCGGAATTGTAACTATATAACTAAAATTACTCCTTTTAGTCATTTTGTAATTATCCGTTTTTTGATAACCAGTATTTAAAACAACTTCAACTTTATTGATTTTATTTGGACCTACAATTTTTGCTTCTATTGTTAAATTATCTCCTTTTTCAATTTCTTTTTTAGGTTGATGAACTACGTAGGTTTGATTAATTTTTTGATGATTTGTAGCAAATTCATTCAATCTTATATTTCCAAATTTTTGATTTAGTTTAAAATCATCAGCTAATTTATTCAAAGAAATAATATACGTACCAGGTTGTATTATAACACTTCTATCTTCTGCTTGATTCTCAAAAGAATTATCAGTATTAATCCCTTTAATAAAATAACGATTTCCTAAATTTTTTAAATCAATTTTAATCTTGTTCTTATTTTCTTGTAAAACTGCAACTGTTTTTTTTAGACTCGCTTTTTCATAAGGATCTTTTACCCAAAGTACATCAGGTAAAACTTCCAATCTCCAAATACCCTTTTCTATTTTATCTAAAAAATAAGCTCCATTTCCAGCATAGTTTATAATTTCTGAATTGCCAACCCCAGCAATATGCTTTAATTTTTTACTATTTCTTGGAGTTTCTTTTGTAGTATTTGTATAGAAAAATTTTGTATCAGAATTGTAAATTGCTACTTCATTTTCATAGTTTAATTTTGTATTTAAAAATGTATTATTTTTCGGAAATCTACCAAAACTTTTTCCATTAGGAGTTTCACGAAAAATTTCTCCTGCAATTTTAATAGAAATCGCTTTAGAAGGTGTATACGCCAAATTTAAATAATGAGTTTGATATTCTGTATTCGCAAATGCCAAATCTATAGGTTCATAAGCAAACTGGGTTGCAAACTGAAATTTTGCTTCTCTAAAACTTCTAGCCATTGCTGGAAAAATGACTGATGAATTGGTGTCTCCAGCATCAAACTCATAAATAATTCTAGTTTTATTTTGGAATGCTTTTTTCTCTTGAAATGGGATCTGATATTGATCTACATTTGGTAAAAAATTACTTTTCAACAAACTGTTATGTACTAAACCTGTTGGATACCATTGAAAGGTACAACCTTGAATATCAGCTTTTAAGTAATCATCAATAAATGCTGAACGTTCTGAAACGTTGTAAAAAATTGGGTTTTTAAAGCCAGCTTTTCGAATTACATTAACCATTTTATTAATGTAAGTAGTTGCAACTTTTCCATTGGTATGTTGAGGTTCATTATTAATTTCAAGCGCAATAATAGCTGGGTCATTTTTGTAAGTAATGCCTGTATATGTATTTACGTGGTTCAATAATTGCGTAAAATAACGTTCTTGTTTTTCTAAAACAGTATCTCCAGAATACGTTTGCCATTTTCCTAATTTTGAGCTAAAACCTTCTACATCAAAATCTTTTTCTGGATACCCATTACCACCAACTTTAAAAGGAGTAACAATAGTTTTAATACCCCTTTTCTTTAATTCAGCTAAAGTATAATCTAACAAATCTAACTGCGGTGTTTTTATCAGATTCCCTAAACTATCTGTGATTTCCATATCCCAAATATGAACTCTATAAGCATCTAAACCCAATCTTGTAATATGATAAATGTCTTTGTCAATAGCTTCTTTATGGTTTTTATTAACATAATTTATCGCCCTAAAACCGTGTGCAAAAGGCAAGGTGTAATTTACACCAAACAAACGAATTTCTTTGTCGTTTTTAACGTATCTAAAAATCCCATTATCATCTACATAAGTAGATTTTTGTCCTAAAAAAAAACTAGATTTAAGCAAAAAGATGAAAAAGAAAAAACACTTTACAAAGACTTTCATTGGTTTTTAAATGTTTTAAATGGATACAACTAAATTAGAGAATATTATTCTTTTATAAATTTTATGTTTTTAGAACTGTTATCTAATTGAACTGTTAAAATGTAGATGCCAGAATTTAGACTAGAAACATCAATTTTATTATCATTTAAAGTTGAGGTTAAAATCTCTTTACCTAAAACATTTGTAATTTTAAATTTTAAAATATCTACATTGTCAATGCCTTTTAATTGGATAAAATCTTTTGCAGGATTTGGATAAAATTTTAAATCGTTTAAAAAAGTATCATTTATACTTGCTGTAGAAGCTGTCATATTAATTTGAGTTGCAGGATATTGACCTGCTAACCAGGTGCTTTGATCTGGTGTTTGTTTTAACTCGATATTGATTTTATAATTTAAGTTTCCAGTTAAATCTGTTGAAGGAGAAGTTCCATCAGGAATTGTTAAATCAAAAGAACCTGTAACATCTGTTCCTGCAACAGCATTTGCCAATTCTACACCCACAACTTCTGCTGTCCAAGTCCAATCGTCTAACAAATTTATAGCACAATAAATGTAACCATCTGCAGCAATTGTATATTTATAATCTACTTTAATAGTACTTCCAACTTCTGCTGTTGTTAATTCTGCTGATGTAAATTCAATGCTTTGTGCATTGATAAAAGTTGAGATGCAAAAAGCGATAAAAAGTAATTTTGTTTTCATAATTTATGATTTTTATTAATTTATTGTTTCTATTTTTTGAAAAAGAGAGTCCCCATAAAAAGGTTTCTCTCTTTTTGTTCACTAATTCAAAAGAGATGTAGTTTTTTCTAAATGATGTTTTTAATTATTTCTGACCAAACTGCATAACCTTTTTCATTTAGATGCACACCATCTGTAGAAAAATTCATATTCATTTTTCCATTTAACAACACAAATCGTTGATACAGATTTATAAATGTGTAAGATTTTTCAAATGATGAATTTTCTAATGCAGCATTCAAATCTTTAATTTTTGGAATTAAGTTTTCTGTAGTTGTGGGTAAAACTGTTTGTACAAAAATTTTGGTATTTGGACTTTTTGTGTTGATTTCATCAATAATCTTTAAAATGTTTTCGTGTATTTTTTCAACAGTATCAGGATTGTGAAATAGGTCATTTATCCCTATTAAAAGAAATGTTTTTTCTGGCTTATAAAAAGTTATTTCATTTAATCTAGCTAAAATTCCTTCTGTTGTATCGCCTGCAATTCCTCTGTTTTTTGCTTTGGGATTGTTTATTTTTTCTGCCCAGTTTTCTCCTTGTTCAGTGATGCTATTTCCTATAAAAACGATATCACCTATCTCTAGAGGATTTGCTTTAAATTCTGCAATTCGTTTTGGATAATGTGTTTTTGTCCAATCAGAATGAGATGCAATTACCAAATCACTTGATGGATATAGATTATTTGGAATATCAATAATTGCTTCTTCTATACTAATAGTTTCTTTGTTTACTTGACTACAAGAGCTAAAAGATAAAATCAGTAAAAAAAATAAAGACTTTCCTATGCTATATTTTTTCATTTTCAAATTAGTTTAGAGTGATGGTTTTATCAACTGCATTTATTGTCATTGTGTATGTGCCAGCTGTACCTATAAAATTGAAGTTACCATCTCCACTTCCATCATTCTCAAAATTTGAATCTATGGTAAACCCTTCATCTTCATAATAGGTCATACTATTATTGGTATCCCAAGTGCCAAAAGTTTGAAAAAGTCTAAAAATATCATTTGATAAAGTGATAGATGCTGACCAAATATTTGGCGTGTTTTCTATAAATTCTACTGTATCAGAATTAAAACCCCAACCTCCAGGAACTGCACCACCAACTGCCCAAAGTGAGCCAGATTCTTTTAAATCTATTGTTTTTGTGTTTTTGTCAATGGTAATTGTATAAATTCCAGGTGTACCAGTAAAACTAAAGTTATCTCCTGCAGGCGCATTTTCTAATCTACTATCTATGGTATAACCATCATTTTCGTAAAATGCATAATCTTGACCTGACTGCCAATCACCAACAGTTGTAAAAAATCTAAAATGTCCATTACCTAGTCTGGCTTTTACTGTTAAAACATCAGATTCACAAGTGGCTTCAAGTCCTGGGAAATTCCAACCAATATCAGTAATTCCTGCTCCTAAAACATATAAAGATTCACACTGCCCATTATCAATAATTTTTTCTATTATTTTAATGTTTATTGGAGCTATTTCTGATACAATTTCTTCAGTTCCAGCACCTCCATTACCAATCGTTGCTTTTACTCTAAAATAGACAATACCAGTATTATTTGCATCACCATTTGCATCAGTAGTTGTTGGGTCATCATCTAAATTTAATTCTTGAGCCAAACTCATTAATTGTTCCACTAAAACAATATGATTGGTATTTGAAGTATTTCCGATAGTTGTAATAGTAAGAAAATCTGAAAATGCTGATGCTTCTAATTCGTAAGTGCTTGTAGTTATTGGAGTAGGTTTGTTCCAAATAAAACGATCTGCAATGTTTTCTTTGGTTTCTTCTGATAAAAGATATTCAGCAGCAAAACTATTTTGAAAAGCAATTTCGCTTGAACTTAAATCTGCAATAAAAATTTCTGTTTCTTGTTCAGAACAAGAAAGAAAGAAGTAACTACTTATCAAAACAACGATTAATAATTTTATGTTCTTCATTCGTCTAGTATTAATATTAATAGCCATCATTTTGTTTTAGTTTTGGGTTTGCCAACAAATCTGTAACTGGTATTGGAAACAGTCTAAATTTAACATCTACTGCAGCTCCATTTTTTACACCACCTTTCCAAGCCCATAAATAATCGGAAGTTGTAAATCTTTTATATCGAATTAAATCGGTTCTTCTAAAACCTTCCCACATCAACTCTCTAGCTCTTTCATCTAAAATAAAATCCAAGTCCAATTCTGAAGTAGTAATATTACCTGCTGTACTATTTGGATTGTTATCATAAGCCCTTCCTCTAATTTGATTGATGTAATTTAATGCCAAATTTGTGTCTCCTCCAGAACCACCTCTTAAAACAGCTTCTGCATAAATCAAATACATTTCTGCCAGTCTAAAAACAGGAAAATCTATATCACTTAAATTGTTAAACGTGTTTTCTTGATTAATGCTAGAACCATCTCTATTTACGTTTCTATATTTTGTTATAGAATATCCGTTTAAAGAATTAGGTAAAGATTCAACCTCTAAAGTTCTGCTAGATTCATTATTTTCTGTCCAAAAAACAGCTCTTTTGTCTATACTTGGATCATTTGAAGGAAACAAAGCAGGAATTTGCTGTGTAACTCTATATAAATTCCAACTTGAACTCATTCCATTTATGGAAGCAGGAACACCAGCAGCACCTAGAGAATAGGTATTTGTACCTCCCCAAGTTCTTACTTTTTCATTATCATAATTAAATGTGTAAATAAATTCGTTAGTATTTTGATAATTATCTCCTAGCATTAACCATTGATGGTTTTGTTCTAGAGAATAACCAGCATCAATCACTTTTTTACTGTATTCAATGGCTTCTGTATATTTTTGAGTTGCTGTATATGTCTCTGCATTTAAATACAATCTTGCCAATAAAGACCAAACTGCAGCTTTATCTGCTCTTCCATATTCGTTAGCTCTTGCATCTATCATTTTAGGTGCAATTTCTTTCAATTCAGATTCGATATAATTGAATAAATCTGCACTTAAAATCTGACCTGGAACTTCTCCATTTTTTAGCGTTTCTTCTGTTGCAAAGGTTGGATTTCCAAATAAATCCATTAGCATCCAATACGCATAAGCTCTTATAAAACGAACTTCACTTTTAAAAATTTCTACTTCATCTTGTTCTGCTGATGATAATCCTCTACTTGCTACTAAAGATGCTTCAGATTCAATTATAAAATTGTTGCATAACGTTATTAAGTACAAACCACTTTGATAGACTCCAGTAGATTGATCGTGTTCTGAAGACCAACTTAAAGTTGTTTCTTGATGATCTCCCCAAGTATTTACAATTTCGTCTGTAGTAACTTCTTGTAGTTCGAAAAAATCTCGGTAAAAAAAGTTGTTTGCACCTGCAAATTGTATGTAAGCTGAAACCATAGCTTGTCTATATCCATCAACAGTGCTGAATTGTTTTTCATTTGTCAAGGCATTTGTAGGAAAACGATCTAAATCTTCTGTACAAGAGCTAAAGCCTGAAAAAATTAAAACAATTAATAGAATTCTTTTTAAATAATTTGTTGTTTTCATTTTTATTGCTGTTTAAAAATTAAAATTAAGTGCTAAAGAAAAAGTTCTTGGGGCTGTATAATTGCCACCAAAATTTGACCCAAAATTGAATGGGGATTCTGGATCTCCACCTTCAAAATCGGTTAGAATAAATACATTTTGTACGGATGCTGATAAGGCTAAATTTGAACCTTTTTTTGAGTTTAAAACATTACCTAAATCGTAATTTAGGCTAATGTTGTCCATTTTTAAGAAAGAAGCGTTTTGCAAATAATGATCGCTAAAACCTTGGTTTGCATTTCCACTTTGGGTAAAAAGGGTATCAAAATAATCTGTATGTACATTACCTCTAAAAATACCATCATAAATAGATGCTAGATTGTCATTGGGTTTAAAGAAAATATAATGTCCTAAATTTGCGTGAAAAGCCATATTTAGAGATAGTTTTTTATAATTGAAAGTAGTATTAAAACCAATATTATGTCTTGGTACAGAACTTTCACTTCTATATCTATCTTGTTCATTAATAGTTCCATCTTGATTAATATCAACCATTTGATCTTCTATTGGGTTTCCATTGGCATCATAAACTTGTCTGTACAAGTAAAAGGTGTTTCTTTGAAAACCAACTGTGTTTACCAAAATGCTTCCATTAAAAAGTCCTACAGAACTGTCATTATCTTCAGAAAGACTTGTAATTTCATTTTCATTATATCCATAATTGAAACCTAAATACCAATTGAAATCTTTAGATTGAATTGGAGTTGCATCAAGCTTTAATTCGAAACCTCTGTTTTCTAAACTTCCAATATTTTTAGTGATATTATTAGCGAAATCTGTACCAGAAGGAATAGAAACATTATTTAGTAAATCTTCGGTTTCTCTTAAATAGACTTCGAAACTTCCTGAAATTCTATTGTTGAAAAGTCCCCAATCAATACCAACATTGTAGGTAGTAGATTGTTCCCATTTTCTATTCCTGTCTGTTGCTGTTGGGTTTACACCTTGTACAAAACCATTACCAATTGGATATTGAATAAAAGCTTCACCTAAATTGTAAATAGGGATGTAGCCATAATTACCAATACCTTCTTGCTGGCCTGTAACTCCATAACCCAATCTTAATTTTAAGTTAGATATGGTTTTTGAATCTTCAAGAAATTTCTCATCACTAATTTTCCAAGCTGCAGAAACTGATGGAAAAACTCCCCATCTATTATTTTGTGAAAATCTAGAAGAACCATCTGTTCTAATAGTTCCTGTTACTATATATTTTTCGTCAAAAGTGTAAATTAATCTTCCAAAATAGGAGATAAGTGTGTTTTGTGGAATATCAAAATCAAAGTTTGGTTCTGAACCAGGTTGTAAATTTCCATCAACATCAAAACTTGGATAAAAATAATTGGTTGTTTTAAAATCATTATAAGAATAACCTGCTAATGCATCAACTTTACTTTTAATACTTTTTATTTCTTTGGTATAATTTAAAGTGGCTTCTAAAAAAATGTTTTCTGTTTTTGAACCAGGATCTCCAGAAGAATTATTTCCATTAGAGATATTAGCAGGAAAATAATCTGCTGGTGTAAAATAACTCCAACTACTTTCTGCAATATCATAACCTGTATTTAAATTCACTCTTACATCAGGAAAAAAATGAAGTTTGTAGTCTAACTGAATATTACCAATGCTTCTTAAGTTTTTAGTATTGTTTTGCACTTGCTCTAACTTTGCTACTGGGTTAAAATGACCACCAAGAACAGCAGGGTTTGATGCAAAATCTAAATACTGCCAATAGCCACCAAAAGGAGAGTTTTCGTCTAAAACAGGTTGTGTAGGATCAAAAGTAGTAGCTGTAAAAATGGCACCTTCATCAGCAATTCTCTGATCTTGTAAAATTCCTTTTACATTTAAGTTAATTTTTAAATGCCCATCAAACAACACAGGATTTATATTTAATGTTGCAGTTGTTCTTTTAAAATTACCAGTTCTCAATGTTCCATCTTGATCTAAATATCCTAGAGATAATCTGTAAGGTAGATTTTTAATTCCTCCAGAAATACTAAAAGAGGTTTCTGTGGTTAATGCGTTTTGAAAAATTTCATCTTGCCAATCAGTATTTTCATTGCCTAAATTAGTTAAGATTGATGCTCCAGAAACTAGTTCTGCTCTTTTTGCGACTTCTCTAAATTGATCTCCAGTCAATACAGATTGCGTTAAAAAGTTTTGAGAGATAGAGGCTTTCGTAGAAAGTGAAAACTTTAACTCATTACTTGTTCCTTTTTTTGTTGTAATTAAAATAACACCATTAGAACCTCTAGAACCATAAATTGCAGCAGCTGCAGCATCTTTTAACACACTAAAAGATGCAATATCTTCTGGATTTAAAGCACTTAAAATTCCTGGACCATCTGCTAAACCAATTGGATTGCCATCAATAACAAATAAAGGGTTATTTGATGCACCCAAAGAAGCACCTCCCCTAATTAAAAATGAACTTCCAGCTCCAGGTCTACCACTTACAGGTGTAATTTGCACTCCAGGAATTTTGTTAGCAATCAACTGTTCTGCATTGGTTACAAAACCCACTTGAAAATCTTTTTCTGTAACTCTAGTTACACTTCCTGTTAAATCTTTTTTCTTGGATGAACCATAACCAATTAAAACAATTTCATCTAAACTTTCTGCAGATTCTTCTAAACTAACATTTAAAATAGTTGAGCTAACTTTTACTTCTTTTGTTTGATAACCTAAATAAGAAAAAACTAAAAAATCTCCATTTTTGGCTTTTATAGTATAAGTTCCATCAAACTCTGAAACTGTGCCTTGTGTAGTTCCTTTTACTAAAATACTAACACCTGGTAGAGATTCACTAGTTTTAATATCAACTACTTTACCAGTTACAGTAATATCTTGTGCATTTAAAATTGTTATTGATAAAAAGTTTGCTAAAACAAATAAATACACTTTTTCTTTTAATTTTTTTTTATCCTTTAGTGTGGAAAACATCATTTATAATTATTTTTTAATTGATTGATTTTTGAAGCTGTTTAGTAAGCTTTAATTTCAATTGCAATTAAGCAGTAATTAAAAGTTTTAATAGGGGATGTTTTCGGTAAATGAGTATGAAAAACTGATAATTTGACTTAAAATAGTATAGAACTAGGTTAATTGAGTAAAATGGTAATGGATATGCTATTTTTTGATAAAGTAAGATGGAGAGTGTTTAAACTTATCTTTAAATAGTTTACTAAAATATTTTCTGTCTGAATAACCTACTTTAAAGCAAGCATCAGAAACAGAATATCCATTTTCTTGAATTAATTGTTTGGCTATAGAAAGCCTGTAATCTCTTATAAATTCGACATAAGTTAAGCCAGTTAAAGATTTTATCTTTTTATATAAAGATGAATGGCTCATGTTCATTTTTCTAGAAACAAGGTCTGATTTTAAATTGTTGGTTTCTAAATTGTCTTCTAAAATTTTATATAATTTTTCTAAAAGTTCTTGATCTTTAGAATTGGTATTAATTTTCTTTGGATTTATGTCTTCATTTTTAGAGAATTTATTTTTCAAGATTTTTCTACCTTGTAAAAGGTTCTCAATTCTTATCAAAAGTAATTCTTCATCAAAGGGTTTAGAAATATAATCATCAGCACCTTTAGTATATCCCAAAGTTTTATCGTCTAAAGCTGTTTTTGCGGTTAAAAGAATAACAGGAATATGGTTAGTAGTTGAGTTTGATTTTATTTTATTGGTAAATTCGATACCATCCATTTTTGGCATCATCACATCACTTATTATTAAGTTCGGATGATTTTTAGTGACCAACTGTAACCCTTCTAGACCATTAAAAGCTTGAATTATATTGTAACTTTTAGTTTCTAAAATCTCTTTTAGAGATTCTTGAATTTCAATATTATCTTCAACAATTAAAATGGTCGATTTATTTTTATCTTTTAATTTTTCTTGTAAAACTTCAATTGAACTATTGGTATTTATTGATTTATTTTCTATTTTATAAGTATCAAAATGAGCGTTTCCTTTTAAAAGTTTTAGTTCAAAAGTGCTTCCTTCTTTTAGTTTGCTCGAAACTTGAATTGTGGCTTTATGGAGTTGCACAATTTCTTTTGCAATAGATAAACCTAACCCAAAACCTTTATTTTTTTCTGAATGTTCGTATTTAACTTGATAAAAACGTTTAAATATTTTCTTTTGATGTTCTGATGATAAACCAATTCCATCATCTTTTACAACTACCACCACTTCATTATTATACTCTTCAATACATATTTGAATATTTCCTTTATTATTGGTAAACTTAAAAGCGTTTGAAATTAAGTTAAAAATTACTTTTTCAAGTTGATTTTTATCAAACCAAAGATAAATTTTAGTTATCTCCGTTTTGAATTCATAATTGATGTTTCTATCTAAAGCAATATCAGAAAACGATAAATAAATACCTTTTACATAAGATATAAGCTCGTTTTCACTAATATTAAGTTTAATATCATTTTTTTCTAATTTTCTAACATCAAGAAGTTCATTAACCAATCTTAATAACAAATTACTGTTTCTTCTAATGGTATGTGCAGCTTTTATTTGCTTACTTTCTATTCCTTTTTCTTTTTCAAAAAGTCTGTTTATAGAACTGATAATTAGCGTAACTGGTGTTCTAATTTCGTGAGAAATATTTGTAAAAAACTGTTGTTTTAATGTGTAGATTTCATTGTCTTTTTCATGCATTAATTTTTCAAATTCTAAACTCGATTTTAATTTACCCCATGCAATTATATATTTTCGAGCTATTAAAAGTAAAGTTAAAAGAAGTAATAAATACATTGCAACTGCCCACCAAGTTGTCCAAAAAGGTTTTAAAATTTTTACATTTACCGCTTTAAAATCTTTACTCCAAGAGGTTCCTGTTACTCTACTTTTTACTTTAAAAATATAATTGCCAGGAGATAAATTGGTAAAGGTAGCAGTTCTATCTTGTCCAACTTTTCGCCAATCTTTATCAAAATTTTCTAATTGAATTGCATATTCTAAATTTTCTGAAAATGGATAGTTGAGACCTGCATATTCAAACGTAAAAACATTATCAGAGTGTTTTAGAATAATATCTTTTTGAGCTTGAATGTTTTTTTTGAGTATACCTTTTTCTGTAATTGGTACTTTTTTATTGAAAAGTTTAAAATCTGTGATAATAACATCGATTTTTTTGTTTGAAAAATGTAATTGATTTGGATTGAATTTTGTAACTCCTTTTATACCTCCAAAATAAAGGACATTATTTTCATCTTTAAATGATGAATTTATATGAAAATCACCAGATAAAGATTGTGCTTTTTTAATTTTTTTTGTTTTAAAATTAAATTTTAAAATTCCTTTTTTTGTGCCAAACCAAATATTTTTTTGTTCATCTTCAATTATTGAAGTTACTGTACTGTATTTGTAAGATTCAAATCTTTCAATAGAAAAATCGTTTAAATTCATTCTACAAATACCTGATCCAGAGGTTCCTATCCATAAATAATTATTTGAATCTTTTAGTAAAGAAAAGATAAAATTACTACTTATTGAGCTGGGATTATTTTCTAAAAAGTTAAACTGTCGAAATTTTTTACTTTCAATATCAAACATATTTAAACCACCACCAAAAGTAGCTATCCAAATCTTATTTTTATCTTTTTCAATAGAAACAATATTATTATTACTTAAACTTGTAGTGTCATTTTCTTTAAATTGATAAGATGTAAATTCTTCTTTTTTAGTATCAAAGTAATTTAAACCACCACCCCAAGTTGCTATCCATATATTGTTTTTTTTATCAAAAATTAAATCTCTTACATCATTAAAACTTATTGATTTTTTATTTTTTACTGATTTTAAAAACTGTTGATATTTTTTTGTCTTAAAATCATATTTAATAAGACCGTTTGAAAATGTCCCAAGCCATAAATTGTTCTTATTAGAAGAGATATGTTGCACATATTTTATTTCAGGGATTTTTGGAATTGAGTATGTTTTTTGCTTTTTTAAATTGTAAGCAGATAAGCCATTTCCGTCAGTTCCAAAAAGTAATAAATCTTTTCTTTTATATACTGATAAAACAGGAAAAGGGTTTAAACCAGAAAAATCACTATATAAAAATTCATTTGTATTTTCTAAATCGATAATATTAATTCCATTCCAAGCTGTACCAATCCAAATAGATTTTTTATCAATTTCTGTAATTTCATAAACTGCATTTCCAGATAAATAAGATTGCAATTGAGGGTTGTATAAGTAGTTGGTAATAATTGGTTTATCGCTATTTGGAAATTGAATTTTATACAGCCCAAAACCATCAGTACCAATCCATAAATTACAATTACTATCTATCTTTAAAGACCTTATAATTGCTGTATTTTGTTTTGTTTTATCGTTTGCCTTGAAGAAACTACTTAAAGTTTGTGTTTGTAAATCAAACAATAAGAGTCCATTTCCTTTTGTGCCAATTAATAGATTATCAGAATTTAGCTCTTCGAATACATTTATAAATTGACATAAAGTATCATTTTTTAAATTTATTTTTTTAATTCTTTGAGTTGATTTTTCGAGAACAAAAAGCCCTTTACCAAAAGAACCAATCCATAAATCACCTTTTTTGTTTTGGTATAAACTGGTAATATTTACATTTTTAAGTATAGAATCTTCATAATTTTCAAAAGTATTATTTTCTGGATTAAAATTTATTAAACCAAGTTCGGTAGCTAGCCAAATGGTTTCGTTCTCATCTTCTAAAATACTATTAATATGATTTGACGAAGCAGAATTAGAGGTGTTATTATAATTTTTGTAAACAATAAAGTCGTCTTTTTCTCGATTGTATAAGTTTAGCCCCCCATCTAAAGTAGCTAACCAAATTCTATTTTTACTATCTAGCATGATATCAGAAATATCATTTGAGCCAATTTTTGAATTTCTTTTTTGATAAACCTTAAAATTATGTCCATCATATCTATTCAATCCATTTTGAGTGCTAATCCAAATAAATCCATTTTTCTCTTTTATAATTCCAGTAATTCTTGAATTTGATAAACCTTCTCTTTGATTTATTTTCTGAAATTTAGTCGTATTTTGAGATATTAAAAATGAAGATTTAAAAATTAGAAAACAGAAAAAGAAAAAGTTAAAAGCGTAGGTTTTTTGAATCAATGTTTGAAAAATTAAATTTCAATAAACTTAAGCATTTTAAAATTTCAATTTAGTAGAGAGAATCATATTTTTTGTTGGAATAATTCTGAAATCTATATTTTATAACAGATGATACTTTATTATTCTAAAAATAACATTTTCATAGTTATGAATATAAATTTTATCACGATACTTTACTGCATTTATGATATGTAGATTTAGAACCAATTTTTGAAAAACACATAACCTCTTTACGATTGATATAAAATTCTATTAAAAACCGATTGTTATTCCAAATTTGGAATAGCCCAACATACAAACTATTATGCGTTGGATTTAATCAATTGTCTTTTGAGAATTGAATGAATACATCTTTTAAGTGTTTTATGTAATTTACGTTTTGCATAATCCCCTCCAACCTCTCCAAAGGATAGGCTTTTATTAGTTATTTAAAACTTATTATAAACACGATTATCCTCTAAAACTTTTACAATTTCTTCGTAATCGTAATAGATAACACCACCAACTTTTGTGTATGGTAATATTCCATTGATTCTTAAATTTTGTAATGTGCCTGAAGATATGCTTAATAAATCTCGAACTTCTGGAGATTTTAACCACTTTTTTAGGAGCAAAGCCAGATTGATGATTTATCATTGCTTTAATATCTTCTAATAGTTCTTCTTTAAACTCTCTTAAGTCTTCTGTAGTAATAATTGATGTTGGCATTTGAAAACGATTTTGTAAAAGAAGAAGTTGCAGATTGTGTTCCCAACAATCTTACAACTCCTCTTTCTGATTTAACTTTCGTTTTACAAATATTAAATATTTTTAGTTTAATAGAACACAATTTACACCCAAGTTGGGTAATTTTATATGCCCATTTTTAATGAGTTTGTTTACGTTTTTTTGTTAGACTTTAAAAATACTATATAAACAAAATAGCACAAATTATATGATTTATAGTTCTATTAATTAAAAGACCCAACTTGGGAACATCTTGGGTGTTTATTCATCGGCATCTGCAATACGTTTTACTAATGCGTCTTTAAGTTTATCTATAAATTTTGTTTGATTAGTTTTGCGAGATCGTATTTCAAGGTATGTTCTATAATAATCTCCTAATTCTATGTTAAATAGACTTTCACATGCGGATGCCATTTCTTTAATATCAGCTGTACCACTATTAACGGCACCTGAAGATTGTAAAGCATATATAAGTTCTATTAAATCTGTTTTATTTGCTGTCCAAAATAAACGTGATTTTTTTTGATAAGGATTGATAGTTGTTTCCATGGAATTGCGGTTTTCGAGTTTATCGATTTCTGTGTTTAAGTAAACAATTAACATATCATAAGCTAGGATAATTGCAACAGTTGTATCGTGACTAGCGGAGAATTTATCATCTATAAAAAAAGAAAAAGTATCAGGGAATAAGCGAATATCTATTTTACCACGTACAAAATAATGTTCATCTAATGATGTAGCACCTCTTCTATAATAATTATAAAACTCAAGATGATCATTAAAATAATTTTGAAGTCTGTTAATATGTTTATTAAAATACTTTGTTTGAGATTTATTACTAGATCTAGGTCTTTTACTTTCGATATTAAAAAGTTTCTGATAGTAGATAAGCTTACTAAATACCTGAGGTTTTACAATTTTAAAAAAATAAATCTCTTCACTATTATTACGAAACTTCTTTTTTAAAACAATGTTTCGCAATTGATCTAAAGCTCTTTTAGAAATTAATATCCCTTCTTCTGCTTTTAGCAAAATATCTTCTTGCTCAGTTTCTAGGAAATCGAGAGCATTATCTAAATTATATAGTATTTCTTCGTATTTTTTCATTTACTACAAAGAGGCCAAACGAGTAACTGTTTAACCTTCTTTTTGGATAGTTGTTTAAAGAAATAAAAATGATATTTATCTTTTAAAAATCTTTAACTAATAATTTAATGCTAATAAATTTTCAACTCATCTTTTTCAATTTTTATATCTTCTTGTAAAATATTATTTGACTTAAAAAACGTTATTTTTCTAATTATTAATTCGTTAGTAATTTTTTTACCTTGTGAGTCTATAAACTTTAGAACTACACCCAAATAAACTTCAAATTTATTTTCTTCAGTATTTACATTATTGGTTTTAGCATATTTTTTTAGTTGATTTTTATCTATGTTTAGATTTAATTTGATAAAATTTAATGTGTTGGGTTCAACTATTTTATTAATGTTAGAATTGCAAGAAAATGTAAATAATGAATTATTTGTAGGAAATATTGAATTACTGTAACAAACACCTTGTGGCTTACTTTTATCTGAAGATAAAAATGTTGACCACTTTTTAATAGCTACAGGATTTTTGCCTGTATTTAGAAAAAGAATTTCAATATCAAACGTTGTATTTAAACTATCATTTTGAGAGAGTGTTGAATTAATATCACCTATAGAAAAATTAGTGTTTTTATGAAAAAATTGTATATAAGTAGTAAAAACTGTAGCTATTAAAGCCATCGAAGCTATAAAAATTGAGAATTTATCACTTGAAACTATTATTTTATTTTTTTTCATAATTATTTAAGAATTTAACTTTAAATAAGTATTATATTAATGTTATTAATAAAGTATTAAAAATTAATGCTTGATTATTAAAAAATTATTGAAATGTTATTGTGTATAATTATTGGCTTTTTTTTTAATATTGTAGTTCGTAAATAAAAAAACAGATAGAAAGAGTGCGAGGGATTATGTAAATTAGCTAAAACCAAGCAATTAATTATACACGATTTTGTTCTTTCGTTATTTATAATTTCAAAGTGGAAATATGTTTACCTAATTTCTCTTTAAAAACTCCATCTGTATATCCAAACCAATTTTCTAAAATTATTCCATTTTTATCAATTAAATAATAGTATGGTGTTCCTTTATCTGCGCCATATTTTACGCTAGAGCCAGAATAACTTCCTTTCCCATCTGTTAAATTTGTATATTTTAATTTACGGCTTTTTACTGAATTTTTCCACCTTTCAACATTTTCATCTAAACTTATTCCAATCACAGTCAATATTTCTGAATTTTGAGTTTGTAATTTATTAAGGTGAGGAATAGCTTTAATTGTTGGATAACATCCATCGCCCCAAAAATTAATCAATAAATACTTACCACTATATTCACTTAATTTATGCATTTTCCCAGCGATATTAAATAAATTTAAATCTACCATTTTGTCACCTTTTTCAGGAATTATTATATTTTTAGTTCTAATCAATATACCTTCACCTTTTAAAGAGTTTTTAAATTTGTCATCCAACTTATTATAAATTATTTTCACTTCGTCTTTATTTAACACATTATTGAACTTTACAATTTTGTAAAGTTTATCAACCGCTATTTCATTATTGAAGTCACTTTTAATTATTTCAAATTCTTTTAAATTTTTAATATTATTTAGAGAGTCTTTTTTATTAGTATAAAAATCTATTTGACTTCTATTATTTTTTTGAAGACTTTTAACCCTTAAATGCTCAATACTATCTATAGCAACTAATATTAGTTTTGTGCTATTAATAAATTTATTTAATTTCTTTTGATTTTTGGTATTATTTGTAATATTCCAACCAGATAAATATTTTCCATTTCCATTAATTTTTGTCAAACTATTATTTGCCCAAAACTCGCGTGCTGAATATTCACGAGTTTTTGAGTTAACAGACATTAAAGTGAGTTTTGATGGCGTAATAATTAGACTATCCGAAAACCTAAATTGACCATTATTAATTGTGTCTTTTCCAATAGTTTTTCCATCGCTCATTAACATTATTTGAACACCATCTGGCAAATTTTTAATATTACCTTCAATTATTAATTTTTCTTGCTTAATTTCTTTTGTTGGTTTACAAGAAAGTAAAAAAGATAGGATTAGAATAGATAAAATTTTTATTTTCATACTGTTTAATATTTTATGTGTTTTATAATTTTAGTATTAAACTTCATAGTCTCTTGTTTTTTATATTCTTCTTTAATTTTCTCGTTAGAATACCCATATCTTTATACATCTTTGTCAACTTTTCGCTTTCTGCAAACTTTTGACGCATAACACCAGTAGTACCTATTATACCCACCCAACTATTTGCTCTATCATCTACCAAACTAACACCTGGAGGATTAGCTATCATAGAGCCTTGTTGAAAAATACTTTTTACTTGAACAAATACATGACCTTGAAGTGTTGTTACAAAACCAGCGTCTGTCCAATGTTCCATTTCTATAATTTCGTTTTTCTTAAGAGGATTGGGGAACTTTAAACTCCAACCGACTCTTATTGGGTTCCCATTTTGTACATACTCTTTTAACTTTGCAAGATTACCTGATACTGTTTTACCATTTTTATCTGCCTCGTAAATAACTTTACAGGCGTTATTCTTTTGAGCATAAGTGATAATTTCTGTAAGAAGAAACAAGAACATAATTACTTTTTTTTAATTTTTCATTTTAGATATATTTATATGTTATACACCTGAAAATTAGCCTCTCAAATTCAATTTTTAAGTTAATCAGTGTTAATTAGTGTTAATTTTAAAAACTTAACTTACATTTTAATACTACTACCTTTAAAATATAAATCTTGGATATTTTTTAAACTGTTTATGTTTACTAATGGGTTGCTATCTAATACTACAAAGTTTGCTTCATACCCTTCATTAATTTCACCAATTTTTCTATAAGGAAAAATAAGTTTAGGATTTACAACACAAATACTATTTATAATCTGCAAATTATTTAATATGTTGTGTTCTTTTAAATAATTAACCTCCTCAAAAAGAGTTTTACTGTAAACATCGCTACCTACAGAGAGATTTACTTTATACTTAATGATACGTTTAATCAATTCTTTTTGATATTCTATAACTTTATTAAATCTTTCTTGATTAAATACTAACTTGTCATCAACTCTAATATTTGCATAGTTTTTTGATATAGATGCTGTAGTTACTATGCTCACATTATTTTTTTTTGCATTTAATAAATCTTGATTAGATAAAGTATAATTAATTAGCGTTTTATCATCACCATTCCACGAATATCCAGGGAGATGAGCCACAACATCAACACCAATATTTAGAGCTGTTCTAAAATCGAAAGCTGTCTCTACATGCGCAAAAACTCTTAAATTATGAGCTTTGGCCTTTTGAACAACATATTTTGCTACACTTGGTGACAAACCTTTATCACCTAACTTATTGGTATTATTATATAATGAGTCATATCGATCTGCAAAAAGTAGCATTATTTTGATAACATCTGGCTTTGTAATAAGCAATTGATCCCACTTATTATCTACATCCTCGATACTGTCAAAAAACCAGTAAGCATCATTTTCTACTAACCTACTATCTCTGATTTCTTCTTTTCTTCTTTTTCTTTCAGAACTGTTATAGATTCCCATAGCAAGTGGTTCATAAATTGTGTAAGGATGACCTAACGTACATGTAATACCTCCATTTGAATAGCTAACCTGTAATTTAGATTGTAATATTTTATTTCTCACATCTAATCTTCCTTTATGTGAACCACCTAAAACTTGAATATATAATATGCCCTCGTTTAGGTATTGTTCTATTAAATAGTCTATACCATAATTATTAGATAAATTATGGGTATGAGCTTCGCCATAAGCTGGTAAAATAAATTTTCCTTGTAAATCTATTTGTTTATGAACAGTATCTGGTTGTGCAAAAGTGAAGAGCCCTTCTTTTATAAATAATTTTCTTTTTTGAAATTTTTGACCATCAAACCAAGATGCATTTTTAATTTCAATATTTTGAGCATTTACAGAAAGGTGAAAAGAAATTAAGACTATTATGGATGTTAAAAATTTCATTTTATTGTAAGTTTAATTGGTTTATGTAAAATTAATTTTCCTTCACAAAATGGTAGTCAAAATCTTCGTAACTTTCTATGTTCAGAATTAAACTTTCTACTTTACCATTCTTTATTTTGAAAGGTATTTTAATTACCCCAAAATCATAATCAGAAAAAGTACATAAGAACTCGTTATCGCCTATATATTCTAAATCACCTGAGATTTTTAGATAATCTGGTAGTAAAACTTTTAATTTTCCATTTTTGTTCACGATGTTTAATTTTCCAACAGTTGAATTTACATATGTGCCAGAGAAATCATTTAGACTGAGTTTAGGTTTTAAATTAGAATTCACAATTGCAGTTAAAGAATCCATTTCTTTTAAAATCTGATTATTATTTTCTTCAAAATCCTTTAGAGATTCTTTAGAATAATCTTTGAATGGTTTATCTAAAAATGCATCTAAAATTACATTTGTTAAATTCATATAAAAATCGCTAACATCACTATTTGTTAAGATTATAAAGGCTAAACCTTTTTCTGGGACTATTACATGATTCGTTGAAAAACCATAACCACCACCACTATGTTGATATGTTATGTATCCTTCTACATCTCTTATATAATATCCTAAACCGTAAGCGTAGAAATGTGTTCTTGCATCTATACTTTGAGAAAAAGCTTGAATACTTTTAACTCTACGAGTTTGCATTATTGCTCTTCTTGGTATAACTCGTTTATCGTTTAACATTCCTAATGAAAGCTGAACTTTTAACCAATTTGACATATCTTTGGCATTAGATAAAATAGCACCAGCTGGTGCCTCTACAGTTATTGGAACAAAATCTCTAATTACTTGTTTACCTCTAAAATATGTGTGGGGGTAAGCAATGTTAGGATACTTAAAATTTGTATTTAAACTTGGTTCTGTACTTGACATATTTAAGGGTAGAAATATCTTTTCTTGTATAGTTTCTTCCCAAGTTTTTTTTGTTACGGCATTTATTACATCACCAGCAGCAATAAAAGACTTATTAGAATATCCAAAACTGCCTCTAAACTTTTTTGAAATATTGAGTTTAGACATTCCTTCAATTATTTGTCTTCTTTGAGTTGGTGGTTTTTCAAAATTTAAATCGCCTTGATGATTACCAAAACCAATTCTATGAGACAATAAGTCCTCTATATCTACCAGTTGTGAAATTGTAGAATCTTTTAATTGAAAATAAGGCAACCATTTAGTAACCTTATCGTTTAATGATAGTTTTTTCTCCTCATGTAGCATTGCAACTAACGTAGCCGTAAAAGATTTTGTTATGGATGCTATTTGAAACATTGTTGTTTCATCAACAGGTTCTTTTGAATTTATAGCTCTAACACCATAGCCCTTTAAATGGGTTGTTTTTCCGTCTTTTACAATGGCTATGGATAGACCTGGTAAATTCCATTTTTTTATATTTTGTGATATGTAAGAATCTAAGCTGTCTTTTATGAATTTTGGTAACTCTTGACTTACTGAAACTTTAGAAGTAAAAAAGGTAATTATGATTAAGATATATAGTTTTTTCATTATTGAACGTTGCTTTTAATTTCTTTAATTATAAAATCAATTTCATTGTTTTTCGTTTGTTCACTAGTTTTAATTGAGATGTCTGGTATAATACCACCATTGTATTTTGTGTCTTTTGAAAAACTACCAGCAACTGGCATATCTATATTAATTCTAGAATTAGGTAGTTTTAAAAAAATGATGCTGCCACCATTAATACCATTTTGATTCCCTCCAGTTTCAGAACCAATAACTTTTCCAATTTTATGATCCTTAAATAATTTTGCTAAATAAAATGCAGCTGACACATTTTTAGGGCCTGTTAGTAAATACGCATTACCCTTAAAAGAATTCTCATAATTTTGAGTAGGTTTCTTTGCAAACATTTTAGGAAATATAAAGTAGCTATTCTCTTTAATAGAATTTTCTTCTCTTAGGTTATAGTACCAAGCATTCTGATTTTGTAATATTTTTTTTATATTATTAGGGAAATTTATAAATCTGGTTCTACCTTCAAATTGATCTTCTATTGATGTTTTTTTTACCAAAAATTTTTCTAACTCTTTTGAAGCTTCATCCATACCTCCTTGGTTTTCTCTGATATCAATAATTAAATTTTTGATTTTATTATCTGATAGAGTTTTAAAAGAATTCTTAAGAAAAGATTTCCAATCGATACTAAATCTATTTGTTGAAAATGAACCAATTTTAAGATATGCGTAATCTTTATTAACAATTTTGAAATCCCATAAATCTTGTGGTGATTTTGGAAAATCACTATACTTTTTTGTTAGTTTCTCAAATCTTTCCTCTAGTGTTAAAAGATTTATTTTTATTCTCTCACCAGAGGATAATTCTATTTCAATTTTATTTTTAATATTAAATACAAGAGGGAATAAAACATCAAAAGAATTAAATCTAAAATTATAACCATCAACTTCAGTTTTACTTACTCTATTGTGCATTGTATTACCATCTGCACTGATATATTTCGTAAGCTCTTTTAAAATCTTTTCTGTTTCAATATTATTGATGGCTACTATTGTACTACCCATTTTAATTTTTTCAGAATTAGACACACTATGGGTAACTACCATTTTTCTATTAACCCACTTAAACGTAAAGGGAATTTTATTTTTTTGTTTATGGAGAATTGCATTAATTAATGGTTCTTGATTCCAATAAGAGGCTAGCGTATGATCGCATTTTATTGTACTAATAAGTTTTGAAATTGTAATATAAGTCTCGGAGTATGTTTGCGGTTTTTGAAATTTGTTTTCTAACTTTTTAAAGTTTTTTACTAGGGTAATGCTATCATTATACCTGTAGATACCAGGGTGAATTTTTAGGATTGCTTCTTTTAGTATTTTAAAATCTTCATTTAATTGTTCAACACTAATTTTGTTTAAGGAATTAATATCAATTATTTTTTCTTTATTCCAAACATCCTTTATGTACTGGTTTTTATTATCTAATTGAATAAGTCTGTTTGGGATTTGCTCCCAAGTAACTGTATTGCCATCATCTATTACATATTTATACTCTAAATTCTTTATGTTTATTTCTTTACTGTTTATAGTTACAGTATAGCGGTCATTATCTTTTTGTAAAAAAGTTGTTTTATCCCAACTTAATGGATTAAAGTTGCCTCTTACTCCTATAAAATCTTGATTTACTTTAGGGATCTCATGTAGAGAAAGTGTTAATTTTTCTTGAGTATTACAAGAGAAAAAAACATAACAGAATATATATTTTAATAAAGATTTTTTTTTCATCACTTATCAACTGTTCTTTTACACCATATTGGCTATAGTTATGTAGTTATGTTTTATCAAAATGTGTAAGTTATATTTGCCGTACTAACGCTTCCTGTAAATGTTGCAGATTGTTCTTTAACAATTTCTTCACCTATATAAATTCTAATTCGAATCGAATAGTCACAGTTAACCCCAGAGGCACAAACACTATCATCCTGATAAGTTAGTTTAAGAATATTTCCTTCGCTATATTCCACTTCAGCATAGGTTCTAAAAAAAGGAAAACTACCGACATTTTGTTCATCAGAGTTATTATTTATTTGGGTTTTAATTATTGCGTCAGGACCAAAATCTCCGTTATCAGTAATAACAACCTCAAATTCCACATTTACTGTAGTGTTTTGATTACTGTTATTATTGTCAGATGAACAGGATATTAAAAAGAATAGTGCTACAAAGATTGTTAAAGTTTTTAATTTCATTAGTCTCATTTTATAAATTTATTTTTTACTATTTTTTAGGAGTAAAGATTGATTTTTTAGGATTGTTTTCTGTTTTTATTTTCGAATATTTTTTAAAAAAAAAGTTCATATTAATCAAAAATTGTATTTAATGTATTATAAAATTTTATTTTTTAAATAAATAACTCCCCCCATTCTGTTGAAGACTTACTGTTTTATTTTTTGTATTAAAAACCAGCACTACACCAGCAGTTTTAAATTCAAAAGTGTCTTTTGATACAGCCTCTAAACTAAATTTTGGTTGTCCCTTTATTTGTGCAATAAGAGAATTATTCTTTTGTGAAATATTTAGCGTTAAGGATAACTGATTGTTTTTATATGTACCTATGTAACTGTCGAGTGATTGTGGGGTAAATGTTTTAAAGTCTGGAATTTTATATGGTTTGTTGAATAAAGCAGACAGTAGCGTTATCGCAATTTTATTATTGTTGTAATTATTTCCATTAGATATAATTGAAAAGGCACTAGATTCATCAACAAAATAACCTAAAACAGATGAAAAACCATCAATACCACCTGTATGACCATAACTAAATTTATTATCGAAAGGAATTTTAAATAACCCCATACCATACCTATCTTTTAAAGTCATCATTTGTTTTAGACTTTCTTTGGCCACTATTTTATTATTAAAAAGTGCATTTGAAAAAGTGATTAAATCTTTTGGAGTAGACACTATACCTCCAGCGCCCATTGGTATGGAGGTATCTGTTTCCGTTTGCTTTTGCCATTCGCCTAAAAATCTGTAAGAATTAGACTCATTATTATTAATGTTTATAATACTACCAAAGTAGGTGTTCTCTAAACTTAATGGATTGATAATTTGCTCTTGTAAGATGTTTTTGTAGGACTTTTTGTACAACCTTTCTAAAATATACGATAGTAAAACGTAGTTTGAATTACTATACGATGCTTTTGAATTTGGAGAAAAATCATTTTTTTTTGAGGCTATAATTGAAAGCATCTCTTTTTGAGATTTTGGTTTTGTATTGTAACTTAAATAGTCTAGATTGTTTGTAAAATTGTGTATACCACTTCTGTGGTTTAATAACATTTCTATTGTAATTAGATTTGCATTTTCTATACTTGGAAAAAACTTACTCAACTTACTACCTAAAGAAATCTTATTTTGTTCTATAGCTTTAAAAATAATTGCAGCTGTAAACATTTTAGAAATAGAACCAATTCTATATTTTGTATTTTTATTTGGTTCTTTTTTTGTTTCTACATCTAAAAAACCAACTTGATTACTGTATATTATTTTACCTTTTTTATACAAAGCAACCCCACCCATAAATTTATTGTTTGCTTCTAGAACACTAAAGTATTTATCTAGCTTCTGTTTATTAAATGAAGTATTTGAAGTTGCTGTTTGAGACTGAAGTACAACGGACTTTAGTAATATATATATAATAAAGATGCTTTTAGTTATTCTCATATTGTGTTTTGTTGATTCTTAGACCATTTTAAAATAGATTCCATTAAAGATTTTATATCACTCTGTTTATTATTTTGATATAGTTCTATTAGTTTTTGATTAAATTCTTTAAATTTTATGAAGCCTCTTTTTTTAATCATTATAATTTCTATTTCTTTAACAGCTTCTTCAAGTTCATCTTCATTAAAATTATCAAGTAGATAAAGAGAATACAGGCTCCAAGTCATATATTCATTAAATATTGCATAAGGTGTAGAGTAACCATTAAGACCAGGATCATCTAAAACCCAATAAAACCTATTATTAAACGAGTTTTCTATCTCATTAGACAGTAAATCAGATATAGGGTTGACGTAATTATGGTCTATCTCAGTAAATACAATACGAGAAGACCTGATTTCTTTTTTAATTGAGGAAACGTTGTTTTCAAAAATAGGTGCGTTAATAAACATAATTGCTTCTTTATAATCATTATCTGTATAATACTGAGTAGAATGCAATCCACCTATCAATGGTGAAAAATATACTTTATAAGAATTATATCTCTCAGAAAATCTATCTTCAATCCATTTCCACATTTTACCAATTGGAGCTACTTTGTCTTGAACTTGCTTTAAAGAATCATAATAGATTTCATTTTTTTCATAAAAATCTTCAAATTTAGAGGTTTCAGAAAAGTCTTTTACTAGATATAGTAATTCCTCCAGATGATTTATGCTACTCCAACTAAATCTATTATAAGGGCTTTGATTTACAATTTCCCCTTTACTATCAAAAGAATACATACAAGCATTCATTCTTAAATTGTAGTAATAGGCATATGGGTCATCCTCCATATTTCTATTTAAAGAATCAATTAAAACATGATTCTTAAAAGGCTTAAAATATTTGATTACTTTATGATAATAATCTGTTTTATGATTAATCATATTATGGTCTTTCGCGCCAATTTCTGTTAGTGCAAAAGCGATGTTTACCAGCTCATGAACTTTAGGAACATAGTTTTTGTAAGTACCACTATTTTCCCTTATATATTTTGAATCAAAAACAACTGGTTTTGATGCTCCGTAAATAATAGCATTTATTGTATCTATTTTATTAATAATAAAATCTACTGAAACTTTTTGCCCAGGACTTAATTTAAAATCTATAGAATCAACTTTTGAAATCAACTTAATATTATTCACTTTATCATTAAATGGAAAATTTAATGTTTCATCTTTAATTAACCATGTAAAACTTTGATTGTTAAAACCGATTTTAATATTTTTCGTATTAGTATTTATATAAAAGTTTTTCTTCGAATTCTTATCAATATTTTCACATGAAATAATTAAAACTATAAGTGTTAGTAAATAAGTAAGTACTTTAAATTTCATATTTTTTTGATTTTATTTATAGTACTTAATACCTCTTTAAAATTTGGCCTAATTTTGAGCGCTTTTCTATAATTTATAAGTGCATTTGCAGTATCTTTATTTAGTAAGTAAGCATCTGCAAGTAAAGACCAAGAATATTCTTCTTTAGGAAATTGCGCTGTATATAACTTGTAAAGTTCTACAGCTGCATTTATATCATTTTTTGAAATTAATTCTGCACCTATTTCTTCAAAATCCCATGTGATAAAAGGAATGTTTTTTTTGCTATTTTTATATCTATGATATTTTTCTAAAGCTTTATTGAGACCCTCTTTAATGTATGTTCTTGCAAATAATTTTGGCATTGATATTGAATCTAAATTATAGTTTTTGCCTTCTAAGATTCTCATTGGGAAAGTGAAATTGTAACGACCCATTTCATCATTGTTTGATAATATTATTACACATAAATCTTTTTCTATATTACTTATAAAAAAACTTCTACTACCAATAATTCCACCAGCATGATATACAACATTTGGGTTCTCTCTTGCAATACACCATCCTAAACCTCTATAAGAAGGGTAATTGGATTCTTTGTCAACTACATACTCTTTACTATTTGTTAGTTTAAATGACTTATAAATTTCTTTCTGCGAATCTTTGTCAAGTAGGGAATTGTTGATTAATGCGTTATGAAATTTTAAAAGATCTTGAGTAGTTGTATGTATTAAGCTATGACCATATGTATTGCCAAAAGTAGTAATATCACTTAAACTAGAATCTAAAGAGGAAACTTCATCATAAACATTAGAGAGCCATTCTGTTTTTGTGTAGTTAGACACTATTTCACTTTTACTTTTTCTAGGTACATTTTTTTTACCTAAAAAAGTATTTTTCATTTTTAACTTCTTAAATATTCGATCTTTTAAAAAAATATTAAAATTTAATTTTGTTGTTTTTTCTAATACGTGAGCTAGTATATTATAATTGGTGTTAGAATAAAAATAATCTGTACCTGGTAAGAAATATAATTTAGGGGCTATTTCAATTAATTTATTTACAAGATTTATATTGCTTAACTGCTTGCCTTCTATTTCTTTTTTAAAAGGTTGACTTTGTATTCTTACTAAACCAGAAGTGTGGGTTAAAAGATGTCTTATGGATATGTTTTTGTAAGGAAATTTAGGAAGGTAATTACACACTTTTTCGTCTAATTGCAATTTATTTTCTTGAACTAACATCATAATACCAACCACTGTAAAAGTTTTTGAAACTGATGCTATATTGAAAATGCTAGATGATTTTAATGGTATTTTTTTTTCAATATTTGAATATCCAAATGATTTTTCATAAATGATATTCCCTTTTTGAGCTATAAGAACATTACCATTAAATTGATTCTCTTTATGCAGTTTTACAAGTACTTTATCAATTTCTCTAATTTGATTTGAATTGTATTTTTTACAAGAAAAACTGCATAAAAAAACACATAAAAGAATTGAAGTGTTTTTCAACACTACATATAAGTTTAATTGTGAATTTTTATTAGAAAACATTATTTGTAATCGATATTGTACTTTTTTGAAATCTTTGATCTAGTAGTGCTATTTGCCATATCAAACCCAAAACCACTCTGAGACCCATAAATCTGATAACCATATTTTAAACCATAAAATCTATCGATTAACATTCTTAAATTATATTGAAAAATATCTTCTTTTAAATATGCTTTATGAATTATTGGAAGGTACTTTTCCATCATTTCAACATTAGAATGTTGAATTACAGACCACATGACTGTTTGAAATTTTTCACCTACCATACTTACTCCTAAATAACTTTTATGAATTTGAAAAAGTGAGTCTATACTCTTTTGATTTTTTACATCTAAAACTCTTTGCTTTTTTATTCTGTCTTCTATATTGTCTTTATTTCTGAACTTTAAATCATTTTCTTTGATTTTAGAAATAAGTTTTACCAAGTTAATATCTAGGTTGTTTTGTTTTGAATAATATACAATATCAAAATTTGCAACATTGTTCTTTTGACCTTTACAAAAGTTAGTTGCATTTTCTATTTCGTTTCTAATAATTTCGTAATGAATATCTTTAAACTGTTTTTCGAAATATAAAATATATTGACAACCACTATTTGCATTTTTTAATTTTTCAAAAGCTATAAGTATATTTTCTCTTGATTCTTTAAGAGACAAAAAAACATGTAATACATTTAAATAATCTGCTACATTAAAGTTATTAGGGTTGTTTTTAACATCAGATTTTATATTTTTTATAGTTATTAAATCGTTTTTAAAGTCTTTATCTGAAATACCATTATTTTTAGGTTTAAATTTTAGAAATTCTTTTTCAAAATTATTAAATGTAAACTTAATGTTTTGAGAAAGAATAGTTTGAACCACAATAAAATAAAATGTTATAAAAAGTAATCTTGATTTCATTTTTTGATTTATTTTTCGTTAAGAATTTAAAGTAATACATGATGAGCATAAGAATAACATAATGGTATTTTTCTGAAAAAATAAATTATTATAATAATTAAACTTAATAAAATTACCTGTTATTAATTTATTTATTCTCATTTTTATTTATTTTATTTTAAAACAGTTATAATTATTTTTTTATATAAAATACTTCAGAAAGTTTTATGTTTTTTAAGCTATCAAATTCAAATTCAACGTTTACATCGATATCTACATACCATGAATCACTATTGTTTTTAATACCAGTTATATTACCTAATATTATTGGAATACTGCCTTTATCATCGCAAGTACCACATTTTAATTTGTAAAATGCATTTATTGTTTTTAATGAAGAATCATTTATCGAAAAATTATTTATTTGAGGCTCTATCTCAAAAATAACAGACTCTATTGAGCCAGAATCCAGTATATTAATATCTGTTTCGTAAACCTTTTTGAATTCAAAAACTAAATTATTACCATCAGTAATTTTAGTTATAATATATTTACCTTTTTGATCTATTACTTCTACTTCTTCTTGAATTTTAGAGTTCTTAAAAAAGCTAAAAGATGTAATCTCATTTTCTTCAAAAACAGAAGAACAGCTTAAAAAAAATATAATTGCTAAAAACGATAAAGGAGTTATTTTATTTTTCATAATTATTTTTTTTAAAACCCAGTACCTGGAGTTTCAGGAGAAGCCGCTTGTGCCTTTTTAGGATTAAGAATAAGGTAAGTACCTAGTGCAGTTAATGCTGTATATTTACCATACTTACCTATTTTATGCAAAGCCTCTTTACGAGTAATATTTTCTTTTTTAGTTTTCATGAGTATACTGTTAACTTGGGCTGTAATTATTTTAAAACTATTTTCTTATTGAACTTTGTTTGTTCATTTTGTAATTCTATGATGTAAATGCCTTGTTTTAAAGATGGTATTTCTATGCTATTAGAACCATTCCCCTTAAAAGATCTCTTAAATACTTCTTTCCCTAAAATTGAATACATTTTAATTTCAGTTAAGTTGTTAGTAAA